>NZ_CP035704.1:0-1200000 GCF_004168365.1 Pseudolysobacter antarcticus
CGCTGGCCGCACATGCGCGGTAGACTGCAGAATCCGCCTGCTTTAAACATCGCGCGCCTTCAGGCTTGCGTGACGCATACGAAATGGAACGAGCATGATCGAGTTGTGGCGGCGCTGTCTGGAGCGCCTGGAAGGCGAGCTTAGCGTCGAGGATTTGCACACGTATCTGCGGCCGCTGCAGGTCAGCGAAGACGGTGACGGATTGCATCTGCTGGCGCCAAACGCATACACGCTGGAAACGGTACGTGCCGATTTTCTGCCCCGCATTCAAACCGTATTGGCGCATTTGAAAGGTGCGCCGGTGCCGTTGCGTCTGGATGTGGGCGCTGTTTCGAGCCGGAAGGCAACGGTCAGGCCGATTTCCTTGTCGGCGGAAGCTCCGCTCAGGCATACGGCGAGCGCGCCGGAACCCAGCCTCGATCGACATTACACCTTTGATAATTTCATCGAAGGCAAGACCAACCAGCTCGGCAAGGCTGCCGCGATGCAGGTGGCGCTGAATCCAGGCCGTGCTTACAACCCGCTGTTGTTGTACGGCGGCACGGGTCTGGGTAAAACCCACCTGATGCATGCGGCGGGCAATCTGATGCGCGCCAATAATCCGGCGATGCGTGTCACGTATCTGCGATCCGAACAGTTTGTCGGCGCGATGATCGATGCGCTGCGCACCAAGAACATGGATGATTTCAAGCGCCGCTGCCGTTCGGTGGATGCGCTGCTGATCGACGATATTCAGTTTTTCGCCGGGAAAAACACCACCCAGGAGGAATTTTTCCACACCTTCAACGCGCTGTTCGAAGGCAAGCAGCAAATTATCCTGACCTGCGATCGTTATCCGAAAGAGGTTGAAAATCTCGAACCGCGCCTGAAATCACGTCTCGGATGGGGTTTGAGCGTCGCGATCGAACCACCGGATTTCGAGACCCGCGCTGCAATTTTGCTAAGCAAGGCGGCGGAAAAACATATCGATTTGCCGGAAGAGGTGGCCTTCCTTGTGGCGCGGCGCATGCGTTCGAATGTGCGCGATCTCGAAGGCGCGCTGAACACTCTGGCCGCGCGCGCGAATTTTCTCGGCAAACCGGTAACCGAAGAGTTTGCGCAGGAAACATTGCGCGACTTGCTTACAGTCCATGCGCAAGCGATTACTATCCCGAACATCCAGAAGATCGTCGGGGATTATTATCAGTTGCGGCTGAGTGATTTGTTGTCGAAGAATCGCAGCCGTTCTCTGGCGCGGCCACGACAGATGGCAATGACCTTGGCGAAAGAGTTGACCGAGCACAGTCTGCCTGAAATCGGCGATGCGTTTGGCGGGCGCGACCACACCACGGTGTTGCATGCCTGCCGCACCATACGCGAGCTGTGCAAGACGGATGGGAAGTTGCGTCAGGACTGGGATAAATTACTGCGAACCCTGACCGGCTAAGTGGCTGTGGATAAGGTGGGGATAGCTGGTTGGTGAAAAGTTATCCACAATCCACCCACAGCCGGGGCAGATAGATGTACAGCGCGAAAATCTTTCTCAAGATACTGAAAAATATAGCGAAATAGTTTATTTTTTTGTTATGCACAGGCACTACAGCTACTACTTATACCTATTATCAAGATCTTTATTAGTCACTAACCGGGAAATACTGCGCCATGCGATTCAGCATTCAACGCGAGGTTTTACTCAAGCCCCTGCAACAGGTTGTTGGCGTGGTCGAACGTCGACAAACGCTGCCTGTGCTGGCCAATCTGCTTGTCAACGTGAGTGCTGACCGCGTGTCGTTCACCGGAACCGATCTTGAGGTCGAGATGGTAGCGAGCACCGAGGCGCAGGATCTTGAATCGGGAGAAATCACGATACCAGCGCGCAAGCTGTTCGATATTTGCCGCGCGCTGCCTGACGGCTGCAAGGTCGATATCAAACAGTCTGGCGATCGTGTGACGGTCAGCGCCGGTCGAAGCAAGTTCACTTTGGCTACTCTTCCGGCCAGCGAATTTCCGGTCATCGAAAACATCGAATTGGTCGAACGCGTCACGTTGCCCGAAGCAACGCTCAAAGAGCTGATGGATCGAACCAGCTTTGCAATGGCGCAGCAGGATGTTCGTTATTACCTAAACGGTTTGCTGCTGGATTTGCGCGATAAGGTGCTGCGTTGTGTTGCCACGGACGGGCACCGTTTGGCGCTGGCGGAGACGACGCTGGATGAGAGCGTCACCACTCGCCGCCAAATCATCATCCCGCGCAAAGGTGTCCTAGAGCTGCAAGGATTGTTCGAGACGGGCGACGGCACGGTCGAGCTCGAGTTCGGACGCAATCACTTGCGCGTGCATCGCGGTGGCGTGACCTTCACTTCAAAGCTGATTGACGGCCGTTTCCCGGACTACGAGGCAGTAATCCCGATCGGTGCCGACAAGGAAGTTCGCGTCGGGCGTGAAGAGTTGCGCTCGGCGCTGCAACGCGCGGCGATCTTGTCGAATGAAAAATATCGTGGCGTGAAACTTGAAGTGAATCCGAATCGTTTGCGCATCGTCGCGCATAACCCGGAGCAGGAGGAAGCGGTCGAAGACCTTGAAGCGCGCACGGGAGTTTCTGATCTTAGCGTCGGCTTCAATGTGAATTACCTGCAGGACGCGCTTAGTGCGCTGCGCGGCGATGAGGTCCTGATTTGTTTGCGTGATGGAAATTCGAGCTGCCTGATGCGTGCGACTGACTCCGATCAGTCGCGTCATGTAGTCATGCCCCTGCGTCTCTAGTTCTCCGCTGTTTTGTTCGTTTCAACCGAAGCCCGCGTGCGCTTGTTATTTTGTGCCGCGGGCTTCGCTGTTTGCGGAGTTTGTTGTGCGTTTAGCTGAACTGCGACTCGAAAACTTCCGCGTGTTCTCGTCGCTGGACATAACGCTGAGTCCGGGAATCAATTTGTTTACTGGCGGAAACGGCGCCGGTAAAACCAGCATTCTGGAAGCGGTGCACCTGCTTTCGCATGCCCGCTCTTTCCGAAGTGCCAATCGCGATGTGCTGTTACAGGAAGGGCAGAGCCATCTGTCGGTGTTTGGTCAACTGTTGACGGGGGCAGATGTTCAACATCGACTTGGTCTTCTGCGGACCGGTGCACGTTGGCAATCACGCATAGACGGAACTCAGCCACAAAGTTTGACGGAGCTTTTACGACTTTGTGCCGTGGTTTGTTTCGAGCCCGGTTCGCACGCGCTGATTTCTGGCCCTGCTGCTGAGAGAAGATCATTTCTCGACTGGGGTTTGTTCCACGTGGAACAAGATTTCACCTTGCAGTGGCGGCGGCACCAACGCGCACTTAAACAACGCAATGCTTTGCTAAGGCAATCGCCGCGCGAGTCAGAACTGGGGCCTTGGGATATCGAACTGGCTGGCGCGGCCGTGGTTTTGGCTGATTATCGGGCGCGCTACCTCGATGCATTGCGCCCTTATCTCGTCGGTCTCGCGAGCACGTTTTTGAGTGAGCTGGGAGCTGTTCAACTGAGTTTCGATCCGGGTTGGAATGCCGATATGTCTCTGCTGGAAAGACTCCAGCAGAATTACGCTCGCGATATTGCGCGTGGATTTACCAGCGCTGGTGCGCACCGTGCTGATTGGTCTCTACGGTTTGATTTGGCATCCAAACGCGAGCATTTGTCGCGCGGCCAAGAAAAACTCTGCGCGCTGGCATGTCTGCTCGCGCAGGCGCAGCACCTCGCACATACAAAAGGCGACTGGCCGATAATCTGCCTCGACGATCTTGCTTCCGAACTTGATGCCGAGCATCAGGCGTTGGTCGTTAAATCCTTGGGGCTGGATGCACAAATCCTTATTACTGGAACCGAGACCCCTGTCGCACTGGCGCCATTGATCGTGGATGGTGCGGTACGAAGGTTCCACGTGGAACGTGGTTCGGTGACAGCGCTGTAGCAGCGAGTTCCAGCCGCAAACGCCCTGAGCGCGCGGCTGCTATAATTGCCGTCTTGACCGGCCTCGCGCTGGTCCCATGCCGCGAACCAAACCGCGGCCACGCCGGATGCCTACTGCGCATGACTGAGCATAACGATCAGAACAACCATTACGATTCGAGCAACATCAAGGTACTAAAGGGCCTGGAAGCGGTGCGCAAGCGCCCGGGCATGTACATCGGTGATACCGATGACGGCACCGGCCTGCACCACATGGTCTTCGAGGTGGTGGACAACTCCATTGATGAGGCTTTGGCGGGATACTGCGATCGTGTAATCGTGACGATCCACAGCGATACCTCGGTCAGTGTGATCGATAACGGCCGCGGCATCCCGGTCGACATGCACGAAGAAGGGCGTTCGACCGCCGAAGTGGTCATGACCGTGCTGCACGCTGGCGGCAAGTTCGACGACAACTCCTACAAGGTTTCCGGTGGTCTGCACGGTGTTGGTGTATCTGTGGTCAACGCCTTGTCGGAAGTGTTGTATCTGACGATTTACCGCGATGGGTTCGAGCATCAGCAGGAGTATCGCCTCGGCGAACCCGTCTATCCGCTCAAGGTGATCGGGCCATCTGCGCTGCGCGGCACGACCGTGCGTTTCATGCCGAGCCCGACCATTTTCACCAATATCGAATTCCACTACGACATTCTGGCGAAGCGCCTGCGCGAACTGTCGTTCCTGAATTCGGGTGTGCGTATCGAATTGCATGACGAGCGTGTCGATCGGCACGACATCTTCGAATACGAGGGCGGCATTCGCTCGTTCGTACAGCATTTGGCACATCTGAAGACGCCGTTGCATCCCACCGTGATCAACTTCAGCTCGCATCAGAGCAACATCACTGTCGATCTGGCGATGCAATGGACCGATGCGTATCAAGAAAACTGCTTCTGCTTCACCAACAACATTCCACAGAAAGACGGCGGCACCCACTTGGCCGGTTTCCGTGCGGCATTGACGCGCACGCTGAGTAACTATATCGAGGCCAGTGGCCTGCAGCGTACCGCCAAGGTCACGCTCGCCGGCGACGATATGCGCGAGGGTTTGATCGCAGTATTGTCGGTGAAGGTGCCGGATCCGAAATTCTCGTCACAGACCAAAGACAAGCTGGTTTCCTCGGAAGTGAAGGGCGTGGTCGAGTCTGCGATCAACCAGAAGCTCGAAGAATTCTTGCTGGAAAATCCGGCGGAAGCGCGCGCCATTGCGGCCAAAGTGGTCGATGCCGCGCGTGCCCGCGAGGCGGCGCGCAAGGCGCGTGAGCTGACGCGGCGCAAGAGCGCGCTGGATATCGCCGGTCTGCCGGGCAAGCTCGCTGATTGTCAGGAAAAAGATCCGGCGCTCAGTGAATTGTTCCTGGTCGAGGGTGATTCTGCGGGTGGCTCAGCCAAGCAGGGGCGTAATCGCAAAACCCAGGCGGTATTACCGCTGAAGGGAAAAATCCTCAACGTCGAGAAGGCGCGATTCGACAAGATGCTGTCATCGCCGGAAGTCGGCACCTTGATCACCGCGCTCGGTTGCGGTATCGGCAAGGAAGAGTTCAATCCGGACAAGCTGCGTTACCACCGCATCATCATCATGACCGATGCGGACGTCGATGGATCGCACATCCGCACCTTGTTGCTGACGTTCTTCTATCGGCAGATGCCGGTATTGATCGATCGTGGGTATATTTATATCGGCCTGCCGCCGCTGTACAAACTCAAGCAGGGCAAGCAGGAAATGTATCTCAAGGACGATGCGGCGCTGAACGCGTATCTGATCAGCAACGCGGTTGAGAATTCCGAGTTGAAATACAGCCCCGACGCGCCGCCATTGCGTGGCGAAGTTCTGGAAAAACTGCTGCAGGATTATCAACTTGCGAGCGATCAAATCGGTCGGTTGAGCCTACGTTTCGACAGCGCAATCTTGACCGCGATGCTGGATATGGCGCCGTTGCCGAGCGAGAGCTGGCAACAAGCCGACAGCGCAACCGCTTGGCTGGAAGGCTTGGCTCGCAAGGTCAACGCGAGCGGGTTGGGGCGCGCGTTCTATCAACTCAGCGTACGTGCCGCCACGGCGGAGCATCCGGCCGCGCTGGAAATCAAGCGCGAGCATCATGGTCTCGCCACCACGCAAATCCTGCCGGCAAACTTTTTCACGAGTCCGGAATTCAAACCCATCGCTGATCTGGCCGCGCAGCTCGCCGACCTGATCCAGCCGGGTGCCGAGATTCGCCGCGGCAATAATAGCCGCGCCATCGCCAACTTTGCGCAAGCACAGTCATGGCTGATGGACGAGGCGAAAAAGGGTCGCACCATCCAGCGCTTCAAGGGACTGGGCGAAATGAATCCGGAACAGTTGTGGGAAACCACAGTGAATCCGGAAACGCGTCGATTGCTGCAAGTCACCATCGAAGACGCGGTTGCGGCGGATCAGATCTTCTCGACCCTGATGGGTGATGTGGTCGAGCCGCGGCGGGCTTTCATCGAGAAGAATGCGCTGCGAGTCAGCAATCTCGACATCTAGCAGATTGTCGGCAATGTTGACGGCTAGCCACCAGAAAATTTGGTAAAGCATTGTTTTAACGCACTTTATCCGTGATATGGCGGGCGCGAACATTTTTTGACGCGGTCTGATTAACGCGCCCATTCCGCTTGCAACAAATATACTTTGATTAAAAGTATATTTGTTAGCATCGCTGAAATTGCGGCGCATGCCCTTGGAATTATCTCGCCAGGGCGCTACTCTCGGCACATCAAGTAATGCCGCGTCATGGCAACCAGAATTGTTACGTTTGGGAGAATTACTCATCATGCAAACGCAAAAATTGTCGCTCAAAAAATGGTGTACCGCAGTGGCCTTCGGACTCGCCATCACCAGCATCGGATTTATCCCGGTCTATGCGGCGAGCTATGCCAGCCCTGACGGATCGTCGTCAAAGAAAAAAGACGAGAAAAACGAATACCCGAACGCGACCCGCCGCGATCCGAAAAACGATCTGTCCGAGAAAGGCAGCAAGGATCTGAACAAGGCGTTTGATCTGCTCGACAAGAACCAGTTCGACGCAGCGCAGGAACTGCTTGCCAAGGTGGCGTCCGACTCGCACTCCGGCAAATACGGGCAGGCCAAGGCCTTGCAGGGCGAAGCGCAGATCAAGCAGGAAAAAGACGACTACGACGGCGCGATCCAGCTGATTCAGCAGGCGATCGCGATCGATGCGCTACCCAACCGCGAACAATTTGCGGCGATGTACCAGATCGCGCAGTTGCAAATGCAGCAGGAAAAATACCAGGACGCACTGACGTCGCTGGATGCCTGGCAAAAAGCCACGTTGACCGAAAAAGCCGAAGTGTATGCACTGCGTGGCAACTCCTACTATCGTCTCGAAAAATATCCGGAAGCGATCGAAGCACTGAACAAGGCGATTTCGCTCGCACCGGACAAGCCGAACGATTCGTGGACCGAAATTCTCATGGCGAGTTATTTCGAGACCAAGCAATTCGACGAGGCCGGCAAGATTGCGCAAGCGCAACTGGCGAAAGATCCAAACAACCTGAAACTGATCCAGCGCCTCGCCGCCGTTTACATCAATGCGAAGCAGGATCAAAAAGCGCTGGATCTGCTCGCTGCTGCCAAGACCAAGGGCCTGATCACCACCGAGGACGACTACAAGCATCTGGCGCAGCTCTACGCCAATGCCGACAAACCCAAGGACGGTGCTCCGGTGCTGGAAGAGGGGCTCAGCAAAGGCATCGTCAAGCCGACCTACGACAATTACAAGCTGCTCGGCGACATGTACGCCCAGAGTGAGGATGATACCCACGCTCTGGCTGCGTATGCCAAAGCCTCGCCGCTCGCCAAAGACGGCAACGTCGATTACCAGCGCGGTTATATCCTGTTCTACTCGGATCACAGCAAGGAAGCCAAGGAGGCGTTCTCGCAGGCCATCAGCAAGGGTGGTTTGCGCCAGCAAGGCGAGGCCTATCTGCTGCGCGGTGATGCCGAGAATGACCTGGGTGAGAGTGCTGCGGCGATTGCCGACTACGAAAAAGCGACGGGATTTCCGAGCTCCAAGCCGATGGCTGACCAACGCCTGAAAGCATTGCGTGGCGGCGTCAAGATTCAGAAAAAGAAAAAGTGATCTGAAACGTTCTGCAGTTTTGCGTGCTACCTGAGTAACAAAAACCGGGCTTTTACACGGTGTTCGAGATTATTTTCCGCGAACACCTTGTCTAGCGCGTTAAAGGTAGTGTACCGTCCACGGCTCCGCCGAAAGGCCATGACGTATTTGGATGTCTAAACATCCACAACGTTATGCATGCGTCGCGGGCTTCTTAAACAATCTAGCGTTGGTTCAAGTTGATGGCGTCAGACCCTACCCAATCTGGTAACGAGCGATTTAGCTGGGCCCGTACAACGGCCCTGACGGTCGCTTTTGCGTTACACACCTTTGCATTCATCATGATGATTGCTCCGTTGGCCCCGCCCAAGGCGAAGGACAAGGAAAGCGAGCACATTGTGACGGTGGAATTCATTGAGCCGCCGCCACCGCCACCGCCGCCGCCGCCGCCGCCACCGGAGCCGCCGAAAAAGCCGCCACCGAAAATCGTCGAAAAAATCAAACCGCCACCGACGCCTCCACCGACGCCACCGCCACCAGTGGTGCAAACGGAAGCGACGCCGATGTCAGTGGCTGCACCGCCACCGGCACCACCGGCGCCGCCGCCGCCGCCATCGGATATCGCGGCGAGCGAGAATGTGAGCTATCGTAAGATGCGTCCGCCGAAGTATCCGCCTGCCGCGGTGCGTCAGCACATGGAAGGCAAATGCCTACTCAAGGTGCTGGTGGGCCCGGACGGTAGTCCACAAGAAGTGACAGTAGAAAAATCGAGTGGTCATCGTGAGCTCGATCAGGCAGCTATCGCCGCAGTGAAAACCTGGATGTTCAATCCGGGCTCGTCAGGTGGCAAGCCAAGTGCCAGTTACGCGTTGGTCCCAATCAATTTCAGCCTCTCAGAGTAGGTACGTATATGCAACAAGATGCAGCTTCGAATCCCGCCGTTCAGCCCGGCACCGTTCCACATGCAGCTGGCGCCTTGGGTGGCAATGATGCCCAGGCCCTGTCGCAGATGGGTTTTGACCACCTGATCCACAACTTCGATCCGCTTGGACTCGTGGTATTCGTGGTACTGGTGATCATGTCGGTACTGTCGATCTATTTCATCGTTGCCAACTTCCTGCGCAACCTGATGATCCGTGCCCGCGCCGACAAGGTTCGCAGTACGTTCTGGGAGACCGGTTCCACCCAGGACGCAGTGAACTTCCTAGAACAGCAGCCGAAGGCCGAGCCGTTCTCGAAGATCGCTCTGGATTGCGCACTCGCCGCTGCTCATCACCAGCGCAACGAAGGCAGCCGTCTGGTCGAGGCCCTGAATCGCAGTGAGTTCATTGATCGTGCGCTGCGCCAGGCAGTCGCTCGTGAGAGTGCTCGCCTCGAAGGCGGTCTGTCGGTACTGGCGACCGTGGGTTCGACCGCACCGTTCGTTGGTCTGCTCGGCACGGTCTGGGGCATTTACCACGCACTGCTGAAAATCGGCGCTTCCGGTCAGGCATCGATCGACGCAGTCGCCGGTCCGGTTGGTGAAGCATTGATCATGACCGCGGTCGGTCTGGGCGTCGCGATTCCCGCCGTGCTTGGTTACAACTTCTTTGTTCGTGCGAATCGCGTCACGCTGTCGCAGTTCGACGAGTTCGCGCATGACCTGCACGATTTCTACGCTACCGGTTCACGCGTAGACACCGCTGCAGTGGTTGTTCCGACGAGGAAATAAGTCATGGCATTCAGTTCTGGCGGTGGCAGCGGCCCAATGGCCGATATGAACGTCACGCCCTTGGTGGACGTGATGTTGGTGCTGTTGATCATTTTCATGATCACGGCACCGGTCATGACGCACAAGATCAGTATTGATCTGCCGCAGCCTTCGCCAAATGTTATTGAACCGCCGAAGCCGATCGACCCGATCAATCTGATGATCCGCGAGACCGGTGGTATGGAATGGAATAACAATCCGATCACGTTGCCGGAGTTGCAGGCGCAGCTCGCTGTGCTCGGCGTCAAGGCAGAAGCCGATCAGCCGGAACTGCGTATCAAGGCTGCCGACACTACCGAATACGACAAGATCGCCTCCGTGATGGGTGAAGCCAAGCGTGTCGGTGTGAAGAAAATCGGCTTCGAGAAGTAAGGAACAAAACAATGGCTTTCAGTAGTGGTGGTAGCGGCGGTGTCATGGCGGAAATCAACGTCACGCCGCTCGTGGACGTGATGCTGGTGTTGTTGATCATTTTCATGATTACGGCGCCGCTGGCCGCGCACAAGATTCGTGTCGATCTGCCGAAAGCGGATCCGGGCATCGAGTCGGGCGTGAAAATCCCGCCGATCGATCTCGCCGTCAACAAGAACGGTGAGTTGTTTCTGGATGATGGTCCGGTTACCGATGCGCAGTTCAAGGCGCGCATGGCCGTATTTGCGCAGCAGTTGCCGCAGCCGGAGCTGGAGATTCGCGCGGAAAAAACCACGCAATACTCGACCATCTGGTCGATCATGTCGACGGCAAAAGCTGCCGGCATGGTGCATGTGGGATTTGTCACTACCGGCAAGGCTGCCGAGTAGGGATTCCGGCGTATTCGTAAAATCTGCGGTCAGCATCAGTTGCTGACCGTTAGTCTGGGAATATTCCGGCGGATTCAGGCAACGCCCTGCGATCCGCAATATTCAGACTGCTCTGTCAATCGCGCAAAATCTGCAGATAAGCCTGCACGGTTGCCGCCAGCCCCGCATACAGCGCCTCGCCAATCAGCGCGTGGCCGATTGATACTTCATCGAGAAACGGGATCGCCTGCTTTAGTGTGAGTAGATTGTTCTGGTTCAAATCGTGGCCGGCGTTGATACCCAATCCAGCGTCATGTGCATCGTTCGCCGTCACGACACAAGCCGCCAATGCCGCCGCATGATCGCCCAGCGCAAACGCCTGCGCATAAGGCCCGGTATAAATCTCGATTCGTTCGGCGCCGAGGTCGGCGACACGCGCAATATCCGGCGATCCCGCATCCATGAACAGACTGACCCGACAGCCATAACTCTGCAGCTCCGCAATCAGCGGTCGCAAACGCTCTCCATCACGACGCAGATCAAAACCGTGATCGGAAGTCAGCTGAGCATCGCCATCTGGCACCAGCGTACATTGCGTCGGCCGTGTGGCACGAACCAACGCCAGCAGGCCCGGATAGGTGCCTTGCGCTGGCGCGAACGGATTGCCTTCGATATTGAGCTCGGTGCCGGCCAACAATGGCAATAAGGCAAAAACATCCTCGGCACGAATGTGTCGCTGATCGGGACGCGGATGCACGGTAATGCCGGCGCAGCCTGCAGCGATACACGCGCGCGCGGCTGTGGCTACATCCGGTTCGTTGCCGCCGCGGGAATTGCGCAGCACGGCAATCTTGTTGATATTGACGCTTAACGAGGTCATGCGCGGTCCGACGAAAGAATGAATCGCTGGCTCGGAAAAAAGAGCCGTACGATCCTGCGATTATAACGTCGCTATGGCTGTTGGCAGCTAATTCTCGGCACGCGATTCACACTTTGAAAGTTGCCTTTCTAATTACAAGTCTCAGCATTTTGCTTCCACATCACCGGCTCCCAATAGGCCTTCGGATCGGTACGTTTGTCCGGGATCAGGCGCGCCGCGATCAGATAAGTAGTATTGGCCGCGACATCGACGCTCAGCTTTTGATAACGGCGATTCGAGGTGCGTGCGATATCGTTGAACGGTAAGTAGCGACTCTCGATCGCCTCGGCAACTTCCACGGAATGCTGGCCAGCCGGAACCTGAAACGCATCCTGACCTTGCGGCCCCGGCAGTTTGCCGTCAATGCTGATGATCACGGCGCGGTGCAGGTTCTGCTGGCGCGGGGCGACATCGAATTGGCTGATGCGGCCGCAGCCGCCAGTTGCTTCGGTCGCGCCACCGGCGCTCGCCGTCAACAGCGCCGCGGCACCAAGTTGCAGGCGCATCGCCGGCAGATACAAGGCATGCACGGGCGCATTCAGCGCGAGCGATTTGCCATCGCGCCGCACGGCCAGTTGCAACGGCTCGCCGTCCTTGAGTTGATCCACAGAATTTTTGAGCACACCGGGCGCAAGTGGCCGTTGTTCAGCATCGACACCCAGATTCTGCAGTGAACGCGAATTGACCGCAGTAACCAGGTCGCCGGTGCGCACACCCATGCGTTCGGCACTGCCGCCCGGCGTGATACCAAGCACATGCACGCCGTCGGCCGTGGCTTTGCTCGAATCGATTAGCAGGCCAAGATTATTGCTGCGTTGGGCGGGTTCGCTTACATCCAGCGCAAGCCGTTCGGGCGAGTTGCCCAAGGCGCCCGCTTCAGCCAGCCGCAGCAAAGTGCGGTGCATCTCTTCGTGCAAGGCGCGTTCGGCATTCGGCGGCGCTTGCGCCGAAATCGCGTTCAATGCTGGCGCATCTGTCGCAGCGGTATCCGTTGTGGCGAAAGCCACACCGCTCTGGCATATCGCCAAAACAAGTGTGGTACGCAATAACAGTCGATTTGTCTTCATCACCGTATCTCCATCAATTCGGATCGATCAGATCCGGGTCACCACTTGCTGCTGACTACGAACAGTCAGCAGCGTATTCAGCAGCGCGTAACGGCGCTGCCACAACGACATGAGTTCTGCATTGCCGGCCGCATGGTCGTAAGCAGCCTGCAAACAGTGATCGAGCGCCTCCAGATCGGCCTGCTCAGGCAGCAGCGACGCGGCCTGACCCATCTGTGCGTTATCCAGATCCTGCAAGCGCAATTCGAGTTGTTGCGCCATCGACTTCCAGTCGACCGACTGTGCAGCGTTCGGCGTGCGATCAATGAAGCGCGGCAGCAGTACCATCGCGATCAGTAAACACGCCGCCGCGGCCAGACTTGCGAACCAGCGTCGGCGCCGGCGTTGTTGCAATTGCAGTGCGTGCGCGGCGACGATGCGCGGCCACAGCGCCGCAGGCGGATCGACGTCCGCACCACTGAGCAACTTGCGCAGTCGCGGGCTCGAAGTAACGAGTTGAGTAGTCGAATCAGACATGGTCGGCGCTCGAGGTTGGTGCGGCGGCATCCACCAGCGCGTTCAAGCGTTGCAGGCTGCGTGCAAGCAGGGATTTGGAATAGCTTTCCGTCTGGCCGAACAAACTCGCCATTTCCTTGTGGGTATAACCTTCGAGTTCGTGCAAAACCAGCACGGCGCGCGCGCGTGGGCTGAGTTGTCGCAGCAAAACCTGGACATCGATCGCCTGTTCCGCGCCCGGCTCGATGGCGGCTTGTTGCGCCAGAATAGCTTCGGCATCGACACCATCAAGGCGCCGTTCACGGCGCAGAAAATCGATGCTCGCGTTCACCGTCAAACGTTTCAGCCACGCGCCAAAAGGGGCCTCGCCACGAAAGCTGCGCAGCATGCTCATGAGTTTGAGAAACACTTCTTGCACGATATCCTCCGCGGTTGCCGCGTTGCCGAGCAAGCGCAGCGCCAAGTTGTAACAAGCACGTCCATACAAACGATAAATGTCGGCAAACGCCGCCATGTCGCCGCGCAAGGCACGCGCCAGAATTTCCAGGTCGAGAATCTGGGCGAAGCCAGTGTTTGAACTCATTGCATCGCTCTGATCGGTCTTGCCACTCAGACGCAGCGCAGCGGCTCAGCGTCGCAAACTGGTGCGTGATTGCCGCCGCTGGCGCTGGTGCGAAAACCGAGAACCTGGCGATCGGCACCGTGCCACGCGAGTGCACCGACATAACCCGGCGCAGGTTGCAACGCCACGACATGCCAATCGGTGACGTCGCCGCCGTCGTCAGTAATCGCGTGCAAATGGGTCGGCGTGCCGAGCGGATCGAGGGCGAATTCCAAGCGATGCAAACCAAACGCGATGCCACGGCCCAAGGCCTTGAGCACGGCTTCCTTGCAGGTCCACAACCGTAGAAACGCCCATTGCTGCTGGGCTTCGGGCAATGCCGCAAGTGCCGCGAATTCACTCGCGCAAAAAAACCGTTGCGCCAGCGCGAGCACCGAACGACGGCGTCCGCTGTGTTCGAGATCGACACCGATCGATTGGCCCTGCGCGAGTGCAACCAGCGCGTGATCGCCGCTGTGGGAAAGATTGAAATCCATGTCGTGTGCAGGATCGAAGAATGGTTTGCCATGTGCGGTGCGATCGAGCGCAACATCCGCCAGGTGCGGATAGTGGATCAGCACCGGCGCCAGCAAAACACGCGCCGTCGCATTCGGATCGTCTGATCGTGGCGATGCCTTGGGCACATGATCGCCAACCCAGACATGGATGGTCTGACCGTCGATAGCTGGCGCGCGCTCAACAATACGAAACGCGGTGGAGTCGAGTACTAACATGCCGTCATGCTTGCGGCTGGCGCGGCGATGGTCAAGTCGAATCCGCAATTGGTGGTCGACCACGCACCAAAGTCGTGGCGGCACCAAGCGCGTGGAGCGATACAATGTTTCGCATGAGCGCTCTGGAAGGAAAATACCGTTGATCGCTGGCTGGGCCTTGCTGCTGGTTTCCGTCTGTTACGTCGGGCTGCTGTTCGGGCTGGCGTATTACGGCGACAAATATCCGCTATATCCGTCGCGACGCTGGTTGCGGCCGATCGTCTACAGCCTTGCGCTGGCGGTGTATTGCTCGTCGTGGACGTTCTACGGCGCAGTCGGCAGCGCGATCAATGGTGGGCTGGCGTATCTGCCGATCTACCTGGGGCCGCTACTGCTGTTCGTCTTCGGTATCGGCCTGATGCGCAAACTCGTGCTGGTCGGCAAGCAGCAGAACATTACCTCGATTGCGGACTTCATCGCCTCACGCTACGGCAAGTCGCACGGCCTTGCGGCACTGGTCACCTTGATCGCGATCACCGCCGCGGTGCCGTATCTGGCGCTGCAATTCAAGGCCGTGGCGATGAGCATTAGCGTACTAAGCGAAGGCTCGTTGCAGATGGCGCGCGTGCCGATATTCCGCGACAGCGCGTTCTACATCGCATTGTTGCTGGCGGCTTTTGCGATCCTGTTCGGCACACGCCGGATCGATGCGACCGAACATCACCATGGCATGATGCTGGCGATCGCGGCCGAATCCGTGGTCAAGCTCGTCGCGTTCGTCGCGGTTGGCATTTACGCGCTCAGCAGCAGCGGTATCAGCGCGGCGATCGCGTTGCCCTTGGCCGAACTGCAAACACGCGGCCTGCCGTCGGGATTTTTTGCGCAGACCTTGCTCGCGTTCGCCGCCACATTTTGCCTGACGCGGCAATTCCAGGTCGGCGTGGTCGAATGCGAAAATCCGGAGGATCTGCGTCACGCGCGCTGGATCTTTCCTGCCTATCTGTTGCTGGTGAGTCTGTTTGTTTTGCCGATCGTCGCCGCCGGCACCCAAGCCGCGCGCGGTGCTGCGATGCCGGCCGATGTGTCGGTGCTCTGGCTGCCGCTGGCGCAAGGCAAATTGTGGCTGGCGGTACTCGCTTACGTCGGCGGATTTTCCGCCGCTACCGGCATGGTGATTGTCGCCAGCGTGGCGCTGTCGACGATGGTCAGCAACGATCTGATCATGCCCGCGCTGCTGCGTGTGCGCGCATTCCGCCTGGAGCATCGCGCCGATCTGAGCGGCGTCGTGCTCGCAGTACGGCGCATCACTATCTTCATGCTCGCGCTGCTCGCGTATGCGTATTACCGCGCCAGTACGCGCGATCAGAATCTCGCCTCGATCGGCTTGTTGTCGTTCGCGGCGGTCGCGCAATTCGCGCCGGCGATCATCGGCGGACTGTACTGGCGTGGCGCGAGTCGTATCGGCGCGTTGTCCGGTCTGCTCGCCGGTTTTGCGGTCTGGATCTATACCTTGTTGTTGCCGAATCTTTCCGGTGCGGGCTGGTTGCCGCTTGACTGGATCAGCGCCGGGCCGTTTGGTATCAACTGGCTGCGGCCGCATGCGCTGTTTCAATTGCAGGGCTGGGATCCGCTTACGCACGGCACATTCTGGTCGCTGCTGGCGAATATCGGGGCTTACATTTTTGTCTCGTTGCGGTTTCGCCCGACCGTGCAGGAACGTCTGCATGCGGCGCCATTCCTCGAACCCGAGCAGCATCGTCCGCTAGCCAGCGTCAGCGAATGGCCGGGCCGCGTGCGGGTCGAAGATTTGCGTGCGATCGCGAGCCGCATCGTCGGTGAACGCAGCGTTGCGCGTGCGTTCGACGAGTACCGCGAACTCAGCGGACAGAGCATCAATCTGCACGCGACCGCCGATCGAAATCTGTTGCAGTTCACCGAACGTCTGCTCGCGGGCGCGATCGGCGCGGCGTCGGCGCGACGCATGCTGACCAGTGCGCTGCGCGGCAGCGGCATGGATCTGTCCGAAGCCGTCGCGTTGCTCGACGAAGCTTCGCAGGAGCTGCGCTTCAATCGTGCGTTGCTGTCATCGACTCTGGAAAACATCGCGCAAGGCATCAGCGTGGTCGACGCTGAAATGCGCCTGGTCGCGTGGAACCGGCGCTATCTCGAAATGTTCGGTTATCCCGATGGCATGGTGCATATCGGTCGCTCGGTGGCGGATCTGATCCGCTACAACGCCGAGCGCGGCGAGTGCGGACCGGGCGATATCGAGCGTCACGTGATCAAGCGCATCGATTACATGCGCCAGGGATCGCCGTATGTTTTCGAGCGCGTACGCACCGACGGCAGCATCATCGAGATGCGCGGCCGACCGTTGCCGGCGGGCGGATTTGTCACCACCTACACTGACATCACCGCGTACAAACATGCCGAAACAGGATTGCGCGAAGCCAACGAAAATCTTGAGCAGCGCGTCGACCAGCGCACCCAGGAACTCTCCGCCGCACTCGGCGCGCAACACGAGGCGATGCAGCAGGCGCAAGCTGCAAACCAATCGAAGACGCGCTTTCTAGCCGCCGCGAGCCACGATCTTTTGCAACCGCTGAACGCGGCGCGCTTGTTCACTTCGGCGCTGCGCCATCAGCCCGGGCTGGATGCAGAATCGAGCACCCTGGCGCAACGTATCGACACCGCGTTCAAAGCCGCCGAGGATTTGATCGAGTCGTTGCTCGAAGCTTCGCGCCTCGATGCCGGCGGTTACCAGCCCGAGATCAGCGTGGTCGCGCTCGGTGAATTGTTCGGCTCGATCAAGGATCAATTCGCGGTAGTGGCGAATGCACGCGGCCTGCATCTGCGTGTGGTGCCGACGCGCTTGCATGTGCGCAGCGATGCGCAGTTGCTGCGTCGGATTGTGCAGAATTTCGTCTCGAACGCGTTGCGCTACACGCGCGAAGGCACGGTGTTGCTCGGCGCGCGACGCGACGGCGACAACGTACGCATCGAAGTGTGGGATACCGGCCCCGGCGTCGCGCCGGAACAGCGCGCTGCGATCTTCGATGAATTCCAGCGTGGCAAACAAGCATCACCGTGGGGCGAAAAAGGTCTCGGCCTTGGTCTCGCCATTTGCGAACGCATGGCGCGCCTGCTCGGCCACACGCTGGATCTGCGTTCGTGGCCCGAGCGTGGCAGTGTTTTCAGCCTGCGTTTGCCGCTGGCGCCGTTCAACGCGGCCAGCGTGAGCCACGTGCGCAAACGCCCGGAAACCACCGGCTTCGGCCTCACCGCGCACGTCTTGTGCATCGACAACGATCACACCATTCTTGAAGGCATGGCGGCATTGCTCACACGCTGGGGCATCAGTTGCGACCTCGCCACGAATGTCGACGAGGCGCTTGCCGCTGCGACCTTGCGCCGCCCCGACATGATCCTCGCCGATTACCATCTCGATGAAAACGGCACCGGTCTCGATGCACTCGCGGTAATCCGCACGCATCTGGCCGCACCGCCGCCCGGCGCATTGATCACCGCCGACAACAGCACCGAACTGAAATCCCGTGCGCGCGAATTGGGATACGCGTTGTTGCGCAAACCGGTGAAACCCGCGGCGTTGCGCGCGTTGATCGCGCAGCTTGGACGACATGCGCGGACGCAACAGGTCGCGGTCGGCTAGCGCAACAATCGTAGCCGTGTCGGAGTCTGCCGACTCAATCCGCGAGCAGCATGTCTTCGCCTTCGGGGATCGGTGCGGCACGACCGTCGAAGGTCAGCTTGCCGATCAGCAACACTACCTGGGTGCGATTGCTGACACCGAGTTTGCGCATGATCGCGGTCATATGCGCTTTGACCGTGGCCTCGGAAACTTGCAGCTCGAACGCGATCTGCTTGTTCAACAGACCTTCGCTGAGCATGCCGAGCACGCGAAATTGTTGCGGCGTGAGTTCGGCGACCCGCGCGGCAATCGCCGCTTCGTCGGGTTTCAATGCCGCGTCGCTCGGCGTGAGGTTTTGCGGCAACCAGACATCACCGTCGAGGATCGCGCGCACCGCGCTGACGATGCCTTCGACCGGCGCCGATTTCGGAATGTAACCCGAGGCGCCGTGTGCCACCGCGCGCTGGATCACCGCGCTTTCCTCATGCGCCGAAACAACGACGATCGGCAGCCCGGGATGTTGTCCGCGGATATGCGCGAGTGCGGAAAACCCACGCGCACCCGGCATGTGCAGATCGAGCAGCAGCAGATCCGCATCGGCGTGCGCTTCGATCAGTGTGAGCAAACTCGGTACCGTATCCGCTTCGAGCAATACCGCATCGGGCAGCGCCTGCTTGACCGCGCGCTTAAGGGCGTCGCGGAACAGCGGATGATCATCGGCGATCAGGATCTCACGCATGACTTGAACGGCTGTGCCAGGTGAATTGCATTGCTTGCCTGCGAAACGCGTAGTGAAAATTTTCTGGATTTATCACCGGATCATGCGCTCGTCGACCAGACTCGCGACCACACCCGGATCGGCCAAGGTCGAAATATCGCCGAGTTGATCCGGCTGATTTTCCGCGATCTTGCGCAGGATGCGACGCATGATTTTGCCCGAGCGCGTTTTCGGCAAACCCGGTGCCCACTGCAGATAATCTGGTGTCGCGATCGGGCCGATTTCCTTGCGCACCCAGTCACGTAATTCCTTGCGCAATTCTTCGGTTGGCTCGATGCCCGTTTTCAACGTGACATACGCATAGATGCCCTGACCCTTGATATCGTGTGGGCAACCGACCACGGCCGCTTCAGCGACTTTCGGATGGGCGACGAGCGCGCTTTCGACTTCGGCCGTGCCGAGGCGATGCCCGGAAACGTTGATCACGTCATCGACGCGACCGGTGATCCAGTAATAACCGTCTTCGTCGCGGCGCGCGCCATCGCCCGTGAAATAGGTGCCGGGATAGGTCTTGAAATAGGTATCGATGAAACGCTGATGATCGCCATACACCGTGCGCATCTGGCCGGGCCAGGAATCGGTGATCACGAGGTTGCCTTCAGCCGCACCTTCGAGTTGTGTGCCGTTGACATCGACGATCGCGGGTTTGATACCGAAGAAAGGTTTGGTCGCCGAACCGGGTTTTTGCGCGATCGCACCGGCCAGCGGCGTGATCAGGATGCCGCCGGTTTCGGTCTGCCACCAGGTATCAACGATCGGACAACGCTCATCACCCACCACGCGGTGATACCACTCCCACGCTTCAGGATTGATCGGCTCACCGACCGTACCGAGTAGCCGTAAAGACGTCCGTTTGGTTTTCTTCACCGGCGCTTCGCCGTCGCGCATCAACGCGCGGATCGCGGTCGGCGCGGTGTAGAACAAGGTCACCTGGTGCTTGTCCACGACCTGCCAGAAACGGCTTACGTCAGGATAATTCGGTACGCCTTCGAACATCAGCGAGGTCGCGCCGTTCGCCAGCGGCCCGTACACCATGTAGCTGTGGCCGGTGACCCAGCCGACATCGGCAGTACACCAGTAGACATCGTTTTCCTGCAGATCGAATACGCATTCGTGGGTGTAACTCGCATACACCAAATAACCGCCGGTGGTATGCAAGACGCCTTTCGGCTTGCCGGTCGAGCCGGAGGTGTAGAGGATGAACAGCGGATCTTCGGCGTTCATCGGCTCCGGCGGGCACTCGGTGCTTTGCGCTGCCATCAGCGAGTGATACCAGCGATCGCGCGGCGCCTGCATCGCCACTGGTGAGCCGGTGCGGCGCACCACGATCACGGTCTCGACGGTATTGGTGCCGGGACGTTGCAAGGCTTCGTCGACGTTGATCTTGAGCGGCACTTTTTTGCCGCCGCGCAAACCTTCGTCGGCGGTGATGATCAGTTTCGAGGTGCAATCGACGATGCGCCCGGCCAGCGAATCCGGCGAGAATCCGCCGAACACGATCGAATGCACCGCGCCGATGCGTGCGCAAGCCAGCATCGCCACGGCGGCTTCGGGAATCATCGGCAGATAAATCGTGATGCGATCGCCTTTCTGCACGCCGAGGTTCTTCAGCATGTTGGCGCATTTGCAAACCTCGGCATGCAGCTCGCGATAACTGATGCGACGCGATTCGTTCGGATCGTCGCCTTCCCAGATGATCGCGATCTTGTCGCCGTGTTTTTCCAGATGTCGATCGAGGCAATTGGTCGCGACATTCAGCTCGCCGTCGGCGTACCAGTTGATGTGCAGATCGCTCGCGTCAAACGAGGTGTCCTGGACCTGTGTATACGGCTTGCTCCACTCGAGACGCTTGCCGATGCGACCCCAGAATTCATCCGGATCGGTTACCGACTCATCGTACAAACTCGCGTAATCGGCGGCCTTGATATTCGCCTGCGCGGCGAACTCGGCGGAAACGGGATACAGCTTGGACACGATCTTGCTCCTGAAATATTACTGTCACGCAGTGTCGCATGGTCTACCTGCACACTAGCGCGAGTTGGCGGCATACCAATACGACTTTAGTCGAAAAAGCAGCGGGTTTCGACCAATGGCCAATAGTGCCAACGCGATACGCAGCGCAGTCTCTGAACCTCGTTTCATAAACTGCCGCGCTCGTCGGCTTGCACGCCAGAAGCTGCAGGAAAGGCGACACAAAAAACACAGCAAGTCGATAGCAGAGCTGCGTCAGACACACATCAATCGGGGAGAACAGGCATGGCAAACTCAAGTACGCAGAGCGGCGGCGCACTTACCACTGGACACAAGCGCGTCATTTTCGCGTCCAGTCTCGGCACCGTTTTCGAGTGGTACGACTTCTATCTTTATGGATCGCTCGCCGCAATTATCGCGAAGCAGTTTTTCTCCGGTCTGAATCCGACCAGCGCATATATTTTTGCGCTGCTCGCGTTCGCTGCGGGTTTTGCAGTGCGCCCGTTTGGTGCGTTGTTGTTCGGTCGCTTCGGCGACATGATCGGGCGCAAATACACCTTCCTCGTCACGATCGTGATCATGGGTTCATCGACTTTCCTCGTCGGTTGTTTGCCGAATTACGCCAGCATCGGTGTCGCCGCGCCGATCATCCTGATCGCGCTGCGGCTGTTGCAAGGTCTGGCGCTCGGCGGTGAATACGGTGGTGCGGCAACCTATGTCGCGGAGCATGCGCCGCCCGGCAAACGTGGCCTCTACACCAGCTGGATTCAAACCACGGCAACACTGGGATTGTTCCTGTCGCTGGTGGTGATTCTGATTTTTCGCCTGAGCATGGGTGCGGCATTTGACGATTGGGGCTGGCGCATTCCGTTCCTGCTTTCCTCGCTGTTGCTGATGGTGTCGGTGTATATCCGCATGCAATTGCAGGAGTCGCCGCTGTTCCAGCAGATGAAGGCCGAAGGCAAATCCTCGAAGGCACCGTTGACCGAATCATTCGCGCGCTGGGGCAATGGCAAGATCGTGCTACTGGCATTGTTCGGTGCGACCGCTGGCCAAGCTGTCGTCTGGTACGCCGGCCAGTTCTATGCGTTGTTCTTCCTCACCCAGACGTTGAAGATTGATAGCACCACGGCCTATTTGCTGATCGCCGGCTCGCTCGCGATTGCCACGCCGTTCTTTGTGTTCTTCGGCTGGTGGTCGGACAAGATTGGTCGCAAGCCAATCGTGATGGCTGGCTGTCTGATTGCGGCACTGACCTTTTTCCCGATCTTCAAAGCGCTCACCCATTACGGCAATCCGGCCATCGAACAGGCCCAGGCAGCCAATCCGGTCAGTGTCGTGGCCGACCCGGCGACCTGCAGCTTCCAGTTTGATCCGATCGGTAAAACGGTGTTTTTGAGCTCGTGCGATATCGCCAAAGCTAAACTTGCCAAAGCCGGTGTGCCGTATGACAACACGGTCGCTCCTGCGGGCAGTGTCGCCACGGTCAAGATAGGCCCGAATACGGTGAGTGCATTCGAAGGTGCGACACTCGACCCGATCGCGCTCAAGGCCGCGCAAGACGGGTTTGCCAAGCAAATGGATGACGGCCTGAAAGCCGCAGGTTATCCGGCGAAAGCCGATCCGACCCAGATCAACATCGGCATGGTGTTGCTGTTGCTGACGATCCTCGTGATCTACGTGACGATGGTCTACGGACCGATCGCGGCATGGCTGGTCGAGTTGTTCCCGACGCGAATCCGCTATACCTCGATGAGTCTGCCGTACCACATCGGCAACGGCTGGTTCGGCGGATTCCTGCCGACGACCGCGTTCGCCCTCGTCGCGCTGACCGGCAATATCTACTCCGGTTTGTGGTATCCGGTGATCGTGGCGAGTGCCACCTTCGTCATCGGCTGCCTGTTTCTGCGCGAAACCAAGGACGTGGATATCTCGAAGTAACGGTTGGTATTTCCCGCGCCGCTGCTCCCCGGCGGCGCCACGATCGGTGCCGATGTCTGGCACCGATCACTTTTCGGGGAATAAAAAACGCCGCATTACGCGGCGTTTTTTTTGACCTGAAACTTTGCGATGGAGCAATTGAAATCAGGCGCGCTTGATCAGACCGATCAGGAACAACAAGATGATCGCACCGACCGCGGCAAAAATGATTTCGCCGAGAATGCCCGACAGGCCTAGGTTCAAACCGAGGCGCGGCAATAGCCATCCGGCGAGAAACGCACCGACGATGCCGACCACGATATTGCCGACCAGGCCAAAACCGTGACCTTTCACGACCTGACCAGCCAGCCAGCCGGCAATCGCACCGATTAACAAGAAAATGATGAGAGCTTCAACAGTCATGCGGATATCCCCAAAAGACTCGATCGGATGATCGCGCTGGCATTCTGCACCGAGTGGGTGATCCTCGCCTAGCGAAAGTTTTTGATCCGCGTGCGGCGGACGCGCCTACGGTTGCGCATGCGAGTCGGGAGTTTTTTCCGCGCTGGCGGTCGCCGCTTGCGCCGCCTTGATCTGCGCGGCGCGCGCCTGCAGGGTGGCCGCGCGGATCGATGCGACTTCCCGATCCGCGAGCAGCGTGGCATCGGTGCGTGAATTGGCGCCCATGCGACTATCCAGCACCTGCAGGATCGTGCCGATCACGCCGATTGTCGCGAGCACGAGTCCGATCGCCAGCAGACCCGGCGAGCGCGTGGAAAACGCAATCGCAAATCCGGCAATTAAGGCAGCAATAAAAAACCAGCGCATGATGACCGATCCAGGTTGGGCGATACGACAATAGTCTAAACGGTTTTGTGATACTCGCTGACGCGTTCCACTTCGTTCTTCGAGCCGAGAATCACGGCAATGCGTTCATGCAGCGCGGCCGGCTGCACATCGAGAATGCGCTGATGCCCGGTGCTCGCCGCGCCGCCGGCTTGTTCGACGATAAAACTCATCGGATTGGCTTCGTATAGCAGCCGCAATTTGCCGGGTTTGGAGCTATCGCGGGTATCGCGCGGATACAGGAAGATGCCACCGCGCGTGAGAACGCGATGCACATCCGCAACCATCGAGGCGACCCAACGCATATTGAAATCGCGTGCGCGCGGCCCAGTTGTGCCGGCCACGAGCTCGCCGATATAGCGCTGCACCGGCGCTTCCCAATGGCGCTGGTTCGACATGTTGATGGCGAACTCGCTGGTCTCTTCCGGGATGCGCAGATTCTGTTGCGACAGAATAAAACTGCCCATCTCGCGATCCAGCGTAAACACGTGCACGCCATCGCCGAGCGTCAGCACCAGCAGCGTGTTCGGCCCATACACCGCATAACCGGCGGCGACCTGTTTCGCGCCGGGCTGCAAAAACGCCTGCGCATCGGGCTCGCTCACACCATCCGGGCAGCGCAGCACCGAGAAGATCGTGCCGACCGAAATGTTCACGTCGATGTTCGACGAACCATCCAGCGGATCGAATACGAGCAGATATTCGCCCTTCGGATAACGATGCGGAATCGGGTGTGGATCGTCCATTTCTTCGGACGCGAGTGCCGCCAGATGACCGCCCCATTCATTGGCTTCGAGCAGGATTTCGTTCGATAACACGTCGAGTTTTTTCTGTACCTCGCCCTGCACGTTCTCGCTGCCCGCGCTGCCGAGTGCGCCACCGAGCGAACCCTTGCCGATCGCGATACTGATCGACTTGCATGCGCGCGAGACGACTTCGATCAGCAGGCGCAGATCGGCATTGATCAGGCCCTTGGCGCGTTGTTCCTCAAGCAGAAAACGAGTGAGCGAAACGGGTTGCATGGATGACTCCGCAGGATGGAATGCGAACATTGTCGCGGCTGTCGTCACGAAAGCAAGTCCGCCGTTGCGATCGATGATTACGCGGCGAAGGCACGATGCGACAATGGCGCATGCAAACCGCGCGGCAATCTCATCCTGGAAATTTCTCGTGCTTGCGCGCTGGCGTTTGGATGCTCGCGTGTCTGATTGCCGGTTGCGCACGCGTGATTGTGCCGCTCGAACAACAAGCCTACGTCTGGCAACGAGTCTGGACGCCGGCGGTTATCGATGCGGCGCGCGCTGCGCCCGCCGATTTTTCTGCACTGCGTGTGCTGGTCGCGGAGATGCGTAGCGATGGTGAATTGCAGCCGATAAATCCAACGCTAACCGTGCTCGCGCAAACCGGTTTGCCGGTCACCGCCGTGGTGCGTATCGATGGTCAGCTCGCACCCGGGAGCAGCGTCGTTTTGCTGCCGATCCTGACGGCGCTGCAACAACAATTCCACGATGCCGGCATCGTTTTGCGCGGCATCGAGATCGATTACGATTGCGCCAGCGCGCGTCTGCCACAGTACGCAGTCTTGCTGGCCGAGCTGCGCCAGAAATTGCCGCCCGAGCTGCGCCTGTCGATCACCGCGTTGCCGACCTGGCTGCAAACCAGCGAACTCGAAACCTTGCTCGCGTCGGTCGATGAAGTCGTGTTGCAAGTGCATGCGGTACAAGATCCGAATCGCGGTTTGTTCTCACGCATACACGCCGCAACGTGGATCGCGGCGTTCGCCGCGCGTAGCAACAAGCCGTTTAGAGTCGCGTTGCCGGCGTATGGTTCGCGCGTGGATTGGGACGAAAACGGTCGAGTCATCGCGGTCATCAGCGAAACCTCGGCATCAAGCACCGGCATCGAACAGCGCGAATTGCGTGCCGATCCGCGCGAGGTCGCCGTTTTGCTGCAAGCGCTGCAGCGCGATCCGCCGCCGCATTTGGCGGGCATCGTCTGGTTTCGTTTGCCGACCGCCGACGATCAACGCGCTTGGCGTACAAGCACCTTGCATGCAGTGATCGCAGGCCAGCCGTTGCGTGCCGATCTGCGCGCGCAGTTGGCGTTGCGCGAGGCGCCGGGCCTGTACGACGTGCTGCTGCAGAACCGCGGCAATCTCGATGCCGATCTGCCCGCGTCGGTTCGCGTGACTGCATCCGGCTGCCATGCCGATGCACTCAACGGTTATGTTTTGCCGGACGATGAAAACTCGCCCGCAGAAAATGAGCTGCACTGGAAATTGCAAAAACCGGCGCGCCTTGCGGCCGGCCAGCAGCGTATTATTGGCTGGCTGCGTTGCGCGGATTCTTTGTCGGGGAGTGTCATTCATGTCGAGCCGTAAACACCTTTTTTGTGCACTGGCCTTGTTGCTGGGCACGGCCATGCCTGCGCTCGCCTGCGGCCCGGATTTCCCGCAACAATTACTCGCCGATCGACGCGATACCTTGCTGGTTTTGCCGGAAGGCACGTTCGACTTTGAAGTCTCGCGTTTGTCGCCTGCGCTAACCGACAAATTCAAGGCGATCGAAGCTGGGCCGTGGGAGGAACCGACCGCGCTGCGCGACAAGGTCGATCACGACAACCTGCGCGCCGAAGAACTGGAAAAAGTGACGCGTGTGCGCAGCCAGGCCGATGCAGAAAAAGCCTATGCCGAAGGCGTTGGATTGTCCGAGGAGTTGCGCACCTACACCGCGGGCGCGGTTGCTTTCAGCACCGGCCAATATCCCGCCGCTTTGAGTCGCTTCAACGCGGTGCTGGCCTTGCCCGCAACGGAGCGCGCGCGGCGCGGAACTTGGGCGGCGTACATGGCGGGTCGCAGTCTGGCCAAACTCAATCGCAACGACGATGCCGCCGCCGCATTTGTGCGCACACGCGAACTCGCGCAGCAAGGTGCGGCCGATCCGTTGGGACTAGCCGTGGCGAGTTTCGGCGAACAAGCGCGACTGCTGCTCGATCGTGGCGAAACCGCCAAAGCCATCGCGCTGTATGCCGAACAAGCGGCGCACAATTCCACCTCGGGGCGCGCGTCGCTGTTGCAGATCGCGCGCAAGTTGATCGCACAACCGCAGCAATTCGATACCGAATTGAGCGATCCGTTGACGCAACGTTTGCTGATCGCCTACGCATTCACGCGCAGCGGCGAGCTCGAAGAAAATCGCGCCGACAGCGAACTGGCAAAGTCATCGGCGACGCCGATCAAGGCCGCCACAACTCTGCCGCCGGCGATCGAAAAATTGCTGAAAGCGATCGAAGCGCGCGGGCTAGACAAGGTATCGGGCGTGGATCGACTCGCGGCTTTCGCCTATCGCGCCGGACGTTACGATCTCGCCGAAAAATATGCGATGCATGACGACAGCGCGTTGAACTGGTGGATCCGCGCCAAACTCGCGTTGCGCAAAGGCGATACCGCCGCTGCGGCACAGGCGTATGCGAAAGCCGCCAGTAGCTTTCCGCAAACCGAGAATTGGGGCGCTTATTTTTCTGCCGAAATTGGCAGCGTTGTCGATCTGAAGCCCGCGTGTCGAGTCAATGGCGAAGCCGCCACGCTCGCGCTGTCGCGCCGCGATTATCGCGAGGCGATGGATCTGTTGTATCGCGCCGGTTCGCAATACTGGACTGACGCGGCTTACGTCGCCGAACGGGTGCTCAGCATCGATGAGCTCAAGGCGTATGTTGATGCGAAGGTGCCGGCGAGCACGGCCAAGCCCGGCGCGACCAATCCCGATGGCGAAGATCTGATTGCCAGCGATCCGGCCACGCAATTACGTGCGTTGCTCGCGCGTCGGCTGTTGCGCAGCGCACGTTACGACGAAGCATCGGTGTATTTCGACAATGCCGAGCTGCAAGGCAAATCGCGCGAACTCGCCAGTGCCAGACACGCCAGCGAACAAGGCGCGCAGATCGCCCGCGCGCGTGGATTTTTTGCGGCGGCAAAAATCGAGCGCAGCAAAGGCATGGAACTGCTAGGTTTCGAAGGCGATCCGGACTTCGCTCTGTATGCCGGCGACTTCGACCTCAATTCGCCGTTCACCTACGACGCCGGCTACAACGCCGTGCCGCATCCGCGCACCGATCTGAAAATCATCGGCGACTACACCAGCGATGACGAGCGCAGCCGTGTCGCCAGCAGCAAGGCTGCCCCGCTGGCGCGTTATCACTATCGCTTGAATGCGGTCGACGATGCGGGCAGGGCGGCGGATTTATTGCCGCCGCGCACGCAGGCATTTGCCGCGGTGTTGTGTCAGGCGACGTCGTGGATCATCGACCGCGAACCCGCGATCGCGCAGAACGTTTACGCGCGTTATCTCAAGCAAGGCGCGCTGGTGCCGTGGGGTGCGAGTTTCGGCCGCACCTGTCCCGAGCCTGATTTCGCCGCTGCGGAAAAGCGTCTATGGGATCAGCGTATGGCGTTCTACAAACATCAGGCGCGGCATTGGGCGCCGTGGATTGGTGGGGCGCTGATCGTGTTGATCGGTTTTATATTCTGGCGCCGTCGCCGCGTTCGATAAAGCTCGCGTGAGGCCACACGAACTCGTCCGCGTTATGCGTAGGTCGGAAAAGCGCAGCGCCTTCCGACAATTGACGGTCGGGCAGTTCGACATGCGACGGTCGCGACTCCCGGAATCCGGATTTATCCTGCAACTATCGGATAACGCGGCTGCGCCGCTCATCCAACCTACGAGCTCGAATGGGATTTTGGCTCGCGGAGTCATGTGCCCATGCAGGCAATCGAGCCGGAAGTAATTTTAGTCCGGGCATATCAAATATTTTCGCCGCGACAGGTGATGCAATGACCCAGACGTTTGGAGATTTTCTCGATACACAGGGCGACTTGCATGACTGCGAAGTCAGAAATATGTGGTGGGACATTGGTTCAAGTGCGATGGAAATATCGCTTGTTGATGCCAATGCCAATTTTTTAGGGCTTCCAGAATACATTGGCCCAATGCCGGGGCGCATTTGTTTCAATGGCGTGCAATCTATTGATTTCCAGATGTCCCACGCAGAACCCAAACTATCCATTTACGAGGCTAACTTTTATCTTGATGGCGAATATTCGGTAACTGAGTTTCGGTTCTCACCAAGTGGGAAAATTGTAATCAGGTGTCGCTCGATACATTTCCATAAAGTGAACGTAGATGGCGTTTAAGTTGGAATAATTTTTTTCACAAACGTTATCGCTGCAGTACGTAGGTCGGAAAAGCGTAGCGCCTTCCGACAATTGACGACCGGGGGAGTTCGGCATGCGACGGTCGCGACTCCCGGAATCCGGATTTATCCTGCAATTGTCGGATAATGCGGCTGCGCCGCTCATCCAACCTACGAGCTCATCCAATCTACGGGATACGAAGCCATTACCCCGTCGCCGCGTAGGTCAACGCAATTCGAGGCCGTCTGCAAAAATGTTATCCGGATTGATTACCTCGACGGCGCCGATGTCGCAACGCGGACCTTGTGGGCGCAACACACCACGCTGGTCGATGCCAGTGCAGCTGGCGTTGTTGCCGTTGTCGATGGCCGAGCTGCCTGCGCCGGGCAACAGGCTTGGCGTGGCGCCGCCGTTGCTGGCCAGGGTGCCCAACATCGGATCGGCATCGCGATTGCCGCCGCCGTCAATGCCTGTGCTGGATTTCCAGCCGCCGCCGCTGCCGCCCGAGCCCTGGATGACGCTGTAGCTGATGGTAGTGAATGCGCTGATGCTAGCGATCTCCAACCCACTAGCAGCGCTGTCCCCCCACGCAATCACATTGCTGAGGGTGGGGGTTCCGCCGACGGTGTACATCGCACCGCCGGAGACAGATGCGCTGTTGCCGCTGAAAGTAACGTTGACGAGGGTTGGGCTGCTGCTGCCATTGTCCGACCCCGCGTTATAGATCGCGCCGCCACGGTTGGAGCCATTGTTGACGAAGGTAACGTTGTGCAGGGTTGGGTTGCTGTTGCCGTTGTACCCATAGTTGAGTATCGCACCGCCGCCGTTGGCGGCATCACTGTGGTTGTTGCTAAAGGTGACGTTGATTAGGGTCGGGCTGCCGTCGCCGGAGTTGCTGCCGTTATTGCTCATCGCGCCGCCGCCATCCGCATAGTTGCCGCTGAATATGACGTTGCTGATGGTCGGCCTGCAGGCATTGTCGCGGCCATGGCCATCGCAGACCAAACCGCCGCCGCTACGGTTGAAGGTAGCAGGGTCAATGCCGTTGCCGCCGCTGATGGTGAACCCGTCCAGCACGGTACTGGCAGTGATGTTGCCAAGGCTACTTATGCCGATCATGGACACGACGGTGTAACTGTTGTCGGCATTGCCGGCGGCACCGATTTCGCCCGAAAGGGTGGTGAGGTTGGTGGCAGGATTGCGCGCGCTGCGTACACTCTCGGTGCCGGCAAATCCTCCGAACAGACTGACCCCTGACCGGATGTTGAACGTGGCGCCGCGATCAGTACCGCTGGTAGGCGTGTAAGTGCCGGATTTGACCCACAGTTCAGTGCAGTTGCTGTTGGTCAGAGCCCCTTGCAGGGTGCTGGTGACGCCCCAGGCGCTACCGTCGCCGCCGCCGAGTGTGTCGACCCGGCATATAGCCGCGCCAGCCGTAGTGGCGGCGGCGACGCCAGTCAGGGACGCAAGCAGCAGCCAACCACGCAGGGCGATACGGCAGCGGTGGGAAGAACGACGCAACATGATCTTTATCCTTGCACTTGGATGTTCGACCCACGCGCGATTGCGTACGGACTCTATCCACAAAGCAGAATACGAAGATTGTGTGCCTCGGGAAATAACCTGATCAGGTTAGATCGCACCAAACCCATGGTTGAAATAGGCGACAATGCGCACCCCCTTCAGCAAGCAATGCCGATGCGCGATAGCACCACGGATGACATATATGCCTTATGGGATGAACTGGCTGGTTTCCCCATCAGCCAAGCCGACGATGCCCTCAATCACATGCTGTCGCGCCTGTGTTCCCTGTTCGACGCAAAAAATGCGCTCTGGTCTGTCGTGGTGCGGCTGCCGACGCCTGCCGAAGGTGATTTGCTCAATGGCTGGCGACCACGCTTGGTGCGGCTTTTACATCCTCTCCCGTCGCTAGCGACATCGATCCAGGCCCAGGTCGACAAACTCTGGCTGCCGGAGGTCGACATCTCGGCGATCATCGGGGCTGCCGGAGATGAGCCTTTTTTGACGAGGCTTCTTTCGGAAGCACTGCCCCGTGACTGGTTCGAGGGCGAACATTACCGACGTCACTATCTGGACGTAGGTCATGCCGATCACCTATCGGCTCGATGCGCCATCAACGAAGATGTCAGGATTCATCTCTTTCTGTACCGTGGCTTGACCGACCCACGTTTTACAGCGGACACCAAGGCTCCGTTTACCCTCGCCATACGTGGTCTGCGATGGCTCCAGCATCAAATCGTGCTTAGCCACGGAATTCACGCAGCGAGCGCCCCGCTTACACCCACGGAGCGCAGCGTCTTGCTCGCCCTGCTTGGCGGCGAGACGGAAACGCAAATTGCCCGGTCATCAAGTAAAAGTTTCAACACCATTCATGCCCACATCAAATCCATTTACAGCAAGTTTGGTGTTCACAACCGTCCCGCACTGACCGCGCTTTGGCTGAGTCAGGGCGCTTCCGTCATCAAGCCAAAACCTCCTGCAGCTTGAGCATGAACATTCAAGCGATAATCAAAAATCGCCTTCGCTAGTCCAGCCTTCACCGCTGCCGCGTTGGATCACATTGTCGCCATCCTGCACGTCGCCCGCTGGAAATTCCGGTTGATCCTTTATCCCGGCATAGATCGGGCGGAAATCCGGCACGGTGGATTCGAACAGCTGCTCGAAGCTGTCGATCACGAAATAGGATTTCTGGAAGGTATCGATGCGATAGCGCGTGCGCATGATGCGTTCGAGATCGAAACCGAAACGGTTTGGCGCGGCACTGTCGAGGCTGTAGATCGATTCGCCCTTGCTCGACAGAATGCCCGAGCCGTAAATGCGCAAGCCGGCTTTGCTGCGGATCAGTCCGAACTCGACCGTGTACCAGTAAAGGCGCGATAGCTGGATCAGCGCCTGGTCGCCGACACCGGAGGCTTTGACGCCGCCGAGGCCGTAGTGCTGCATGTAGTCGGCGAAGACTGGATTCATCAGCAGCGGCACGTGGCCGAGCAGGTCGTGGAACAGATCCGGTTCGGCGATGTAGTCGAGCTGGTCGGGGCGGCGGATCCACCACGTGACCGGGAAACGGCGCTTGGCGAGATGATCAAAAAACACCAGCTCGGGCAGCAGACCTTCGACCGCGACGAGTTTCCAGTCGGTTGCCTCGCGCAGTTGCTTGTTGAGATCGGCGAAGCGCGGAATCTTGTCCGGCGTCATGCCAAGCGTCTGCACGCCTTCGAGAAATTCCGGGCAGGCGCGATCTTGCAGCAACTCCCACTGGCGCTTGAACAACGTCGCCCACGTGCTGTGTTCGGTCGCGGTGTAATTGTCCCACTGCTGCTCGACGATGCCGGTGGTGTAGACCGGCACATAACCCTTGTCGGTTTGCTGGTGTTCAACGCGGCGTGGGGTGTTGTCGTTCATGGCTGTGGCCCTGGATCGATGGCGAGAATGCAGCGGCTAGTTTAATCGCAACCGGGTTCGCTGCGGTTATCGCCGAATATCCGTCATTCCCGTCTGCACGAGTGACGAACGAGCAAGCGCCAAAACACGACTTCCAGCACGCTAGGCGCAACTCGCCACGCAGGCTAAGCTCTGTGGCTCGAAGACGGAGAATCTGCGATGCGCAACTGGCTGGCGATAGTGTTGATGGGTGCGACGATGATCGCGCAGGCGCAGAGCGCCGACGACAAATTCCGCGCGTTGTACGAGCGCGAATGGAACTGGCGCTTGCAGGAATCGCCGCAACTCGCCACCAATGTCGGCGTGCACGACTACGACACGCGGCTCGAATCGGTGACCGAAAAAACCCAGCTCGAACACAAGCGTTATCTGCAGGATGTGCTCAAGCAACTCGCGACGATCGACCGCGCCCAGCTCACGCCGGCGCAGCAGGTCAACTACGCGATTTACAAGGATCAGATCACCAACGCGGTCGGCTCGATCGAGGTGCAGGATTACCTGCTGCCGTTGAACAGCGATTCGAGTTTTTACGGCGATCTCGCGCAGTTGCCGCAGAGTTTGAACTTTGCCACGATCAGCGATTATCGCAATTACATCGCGCGCCTCAACGATGTGCCGCGTTATTTCGACGAGAACATCGAGCTGATGCGCCTTGGCATCAAACGCGGCATCACCGTGCCGCAGGTGGTGTTGACCGGCCGCGATGCGGCGTTACGTGGCCAGGTCGAAATCAAACAAACCAGCGACAGCGGTTTCTACGCGCCGTTCAAGAAATTGCCGGATTCGATTTCGGCCAGTGACGCCGAACAACTGCGTGCCGAGGCGAGCAAGGCGATCCACGATCACGTGATTCCGGCTTACGCCAAAGTGCTCAAGTTCATGCAGAACGAATACGTGTCGAAGGCGCGCAAGAGCATCGCCGCGTATGCCTTGCCGAACGGCAAGAATTTTTATCAGCAGCAGATTCGCACCTACACCACGCTGAATCTTTCGCCGGAAGAAATTCACGCGATCGGCCTGAAAGAAGTCGCGCGCATTCATACCGAAATGGAAACGATCATCAAGGATGTGAAATTCTCGGGCGACTTCGCCGCGTTCCTGAAATTCCTGCGCACCGATCCGCAGTTCTACGCCAAGACGCCGGAAGAGTTGCTGATGCGCGCGAGCTGGATCGCCAAGCGCATCGATGCGCAATTGCCGCACTTCTTCGGCAAGCTGCCGCGCCAGCCGTTCGGCATCGCGCCGGTGGCGCCGGAAATCGCGCCGTTCTATACCAGCGGCCGTTATGCGGGCGCGGCGGAAGGCAGCCACGCCGCCGGATTTTATTGGGTCAATACCTACGATTTGCCAAGCCGCACTTTGTATACTTTGCCGTCGCTGACCTTGCACGAATCCGCACCCGGCCATCACACCCAAGGCGCACTCGCGAATGAGCAGGGTGAGCAACCGCCGTTCCGTCGTTACAGTTATATCTCGGCGTTCGGCGAAGGCTGGGCGCTGTACGCGGAGCATCTCGGGGTCGAGATGGGCATCTATCAAACGCCGTATGAAAACTTCGGTCGGCTGACTTACGAAATGTGGCGCGCGTGCCGGCTCGTGGTCGATACCGGCATGCATGCGAAAGGCTGGACGCGCGAGCAGGCGCTGGCCTTCATGCACGACAACACGGCGTTATCCGAACACGAAATCGAAACCGAAACCGATCGCTACATCAGCTGGCCGGGGCAGGCGCTGAGCTACAAACTCGGTGAGTTGAAAATCCGCGAGCTGCGCGCGAGCGCGGAAAAACAGCTTGGTGCAAAATTCGATATTCGCGCATTCCACGATGCGGTATTGAGCCTCGGTTCGGTGCCGCTGCCGCTGCTCGAAGAACGCATCAACGCGTTCATCGCCGAGTCGCATTAAGACACTGCGGTGTTCACGCGTATCGGGGATGATGCGCGTGAACACTGCGAAATGAATCGACGCTAGCGTTCGTCGCGCTGTGTTTCGGCGTCGACCACGGCGATGCGTCGCGGCTCGTGCGGATCGGGAAACTGGAGCACATTGCCGGCGTTGCGCTGGCGTTGTGTCATCGCTTCCGGGCGATGCCAAAGTACCGGCACGTGATGCGGGCGCGTTGGTTCGAATTCGTCATCATGCGCGTGTTCCTCGGCATAACGACGCTGTTCTTCTTCGAGATCCCAGCTGTATTTCTTGCGCGCCGGCAATGGATCGAGTCGATCCCACAAGATCGCTGCGATGGCGCCGCCGAACGCGCCGAACAAATGGTATTCCCACGAGATATCCGATTCGTGCGGCAACACCGTCATGACCATGCCGCCGTAGAAAAAGAACACCGCGAGTGCAATCGTGATCGCGAGCCGATCGCGGCGCAGCAGGCCGATCACGAACAGGAAAAACATCAGGCCGTGGATGATTCCGCTGATGCCGAGGTGATGCGACGGTCGGCCCCACAACCACACGCCGAGGCCGCTCACGATCCAGATCAGCGGTAGCGCACGGCGCACCGCGAGCGGATACGCATACAGCGTCAGCGTGCCGAGCAACAGCAGTGGTGCTGTGTTGGAAACCAGATGCGCGAGCGACGCATGCGCCAGCGGCGCGGTGAGGATGCCGAGCAGGCCGCGCCAGGTACGTGGCAGCAACGCAAGATCATCGTTCGACCAACCGAGCGAGATCGTCGCGATCCACAACAGCCACAGGCCGCCGACTAGCGCCAGCGCACTGAGAAATGCCAGCCGCAGCCGCGCGCGGTCGTTGCGCACCAGCACGGTGCTCGGATTGACGGGATCGAGATCGAACACGGGAGTATTCATCGCGATGACTTGGTGGCGGTGTGTATGTATCGCAAGTGGCGAGCCGCTGGCGCGATCAAGCAACGCCAGCGATGCCGTGCACGCCTATGGCAGAATGCCTGATCTGTAGTCGGGAATCGCCGTAATGATCCATCAATATCGCAACGTTTTATTTCTCCTCGCGATGCTCGGTTTTTTATCGGTCGGCAACGCCATCGCGGCGGGAGCAACCCAGGAAATTACGCTGCCCGGAAAAGGCAGGTTGGTGTTCAACGTGCCTGCGGGATGGCAGATGAAAGTGTTGGACAATCCGGCGAATCAACCGCCGATGATCGAGTTCGATCCGAGCAAAGGCGATGCGATGCGCATGCGTGTGGTCGTGCTCTGGACCAAGCCGCCCGATGCCACGTTCAACACGCCCGAGGCGCTGCGTAAACTCATGCAGAAAGCCGGCGAGGGCCAGTTGTTCACCGCGACCGAGCAACAGGTCGACCTCAAGGAATTGCACGGCAACGTCGGCGCGGGATATTGGTATGCGTTGACGGATCGCGCGCCGCAGGCCGGCGATTTCCAATACATGCTGCACGGTGCGTATCCGGTCGGCCCGTTGCTGCTCGACTTCACCGCTTTGTCGCGAAACACGCTGCGCGATGGCGACAAGGATTTGCTCGGGGCGATCGGCAGCGCGACGCTGGTGCCGGAAAAACCGTAAGGCGGCGATAGGCCGTTTTCATATGGAACGAGTATTTTTATTTGTGTTTTTTACAGCACTGTTAGGGTGTAGTGCCGTTGCTACATGCGCTAGCACTTATCAGTTGTTCTATTTTTTTGGCTTTTCGGCTGATTTTGTTGTTGTATCAAAGTACGCTGTGTGCGAACAGCCGCTGAACAATAGATGTGAGGCTCATTACGTCACTCGCAGCGCCAACGGGACATCGGGAGAGCTTGCCCCTTTTGGCTACGAATTCGAATCCGAGGCATTGGAACCCGGAAGTCGTGTCGTCAAACGCGACATTGGGTTCTCAAATGAGATTAATGGCAAACGAGAACTTTGGCCCTATTTGTGGCCGCACATAATTGTCTCTTTGCTAGGGGAGGCTGGACTATTGATTTGGTATTTTGGTGGCGGGTTAAAGGTTTTTAACCACTGGTTGCGCGGGTTCCACACTGAAGACTAACAGGCTCAACATTCGCGGGTCCGCTTCTTAATTCCAGGATAGAAATGAGCGCAACAGATGTGCGCTCACGCCGCTTTGCAAGCGTGCGCTACAAACCAAGATCGCTGAGGCTTGGATGATCGAGCGGTCGCGGGCCGGTTCGATCCCAAAAGAATTTGCGTTCGGATCCATCGATCGCCACATCGTTGATCGAGGCATGGCGAATACGCATCAATCCGCGTTCGTCGAACTCCCAATTCTCGTTGCCGTACGCGCGTTTCCAGTGGCCGTTTTGGTCGTGGCATTCGTAGGCAAAACGTACCGCGATACGGTTGTCGCCGAACGTCCAGAGTTCCTTGATCAAGCGATAATCGTGCTCGTTCGCCCACTTGCGCGTGAGGAATTCGACGATCGCCGCGCGGCCTTGGAAAAACTCCGAACGATTGCGCCACTGGCTGTCTTCGCTATACGCCAGCGCAACCTTTTCCGGACTGCGACCGTTCCAGCCATCTTCCGCGGCGCGAACTTTTTTCAGCGCCGTTTCGAGCGTGAACGGCGGTAGTGGTGGGCGAGTTTCCGCAGCGCTGGTCATGGTAATTCCTGTGCTGTTGGCAAATGGATCAGGCAACGTTGTGCAGTAATGAAATATCCGCGACTTCGAGAAACATACGGCGCAATTGCGCAAGCAGGCTCAGGCGATTGCGGCGTTTCGCCGTATCATCGACCATCACCATCACGCCTTCGAAAAACGCATCGACCGGCGCGCGTAAATCAGCGAGATGCTTGAGCACATCGACGTATGAGCGTGTCGCGAGCAGCGGCGTTATCGTACTCGATGCTGCTGCTATCGCCGCATGCAAATTTGCTTCGGCGCCGGTTTCGATCTGGGCGCAAATCAACAACTAGACTTATCGATAAGCGTTAGCTATCCGCCATCGTTGCCCATCGTGCTCGTAAATCACGATCTGCATCAGCGCACACTACGCTTTCCCCGCGATGATGGTGAACCACTGGCTGTCACGCCTTGCATGTGCCAACCTGGAAGTGCCGTGGGTACCTGCACTCCCGGCGCCTCCGGCAATTTTTCGAGGAGCGTGTCGATGGCGAGGCGCACACGTAGCGGCATGTATTCAGTCACCGGCCAGACCGCATGACTATCCATCGACGCTGAGGGCCGGTTCTCCCATAACGGAACAAGCGTACCGGCCTGAATGCGCTCACGGATAAGCCAGTGCGGCAACCACGCAAGACCCATGCCTGCCACGGCCGCATCGGCGGTCACTTCCAAATCATCAAGCCGCAGGCGCGAAGCGAGCGTGACTTCGATCAAGCGACCATTCGCGTCAGCTAACAGCCAAGGATACGGATTGCCCATGCGACAGTGAATCAATACATCGTGCGTGGCCAGAGCTTCGATAGTGTCAGGCTGGCCACGGGCTTTCAGGTAGTCAGGAGCCGCACATAACGCCTTCGGCTGAGTCGCCAAACGTCGGGCACACAGTCCAGTCGCCTCGCCCAATGCGCCGTTTCGGATACCGAGGTCGAATCCTTCGGCAATCAGGTCGACCGGACGGTCGCTGAAACTCAGCTCGAGCTCCAATTTGGGGTGCAGCCTTGCAAAGTCCAGCAGGATTGGGGCGATGCAGTAGCGGCCGAACAACACCGGCATGGTGATCCGCAAACGTCCGGCGACTTCCTGTTTGCCGGATTCCAGTTGCGATTCGGCAGCGCGCAGTTCTTCGATCGCCCGCAAGCATCGCTCGTAGTAGACATGACCGTCTTCGGTCAGGTTCTGGGTTCGCGTCGTGCGATGAAAGAGGCGCACGCCAAGGCGTGTTTCCAGGCGCGCGATCGCTTTGCCCACAGCTGATCGTGATAGCGCCAGGCGTTTGGCCGCGCGGGCAAACCCGCCCGCCCCCACCGCCTCTACGAAGACCGCCACGCCATCCAACCGACCTCGCATGTCCGTTTTCATCAATGCCTCCGCCAGCGGAAAAAAGGTTCGCGCGTCCTTCGCAACAGAAGGCTGTTTCCTTGTCAGGCTGCCTGCATGACGCATTCCGCTCACACAGAACATAGCTTAGCTGTTTAATCGTAGCGTTTGATTCTACAAAGATGGGAAAAACTATCGCCACTAACGCACCCATTTCTACAGTAGCATTTTCTCCATTCAATGCGGCTGCAATGTTCGCGTCGGTGCCAATCGAATTGTTGTCACCTACAGCGCCGCATCCGTGACCATCTTTTTACCTTTGAGAACTCCCGATGCAGATTTCGATTATCTATGACAGCGGCTATGGCCACACGGCCAAGCAAGCCCAAAGCGTGGCCGAGGGCGTGCGCCGGGTGGAGGGTACAGAGGTGCGTCTGATCCCTGTGTCCGAAGGGCACATACCTTGGGAAGTGCTTGAGGCAAGCGATGCCATTGTCTTCGGCTCACCCACTTACAGTGGCTCACCCAGCGCGCGCTTCAAGCAATTCTGCGAAGACTCCACCAAGGCTGCCTGGAACCAGATGAAATGGCGCAACAAAGTTGCCGCGGGGTTCACAAACTCAGGTGCGCAAAATGGCGATAAGCTGAACTCGCTGATCTCGATGGCGCTGTTTGCCGCTCAGCACGGCATGCTGTGGGTAGGTCTCGATCTGAAGCCCGGTAACGACACCAGTCGTGGCAGCGTGCATGACCTCAACCGCTTGGGTAGCTGGCTAGGTGCGATGGCCCAATCCAACGGGGACCAAGGGCCTGATGACACCCCCATCAAGAGCGATTTGGAAACCGCTGCTTACCTCGGACAGCGGGTGGCCGAGACCGTCCGCCGGCTCCAACCGACCTGATCTTATTTCCCCCGACCACGGAGTCTCATCATGAAACTGCTCTGCCTCGACATCCCTCAGCCTGGTGCCAGCCTGGAAAAGTATCAACCGCATTTGCTGGACGAAGCCCGCCACGCATGGCAGCTCTACAAGAGCGGCATCGTGCGAGATTTATATTTCCGCCAGGATCGCCCGGGGTTGCCCTCATCGCTGAATGCGATTCGGTGGAAGCCGCCAAACAAGCCTTGCGCGAATTCCCGCTGGCCAAGGCCGGGATCATTGATTGGGAAGTCATTCCGCTCGGTCCTTTCCTGAACTGGGAATTGCTCTTCGCACCAGGTAACGCCTGATATTTCCGGTCCTTCACTGTGTGTTTCGTGGCAGGCGTCGTTGCGCACTTCAACGGCACCAGTTTCGATAGAAAGGAATTCAGATCATGAACGTTTTAAGCTACGCCGCTCAATCGGCCAGCGGGGATCTCGCGCCTCTTGCATTGGAGCGACGCGAGCCCCGGACGGACGACGTCGTCATCGACATACTGTTTTGCGGGGTCTGCCACACGGACCTCCACTTGGCTCGCAACCACGGCGGCTTCACCAGCTATCCCATCGTCCCGGGGCATGAAATTATCGGCCGGGTCCGGCAGGTTGGCGCCGCGGTGCAACGTTTCAAGGCGGGCGACCTAGTTGGCGTCGGCTGCATGGTCGATTCCTGCCAGCATTGTCAGCCTTGCCTGAAGGGATGGGAGCAGGATTGCGCCGAAGGCGCGACTTACACCTACAACAGCATCGACAGGCATGACGGGATGCCGACTTTCGGCGGTTATTCCAATGCGATTGTGGTGACGGAGAAATTCGTTCTCACTTTGCCAGAAGGAATGGACCCCGCAGGCGCCGCCCCGCTACTCTGCGCCGGCATTACCACTTGGTCGCCGCTGCGCCGCTGGAATGTCGGCGAAGGCAGCAAGGTCGCCGTGATCGGCCTTGGTGGTCTCGGCCACACGGCGCTGAAGCTGGCGAAGGCACTTGGTGCCGACGTCACCCTGTTTACGCGTTCGTCCGGCAAGGAGAAGGACGCCTTCCGTCTCGGTGCCGATCATGTGGTGTTGTCGGGCGATCCGGCACAGATGGCAGCCGTCGCCGGCCGTTTCGACTTGATCATCGACACGGTGCCCTATGACCATGACGTCAACCCATATATGCCGACGCTGGTTCTTGAAGGCGTGCTAGTCCTGGTCGGCTACATGGGACCTCTGGGAACGCCGGTAAATGCCGGCGCGGTCGTGCGTGGTCGCAGGGCGATCACGGGCTCCTTCATCGGCGGTATCGCCGAGACGCAGGAAATGCTCGATTTCTGCGGAAAACACGGCGTCGTCTCGGATGTCGAAATCATTTCCATCCAGCAGATCAACCAAGCCTATGAGCGCATTTTGAAGAGTGACGTGAAATATCGCTTCGTCATCGACATGGCTTCCCTCAAATCCTAAGGAACAAATTTATGGCAGACATCAAGCCCGTCCTGTGCGTTGTTACCAGCCATCCGATCCGTGGTGACAGCGGCGAGCCGACCGGTTTCGCGTTGGTCGAACTGACGCATCCGCTCGAAGTTTTCGAGGCGGCTGGCATCCCGGTGGAAATCGCCTCGATCCGCGGCGGTCATCCGCCGATCGACTTCTTCGACCTGTCTGATCCCGTCAACGCCCACTACTGGAAAGACAAGGGCTTCCGCGATGCGTTGGCTCATTCGCTGATCCTCGGCGATCTCGATCCGTCACGCTATTCGGCGGTCTTCTTTGCCGGCGGCCATGGCACGATGTGGGACTTCGCCGATAGTCCGGCAGTGCAGCGCGTGATCCGCGAGATTTACGAGAGCGGCGGCATTGTGTCCGCGGTCTGCCATGGCCCGGCTGCACTGGTGAATGCAACGCTCTCGGACGGCAGCTATCTTGTTGCTGGCAAGAAAGTGGCTGCCTTTACTGACGAGGAGGAAGCCGAGGTCAAGTACACGCATGTCGTGCCGTATCTGTTAGCGACCACTCTCAAGGAGCGTGGCGCGCTGCATCAGCCGGCGCCCAATTGGACGGAGAAGGTGGTGGTCGATGGCCGCCTCATTACTGGCCAGAACCCGGCTTCGGCTCATGGGGTTGGTCAAGCTATCGTCGATCACCTTGCCGCGAAGTCTTGAGCTGCGAAGAGTCGCGAACAATCGATGACGCGTCCGATCCAGAACCCCATTCTGCCAATGTCACGTTCAAGATCACGGGAGCATCTCACATGAAGATCATCGCCATCGAAGAGCATGTTCTTCCTGATGAGGTGAGGCATGCGTGGAAGTCAATTCATGGTGCCGATGACGGGACGCTCGCGCTGAATGCGGGCGTTCTCGGCGAACGTCTGGCAGACCTCGCCGAGCAGCGATTGGCGCTGATGGACGAAACCGGCGTCGATGTGCAGGTTCTCTCGCTGACGACACCGGGCCTCAACAACCTGGGGCATCGCGGCATTGATCTGGCACGTCGTGCCAACGATCTCCTGGCCGAGGCCGTGGCTGCCAACCCTTCCCGCTTTCAGGCGCTCGCGGCGCTGCCATTCGCGGATGCCGACTCCGCTGCACGAGAGCTTCGACGCTGTGTCGAGGAGCTTGGTTGCAAGGGGGCCATTCTTTATGGCCGCGTTGGTGACAAAAACCTTGATCATGCGATGTTCGAGCCGACTTTCGCCTGTGCGGCTGAACTGGGCATCCCGCTGTTGATCCATCCGCAGATTCCGCAAGCGAGCGTTCGTGACGCCTACTATGCAGGGTTCAGCGCACCGATCGATCTCGCTCTGTCGACCTTCGGCCTTGGATGGCATTACGAAGCCGGCATCCAGTTTGTGCGTATCGTGCTGGCCGGTGTATTTGACCGGCATCCGAACCTCCAAGTGATCCTCGGCCACTGGGGTGAATTGGTGATCTTCTATCTTGAGCGCCTTGCCATGCTTGACCGAGTATCGGAACTGGTGCACCCCTTCGTCGACTACGTGCGCAACAATCTCTATCTGACCGCCAGTGGCATGTTCAGCCCGGCCTATCTAGGTCGGGCGATCGAAGCGGTCGGCCTCGAGCGAATATTGTTTTCGACAGATTTTCCCTACCAGTACCGACGGGGCGGGGATGCCCGTCGCTTTCTTGAAACGCTGCAACTGAACGAAGATGACAAGCGGAAATTCGCGCACGCCAATTGGGAAAAGTTGACCGGAATTGGGTCGTGAACGTTCGCACGCTGCGTCTCGTATTCGCGCTGACGAGCTGCTTGTTCGCACACGTCGTCGTTGCTCAAACAAACCGGCCGCAGGCGGGAAATGCAACCATGCAAACATTAGGATTGTGGACTTCAACCGCCGGTGGACGACCGGCCGCAGCGCCCTACGTGCGCATCGCGCAATTGGACGTCGATCCGCGGCATCTCGAGGAATTCACGGCGGCACTTCAGGAGATCGCCTCCACGTCCATGCGCGAAGAGCCCGGCGTGTTCACGTTATATGCGGTCTCCCTCAAGGAAAATCCGCACCGATTCCAGGTCTTCGAGATGTACAAGGATGAAGCTGCGTACAACGCTCACCGCGAGACCGCGCATTTTCAAAAGTTTTTCGAAACTACGCGAAAAATGGTGACGTCGCGGACATTTCTCGATGTCGATCCCGTTGTGCTGGGAGCCAAGGCGTATTGGGAGCATTCGGATCACTGATGTCGATGCCGCTTACGGTCGCTGCCACGATCATCACGAAACGTGCATGACAATAGCTTAGACCCGAGGGAATGGAGAAACGATGTGCAGCCTCTGAGAAAGTAGCGCTCAATTTCCGAATCTTTAGTCGGTGCTATGGCGTTTCTCACGGGTCTCGTCGCCATGCCGCGCCACGCGATCAACTCCACGTCTTCCATTAGCGAGCAACTCATCACTATGACCACCGAAACTACGCTTTCCGCGAAACAGCAGGCGATCGTACCGATTGCGGCGCACGTTGCGATCGGAGATTTGGCGCGACTGAACATTGCGCTCGGACGGGGTTTGGATGTCGGCCTGTCGATCAGCGATTGCAAGGAAATCCTCGTGCAGATGTATGCGTATGCGGGATTCCCCCGTAGCATCAATGCCTTGACCGAGTTGATGAAACTGCTTCAGACGCGTAAGCAGGATGGCATCGTGGACGCCCCAGGTCTAGATTCTTGCCCTGTTCCGCAGGGCGCCGCATTGCTGGACGCAGGCACGGCGAATCAGACCAAGCTCTCGGGTGCGCCGGTCAAAGGCCCGCTGTTTGAATTTGCGCCAGCCATCGATCTGTATTTGAAAACACACCTGTTCGGCGACATTTTTGCGCGTGACAACCTCGACTGGCAGAGCCGTGAGTTGGCCACGGTCGCGGCTCTGGCTGCCATGCCGGGCGTGGAGCCCCAGCTGCAGGCCCACATGCGCATCAGTATGAACGTGGGCGTAAGCGCTGCCCAATTGCGGCAGCTCATTCAGGTGCTTGCCGAACGCGTAAGCGCGGATGCGGGCCAGCGCGCGCAAGCCGCACTGGACGCCCAATTGTCGAGTGGCCTGCAGCATTGATCCATTGCGGTATCGGCACACCCTGCGCTATGCACCGCGGCTATCTTGAATAGCCGACATTAGGTACGCACCCACAGAAAGGAGATTCAATAATGAACCTGACAGCAAACACCATTCTCATTACTGGCGGCGCGACCGGCATCGGGTTTGCGCTTGCGCGGCAACTATCGGAACGCGGCAACCGCGTCATCATTTGCGGACGGAACGCGGAAGCGCTTCAAAATGCGCAGGCAGAAGTACCGGCACTCGTCACGCGTGTTTGCGATGTCGCTGATACCGAAAGCCGCCGTGCGATGGTGGAATGGTTGAATACGGCACACCCCACGCTCAACATGCTGATCAACAATGCCGGCGTTCAATATCGTCGCATATTTGAAGAAGCCGTCGCGCTCGACGAGCTCGAGAAAGAGGTGGTCATCAACTTCACCGCGCCGATCCGCCTGATCGGTGAAATGCTGCCTTTGCTGAAACGGCAACCGCAATCAACCGTGATCAATGTCAGTTCCGGCCTTGCGTTCGTACCCATGGCGGATATCCCGGTCTACTGCGCCACCAAGGCGGCCATGCACTCCTTCACACTCAGTTTGCGGCACCAGCTAAAAAGAACGGGTGTCAGGGTCGTGGAGATGGTCCCGCCCATCGTGGATACTGGCCTGGGTAGCGGAACCCGCAGCAAGGGCACAGCCAGTCGTCCCGCGATGTCCCCGGAAACGTTCGCTGCAGAAGCGCTCGTCCAGTTGGAAAACGACCATGACGAAATTTTAGTTGGTATGTCTGTCAATACACGTACCCAGGGCGAGGCGTTGTTCGAACGCATGAACAGCGCCTAACGGACGCCGTAAGAGACCTACTGTCAACGCCGTGCGAGTGACGCTTTTGCCCTGAGTCTTCGCACCACCGCTGGTCGTCCTGTGGTTCTCTGTGTTGCTTCGTACTTGTCAATGCTGCGCGGGTTCAACGAGCGTCAGACTGCATATCCGTAGTCGGTCTGGTTGAGTCGGTGCCGCCGACTCGGGTCAGATTTCCGCAGCGCTGGTCATGGTCATTTCTCTGATGTTTGCAGACGGATCACGCAACGTTGTGCAGCAGTGAAATATCCGCAACTTCGAGAAACATGCGGCGCAATTGCGCGAGCAGGCTCAGGCGATTGCGGCGTTTCGCCGCGTCGTGGACCATCACCATCACTCCCTCAAAAAACGCATCTACCGGCGCGCGCAAATCCGCCAGATGTTTGAGCACATCGACGTATGAACGTGTCGCGAGCAGCGGTTTTATCGCACTCGATGCCGCGGTGACGGCTGTATGCAAATCCGCTTCGGCACCGGCTTCAAGCTGCGCGGAATCGATAACGCCGATTTCGCTCGCATCGGCCTGGCGCAGGATATTGCCGATACGTTTGTTGGCGGCGGCGAGTGCTTGTGCTTCCGGCAGTTTGGCGAATTCGACGACGGCATGCATGCGCTGATCGAAGTCCGATAACGTGGCCGGTTCCACCGCGCGTACCGCTTCGAATACATCGCCGCTTATGCCCTGGTCGGCGTAATAACCACGCAAACGATCGAGGATGAAATCGAGAATTTCTGCGGCGAGTTCGGTGCGTCGTGCGCCCGCATCAAGTATCGCGGTTTTGCCATCCTTGCCACGCGGCAAACCAGCTTGCAATGCTGCTTCCGGCAGCAACGCAAATGCTTCGCTGAGCAGTCCGCGCAGATCCAGATCGAGCTTTGCTTCAATCAAGGTGCGCGCCAATCCGAGTGCGGCGCGACGCAGCGCAAACGGATCCTTGTTGCCGCTCGGCTTTTGCCCGACTGCGAAAATTCCAGCGAGAGTATCAACACGTTCGGCGACGGCAATCACCTGCGCAAGTTTGCCTTGCGCGATGTTGTCGCCAGCAAAACGCGGCGCATAAAATTCATCAAGCGCCTGCGCGACATCGGCATGTTCGGGCTTGGCGCCTTGGCTCGCGTAATAACGCCCCATCACGCCTTGCAGCTCGGGAAATTCGCCGACCATGCGTGTCATCAGATCGCATTTCGACAATGCTGCCGCGCGTGTTGCGAGCGCCGCGTCTACACCGACACGATTCGCGATCACGCGCGCGAGTTCGGCCACACGCATGCTCTTGTCCCAGACCGAACCCAGCGACTGCTGATACGTCACCGACTTCAAGGCTTCGAGCTGCGCTTCGAGCGGTTGTTTGCGGTCTTCGTCGTAGAAGAATTTCGCATCGGCAAAGCGCGGACGAATTACGCGTTCATAACCTTTGCGAATTTCCGCCGGATCTTTTGATTCGATATTTGCGACGCCGATGAAATGTTCGGTCAGTTTATTGTTTGCATCGAACACCGGAAAAAATTTCTGGTTGTTCTGCATCGTCGCGATCAATGCCTCGCTCGGCACGTCGAGAAATGCTTGATCGAACGTGCCATGAATCGCGACTGGCCATTCAACCAGATTCGAGACTTCAGCAGTCAATGCGACCGGTTCGACAAATGCCAGGCCCAACGCATTGATCGTTTGCTCGACCACCGATGCGACCTTATTGCGGCGATCAATCGGATTAGCGATGACCTTTTTTTCCAGCAATTTGGTTTGGTACAAATCGGCGGAAACCACATCGAATTTTTCCGGCGCCATGAAACGATGCCCGCGCGAAAAACGATCCGATTTGATGCCGAAGATTTCTGCATCGATCACCTGCTCGCCGTGCAGAATCACGAGCCAATGTACCGGCCGCACAAAGCTGAAATCGTGATCGCCCCAGCGCATCGCTTTCGGAATCGGCAGTGCTTTCAGGGCTTCGATCACGATCTCCTGCATCAATGCCGCGGTCGGCTGGCCAGGCTTCACCGCACGATGTACAAACCACGCACCCTTGTCGGTTTCGAGTTTCTGCAATTGCTCGACCGTGACACTACAACTTTGCGCAAAACCGATCAGCGCCTTGCTCGGCTGGCCACTCGCATCGAGGGCGGCGTTCATGGCTGGGCCGCGGCGTTCCGAAGTTTGTTCGGGCTGTTCCGTCGCCACATGCGGCACCAGCACGGCAAGTCGGCGCGGCGTCGCAAAAAGCTTTGCATTGCTCGTATCGGCAGAGATGCCGCGCTTGGTCAGGCCATCGACAATGCCAGCGACAAAGGCTGCGGCAAGATCATCCAAAGCTTTCGGCGGCAGTTCTTCGGTGCCGATTTCGATCAATAAAGATTTGAGTTCAGACATGCGCCTGCTCCTTGCCGTTCGCAGCAGGTTTCTTCAATCCCGGAAAGCCGAGTTTTTCGCGTTGCGCGTAATACGCTTCGGCCACGGCGCGTGACAACGTGCGCACACGCAGAATGTAGCGCTGGCGTTCGGTCACGGAAATCGCGCGGCGCGCATCGAGCAGATTAAAGGCGTGGCTGGCTTTGCAAACCTGCTCGTAAGCGGGCAATGGCAAACCGGCCTCGACAAGTTTTTTTGCCTCGCTTTCACAGGTATCGAACCAGCCGAACAATGCCGCCACATTCGCGTGTTCGAAATTGTAGGTGCTCTGTTCCACTTCGTTCTGATGGAATACATCGCCGTAAGTTACCGGCCCATGTGGTGCGGTTGTCCAGACGATGTCGTAGATGCTGTCGACGTTCTGCAGATACATCACGAGGCGTTCGAGGCCGTAGGTGATTTCGCCGAGCACCGGTTTGCATTCGAGGCCACCGGCCTGCTGGAAATACGTGAACTGCGTGACTTCCATGCCGTTGAGCCAGACTTCCCAGCCGAGTCCCCACGCGCCCAAGGTCGGTGATTCCCAGTTGTCCTCGACGAAACGCAAATCGTGCACGAGCGGATCGATGCCGAGCGCTTTCAGCGAATCGATATACAACTCCAGAATATTGTCCGGGTTCGGTTTCAGCGCCACCTGGTACTGGTAATAATGCTGCAGGCGATTTGGATTTTCGCCATAACGACCATCGGTCGGTCGGCGGCACGGCTGCACGTACGCGGCGCGCCACGGCTCCGGCCCGAGCGCGCGCAAGAACGTGGCGGGATGAAACGTACCCGCGCCGACTTCGGTATCGAACGGCTGGATCAGCACACAGCCTTGCTCGCCCCAGTAGCGGTTGAGAGTCTGGATTACATCTTGAAAAGTCAGGCCGGACATAAGCTCATTAATGATCGTGGCGTAAAGCGCGTTAGTATAACGGGGCCGGGCAATACACGCCTTCACGGAGCCAGCATGGCCACATTACCGCAAGCTACCGTTCTGTCCGCCGCCGATACGCTGGCGCCCGGCATCGGTTTGCATCGACGCCTGGAACTGGAACCGGTGCTGGCCACGCTGATCGTCGATGGCCTGATCGTGGCCGAAGATGCCAAGCGCGTGCGCGCCGATGTGCGTACTCAGCGCGGTCGGCTCGAACTGCATCCGCTGGTGTTGATCGCCAATCTCAAACTCGCGAATGCGCGTCAGCCGGGCAAGCCGCTGAGTCTGGAGACGCTTACGCAATGGCTGGCCGAGAAGGCCGGTTTGCCGTATCTGAAAATCGATCCGATGAAGATCGATGCTGCCGTGGTCACGCAAGTGGTGTCGCAGGCGTACGCCAATCGTTATCGCATCCTGCCGGTGGCGGTGACCGAGTTGCAGGTGGTGTTTGCCACCGCCGAACCGTTCGACATGCGCTGGCTCAGCGATCTCGGCCACATCCTGCGCCGCGATGTGCAGCGCGTGGTCGCGAGCCCGATCGACATCAATCGTTACCTCACCGAATTCTACGGTGTGCAGCGCTCGATCCAGCGCGCGCGCGATGCCAAGAGCAATAGCGATGTGCCCGATGGTCGTGGCATCCTGAATTTCGAGCAGCTGGTTGAGCTCGGCAAATCCGGCGAAGTCGGTGCCGACGATCGTCATGTCGTGCACATCGTCGACTGGCTGCTGCAATACGCGTTCGAACAGCGCGCGTCGGATATCCATTTGGAGCCACGCCGCGATACCAGCCAGATTCGTTTCCGCATCGATGGCGTGATGCACAAGGTGTTCGAGTTGCCGACGCCGGTGATGGTGGCGGTGACCTCGCGCATCAAGATTCTCGGGCGCATGGACGTCGCCGAAAAACGCCGGCCGCAGGATGGTCGTATCAAGACGCGCTCCGTTGGCGGGCGCGAAGTCGAGTTGCGTCTGTCGAGCATGCCGACCGCGTTCGGCGAAAAAATCGTGATGCGTATTTTCGATCCCGATGTCGTCGTCAAGGAATTTTCGCAGCTCGGTTTCAGTCCGACCGAAGCCGAAGCTTGGCGCGTGATGGTCGAGCGTCCGCACGGTATCGTGCTCGTGACCGGCCCGACCGGTTCGGGCAAAACCACGACGTTGTATTCAACGCTGAAATATCTCGCCACGCCGGACATCAACGTCTGCACGGTCGAGGATCCGATCGAAATGGTCGCGCCCGAATTCAACCAGATGCAGGTGCAGATGGCGATCGATCTGGACTTCGCCGCCGGCGTGCGCACGCTGCTGCGACAAGATCCCGACATCATCATGGTCGGCGAAATCCGCGATCTCGAAACCGCACAAATGGCGGTGCAGGCATCGCTGACCGGTCACCTGGTTTTATCCACGCTGCATACCAACGATGCGCCGTCGGCGATCACGCGTTTGCTCGATCTCGGCGTGCCGTATTACCTGCTGCAATCCACGCTCACCGGCATTGTCGCGCAGCGTTTGGTGCGTACCTTGTGCCCGCATTGCAAAGTCGAAACCAAGCTTGATGCGCAGGACTGGCAAGGCCTGGTCGGACGTTGGAATCTGCCGTTGCCAGCGCGCGGATTCATGCACAAAGGTTGCCTGGAATGTCGTCGCACCGGTTTTCTCGGGCGTACCGGAATCTATGAAATGTTGTCGATCACACCACCGTTGCGGCAGCAGATTCAGGCCGCGACCGATCTCAGCAAGCTCGGCGAAATCGCGCTCGCGCAAGGCATGCGACCGCTGCGTGTGAGTGCCGCAGCGCAAGTCGCGCGTGGTGTAACCACGATCGCGGAAGTGGCTGGCGTACTGCCGCCGATCGATTGAGAAAAACCGAAAAAGACAGGATTCATCGATGCTGTGTTTCTTATCATCGGGGCTTAAGAGCCTGTTCAAAGTCTCAATCTATGAGACCGGCGTGCTGATACTGGCGGAATGAGATCAACCTATCCGAGTGACATCAGTCGCGCCCAGTTTGAGCAAATTCATCCTTTGCTGGAAAGCGCACGCAAGAAGACCAGCCCGCGTCGGGTGGATCTGTACGAGGTATTTTGCGCGGTCCGCTACCTCCTCAAAAGCGGCTGCCAGTGGCGCATGCTGCCCACGGAGTTTCCGAAATGGCGAACGGTGCATTCGTACTTTTCGATCTGGAGCGAGCCTGACGAGAACGGCATCAGCCTGCTGGAGCGGGCGTTAAAAAAATCAGGTGGGCGCGGTGCGTATCAAGCAGGGGCGCAACGCCATGACGAGCTTCTTGATCGTTGATGCACAAAGCGTAAAGAACACCGACACGGCGACGCATAAGGGCTACGATGCCGGCAAGAAGGTCTCGGGGATCAAGCGGCATATTGCCGTGGATACGCAGGGACTGCCTCACGCTATTGCGGTGACTACAGCGGAAGTCACCGATCGCAAGGGCGCCTTGCAGGCGATAGATCGATGTCAGGCAAACCTACATCGGGTACAAAGTGTCCTAGCGGATGGCGGCTACGTCGGCCAGCCCTTTGCCGAAGCGGTCCAAGGCGCCATCGGTGCCACCGTGCAGATCGCCCAACGCAATGAATTGCATACCTTCGCCGTTATCCCGAAGCGGTGGGTGGTCGAGCGCTCCTTCGCCTGGTTGGAGAAATGCCGACGACTCTGGAAGAACTGCGAGCGCAAGCTCAATACCAGCCTCCAGTTCATTCACCTTGCCTTCCTCACGCTACTGCTCAAAAGACTTTGAACAGGTTCTAAGCAAATACGCAATCGTCATAAGTCGGTGACGAGTGATGCGGCAGGATGTGGGATGTGATTCAGAAAACGTTTGCTAGGATTTGCGAATGAACCTTGATGACAACCTGACCTCCGTGCCGAACAGCGTTTTTGATCGCATCGAGCATTCTCGACTGCCGGTTTCGCTAGTGCGCGATTCATTGCCGGTGCTGATCATTCAAACCGGCACGGCGTTGCCGCATTTGCGCGCACGCCATCGCGATTTCCCGCACTGGTTTCGTACTGGCCTTAAACTGCATGCACGGCACGTTACCGTGACGCATGTCGAGCGCGGTGAAAAGTTGCCGGATGCGCGCCGTTTTGGTGCGGCGATCATCACCGGCTCCGGCGCGATGGTGACCGATCGTCACGACTGGAGCGAGCGCACCGCCGAATGGTTGCGCGGCGCGATGCAGCAGCAGCTGCCATTGTTCGGTGTGTGCTACGGTCATCAGCTTATGGCGCACGCGCTGGGCGGCGAGGTGGGATATAACCCGCGTGGCCGCGAGATGGGAACAATCGATATCGACGCACATGATGCCGCGCGCAGCGACGATCTATTCAGCCCGCTCGGATCGCGCTTCCGCGCTCACGCGACACATCTGCAAAGCGTATTGAAACCGCCGCGCGATGCCGTCGTGCTGGCACGCTCGGCACTCGAAGATTGCCATGCATTGCGCTATTCGCGACGCGCTTGGAGTGTGCAATTCCATCCCGAATTCAGCACACATGCGATGCGCGGTTACATCCACAAACGCACGCCCGAACTGAAACAGGAAGGCTTCGATGCCGACGCGTTATTGGGTTCGGTAAAACCTTGCCCCGATGCACGCCGTTTGCTGCGGCGTTTCCTGCGCCTGGCGCGCAATTGAGCACAACACGCAGATCGCGCGTTATTCGGAGATTGTCGGTTTTCGATGCGAATGGTGTCGCAGCCGATGGCTGCGATAACCGTGTTTCTGAGATTTGTGCCGCGCAAAAAGATCGCGTTTATTTGCGCGCCTTGATGCCCATGCTCTTGCGCGCCGCCGCGAGCGGATCGCCCACTTTCGCCGACGCCAGATAATTGCTGATTGCCTCGTTGGTAACGTCGTACAACGGACGCCCCATCACCGCCGCAGCGGCCTTGAGACTGTCACGCACACGCTTTGATACCCGCAGACTGGCATCCCGGGTATCGTCGACTTCTGCTGCTGTTTTTTTCATGCGATCGCCTCCTATGGCTGATTTTCTTCCCCCTGAGTACACATTTATACATCGGAACCGGCTTGTGCGAAACCCCGCGATTGGTCGTGCCGGTTCAATCTTGCCGGAGTGCTGGCGCGCGTGAGCCATGCAATTTATGCTTGCCGATGAAACTATCCTGCGGACAATCCGCGCTGTGAAAGGACGATCGAAATGAGTTTTCGCCAAGTCGATGTGAACAATAGTGTGGGGTGGCTGAGTAAAGGCTGGGAGATTTTCAGCAAGAATCCGGGCGTGTGGATTCTCATGGCGCTGGTCAGCTTCGTGATCTTTGTACTGCTGTTTTTCATTCCGTTGCTCGGCCAGCTTGCCGCAGCGATTCTCGGCACCTTGCTGTATGCCGGAATGATCCATGCCGCGAGCGAACAGGACGCGGGGCGCAGCATCGACCTGAATCATCTGTTCCGTGCTTTTCAGGATTCGAGCAAGTTGTCGCCGCTCGTCATCCTGAGTTTGATCGCGGTGGCCGGCGCGGTGTTGAGCCTGGTGCTCGGCTTTTTGTTTCTCGGCGGCGCGCTCGGCGCAGCGGCGATAGGCGGTGCGACAAACTCGGGCGGCCTAGCCGTGGGTGCGCTGCTTGGCGGCGGTTTGTTGTGGGTTCTACTCAGCATGGTGATCAAGCTGGCGGTGTCCGCGCTGATGTTTTTTGCGGTGCCGCGCATCATGCTCGAAGGCGGTGATCCGATCGTAGCTGCGAAAGACAGCCTGAATGCGGTGCTCGCGAATATCGGCCCGATGTTGATATTCGGCCTGATCGTGATCGTGCTGAGCATCGTTGCGGCGATACCGTTGTTTCTCGGCTGGCTGGTGTTGATGCCAGTGTTGGCTTGCGCAAATTATGCGGCTTATCAGAACGTCTACGGCAGTGTCATGAGCTTGCCGCCGACGGAACCGACGCCGCCAACACCGCCTAGCGAACCGCCAGCCGTCTGATCAATCGGCAACCCGGCTGGAATTTTCTGCGCGGCGCGCGAGCAGGCGCGCCGCGATGATGCCGACCTCGTACAGCAGGCACATCGGCACGGCCAGCATCAGCATCGACAAGGCATCCGGTGGCGTGAGCAACGCGGCGACCACGACACAACCGACGATCACATACGGCCGGCTGGTACTCAATTGCTCGGTGGTGACCCAGCCGAGCAGGACGATGATCAAGGTCGCCACCGGCACTTCGAAACACATGCCGAACGCGAGGAACATCACTAGCACGAAGTCGAGATAATGGCCGATGTCGGTCATCATCGCGACGCCTTCGGGCGTGACGCTGGCGAGAAAACCAAACACCATCGGCAACACCAGAAAGTACGCGAACGCGCAGCCGCCGTAGAACAGCGCGACGCTCGAAACCAGAATCGGCATCGCCAGGCGCTTTTCGTGTTTGTACAAACCCGGCGAAACAAACGCCCAGGCCTGATACAAAAGCACTGGCATCGCAGCGAACACGGCGACAAAAAAGGCGAGTTTGACCGGCGTGAAAAACGGCGAGGCGACATCGATCGCGATCATCTGCCCGCCCGCCGGCAAACGCGACAAAAGTGGCTTCGCCAGCCAGGAATAAATCTTGTTGGCGAATGGCATCAGCGCCGCAAATATCAGCAAGATCGTCGCCACTGCCTTGAGCAGACGTTCGCGCAGTTCGATCAGGTGCGATAAGAACGTGGGCTCGCTCTCGCCCTCAGGTTCAGGCGTGCTCATCGTGACGTGGCGGACTTGTGGTCGAGTTCGGCAACACCTCGTTCGCGCCGTGATCCGGTATTGCGGTTTCGCTTACCGCTGGCGCCGGATTGGGGTGGATCGAACCATGAATATCCTGCATCGTGCCATTGATCGCATCGTTCATGGCGGGGCGTGGATCAATCGACTGCACGGTTTCTTTCAGGTTGCGTTTGAGTTCTTCGGCGGCAAATTCACGCTCGATATCGTTGCGCACGTTCTGCCAGCTCTGCCGCGCCTTGCGCAACAACGCACCGGTCGTGCGCGCGACTTTCGGCATGCGTTCGGGGCCGAGCACGAGTAGCGACACCACCGCGATGATGCCGATTTCGCCCATGCTGAAATCAAACATGCGACTGACCTTACGGCACGTTGTCGCGTTTGACGTCGCTGGTCGCGGGCTTTGCGACCGGCTCCGGATCGGCCTTCAGCTGCGACGGCGGATGGCTGTCGTCGTCCTGCAAACCCTTACGGAAACTCTTGATCGCCGATGCTACGTCGCCGCCAATATTGCCGAGCTTCTTGGTGCCGAACACCAGCACCACGACCAGCGCCACGATAATCCAATGCCAACCACTAAAACCGCCCATAAATCCTCACTTTTCTGCGTCGACCGTGTGGCGGCAACTGCCGCCGTTCGATACTTTCAACGCACACATCAGCGTCGGGATGACGCATCAGCGTGCAGTGTACTCCTCCAGGCGATCGCGGAAGTCAACGACCGCACCGGGAACATTGGTGACACCGCCTTCGAAGATGCGGCGCGGTGTGACGCCCTGGCCATACACATCCTGATTCGAGTCGTTGTCGATCGCGATCACCGACCCATCCAGCGCGACGCCGGCGAATAGGCCGCGACTGCGCGAGTAGGAAAAAATCTCCGCTTTGAGTTCACCATCGGTGGATGCCTGCGCATCGCGACCGACTGGACCCGCCGCGACCGACGCATCGGCGCCGAGGGTGAACTTGCCATGCACGATATTATCCACGCCGCGCTGGGTGCGGAAGATCAACACCACGTCGGTCGATGAGACGCCGACCTGAAATCCGAAACTGCCGCCGGTCATGCTGACAAAACTCGGATTGCTCCACGTGCCATCGGCCGACTTTACCGCGATCAAACCTTCGCCGTGGCGCCCGCCAATCACAAAACCGGCCTTGATCACATCGGGAATCACCGCAATCGCGTACGCGCGCTTGAGCAGGTTCGACGGGATGCCTTTGTCCGGTGCCATCATCACTTCCTTGAGCACCCGCACCGCATCTTTTGCGCGCTTGTTTTCATCTTCGCCAGCACGTGCCGGTGCGCTGAATAGCGTGGTCAGAAACAGCATGAGCAGAGCGAGGCGCGACAACAATTTCATCATGAGTCTCCGATGGCAAGAATGGGCGGTTTAGATTACGAATATGCAGATGAACCTAGTGTTGCTATCACGCGTGGCCAATCGAAATTATCCAGCCGCGGCGTTCCGAGATAGTTGCTTCACATCGATTGCGGCAGACTGCGCGGTCACGATTTGGCCGAAGCACTACACTATGCGTCTGAGTATGGATTATGCCTTCTTATGCTGACAACACGACGTTATCTCGGGAATGCGAAATATCAGCACGGTTCGCTCGCAAGCGCTGCGGTATTGCTGGTCAATCTCGGCACACCGCAGGCGCCGACGCCGGGCGCGGTGCGCCGTTATCTCGCGGAATTTCTCGCCGATCCACGCGTGATCGAATTGCCGCGCTGGTTGTGGCGGCTGATTCTGCACGGCGTGATTTTGCGGTTTCGTCCACGCCGATCCGCGCATGCCTACGCGAAGATCTGGACGGCTGAAGGTTCGCCGTTATTGCTCAACAGTCAGGCGCTCGCCGACGCGCTGGACGCCCGACTGAAAACGCTGCGCAGCGGTCCGATCCAGGTCCGGCTGGCGATGCGTTACGGCCAGCCCGCGGTGGCCGATGTGCTGATCGAATTGATGCGCGCGAATGTGCGCCGTGTGTTGATATTGCCGTTGTATCCGCAATATTCCGCGACCTCGACCGGTAGCGTGATCGATGCGGTTGCCGCAACCCTGACCGACCTGCGCTGGCCGCCGGAAATCCGTTTCATCAATCAATATTTCGACGAACCAGCGCATATTGAAGCGCTCGCAAAATCGATTGAAGCGTATTGGCACGAGCATGGCCGTGGCGAACGTCTGCTGATGTCGTTCCACGGTATTCCCGAGCGTTATCTGCGTGCGGGCGATCCGTATTTTTGTCAGTGCCAAGCCACCGCGCAGGCGCTGGCCGCGCGCCTGCAGCTGGATCGTTCGCAATACCTTGTGAGTTTCCAGTCGCGGGTTGGGCGCGAGCGCTGGCTGCATCCGTATACCGATGTCGTGCTCAAGGACTTGGCCGGGCAAGGCGTGCGTCATCTGCAGGTGGTATGTCCGGGTTTTGCGGTCGATTGCCTGGAAACGCTCGAGGAAATCGCGATGCAGGATCGCGAGCTTTTTCTCGGTGCCGGTGGCGAGCGTTACGACTATATTCCGGCGCTGAATGCGACCGCGCCGCATATCGACGCAATGGCTGAACTGGTCTTGCGCCACACCCAGGGTTGGCCCGAATTCGATGTTGACTGGTCGGCCCAGGACGATGCCAAAAAACGCGCGCAAGCCGCGGCGCGTTTTCACGATGTGGAAAAAAGCGCATGACCGAGCTCGTCATCGATATCGCGTTCGGTCGGCTCGCAGCCAAGGCCTGGGGCGATCCGGCGAATCCGCCGATGCTGGCCTTGCATGGCTGGCTCGATAACGCCGCGAGCTTTGCCGGCCTCGCGCCGTTGCTGGCCGAGAATTACATCGTCGCGCTGGATTTCGCCGGCCACGGCCGCTCGGATCATCGGGCGCCGGGCAACTGGTATCACCATGTCGATCATGTCAGCGACGTGCTTGAGGTCGTCAACCAACTGGGCTGGTTGAAATTCAGCCTGCTTGGACATTCGATGGGCGCGAGTATCGCGAGCATTTTTGCCGCCGCAGTACCCGAGCGCGTCGAGCGCCTGTTGTTGATCGAGGGTTTGGGGCCGCCCACCGCCGAGCAGGATCAGACCGTGGCGCAATTGCAACGCGCGTTGCTGCAACGCGAAAGCGCGGCGGCCAAAACCCTGCGTGTATTTCCGGATATCGAAACCGCGATCGAGGCGCGCATCAAGGCCAACGGACTATCGCGCCAAGCGGCGGAGTTGCTGGTGGAGCGTGGCATCAAATCGGTCGAAGGCGGGTTCAGCTGGTCGTCCGATTCGCGCCTGATGCTGGCATCGCCGCTGCGTTATTCCGAGTCGCAAATTCTCGCGATCCTGCGCGGCATTCGCGCGCCGATTGTGCTGGTCATGGCGGATCCGCCGATGCCGTATTTCAAAGCCGAGATCATGCAGGCACGCATCGCTGCGGTCGAAAACATAAGAGTGATTCATGTGCCAGGCTCGCACCATTTGCATCTGGAACAGCCGGCGCAAGTAGCACCTTTGTTGCGTTGAAATCCCGAATCGCGATTGCGATTGCAGTCACAGTCAAGTGATAAGCCGACCGAGCTCCGCCTTCAACGCATGGCCGCGCGTCTTGAGCCAGTCGCGCTGGGTTTTCCAGTCGGGATACAGCGATGCGACCAACGCCCAGAAACGCGGTGAATGATCGCGGATACGCAAGTGACACAGCTCGTGCACGACGACGTATTTCAGCGCTTCAGGCGGCGCCAGTGCGAGCGCGAGATCAAGGGTCACGCAATCACGACTGTCCAGACTGCCCCACAGGCTTTTCAGCGGCTTGATGCGCAGGCCGGTCGGCGCGAGATTCAGCTCGGGCGTGTAACGCGCAAACCAGCGCGATACGTCGCGACGAATCTGCGCTTGCAGGAACGAATGCAATAACGAACGTGCGGCACCGAGACTTTGCTCGTTATGCGGTTTCGGCAAGGTCAGCACGAGTTTGTCATCGACGAGTTCGATGCGCGGATACACACCTTGGCGCCAGATCAGTTGCGTGGTTTCGCCGCGCAACGGAATCAGTGTCGGCGCGCCCGGCAGCAGTGGCGGCGGGCCGTCGTGGTCCAGATGCAGCTCGTCAAGTTTGCTTTCCAGCCATTCGCCGTGCTGACGCAGGAACGCAAACACCTGCGCCGGATGTGTACCTTCCGGGTAAGTCAGATGGGCGCCGCTGGAGGTTACGGTGAGGCGCAGTCGCCGCGCGCGCGGGTGCGACGAGCGCCGCACTTTGATCGCGCCGCCGCTGGGCGTGGATAACTCCAGATAATCGTCTTGGCCGGTCATGCTCATTGTTTCGTTTCAACCCTGTACCCGGCGGTTCGATCTCATGCGGGATCGATCGGCCGGGGCAATCCAAACCATTCCTGCAAACGCGCCAGCAGGCGCTCCAGCTCCAAAGTCATCAATGCAAAACGTGCGTCCAGTTCAGCGGCGGCAGATTCGCGCGAATCCTCGCCGAGCTCATCCAGTACCTGATCGAGGAAGCGCAACTTGCGCAGCACGACATCCTCGCCCAGCACAAAACTTATACGATCTTCAAACGTCAAACCGAGCTGAAATACCTGTTTTCCGGTCTTGATGTGCTCCCGTACCTCGTCGGTTTCAAGGTCCTGGCGCCGGCAGCGGACGATCGCGCCGGATTCCGCCGGATCGCGCAGTTCGCATTCGTCGCCTAAAGTCAGGCCTGGCGGTAGCTTGCCACTAATCAGCCAGTCCGTCATCAGCACGCGAGGCGCCTCTTCCGGGCTGGCGGGAATCGCCGGAAAACTGCCCAAAGCCTCACGAACCTGGGTTACCGCGTCCTCGGCCTGCTTGCGGCTGGCGCTATCGACGACAAACCAGCCGTTCTTGCTGTCCAGATAAGCATGCAATCGTGACGGTCGTATGAACGCGCGTGGCAACAGATCGGTAAAAACCTCTTCTTTCAACCGCTTACGTTCCCGGGCACCAATCCGGCGGCCTTCTTTTTCGATGATCGCCTCGATTTTCACCGCCAGCGCTTCGTTGACTACGGTGCTAGGCAGGAGTTTGTCCTCGCTGCCTACCGTGATTAGAGCGAATTCGCCCACACGATAGACGAGTTTTTCCTCATTTCGGCCCAATGGCGAAACAAAGCCGCGCGTGGAAAGCTCGATCGGCCCGCACGGACGCAGACGCGCCTGATCCAGGCTTTCGTCGAGATTCTTGAGCGAGGCGGAGACTTTTTCGGAGAAACGAAACACGGTCAGATTGCGAAACCACATAAGACTCAGACTCTTGGGAAAACAGAAGGGTTACCGAACCCGGATTATCGGGGCGGCAGAATGGCGGTAGCGCAGCAACGCAGATTACGCCGTTACGAGATCAAAACATGAGATCAGCATATCGCTTGGATTTTTTGGCCGGCATCGATTTCGGCATCGGCCGATTCCGCGCCGTCGCCGAGCAACCAGTCCGACGCCGAAAGCGAGGTGCCCGGATCGCGCGCACCGAGCGTGGCAAAATCGAACAGCTTGCGATCCGCCAGTTGCGACGGCGCAACATCGCCCAGCGCGCGTGAAATATTCTCGATACGACCGGGTTGCTTGCGCTCCCAGTCGGCCAGCATTTCCTTGATCGCCTGGCGCTGCAGGGTTTCCTGCGAGCCGCACAAATTGCACGGAATGATTGGAAACTGGCGCAACTCGGCGAACGCGGCCAGATCGTCTTCCTTGCAATACGCGAGTGGCCGGATCACCACATGCCGGCCATTGTCGGATTGCAGTTTCGGCGGCATCGCCTTGAGTTTGGATTGATAAAACATGTTCAGGAACAAGGTTTCGACGATGTCGTCGCGATGATGGCCGAGCGCGATCTTGGTCATGCCTTCGCGCTCGGCAAATTCGTACAACGCACCGCGCCGCAGCCGCGAGCACAGCCCGCACATGGTCTTGCCCTCCGGGATCACACGCTTGACCACGCTGTAGGTATCCTGTCGCAGAATATGAAACGGCACGTTCAGCGCGCGCAGATAATCCGGCAGGACATGCGCCGGAAACCCCGGGTGTTTCTGATCGAGATTGACTGCGATCAACTCGAAATTCACCGGTGCCTTGGTCTTGAGCGCGAGCAGGATATCGAGCATCGCATACGAATCCTTGCCGCCGGACAAACACACCATCACGCGATCGCCTTGCTCGATCATGCGGAAATCGGCAATCGCCTGCCCGACTTGGCGGCGCAAGCGCTTGGCCAGTTTGTGGGCATTGGTTTCCTGTTGGTGCAACACGGCGGACATGGCGGATCGGTAAGGGGTATGAGCCGGATATTGTACGACCGAATGCCGCTGTTTCGGCACCTGCAAACGGCATGCTGTTCGCGCGCCCGATGCGGCGCTAAACTCGCTGCACGTCATCGCCACGAGCTTGCATGAGCAACATTGATCGCGCCCAACTTGTGCAGCAGCTCACCGAATTGCGGGTCGAACATCGCGATCTGGACGAGGTCATCATCCATTTGGCGGCGCATCCGGCCAGCGATGAGTTGCGCCTGAAACGGCTGAAAAAACGCAAGCTGCGGATCAAGGACATCATCGGCTACATCGAGAGCAAGCTGATTCCCGACCTCGACGCGTGAAGCTCTGCTTCGCGGTGATGCTGAACGTTAGAGATTATTCGGCGGCTGGCGGATTTGTCGTCGGCTCGATCGCCAAGCTGCTGCGACCTTCATCGGTGAGCTTGAGAATGCCGTGGCGAATTTCCCGGCTCAGGATCAGCTTCGCATCGCGCCCGACCACTTCGAGTGATGCATCGAAATCCAGCTTGCCGGATTCGTCGTTCCACACCACACGGCGCTGCTTGAGTTGCTGGATGAAACTGCGGAACAGGCTCTTGTCGAAGAATTCCGGCGCGTTCATTTCGTGCAATAGCGACAAGCGCTGTGCGGTCAGGTGGCAAAGATTTTCCAGCTCGCCAGCACTCAAGGTGCGCGGCCCGTTTTTCACCAGCAAGGCGATGGTGATGTAATAACGCTCGAACGCCTGCAGCAGACTATGGGCGATCGTGCGCAGCTGGAATGCGGTATCGCTCTGGCCGGCGGCGCGACTCAGCGTGCGGCCTTCCGACTCGCTTTGCAGCAAACCGCGGCCGACGAAAAATTCGATCGTGGCGGTGATCCGGCTGACAAATTCGTCCTCGTTCCACGGCAGGAAAAGTTCGGCCTGCAGGAACGGATAAATCAGCTTGCCGAGGCGCAGAATCGAGGCGCGCGTGATGCGGCGGGTATTGATAAAACAGCACGCAATCCATGCCGATGTCGTGAACAGATGCAGTACGTTGTTGCGGAAGTACGAGAGCAATACCGCGTTCTTGCCTTCGCACAGCAGCACGTCGCCGAGCGGATGCGACACGCGCTGGATCATCTGCATGCGTTCGCCGTAAGCGATGATTTCGGCCGGTGTGAGTGCAGTCACCGTGACGCGATCCGAATACGGCAACGTGTTCAGCAACGCCTTGCTGAGCTCCAGCTGCACCAGCAAATCCGATTCTGCCAGCGCGTGTTTGCGTGTCGCCAACAACGCGATCGCGAGCAGATTGATCGGATTGACGTCGGCGGCGCGGTTGATATTGGTCTGGATCTTGTCGGCGAGCTTTGCCACCGTTGCGTTGAACCACTCCGGTTTGTCGTCGGGATTCTGCGCGACCGCAGCGCGCCAATCGGGCGCGCTTTTATCGAGCAGGTCAGCGAGAAAAATCGGTTCGGCAAAATTCACCACGACTTTGCCGTAGCGTTGCCGCAGCACGCCGAACGAGCGCAGCAGGCCGAGCCAGGATTCTTTTTCCTTGGGCTTGCCGGAAAGTTCGCCCATGTACGAATTGCCTTCCATGAGCTTTTCGTAGCCGACGTAGACCGGCTGGAACATCACCGGGCGGCGCGGCGCGCGCAGGAACGCGCGCACCGTCATCGTCAACATGCCGACGCGCGGCGTGAGCAATCGCCCGGTACGCGAACGGCCACCTTCGATGAAATATTCGATCGGCACACCACGCTCGACGAGCTGGCTAACGTATTCGTTGAATACCACCGAATACAGCGCGTTGCCCTTGAAGCTGCGACGCATGAAAAACGCACCGCCTCGACGCAGGATTGAACCCAAGCCCGGCAGGTTCAAATTGATGCCGGCAGCGATATGCGGCACCACCAGTTTGTTCTGGTACAGCAGATACGACAGCAGCAGATAATCGATATGACTGCGATGACACGGCACGTAAATGATTTCGTGCCCAGGCGCGGTGGTGCGCAGGGATTCGAAATGATTCATGCGCACGCCGTCGTAGATCCGGTTCCAGAAACTGGTCAGCAGGAATGACAAGGAGCGCACCACCGGATGCGAATAATCCGCCGCGATTTCCCAGACGTAGCTGCGTGCGCGCGCTTGCGCCTGTTCGAGCGTGAGGTTTTCCTTGCTCGCCACGCTCGCGATTACCGCGCGTACCGGATCGGCATTGACCACGGTATCCACCAGCGTGCGCCGATGCGACAGATCCGGGCCGATCACCGCCGCGCGAATGCGCCGGAAATGCGCACGCAAAACGCGCGAGAATTTGCGCAGGGTATTCGGTGCGTCCTGCTCGTCGCTCAACACCTGGCGCAACGACACCGGCGTGGAGAACTGCACGATCGTATCGTGGCCGTTCAACAGCAGCGCCAGCAAACGCCGAAAACGACCGACCACGACCCAGTTTTCCGAGAACAACACGCCGAACCAGCCGGACTGACGATCTGGCGCGCGGCCGACGAAAATCGAAACCGGCACGAGTTGCACATCCAGTTCGGGATGCGTACGCAAGGCTTCGAACAATTGCGCCAGCGTTTCGGAATGCGTGCGCGGGGAGCTGCGCCCGATCAGCCAGCCTTTGCGGCGCGACAGCGCAAACATTGCGCGTGGCTTGCGCAAATCGCCGAGCACAAAGGGCAATAACGGCGAAGGCAGGTCGGCTTCGCGGCACGCCTGTTCCAGGATGATTCGGTCAGACAGGCGATAACGTTCGGTGACGTAACACACCGGCAGCGCCTGCAGCAATGTGGCAGCCGGATTGACGGGTTCGCGACGGATGCGAATGCGCGACTTGAATAACGCGCCCAGCAGGCGCATCCACCAGGGCGCGCGCGCGACAGTGGACGAAGAGGATTCGGTGATCAAAGGCTGATCCATGACCGACATAGGGCGAACGCGGCTGACAGATGCGGATAATACGTCAGTGAGGCTGCATCAACGGCAACACAAGCACTGAGCAGTGGCGGCGTCCGAGCGGATCACGACACAGCCCGAGGCCGGATAGTGGCCTCGGGCTGTTGTTTGCAATCGCCGTGCTTAGTTTTTCTCAGCCGGCTTGAGGCCGGAATCATCGGCCGGCTGGAAAGTTTTGCCAGGTTCGGCAGCGGGTGTTGCCGCTGCAGGGGCGGTTTTCGCGGCTTCGGCAGCAGCAGCTTCCTGCTTGATCTTGTTGAACTGTTCCAGCGCCTGCTTGCCATACCAGCGGCCATCGACCTTGACCATGTCGCTATCGGATGACAGCGGCGTATCGAACAAGGTGTAGCTGAGCTTGACCTTGGCGGCATCGCCCTGGTTAGCCACGGTTTCGACCTTGGCCGAATCCAAAGTCTTGTCGATCGAGAAACCGTAAACCTCGAAAACCTGCTTCACGCCACCGAGCACAATGCCGGCTTTCTGCATTCCCTGATCGTAGGTGAGGGCGCGTGCTTCATCAAGGGTTTTGACATTGACGTCGCGTGCGGTTTTGCAACCCACGGCGATCGCCTGCTTGACCAGCGCGGGATCGGTGAACTTGACCTTCTGCGCCCACGCTGCCGTGGCGGCAATCGCTGCGGTGGCTTGTTCTTTCTGCTTGTCGTCGAGATCCTTGCTCTGCTGTACCGAGCTCTGCAGCATGCCCTGGCCCATCGCGATCATCATCGGCATTTGCTGCGCCATCTGCGCATCGGCTTCTTTCAGCTTCGGCTCGATTTCGGCATACAGCTTGGCTTCGGCATCCGGCGCGGTGAGCTTGGCGACACCTTCGGCGAATTTCTTGCGATCTTCGTCGGTTACTGGATCCTTGTTGAGATCCTTGTTCCAATCCGCCTTGATTTTGGCCAACTGTGCGGTTGGCAACGTGGTATCGAGCAGGGCGCCGATGTTGTTGCTACGCAGGGCTTGCAGGGCGGCTTTGACGGCCGCATCCGGCGTTGCTGCGGCAGGCGCAACCACGGGAGCTGCCGGTGCGGCGGCTTGCTGTTGCTGGTTGCAACCGATAGCGGCGCAGGCAAATGCCAGTGCCAGCGAAAGTCGAGTAAGTTTGATTGACATGACGAGCCGTCCCCACGTTATGGATTGAGAATGGCGCACTCTAGGCAGTGAGCGTGCAATTGGCAAGCGCGGGATGCGACCGGGGAAAATCCTCAGATGGCCGTTGCGGCCATCTGAGTAACGTCCGGTGATTAACCGGAGGGGGAACTTGTGTCGACAGCGCCATAATACTTAGCGCTCATAGTTAATGCAACACATTAAGTATGCGACTCCAACACAATGAATTTTTAGATCATTTATATTTTTTGGCGATTCGCCAATGCTTCGGCAACGCTTGTCTGAATCGCCTCTGCGGCATCGCGTGGATTTTCGGCATTGCGGATCGGGCGCCCGACCACGATGTAATCCGCACCGAGCGCAAACGCCTCGGCCACGTCCACGGTGCGCTTCTGGTCGTCGGTATTGCTGATCGGACGAATGCCCGGGCAGATCACAATCAAACGCGGATCGACCTGGGCGCGTAATGCTGCCACTTCCAGCCCCGACGTGATCACGCCATCGCAGCCTGCTTCGAGCGCGGCCTTGGCACGCGACAGCACCAGCGTCTGCGCATCGCACTCGAAACCGAGATCGTCCAGATCGCGTTGATCGAGACTGGTCAGCGCGGTCACCGCCAGCAGTTTGATATTGCCTTTCACTTCCGCCGCGGCGCGCATCATCGCGTTATTGCCGTGGATGGTGCAGAACGTGACCGGATAACGCGTCAGGCCTTTTACCGCGGAAGCCACCGTCGCCGGCACATCGAAAAATTTCAGGTCGACGAAAACTTTTTTGCCGCGTGCATCCAGTTCGCGTAGTACCTCGAAATATTCGCCGCTGGTGATCAGCTCCATGCCGATCTTGTAGAAAATCACCGCATCGCCGAGCCGTTCCACCCACGCCAGGGCGTCGCTTTTGCTCGGAACGTCGAGCGCGAAAATCAGGCGTTCACGGGTGGGGATAAGGTTTGTCGAAGCCATGCGAACGATCTCGGTCTGGAATGAAGATGGGTAGTGTAGTGGCACCGATTGCCGCGACCCAACAAATCGGTTCCGGCAAATTTTACGTAACAAAAAGGCCACCCGATTGCTCGGGTGGCCTTGCGTTTTTCAGCTAGCGCGAACGCTGCCTGTATCGATCAATGAACCGTCAAAACTACCGGCGCTACCAATGACGGGTTGTTCTCGTCATCCGAATTGACGCAGACGTTGGCGTTGTACTTGCCGACTGCGAGTCCGGTGGCGTTGAAGGTGACCGTCGTTGTGCCACTGTCCTGACCATTTACCGTGCCAGAGCTTGGAGCGACCGAGAGCCACGGTGCGCCGCAGCTAGCCGACGTATACAGATCCATCGCCAAACCATTCAGCGGAGCATCGCCGTTGATGATTGCGGCCCACGCAGTATCACCACTGCTCGGTGAGATCGATACCGGCGTGGAGCCCGATCCGCTGACCGATTGCTGGCGATACCAGATCGTTCCGGTGCTGTTGCCGGCGAAGGTCGGATAAACCACTACCCAGTATTTGCCAGCAAGGGTCGGCGCGGCAGGGCAGCCATTGTCGGCGGCCGTGAAGACATCGAGCTGCACAGTGTCGTAACGACCACCGGTAGCAAGGCCTGCATTGGTTGGGTCGCTGGCATGCGTGCTGCGTGTGCAACTGTAGATCTCGCCGGCACTGCCTGCATCCGGATTGCCCGCAGGCACGCCGTTCGCATCCGAATAGATCTTGAACGTTACGCTGTTCGCTGTCGCAATCTGTTGAATGGCAGGCTGGGTAAAGCCTTCCACCACCAGATATTCCAAGGAGTGCGTGCCATACAGGCTGACGTCGTCGGCGTTATAGATATCCGAGCTGTCACCGAGGAACTTGTCCGAGGAATAACCATTGTTGTTGTTGCCAACCTGAGCAACCGGTTCGACTTCGGCGGAACCGCTATCCTGAATTTCCCAGTTAAGCGGCACACCACCCACGTTGTTGATGGTCAGCGTACCGGTAGCCGTACCACCCACTGCGACGCTGGCGGTGATCGGGGTCGAATCGACCTCAATCTGCTGTGCAGCAACGTTGACTGCTACCGGCAAATGCAGCACCGGTGAGCTGTCGGACGGGGTCAAGGTAACTTCACCATAGAACCAGCCCGGCGTGGTGACGCCAGAAGTATCGATGGAGAACTTGACGGCCTTGTTGACGCCCGGCAGCGCGGTGAACGTACTCGGCGTGACCGTTGCGGTAACACCGGCATCCGTACCAACAGCAACACTCCACTGCGTTGCGGTGGCTGCAGTGCCCTTGAAGCTGCGCGTGAAGTTGCAATGCCCGACGCAGTTTTCATCGTACAGCGAGGCCAGGTTCAGGGTGCGAGGATCGCCACCTGCCGCCGGATTTGCCGCAGCGAAGTTGACGCCGAGTTCATTCATCACCAAACCGGCGAGCACAGCCTGATCCACCTGCACACGACCCGAACCGACATCGGTCGGTGTCGACGGCGATACCGAACCATCAGCTGCTTGCGTCTGCAGACCGGTATTTTTGGCCGTCAGCATCAAGGCGGATTTGATTTCCGGTGGTGACCAGCTTGGATGCGCCACGTGTACGAGTGCCGCTGAGCCAGCGATATGCGGGGTCGCCATCGAGGTGCCGCTGTCTTCGCCAACGGCGGTGGAGTCGCCGGAGAAGCTGGCGAGAATGTCTACACCCGGTGCGCCGATATCCGGCTTCAAGACGTTGACCTGACTGGTCGGGCCGCGTGAACTGAAGCTGGCGACCTGGTCAGCTATACCCGGAACCGCAACACCGGTGGTGCCGAGTGACGCGGTGGTTGTATTGCCGTTGGTGGTGGAGAACGCAGCAAGTGCATTGCCATCGGCCTGCGACATGGTGAACACCGGAATCGGCAGCCCGACCACGGTCACAATGCCGCCAATCGCGCCCGCACGATTGTTGGTGATAATCACGGCAACTGCACCGGCATCGGAAGCATTCTGCTGTTTCACAACAAAGGCACAGGTACCGCGCTGGATCACCGCGATCGAGTTTGCAAATGTGCCGGCAGCGTATGGGCTGCAACCATCGTTGGTGGGGCCATAGCCGGCGCTCACGCTGACTCGTGTAGAGCTAGGGAATGCGGAAGTAAACGGCGCGCCGCCGGCGTAAGCGGTGAAGAGCTTGCTGGCGTTGGCCGGAGGTGCACCTGGGCCAGAGACGACCAGCTGTTTGCTGAACGACTGGCGGCTGGTGGTCGTGGCGGCGATGGTGGCGTTCCACGGTGCCTGATTGCTCAGTGTGGAAGCGCCGGGGCCATCGTTGCCCGCAGCGGTGGACACAAAAATACCGGCATCGACTGCCGAGAGGAAAGCGACCTGACCAGCGTCATCCCAAGGCGACGAGCTATCACCGCCGCTGGGTCCGATCGAGTAGCTAAGTACGTCGACGATACCTTCCTGAATGGCTTCTTCGACCGCATTAATGCTGCCGGTATCAGGGCAAGTGCTGCCGATGGTGGCGTCGGGCTTGTTGAAGTCGTAGCAAACCTGCGAAATAACGATGTTGGCGTGGGGCGCAACACCGCTCAGGATATAGCTGCCGCCTTGGTAGATCGCGCCGCGATTGTTACCTGCCGAGGTGCTCGAAGTGTGGCTGCCGTGACCGTCCTGATCGTTGGCGCCAGGATTATCGTGCACTGCGCTGGTGTCGGCGGTCGCCACTGCATTGACGAAATCCCACGAGCCGATCACCTTGTCGTTGCAAGGATCGTGGCCGGCCGCATCGCCCGGATAATGACCGGCGTTACACCAGCCAAAATAGTTGCCATGGCCGAGCGGATTGGTGAACTGGTAGCTCGGGCCGCCGAGTGGATACCAAGGAAAATACTGGGAGTTTTCAAAACTCGAAAAAGCCGGGCTGCTGAAGTTCAAACCGGTATCGAGCATGCCGATAACCGCGCCTTCGCCCTTGTTGCCGATCGGGGCAGGATCATTCCATACCGTCGGTGCGCCGATCAACGCCATACTGACATTGGTTTTCAGTTCACTGTTGCGCGAAGCGCTGACGTCGACAACTCCTGGAACCTTGCGCATAGCCTGTGCTTCTTGCGCGGTCAGGCGGATGGCAAAACCATTCAATGCATAACGGTACTGCTGCTCGGCATTCAGCGGACGCTGCAATGTGGCAGAAGCCGCGCTCAGCACCGAACCCTGCTGTGCCGACAACTGGTTCGCATAACTCACGGCCTGTGGCGACTTGATGTTCAACTTCGCGCTACCGGGAATGGCGGCGCTGCTGCTGACCGCCGAACTGGTGCCGGCATTATTGCCAAGGCTGGCACTCGCAGGCGCTGCGTTCTGTGCAGCGGCTGCGGCCTCGGCACGCAGATGCGTCGCCACCGACGGCTGGCCCAGACGCACGATATACAGTGCACGATTCTGTGCATCAGTCTGAGTGGTTTCGATCGTTGCAGAGCGCGGAATCTGCGGCCCCGATGAAATTGCCACGGCGCTTGCGGAAATTCCCGCGAGTGCCAGTGCGGCGGTTAATTTTGTCAATCGTGTGTATTGCATGGATATCCCTCCAGATCCTGACCCAAGAATCGCCACCAAGTGGCGCTCGACCTAACGACTACCGATTTTGCCTTTCCCGAAGACCGTCAAACTTTCCCCTGCAAGCCAACTGATCCCAAGCTCTGCACGACCACTTTCATGCCGTCGCGACTGTAAATTTGTCCCCTACTATAGCGCTCATGACCCATTCAGGGCATGTGCAGCACTTCATTTAGTACCGGCAAACAAAAATTTTGTTGTAAGGGAATGTAACCACACCGATGAACGAACAATTTTCTTGCCCGTGTACCAGCGGCAAGCCTTACTCAAAATGCTGCCAACCGTGGCATGACGGAGCTGCCGCATCGGATGCTGAAGCACTCATGCGCTCGCGCTACAGCGCGTATGTGGTGCGGTTGCAAAGCTATCTGGTGGAGACTTGTCATTCGAGTACACGGCCGATTTCGCTCGATCTCGACCAAGGCAATTCGCCGATGTGGTTGGGACTCGAAATAAAGCGCCACGAGCAAACCGGTCCGGCCACGGCGCTGGTAGAGTTTGTCGCGCGTTTTCGAGTCGCTGGCGGCAGCGCGCAAAGATTGCATGAGATCAGTCGCTTCGTGCTGGAGGCTGGGCGATGGTATTACCTGGATGGCGTATTTCCGCGCAAATGAGTCGGAATGCCACAGTTCCATTCGCGGATAATTTTGCCAACACATCGGGCCCGTTCCCCGTATGAGAATTTAGCACAAGGTGGGGCCATACAAGACAAGATGGGCCAAGTCTTGTAATCACGCATTCATTCGCAAGATTCATTGAATCCGCCATTTTTCGCATGAAGGTCAACGCCATAAAGCTTGGGTGATTTGCACGTTGGTTGGCCGCACGTTACCCGCAGATCCGCAGCTTCGTCGCGCATGTGGTCGGGCATAGCGAGATCCAGGCGCGATTGGATGATTCGCCGCCGGGTTTTTCGGCAATGTTTCAGTTCATGTCTTGAGCTCAGCGGCGCGAGGACTCGCGCTACTCAATTCCGTAGTTGAAGCGGAATATCGTCTGACCTTCGAACGCCGCTTCCGCAGCGAAGCGGCGTTCGATAAACACCGCTTCACCGCCATGCGTGATCGCGATGACGCTACAAGCGCGAGTGCCGTAATGTGGACCGCGGATAAAGGCCGGCGATAGCCGGCGCTCGATTTCGATACCCACACCGGTATTCGGCAAGTCGGCATCGGCGGCTAGAGTTTCATCGGCCAGCACGGCGAACAGATCGGCGAAATCTTCGTGTTCGAAATCCGCTTGAGGTTTGGCTATCCAGTCCTGCAGCGCTTGTTTCAGGCGACGGATTTTTGGCCACGGCGTATCCAGCGTTGCATTGGAAAGTCCGTGGATTCCGGCCGTCAAAACCTGCGTATTTGGTTGCGGACGATTGCTGACAAAATACGCATCGTGTTTGTCGAACAACAACAGATTGAACGGTCGATAGCCGGGCGCCTTGGCAAGCAGCGCATGGGCTGATTCCTCAGCGCTCTGAGCTGCGCGTAGATAATCGGAAGCGAGCAAACCGCGCGATGCAAAATCGCCGGGGCGCAACGGTTCGCGCACATTCGTCACGACACAAGCACGACCTCGCGCGGACACACCCATCCACGTGCCGCTGGCTTCGAGATCGCGACCCGCGAGCACGTCAGGCGCATCGTTCCAGCGCGACAATGATGTTGTGGGTCGTGCGTGGAATTCATCACGATTGCCGGCCAGGATCAGCCGATAAAGCGGATGGACATCGAGGGCGAGCGCGATCAGGCACATGGATTTTTGCGGCAGTTTGGTGAAGGCACGATGCGTTGCTGAGCAGAAAAATAAACCTCGCAAACCAATGCGTCTACAACGGCCCGAACAACTCGGCCAGATCTTCCTCGTCGAAACGCAGCGATTGTGTGCTGCCACCTTCGAGCACCGCGGTTGCCAGTTCGGCCTTGCGCGTCTGCAGCGCCATGATTTTTTCTTCGACCGTGCCGCTGCAAATCAATTTGTATACAAATACAGATTTATCCTGACCGATGCGATGTGCACGATCCGATGCCTGCGCTTCCACCGCAGGGTTCCACCACGGATCGTAGTGAATTACGGTATCTGCCGCGGTCAGGTTCAAGCCGACGCCGCCGGCCTTCAGGCTGACGAGAAACACCGGCACCTCACCGCGCTGGAAACGTTCGACCAGCGGCGCGCGCGCCTTGGTCTGACCGGTCAGCATTAGGTAGTCGATCTTCCTCGCATCAAGCGCCGCGGCGATCAGATCCAGCATCTCGGTGAACTGTGAAAAAACCAGCACACGACGATCTTCGGCGACGAGTTGATCGAGTAGTTCCAGCAGCATGTCGAGCTTGGCCGATTCCTCGACACCACGCGCCGCATCGAGCTTGACCAGACGTGGATCGCAACACACTTGGCGCAACTTCAGCAGCGCATCGAGCACGACGATTCCGGATTGTCCGAGGCCACGGTGTTCGAGCGCTTCACGCACGCGATCGTGCTGTGCCAGACGCAAGGTTTCGTAGAGTTCGCGCTGACGATCTTCGAGTTCGACCAGACGCAGGATTTCGGTTTTCGGCGGTAGATCCTTGAGCACATCCTGCTTGCGCCGGCGCAACAGCAGCGGCGCGATGCGGCGATTCAACATCGCCTGCGTATCAGCATCGGCGTGTTTCTCGATCGGCGTGCGATAGGCACGCGTGAACTGGCGTTCGCTGCCGAGCAGGCCGGGCTCAACAGCATCGAATTGCGCCCAGAGTTCACCCAGATGATTCTCCAGCGGCGTGCCGGTCATCGCGATATGCCGCGTCGCTTTTATTTCGCGCACCACTTTAGCGGTTTGCGTTTGCGCGTTTTTGATCATCTGCGCTTCGTCGAGCACGAGCAGGCCGAAAGCATGTTCGAGCAGCACGTCGCGATCGCGCACCAGCAACGGATACGTGGTGATGATCATGTCGTGCGTCGGGATCAACTTGAACTGCGATTCGCGCGCCGAGCCATGCAGCACCAGCACACGCAACTGCGGCGCAAAACGCGCGGCTTCGGCGCGCCAGTTGGCGACCAGGCTGGTCGGTGCGATCACCAGCGTCGGCAGCCGCGCCGAAATTTTTTGCGCCTGATATTGCGCCAGCACATGCGCCAGTACCTGCACGGTTTTGCCCAGGCCCATGTCGTCCGCCAGAATGCCGCCGAGGCCAGCCTTGGCGAGAAAACCGAGCCACGCCAAACCCTCTTGCTGATACGGTCGCAGCGTCGCGAGAAATCCCGCTGGCGCATCGGCGACATGATGATGTTCGCGCAGCTTGGCGATCTGCTCGCGCAAGGATTCGCCGCCGTGCCACGGCAAGCCGGTGCCGCGCGCGAGTTCATCGATCACCGAGGCCTGCGCGCGGTGCAGGCGCAGATGGCCATCGGCCATGCCGCTGGAATTTTCCAGCCATTCCAGCAGCGGCGCGATGAGTGCGCGCACACGCTTCAGCGGCAGCGGCAGGCGACGCCGTTCGTCGAGCGGCGCCAGCCACATCGCATCGTCGGCTTCGTGCGCGGTGGGCTTGAGCGGGAATGATGGATCACTCAACGCGCGACGCAGGATCGGCAGCAGATCGATACGCTCACCATTGATCACGATGCCGAGGCTGACATCGAACCAGCGCGCCGCGCTGTCGTCGATTTCCGCGACCCATTTTTCCGCCGGTGGCAAAACTTCGATCGGGAAACTCGCATCGAATTCGACCTGGAAACCTTCGTTGGCGAGTCGCGGCAGCAATGGCAACCAATGATCAGGTGATGCGATTTCGCCGCGGCCGCGCTCAAGCACAAAATCGCCATCGCCAAGTTGCTCGGCACCTTCGCTCAGCAACGGCGCGAGCAATTGTGCATCGAGCAGGCTGAGTTCCTCGAAGCGCTCGTACACCGCCAGTTCGGCGGCGCGATTCGGCACTACCTCGATCTGTCGTCCGTCTGCGAGTTGACGCACTCGCGGCATTTCATCGGGCTGCATGCGGTGGCTGGCGTAATCGAAAAACAGATGCGCGCAGCCGAGGATTTCATGCACCGTGCGGCCATGCCGTTCGCGTGCCGCATGCAGACTGCGCAGGCGCAAAACCGGGGTCGGTTGCACCTGCAAGATTTCGACCGCCGCTGCTGGCGCAGGAGACAACGCGGTGCACGCGAGCAAGATTGCCGCGACGTGCTCGCAGCCGTGGCCGATCGGACACGTGCAGCTATTCACGAGCGGCCCGTTTGGCTCGAACACATTCACGCTGCAACGATACGGCGCATTACCGTTTGCACGCACCACACCTTGCAAGCTGCCGCGCGCGGACTCCGGGTAACGCAGTTGCGACACGCGATGTTCGCGCACACACGCATCCGCGCGCGCCAGCGTCGCCGCATCGAATGCGGCACGCCAATCCACGTGCATCAGCAATTGCAGAAAACTCGCCTGATCCATCAACAACAGAGCTCGATTACGGCGTTATCAAACTTCCTATCATACGCGCAGAAGTGGACGAACTTTTCGCATCGCGGCGATAAAAGATCGATTTGTGCGCGATTGCGCGAAAGCGGTGAGCGGATTGACTGCGGGCTTTCCCGACTTGCCGCATCGGAGTAGCGTTTGTCGTGATGGTTTATCCGGCACAAGCGTGGCCGGTCGCTATGATCTGCAGCATCTGACGCAGCACCTAACCGAAGGCTCGAGCCCATGTGGTATTACATCGTCAAGGTGCTGATCTCGGTCATCGTGATCGTCGCGATCAGCGAGATTTCAAAACGCAGTTCGGGCGTGGCCGCGCTATTCGCCGCGCTGCCGCTGACATCGCTGCTGGCGTTTGTCTGGCTGCATGTCGACGGCGCCACATCAACGCAAATTGCCGAGCTTTCGGGCCAGATATTCTGGCTCGTGTTGCCGTCGCTGGTTTTGTTTTTGCTGCTGCCGGCATTGTTGCGGCATGGATTGGATTTCTGGATCAGCCTCGGACTTTCGGTCGCAGCGACGATAGCCTGCTATCTCGCTTTATTGCCGATCCTGCGTCGTTTCGGCGTGCAATTGTGATCCACCAAACGTTGTCGAGTGGTGACGCCATCATGCGCAATGTTTCGGCGCTTTCGAGGAAATAAAATCGCAGAGCTGACTCCAAAGTCAGCTCTGCGTGCAGGCAAAAACTACGCCGCCGACTTTGCTGTCAGCACCGGCAACCGCCACGTCCCGAGCAACTGATTCCAGCTGGCCTTGGCTTTCACTTCATGTGCTTCCTTGACATGACCGTAGCCGCGGATGTTTTCCGGCACGCTGGCGATCTGCACGGCGAGGGCGTGGTTGTCGTGATTCAGGCCGTTGCAGAGTTCGATCATCGCGGCGCGATAGTCGACGATCCACTGCCGCTCGGAACGACGCTCGGCCGATTTGCCAAAGATGTCGAACGTGCCGCCGCGCAGGCCCTTGAGCTTGGCCAGCAGCTTGAACGCACTCATCATCCACGGCCCCATTTCGCGCTTGATCAGCTCGCCCTTGTCGTTGCGGCGCGACCATAGCGGCGGCGCAAGGTGGAAATGCACCTTGTAGTCGCCGTCGAACGTATCCTGGATGCGCTTGAGGAATTCGCCGTTGGTGTACAGGCGCGCGACTTCGTATTCGTCCTTGTATGCCATGAGCTTGAACGCGTAACGTGCCACGGCCTCGGAGAGTTCGCTCTTGCCGGCGGCTTGCTGTTTTTCGGCGCTGCGTACCTGATCGACGAGCGTCTTGTAGAGCTCGGCGTAGGAGGAGTCCTGGTAGTCGGTGAGGAAACGCATGCGACGTGTGATCTGCTCGTCCAACGATTCACTCAGATGCAGATCGTTGATTGCGGTGGACTCGTTTGAACGCTCCGCAACTGGTGCCGGCGGATGCGCCGCCGCCTGTACTGCCGCGATATCGTGCGCCGCGAGACGGCCCCATTGAAACGCCGTCTTGTTCATTTCAATCGCGGCGCCGTTGAGTTCGACCGCACGCATCAGCGCCTCGAAACTCACCGGCACCTTGCCCTGCTGCCACGCATAACCGAGCATGAAAAGATTGCTCGCGATCGAGTCGCCCATCAGTGCGACGGCGAGATCGGTGGCATCGACCAGATCGGGATTCTTGCCGCCAAGCGCGAGCTTGACCGCTTCAACGATTTCCTTCGCCGGGAACTGCATGTCGGCATTGCGCGTAAATGTGCCGGGCATTGCTTCATAGGTGTTGAGCACGACATGCGCGCGTTCGGCGCGGATTTTCGACAACGCCCAATAATCGTTGACCACGACCATGTCGCAACCGATCACGAGATCGGCTTCGCCCGCGGCGATACGCACGGCGTGGATATCTTCGGGCGTCGGCGCAATACGAATATGGCACGTTACCGCGCCGCCTTTTTGCGCAAGGCCGGTCTGGTCGAGCACAGTCGCGCCCTTGCCTTCGAGATGCGCGCCCATGCCGAGCAGTGCGCCGATCGTGACGACGCCGGTGCCGCCGATGCCGGTGACGAGGATATTCCACGGCTGCGTTAGGCTCGGCAAGGTCGGCATCGGCAGACTGTCGAAGCCGGTTTTCGCGCCCGATCCCTTGCGCTTTTTCAGCGCGCCGCCGTGCACTGTGACGAAGCTCGGGCAGAAGCCGTTGACGCAGGAATAATCTTTATTGCAATTCGATTGATCGATGCTGCGCTTGCGGCCGAATTCGGTTTCGAGCGGCAATACCGACACGCAATTCGACTTCACGCCGCAATCGCCGCAGCCTTCACAGACCATCGAGTTGATCATCACGCGCTTGGCCGGATCGGGCATCTTGCCGCGCTTGCGACGGCGACGTTTTTCCGCGGCGCAAGTCTGGTCGAAAATCAGCACGCTGGTGCCGGTGGTTTCGCTGAGGCGGCGCTGCACGCTGTCGAGATGTTCGCGCGCGTGGAACTCCACGCCCTCGGGGAAAATTTCCGGCTTCGACCATTTCTCGATGTCATCCGACATCACCACGATTGTCTTCACGCCCTCGGCGCGTACTTGGTGCGCGATGTCCGGCACGGTCAAGGTGCCGTCGACCGGTTGGCCGCCGGTCATCGCGACTGCATCGTTGTAGAGAATCTTGAACGTGATGTTGACGCCGGCTGATAACGTCTGCCGAATGCCGAGTGAACCCGAATGGAAATACGTGCCGTCGCCGAGGTTCTGGAACACATGCTTGGTTTCGGTGAATGGCGCCTGGCCGCACCACGTCGAGCCTTCGCCGCCCATCTGCGTGAAGGTGTCGGTGCGCCGATCCATCCACGTCACCATGTAGTGACAGCCGATGCCGCCGAGCGCGCGCGTGCCTTCCGGCACCACGGTCGAGCTGTTGTGCGGGCAGCCGGAACAATAATGCGCGGCGCGCGGAAAGTTCGGTCGCGGCAACGCCAGTTCGGCTTCTTTCGCGTGCATGAACGCGAGGCGTTCTTTGATGCGGTCCGAGGTGAAAAACCGCGCGAGGCGATTCGCGATCACGCCCGCAATCGTGGCCGGCGTGAGTTCGCCGGTGGATGGCAGAATCCAGTTTTCGGCTTCGTCGTACTTGCCGACCACCGATGGCCGCGTCGGCCAGTTGTACATGTATTCCTTGATCTGCGCCTCGATGAACGAGCGTTTTTCCTCGACCACGATGATGTCTTCGAGGCCGTTGGCAAACTCACGGATGCCTTCGGGCTCGAGTGGCCAGGTCATGCCGACCTTGTACACACGGATGCCGATATCGGCGCAGGCGCGGCGATCGATGCCGAGATACTCGAGCGCTTCGAGTACGTCGAGATAACTCTTGCCGGTGGTGACGATGCCGAGACGTGCGCGCGGCGAATCGAACATCACGCGATCGATCTTGTTGATACGCGCGAACGCAATCGCGGCGTGCATCGCGTACTGGTGCAGACGCATTTCCTGGTTCAGCGGCGGATCGGGCCAGCGGATGCTGAGGCCGCCGATCGGCATGACAAAATCTTCCGGCAGCAGAATATCGAGCTGATGCGGGTTGACGTTGACGCTGGCCGAGGATTCCACCGTTTCGGCAATCGTCTTGAAGCCGACCCAGCGCCCGGTGAAGCGGCTCATCGCCCAGCCGAGCAGGCCCATGTCGAGGATGTCCTGCACGCCGGCCGGATTCAAAATCGGCATCATCGCCGAGACAAATTCCTGCTCCGAACCGTGCGGCAATGTCGACGAGCGGCACGCATGATCGTCACCCGCGAGCGCGAGCACACCGCCGAGTTTCGAAGTGCCCGCGGCGTTGCCGTGCTTGAACACGTCACCGCTGCGATCCACGCCCGGACCCTTGCCGTACCACATTGCAAACACGCCGTCGTACTTCGCGCCCGGGAACAGATTGGCCTGCTGCGAACCCCACACCATGGTCGCTGCGAGGTCTTCGTTGAGGCCGGATTTGAACTCGATGTTGGACGCTTTGAGATGTTTGCCGGCGCGCCACAATTCCAGATCCAGGCCACCGAGCGGTGAGCCGCGATAACCGGAAATAAATCCGGCGGTGTTGAGATTGGCAGCGCGGTCGCGCATCTGTTGCATCAACGGCAAACGCACCAGCGCTTGCACGCCGGAGAGATAAATGCGGCCTTGTGCGCGCGTGAATTTGTCGTCGAGGGTGTAGTCGAAATCGATTTGCGGGGCGGGCACGGACATACAGTCAATCCATCAGCTGGCGAAGTGCAGAATGCCAATTCTAACATTCGTGTCCAGCGTGTGATGAATTTAGTAGTTTGTCGCGGTGGTTGTGCTTGAAACAGATCGGGCTGCAGCGACCGCAACAGGATCACTGCAGCCCGAAGCACAACGTTGTCGCTAGTGTTTTTCTGTTCCTGCCGTCGCGGCCGCTTTCTGGCCGTCGGGACTGACCGTCATCGTCGCCGCGTCACGTTCGGCGTTAGCGGCGACCGTAGCCTCTTCGCACTTCACGCTGAGCGTGGAGCCCCATGCCTGATAGGTCACGTTGGATGTGCTCGCGGCAACACGTGTGACATTGTCCGGGGTGCAGGTTTTGGTCTTGCCGGCCAAGGCATGAACCTCGACGCTGAACTTGTTGCCGTCGCCGACGCCGGAGAGCGACTGGCAGACCGTTTTGCCGATCGGGAACGAGCTGGACCAGTCGGTATGAAATGACCCCGAAACGACGCGCATCTCGGCCGCATAACCCGCGCCGACCAGCAGGCTGACACAGGCGTTGGCCTGGGCGGAGGCAACGTTGACGAGGGCGACACTGCTGATGAGCAGGGCGAGCAGAGCAAGCATGGAGCGACGAATATTACGCATGATTTATTTCCCCATAAGGCTGATAGCGCGTCACTTCGGATTCGACCATCGGGCAATGTGACGCGCTGAATTGATCGCCGGTTGGTGCCATTGCGGTGAAATCCATTCCGCTGCAGTCGCCGCGCAAAACTACGCTTTTGTGATGAGCGTACGGTCGCGAAAAATCGTTAGCCGTGCTACTGGGGATGGTTGACAGTTTGATCAGTGATGTTGCGATAGCGCATCGAAACTTTTGCGCGATGATCTCGTTTCGCGCGCTGAGTTTTTGTTGCGCTTTGCGGAGATCGCCGCATCGCTTATCGCTTGCGCAAACAAGAGATCAGGCACGATCGCGGCGCTGGGTTGTGTACTGCGCATGCGTGTAGTGAAAAAAGATTTCCGCAATCTGCGGTGCATCTGCGGGAAGGATTTCGCGATCACCGCGATAGCTGTGGGAATACGCGCGTGTTCATTCAGAACAAGCGCGCTATGCAGCCGTGCTGGAAATGTTTTTCCAGCACGGCTTAGTTTTTAGCCTGACTGCGTTTTGACCACGCCGTTGCGTGATGCAGTACGCCGCCAAATACGCACGGTCGTCTGAATTTTTTCAGGGTCCGGTCGGGCCGGTCGCACCCGTGATACCAGTTACGCCCGTTGCTCCTGTCGCCCCAGTAGCACCGGTAGCGCCCGTGACTCCCGATGCAACGTTCAGTGCAATCAGCATGAGTGAAGTATTGCTACCAGCGGGCAGAGTTGCGTTTCCCGGCGACGCCGATGTTGAGAGCTGCAACTGCAGAACATCATTGGCATTCAGCGAAAGTATGTCCTCGGCGGTAAGCGTGCCGGATTGATTGCTATTGCTCGGAAAGCTGATGCTGCTGCTCGTACCGGGCTGAGTGACAGCGTTCACCGTCACGCGCGCGGATACGGTGCTGCTGCTGAGGTTAAATTGGACTAGGGGATTTGCAACATAACTCACGCGATAGATGCCAGCCTGCAGCACCGTGACCGCGCCAGTCGCGATATTCAATGTGGCGCCCGAGGTGTAGACGTTGTCTGGCAGCACGATGTTCCCAAAGCTGCCGAAAGGTGCGAGGGATTGTGTGGTATTGATCCGGTGCGCAACGAGCACCGGCAGATTCGGCCCGCTGCCGGTGGGGCCGGTAACGCCGGTTGTGCCCGTTGCACCGGTAGCGCCGATGTCGCCCGTAACACCGGTTATGCCAGCGATACCGCTCGAACCCGTTGCGCCGACCAGACCTTGTAATCCCGTTGCTCCCGTGGCGCCCGCAGCACCAGTCGAGCCGGTGCTGCCGATATTTCCAGTGACACCGATCAAACCCGTTGCACCGGTTACGCCAGTTGCTCCCGCAGAACCGGTTGAACCCACCGCGCCGGTTATTCCTGTGCTCCCGGTATTTCCGGCAGTACCAATCAAACCGGTTGCACCCGTCACGCCAGTGGCTCCCGCTGAACCAGTCGACCCCGTTGCGCCAGTCGGCCCGACACTGCCGCTGCCGCCCGCGCCGGTGGCGCCGGCAACACCCGTCGCACCAGTAGCTCCGTTGGAACCGGTGGGCCCGACTAGGCCGATACCCGTGGCGCCGATCGGCCCGGTAGTGCCGGCAGCGCCAGTCGCACCTGCGACACCGGTCGAACCCGCGGGGCCGGTTGGGCCGATCGCGCCATTACCGGTTCCCGCCGCACAGGGGCCGAGCAAGCCGGTGGTCGTATCGAAACACACAAGCGCGCCTTGCTGCAGCGCTGCGCCGAGTCCCGGCAGTAGCAGATTACCGTTGGCATCGATCTTGAAGCGGATCGCATTGCCGCTGCTGTCCTTCACCACAAAACCGCCGCCGCTCGGCGGAGTCACGCTGACATCCTGGGCGTGAACAACGTTACCGAACGTCAGCGCAATGGCCAGCGAGAGGGAGGACAGGCGAAGGTTTTTCATGACGCAATTCCTCGGTGGAACCAGCAACGGAAATGATGAAAATCAGCGGGTGTCGGAGCGATCAAATCGCGCAACCAGCACACGTGAAAAAGTTACACCGAATGAGATTATTTTTTAGCCGCCGATAACATGCATGCGCATGAAAGCGGCACGCAAAAAATCCGCAGCATGGCCGAAGCGAGCCGAGACGATGGTGTTTGCATAGTTCCCAGCCCCCTGAGTTTGCGTCGATAGCGCGCGACCGATAGTGCGGGCGAGTCAATGGCGACGCCGTGATTGTGCAGCATCCCCCCTCGCATCGCACTACCCAATCGGCGAATTTACAAAAACGCAGTTTTGCGTAATACCACGCAGCGGCGTGGCATGATGCGCGACAAAGGAGATCACGCCATGTCCGAGCCGACCAAATCATCCGTTCGCAAGATCATCAAAGGCGCCGTGCAAAAGCCGGTGCAGCATGTCGATGCGGTGGTCGATAGCACCGCCGAATTGCTCCATAGCAGCGGTCATATGCAGCCGGGTGATGGCATTATTTCCAGCGTGATTGCGTTGTCGCTCGGGTTCTTGAGTTTGCTCGCGGTCGCCGCGTTTCATTTTCCGCAGTACCTGACCACACCGGAGTTGCGCCATCAATATTCGGTCGATACCTTGCGCCTGATGTTGTTCGGCGGCTTGTTGCTGGCCGGCGGACTGGCGCTGAAAAATCTCGTGGTCGGGCGCCGCCGCAATTTGAATATCGTCGCGTTTTTATTCGTGCTGGTGGCGGTTGCGTGCGGCGGTTCACGCGTGGTCGTGAATGATTTTGCCGATCACACGCCGTACATCGGCCTCGACTGGTTCATCATCGATCTGCTCGGTTCGACCACACTGTTCGTGGTTATCGAAAAACTGTTTCCGCTGTATCGTGATCAAGCGATTTTCCGCAAGGAATGGCAGACCGACATGAAACATTTTGCGGTCAATCATTTTCTGGTCGGGTTGATTTTGATGACGGTGAATTTCCTGATTCACCACATGTTCGGCTGGCTGGTGAGCAGCGATTTCCAGCAATACGTGCAGCACATCAGTTTTATTCCGCAACTGTTGTTGTGCATTCTTGTCGCCGATCTCGCGCAATACTGGACCCATCGCGCGTATCACGAAATTCCGTACTTCTGGCGCTATCACGCCGTGCATCACAGCGTGAAAACCATGGACTGGCTGGCCGGTTCGCGCCAGCACATGCTGGAGCTGATCTGCACGCGTGTGCTGGTGCTTGCGCCGCTGTACGTACTCGGTTTCAGCGAGGCTGTGATCAACGCCTACATCATCGTGGTCGGCTTCCAGGCGGTATTCAATCACGCCAACGTGCATCTGCCGTGGGGGCCGCTGAGATACATCATCGTGACGCCGGATTTTCATCACTGGCATCACGCCTCCGATGACGAAGCGATCGACAAGAATTACGCCGCGCACTACGCGTTTCTCGATCACCTGTTCGGTACCGCGGTTAACGTGCCGCCGACCAAACGTTTCCCGGCAACCTACGGCGTGGTTGGCGATTACATGCCGGACGGATTCATCCGCCAGCAGATGTTCCCGTTTCGCTCGAAGGCGACAGCAACACCGACGAAGTGAAAGGCCAGGAATAGAAAATTTCTAGAAAATTCTGGCTTTTTGCTGCGTAAATCTCTGAGTAGAAAAATTTTTTCGCGCGACCCATCGCAAAACCAGTGCTGACGCGACCAATACCTTTGGCGCGCCAGCGTTGGCAACATCAGATCATTGCCAGCCGTTCGAAAAAATTCGATCGACGGTAATTACGCGTGCGCTGCTTTGAATCACCTGTTGTGAAGAGTCGCCGAATGTCGATGCTGCGGTAGCGTAACTGGTAGCGGTGATATTGAAATAATTGTCGATGCGAATCGGTGCGGTCGAGGTGATTTGCCAGCCGCCGGGGATGCGTTGCATCGCACCGAGCGTGATTATCACGCCGCCGCTGCCGCTCGGGTGATACGAGCACTCGAGTACGGGCGGCACAGTGAGCTCCGGCGAGCTGCCGCCGCGCAGCCAGGTAAATACCGTGCCATTGGCGTTGACGGTCAGTGACTGGGTCGCCGCGTCCGGCAGAATCTTGCGCGTGATCTTGTTGTAGCTGTGTCCACCGGAAAGGGTAAACCCGCCGGAGAGCAGCAGCCGTCCGTCGGGTTGCAGGCTCATCCCGCTTGGCGTCCCATCCATGCCGTCGTCATAGAACGAAGAATCCAGGCTGCCATCCGCATTTAGGCGCGCGAGAAGATCTCTTGTGCTGCCGCTGGTCGAGCCGAAGTTGCCGCCCACGATCACGCGGCCATCGGCTTGCAATGCCATCGCGTTGACATTGTCGCTGAGCAGCGTGCCGGGATCGAAACTGCTATCGAACGCGCCGTTGCTGAGCAGGCGTGCGGCGCGCAGACGCGGTTGACCGGCGTAGCTGATGAAATCGCCAGCGATCAGGATGCGCCCGTCCGGTTGCACCGCCAAGCCGGTGAGAGACTGTTGATCCGGTCCCAGCACGCCAGTAGTAACAGTGAAGCTGTTGTCCTGCGTGCCATCACTGTTCAAGCGTGCGACGCGACTGCTGGGCATGACGCACACCGCATCGGTGCAGCGGCCAGCGATAAGGATCTTGCCGTCTGCCTGCAGCGCGAAGGACTGCAGATAGTCGAAGCCGCTGAGGTCGGCCGTGAACGTCGTATCCAGACTGGCATCGCTGTTCATGCGCGCCAAACTCTGGCGTGGCTGACCGTTCACCGTGGTGAAACCGCCGAGCAGCAATACCTTGCCATTCGGTTGCAGCAGCAGGCCGAGCATCTGGCCATTTGTGCCGGGTGTAGGCGCGAACAACGTATCCAGTGTGCCGTCGTATTTGGCGCGCGCAATCATGCCGCGCGTGGTGCCGTTGTAGTGGGCGAAGTCGCCGGCTAGCAGCACACGACCATCGGTTTGCGAGGCGAGCGCGCTGACCACGGAATCGGCGCCGGTGCCCGGTGCGAAGCTGGTATCCAGCGAGCCAGTCGCCAGCAAACGCACGATATTCTTGCGTGACTGGCCGCCGACCGTACTGAAAAATCCGCCGACTACAATCGTACCATCGGTTTGCACGCTGACACCGCCGACCGCATCGGCCGTGGAAAACGGCGAGGCGAATCCGCCATCGAGCAAGCCATTCGCAGTGAGCCTTGCCACATGATTTCGGGTAATACCGTTGACCGTGACGAAATCTCCGCCGATCAGGACATTGCCATCGGCTTGCAGCGCGATGCTGCGCAGGAGATTTCCAGAAGTGCCCGCACCGGTGCCGATAGTGAACGAAAAATCGATCGTGCCATCATTGTTCACACCGGCCACATGGTTGTAGGCACTGCCCGCATACGAGGTGAACATGCCGCCGATCACCAGCGCGCCGTTCGGTCGCAATACAAGGCTGTGGACAAACGCATTCGGGCCAGTGCCGGGATTAAAGCCGGCATCCAACGTGCCGTTGTCGAGTACGCGCGCGATGCGATTGATCACCGTGCCACGCAAAGTGGTGAACTGGCCGCCTAGCAGGATGTTGCCATCCATTTGCAGCGCCAGCGCGTACACCGCGGCGTTGGCGCTGAGTTGCAGATCAAAATTTAGATCGAGTGTGCCGGTACTGAAAAACCGAGCGATACCGACACGCGAAGTGCCGCCGATGCTATCGAAGCGTCCGCCGACCACCATTGTGCCGTTCGGCAGCACGAGGAACTTCTCGATGGTCGGTACGCCGGAAATAACACCGAGCGTGCCGGAGTTGAAACTCGGATCGATCGAGCCGTCGGCGAACAAGCGTGCAATGTGATTGTGTGCTGCGCCGGCGTAACTCGTGAACGAACCGCCGATCAGGATTTTTCCATCCGGCTGCAACGCAACGGCGCTCACATCATTGTTGGCCGAGCCGGCGGTAGCAAAGCCGGTATCGAGCGTGCCGTCGGCATGCAATCGTGCTAGAAAAGATTTCGCCGTGCCATCCACCGCGATGAAATTGCCACCGATCAGGATCTGGCCATCGCTCTGAACCGCGACCGCCTCGACCGTGCTCGAGATATTGATGAGCGCGCTGAAATCGGGATCGACCTGGCCGGTTGGCAGCAACCGCACGATGCCCGATTGCGCCTGAGTACCGACCGCCGAAGTGCCGCCGACCAGCGCCTTGCCATCCGCCTGCACCGCGAGCGCGTAGACCGGACCATTCACATTGGAGTTGTAGCCGGCGAAATCGGTGATTTGTGCGTGTGCAAGTGTGTTAGCGAAAATCACCGCGCTTGCGAGCAGCCAAAGCCCGCCGGAAAACCTCCGCACGGTTCGGTCGGTTATGCGGTGGTTTTGATGTGACATGAGGCGTGCTCCTGGGCTTGCCGCAATTGGCTTCCACGAGTAACGCCGTTTTAGAACGAACTGCGACATTCAATAGCGCGTTGTACAAAAACGTGTGTCCAGGTCAACGAGAAAATCTTCTATGGATGTTGCAAATCCAGTTTGCGAGAGTAGATAAACGCGTGTGGATTCAAACGCGAGCGCGGGTGTTTTCAGTGTTGTAGGCGCGCGGCGAAATTTGCCGCTCAATCCACTCGAACACTTCCTGCACCAGCAGTGCCATGACCGCAGCAGGGATCGCACCTTCGAGAATGAGCGCGATATTGTCGAGGCGGATGCCGGTGAGAATGGTTTCGCCGTAACCACCCGCGCCGATCAGCGCGCCGAGCGTGGCAGTGCCGACATTGATCACCGCGGCGATTTTTATTCCGGCCAGGATGGTGCGCGCGGCGAGCGGCAATTCGATCCGCCACAAGCGGGTCGAATACGGCAAGCCGAGCGCGGCGGCAGACTCGCGCAGCTCGGGCGTTATGCCAGTCAAACCGGCGTAAGTATTGCGCACGATCGGCAGCAGGCTGTAGAGAAACAGAGCGACGATCGCGGTCGGTGCCCCGATGCCGAACAGCGGGATCATGAATACGAACATCGCCAGTGATGGCACGGTTTGCAGGATGCCGGTGAGCGAGAGAATGATACGCGCGACTCTTGGTTTTCGCGCGGCGAAAATGCCGAGCGGCAGGCCGAGCAAGAGCGCCAGGCTGAGCGACAGCGAGACGAGTTCGAGATGCTCCAGTGTGCGCGCGAGGATACGTGTTATGCGGCCTGCATCTGCGGCCGAATCCGACCCGACACCAAGAAATTCCGCAGCGACATCAGTATCGGTTCGCGCTGAAATTTTCACCGCGGCGTTCATGCGTTGCATCGCCGCGAGATCGATGCGCGCACCCAGCGACCGCAATACGGCAGCGAGCGCCGGCTCGCGTTTTAATGCATCGAGGCGATACACGAGTACGGCGTCGTAGCGCGGAAAATATTTGCGATCGTCATCGAGCACGCGCAGATCGTAATAGGCAATTTCGGCGTCGCTGGTATACAAATCCACGACGTCGATCGAATCACTTTTCAAGGCGCGATACGCCAGGTCGTGATCCATGCCGCGCGGCACCTGCGGCAATCCGTACGCTTCGCGCAACGCCGGCCAACCATCGCCGCGCTGCAGAAATTCGTTCGACAAACCGAACCGCAATTCAGGATGTTTCGGCAGATCCGAAATGCGTTCGATACCGAGTTTCTGTGCCGCCGTACGTGCCATGCCGAGCGCGTAACTGTCGTTGAAACCGAGCGGTGCGCTGAGGCCGAGTCCGCGCGATTTCAGCGCCGCGCCGATCGCGGCGAGACCAGCATTTGCTGGCAGTTCCGGCAGCAGTTCACGCAGTAGCGTGCCGGTGTATTCCGCATAGATATCGATGTCGCCGTTTTCCAGCGCGCGCCACACGATGCGCGTGCCGCCGAGCGCACGACGATGCTGCATTTCGATGTGCTGCTGCTGCGCCTGCAGCCGCACGATCTCTGCGAGCAACAACGATTCGGTAAAGTTTTTCGAGCCGACCACGAGCGGTTTTGCGCATACCGGATGGATCGACAAAACCAGCACGAAGATCAATACGACATGACGAAAAATACTCATGCGGATGCCGCCGTCAGATCGCGGCGAGCATGTACAAAACGTTCGACCCATGCGTTCGCTGGCGTGTGTCGCAAGGCATCCAGATCGCCGCTCTGCTGCACCTTGCCGGCATCGAGCAAAATCAGTCGCGGCGCAAGAAATGCCGCCTCGGCGAGATCATGCGTGACCAGCACGACGGTTTTGTCGATGCCGGTAAAAATCGCCGCGAGTTCGTCCTGCAGTTCGTAACGCACGATCGGATCGAGCGCACTCAATGGTTCATCAAGCAACAGCGCCAGCGGATCGAGCATCAACGCGCGCATCAGCGCCACGCGTTGGCGCTGTCCGCCGGAAAGTTCGAGCGGATAACGCTGTAATCCATCGCGCGGAAAATGCGTGAGCGCGGCGAGGATTTCGATGCGCTCCTCGATGCGCGTCTTCGGCCAGCCGACATACTGTGGCAGCAGCGCGAGGTTATCGTACGCGCTGAGATGCGGGAACAAACCGCCATCCTGGATGACGTAGCCGATGCCGCGACGCAGCGCGAGCAGATCGAGGTTTTGCAGCGGTACGCCGTCGATGCGAACGACACCGCTATCCGCGCGCTCCAGGCCGAGCAACAACCGCAACACGGTGGATTTTCCCGAGCCGCTGCTGCCGATCAGTGCACTGATTGAACCGCGCGGAAATTCGAGCGTTACGCCTTCGAGCGCGAGCGTCGTGCCGTAATATTTGCTGACGTTGTCAAGCTGAAACATACGCGTTTTCCAGGCGAGGCAAAGGCCAAGATACCACTGCGCGGAAATTGTTCTGTCGTTCTCACGGCACTTCAAAGCCATTCGCAAAAATCCGATCGGTATCGATCACGATCGAAAAATTCTGACTCGCACCGCTGCCCACACCGTTGCTGGCCAGCACAGTGCCGGTATAGGTTCCGGCCAGGGTCGGTTTGCCGCTGAGCAATCCTGCGGGTGTCAGGGTTAGTCCGGGCGGGAGTATTCCGCTGCCGAGTGCAAAGCTCGGCGCAGGCGAACCGCTGGCGTTATAACTGAACGAGTAGGCCACGCTGAAATGGCCGCCCGGCGGCGCGGCGCTGGTGATACTCGGCGCCTGGGTAATGGTGATGCTGAAATTCTGCGTCGCATCGCTGCCGATGCCGTTGCCGGCTTTTATGCTGCCGCTGTAGAGCCCGGGTATTGTCGGTGTGCCGCTCAGAATGCCGGCGGTCGATAACGACAAACCCGGTGGCAAGGTGCCCGATTGCAAGCTGAAATTCGACGCTGGAAATCCGCTCGCCGCATAGACAAACGAGTAGGCGGTGGCGACGTTGCCGCCGGGTGCTGCGCTGGTGGTAATCAGTGGCGCCTGTCCGATCGTGAGCACGATATCTTGGCTTGCATCGACGCCCACGCCGTTGTCGATCGAGATGGTTGCGTTGAAAATTCCGGTTGCGCTAGGTGTGCCGCCGATGTGACCCGAGCTGCTCAAGCTCAACCCCGACGGTAGGCTGCCGCTGAGCAGTACGAACGTCGGCGCAGGTGTGCCGAGCACCTGATAATCGAATGTGTATGGCGTGCTGATCACGCCATTCGGCGGCGTGTTGATGAAGCTCGGCGCCTGCGTGACATTGATGCTGAAGCTCTGTGATGGATCGGGCAGCGCGCCGTTGCTGGCCGTGACCGTGCCGCTAAACAGACCGGCGAGTGTCGGCATTCCGCTGATCGTACCGTTCGGCGCAAGGGTGAGTCCGGGCGGCAGGCTGCCCACCGTCACCTGATAAAACATCGGCGCGATGCTGTTGCCGCTGTAGCTGAAATTGTAACTGTTGCCGACCGCGCCATTGCCCGGTGTGGCGCTGTTGAGCGTGGGTGCTGCGATCACGTTAAAGGCATACGCCGCCATGTCTCCGATCATCGGATTACCTGGAGCGCTGTTATTTTTGGCTTGCAATCCATCCACCGCGAATGCGTACAGCGTATGCGTGCCAGCGCTCAGCGCGGAAAAATTTCCAGAGAAACTCCCATCGCCATTCGCGCTGGCGACCATCCACGATCCGAGCAGATTATCGAGCTGGTAATACACGCCGGTGGCTGGCAGCGCGTAGGGTGAATAAGCGCTGCTCGGGGTGAACAAAAAATTCTGCGTGGCGGCACTGGTATGAAAGCGCAGGCCTGGATTGCTCTGCAACGGAATGCTGTCGTGCCGAACCTGCTGCGAAATCGTGCTCATATAATCGTTGGCGCTGTTGCTGACATACGCGCGATGCGTCACCGAATTCACCACCAGCGCATACGGGCTGGTGCCGACTTGGTAGATGGATTGCTTGAGAGTTTGGCCATCGATGACGGTGACGGTGTTATCGAGAAAACTCGCGACGAAAATCTGGTTGGTGGCGGGGTCGACAGCCACCGTATTCGGCAGCGGGCCGACCGTGACTTGTGCCACCACCGTGTTGTTACCGCTATCGATCACGCTGACCCTGTTTGGCGCCGACACCGGACTATTGGTGACATACACGCGCTTGGTATTCGCGTTTACCGCCAATGCGCGCGGCGGCCCGCCCAGCGCGATGGTCGCCACGATCGCATTGCCGTCGATCACACTGAGATTATTGCTGTCGTGATTGATTACATAAACGCGGTTGCTAAGCGTATCGATGGCAAGCGCGGTCGGCGTCGTGCCCACCAGCACGGTCGCATCGATCGTGGCGCTGGCGCCGTCGATGATGCTGACACTGCCGGCCGTGGTATTCGCAACATAGATTTTTCCGTTAGCCGGATTCACCACCAGCGCCTGCGGCCCGGTGCCGACCGTGATCGTGCCGATCGTACCCACGGCGCGATCAATCACGCTGACGGTGTTGTCGGTCGAGTTGGCAACATAAGCGCGATGCGTTACCGGATTCGTCGCTACCGCCAGTGGCATGTTGCCGACTGCGACGGTCTGCACGGTGTGATCGGCATTGATGATGCTGACCGAGTTGCCGAGGCGATTCACCACATAGGTTTCGCCATTCACGACATCGGTCGTGAGCGAGACAGGATCATTGCCGACCGGGACGGTCACACTGATCTGCAACGTGTCGTCGAACACGCCGACGGTATTCGACGCGCGATTCGCCGAATACACGGTATTCGTGACTTGATTTAGCGCAAGCGATTGCGGCGAGTGTCCGGTGGACAGGAAATAATTTTGGTTGTCGACCGCCGCATAGGTTTCATCAATCACGCTCATGGTGTACCAGCCGCCATTGGCCGCGTAGATGCGGCCCGTGATTGGATTGAGTGCCACGGCCTGCGGATAATATCCATTATTGGAAACCGGGCCCGACGGCACGCTCTGCATCAAATTATTGTTCGACGGATCGAGGATCACCACGGCGTGCGTGGCAGAGCTGCCGAAATACACCTTGCCGGTGATCGGGTTGACGACCGGTGCCGACGGCGAGCCCGGCACGGTCAGCAAAGTGACGGCATTCGTCGCACCGTCGATCAGCATGAGTTTGTCGGAGTTGTAGCACGAGATATAAATCTTGTTGCGCACGCTGTCGATGGCAAAATCGATCAGCCCGAGCGCGCCATCCAGATTGAAAGACTGCAGTGTCGCCCCGTCGATCACGGTGATGAACGCATCGCCGAGGTTCGCGACATAGATCATGTTCGTGGCCGGATTCACGGCGATGCCGAAGGGGTGGTAACCGACATCGACATAATCGCTGATACTGTTGCTGGTCGCATCGATCACGGCAACACTGCTTGAATCGATCAGCGTGACGTAGATTTTTTGCGTCAACGGATTCACTGCGATCGCCTGCACCGTAGTTGCGATGGTGACGCTGGCGATCACGCTGTTGTTGCTGCCATCGATCATGCTGATGACGCCGGCATTGTGATTGCCGACGTAGATGCGGTTGGTGGTGGTATCGACCGTCACGCAGGATAATCCGCTGCCGAGCGCAATATGAGTCAGCGTGTTGTCGCTGCCATTCACAACCACAAAATCGGCCGTGGTCGTGACATATATTTTGTTGGTCGACGGATTCAGCGCGAGGCCGGTCACCTGTGCGCCGAGCTGGAGATTCGTTACGGTGTTCGCCGCATCCACCACCATCAAGGTCGTTGACGTCATCGAGCTGCTATACACTTTTCCGCTGATCGGATTCACGACGAGGCTGCCCGGGCTGCCAGGCAGGGCGATGTCGTAGGAGATCGTCGCAAACGATAAAAGCGGCAGCAGCAAAAACAGCAGCAGAAATTTTTGCGCGAGACGCGGTGCAATCATTCGCGCCGATCGGTTTCGCAAAAAAAGCAAAGTCGTGGGAATGGGGGAATTCATGATTGCAGTTTCCGTATTGACTGATCACCCAAGCGCAAAACGGTGCACAACTCCTTCATGTTTTTTGTGCGGCATGTATGATTTAACCAGCACGATCAAACGACACCCCATGAGCGCAGGCGACGACAACATCACCCAGGCCATCGCTGCATGGCGCGCTGGCGATGGCAATGCCGCCGCCGCGCTCAGTGTCGAGATCTACGCGATGCTGAAAGACATGGCGCGCATGCGTTTGCACGGCGAGCGCGGACAAACCCTGAATGCCACTGCGCTGGTGCACGAAGCGGTGGTGCGGCTGATCGGCGGTAGCACCGATTTCCGTTCGCGCGCGCATTTCCGCGCACTCGCCGCGCTGCAGATGCGCGCCGTGCTGGTCGATCACGCGCGCCGCGGGCAGGCCGATAAACGCAATGGCGGGGTCGGGTCGTTGTCGCTGTATTTGGCCGAGCAAGTGGCCGTGAATGGCGATACCGAATTGATCGATCTGGATGCCGCGTTGCTCGCACTCGCCGCCGCCGATCGCCGCACTGCCAACGCGCTGGAGCTTACTTATTTCGGCGGCATGAGCGCCGATGAAGTTGCCGCCGCGCTGGATATTTCCGTCGCTACCGTCGAGCGCGATCTTGCGTTCGGCCGCGCGTGGCTGCGGCGCCGGCTCGCTACCTGAATCCTGTTATTGCCGATCTCAGGCTCGCGTTTTCGACTCACAAGAATGCGCCGCCTGATCGGTATGTGTGCCGCTAAGTCATGTGGCGAAGGCGCGCCTGAAAAATTTCGCGATGCACACAACTGCCGCGCCGAGAAACGCGAGCAACGCCAGAAATTTTGTCGTCGAAGCCAGTCCCGTCAATACCGAGCAGCCGATGGCAAACAGTGGATGGACGTGTGCAAAATCGGTGGTGTTCAGCGCAGTGAGAAAATTTTCGCCGACATCGGAAAGCGGCAGCAGCAGTCCGCTATACAGAAAAAATTTGCCGAGAACGCTGCCGATCGCGCCATTGCGTTGTGCGAGGCGTTGCAGCAAAAACGCAAGCGCGGGCAGTAGGCTGGCGTAAAAAACGATGGTCAGCGTGTCGTTGCACAAGAGCTTGCCGATACTCGCGCCGGAGGTTGAATGCCAAGTCGAAAGCACGTCGCCGAGACGACCGCGCCAGCCGTCGAAAAATTGTGCCTGCGCCAATCGGAATTGATTTTCGTAATCGCGTGAAAATCCCCAAATCGTCGTGGTACCGGAAATCAGCAACCATAACCAGAACCAGACGCCGGTGCGGTCATTGGGCGGATTTGCTACCACCGCGGGCGCAACCAGCGGAAGCGCGCGCGTCAACGGAATGCCATGAAGGTCGAAAATGCCGGTCGCGGTAAATTCGGTGCCGTAGTCGGCGCGCAGTTGCGGGCGATATTTTGTCTGCGCATTCTGCATGCGTTCGACAACCGATTCGTGCACGCACATCTGCGCCGGATAACTGCGCAAAAACGTGCCGACCGCCGTCCACACCGGCAAATGCGCGACTTCATCGTGCAGCGTATCCAGCGCATTGATGCGATGCGTATCCAGCTCGTTGAAATCGAGTAGCAGGCCATGCGCATTTGCCTCGCGCAGCATCCAGTGCAGTGAGGCATTGGCGAGTCCCGACTGCGCGTAACCGCCGCCAACATCGGAATGCACGCCGGCAAACCAGACCTGCTTGGCGCTGTGACCTTCGGGTAGTTCCTCCGGGATTTTGTACAAGCGTGGGCGATACGGCCAGCGCAATTCGTCGAGGGCTAGCGCGTGCCGTACGTGGCGGAAAATCGGCCGAACATCCGGCGAGCTCGTGATGTGCGTGCCGAGCGCGAGTTGATCCATGCCAACCGATTCGACCGTGTCCCAGACGCCGATGAAATGGATCGGCACTTCGATATCCAGCGAAAACGCCTGCTTGATGCTCTGACCGACAGCTTCACGCGTTGGACGCGGGTTGCTCGTGGATTTCCGCCGCCAGGATTTTTTCTTCAGGCCCGGCTCGGTGCGATACACCGACAGCAAGGTTGGAATCAGGTTGATGTTTTCGCGATGCAGGATCCCGAACAGATACACCAGACCAGAAACGGCGCGGGCGGTAAATGCGCCGCGGGAAAATCCGAACAGGAAAATCCGATCCTGCGGTCGGTAGTTTTCCACCAGAAAAGCATAAGCATCGGCGACGTTGCTCCATGCGCCGTCGCCCCAGACCAGACCGCCGATACGGCGCATCCAGTCGCGCCACGCCTGTCCGCTGTCACTGATATAGCCGTCCGGCGTACCGACGCCCGGATCGTAGAAATGCATCTGCCGCTGTGGATCGCGGATCAACGCCTCGACCAGTTTCACGACATTGGTCTTGTGATCGCCGGGGCGCCACAGATTGCCGGTGCCGTCACAACACACCACGAGATTCCTACCGGGTTCGATCTGCTGCATGACGGATCCTTGATATCGTAGCTGTTGCTCTTTGTTGCGGAGGGGCTAGGCGGGTTTCTTGCTCGGCTGATCCGCTTCGGCGGGCGCGAGTCCGGCGCGCACGGAGATCAGTTTCGACAACACGTCAAACCAGAAACGCGCGCCGAGCGACATCGCCAAGCCGCTGGCAATCCAGCCGATCAGTTGCAACAGGATCGCCCACGACAAAAATTGATTCATCGCGGTTTTGTTCCAGCCAATCAGGTCGCCGCCGACCGCAGTCAACGAATCCAGACACGTTGCCAGGCGTGTTTTCGGATCGATCGCCGTGCCCATATCCGGGCAAACCGACGCCGGATTTTCTTGATATTGCTTGACCGTATTTTGCGCGAGTTCGACCAGCGCGGCGCGCTGGATTGGTTCCTGTGTGAGCTTGCTCGCGATCGCCACGGTTTCGATATTCAGCGCGATCGCGAATAGGATCGCGACGACGATCGAGAGCCAGTGCGCCTGACGTGCGTACCAATCGCTGGCGGCGGTCATCGAGTTGTCGAACCAGCTTTGCGCGGCCTGATAAAGATCCTGCACGCTGTCGGTTTCCTTGCTCAGGAACGGCACGATCTGGCGCTGTAAAATTGCCGGCATCGTTGCGAGCAATTGTCTGGCATCGGTGATCGGACTTTGATCTGCCGGCTCGAACGCATGCACGATCGCACGCGCGGCGACCATGTTCGGAATCAGTGTCGGTTTGCGGCTGCTGTCCCACAGATTCTTGATCAGCGGATGCGCCATGAATTTGGCGTAGTCGGCCGGATTAAGCATGTCGTTGAGCGCGACGTTGAGGCTTTTCCAGCGCAATGCAAACATCTGCGCCACGCCTTCGTGGATGACGCTGCACACCAGCGCGCCGAGCGCGTAGATCAACGCGAGACACAGTGCGATTTCGACAAAAATCAACATGGCCGATTTCCTCAATCCGAAAAAACGTGCCGACAAAATGTTGCCGGCACGGCGCGCAATCTACCCATAGATTTTGTTGTTGCTGAAATCGTTACGGAGCGGATGCTTCAGAACATGCTTAGTACCTGCGTGCGATTGCTCGGTCGGCCGTTGATCGACACATCGCTGGCGAAATTCCATGTCCACAAATGCGCGAGCAGATTTACCTGGCGCGCGTCCAGATTCAACTGCGTGACCGTGTCGTAATTCGGGAAATTCCAGAACCGCAGCGGATCGATATCCATCTCGAAACGCACCTGGAACGGCAGCTGCGAATACCAGCTCGATACCGGATTGTTGTACAGCCACAGCACGTTGACGCTATAACCGCCGGCGATGCCAAAACGCGGATTCGCACGCACCACGAGGCCGGTCTGTTTGTAGATCGCCGAGCCGCCGCTTGATGCCGCCTGCCACAGTTGCGTGATCAGCGGCAGGAACGCGGCCGGGTCGAAGACCTGGTTGTAGCGAACCAGCGAGGTCGGATCGGACGACAGCGGTTTGTAGCCGTTTTTGCCGGGATCATCGCTGGCGTGATACGGCAGATAACCGAACAGCGGCGGCAGCATGTCGTCGACCACGATCACACCTTTGCTGTCGATATACATCGCCTGATTGCAGCTCAATACGCTCAGAATATTCGGCACACCACGTCGCAGCATCGCCATGATCGCGGTGTTTTCCATGATGCCGCCGTCGCCGAAAAGATACGGCGTGGCCGTGTTCTTTTGCGTGCCGACGTTCAGCACGGGCCAGTAGTTGTAAGTCGGATCGAGATTCTCCACCCACGGAAACCACGACGAATACCGCGTGATCAACACATCGACATACGCCGAGCTGCTGGTGCCGGCGATATCCGACAAGGCGTAGCGCGCCGCTGGCGTCGGCACGTTGAACATCTGCCGGACCGGCGGCGTGGTCGGCGCGTTACATCCGAACACAAACGGATCGACAAATCCGCCGCCGAGATCGCGACCATTATTTCCTTGTGCAGCGAACGATGGTGGTATGCCCGCGACCATCGGCGTCGCCTCGAACGGATACGGATCGGCGCTAGCGTCGAACACCGCGCTGCGACCGCGGATGGCGCTCGGCGCGTCAGCTGGCGGCGGATAAAAGAACGTCGAGTTGGTGATCAGATACGGCCGATGCGTGCGCCCCGGGCTCATCTGCACGGTGTAAAAATCCTGCGCTTTCAGCGCCGGATTGGTCTTGCGCACGACGTTGTCGCGCCACCACGGCGTGTAACTGAAATACATCGTCGGCACCGCGCTGGCGAGTTGATCGCCGAGGCCGAACGGCTCCAGGATCAGCTTGCCGACGGCACGATTCCACAGCATTTCATCGGCCACGCCGTTGTCGCGCAACTCGACCACTTGTTCGATGAATTCGGTGATGCCGACGCGGGTGCAAAGGCTGCCGATCGCATGCGGGCTGAGCATATTCAACGCGTATTGCGACTTGCCGGAGGCGTTGTCCCAGGTCAGCAGCGACGGATCGAGCACGACCGGGCCGAGCAGTTCGTCATCGCTGATCGCATCCGGGCAAAACGTATAAGGCACGCCGGCCCAGCCGCCGCCGGAAACCGTGGAAATGAACGTGACTTTTTCGAGTAAGCCGAGATAACGCAGCGCGCGTAATGCACCCATCGCCGCCGATGCGGCGCGCGATCCGCCGCCCGACAAACACAGGCCGACGAACGGCATCGGAAACAGACCTGCATCGGCGCCTGGCGCGGCTGTCGCCTGCTCGTGCACGGCTTGCATTTCGGTGTAATCGGGATACGGCCAGACATGACCGTTGAGAGTTTTCGGCGCGTTGGGGGCAGCCACCGGCGTGCTGCGGGCGAGATGGGTGACGTGTTGCTCGAAGCTCGTGCGGGCGCTGCGGAATGCGATGGTTGCTTCGTTGCGCGCACGTGTATCGCCGGCTGTAATCGCATTGCTCAATGCCGTTTGCGCGTCGACCACGGCTTGCCACAGGGTTTCTCGAACGGTATCGACGGTCATGCATGTCTCCAGTGCGGCGAATGGGAGAGGGATGCAATAACGTGCGCTGGACGGTCACCGGCTAGCTGGAAAATGCGCGATCAGAATCTGCGTTCGCGCAAAAACAGGCGTGCCGAAACAGTGGATTCTTCCGAGAGCGCGCCGTTGTTGTTGATCCCCTTTGGCGAAGCCGGACATTAGCGCAAGCGGTGTATTTTCCAGGCGTCGCGGAGCTACAGTGACGCTAACGGTCGAATCGATCAGCGGCGAGCGGAGGTGAGTTCCACCAGCAGTGAGCTGAGCAAGTCTCGCGCGCGTTTTGGCAAGGCGCGGAACCGATCCAGCAACAATTCCTCGGCGAGATCCTGGGCGAAAGATTCAACCACGACAGCGGGTGTGGCATCACCACCGCCGCGTCGCCGGCGCTGATCGCCGCCGCCGGTTGCGAGCCATTCAAACGCTGCGCCAGTCGCCGTGGCGATCGCCTGCAGCCTATCCACGCCGGGTTTGGTGCCGTCGGGATGCTCCCATTGCGCCACAGCACTGGGGGTAACGCCGACGCGCTGCGCCAATGCCGTCTGCGAAAGTTTGGCATTACGCCGGGCGAGCCGGATTCGATCCGCCAGACGACCAATAGGCACTTTAGCTGTGCTTGAATTTTTCATATAGCAATACTGTTTCGTTAGTATCGCTACACATTAGCACGTCTTCACAATGGTTTTGGTGATATGCATCCGGTAATTGAAAATACGGCGATCGTCGTGCTGGTCAGACGACGATCGCCGCAGCTATCACGGGCAAGCTTCAAAGCCATTGATGAAGATCGCATCCAGATCGAGCGCGGTATTTGCGCTGGCGCTGTTATTGCCGGTGGCCGGATCGCTCACATCGCTGGAAGCACTCGCCGCGGTGATGATCGGATTCGCCCCGGTATACGTCGACGGTACACACAAGGTCGTGGTGATGATCTTGCTCGCGCCCGATGCGACGCTGGCAAAACTGCACGGAAACACGCCGCTGCAATCACCGCTATTGCCGACAAAACCGAGTCCCGCAGGTGTGCTGTTGCTGACCACGACATTGCTAGCGACATCCGGGCCGTGATTGGTCAGCGTGGTGGTGTAGCTCAGGGTTTTTCCGGCTTGCACGATGCTCGCGGCACTGATGCTGATTTCAAGATCGGCGCTGCCGCCGATCGCCGCGGTCGGCAACGGCCACACCCACGCGCCGCGCGAACGCGTGAACACGGCAAGCGTGGTGAAGCCGCGATCGATCACCAGATCCCATACCATCGCGTGCGGCAGATTCTCGAAGCGCTGCCACACCGGACTTGCCGCGGTGATGTCGTTGGTGAAATACAAACCCCAGTCGGTGCCGACAAAAATCTGACTCGGCAGATGCGGGTTGGCGATGATCGCGTTGACCGGAATATTCGGCAGGTTGCCGGTCTTGTTGTCCCACCCAAACGTCGCGCAATTGGTGGTGCAGGTCACACGGAAAACATGCCCCGGCGTGGCCGCGGTGTTCTGATCGAATCCGCCGACTGCGGCGTAGCCGATCAGCGGATCGTTCGGATCGGTCGCGACGTTCTGGATCGGCCGGTTCGGCAGCACGACGTTGCCGCCGGTGACGTTCACCGAAGTGGCCGCAGCCGCAGTGCCGAGGCCGAAAATATATTCGACATTGCCGTCGTTGCTGGCGGTCATCGCCACGCGTACATCGCTCACCGAATAATGCACCTGGTTGATGTAGGAACGATTGTCGGTGCCGAGGATCAGATTGTTCTTGGTAACGTCGCCGGTCTTCGCCGCCCATCGCGAGGCCGCGGTGGACGACGACGCGCCGTTTAAAGATTCCCAAACGCGATACGTGCCGGCGATCAAATGACTGCAGCCGCTGGTGGTGTCGCAGCCGCTGCCGGCTACGCTGGTATCGCCGTAACGATACAGGTCGAACGGCATCAGAAAACCCTTGCGGTCAGTTGTCGTCGGACTACCTTGACCCCACGCGCCGTAGGCCGTGGTCATGGTGCCGAACGGGCCGGTTTTGCTGATCGCGATCGCACCGTAATACACCGAGGTATACCAGCGCTGGCCAAGCACCGGTTCGATGCGCGAGAACATGCCATCGCCACCGTTCGTGCTTTGCCACACCGTTGCCGATGGCGTGCCGGCGAACTGTACCGAGCCGCTGCCGTTATCTTGAAAACCGCCGGTCGCACCCGGATTCGCAGCGGTCGCGAAATTGCCGGTGATGTCGCCGGAATAGATCTCGATGGTGTTGAGGCTGTCGTTAATCGGCGTGAACGCAACATTCGCCACCGTCGCCGCATTCGCGTTCGACGAGTAATACACACCGCCGTCCGAACCGATCAGCAACTTGCTCGAATCGGTGCCGACAAACGCGCGGGCGTGCTGATCGACATGCGTGATCGTGCCGGCATTGCCGCCCTGATAACCGCAGGTGAGGTTGGTGAAACTGGTGCCGCCGTTGGTCGAGCGGAATACATCCACGCCGCTCATGAAAACCGTGTTGGCATTGTTTGGATCGACGGTCAGGCCGGCGTCGTACCACATCTGCGTGCCCGGGGTGTCGCAACCGCCGAAGCCGGCCGACGTCGCTGCGGCAGTCCAGCTCACACCACCATTATTGGTTTTCCATACGCCGAGCACGCCGTTGGTCGCGACATTCGACACCATCGCGTACAGGGTCTGATGATCGGTCGGCGCCACCGCCAGCTCAATTCGGCCGCGCGAGGTATTGGCCACGCCGTTGCCCGTGCCGGTCGGCCAGCCGACGTTGCTGAGCGTCCAGCTAGAAGGACATCCACTTGTCGGCATGCTCGTTTGATATACGCCGTTGGCGCCGTTGTTGACCAGATCAGGCTGCACCGGCGTGGGATTGCCGCGTGTGCCGACAGCCGCATAAACGGTGGTGCTGCCGGTGTTGTTCACTGCGAGCAAACCGGTCGTATCCTGACGCTGCGTGTTGAACGTATTGGTGTAACACGGGCCGCTCCAGTTGCTGCCGGCGTCGTAGGAAAAAAACACGCCGGTCTTGGTGCCCGCGATAAGGTTATTCGAGTTATTCGGATCGATCACGACCTTGCTCACCGCCTGATACTGCGGAAAGCCGCCAGCCGACGGGCCGTAGAAAGGCGTGAATACATCGGCGCCGAGTTCGACCCAGGTTTCGCCCTGATCGACCGACTTCAATATGCCGGCCGCGCCAAATGAAAACGAACCGTAATTCAGATCGCCGGTCGCGGCGTAGACGACCATGTGATTGTTCGGATCGATGCTGATGTCGTCGACCGCGATTGTGGCGAGTTGCGGAATATCGGTTTTCACCGTCCACGTCGTCGCGGCGGAACAGCAATTGGTGGTTTTCCACACGCCGCCGCCATCCGAACCGGCGTAGGCCACACTGGTCTGAACCGGATCGACCGCGAGCACATTCGCGCGGCCGGAGACATGGCCGAAACCGAAGCCGTTGTCATTCAGCGGCTGCGGTCCGATCGGCGTGAACTGATTCGGCGTCAGCGTCATTGGCGATAACGCCGAGCGCCGATAGGACTTGCTGCCCGCCGGTACGGCCGACGCGATCAAGGCATCCTGCTTGGCCGCTTCCTTGAGCCACTGCGGTTCAAAATGCCCGGTCGGATACGCCACGCGCATCGCCCAATAATCCCCATCGGGCGGGCCGCGTTCTTCTTCCTCGTGCTCGGCCCAACGCGCGTTGGAACGTGTGCCGGAAGTCTGGCACGCGTTCAACAAGAGCAGCACTGATGCGAGTGCGAGCAGCATTCCGCTGCGCACGAAAATACGTTTTATCATTGGTCTGGTCGCCCCGGTCAGATTTGGTGCTGACGCAACGGCGCCGACACTTTTTGCAGCGGGCGAGCATGCCCGAAGCCCTTGTTTACGTCCATGGGTTTAGTACGTATGGAAAAACGTGGGTCTGCGGGCGGAGTCCAGAGGTGCGGTCGAACGATCGCTGGCGGCGGTGCGCGACAAATTCGAATTCTTGATGGTCGTGGCAGATTGCGTTATGCACTATCGCGAGTCTTGATCGTGCGTTAATCCCGACGGATTTGGTTTCACTCGAAAGCTTTGCCAACGTGGCGATGACGAGCTTGCGCCATCCCAGGACTTGTCCCGAGCACGAGTTTTCAACGCGCTGAGGGGCAACTGCAAGCACGATGCCTAACGCTCGGGATCCGTAACAAGCGCTGGCACAGAGCGTGCAGAACTCTCCGCAAGATTTCGAAGCGGAGAGAGACATGTCTCAGACAAAAATCAGCTTGACGATTCAATTCGCCCTTGTGGCCGCAGCGCTCGCCATTGGCCTGCCATCGCTCGCGCAAACCACTGGCGCACCGGCTACGTCGGCAGAGAATCGCGACGCTGGATTTGTGCAGCAAGCGGGTGAGGGTGGTCTGGCCGAAGTGGAGCTGAGCCAACTGGCGCTGGTGTCTTCGGCGTCGCCGGCGGTGAAAAATTTCGCACAGCAAATGGTTGATGCGCACACGGCCAATAACAAGGAATTGGCCTTGCTTGCGGCAAAGGAAAATCTGCGCACGCCCACCGACATGGATGCCGACCATGTACGTCTAAAGGCGCAACTCGCCACCAAGCAAGGCGCCGATTTTGATCGCGCCTATGTCGATGCGATGCGCCGCGATCACAAGAAAATGGCGGCGCTGCTCGAACAGACCCAAGGCAATGCGACCAACCAGGATATCAAGACCTTCGCGCAGAAGACCTTGCCGGTCGTCAAACATCACTTGCAGATGGCGGATGCACTGGCCAGAAATTGATCAGCGCAAAAAAATTTGGAAAAGTATAAAAAAGCAAATCGTTCGGATGCGGGAGGTGCAAAACGTTTCGCTAAAGATTACTGATCCGAATCCACGTACGGAAAATTCCACAGGAGAAATAACATGACGTTAGGCACAATTTTATTGGTCGTTCTGGTGTTGCTTTTGGTCGGCGCGATTCCGAGCTGGCCGCACAGCAGAAGTTGGGGTTACGGCCCGAGTGGCGGCCTTGGCGCGCTCGTGCTGATCCTCGTCGTGCTGCTGCTGATGGGTCGCATCTAGCCGCGACCGAATCGCGATTGACCGGCAATGAGAATTTTCATTCATCTGCTTGTCGCGACATTGGTTGCGATGACTGCGGTCGGTTGCTCTGGGTTGCGTCCGGATTTTGTCAAACAAGCTTCGACGGCGTTGCCGCCGGTGGTGGATACTCCATCGGCGCGCTACATCGCCAGCGAGTTGAATGGCCATGCCGAGCAGTCGGGATTTCGCCTGCTCGGCAACAATATCAACGCGCTTCTGAGTCGTGTTGCGTTGGCGGATCACGCGCAACATTCGCTGGATTTGCAGTACTACATTTTTCATAACGATGCGACCGGGCGCCTGATCGCGCAACATCTTCTGGCCGCAGCGGATCGCGGCGTGCGCGTGCGCATTCTGCTGGATGATCTGAATCTGACCGACGAAGATCGTTTGCTCGATGCGCTCGACGCCCACGAGAATATCGAGATACGGCGCTTCAATCCGTTCCAGACGCGCGCGCCATCGATGTTGTCCAAGGTCGCGCAATTTGCACTCGAAGGCCGGCGCCTGAATCGGCGCATGCACAACAAATCTTTCATCGCCGACAATACCGCGGCGATCATCGGCGGACGCAATATCGGTGCCGATTATTTCGGTGCCGACAAGGAAACAAATTTCCGCGATCTTGATCTGGTCGCGATCGGTCCGGTTGTCAAAGAGGCCTCGCAAATTTTCGACGACTACTGGAATTGCGACGCCGCATTTCCGGTCGCCGCCTATAAAAATACGCGCGACACTCCGCCAGACCTCGCACGACTGCGTAGCACATTGCAGCATGATGCACGCGCGTTTGAGCAATCGGACTACGCCCTTGCATCGCTCGAAGAACTGCCCAATGGTGCTACAGCGGATCGTCGTGGCGAATGGTTCTGGGGCGCGGCCACGGTGATTGCCGACCAGCCCGAAAAGATCGATGCGCGCGATGACAATCCGGCGTTGCGCATTGGGCCGAAACTCAAAACCATGATCGATGCGGCGCAAACCGAAGTGCTCGTGATGTCGCCGTATTTTGTTCCGGGCGATAGCGGCGCGTCGTTTTTATCAGCGCTGGCGCAGCGCGGCGTGAGCACAAAAATCCTGACCAATTCGCTCGCCGCCACCGATGAGCCCGCGGCGCATACCGGTTACGCCAGATACCGCCATCGACTGCTCGAAGGCGGCGTACAACTGTACGAACTACGTCCCGCTCCCGGGGAAAAACAATCCGCCACAGCGCACGGAACGTCATCCGGTGTAAGCCTGCATGCAAAGGCCGTGGTGGGGGATGATGAGCATGTTTTCATCGGTTCGATGAATATGGATCAACGCTCGAAATTGCTCAATACCGAGATGGGCGTGATCATCGATTCACCGGCTCTGGCACATGCGGTGAAGAAATTTTTCGACGATGCCAGCGCGCCGCAAAACGCGTTTCATGTCGTGTTGCAAGATTCGCCGGATACGAATGCGCACGCGGCGAAAATGTCGTGGTTGTGGAGCAAGGACGGTGCGACCATGAGCGCAGACTCAGAGCCGGATGCGACCAAAGGTCGTCGCTTTGAAGTCTTCATGTTGCGGCTCTTGCCGATCGAAGGTTTGTTGTAACCAGCGTTAGTGGTTATCACATAGTTACGCAACGACTATCGTTATATTGTCCTTGCCTTCGCGCAAGAAAATTCATCATCAAGGGGAAGAAAAAAATGAACACCACACGAATTATCGCCATCGTCCTGATCATTGGCGGCGCGCTCGGATTGATCTACGGCAGCTTCAGTTACACGCGTGATACGACTCCAGTCAAGCTCGGGCCAGTCGAACTCTCGGTTAAAAAACAAGAGACCGTCAACGTGCCGATGTGGGCCGGTGTCGGTGCCATCGTTGTCGGCGGCTTGCTGCTCGGATTCGGCAGCAAGCGCACATAACTCGCTGACACCGATCGGCTTTGAATGATGGATGATAGTGCGGCGAACATAGGCGTGGCTCCAGCTTCGTTGCGGCGCGCAATTCTGAATTATCATCGGTCTCATTCTTGAGCTGCAGAGGTTATCCATCATGGAATATCGTCGCCTTGGCGCATCCGGTCTACGCGTGCCCGTACTTAGTTTTGGTACTGGCACGTTCGGCGGCACGACCGAATTTTTCAAAGCCTGGGGGAGTACCGACGTGGCGCAGGCCACGCGCCTCATCGACATCTGTCTCGAACATGGTTTGAATCTGTTCGACAGCGCCGATGTGTATTCGCGTGGCGCCGCCGAGGAAATTCTCGGCAAAGCGATCAAGGGTCGGCGCAATCAGTTGCTGATTTCGACCAAGGCGACGTTTCCGGTTGGCGATGGGCCGAACGATTATGGCTCCTCGCGTGTGCATCTGATCGATGCGGTCGACAAGGCGCTCACCCGTCTCGGCGTCGAGCATATCGATCTGTTCCAGCTGCACGGATTCGACGCGCATACACCGATCGAGGAAACCCTCGGCACGCTCGACCGGCTCGTGCGCACCGGCAAGATTCGCTACATCGGTTGCTCCAATTTTTCGGGCTGGCACCTCATGAAATCGCTCGCGGTGGCGGATCGGTACGGCTTTCCGCGGCATGTCGCGCATCAGGCGTATTACTCGCTGCTCGGACGCGATTACGAATGGGAACTCATGCCGCTCGGCATCGATCAGGGCGTCGGTGCGATGGTGTGGAGCCCGCTCGGCTGGGGCAAACTCACGGGCAAGATTCGCCGTGGCCAACCGCCCGCTGCGGGCAGTCGCGCAAAAGATGGCGAAGGCACCGGACCGGAAGTGTCGGACGACCGGTTGTTCAAGGTGGTCGATGCGCTTGATGCGGTTGCAGCCGAGGTTGGCAAGTCGGTGACGCAAGTCGCGTTGAACTGGCTGTTGCAGCGGCCCACGGTTTCGAGCGTGATCATCGGCGCGCGCAATGAAGAACAGCTCGTGCAGAATCTCGGTGCGGTCGATTGGAATCTGAGTGTCGAGCAAGTCGCGAGGCTCGACGCCGCGAGCGCACTCACGCCGGCATATCCGACTTGGCATCAGAATGGTTTTCCGATGCTTGGACACGTGCCGCGATAACACATCGAAAGCATGATCGACGCAACGTTGCGTCGATCAGTAACGAAGCGCCGATTCAGCAATCCAGTGATTGGTTTGCACGTTGGGCGATGCATACGGCACCGCCCAACGTCAGAACATCCGCCGACCTAGCGCGACCAACGTTGCCGTGCCCCAGCACCGAGCGCAAGTGCCATCGCCAGTCCGAGTAGCGCGAGCCAGTCGAGCGTCGGTACTGGAACCGCGATCGCCGCAACTCTAACAACCGCAAAGCTGGTCGGATTGGCGGTGCCGCCGCCGACGCTGGGATCATTGGTCAAGGCGGTGGATTCATTCGTGCCGTTGCCGTCCGCATCGAACTGTACCGAACCCTGATTGACGATGGTGCCGCTGGCGTTTGCATTGATCGTCGCGGTGATCGTGATCGTGACGCTGCCTGCCGCGGGAATGCTGCCGTTCCAATGCACGATGCCTGCGCCGGTTGTCGTGGTTCCCGACGTTGCCGTGGCGGAAACGAGTGTGATGCCGGCCGGTAGCGAATCGGTGAACTCGTCGCCTGGATTGTCCGTTTGCGCGCCGAGCCCGGTATTGTTCACCACCACGGTGTAGATGATCGTGGCACCCGGCGTAAAGCCGCCACTCGCGCTCACGGTTTTGGTCGCGCCGAGCAACGAGGCGGTCGAGGCCAGCAACGTATCGCTGTCGGTTGCGGAGTTGTTGCCGGGCGTCGGGTCGGTTACGCCGGCCGGTGCGGTTACCGTGGCAGTGTTACTCAATGTGCCCGTCGCGGCAGCAGAAATCGAGCACGTCGCGGTGTAATTGACGCTACCGCCGGAAGGCAGATTGACCGTGTCGTTGATGTTGCCACTGCCCGCTGCCGTACACGTGCCGCCGCTCACACCGCTGCAAGTCCATGTACAGGTTTCGCTGGCCGGGAACGTATCGGCCACCGTCGCGCCGGTCGCGGAACTTGGCCCGGCATTCGAGGCTACGATCGTGTAGGTGACACTTCCACCCGGCGTGGCCGTGGTCACGCCATCGGTCTTGCTGATCGACAGATCGGCGGACGCGCCGAGCGTATCGCTGTCGGTGGCCGAGTTGTTGCCCGGGGTTGGATCAGTCACGCCAGCTGGAGCCGTTACCGTTGCCGTATTGCTCAGCGTCCCTGTTGCGGCAGGAGAGATCGAGCACGTCGCGGTGTAATTGACGCTACCGCCGGAAGGCAGATTCACCGTGTCGTTGATATTGCCGCTGCCCGCTGCCGTGCACGTGCCGCCGCTCACGCCGCTGCAAGTCCATGTACAGGTTTCGCTGGCGGGGAACGTATCTGCCACCGTCGTGCCGGTCGCGGAACTTGGACCGGCATTCGAGGCAACGATGGTGTAGGTGACGCTGCCACCCGGCGTTGCGGTCGTCACGCCATCGGTCTTGGTGATCGACAGATCGGCGGACGCGCCGAGCGTGTCGCTATCGGTTGCCGAGTTGTTGCCGGGCGTCGGGTCGGTTACGCCGGCCGGTGCGGTTACCGTGGCAGTGTTACTCAATGTGCCCGTCGCGGCAGCAGAAATCGAGCAAGTCGCGCTGTAATTGACGCTACCGGCGGAAGGCAGATTCACGGTGGTGTCGTTGATGTTGCCACTGCCCGCTGCCGTACACGTGCCGCCGCTCACACCGCTGCAAGTCCACGTGCAGGTTTCGCTGGCGGGGAACGTATCGGCCACCGTCGCGCCGGTCGCGGAGCTTGGACCGGCATTCGATGCGACGATCGTGTAGGTGACACTGCCGCCCGCTGTCGCGGTAGTCACGCCATCGGTCTTGGTGATCGACAGATCGGCGGACGCGCCGAGCGTATCGCTGTCGGTCGCCGAGTTGTTGCCCGGGGTTGGATCAGTCACGCCAGCTGGAGCCGTTACCGTTGCCGTATTGCTCAGCGTCCCTGTTGCGGCAGGAGAGATCGAGCACGTCGCGGTGTAATTGACGCTGCCGCCGGAAGGCAGATTTACCGTGTCGTTGATATTGCCGCTACCCGCTGCCGTGCATGTACCACCGCCCACACCGCTGCAGGTCCACGCGCAGGTTTCGCTGGCGGGGAACGTATCTGCCACCGTCGCGCCGGTCGCGGAACTTGGACCGGCATTCGAGGCAACGATGGTGTACGTAACGCTGCCACCGGGTGTTGCTGTGGTCACGCCATCGGTCTTGGTGATCGATAAGTCGGCGGACGCGCCGAGCGTATCGCTGTCGGTTGCCGAGTTGTTGCCCGGGGTTGGGTCGGTCACGCCGGACGGTGCCGTGACAGTCGCCGTGTTGCTCAGCGTGCCTGTCGCGGCGGCCGAGATCGAGCAAGAAGCAGTATAGGTGACGCCGCCGCCCGAAGGCAGGCTCACCGTATTATTGATATTGCCGCTACCCGATGCGGTACACGTGCCGCCGCCCGCGCCAACGCAAGTCCATGTGCAGGTTTCGCTGGCTGGGAAGGTATCCGCAACCGTTGCACCCGTGGCGTTGCTCGGCCCGGCATTCAAGGCCGTGATGGTGTATGTAACGCTGCCACCCGGTGTTGCCGTGGTCACGCCATCGGTCTTGGTGATCGACAGATCGGCGGACGCGCCGAGCGTATCGCTATCGGTTGCGGAGTTGTTGCCCGGGGTTGGATCGGTCACGCCAGCCGGTGCCGTGACAGTTGCCGTATTGCTCAACGTACCCGTCGCCGAAGCTGAAATCGAGCATGTGGCGTTGTAACTGACGCTGCCGCCCGAAGGCAGGTTCACCGTGCCATTGATATTGCCGCTACCCGATGCGGTACACGTGCCGCCGCCGGCGCCGGTGCAAGTCCACGTGCAGGTTTCGCTGGCCGGGAACGTATCCGCCACAGTCGCACCGGTGGCGTTGCTCGGCCCGGCATTCGAGGCAGTAATGACGTAGGTCACGTTGCCGCCTGGCGTCGCGGTAGTTACGCCATCGGTCTTGGTGATCGCTAGATCGGCGGATGCACCCAGCGTATCGCTATCCGTTGCCGAATTATTGCCGGGCGTCGGATCGGTCACGCCAGCGGGTGCAGTCACCGTCGCGGTGTTGCTGAGCAAACCCGTGGCGGCGGCCGAGATTGTGCAAGAAGCGGTGTAGGTAACGCCGCCGCCCGATGGCAGGTTCACCGTATTATTGATATTGCCGCTGCCCGATGCCGTACACGTGCCGCCGCCCGCACCAACGCAAGTCCACGTGCAGGTTTCGCTCGCCGGGAAGGTATCAGCCACAGTCGCACCGGTGGCGTTGCTCGGGCCCGCATTCAAGGCGGTGATGGTGTAGGTCACGCTTCCGCCGGGTGTAGCCGTGGTCACGCCATCGGTCTTGGTGATCGACAGGTCGGCGGAGGCTGCTATGCCATCGGTGTCGGTAGCGGAATTATCCGATGCGTCCGGATCGCCAAGCGCGCCGGCGCTGACGGTTGCGGTGGTGCTGAGCGAGCCCGTCGCTGCCGGACTGACCGAACACACCGAGGTATATGTCACCGATCCGCCGGACGGAATATTGTCGGGATCGTTGATGTTGCCGGCGAAAGGCCCGGCGCTACAGGTACCGCCGAGTGCACCGGAGCAAGTGGTGGAGCAGGTCAAGCTCGCAGGGAAAGTAGCCTGCACAGTGGCTGCCGGATTGCTCACGGTGCCGCTGTTGCTGGCCGTGGTGGTGTAGGTCACCGATCCGCCGGGTGTCGTGCCGGTTACGCCATCGGTGATCGTGATGGCGAGATTGGAAAACGCTTCGCCGAGAGTCCAGTCGGAAAAGCTGGAAACTCCGGTCACTTTGGCGGTGTTCGCGGCCGTGCTGATCGTGCCGCCCTGGTCGCTGAAGTCAGCAGGATTTCCCGCTTCGTGCTTCAGCACATGCAGATTGGCTTCGGTTACCGTGCCGGGGATGTCAGTCGGATCGAGATAGTTGAAAGTGACATCCGAAGTGATGCCCGTCGCGGTCAGCGTCCAGTAGCGCGAGATAACCTTGCTGGTTGGCTGGATGCCGGGGGCCGTGGTCTGGACTTCAGCGACTTTGATGTCAGTCGGGAAGGTTCCGGCCGTGACATTGAACACGACTGGCGCGTAGCCATTTGCTGTGCCGTTTTCGAACGTCACGCTCGCTGCCGCCGCCACGGTCTTTTTATAGTTGCCGTCGACATAGCCGTTGGTGCGCGTCACTGTGCCGGCGCTACCCACGATCAGCGTGTTGGCGCCGGTGATGACGCGGCCATTGGTCAGCGTGGTCGCGCCGGTGGCGGTGAGGTCGCCGCCCGCGATCGTCAGCGTATGGCTCGGATCGTTGTCGTCGTAGGTGAAGTTGGTCAGGCTGCGCGCCGGGTTGACCTCGGGGCCGGTCGAGCGCGAACCACCCGTGCGCAAATAGCTGATGTTCTCGCCGCCCGTGCCCAGATTGAAGGTCGGCGCCGCATCGAAAGTGCCTGCTGCGGTCGGAGTCGTCGTATTGCCGATTTGGATAACGCCCGTGGTTGCGCCGCCGGTGCCGATCGTCAGCTTGTTGGCGTTGACGAGGTTGCCGACGAACATGTTGACGCGGCTGGTGATGAACTGATTGGTCGAGGTGAAGGTGAGCGCACTGGCCGTCTGTACGCTCATGTTCGTAACCGGCGCGGTCGTGACGCCGGTACCGCTGTAACTCTGCGGCACGGCGGCTCCCGCGTCGAACCAGATGAAGTTGCTGCTCGCGCCATTCGCCGTCAGCGTGCCGTTGTTGATCAACGAGCCGCCGGCCATCAGGAACAGCACATTGGCGGTATTGAATGTGGCGCCAGTATTGATCGTGATATTGAGGGCGATGTTGTTGAAGTTGACCAGAGTCGTCGACATTGTCGCTGTGTGGCCGGCCGAGGTATTGGTGACGACGACGTTGGGCAGCACGCCACGTAGATTGAAGATCTTGGCCGCGCCCGAAGCTGCATTGCCGAGCTGCAGCGTGCCGCCGGTCACACCGACGATGCCGCCACCGGCCTGGTTGCGATAGTCGATCGCGGTCGCCGCCAGCTGAGTGACAATGGTGCCGCCATTGATCGCGATGTTCGAGCCCAAGCCCGTGCCCAGATCGAAACTACCCAGTGTGGCGGAAGCGTTGCCGATCGTGCAAACCGTGATCGTGCCCGCGCTTTGAGTGTAGGAGATCGCATTGCCCGCGGCGGCCACACCGAAGCGACCGGTGGCGTTGACTGCCGCGCCGTCGACAATGATCGTGCTGCCGGCGGAGAAGCCCATCGAATTGCCGGTCGCCGTACCGATATTGAACGTGCCCTGCGAGAGATGCAGCTGGCCGTTCAGCGTCGGTGAACCGGCCTGACCGGCAACCACGTAATTCGGATTGTTGAGCCAGAAACCCGACGTCACGGGAATCGTGTAGCCTGCCGCAGCGAAGACACGGCTGGTGCCGGTGAATGTTCCTGACAATTTGATCGTGCCGTTGCTCATCACCAGCCAGCCGCCAACGACGGTATCGGTAGTGACGCCGCGCACGGTGAAGTTTGATAGCATTATTTCGACGATCGGCGCAGCCGTGGTGCCCTTGTTGACCGTGATCTGGCGGATGTCCGTGGTGGCGCCCGAGCCGGACAAGCTGGTATTGGTCGTGCCGGTGAAGGTGATGATCGCGCCAGCGGTATCGGCATTGGTCGAGAAATCGAGCGTACCGTTGTTGATCAGGTTGCCGGCGACGCTGAGGTTGTGTCCGGTCTGCGTACCGGCCGGATTGGATTGCAACACGCCACCGCCCTGGACGATGACGTCGGTGCCGACGCTCAGCGTGCGCGCTGTGGTCTGTTCGAACTGCAATGTGCCGACGACTTGCAGCGAATAAGCAATGGCCGCCGTGATGTCGATCGTCACCGTGGTGCCCGGGGCGATCGTCACTGCGTCGTTGCCGCTTGGCACGCTGCCAGTGGACCACGTGCCAGGAGCGCTCCACAGCCCGGAACCCAGCGAGATGTTCGGCGTCGGCGTGGCCGTGGTCTGGCTACCACTGATAAAGGCCGTGTTGCCTTCGCTGAACGCATAAACGCGCCAGAAGTAATTGATGCCGCCAAGCAGGCCGCTGGCGACATAGCTCGTGGCATTTTGTGCTGCAGTGTTGACGAAACTGAAGTTGGTGCCGTCGGTCGAGATGTAAATGGCATAACCATCTTCGTTGCTCGAGTCGGTCCAGTTCAACGTCATGCCCGTGGCCGTAACCGCGGTGAACGTCAGCGGGCCGCCCGGCGGCACTACCACCGGCGGGGTGAAGACGAACGTGCGGCGTGATCCATCGGCAGCGGAGGTCAGCGCTGGAATTGTGCCGGCGACGTACAGGTTATTCGTCGGAGTTGCCGATGCGCCGCTAAAGCTTGGCGCTGGCGTGCCGCTTTGTGCCGCGGTAATCGAGCCGACTGTGCCGACTGTACTGTTCGAAGAGAAGCCGAATTGCGGGCTTTGCGAATTGGCAACCGCAGCTCCGGCGGCGCTCATGTTCATCGAACCATAGACGAACTCGATTACGCCGCTGGTTTCGAACAGATGCACTTGATAGCTGAGATCCGCAGTACCGCCGGCGTTGAAATTAGCCTGTGTATTGAGCCATTCCACGACCAGTTCGCGATTCGGCGCGGTGCCGATAACCTTGAAATGCACCTTGCCATCGCCGGCATGCGTGCGTTGGTCGGCGCCGTAAGCGGTAACCAGGAATTGTCCGGCTTGGGCGAGCGGATCGTACAAGGTGGTTGATATCGTGGTTGCACCGAAACGCAGCGAACCGTTCGAGTTCACGCTGAAACGATCCTGCCGCGTATCCTGGAAATAGAAATCGAATCCGATCAGCGTTACTGTCGAGGCGGTATCGTCCTGGTCGGCGGCAACCAGGGTCGTCGTGCCGCTGCTCATGTCCATCAGCGAACCGGTGACGGTAGTCGAAAAAGCGTAGTTGGCCGAGTTTGCGTATGGAACCGGCCCGAGCGATTGAATCGATTCGTCCGGATCGGCTGCATCCACATCGAGCTGCGCTTTCAGCTGCGCGGTCGACATTTCCATCGTCTGGTCCGGCTGCAGATCTGCGTGCGCCCAGACTGGACAAGCACATGCGAGCATGACTAGGATCAGCTGGAAAATGGACAGTTGTTTGGTGCACATGACGTTTCCCCTGTGTGGCGCCGTGTCCAACGCATGTGACTGGCACATATCGTTCGAACCCGTTCGCATAAACCGCTTTGAAAGGTTTTGGTGTCGCTGCAGTACGTCCGCAAGAAAATTTTCTTGCGCCCCGGCGTTCCCGCAATTGCCCTGATTTTTGTAATCGATCCGCTATTCGCGCCTGTGGAATATTCAAGCGCGGCAGCGGATCGATGGTTTAAAAATCTTAATGGAGAAAGTTACACCTAGAAACGTTGCACGGTCTAGCGTTTTTTTTACGGTTGGTCGCGAATCGCGAGCTGTGTGCTTTGGTGATCGCCTTGCCGATTTCGTCGAGTAGTTTCATTCGACCGGTTGAATCGGTGCGAATCAGCCCGAGGTCTGATCTTGATTTCAACATTCCTCTCAACCGTAGGTGTTTCCCATGCTTTTTGATCCTGTCGCTTTGCGTACGCTCCAGCTCAGCAACCATACCGTCATGTCGCCGATGACCCGCAGCCGTGCCGTCGATGCCAACACACCGAATGCATTGATGGCCGAGTATTACGGTCAGCGCGCCACCGCCGGCCTGATTGTCACCGAAGGCACATCGCCGTCGCCGAACGGCCTCGGTTATGCGCGTATCCCCGGCTTGTTCAATGCCGCGCATGTGGCGGGGTGGAAACTCGTTACCGATGCGGTGCATGCCAAGGGCGGCAAGATCGTCGTGCAGCTTATGCACACCGGTCGCGTAACGCACGTTGCGAATCTGCCGGCCGGCGCAGAAGTAGTCGCGCCGACCGCAGCCATATGCCCGGGCGAGATGTACACCGATGGGCAGGGCATGCAGCCGAACAGCCAGCCGCGCGCGATGACTCAAGCCGACATCACGTACGCGATCGGCGAATACGTGAACGCGGCGCGCCTCGCGATCGAAGCCGGTTTTGATGGCATCGAACTGCATGCGGCGAACGGTTATCTGATCGAGCAATTCCTCAATGCCAACGTCAATACGCGCACCGATGGCTACGGTGGCAGCAGCGACGCGCGCAACAAATTCGCGCTTGAGGTTGCACGTGCGACGGTCGCGGCAATCGGCGCCGACAAGGTCGGTATTCGCCTCTCGCCACACGGCGTGTTCAACGGCACCGGCGCATTTGTCGATGTCGATACGCAATATCTCGCGCTGGTCAGCGAGCTATCCAAACTCGGCTTGTTGTACGTGCACGTGCTCGATCACTCAGCGATGGGTGCACCGCCGGTGCCGGCTGAACTGAAGGCAAAGCTGCGCGAGGCATTCAACGGTCCGTACATTCTCGCCGGTGGATTCGATCGCGACAGTGCAGAGAAAACGCTGTCGGAAAAACACGCCGATGCGATCGCGTTTGGACGTCCATTCCTGTCCAACCCGGACCTGGTCGCGCGCATGCGTGCCGGCGCCGAGCTCAACGCTCCGGATATGGCGACGTTCTACACGCCGGGCGCAAAGGGCTACACCGATTATCCCGCGCTGGCGAGTTGACGTTGGCGGGACGCGGCTTCGGTCGCGTCCCGTGTCACATCGAAACTGGGTTTATTCGTCGCGCCTGCAACAACGGAACAAGTCGATCCTTCGACTCGGAAATCCGCTGCAGATGCGGGTAACGCAGCGAGCCGTGATAATCGATATGCGCGATTTGATCTTGTCCGTCGAGTTTGAATCCGAGGTTGATCGAGCCGTTAGCGGCGTTGCTGATCGTTGCCTTGAGCAGATCCACGCTAAATGGCGCGCCGTTGATGGTCGTGATTTTCGCGCCATTGCTGAGGCCCGATTTGAACGCCGGGCCATTCCATGCGACGACCGGAACGGTGCCGTTTGATTTGACCGTCAATCCGATCGAATAGGAAAGGTCGGCCACGTCGTCTTCGCTTTCGAGTTGTCGATAAAAATCGCTCGGCTCGGTTGTAAAGATCAGTCGATAACCGGCATGCGCGAGGCCATCGAGCAAGCCGTCATCGTCGTGCGTATCGAGGCGTTTGCGCAGGAAGTTCGACCAGTCGAACGGCAGCACGTTGTTGAGCGTCGTGCAGACATCATCGAAGGTGTAAGTGGTGGTTATCTGACTGCCGGCGTTCACGCCGAAAAACGCCTTGGCGAAATCGTCGAGCCCTTTTGTATCGCCGGTGCGTTCGCGGATGATGCTGTCGATGTTCAGCCAGAAGATCGGGCCCTCGAGGTAATAATCCTCGCGCCGCTGCCAATCGCGCCAGGCGACGGCACGCTTGGCCATGAATACTGGATCGTTGTTGCTGTCCTGCAGTGATTTCCAGCGTCTGCCGGGCCGCGCTTGCATGCGCGCCGCATCGATCGCGAACAAATCCTTGGTCGCCTCGATCGAGCGAATGCCGGCGCGTGCGGCGATCACGCGGCCCCAGAATTCCGACTGGCCTTCGTAGACCCAAAGCAGGCTGTTACGCACCGGCTGATTCGCGTTGGCCGTCCACATGTCGGCGGGCCGCCGAAACAGGCCGTTCCAGGAATGAATGAACTCGTGCCAGAGGATATCGAGCTCGGGCAGGTGGCCGCTTTCGTTGCCGAGATAATCGGCCGGCAAACCGACCTCGCCCGATCGCGCATGCTCGGTGCCACCGGACGACGGCAACACGTCGCTCAGCGATACCAGCAAATCGTAATGATCGAAATGTGTGCTCGCGAACGTGTGTTCGATCTCGGCAACGGCAGCGCGATAACGAGTTATTTGAGCATCGCCGATATCGATGTTGCGCAAGTTGTCGCCGAACAGATTCAGCGTGACTGGCGTCGCTGCTTTGGGCGCCAGATCCACGCGTTTCAGGTAGCGCCCGGCATAAACCGGAGAGTCATACAAAACCTCGAGCGTGGTCGGCTTGAAGCTGGCGACATCGTTGCCGAAACTGTCCGTCGTTAATGCCGTGGCGTATTGGAAACCCGCGGGAAGTTTGACGCTCGCTTGCACCGTGATATCGCGCGCGAACCAGCCAGCCGGATACACCGACGCCGTATGCCACTGCATCGCCAGAATGTCGCGACTCATCTCGGGCGGGCCTTCGCGCGGCGTGCCAGACGCGAGGTATTGATAGTCGAGATCCAGCGTGGTCGCGCCGGATGGCACATCGATGTGGAACGCATGCATGTCGATCGCATCGCGAGTCCAGTCGATACGTTGATCGTCCGCACGAATGATCAGGCCGGCAAGCCGCGCCACCTGCACCGTCGCGGAGTGACTTGCCACTTCCCACTGCGGATAAAGCAGCGTCATAGGTCCTGCTGCCTGCACTGGAATAGTCTCGTGCACGTTGACGATCTTGTGTGTCGTATCGCTGGCATCAACCACCATGCGCACGACGCCACGAAACGCAATATCACGCGGCGCGGGCACGGAGTTCGACAATGGAACAGGCTGTGGTCCAACCCCAACTTGTGCGGCGGCGCCGACGCAGATAACGGAAAGTCCCAGCAACAAAATCGATCGCATCGTCACCATTGGCCTTGAGGATCAAGACGATGAGTCTATGTCAAAGCGGGCGGAGCCATAGGGTATGCCAGGCGCCGGATGGAGGCGGATGACAAGCGCGCAGGACTTTCGCACCTTGCGTGCGATGGTTCGCGCCGCTAGCCTCGGGTTTTTCCGTACTAATTCCAAGGAACATAAATGTTCAAACTCAGCTCGTGGTTTTCTGCTGGCGTGTTGCTCGCCACATTTTTCGCGGCTGGCGCGCAGGCCGAGCCAGCCAGTGAGGTCAGCATTCCGTTCGAGAAATTCCAGCTCTCGAACGGGCTGACCGTGGTCGTGCACGAGGATCACAAGGCGCCCGTGGTGGCGGTTTCGGTGTGGTATCACGTCGGCTCGGCGGATGAGCCGACGCATAAGACCGGCTTCGCGCATCTGTACGAGCATCTTATGTTCGAGGGTTCGGAGAATCACAAGGAAAGTTATTTCCGCCCGTTCGAGCAAGTCGGCGCCACCGACATGAACGGCACCACCGCGAACGATCGCACCAACTATTACGAGACCGTGCCGACCACTGCGCTGGACATGGCGTTGTGGATGGAATCGGATCGCATGGGCCATCTGCTCAACGCCATCGGCAAACCCGAACTCGATAAGCAGCGCGGCGTGGTGCAGAACGAAAAACGCCAGGATGAGAATCAGCCTTACGGCCGCGTCGATGAAAATATTCAGGCGAATGCGTTTCCGGCCAATCATCCGTATCACCACGACACGATCGGCTCGATGCAGGATCTGAATGCCGCTTCGCTGGCCGACGTCAAGCAATGGTTCAAGGACTATTACGGCGCCGCCAACACCACGATCGTGCTCGCTGGCGACATCACGCCAGCGCTGGCGAAAGAAAAGATGCAGAAATATTTCGGCGATATTCCAGCCGGGCCGCCGGTGGCGCGGCAGCAGCCGTGGATCGCAGCGCGAACTACCTCAACACGTGGCGAGATGGTCGATCAGGTGGCGCAAACGCGCATCGTGCGCGAGTGGAATACGCCGCCGGCCGGCGATGCGCAACAGCCGCTGCTCAACCTTGCCGCGACCGTGCTCGGTGGCGGCAAGACCTCACGTTTGTACAACCGATTGGTGTATCAGGACAAACTCGCCGATGACGTCAGCGTCGGCATTTCGCCGTTCGCGCTGGCGAGCAAATTCGAGCTCGAAGTGGACGTAAAAACCGGCGTCGATGCCAAACGCGTCGAACAGGCCGTGGCCGAAGAATGGCAGCGTTTTCTGAGCGAAGGCCCGACCCAGGAAGAGATCGATCGCGCCAGGACACGTGCGCAAGCAGGTTTTGTGCGTAGCCTGGAAAAAGTCAGCGGCAAGTCGGTGATTCTCGCCAGCGGCCAGGTCTATCGCGACGATCCTGCTGCGTATCAAACCGATCTCGCGCGCTTGCAGGCGGCCACACCGGCGAGCGTGCTGGCGGCGGCGAAACAATGGATTTCGCGCGGCGATTACACGCTGACCATCACGCCGGGCAAAGTCGATCCGGGCAAAGCGGAGATCGAAAGCGCGGGCCTGCCAGCCTCCAAGGATGCACCGAAAGCGAAGTTTCCGGTGAAACGCGAATTCAGTATCGTCAAATCCGATCTTGATCGCAGCAGCGGTGTGCCCGCAGTGACACAGTTTCCCGACCTCACTTTCCCGTCGCTGCAGCGTGGCAAACTCAAGAATGGCATCGAGGTGATACTGGCCGAACGGCACACGATTCCGGTGGTGCATTTTGATGTGCTGTTCGACAGCGGTTACGCCGCCGATCAGGGTCGCAAACTCGGCACCGGCAGTTTCACCGCGAGCATGCTCGACGAAGGCACGACGACGCTGGATTCGCTGGCGATTGCGCGACAGCGCGAAAGCCTCGGCGCGATTCTCGCCACCGGCTGCAATCTGGATACGTGCAGCGCATCGTTGAACGCACTGAAATCGCAACTCGATCCGTCGCTGCAATTGTTCACCGACGTGCTGCGCAATCCGGCCTTCCGCGATGCCGACATCGCGCGCATTCGCGGCCAATGGCTGGCCGGCATTGCGCAGGAAAAAACCGAACCGACCGGGCTCGCGCTGCGTGCGCTGCCGCCGCTGTTGTACGGCGCCGGGCATGCGTATGCGATACCGTTCACTGGCAGCGGTACGCCGGAATCGATCCAGTCGCTGGATGCCGATGATCTTCGCGCATTCACGCGCGATTTCCTGCGACCTGACAATGCCAAAATTCTCGTCGCCGGCGATACTACGCTGGCCGAGATCGTGCCGAAACTCGATGCCGCATTCGGTGACTGGAAAGCATCAGCGACACCGATTCCGAAGAAAAATCTTGGCCACGTGGCGTTGCAGGAAAAACCGCGCGTGTTCTTGCTTGATCGGCCGGGATCGCAGCAATCGCTGATCCTCGCAGGCTCGGTCGCGCCTTCGACCAAGGTGCCGAACAATCTCGAAATCAAGACCATGAACAGCGCGTTCGGCGGCGTGTTCACCTCGCGCCTGAATCTGAATCTGCGCGACGCCAAACACTGGTCGTACGGCGCGGGCAGTTTTCTGAGCGATGCGATCGGGCAGCGCCCGCTGATGTTGTATGCGCCGGTGCAGACCGACAAGACCGCCGAGTCGGTTAGCGAAATTCTGCGTGAGGCGCAGGATCTGATCGGCGCAAAACCGCTGACGGATAGCGAGATTCTCAAGGTCAAGAACAGCGATGTACGCTCATTGCCGGGCGCGTTCGAAAGCACCGGCGCGGTATTGGGTTCGATGAAAAATATCGTGATCTACGGCCGACCGGATGATTATGTACAAACCCTCAAGCAACGTATCGAAGCGCAGAAAGACAGCGACATCGAAGCCGCCGCCAAGGAAATCGTGCATCCGCAGGCGTTGACCTGGGTGATCGTTGGCGACCTCAGCAAGATCGAAAAATCGGTGCGTGCGCTGAAACTCGGCGACGTTAAAATCATCGATGCCGATGGCAAGATCGTGCGCTGAATCGATGCCTGACTATTCGACAACGAAGATGCCGCCGGTTCGCGCTACACTCTGCCAGGCGAAAATTACGGAGCACCACGACGATGAATAAATTTCTCTTGCCGGTCTTTTTGTGCGTCGCGCTCGGCGCGTGCACTTGGGTCAAACTCGATACCCAGGCGCAGAAAATTCGCGTTGCCTACGACGGCAATGTCAGCGGCTGCCGCGATCAAGGCAAGGTGTCGGTGTCGGTGCGCGATCATGTGAGTTTTTATCATCGCAGCGAGTTGAAAGTGCGCGATGAACTGGAAACCCTCGCGCGCAACGAAGCCGTCGACATGCACGCCGATACGCTCAAGCCGCTCGGCGATCCGGTCGATGGTTCGCAGAGTTTCGGCGCGTATTCGTGCGGCGCAAAACCGCCCGCACCGCATGTGCGCGGTGCGCCGGCAGATGCAAAGAAAGACGGCGTGGAAACCTACCCGATCAAGAATTGATATGACGGATATTCAATCATCTGCTTCGATTCGGCGCGTCGGCCAGATTGCGCTTTCGGTGCATGATATCGACCGCGGCGTGGCTTTTTATCGCGATGTCGTCGGCCTGAAGTTCATGTTCCAGGCACCGAATGTCGCGTTCTTTGATGTCGCCGGCGTGCGCCTGATGCTGGGGATGGCAGAATCGGGCGAGTTCAAACCGGAAGGCACGGTGCTGTATTTCGACGCCGCCGATCTGGATGCTGATTTCGCCGCGATGCGCGACCGTGGCGCGGAAGTGGAACAAGCTCCGCACTTCATCGCCGCGCTCGGCGACAAGGAGTTGTGGATGGGATTTTTCCGCGATCCGTTTGGCAATCTGTTTGCGTTGATGAGCGAACGCTAAACCTGTGCGGGTAGCGTGCTACTCGACTTCGTTCGAGTCACGATGTCCTGTTGTTCATCCTTTTTGCGTGTTTGAGATCGTAGCCCGGCATGCGTGCACTCGGGTCACTCTCTCAATAGCGGATAAAGGTCTCGCCATGAACAAGCCCATTCACCTGTTTTCTCTGTTTTGCTTCGCCCTGACGTTGGGCTGCCAATCCACGGCACAGGCGGCGCTGGAAGGTGACCTGGATCCAACCTTCAACGGTGGCCAAGTGCGTACAGTTTACGTGCCCTACAACAATACGACCGACCAAACGCCAACTCTGATCGGCTTCAGTACGGTCAGCACGGGTTATCTCGCGGCCATTCGCATTGGCACGAATCCTTCGTTGACCGTGCAATTGGTCAAGATATTGAAAGACGGCACCTTGGCACAGAATTTCGGCATCAACGGTGTGCGTGACCTGACCGAAGGCCAGGTGGACTGGGCTGCGATGACGGCAATCTCCGGGCCAGACACCATCATCCTGGGTGGCTCAAAGATTCTGCCTGGCTCCAACGGGCAAACCTACACCTACCATGTCGAACGCCTGAATTCGTACGGTACGCTCGACAGCACATTCAATGGCAATACCGGCTTTAATGACGCCACGCCGAGTTCTGGGACAACGGGCGAATACGATTACGTCGGCGCCATCGTGGTGCAACCATCGACGGGACAGATCATCATTGCCGGCACTTCGAACGTCAACGACGGAAAAAGCCAAACGGGCATGGGCGTGATTCGGCTGAACGGCAACGGTACAACCGACACCTCGTTCGGCACCAACGGCGGCTTCAGCCACGTATTCCTATTGAACGGTGGTAAAAGCGCCCATGCCACATCGATAGCGCTCGACAGCCAAGCGCATATTCTGATCGGCGGGTACGCGCAGGACGGCACCGGGTCCGGCGCGCACTACGACTTTGCGCTGTTGCGTGTGACCTCCGCCGGCGTGCTCGATTCTTGCCCGGTCGGCATGTTTGCTTTTCCGTGTACCTATACCCATGCCTTCCAGATAGGCGGTAAATTCAACGATTTCCCTACTAACGTACTTGTCGACCAAACTGGCAAGATCTACATGGTCGGACAGAGCAGCGCCGCGACCGATGGTTCCGGTAACGATCTGTACAAGAGCAGCATCCTGCGTCTGACCAATCAGCTTCAACCCGACAGCTCGTTCTCGGGCAACAACGGCGCAGAGGCGTTCTACATGCAGAGCGGGGGCAGTGGCGAAACGGACGTGCCGCCGAGCGCGCTGGTTGATGCCAGCAATCGCCTGATGGTCACGAGCGGTTATGCGTTCACCGGCGTCGCACGTTTTGTCACCGCGGGCACCTTCGATTCGAGCTACAACAACGGTACTGCATCTAGCGGTCGTGTTGTTGCGATTGCGAATAATGCCACCTCCTATGCCCTACCTGCTGGTCAACCCAGCATCCTGCTGGAAGACGATCGTCCCGTGGTAGCCGCGATTACGCTTGCGGGCACCACCGGCTACAACTTAAGTGTCACGCGCCTGCTCGGCGACAAGATTTTTCAAAACGGCTTTCAATAACGCGCCGCAAAAAACCAGCAGCAAAAAAATCGCATTCTGCTGATGAATTCAGGTATTGCACGCGGCCTCGACGAAATTTTTACGCGACGCATGTCCTGCTAAACGTACTTTTTGCGTGTTAGTGGTTGCAGTTCACAATGTGCGCAGCGATGCGCATTGCCTTTCCTTCGTCTGAGAGATTGCCATGCCTACCATGCTGCGTCAGTTCTGGATTTGTTGCTCGCTGCTTTGCTGTTGCAGCTTCGCCTGGGCGACCCGCGAGGGAGATCCCGATCCAAAATTCAATACCGGTCAGAACGTCACGCTGACGCTACCTGCCGCCGCCAGTTCCAACCCGCCACTTGGCGTTCTCGGTATTTACAAAAGCATCAATATCGGCGATTACGTTACCGCGGTGTTTTACAAAAACAGCAGCGGCACGAATTTCTCGACCGCACTCGTACGCCAGCTCGCCAATGGGCAACCCAATCCGTATTTCAGCGGCGCCAATAGCAAAGTCGTGCTGTCAGATCCCGGTAAATTCATGACCGCAATGGCGCCGATCGCCGCGATCGACTCCACAGTGATGGTCGGCTACACCACCAACGGCAATAGTCAGATTGTGGTCTGTCGCTACACCGACCAAGGCCTGCCCGATTCACTGCTGACCGGGCATGACAGCAGCGGTTGCATCTATTTCGCCGCCGCCGGCATCGGGGGGCCGAATGCAAACGGATTGCTGGCGCGTGCGGTAATCGTGCAGCCTGTCGACAGCAAGATCGTGATTGCAGGCTCGGTCTACGACGTCAGTACGGGTGTCCACTCATTGTTCGTGATGCGCTTGAGTGCCAGCGGTGCGCTGGATACCAGTTTCGGCAATGCCGGCATATTCATCTACGCCTATAACCTCAATGGCGGCAAGTCCAATGAGGCCAATGCGCTCAAGCTGGACGCCAGTAACCGAATTCTGATCGCTGGCGATACCCAAAACGGCACCGGATCAAACTACGATTTCGCTGTGCTGCGGCTAACTCCTGCGGGTGCAATCGATCAGTGCACGCCGTCTGTAGTGACATTTGCATGCGCAATCTCGTTCGATTTTCATCGTGCCGGCGACTATGACGATAGCGCGTCCGCCATTGCTATCGACAGCGTCGGCAGTATCTACGTGGCCGGCACCGCCCACGCCGACAACTCGAACGCTAAGGCCACTGCCGTGATGCGTTTAACCGACCAGTTCCTAAAATACAATTTCAGTCAAATCTTCTCTCAATTCACGGACTTTGTTGATGGTACGGGCCCGGATGACTCGCCGGGTATTGCCATCGACGCCAAGGATCGTGTTTTGCTTGCCGCGGGTAAAGCGGGTTATTTCGCCGCGACTTGGCGGATTCTAGGCAGCGGTTTCTCCGACCCGGCCTACAACAACGGCAGCATAACGGAACCCGGCAGGGTGGCAGTGACCAAACCACCAACGAGTGTCGTCAGTGGCGAATTTTTGCTTGCGCAAGCAAAAATATTTTTTGACGGCAATAAACCCGTGATCATCGCGTTGACCAGGATCTACGGCAGTGGCACCGGCGTGCAACTGGTGCTCTCACGTCGGCTCGGCGACGACACGATTTTCTTCGACGGTTTCGGGCCGTAATAAATCATCGGGTAAACCCCGCGCGATCGGCGCGACGCTCGGGCTACAATGGTGGCCCGTTCCGGTGATGTTTATCGATGTCCAGCCCGCGTCCCCAAAATCCATTGCTGAGTTTGCTGGGTCGTGCGCTGGAGTCGGTGCTCAATCGTGCGGTGGCGCTGGACGACGAAACAGAGCAGCGCTTGAAGGCCCTGAATGGCCGCGCCATCGCGATCGATTTTGCCGGCGTCGGCGTGGCGATGCGCATCGCCGTCGAAAACGATCTGCTGCATGTCGGCCCGGCGTTTGCCGCCGCTGCCGATCTGAAACTACGTGCGAGTCCGGCGAGTTTTCTCGCGATGGCTTTGCGCCGTGGTGAGAGTAGTTCACTGCCGGCGGGCAAAGTCGAGATTTCCGGCGATGCCGAACTCGCGCGCCGCATCGAAAAACTCGTGCGCAATTTCCAGCCGGATATCGAGGAAGCATTCACACGCGTGTTCGGCGATGTGATCGGCTATCAGATTGCGCAGGCGTTCAAGCGCGCGTTCGACTGGAGTCGCGAAAGCGCAAAAAACCTCGTGCAGGACAGCGCGGATTTTTTGCGCGATGAAAGCCGCGATCTCGTCGCGCCGGCCGAGATGGAACAATTTCTCGATGAGGTCGATACCTTGCGCGATGACACGGATCGACTTGAAGCACGCATCGCGCGCCTGAGTCAGAACCTGCAAGGCCGCCGCGCATGACGTCGGTGCGGCAGTTGCCGCGCCTGCTGCGCATCGCCGCAGTGCTGTTGCGTTATCGGCTGGATGAGCTGGTTGATGCGGCGCATCTGTTCCGCCCGCTGAAAATAATCCGTCCGTTTTTTCCGAAACCGCGCGCCGATATCGCAGTCATGCCGCGTGGCGAACGGTTGCGCCTAGCGCTGACCGAGCTCGGCCCGATCTTCGTCAAGTTCGGTCAAATTCTTTCGACACGACGCGATCTGTTGCCGCCGGATATCGCCGAGCAGCTCGCGCTGTTGCAGGATCAGGTCGCACCGTTTCCGGGCGCGCAGGCGCTGGCCATGATCGAAGCCGCGCTAGGCAAACCGATTGCCGAGTTGTACGCCGCGTTCGATCAGAAACCGTTGGCCTCGGCCTCGATCGCGCAAGTGCACGCGGCGCGTTTGCACGACGGTCGCGAGGTCGTGATCAAGGTATTGCGACCGAATATCGCGGCGCGTATTCAGCAAGATATCCAGCTATTGCAGGCGCTCGGCGCGCTCGCCCAGCGCTGGCATCCGAATGCCGACAAGGTGCGGCCACTGGACATCGTCGCCGAAATCGAAAACACCTTGCGCAACGAGCTCGACCTGCAACGCGAAGCCGCGAATGCGAGTGTGTTGCGCCGGAATTTTCTGAATTCCGACGACATGTATGTGCCCGAAGTTTTCTGGTCGCACAGCAAGGAAAGCGTGCTGACCCTGGAGCGCGTGCGCGGCATTCCGACCGATGATCTGCGCGCGCTGGATGCCGCCGGAATCGATCGCATCGCACTCGCCGAAAAAGGCGTGCGGCTGTTTTACACCCAGGTTTTTCGCGACAATTTTTTCCATGCCGATGCGCATCCGGGCAATATCTGGGTGGACGCCACGCGCACGGCCGATCCGCGGTTCATCGCGCTGGATTTCGGCATCATGGGTTCACTGCCGCGCGCCGATCAGTTTTATCTCGCCGAAAATTTCATGGCGATGTTCAACCGCGACTACCGCCGTATCGCCGAGCTGCATGTCGAAGCGGGCTGGATGCCATCGCATATTCGCCTCGACGAACTCGAAGCTGGCGTGCGCACGATTTGCGAGCCGTATTTCACGCGGCCGCTGTCGGAAATCTCGCTCGGCGAAGTCACTTTCAAATTGTTCCAGATGGCGCGCCGCTACGAACTCACGTTGCAGCCGCAACTGATCCTGCTGCAAAAAACCTTGCTGAATATCGAAGGTATGGGTCGGCTCTTGCATCCGCAGATCGATATCTGGGCGACCGCAAAACCGGTGCTCGAAAAAATCCTGCGGGAGCGCTACAGCTGGCGAGCGACGGCCAAAATGCTGCGCACGCGTATTCCGGAATGGATTGCCGGGGCGCCCGAAATGCCCGGGCTGCTGCACGCCGCGTTGAAAAAATCCGTTGAAGGCCAGCATGAGGTGCGCATTACGTCGGCGGATTTGCGCGCGTTAAGTGATGCGTCGCGCGCGAATCGGCGTTCCGTCGTTCCGGCCTTGTTCGGCGCGGCATTATTGCTCAGCGCCGCGGTGTTGTTCGCGTTCGATCAGCACGGCCCGCGTTGGCTTGGTGTGCCGCTATCGAGCGAAGTCACTATGGTCGTTGCGCTGATCGCTTTCGTACGCGCACGAGCGCGGCGATGACCGCGACGATTGCTGCGAAGACCGCAGCGTCACTCGAAATTCTCCACGAAGACGAACATCTGCTCGCGGTCAACAAACCGGCCGGATTGCTCGTGCATCGCAGTGCGATTGCGAGCGACGAAACCGATTTCCTGGTCGACCGATTACGCGCGCAACTCGGCAGCAATCCGTTCCTGATTCATCGCCTTGATCGCGCCACCAGTGGCGTGGTATTGCTCGCGAAAAATCGCGAGATCGCCGGTGAGCTTGGTAAACAATTCATGGCGCGCACCGTCAGCAAACGTTATCTGGCGGTCGTGCGCGGCTGGCCAGAAGAATCCGGAATCATCGACTATCCGTTGCCGGATGTGCGCGATACCAGCCCGCGCAAACCTGCAAGCACGAGTTATCGCCGCCTCGCCACCGTCGAAGTTGCGCTCGAAATGGGGCGTTATCCGCAGCAGCGTTATGCGCTGATCGAGGCGATGCCGGAGACCGGTCGTTATCGGCAAATCCGCAAACATTGCCACCATATTTCGCATCACATCGTCGGCGATACCAGCCACGGTCGCGGCGATCATAATCGGCTGTTTCGCATTCATTACGCGATGCACCGCATGTTGTTGCATGCGTGGCGGCTCGACTTCATCCATCCGGTGAACTTGTTGCCGCTGCAGATCGAAGCGCCGGTCGATGCGATCTGGCAGAAAATTCTCGAACGTTTTGCATGGAGCGATGCGCTGCGACATGCAGCCGATGCGGCAAGCAGCTAGAATCGCGGCTCTTTTAGCGCGCGAATGTTCCGGATTTTTGTCATGCCTACCTTCGATATCGTTTCCGAAATTGATCTGCACGAACTCGACAACGCGATGACGCAAGCGACCCGCGAGCTGACCACGCGTTTCGATTTCAAAGGCACCAAGGCCAAGTTCGAGACCGAGGAAACCGTGATCACGATGCACGGTGATGCCGAATTCCAGCTCAAGCAGATGCTCGATATTCTCAAGCAGCGTCTGGTCGGGCGCGGCATCGATATCGCCTGTGCCGAGATCGCCGATCCGGAAATCAACCTCGCCACGGCGCGGCAGAAAGTCACGCTCAAGCAAGGCATAGATCAGCCGCTGGCGAAGGAAATCATCAAGACCATCAAGGACAGCGGCCTGAAAGTGCAGACGCAAATTCAGGGCGACAAGCTGCGCGTGACCGGCAAGAAACGCGACGATTTGCAGGCGGTGATGGCGCTGCTGCGCGCATCGAAAATCGAGATGCCGCTGCAATACGAAAACTTCCGCGACTGATTGCACCATGCTAGAAATAAACGCCAGGCTGAGTATTGCCGATACCGAATTGACCGAAACGTTCATCCGTTCGTCCGGGCCGGGCGGGCAGAACGTCAACAAGGTTTCGAGCGCGGTTGAGCTGCGTTTTGATGTCGCGCAATCGCCGTCGCTGCCGGAAACCTTGCGCGCGCGTCTGCTGGCGCGGCGTGATCGTCGCCTCACTGCGGAAGGCGTGCTGGTGATCCAGGCGAACCGGTTTCGCGATCAGAGTCGCAATCGCGAAGACGCGCGTCTGCGTCTTGCCGAGATCATTCGCGGCGCATTGATTGTGCCAAAAGCGCGCATCGCGACCAAGCCGACGCACGGTTCGAAAGAGCGCCGCCTGACCGGCAAACGTGTCACCAGTGGCATCAAGAAAACCCGCAGCAGCAAAGGCTGGGATCACGAGTGAGCAAACATCTGCCAGATGCCTTGCCACCACGTGCGCCGCAATTTGCGCAAAACGCCACGCGGCGTTTTTTCCGCTGGCTGCTCGGCGTCTGTGGCTGGAAACTGGTCGGCGAAATTCCGAACGTACCCAAGGTCATCGCGATCGTCGCGCCGCATAGCTCGTGGTGGGATGGCTGGTGGGCGCTGATGTTCATGGTGGCGATGGGTTTCAAGGTGTCGTTCATCGCCAAGAACGAATTGTTCGTCGGCCCGCTCGGCTGGCTACTACGCAAACTCGGCGGACTCGCCACCGATCGCAGTGTGGCGAACGGCACGATCGGCCAGCTCAGCGCCGAGTTTGCGAGTCGTGATCAATTCTGGGTTGCGCTCGCACCCGAAGGCACGCGCAAGAAAGTACAGAAGTGGAAAAGTGGATTCTGGCACCTCGCCCGTGCCACCGACGTGCCGATCGTGATGGTATCGCTGCACTATCCCGACAAGACCCTCGGCTTCGGCCCGCTGCTCGAAACCAGCGACGATCTGGATGCCGACATGGCGCGCATCCGTGCGTATTACGTGCCGTTCCAGGGTAAGCATCGCGGCACGGTGTAGTCGCCCGCCGCAACCGTTAAACCTTCCTGCGTATCTGTGCATCTGACTGCTCGACACCACAGGAGAACGACGTGCGCAAATCCCTGCTACTGCTTCCGCTGCTTTTCCCGCTCACCGCGCTGGCCAACGAATGCCAGTTCGAGGCGAGCCGCGATTTCCAGATCGATCCGGCCGGATTGCGCGCGCTGGCAACCGAGCTCGGCTCGTCCGATCTGCAAGTCGAAGGCGTCGCCGGACTCACGCATATCGAAGTCCATGGCCGCGCCTGCGCGTCCGAACAAGCGTGGTTGACCGATCTCGACGTGGCTCAGAAACGCGACGGCGATCGTGTCGTTCTCACGCCTGCGCATCCGCAGCGCAACAACAGTTTTGGTCTGTTCCATTCGAGCTACGCCTACATCGATCTGCACGTGCGTATGCCAACCAGTTTACTGTTGGATATTCATAGCGGCTCCGGCGATGCCGTAGTGCGCGATCTCGCGGCGCTGAATTTCAGCGCCGGCTCGGGCGATCTGGCGGCGAAAAATATCACCGGGCCGATGCAAGTCAAGGTCAGTTCCGGCGATGTGCAGGCCAGCGATATCGGCGGTCTAGAAGTGACGTCGGCCGGTTCTGGCAATATCACTGCCGGACAAGTGCACGGCGATATCAAGGTTGGTCATGTCGGCTCGGGCGACCTGGAATTTTCCGATGTCAGCGGCGGCGTGAGCGTCGACAAGGTAGGTTCGGGCAACCTGGATGCGAATCGTATCAAGGGCGATGTGAGCATCGGCGCGATCGGTTCGGGCGATGTCCATGTCGATGGCGTCGGTGGCAATTTCACCGTCGCCGCGAAGGGCAGCGGCGATATTCACCAGCATAATGTCAGCGGCCGCGTCGACGTGCCACGCAGTCGCGATCGCTGAGCCTCGTTGCAGATATTGAGCTGACTTCAGAGCCGGAGCGTTGTCTCAACGCTCCGAATGACCCGCCTCGTAATAGTCCCGGTGGGAGAACAGCGCCGGGCGAATGAGGTTGATGAACGCGTGCGCCTGCGGACTCAGGTACTTGCCCTTGCGGATCACCACGCCGTAACTGCGCTGCGGAAAATACTGTTTCATGTTGCGCACGGCGAGCCGGTCGTTCGGCGTCAGGCAAATGCCGGTGACGATGGAAATGCCTAAACCCATCGCGACGTATTGCTTGATCACATCCCAGCCGCCGACTTCGATGGCGACGTGGAACGGCACCTTGCGCTGCTGAAAAATCAGGTCGACCAGGCGATACGTGGTGAGTCGACGCGGCGGTAGAATCAAGCCATACGGACTGAGGTCTTCGAGCTGCACGTCGGCCTTGTTCGCGAGCGCATGATCCTCGGGCATGATCAGCATCGGGTCGAAGTGATACACCGATTCGTAGGCCAGATCGTTCGGCACATCGATCATTGAGCCGACCGCAAAATCGACCTCGTCCGAGCGCAGCAACGCCAGACCATCCTTGCCGGTAACGTTGTGCAATTGCAGGCGCACGGTCGGATGTTGCGCGCGAAACGCCTGCACCAGCGCCGGCAGCAGATACTGGATGGTCGATGCGCCCGCGGCGATATTCAGCTCGCCCGCATCCTGCCTTTTCAAGCGACTGAGAAATTCGCTTTCGAGACCTTCCAGGCCATCGATCATCGGCAGCGCGAGATCGTATAACGCCTGGCCGGCGCGCGTGAGTTGCACCCGACGACGCGTGCGTTCGAGCAGCCGCATGCCGAGTTCTTTTTCGAGCGCACCGAGCTGCAGGCTGATCGATGGCTGGCTCAAAAACAGCGCTTCGGCCGCGCGTGACAAGGTGCCGAGTTTCACGGTGTAACAGAACGCACGCAGTTGCTTGAGGCGATTGCCTTTGTAGTAGAAACGTTCGGGTGCGCGTTGCGTATCCGCGGCATTTTTGCGCGGTCGTCCGCGCGTCGCGACCTTGCCGGGTGGCGGTAGTACGGATTTACCTTTGTCCATTATTCAAACGATCGTTTGACATGCACTTCCCAATCAAGCACTTGCAAGCACTTGGGCTATGTATTAACAAAACCAATGAAATGTATTGAAACATTTGTTTTGTCAAACCGCCAGCAACACGCCTAGTCTCTGCTGCAATGCAACCATAGCTGGAGTTTGGCATGTCAGTATCGAAGCACAGCGCAAGCCCCGCCGTCGTGACTGCGAGCGCCGCACTGCTACCCGGTTATGCGTCGATCCTGACGCCGGAGGCTTTGGCTTTCCTGGCCGAACTGCACCGCCAATTCGACAGCACACGCCTTGCTTTGCTGGCCGCGCGCGAGGAGCGCCAAGCGCGTTTTGACGCTGGCGAATTGCCGGATTTCCTGGCCGAAACGCGCGCCATCCGCGAATCCGACTGGCAAGTGGCGGAAATCCCTGCTGCGCTGCAAGATCGCCGTGTCGAGATCACCGGTCCGGTGGATCGCAAGATGATCATCAACGCGCTGAATTCCGGCGCCCGCGTGTTCATGGCCGACTTCGAGGATTCGACCTGCCCGACCTGGGAAAACCTGCTGGACGGCCAGATCAATCTGCGCGATGCGAATGCCGGCACGATTGTTTTTACTTCGGCCGAGGGTCGCGAATACAAACTCAACGAGCACATCGCTACCTTGATCGTGCGTCCGCGCGGCTGGCATCTGCCGGAGAAACACGTGTCGGTGGATGGTGTGCTGATGTCCGCCAGCCTGTTCGATTTTGGTCTGTACGCTTTCCACAATGCGCAGCGCCTTAGCACCCGCGCGCTCGGTCCGTTCTTCTATCTGCCGAAACTGCAGAGCCACAAGGAAGCCGCATTGTGGGATGAGGTGATGGCTTTTGCCGAGGTGCGCCTCGGCCTGGCGATCGGCACGATGAAGGTGACGGTGCTGATCGAAACGCTGCCTGCGGTGTTCGAGATGCACGAGATCCTGCACGCGCTGAAGGGCCGTATCGCCGGCCTGAATTGCGGACGCTGGGATTACATTTTCAGCTATCTGAAAACCTTCCGTGCGCATCGCGATCACGTCCTGCCGGAACGCAGCCAGGTCAACATGACCGTGCCGTTCCTCAAAAATTATTCCGAGCTGCTGATCCAGACCTGTCACCGCCGCGGCGCGTTCGCAATGGGCGGCATGGCGGCGCAGATTCCGATCAGCGGCGACGCAACTGCGAACGAAGCCGCGATGGCGCGCGTACGTGCCGACAAGTTGCGTGAAGTTACTGCCGGTCACGATGGTACGTGGGTGGCGCATCCGGGTTTGATTCCACTGGCGATGGAAATTTTCAATGCGCATATGCCGACGCCGAATCAGCTCGACGTGAAACGCGACGATGTGCATGTCGAGCGCGATCAACTCATCGCGCCATCGCTCGGCGGCATCACGCGCGCCGGCGTGCGCAACAACATCGACGTCGGCGTGCGTTATCTCGCGGCGTGGCTGGACGGACTCGGCTGCGTACCGATTCACAACCTAATGGAAGATGCCGCGACCGCCGAAATTTCGCGCACGCAATTGTGGCAATGGCTGCACCACGGCGAGCTCAAACTGGACGATGGCACGCCGCTGGATTTTGTCCTGTTCGATGCGCTGCTGAATGAGGTCGGCGCCGAACTCGCGCCGCTCGCGATTCCCGGCCGTGCGCGTATCGCCGAAGCCGCGGCCTTGTTTGGCGAACTCACGCACGCCAAGCGCCTCGCCGATTTCCTCACGCTGCCGGCGTACGAACGCCTTGCGTGAAAGCATCGCAATAGCAGCGGCGCGGAGCGCGGTTGAGCTTGTAAACAACGCATGGAAGCCAAGCAACAACAAAACAGCAACGCCTGGAAATCCGTTTGTAGTCACCCCGAAAACCTGAGAGGTTCTGGCAATGAAAACGACGCTCCCCACCGCCGACCAGCTGAAGCTGGAATGGTCGAACAATTCCCGCTGGGCCGGCATCAAGCGCCCGTACACTGCCGAAGAAGTGGTGCGCCTGCGCGGCACCGTGCAGATCGAACATTCGCTCGCGCGCCGCGGCGCCGAACGGCTGTGGCGTTCGCTGCACGAAGAAAGTTACGTCAACGCGCTCGGCGCGCTGACCGGCAACCAGGCCATGCAGCAGGTCAAGGCCGGCCTCAAGGCGATTTATCTATCCGGCTGGCAAGTGGCCGCCGATGCCAACACCGCCGGCGAAATGTATCCCGATCAATCCTTGTATCCGGTCGACTCCGTGCCGAACGTGGTGCGCAAGATCAACCAGACTCTCACGCGTGCCGACCAGATTTATCACGCCGAAGGCAAAGATGAAATCGACTGGCTGGTGCCGATCGTGGCCGATGCCGAAGCCGGTTTCGGTGGCGTGCTCAACGCGCACGAGCTCATGAAACACATGATCGAGGCCGGTGCGGCCGGCGTGCATTTCGAGGATCAACTGGCCTCGGCGAAAAAGTGCGGCCACATGGGCGGCAAGGTGCTGGTGCCGACACAGGAAGCAGTGCAGAAACTCATCGCCGCGCGTCTTGCTGCCGATATCGCCGGCGTGCCGACGATCATCGTCGCACGCACCGACGCGATGGGCGCCGCGTTGCTGACCTCGGATGTGGATGAGAACGATCGACCGTTCTGCAACGGCAAGCGTACCGTCGAAGGTTTTTACGAAGCACGCGAAGGCATCGAACAAGCAATTTCGCGCGGTCTCGCTTACGCGCCGTATGCCGACCTGATCTGGTGCGAAACCTCGACACCGTCGCTGGCGCAGGCCAAGCAGTTTGCCGATGCGATCCACGCCAAGTTTCCGGGCAAGTTGCTCGCCTACAATTGCTCGCCGAGCTTCAACTGGAAGAAGAATCTCGATGAAGCCACGATCGCGAGTTTCCAGAAAGACCTCGGCGCGATGGGCTACAAATTCCAGTTCATCACGCTCGCCGGTTTCCATGCGCTGAATTATTCGATGTGGAATCTCGCGCAAGGTTACAAGGAGCGCCAGATGGCCGCGTATGTCGAGTTGCAGGAAGCCGAATTCGCGGCCGAACCGCGCGGCTACACCGCCGCCAAACACCAGCGCGAAGTCGGCACCGGTTATTTCGATCTGGTCAATGAAGTCATCAATGGCGGTACATCGTCGCTATCGGCCTTGCACGGTTCGACCGAGCAGGAACAGTTCCACGCCAAGGCCAGCGCGGCCTGATAGCGATAACCACTATCGGCGCGGTGATGACCGCGCCGATAGACTGCATTGCAACGTGCCGCGCCGGTCATTCTGATTGCCACGCCGTTGCGTTATGATCGCGGGCAGATTCAGGGGCCACGGGCACAGCATTGTCGAACCTACCGACCACACCATCGTCTGCCGCCGCTGATCTGGCGGCAAATCAGGCCAAGGCTCGCGCGCCATTGTTGCCGCGCGAGCTGAGCGATGACGAACTCGCCGTATTTGCAGCGGTCAGTACGCGTCGTGATTTGGACGTGGGCGAAATCGTTTTTCAGCACGGCGAAGTCGGTCGCTGCATGTACATTATCGAGTCGGGCGAAATCCGTCTGGAATTCGGCGACGATCTGCCCGACAAATTGATCGGCGAGCGTACTTTTTTCGGCGAGCTGACTTTGTTCATCGGCAACCACGCGCGCGGCGCAACTGCGATCGCGGCGACGCCGGCCACGGTGCATGTGGTCGATCATGCCGCCTTCGAACAACTCATGCTGCACGAGCCACGCCACCTCGCGCATTTCATGCGGCGCTCGTTTTCGTATCTGGTGGCGAGCGAACAGCAATTGATCGCCAATCAGAAACGCCGCAACGAAGATCTGCTCGCCACGCTGAATTCACTGCATCTGACCCAATCCGAACTCGCCGCCACCGAACGCTTGGTGCAAACCGACGAGCTCACCAATCTGTGCAATCGTCGCGGCCTGTATCGGTTTCTCAAGCGCGTGCAGGAAGGCCCGGCGATGGATAGTGCGCTTGGTTTGTTGCTGGTGGATCTGGATCAGTTCAAACGCATCAACGATCATTGCGGCCATGCGATCGGCGATCAGGTATTGCGTGCGGCCGGGCAGGAGGTGCTCAGCGCCGCTGCCGCCTCGGATCTGCCGTGCCGGCTTGGCGGCGATGAATTTGCGTTGCTCACTTACGTCGCAAATATCGAGGAGCTGGAAATGCGCGCCGCGCAGATCGCCAGCGCGATTCGCTCGTTACGTTTCCCGTCGCCGAATCAGCATTTGCGCATCAGCGTCAGCATCGGCGGCGGCATGTGCGCGCTCGATCAGCCGTGGGCAAACTGGTATAGCGAGGCCGATGCTGCGCTGTATGACATCAAGGCGCGCGGCGGTGATGGCTGGTTGATTCTCGGCAGTAATGCGTCGGTAAATCGACCGTCGGCCAGCGATTCGGCAGCATGCGTGGCGGAACAGATCAGGCCCTGATTCACGCTTGAAATCCGGACGTTTCGACGCTAAAAGTCGGCGTTGTTGGCGCGATACTGGCAAGTACGACACGCTTCGCGCACAATGCGCAGATCGCCAGCGCGATTCGCTCGTTGCGTTTCCCGTCGCCGAATCAGCATTTGCGCATCAGCGTCAGCATCGGCGGCGGCATGTGTGCGCTCGATCAGCCGTGGGCAAACTGGTATAGCGAGGCTGATGCTGCGCTGTACGACATCAAGGCGCGCGGCGGTGATGGCTGGTTGATTCTCGGCAGCAATGCGACGATAAATCGACCGTCAGCCAGCGATTCGGCAGCGTGCGTGGCGGAACAGATCAGGCCCTGATTCGCGCTTCAAATCCGGACGTTTCGACGCTAAAAGTCGGCGTTGTTGGCGCGATACTGGCAAGTACGACACGCTTCGCGCACAATTGCACAAATCACGCAATATTCACGCTTGTAAAACAGCGTGTCTTTTCGTGGTTTTTCGGCGAAAGCTGCCGACCGCGATACGTCATGGCAGGGTTACATGAGCGCAGTCGAATTACCACAGCTTGAAACCAGCGGTACGGCTTGGGGGCCGGTACTACGGACGCTGCTGGTCTGCGATCTGGTCGACAGCACCGCGCTCGTGCAACGCCTCGGCGATCAGCTCGCGTCCGAACTCATGCGCAAGCACGATCGTGTGGCGCGCGCCTTGCTCACGCGTCACAGCGGACAGGAAATCGACAAGACCGATGGCTTTCTGGTGTTGTTCGAACGTCCCATTCAAGCGATCGGTTTTGCGCTCGCTTATCAGCGCGCGTTGCGCCAGCTCAGCGAAGAAGAAACCACCGAATTGCGCGCGCGTGTGGGCATCCATGTTGGCGAAGTCATCTTGTGGAATAACAGCGCCGCCGATATCGCCAGCGGCGCCAAGCGCGTCGAAGTTGAAGGTCTGGTCAAGCCCATCGCAGCGCGCCTCATGCACCTCGCGTTGCCTGGCCAGGTGCTGGTTTCCGGAATGGCGTATTCGCTCTCGCAACGCGCGCAGGGTGAACTCGATCACGATATGGAAGCGCCGCGCTGGCGCATGCACGGCCACTACGATTTCAAGGGCGTCAACCAGAGCGTGCCGGTGTTCGAAGTCGGCGAAGCCTTGCTTGCGCCATTTCGCGCACCACCAACCGGCGACAAGGCTCGCCGCGTACTGCCATGGTGGCGCCGTCCGCCGTTTTTGATCGCGGAAATTTTTGCGTTGATCCTGGCCATCGGCGTGCCGGTGTATCTCACCATGCGCAGCCAGCCCGCGCTCGCATTCGGCGCGCGTGACTGGGTGGTGATCGGCGACCTGCGCAACCTCACCGGCCAGACCGTATTCGATGCCTCGCTCGACGCCGCCTTGCGTCTGAGCCTGGAGCAATCGCGCTACGTCAATATCGTCTCGTCGCTGCAAGTGCGCGATACGCTCAAGCGCATGAACCGCGCGATCGACACTACGGTGGATCGTGGCGTCGGCGCCGAGATTGCGCTGCGCGAAGGCGCACGCGCATTGATCCTGCCGAGCATCGCCGAAGTCGGCGGCCGGGTGCGCGTAGTCACCGAGGTGATCGACCCGCACACACAAACCACCGTCTACGCCAACACCGCCGATGGCATCGGCATGGAATCCGTACTCGGCTCGGTGGATAACGTCGCACACGAATTACGCGAGAAGTTGGGCGAGGCACTCACATCGATCAATAACGACAGTCAGCCATTGCCGAAAGTAACGACTAGCAATCTGGATGCGCTGCGGGCTTATGCATTGGCCGAACGCGCTTATATCGAAGGCCGAATTGGTGAAACCCTGGAGTTATTCGATCAAGCGATCAAACTCGATTCGAAATTCGCCTTAGCCTATATGGGAAAAGCGAGGGTACACTTGGGCGCAGAAGATCGTGCTACGGCGCTAATCGAGTTGAATCAAGCAAACACTTTACGGCAACACCTAGCGCCACGTGATGCGCTCAGACTAGATGCCTATCTTGCAATGTATGGCGATCCGTCGGCAATGCTCGAAAAATGGAAACTCTACGGAACATTGTATCCCGATGCTTATTTCGCACATATCAATTATGCGGATCAGGCTTCGATGTATACCAATCAGTATGAAGACGCGATTGTCGAAACACGAAAAGCTATCGTAGAGCATAATCCCGGAGTCGGTTCGGCCTATTACTTGCTGGGGCACCTATACCTTGCTATCGAAAAATATGACGATGCTTTTGCCAGCCTGAAGCAAGCCCAATCTCTACAGGCACAGCGTATGGGGTTGGTCATAGTTAACGCTTACGCAGCCACCCGTCAATTTGATCAGGCAAACAGAACTTTTGCGGAGGGCAGGCGTAGCGGCGTTGCAAGCAACGACCTGAGTCGTAATATCACAGCCATTTCTCTACCGTTGGATCAGGGCCACTGGCAAGATGCGTTGGCTCACGCGTCTCAGTATATTCTTACCGCCGATAGCGTAGGTCCACTCTATGGCCGCCTTTCTCGGTCAACTGAGCTGAGCCTGCTTGTATTGTCCGAGACTGGCGGCGACTATGCGAAGCGCCTGAAACCGTTTTTGGAAAGCGAAATATCCCTTTTGCATCGCGTTGATGTTGATCACGATGTCACTCTTTTCAATGTGCTAATTGCCGCATATTTAGCCGCGCGTAGCGACAATAGCGATTTGTCTGCAAACGCGATCAAGGCCGTGCGCGACACTGCTCGCATAAGTGGCTATCCCAATGTTAGGAATATGCTCGTCATCGCTCAGGCCGAATTAGCACGTAATAGTGGAAAATCCGAAGACGCTATCAACCTGCTAAAGGCCGAATTGAAAGGAACCGAACTTTATTTAACTCACGTCGCTTTGCGCGACGCATACGTAACGGCCAGCAAGTATGAAAGTGCGTTGACTGAATCCGGATGGTTGGCGGAACATCGCGGCCGGGCTTACGAGGAATATAATAATTTGGAAGCGCTGCAGCCGCTAAATATTGCCGAGTCCAACCTTGCGTTGCTTCACAAGGCTGAACTCAGCAGCAAGCTTGGCAGGAAGGAAAAGTCACTCGAGTATATGGCTGATTTTCGCAAAGCCTGGCCCAATGCGAACCAACTCGCGTTTCTTTCCCAACGTATCAATAGCTTGTCCCCTCTAGGCGATTAAGCCTTGAAAACCATCATGCCAAGATTGGACGTCAACTGAGACTGTAATGCTGTCCGCGTCTGCTCAATAGCCTGCTTACTAGGTAGCTTGGGCGGATGTGCGCACTCGCAATAATTCTTCGGATTTTTCAAGCCGATCTGCTTCAACGCGGCCTCTTGATCATTCTGAAACAAATCGCGAAACGTATCATCAGTCGCGAGTTTGTCGAGCAACGTCTCGACTACGTTTTGCGGTAACGGTTCGCCAGCCATGAATTCCCCCTCAAATTATGTGATGGCCTCGACCAGGAATATGGCAGAGGTTCGACGTAGCATCTTGCAACATTGATTTTGCATTTTGCGATTCCGGCTAGCCTTAGCAACCGGTGCAGACCACATCATTGTTAGCGGATGTTTGGTCTGCGGCACAATCTAAGTGTTACGCGCAGCGCTGGCAAGCCGTATTCTTCGCCGCCACTTGGTAATATCTTCGGTTGATCACCATTGCTGCCAAGAATCCTCAGTGCAAATCCGACGCTGTTCCGCCTTACTGATCGAACCACGCGAATCCGTAGCGTTCGACCTCGATTCCCTGCTCGCTGGTGGCAATGGCTTGAGCGCGAATATCGAATTGCTGGCGCTGGCGCCGCACCTGCTTTCCGAAGTGGCGATCAGCACGGTCGAAGCCGATGCGCTCAGCATTATTGGCGCAACATCATGGACACCGTTTGATGCGCTCGCCGAAAAATTTGATGCCGCGCTGCTGCACGCGCTACTGCAAAAAGGTCTACTGATCAGCGACGACGAGAGACACGCAGAAAATCGCGAACGCGACGAAAAATTACGCGCCGCGAACTGGCATCCACACTCTGCCGTGTCACATTATTTTGGCCGCTGGAAAGGTGTGACATCGGGCGAATCGACGGATCGTGCGGGCTATAAAAGTTCGGCAGAACTCGCCGAACGCCTCGGTGCATCGCCACCGCATGTGCATGCACGCGTGCCTGCCGAGCAGCGTATAACCTTGCCCGAAACCGCGAACACGTCGATGGACGAACTGCTCGCGCAACGCGTGACTTGTCGCAATTTCGATACGACCCGCCAATTGCCGCTAGCGACATTTTCGCGTTTGTTGTGGCGCGTATTTGGTGCGCAGGCGGCGGTGGAAATGGTCAAGGATCACATCCTGATCAAGCGCACGAGCCCGTCCGGCGGCGGCCTGCATCCGACCGAAGCGTATCTGCTGGTGCAGCGCGTGGAAGGCATCACGCCGGGCCTGTATCACTACCATCCGATCGACCATGCGCTGGAGCCGCTGGACGCGCCCGATGGCGATCTTCATGCGCTAGCCAATACCTTTGTCGCTGCACAAAACTACTACGCCGATGCGCATGTGCAAGTGGTGCTGGTGTCGCGCTTTGAACGTACTTTCTGGAAGTATCGCAACCATAGCAAGGCCTATCGCGTCTGCCTGCTGGATGCCGGGCATCTGTCGCAGACTTTGTATATTTCGGCGACCGAATTCGGCCTCGGCGCATTCATCACTGCGGCCATGAACGAGGTCGATGTCGAACAGGCGCTGGGGCTCGATCCGCTGCTGGAAAGCCCGGTCGCCATTTGCGGTTTTGGTATTCGTAGCAGCGAATTCGCGACTATCGAGTTCGATCCGCAACAGGCGATCTGGTCGGCGGAACAAAGTGCTACGGTTGGTATTCCCGCCGCGACGACGCAGAATTCAAACTCGCAGCTCAGCAAAGAATCCGATAGTTAGATCCTAGCAAACTCAGCCCGGGCAAGGCCCGCCGGCATCGGTCCATTGCTTGAACTTGGCGACAAAATCCGCGTGCGCAATCGGCACGGGCGCACGCCCGATACCCGGATCCCAGCCCCACAACACCAGCTTGTCTTCGTCGACATGCTTGAGCAACGCAGCGAGATCCTTGCCGCCATTGGCCTTTTGATCCTTCAAACCATTGCACAGTTGCGCCGAGGTCTGGCCGATGAAAACCATCTTGTGTTGCGGTGGCGGCAGATGCCAGTTCGGCGCACCGGGCGGCACGTGCGCACCGTAGCTTGCGGGCAGATTGGCCCGACCGTGGCAGGTGCTGCAGTTCATCGCGGCCATGCCGAAACCCGCCGGCCCGCGTTGCACATTTTGCGCGTGCGCCAAACCTTGATCGAACTGCAACGGCGCATCGCCCGGAATATGGCAATTCTGGCAACGCGGATTCTGCAACACCGCGCGGATAGTTTCGAATGCGGCGATTGCTTCATTCTTGTTCGCCGCGGCTTGGCTGTGCGGCACAAAACTCACGCTGGCGATAACAGCGACACCGATCACAGCGGCAATCATGGTTTTAATCGAACGCATGGCAAATCCTCCTGTGTACGAACAACGCGCGAATCGGATCAGGCCAGACGCAACGGCAACTTGCGCAACCGTTTGCCATTCAGCACAAACAACGCGTTCGCCACCGCTGGCGCAATCGGTGGCAAACCGGGTTCACCAACGCCGCCGGATTTTTCACCGCTGTCCACAATATGCACTTCGACAACAGGCATCTCGTTCATGCGCACGACCGGGTAATCATGGAAATTCGATTGCACGACCTTGCCGTCCTTGAACGTGATTTCGCCATGCAGCGCGGCGGATAATCCGTAGACGATGCCGCCCTCGATCTGGGCGCGAATGGTTTCGGGATTGACGAAGATGCCGCAGTCGATCGCAGCGACCACACGATGCACGCGAATCTTGCCGTTCTCGATTGAAACTTCCGCGACCTGTGCAACAAAACTGCCGAATGATTCGTGCACCGCGATACCGCGTGCGCGGCCTTTTGCCAGCGGTTTGTCCCAGCCGAATTTTTCGGCGGCTTCGTTGAGCACGGCGAGATGGCGTTTGGCGCCGGCTTTTTCCAGCAGCGCACGGCGAAAAACCAACGGATCCTGCTTGGCTGCGTGCGCGAGTTCATCGATGAAACTTTCGACCACAAACGCGGTGTGCGTATTGCCGACCGAGCGCCACCACAACACCGGAATTCCGGGCGTTGGCGAATGCAGTTCGACCAGATAATCCGTCACGCTTTTCAGATACGGTGAATCGGCCGCGCCCTCAACCGACGTGCCATCAATCCCGTCCTTGATCATCGCTGCGGCGAACGGCGTGCCGGCGATAATGCTCTGGCCGACGATCACATTGTGCCAGCCAAGAATCGCGCCCTTCTCATCGAGCGCGGCGCGGATATTGTGCAACCACATCGGCCGATAATAGCCGCCGCGCGTATCGTCCTCACGCGTCCACACCACCTTGACCGGCACCTTCGCGGCCTTCGCCACTTCGACCGCTTCGCCGACAAAATCCGAGGCCGGATTGGCGCGCCGACCGAAGCCACCACCAAGAAACATCGTGTGGATCGTGACCTGCTCGGGCTTGAGTCCGAGGATGTGTGCGGCGGCGCCCTGATCGCCCGTCTGGAACTGCGTGCCGGTCCATATTTCGCAGGAATTTTCGCCGAGCTTGACCGTGCAGTTGAGCGGCTCCATGGCCGCATGCGCGAGATACGGCACTTCGTATTCGGCCTCGATTTTCTTCGTCGCCTTGCTCAATACCGCGTTCGCATCGCCTTTCGCCGAAGCCTTGCTGCCGACGGTCTTGGCTAGCGCGCGATAGTCAGTGCGCATCTTGTCCGAATCGAGGCCGATATTCGCACCGAGATCCCAGTCGATTTTCAGCGCATCGCGACCGGTTTTTGCGGCCCAATAATTGTCCGCAAGAACGGCGATGCCGCTCGGCACCTGCACCACGTTGCGTACACCCTTGATCGCTTTTGCCGGCGCAGCATCGAAACTTTTTACCTTGGCGCCGAACACCGGCGCGCGTGCAATCACTGCGGTGAGCAGGCCATCGAATTGGACGTCGATGCCGAATTTGGCGCGGCCGCTGATTTTCTCCGGCGTGTCGAGACGTTTGGTCGGCTTGCCGATCAGCGTCCAATCGCGGCGAGGCTTGAGCTTGATTTCACCGCTCGGCGTAAGCGTTGCGGCGGCAGTCGAAAGCTCGCCGTAGGTTGCATGATGCGCGCCGGAACTGACCACGCCATTGGCGACATGACAATCGCTGGCCGCTACTTTCCATTGCGCCGCGGCCGCCTGAATCAGCAGTTCGCGCGCGAGTGCGCCGGCCTGACGATAACGATCAAATTCCGACCACGTCGTGCTCGATCCGCCGGTCATCTGGATGCCGTACACGGTGTGCGCATAACTCGGCGCAGCGGGCGCATGTTCAACCTTGATCTTCGACCAGTCGCAGCCGAGTTCTTCGGCGATCAGCATCGGCAACGTTGTCCAGATGCCCTGGCCCATTTCCGAATGCGACAGCAAAACGGTGACGCTGTTGTCGCTGGCGATTTTCAGAAACGCATTCGGCGCGGGCAACGGTGCGGGTTTTGCGCCACCTTGCGCGAGTGCAAAACGACCAACGCCCGGAACACTGAAGGCGATCACCAGGCCAGCGGCGGTGAGCGTGGTTTTGAGAAAATCGCGGCGACTGCGCTGTGCTAGCCCAGCATCGTCAAGCACATCGTCGATACGCGCGTTCATGCTTTCACCTCGCCGAGTTCGGCGGCGCGATGGATCGCCGCACGCACGCGCTGGTAGGTTCCGCAGCGGCAGATATTGCCGGACATCGCGGCATCGATATCCGCATCCGACGGTTTTTTATTGCTGGCAAGCAACGCCACCGCCGACATGATCTGGCCTGACTGGCAATAGCCGCATTGCACCACGTCGAGTTCGGCCCAGGCCTTCTGCACGACATGATCGCCGTTGGTGGAAAGCCCTTCGATCGTGGTGACTTTTGCGCCATTTGCTGCACTCGCTGGCGTTACACACGAACGCACCGGCGCGCCGTTAAGATGCACCGTGCATGCGCCGCATTGCGCCATGCCGCAACCGAATTTTGTGCCCGTCATATTCAGCACATCGCGGATGACCCAGAGCAGCGGCATATCGGGCGCGACATCGACGTCGTGATCGTGACCATTTACATTGAGTTTCATACGCTACCTCGGTTGGCTTTCAGGCTGAGCGAAAGCGTACTCCTCGGTTTTGTATTGCGCTAGCGCAGGGCGGACAGATCGGCGGTATGGTCGATATCGGTGGCCAGTGCCGGACTGTCGATCACCGTCACTTCGCTTTTGCGCTCATGCAACAAGACCCGCGCGCCTTGATCACCGCGCAGAAATTTTTCGTCTAACCAGTGTCGCGGCAACAGCGCCGGCACGCCGACGGTATCGGCATAACCGGACGCAACGGCGTGTAGCGGATTGCGGTGCCAGACATCACGCAATGTGATCAAGTGTGACGCGGTCAACGCAGGCTGGTCGCACAGCACAACCATAACGCCGTCGATATTTGCATCCAGCGCCTGCACCGCGCAGCGCAACGAAGCGCCCATGCCGTCACGCCAGTTTTCGCAAATCAGCGCGCGGATCGGCAGATCGGCAATCGCCAAAACCATGCGCGATGCATCGGCACCAAGCACGACCACAACCTCGGCAGGCAATGTTGCGAACGCAAATCGCGCGGCGCGATGTAATAAAGTTTCGCCTTCGTGAAACAACAATTGTTTGGGCTGACCGAGACGTGACGAGCCACCCGCGGCAAGCACGATCACGGCATGGCGCGATGCCTCAGTCATGGTTTTTTACGCGTTGAGCATAACGCGCGAAGTGTTGTTGCAACTCCGCCGCGATGCTCAACGCGATCGCTTCCGGGCCTTGGCCGCCGAGCGGTAATCCGACAGGTGCATGCAAACGCGGATGCAAAAGTGCCGCATCGTCGCCAAGCTCGGCCAGCAATTCGTCGCGGCGCGCCGGTGGCCCGAGCAAACCGATATACGCGATGTCACTTTGTGCGAGAGAACGCAGATGCGCGAGATCGGTGCTGAAGTTGTGGCTCATCACCAGCGCGGCGTCGAAGCGTGTTGCCTGCAACTGCGCGTGTGCGGCCATCGGCGCGAGTTCGATCACGTGATCAGCTGCAGCCCGATGCGCCAGCTGTGACCAGCGACCGCGATGTTCGACCACCCACGATTGCCAACCCATCTGCCGCGCGCATGCGATCAAGCTCGGCGTTTCCGGGCCGGCGCCGAGCAGCAAAACCCGTGAGGTCGCGGCGATAAACAATCGCGCCGCCGTTGTAGAAATTTCCAGTGGATCGATCGCATCATGCGTTGGCGAATTGGCACCGGCGCTGTTCCACGTCCAATGCTGCGTAGTCGTTTGCGCACGGCCGGCGCCGATGTCGCCCGAAACATCGAGCTCGATCGTCAGGACCAGCCCCGCCTGCTGCGCGGCGACCAGCGCCTGCAACAAAGGCGCTGTCGATCGCGCCGATTGCGGCAACAACAAAACCCACATGCGACCGCGACAACCGATGCCCGAACCAAATACCAGATCATCATCGCTCTCGGTATTGAACTCGGCGAGTTGCGCACGTTTTTCGATCAGCACTTCGCGCGCTTTCAACTCAAGCTCGGGTTCGAGACAGCCGCCGCTGATTACGCCGGCACGCACGCCGCCAGCATCCAGCAAAACCAAAGCGCCCGGCTTCTGGTACGTCGAACCTTCGGTTGCGGTGACGATCGCCAGCACCAAATTCTGGCCTTGCGCTTGCAACGCCAGCGCGCGTTCGATCAAGCCGCGATTGCCGCCGCAAATGCTGGTGAGGTTGAGATTGGGATCAGCCGAAAACATCGATGCACGACACTCGAAAGCTTATTTCGTTTCAAGTGTAGCTGCAGCGATGACGCGGGCGATATCGGCCATGCAACATGCGTTACCGTTGCCGTGCTAATCAGTTACGTCGATCCAGGCGCCGATATTGAATCGCTTCGCTGAGATGCGCGCTGTGGATGTGCGCGCTGCCATCCAGATCGGCGATTGTGCGTGCCACGCGCAGGATGCGGTGATAGGCGCGCGCGGACAGGCCGAGCTTGTCGACGGCGCGTTCGAGCAAGGTGTTATCGCCAGCGCTCAAGGCGCAATCGCGTTCGACTTCGCGATTGCCGAGCTGCGCGTTCGCCATACCGGCGCGGGCGAGTTGGCGCTCGCGCGCCGCAATCACGCGTAGCAGCACGCTGGCGCTGGATTCCTCGGTACCGGCACGCTGGCGCAATTCCGCGATCGGCACACGAGGCACTTCGACTTGCAGATCGATGCGATCCAGCAATGGCCCGGAAACGCGGGCGCGATAACGCAGTATTTGATCGGGCGTGCAGGCGCAGCGTCCCGACGGATCACCCGAGTAACCGCATGGACATGGATTCATTGCGGCTACGAGCTGAAAATTCGCGGGAAACTCTGCTTGTCGCGCTGCACGCGAAATCACGATGCGACCAGACTCTAGTGGCTCACGCAAAACTTCGAGTACCCTACGCTCAAACTCGGGCAATTCATCAAGAAATAAGACGCCGTTATGGGCGAGGGAAATCTCGCCGGGCCGAGGCACCGCACCACCGCCAACCAGTGCGACCGCCGACGCCGTATGGTGCGGCGCTCTGAAAGGTCGCATTTTCCACTTGTGCAAATCTATACCGTAGCCGCTGATCGAGCGCACCGCGCTGGTTTCGAGCGCTTCGGCTTCGCTCATCGGCGAGAGGATTCCCGGCAGGCGACTCGCCAGCATGGTCTTGCCGGTGCCGGGCGGCCCGATAAAAAGCAGGTGATGACCTCCCGCTGCCGCAACTTCGAGCGCACGCCGCGCTTGTGCCTGACCACGCACATCGAGCAGATCGGGAAACGTGATATCGATCGCTTGCAGCGGTGGCGCGACGGCTTCGGGCAGGCGTCCGACACCGCGCAAAAACGCACAGACTTCGAGCAACGAATTCGCGGTATAGGTGACGGTCGAACTTGCCAGCGATGCTTCGGCGGCGTTTTGTTGCGGCACGATCACGCTGCGCCCGGCATCGGCGGCTTTCAGCACCGCCGGCAATACGCCGGTGACGCCGCGCAACTCGCCGGACAATGCCAGCTCACCGAGAAATTCGTAATGCGCGAGTGGCTCTTTGGGAATGTGACCGGCCGCGGCAAGAATACCGAGCGCGATCGGCAGATCGAATCGCCCACCGTCCTTCGGCAAATCTGCTGGCGCCAGACTCACCGTAACTCGACGGGCAGGATATTCCAGTTGTGCGTTCTGAATCGCGACACGAACGCGATCGCGCGCTTCCTTCACGGCGGTTTCGGGCAAGCCGACAATTGACGTTCCGGGCAATCCACCGGACAGATGTACCTCGACCGTGACCGGCGGCGCGGCGACGCCATCCTGGGCGCGGCTGTTGACGATCGCCAGACTCATGCCGCTCGGCGCGATCTGGACGAATGAAATCCGGGCGAATGAAAATTCTGCGGTTTGTGTTGTGGAAAGTTCTGAACAAGCCCCTCCTGGACTTGTTCAGACCCGCCGAATCCGGCCGCCGCAGTCGCTTCCAGCGATTGGTGGCACTCCCCACATCCGTGCAGGTTGTTTGCATTGACTCGACTCCGACATAACGATGGCTTGCGCGCTCGATATGTTCGACTCGTCCTGAGCCTCTCCCTCCGTACCGGCTCCGCGGTGCGGATTTGCTTCTGCAGATCCCTTGCTGGCGGTGCATCCTGCGCCGCCGATCCCGCCTGTACCAATAAAAACCCCGCTTGCGACTTTCCTGTAAAAGCTGCCATCGTCCGTGGTAGCGCTTGTAATCCTGTAGGCATGACAACCTGGATGGGTTGCGGCGCGGCCATGCTGCGCCGACCTGGCTCAATGGGTGAGATTAGCCAGGCCTTCGTCACTAGCGGGAAACTTGCAAGGATGACGCGATCAACCTTCATCCTGAATTCCTGATTGTCTTTTCGATTTCCTCTACAACCTTGATAAAACTCCTGCGTCATCAAGGGTTGACTTAATTTTTGGGTTACAAACACCCTTAATGTTTGGGTGTAGCGGTGATACTTCCGTTGACCTGACGCTCCAATGCCGCGACTTGCAGTTCCAGCGCCTCGACTTTCTCGCGAGTGCGCAACAACACCGAGCGCTGCACCGCAAAATCCTCACTTGTCACAAGATCGAGACCTCGCAAACCAACACGCAAGGTTTCGCGAAAATGCGCACTAAGCTCATCCTTGGCCTCACGTGCGCCCTCGGGTACGAGGGCGGCGAGGCGTTGCGCCAGCTCATCAATATTTTGCAGGTTGATCATGGTTTACCTCATCGACCGAAGGACAACATCACGGCGCCAGTTTACCTGTTCGGCCCAGTGCGTTCTGTCAGCCAGTCGATGATTATTTTGTAGGAATTCTCTTACAAGGAGTGGCTGGAGCGCGGTTTGTCTCAGCAGATTTGAAAATTATTTCGCGCGCCCACGCTGCCGCGAGCTGTGCGCACGTCACCGGCTAGGCTAAAGTGCAGGAATTGCCGCTATCGATCGCAGGAGAAGCTTTATGAAAATGGTTGTCGCGGTGATCAAGCCGTTCAAGCTCGACGATGTGCGCGAGGCGCTGGCCGAAGTCGGCGTGCAAGGCATCACCGTCAGCGAGGTGAAGGGCTTCGGTCGGCAGAAGGGTCACACCGAGTTGTATCGCGGTGCCGAATACGTCGTCGATTTCCTGCCCAAGATCAAGATCGAAGTGGCCGTGACCGAAGCATTGCTCGAACGTGTAGTCGAGGCCATCACCAACGCCGCGCATACTGGCAAGATCGGCGACGGCAAGATTTTTGTGTATGCGCTGGATCGCGTGATCCGCATTCGCACCGGTGAAGTGGACGGCGACGCGTTGTAAGCCCGCTATTGCCAACCTCGATCCAGATCGATCGTTTTTGCGTGCGGACGTCTATACGGCCAAACCGTTACAAATGAAACTTTTGACGCAACGCAACAAGTATGCTTAAGTCAGGATCGGAACCATCCCCGGATGCCGCCCACGAAAGCCGTCGTGCAGCGTTTTGCGGTGTTTTCAAATGACGCGGATAGTGCCAACAACGCGCCCTTTTCCAGCAACGTCGCCAGACGTGGACTTATCGGCGCACCGCAACGTGCGCAACGATGTACGTACAGCCTGGAGCGTTCCTGCTTCGGGCTGCTTTGCGCGGCTTGACCTGATCGGGATTTGAAACCATCCAGCGCCACAACACAGACGTGGGCCAGGCGTGCCGTCACCCCGCCAGCTCGAGCGCCAGCCATGCCGTTACTCCGCAAATCAGGTCTTTACGATGCCGCCTTCGAACACGATAGCTGCGGCTTCGGTCTGATCGCGAGTCTGGACGATCGCGCCAGCAGCACGCTGGTCGATACCGCGCTCAGCGCGCTCGAACGCATGTCACATCGCGGCGCGGTCGGCGCCGATGGCAAGACCGGCGACGGCTGCGGCCTGCTGTTGTATCGTCCGACAGCATGGCTGCGGGCGCTGGCCGAAGAATCCGGCATCGTGGTTGCGGAACGCTTCGCCGCCGGTGTGGTTTTTCTGAAGCCCAATACCGCTGCAGCCACCGCCGCGAAAGCCGAACTTGGCAAACAGCTCGAAGCGATCGGATTGAATGTGGCCGGCTGGCGCGAGGTGCCGCTTGATCTTGAAGCGTGCGGAGAACTCGCCGCGGCCGTGCGCCCGGAGATTGCGCAAATCTTCGTCAACGCGCCCGCCGACATGAGCGAGGCGGTGTTTGAACGCGCCTTGTTCCGCGCGCGCCGCCTTGCCGAAAAAGCACTCAGGCATGATGAGCACTTTTATGTCGTGACCTTGTCCGCGCACACCATCGGCTACAAGGCGATGGTGATGCCGGGTGCGTTACGCGCGTTTTACAGCGACCTCGCGCATCCGGCGCTGGCCGCGAGTGCGGCGACGTTTCACCAACGTTTTTCGACCAATACCCAGCCGCGCTGGAAACTCGCGCAACCGTTCCGCCTGCTCGCGCACAACGGCGAGATCAACACGATCCAGGCTAATCGCAGCTGGGCCGCCGCGCGCGCGCCAAAACTCGCTTCGCCGCTGGTAGATTTCAGCGGACTCGATCCGATCGTCAGCATGGACGGCTCGGATTCGCAGTCGCTCGACAACATGCTCGAAGTGCTGCTGGCCGGTGGCCTGGATGTGCTCGCGGCGATGCGCATCCTGATTCCGCCGGCGTGGAATGCGCGCGAGGATATCGATCAGGATCTCGAAGCGTTCTACGAATATTACGCACTGCATACCGAGCCGTGGGACGGCCCGGCTGGCATCGTGTTGTGCGATGGCCGCTACGCTGCTTGCACGCTCGATCGCAACGGTTTGCGTCCGGCGCGCTGGGCGCTATCGGCGGACCGGCATTTCATCATCGCTTCCGAGGCCGGCATCTGGGATGTGCCGGATGACCATATCGTCGCCAAGGGCAGGCTTGGCCCGGGGCAGATGATCGCGATCGACATGAAGGAACATCGCCTGCTCGACGAGGCCGCGATCGACGCGGTTAATCGCGCGCGTGCGCCGTTCAAGCAATGGCTGCGCAACGGCGTGACGTTTCTCGAATCCGACCTGATCGATCCGAGCCTGGCCGCCGAGCCGTTTGACAAACCGACGCTGAAACGTTTCCAGAAACTGTTTGCGCTGACGCGCGAAGAACGCGATTCGGTGCTGAAAGTGCTGGCCGAAACCGAGGCCGAAGCGACCGGTTCGATGGGCGACGACACACCGTTCGCGGTGTTGTCGCTGCAGTCGCGCTCGCTCTACGATTATTTCCGCCAGGCATTTGCGCAGGTCACCAATCCGCCGATCGATCCGCTGCGCGAAAGTCTGGTGATGTCGCTGGCGACGCAGATCGGGCGCGAGAGCAACGTGTTCGACCTGTCGCCGGAAAACGCGCATCAGGTGCTGCTGAATTCACCGATTCTTTCGCAGCGCAAACTGCGGCAAATTCTCAGCTTGCCGCAATTCCGCGAAGCGCAGGTTTTCATCGATATTTATTACGAGGAAAAAGAAGGCCTCGCCGCCGCGCTCGATCGTTATTGCAGCGCCGCCGAAGCGGCCGTGCGCAACGGCGCGGTGCTGGTCTTCATCAGCGATCGTTATCCGAAACCCGACATGCTGGTCGCGCATTCGTTGCTCGTGACGGCGTCGATTCATCAGCACCTCATCGCTACCGGTCTGCGTTGCGATTGCAACCTGCTGGTTGAAACCGGCAGCGCGCGCGACCCACACCAGTTCGCGTGCCTGATCGGTTACGGCGCCACGGCGGTATATCCATATCTGGCGTACCAAACCTTGTTCGATCTCGGTCGCGATGGTTTGATCAGTGGCAAGAGCGATGGCGAACCGCGCGAACTCGGCCGCAGCTATCGCCGCGGCATTCGCAAAGGCTTGCTGAAAATCCTGTCGAAAATGGGCATCTCGACCATCGCCGGTTATCGCGGCGCGGGTTTGTTCGAGATCGTCGGTTTGTCGGATGAAGTTGTCGCACGCTGTTTTGCCGGTACGCCGTCGCGCATCGGCGGGGCGGGTTTCATCGACATCGAACGCGAAATGAAACAACAGGTGTTCGATGCGTGGAACGAGGCTGAAACTTTATTGCCCGGCGGCCTGCTGAAATTCATGCACGGCGGCGAATATCATATGTACAACCCGGATGTGATCGCGAGCCTGCAGGCGGCGGTGCGCAGCGGTGATTACATCGATTACCGCATCTACGCTGATCACGTGAACTCGCGTGCACCATCGACCTTGCGCGACCTGCTCGAATTTCGCGAAGGCCGCACTGCGATTCCGCTCAACGACGTCGAGCCGATCGATTCGATCCTGAAGCGTTTTGATTCCGCCGGCATGTCGCTCGGCGCGTTGTCGCCCGAGGCACATGAGGCGCTTGCGATTGCGATGAACCGGCTCGGTGCACGTTCCAACTCGGGCGAAGGCGGCGAAGATCCGTTGCGTTACGGCACCGAGAAATCTTCGAAGATCAAGCAAGTCGCGTCGGGCCGTTTCGGCGTCACGCCAGAGTATCTGATCAACGCCGAAGTGCTGCAGATCAAGATCGCACAAGGTGCCAAGCCCGGCGAAGGCGGCCAGTTGCCCGGTCACAAGGTCAACGAGATGATCGCGCGCTTGCGCTACGCCAAGCCCGGTATCGGCCTGATTTCACCGCCGCCGCATCACGATATTTATTCGATCGAAGACCTCGCCGAACTGATCTACGACCTCAAGCAGATCAATCCGGACGCGCTGGTTTCGGTCAAGCTGGTCGCGCACGCTGGTGTCGGCACGATCGCCGCCGGCGTGGTCAAGGCGTATGCCGATCTGATCACGATTTCCGGCTACGACGGCGGCACCGGTGCGAGCCCGCTATCGTCGATCAAATACGCCGGTGGTCCGTGGGAGCTCGGCTTGAGCGAAGCGCATCAGACGCTGCGACTGAATGGCTTGCGGCACAAGGTGCGGCTGCAGACCGACGGCGGTTTGAAAACTGGCCTCGACGTGATCAAGGCCGCGATACTCGGCGCGGAAAGTTTCGGTTTCGGCACTGGGCCGATGGTTGCGCTCGGCTGCAAATATCTGCGTATTTGTCATCTCAACAATTGCGCCACCGGCGTCGCCACCCAGCATGAAGTGTTGCGCAAGCTGCACTTCACCGGGCTGCCGGAAATGGTCATGAATTATTTCCGCTTCGTAGCCCAAGATGTGCGCGAATTGTTGTCGATGCTCGGCATGCGCTCGCTCGAAGAGCTGGTCGGTCGCACCGATTTGCTGAGGCAAAAAGTCGGCAACAGCATCAAGCAAACTCAGCTCGATCTGTCGCCGTTGCTCAGCGATAACGGACTCGGCATCGAGGTCGCGCAGACGTGTGTTTCGACGCGCAATATGCCGCGCGATCCGGGCACGCTCGCCGCGCGCATCAGCGTCGATACGCTCGAAGCGCTCGACGCCAAACGTGGCGGCGAGTTTGCGTATCCGGTGCGCAATACCGATCGAACCCTCGGCGCGCGATTGTCCGGCGATGTCGCGCGACGCTACGGCAATCACGGCATGCGCGACGCGCCGATCGTGCTGCGCCTGCGCGGCAGCGCCGGGCAAAGCCTCGGTGCGTGGAATGCCGGCGGCGTCCATATTTATCTCGAAGGCGAAGCCAACGACGGCGTCGGCAAAGGCATGGCCGATGGCAAGATCGTGTTGTATCCGCCCGCGCTGGCACGCTTCGAGGCGCGCAAGACCGTGATCATCGGCAACACCTGTTTATACGGCGCCACCGGCGGCGAGTTGTATGCCGCAGGCCAGGCCGGCGAACGATTTGCGGTGCGCAATTCCGGCACGGTCGCGGTGATCGAAGGCGCCGGCGATCATTGCTGCGAATACATGACCGGCGGCACCGTGGTCGTGCTCGGCCGCACCGGTTTGAACTTTGGCGCTGGGTTCACTGGCGGCTTCGCTTACGTGCTCGATCAGGAGCGTGATTTTGTCGATCGCTACAACCACGAACTCATCGACATCCATCGCATCGGTCACGAGGGCATGGAAAATCACGTGCAGAATCTGCGCGGTTTGATCATCGCCCACGTCCGCGAAACCGGCAGCGTCTGGGGTCAGCAGATCCTCGACGAATTCCGCGAATACCTGCACAAATTCTGGTTGGTGAAACCGAAGGCCGCGAGCCTCGAATCACTGATCGACGCCCTGAAGCGAGCCGCCTGATGAGTACCGATGTTTTCAAATTCCTGACCGTGCCGCGGGTGATGCCGCGCGAAGTGCCGGTGCAGGTGCGTGTGCTTGGTTACGATGAAATCTACGGCGATTTCGAACCCGGCCAATCCGCCGAACAGGCAGCGCGCTGTCTCGATTGCGGCAACCCGTATTGCGAGTGGCAATGCCCGGTGCACAACTACATTCCGAACTGGCTCAAGCTGGTGCAGGATGGTCGCATTTTCGAAGCCGCGACCTTGATGCACGAAACCAACCCGTTGCCGGAAGTCTGCGGCCGTGTCTGCCCGCAGGATCGACTGTGCGAAGGCGCGTGCACGATCAACGAAGGTTTTGGTGCGGTGACGATCGGTGGCATCGAAAAATATGTCGTCGATGAAGCGTTTCGCCAAGGCTGGCGCCCCGATCTTTCACAAGTCAAAGCCACCGGCAAACGCGTGGCGATCATCGGCGCCGGACCCGCCGGAATTTCCGCCGCTGATCGTCTTGCGCGCGCCGGCGTGCAAGCCGTGGTGTTTGATCGCTACGAAGAAATCGGTGGTCTGCTGACGTTTGGCATCCCACCGTTCAAGCTCGAGAAAAATATCATCGGCACACGGCGCGCTGTGCTCGAAGGCATGGGTGTGGAATTTCGCTTGAACTGCGAGATCGGTCGTGACATTGAATTTTCCGAATTGCTGCGCGATTACGACGCCGTGTTTCTCGGCCTTGGCACGTATCGATTTGTCGATGGCGCCATCCCCGGCCAGCATCTACCGGGCGTGCATGCAGCGCTGCCGTATCTGGTCAGCAATGTGCGGCAATTGCTCGCTGGCGATACCGCGCTCGCCGAGCCGCATTTCGATCTGAGTGGCCAGCGTGTGGTCGTGCTCGGTGGCGGCGATACCGGCATGGATTGCAATCGCACCGCGATCCGCCAGGGCGCGGCGCGCGTGAGCTGCGTTTATCGGCGCGACGAAATCAACATGCCTGGCTCTCGTCGGGAAGTAAAAAACAGTCGCGACGAAGGCGTGCATTTCCTGTTCAATCGTCAGCCGATCGCGATTCTCGGCGATGACCGCGTCACCGGCGTGCGTATGGTCGAAACGCGCCTCGTGAAAGACGGTCACGGTCGTGCGCGGCCCGAACATGTGCCCGGCAGCGAAACCGATATCGCCGCCGATGCGGTCATCCTCGCGTTCGGTTTCCAGCCCGATCCACCGCCATGGCTCGCCGCACACGGTGTGACCTTGCACGACAACGAGCGCCTGCGTGTCGGCGGTTTCGGCGCCGAACAACGCCTGCCATTCCAGACCGATCACCCGCGCATCTTCGCTGGCGGCGACATGGTGCGCGGCGCCGATCTGGTGGTGCGCGCAGTGCACGATGGCCGCGAGGCGGCGAGGTCGATCCTGATCGAGCTGGGCTTAACCGCAGCGGCGCACGCCGCCTGATTCTTGACGCAGTGCCGTAATCGTCACGGAGCTTGGGGCGTGCCGTTTCAGATATCGCCCAGCATAGACCGGAGAGTCATACTAAACCTCGAGCGTGGTCGGCTTGAAGCTGGCGAAATCGTTGTTGAAATTGTCCGTCGTCAATGCCATTTCGTGCTGCCCCGCCGACGTTGGCACCTCGGCCACGCCACGCCACGCAGCGACGCCATCCTGCTGGCTGTGCAGTAGACTGGGCATTCATCCGAACCGCAGGGGAAAGCTGTGACCACATCGACGCGATTAGTCTCGGCCTTGGGGGTACTTCTACTTTTCACTTTGTCATCGCCAGGCTGCGCGCAGCAACGAACGAGCTCCGCGTCGCGGCAAAGGGCGGACGCAACTTGGACGTTCGCGGTATCCGGTGATTCGCGCAACTGCGGCAATGTCGTGATGCCCGCCATCGCGGCGGGAGCGCGCAAAGATGGCGCGGCGTTCTACTGGCATCTCGGTGATTTGCGCGCGATCTACAAAGTGGATGAAGACTACGCGCGCGAAGAGCGCTTCAAGGCATTCTCGCCACCGCCGAGCCTCGACGATTATCTGCGTACTGCGTGGACCGATTTCAGCCAGCATCAGGTGCAGCCTTTCGCAAACACGCCATTCTTTATCGGCATTGGCAACCACGAAACCATCGCGCCGAAAACGCGCACCCAATTTCTCATCGAGTTTCAATCGCTGCTTGATCGCCCGGAGCTCAAGCAACAGCGCAGCAACGACGCCGCGCTTTATGGCCTGTTGAAACAGACGCCAGCGCCGAGAACCTATTATCACTGGATCGAACGCGGCATCGATTTCATCAATCTCGACAACGCCAGCGACGATACTTTCGATACGGTGCAGATGGCTTGGTTCAATGCAATTGTCGATGCGGATATGCAAAATCCGGCCATCACCACGTTGGTGGTGGGAATGCATGAATCGTTGCCCTACAGCAAATCCGACAGCCACAGCATGTGCGGCTCGATCAGCGGTCGCGAGAGCGGCACGAGAACGTATGCGAAGTTGGTCGAGGCCGAAAAGAAATCGAAGCACGTCTATCTGCTCGCCAGCCACTCGCACTATTACCTGGCCAACATCTACGACACCGATCACTGGCGTGATGCCGATCACGGTGGGGTTGTTTTGCCCGGATGGGTCGTAGGTACCGCGGGCGCCGAACGCTATCCACTGCCGCCGGATGTGATCGCCGGCCCCGATGCACGCGAGCATGTCTACGGATATCTCATTGGCACGGTCACGCGCGGTGGCGAAGTGCGATTCGAGTTTCGCGAACTTGCCGAGCCCGCTATCCAGTTGACGCGCGGTGCCGACTATTCAGCAGACACGGTATCGTTCTGCGTGGCACAAAATCCGGACCCGGAAAAACTGCATGCGAAGCACGCGCAACCGAGCAGCTGTGAAGCTGCCACACAGCGCTAGGCAAACTTTTCGAAATCCATCACTACCAAGCCGACTGCTATCAGCTGATTTCGTGAGCATCCGGAAAAATCACGCACGTTGATCGAGCGAGCCGCGCCCGATCGGTCAACGCCTAGCCGTCGACAAGGTCGAACGGCTGGCGTCGCGATGCCGCGAGTTCGCCAAGATCCAGTTCACGCTCAAGTACGTCATAGGTTTCGTCGTCAATGACGTTATCTCGCAGCATGCGCCAGAGCGCTGCGCGTTGCGTGCGGATTGTGCTCAGGCGCAGCGTGTCGACCGGGTTCTCCGATTGCCGGTATGGGCTTTGCAGAGCGATTTGTTCGAGGCGTAATTCTTCCCGTAAAAGTGCGGCGGCGGCGTCGCCGGCTTTGTCGAATTCGGCCTCCGCGACGGCGGTGAGCGCAAGACGCGCGCGCTCCAGTTCATCGCGTTGCGTCGTCTCGATGGGAAAGCGCAGCAGGCGGATCAGCGGCCCCAGCGTAATTCCTTGCACGATCAGCGTGCCGAGCACGACGGCCAATGCACTCAGCACAACCAGACCACGCTGTGGAAATGTCTCGGGTAATGCGAGGGCGGCGGCGAGCGTGACCATGCCGCGCATGCCGCACCACGATGCGACGATGCCCTGCTTCAACGTCGGCCCCGCGCCGTAGCCAAGCCAGCGATAGACCGGTTGCACCAGGCGGTTGTAGAGCATCACCCAGAGGATGCGCACGCCGACGACAGTTGCAAAAACCAGTGCCGCAAAACCAATGGCGTGATGCAGCTCGGAGTCGTCGAGCGTCTGCACGATCGCACGTGCCTGCAAACCGACGAACAAGAACGCGAGCACGTTCAACACAAATACCATAAGGTCCCACACGGCATAGGAGTGGATGCGATCGCGTGCGGCTTGCCGGTCGGATCGGCGTGCGACCGTCATTGCGGCGGCGACCATGGCAAGAATCGCGGAAAGACCGAGCTGATCGGCGAGTATCCATGTGCCGAACGTGATGACGAATGAAAACAGGATTCCACCCATCGTTCCGGCGAGCAACGGCATCGTGATAGTCGCCAGGCGTCCCATCGCCATACCGAGCAGCAAGCCACCAGGAATCGCCAGCGCCAATTGCGGAATAGCGCGCTGCGCATCGCTATCCATCGTGCCCATATGCAGCGCTACACTGAAGACAAACAACGCGACGGCGTCGTTCAACAAGCTCTCGCCTTTCAATACGGTGACCGTCGAACGCGGCAAGTCGGGTCGATCGAGCATTGCCGCTGCGGCGGCGGCATCGGGCGGGGCAACAATCGCGCCGAGCGCAATCGCTGCGGCCAGCGGCAGCCCGGCGTAGACAATGCCGACCCACGCCACCGCAGCGGTGGTCAGCAACACGGCGATCACGGCGAGCGCGAACAGCGGCAACCAATGACGGCGGATCGCGCGTGGCGGAAAATCGTAGGCTGCATCGAGAATCGCCGGGGCGATAAACAATGCCATGACCAGGCGCGGCTCGATCGCAATCGTCGGCGCGGATGGCAGCATCGCCACACCCAGACCCGCCACCGCGAGCATGGTCGGATACGGAATCCGCAGGCGTCGCGAAACCTGTAGCGACAGGATCGCCAGCAGCATCAGCATCAATACGCTTTGGAACAGCGCCATCGTGATCCTCGTGTCGGCCGGCTCTCGGGCGGATGAGGCTAGCACGGCCGCATTTCGGTGGTTTAGCCGCACCTCATATTTTTCTGCCTGGACGCGCGTTCACCGCCGGTTGGACCTGCATTGGTGCTGGCAGTGGCAACCTCGCCACCAGTGGCATCGTTATTTCTGCGAGGCGCTCATTATCCTGGCAGGTCACGGCACCGGTGTTGCCGCAAGCGATCGGTGACACGATTGACTACACCGTGAGCGCGAACTGGATGCGACCCGATATCAGGCCTTTGGCACTACAGCCGCGCGCGCAGCTTCGACCAGTGCATGTGTCGACGTCAGAAGAATCCGGGTTGCATCGTCGGTCGCAAGCAGTTCCGAGCTGACGAATGCGCCGTTGACCAGCAGAGCCAGTTGCGCGGCCAGGATATCCGGGTGGGCGACATCAAGCCGCCTGGCGATGGCAGCCAGGCGTGAGCGCAGCCCATGCATGTGCGCGCGCGCCACCTGTCGGGCAGGATGCTCCTGTTCTGCGAATTCGGCAGCGACGTTGATCTGCGGACAACCGCGATAATTCGAGCGCGACAGACGCTCACCGATCCAGCGCATGTGCGCCGCCAGTTCGTCGGCCGGATCATCCGAGTACTTGGCCGCGACATCGTCCCAGGTTGCCCAGAAGTCGATGTCCTCGCGCTCCAGGAACGCGACAACGAGATCGTCTTTGGTGCGGAAGTGTCGATACAGGCTGGTTTTTGCCACACCTGCGTGCTCAACCACCAAGTCGACGCCAACGGCGCGGACGCCCTGTCGATAAAAAAGAGCCGACGCGCATTGCAGAATCCGTTCACGCACATCCAGCGGGTTTTGCACAGGCTTCGTGGTCATGACGAGCAACTGATCAACTTCGGTATTGACATGGTACAGACCGTTCTGTAGCTTCGCAAGAACAGACAGGTCTGTAGCTATTACTGAGGATGATGATAATGAACAAAAACAGCACGTTCGTAGCCGTCTACGGCGCCACCGGCCACACCGGACGCTTCGTAATTGGCGAGCTCCTGCGCCGCGGGTTGCCCGTGCTCGCGGTGGGCCGCGACATATCAAGCGTTCCGGCGGGCGTCATCGCGCGGATCGCAAGCATTGACGATGCCGCGGCGCTGGATCGCGCGTTCGCCGACTGCGCCGTGATCATCAACTGCGCCGGCCCTTTCCTGGATACGGCGTCACCCATCGTTGAGGCTGCCCTGCGCGTGGGCAGCGCGTATCTGGATGTCACTGCAGAACAGGCCAGCGCACTTTCGATATTCGAACGCTACGATGAGCGTGCCCGCGCCGCTGGTGTTGCCGTCATTCCTGCCGCCGGTTTTTATGGCGGCCTTGCCGATCTTCTCGCCAGTGCACTGATTGGCCAGTACGCCGTCGATAACATGACCATTGCGATCGCGCTCGATCATTGGTGGCCAACCAAGGGGACGCGCAAAACCGGCGAGCGCAATCGAGTCCCGCGCGTCGTGCTGGAGAACGGCCGGCTCGTGCCGATGACGATCCCGGCGGCAAGGACGCAATGGACTTTCGGTGCGCCGCACGGCTTGCAGGAAATGGAAGAAATGCCTTTCAGCGAGATCATCACGATCTCGCGTCATCCGCAGGTACGTAATCTGCGCGCTTATCTCAACGTGGCGTCCCTGCGCGACGTGCGTGATGACGCGACCCCACCGCCGGTAGCCATCGATACCCTCGGGCGATCCGCGCAGAATTTCGTCATCGAGGTAGTCGCGCACGATGGTGCAGGTAGCCGTCGCGCCCTCGCGCGGGGACAGGACATCTACGCCGTGACGGCCCCGCTTGTGGTCGAGGCGGCAACACGCATGCTGCAGCCATCGTTCGTTCAAAGCGGTACGCTCAGCCTGGCGCAAGCATTCGATGCCGAAAACTTCCTGCGTTCCTTCAAGCCCGAACAGTTGATATTCGAGCTCAATGCGGCTTGATGCAAAGGCTCAACCCAACCACCCGAGGAGATATGTCATGCGACAAAAAGAACTGGCGGAATCGTTGGCTGCTCTGCATGTAAAAGGTAGCCCTCTCGTTCTTTACAACGCGTGGGATGCCGGCAGCGCCAAGGCCATCCGGCAGGCGGGTTCGCCCGCGATCGCGACGAGCAGTTGGGCTGTCGCCGCGGCGCAAGGGTACGACGATGGCGAGTCGATGCCGTTCGCATTCGTCGAGCAAGTTGTCGCTCGCATCATCGGCGCGGTCGATGCTCCTGTGACTGTAGATATCGAGGCAGGGTATAGCGATGATCCACAAGTTTGCGCCGGCAACGTGGCGCGGTTGATGGACTACGGCGCAGTGGGCATCAATTTCGAGGATCGCATCGTACGCGGGGGCGGTTTGCATGGTGTCGACGCACAGTGCGCGCGTATCGCTGCGATCCGAGCCATGGCCGATGCGCGTGGCGTGCGCCTATTCATCAATGCACGGACCGACATGTTCCTCGGCAGCGGCGTCAAGCCACCCGAAGGCATGACCGAAACGAAGGCGCGTGCCGCCGCCTATGCACGCGCGGGCGCTTCCGGCTTCTTCGTTCCCGGTCTGGTCGACTTGTCTGCGATTCGCGAATTGTGCAACACCACAGACTTGCCACTGAACGTGATGACGATGCCAGGGCTGCCTCATGCGCGTGAGCTGGCGGACGCGGGTGTTGCCCGCATCAGCTACGGGCCGGCCGCCTATTTGCTGGCCATGGAAGCCATACGCAATGCCGCACGTGATATCCGCGAAGCCCGGCAAGCCGCGTAAACACAACCTGTCGCGACCAACACATTGACGCCAGATTCCACACCATCACGGCGCACTACAATGGCGATCCGAATACCGCAGCAGCGGCGACTACCAAAGCGCAACAGATAAGCGCGCCGAACCAGGAGGTTCGGCGCGTGATTTTTCCAGACACAGCGCGCTCGTAAAGCGCGCGATGATTATTTCTGGTAGCCGAGCTGGGCGAGACAGACGGCGGCGAGGTCGAGCACCGGCTGGGTTGCGCGGTCGGCATCGGAAACCTGTCCATCGACCGAGTCCATGCACGGCAGGATTTCGGCGCCGATCGCGGCGTCCGTTTTGCCCTTGCGGTCGATCTCGCTACTCACGGCGGCGAGCACGAGCGGAACAACAGCGCTGCGCTCGGCCGGTGTCGCCGCGTGATATGCGGTGAGCTTGTCGGTGAGCGACAGGGTGGCCGCCTGAGCGGAGGAACCGAGCAGTACAGCAGCGACAAAAAAACCATAAGCAACACGTTTCATGCAAATCTCCTGGGGCGAATAAATGCGACCGACGACCAAGGGTTGGTCTTCGTAAAGGGTCGCCGCGAAGTATATCTTCTGGCGCAAGCCTCGCGGTGAGCAAATCTGATCTGGCACAACGCGCCGGCACGCATAAGCTGTCCTTGCGGGCAGATTAATCGGTGCGAGCAATCCTGAACGATGACACAGGTTCATCGGTCAAGCGTGACCCGAGACGTTGCCCTCGATCGAGTGCATGACAGTTCGACGCAGCAAAATACGTGAGCATTGGTAACCGCCATCTGCAGCCGGAATTTGACCGTGCCGCGGGGTTGGCGGCCACGTGTTGCATGGTATTGCGATCAACTTGGGGATTCAATTATGAATATCGAAATGAAAAAGAAGTTTTTGGTGCGGCTGCAGATGTTGCTGCTGTTGTTGTGTCTGGCATTGCCCGGCCTGGCTGCGGCGCAGTGCGAGACCAACGCGTTTGGTTTCTGCGGCGACTGTACCGCCGGCACGCCGTGCTGCGGTTACGGGCCGTGCAATTTTTTCTGCGGCAATTGTGACGGCGGCTGTCGGCATGGCCCGGCCACCGAAGGTAACCCGCAATGCATCGGCGTGAACACGACCGACAGCAAAGATGCCGGCATCGGCAAGGCGGTGCATGAGCACGGCGCGACGCCGCCAGCATCGACTGCCAAGGCCACACCGCAACTGGTCGGACGCGCATTGTTTGATTCGATCGATACCGATCACGACGGTCTGATCTCGCTCGCAGAAACCGAACAGTGGGTCAAGGCGACCGGACGGACATTGTCCAAGCAAGACATCAAACAAGGCTTCGATCGCACCGATCTGAACCACGATGGCAAGGTTCAACCGGCCGAGTTCGATCGCAATATCGATGCGCCGCCGCCCGCGCCGAAACCTGCTACTGCTCCCGTCACACAACACTAAATAATCGTGTCGTCGAGAGACGGCACACTTCGCAACAGCGGCGGCGCGTCGCGTTCGCGCGCCGCCGCTCGCTACGCCTAGACTGGGTCGATCTTCTGACAGGACCATGCGGTTGTTCCAATCACATCGCCGTAACCTTCGCTTCGACTACCCTTTCACCCTGTTCCGACGCAATCGCCGCCAGCTTTCGCCAGCGAGGAAATCCGATGAAACGCAGAGACATGCTGAAGTGGTCCGCCTCGGTCGGGGCGCTGAGTCTGCTCGGTGGCCTGTCGAGCGAGGTAGCGATAGCTGCGGTGCCTGTGCTACGACCGATGTTGCCGCAGAAGGTCAACCTGATTGCAGCGAGTTTGCGCCGGGTCGGGCTGGTGGCGCAGCAGGCGCAGTATGTGTGGACCGAATCGCATCTCGATCTGGCCGGTGTGCCGATGGGCGCGCTGCTGCCGCCGGCCGAAGCGCCGACACTCGAACATCAACTGCGCACCTCGGTGCTGGCGCTTGAGGCAGTCGAGAATCTCGCAGCGTCGATGTCGCCGAGCACGCTGGTCACGATCGATCAACAATTGTTGAACAGCCTCGGCATCCAGCTGAGCGCGCTACGGGCCAGTTTCAACAATCTTCTTGCTACCAACACCGGGCTGGCCACGCTGTCCGCCGCGACGCAGAATTTGCTGGGCGGTCTGCTCAACAGCGTCGGCATGATCGGCACCCAGCTCAAGCAGATTCATCACGGCTTGTTGGCGCAGGGTACGTTCGATCCACCGAGCAAAACCGTGGCGCAATACGATGCGTTGTTTGTCACTCTGCCGAAGCCGGCGGTCGCGCAGTATCTGCACGATGACGAGTTTTTCGCGCGCATGCGCGTCGCTGGCCCGAATCCAATGTTGATCCGCCGTGCGACTTCGTTGCCGGCGAAATTTCCACTAAGCGATGCGCAATACCGGCAAGTGATGGGCAGCAATGACAGCCTCGACGAGGCTCTCAGTACCGGACGTTTGTACCTGCTCGATTATGTCGATCTCGGCGGCTTGGCGCCGACAGGTCCGGTCAGCAAACCACTGACCGGAACCGGTTACGGTTATGCGCCGATCGCCTTGTTCGCGCGTCCAGTGAATGGCAGTTCGCTGCTGCCGGTGGCGATCCAGTGCGGCCAGGATCCGACCCAGAGTCCGATCTTTTTGCGCGCTGGCACAGCTGACGACAGCGCCGCGTATTGGTCTTGGCAAGCGGCCAAGACCGCGGTCCAGGTGGCGGATTTCAATTACCACGAAATGTTTGTCCACCTCGGCCGCACGCATCTGATGTCCGAAGCGTTTGCGATGGCAACGCAGCGCCAGCTCGCGGTGACGCATCCGCTGAACCGCTTGCTCGCGCCGCACCTCGAAGGCGCGATGTTCATTAACGAAGCCGCGACCGTGCTGATCATGGCGCCGTTGACCACTGGCGATGCGATCCTCGCCGCGCCGATGAGCACGTTGCAGGCCGAGTGCGGCCGCGATCGACTGGCCTACGATTTCTACGCCAACATGCTGCCGAACGATCTCGCTGCGCGCGGCGTCGACGACACCACGCGGCTGCCGGATTACCCGTACCGCGATGACGCTTTGTTGATCTGGGATGCGATCAGCGCATGGGTCAGCGACTACGTTGGCGTGTATTACCTCAGCGATGGCGATATCACCGGCGATTACGAGCTCGCCGCCTGGACAGCCGAGCTCGCCGGCAGTGGCAAGATCAAAGGTTTTGTCCCGATCACCTCGCGCAGCCAGCTGATCAGCGTCATTACTGCGATCATCTTCAATACCAGCGCGCAGCACGCGGCGGTGAATTTCGCGCAATCCGCGATCATGACCTACGCCCCGTTCAGCGCCGGCATGGGCGCTACGCCCGCACCGATCACGAGTGCTGCTGCATCGTCGACGAGCTGGTCGCAAATGTTGCCATCGACACTCTCGGCGCAGGAGCAGATCTTGCTGTTCCACATCCTCGGCGGCGTGTATTACCGCACGCTCGGTACGTACCTCGACAACGCGTTTCCGTACCCGCAGGTGCTGCTCGATCCCGCCATCGTTGGCCCGGGCGGCCCGCTCGATCGTTTCCGCGCTGCACTGGTCGGCATCGAAAGCACGATCACGCAGCGCAACACGACCCGCGCTGTGCCTTACGACTATTTGCTACCGAGCAAGATTCCATCGAGTACGAATATTTAGTGCGCAACGCCAAGTAAGGCAATGCTGAGACACGGATGGGGTCGCTTTTTCTGTAACTGGGTTACATCAAGTCATCACCCCGGTCTAATGCTCCATATCAGGAGCATCTCGCTCAGGCATTCGAAATTCGGGGAGCTGAACTACTCCCTCTATCCATTAAATCCATCACCGAAAATACGATCGCCGACATGCGCGGTGATCTGTATCTGCACGATCGGCTGGATGCCGTTCGAATTGCTGCCGATGTTGTTGAAAGACAGTAGCGTGGTGGCCGTATAGCTAGCCTTGAGCGAGCTCTGCGGCGACGGTGTGGTGAACGTGTAGGTGTAGCTGCAGCTCTGGCCGACACTGAGTGACGTCGGGCAGTTGCTGACAGCGTTGAACGGCGTATTCATCTGGCCGCCCGTGAAATTGGACAACGGATTGTCGCTGGTATTTGTGATCACGACGGGCACGCTCGCGCTGGTGCCGAACGCGACAGTGCCAAGGTCGACGGTTTGCGGCGTCACGCGCGCGAGGGTGCCCACGCCGGTTCCGGAAAATGCGTAGGGAACCACGTACTGGTCAGGGGGGGTAAAGAAAAATATATCTGTAGAGCCGGCATAGACCTGTTGTGCGCGCGCCAGAAACTGATAGTCGGTGTGGCAGGTCACGCCCGGTGCGAAGGTCGCCGTCATGCAGTCGGCTTCCGGGTGGCTGAACCCCTGGAATGGGCCGTTGTTGTCGTTGAATCCGCCGCCTGCGGTCGTGACATAGCCGGGCGAGTTGTTGCGATACAAAAATGGCACGGTCGCGGTGTGCCCGACCTTGATCCGGCCGAAGTCGATTCCGACCGGCCATGCCGCGACATTGGGCGACGGGAACGTCGCGACTCCGTTACCCTTGAGCGAGATCGGAAAATCCTGGCTCATCGACGTTGGTTGGCTGGTTGCGATAGTGATGTCAGCATTGGCCTGCGCAGGCCCGCTGACCGATGGCGTAAACGTGTAATAGACATGGCACGGGTCGACCGGAACGGTGGGCCCGCCGCAATCGGTACCGGCGTCAAACGTAGCGTTGCCCGCGCTGCCGCCAAGCTGTGTAATCGTGGCCTTGTGGGTATTCCTGATCGTCACCGGCACCATCACCTGCTGACCGATAAATGTATCGCCGAAGTCGATCGCCACCGGCGTGACCTCGACCAGTGCCTCGGTGCCGCTGCCCGAAAAATGCAGCTGCGCGATCTGAGTGATGCTGCCGGACTGCACCAGCACGGCGGTCGTTGTCGAAAAGGTAGTGCCACCGGCATCGGTCGGCGTGAACTTGATGGTCAGGTAGCAGCTGTCTCCGGCCACGATCATGTAGCTCTTCGATGCACACGTGGCCGAATCCATCGCAAATTGAGCGACGCCGTTGATGCCGGTGCTGGCGATGCTGACTGTGCCCGATGAGATGTTCTGGATCGTTATCGGCACCGAAACGGTATCGCCCATCTTGATCGCACCGAAGTCGACCGATACGGGGCCGATGTTGGCCAGCACCGGTTTCGGCGCTGTTTGCGCGAAGCCTTGCGTGGTTACGGAGAGCGCGCCGAGAACGGCGAAACAGCGGACAAGTGAGATCATCTTTCCTCCGATTGTGATTCATGCCATCGCGAGCGACGGCCGTACTGATTCGTGTTTTAACATCGATGGCGACGCGACAGATCGCAGCGCCTTGTGCGCTAACCGATGCGGCAGCGGTTTATTCCCGCCAAAACGTCTGGTTCGATATTCAACGTTTTCGCATCCAAAGGCGATAGTCACACATGAACAGTTTTCAAAGTGGATCTGCGCCGTTGTCTGATCGGAGCGGTGTCTGCGTCGCTGATGTCCAGGCAATAGCTATCCGAGGTATCAACGCCCTGCGAATGCGAAAGCTGGGTCACGGCAGTCCATAGCGAATGCATCTCGGTAAGACATTATTCCAGCTAAAAGGGAATTCACAGGGGATTCCGCGAATTTTGGCCACGGCATTAGAAAGACCAACTCGAGTGCGCTGCCTATTGGCAAGATTTACAAGTGATGATCGTCTGCGAATAAAATGCGTTCGGTTTCAACCCACCGGGCCACTTGCCAGTGGCCGCTTTTGCGCCGCTATTCGATGGGGCATGAGGGCAGCATCTGCTCCAAGTCGCTGCGAAAGATGACGTCCGCCGCACTCAGCACCGTCACCGTCAAGGGGGCTGCGTTGCTCGATGTGTTGTTGCCGTCACCGCTGTAGGCGGCCGTCAGGGAGTAGGTATCTTTGGTATCGGCACCTATCGACGCGAGCGTGCTTACCGTGCAGCTCGCGGCGCCCGAGCTCAAAGTGACACTGTTGCAGAGGACGGTCGCGCCGTTGTTGAAAGTTACACTGCCCGTAGGAGTTACCCCGCTTGCGGCGGCAGCCAAAGTGAACGGTTGGCCTCCAACAAACGTATTCATGCACAAGGTAGACAACGCCGTCGTGGTCGTGGTTTTGTTCACTACTTGCGATAGCGCCGTCGCGTTTGACGCCGCATTGTTCGCATCACCACTGTAGGTTGCGTTGATCGTGTGGGTCCCCACCGAAAGCGTGCTCGAAGCGCAGATCGCCAAACCAGAGTTCAGGGCAACGGCGCTGCACAACGTCGTCGTACCGTCCTTGAAGGTGGCTGTGCCGGTCGGGCTCTGACCGGTAACATTTACGCCAAACGTCACGCTTTGACCGAACGTGCTTGGATTGAGGTACGACACCAGGGTCGTCGTGCTTATGGCCTTGTTCACCACCTGCAATAGCACCGTCGAGGTCGACGTCAGATCGTTGGTATCGCCGCTGTAGACCGCGGTGATCGAGTGCGTCGCCGTCGACAGCGTGCTCGATGCGCAGGTGGCGATACCGGCGCTCAAGGCCACGACGTTGCACAGCGTAGTCGTATCGTCCTTGAACGTTACCGTGCCGGTCGGCACGCCAGTCGCTGGCGCCGTCGCGCTGACGGTCGCCGTGAACATCACATTCTGGTTGTAGTTACTGGGGTTGGCGGAAGAGGTAACGGTTATCGTCGTCGCTGCCTTGTTCACCACTTGCGACAGCGCCGTCGAGGTCGATGCCACATCGTTCGTATCGCCGCTGTAGACCGCGGTGATCGAGTGCGTCGCCACGGCTAGCGTACTCGATGCACAGGTCGCGACACCCGCGCTCAGTGCTACCGAATTGCACAGCGTTGTCGTACCGTCCTTGAACGTCACCGTGGCGGTCGGTACCCCGGTCGCGGGTGCCGTCGCGCTGACGGTCGCAGTGAACGTCACATTCTGGCTGTACAAACTGGGGTTGGCGGAAGACGTAACGGCTGTGGTGGTCGCCGCCTTGTTCACCAATTGCGATAGCGCCGTCGAGGTCGACGCCACATCGTTCGTATCGCCGCTGTAGACCACGGTGATCGAGTGCGTCGCCGCGGCTAGCGCGCTCGATACACACGTCGCGATACCTGCGCTCAGGGTCACCGCATTACATAGCGTTGTCGTGCCGTCCTTGAACGTCACCGTGCCAGTCGGCACCCCGGTTGCGGGCGCTGTTGCGCTGACAATTGCCGTGAACGTCACATTCTGGCCGAAGACACTGGGGTTGGCGGAAGACGTAACGGATGTTGTGGTCGCCGCCTTGTTCACCAACTGCGACAGCGCCGTCGAGGTCGACGCCGCATTGTTCGTATCGCCGCTGTAGATCGCGGCGATCGAGTGCGCCGCTGTGGATAGCGTGCTCAAAGCACAGGTCGCGACACCGCTGCTCAGGGTGACGGCGTTGCACAGCGTCGTCGTGCCGTCCTTGAAGGTTACCGTACCAGTCACCGGCAGCGTTGCGCTAACGCTCGCAGTGAATGTCACGCTCTGGCTGTACGTGCTGGGGTTGGCGGAAGATGTAACGGTTGTGGTGGTCGCCGCCTGGTTCACCATTTGCGACAGTGCCGTCGAGGTCGACGCCACATAGTTCGTATCGCCGCTGTAGACCGCCGTGATCGAGTGCGTCGCCACAGATAGCGTGCTCGATGCACAGGTCGCGACACCTGCGCTCAAGGTCACCGCATTACACAGCGTTGTCGTGCCGTCTTTGAACGTTACCGAGCCAGTCGGCACCCCGGTTGCCGGCGCTGTTGCGCTAGTGGTCGCGGTAAATGTCACATTCTGGCCGAAGACACTGGGGTTGGCAGACGACGTCACTGCCGTGGTTGTCGCGCCCTTGTTAACGGTATGTGTCGCTGTGTTCGTGGCCGTGTTGTTGCTTGCGTCTCCGTTGTATTTCGCCATCAACGTTTTCGAACCCGGCGTCGTCGAAGCAAGAACGCAGCCTGGTGCCGGCAGTCCGATCGTGCAATGAGCTATGCCGTCCGTCACGTCGATTGTCCCGGTGGGGACGTAGCCGCCGCTGGTACCGGCGAGCACCGAATACGACTGCCCTGGGACGGACGGATTGGGATTGCTGCTGCTGATCGCTACTGTCGGGCTACCCTTGACTACCACCGTCGCGCCAAACTCGTACGCGCCGAGGTCTGGAGCCGTTCCCGACACGCGCAAATACCCGCGCTGGTCGTTATGCGGCTGGCTCGTGGCGAACACGGCAGCGTTAATCGCTGGGCTCGCCGCTGCCAATGCCATCGTCTGCGTACCGCCGCCGTTGTTGGTCAGCGCGCTCAGTTGCGGATTGGTGGTGAATGGGAATGCCGGCAACGCCGGCGCGTTATTGGTACTGCTAGAGGTCATGACCAGGTTTTTGCCCAGCACTGCCGTGCTTTCCACGCTCTGATTGGCCAGCCCGCTTGAGACCGTTGCCGGTTGATCAACGATCAGGTCGCTACCGCCTATCGAGTTGGACAGGATGCTGTTCTCGAGCGTCAGCGACGCACTCGTGCTGCCGGTACTCGCCGCACCGTTGTAGGACAGCGAATAGATCGCGCCACCATTCGCGCTGCCATTGACGAAGGCTCCTTGGCCAGCAACAACCGTATTGGCGGCCAGGGTAGAAAACGTGACGAATACCGTACCGTCGAGATTGAAGATCGCGCCGCCCAACCCGCTTCCGCCAGCGCCGCCGAAGGCTGCGCCCGCGAAGCCGCCACTGGCGCTATTGCCAGTCAACGTCGAGTTGATCACGGTGAGAGTGCCTGCGTGATTAAAAATTGCACCCCCGAATCCGCCGCCGCCGCCGCCGTAGCCACTTGCATCGCCGTTACCCAAGCCGCCCCGAATCCGCCTGACCCTCCCTCTGCGGCCCCGCCGCCGCCAAATCCACCGCCCGCGCCGGACAAATTATATGCGGCGCCGTAGCCCCCGCCGCCGCCAAATCCACCATTCCCGCTGAATGCACTGCTGCCGTTGCCGCCACCGCCGCCGCCCACACCACCGCCCCCGCCGCCACCAGTTCCTGGGGCTACGTGAATGTTGGCGACTGAGCCACCAACGCCGAATTTGCCTCCAGCGCCCCCTGCCTGATTACCTGCGCCTCCTAGACCACCACCAAATCCACCACCGCCGCCGCCGCCCGCGGCGGAAGCACCGACCGGCCCATCCCCGCCGCCACCGCTGCCATCACCGCCAACACCCGCGGCACCCGCCAAAGCGCCGTTGCCTCCGGTTCCGTTGGTTTGACCGCCACCATCGCCACCGTCTCCTGCGGAGTCGGCACTTTGTCCCGTCCCATTTGTACCCCGCGGAACGGAGCCGCCCATTCCACCGCCACCGCCGGGAACCGCATCGGAACCCATGCCTCCCCCACCCGAGTCACTAGCTGAGCTAGCTCCGCTGCCACCAGTGACCGCGTTCGCTGACATGGTGGTGGCGTTCAAATTCAACGTGCCCTGATTGTAGATTGCCCCTCCCATTCCGGCGCCACCACCGCCCCGGAAGGTATCTCCTCCCCGTTGCACGCCGCCTGTCAGGGTAAGGTTGTGCAACGTCAGGTTGCCGGGGCCCGGCGTGTTATATCCGGGCGTGGCGGTGCCTTGCGGATTGGCGCCGATAAAAAAGAAACGCGAGCGCGGAGACGTGCCCGTCACGATAGTCAGCGTGGCACCGTTGCCTTCGATGAAAATCGTGCTGGCAATCGGCGGCAGCGCGTTCGGCCCGTACCAGAAATTGTCCGGACTGTCCGTGCTGAAACTGATCGCTGCGGCGGACGGCAGGTTAATTACGTTCGTGCCGGCCGAAGCACCCGTGCATGAACCAACGCCAACGGTGGTGGCTGCCGAATCCGACAGCGGATTGATTGTGGTCGCGCCGGCAGGCGTCGCGTCCGTCGGATTGTTGGCCAGATTCGCGGCGTAAATCGCTTGCCCGAGCGTGCAAGTAGAGCTCGAAGCCGCACCGGTAGCGGTGACGGAGATCGTCCCGGCATTTGCGGGCATGCAATAGCTCGCAAAAGCGCACACCGACACAAAACGCATAAATGAGCATGACATACGGCAACCCCCTCGAATTGAAGCAAAGTTTATTCTTGTCGGTGCGCAGGCGCACGCGATAGATGAGCGGCCGCAACACAACTCCCAGTTCGCGACACCGTAAATCGATCAAGGGCCGTCGTTCACATCGACGATGGAATGAATGCGGGATCCCGGGGTGGCAGCTGTTGCGCCTGTCGGCTATCGACCCGTCGGAGACATTTACGGCGCTTTCTTGGGACTTCGAAAAATGGGCGAAGCGGACATTGGAGATTTTCCAAAAATTTCTACTGCCGCGATCCGTTTCCATCCTCTGTTTCGTCCTTGGTGCGTCCCTAACGAAAGGAGTCGACCCATGCCCAACAAACCTGTCGTCCTTGTCAACGTCCTGAAAGTCGAATCAAAGCGGCAGGAAGCGCTGATCGCGCTCTTGAAGCAAAACATCGACACCGTGGTCCGCACCCTTGACGGCTGGAAAACGAGCCGGCTGATCGCCGCCGCCGACGGTGCGACTGTCGTCATCTACTCCGAGTGGGAGACGCCCGCCGCGTTCGAGGCGATGCGCAACGACGCACGCATGCAAGCCTGTTTCGCGAAGATCCTGGAATTGGCGAACGTCGACTCGATTGTGGGCGGGATCGTGCTAAGCGAAAGCCCGTGAGCAGAGGCCCGACAGCTTCTCTCACTCAAGTAGCAAAGGAAATCCGCAATGGCTCGAATGGTAGTAATTTACCGCACACCGAATAACGTCGAAGTATTTAACCAACATTATTTCGACGTACACATACCGCTAGCCAAGAAACTTCCGGGTCTCAGGAAATACGAGATCAGCTACGGCCCTGTCGCCGTACTTGCCGGATCGTCCGATGTCTATTTGATCGGGACGCTGCATTTCGACGACCTTGCGGCGATCAAAAAGGCATTCGCAAGCCCGGAGGGACAGGCGTGCGCAGCGGACCGCAAAGTTTATGCGCCCGACGATACGGGCGTTCAAATGTTCCTTTTTGAGGACAAGGAAATTTGAATCCGATCCGCCTTCGATCGCCGCGGTGGGCGAGGGCGGCAAATGCCGGCGAATCGGCCGGCAGCCGACGCTGGTCGCAAGACCGTAAAATCAAATAAAGAAGGATTGTGATGTCACTATCGAAAGCAGCTTTTGTCCTGGTTCACGGCGGTTTTCACAACCATTCGGTGTGGGACAGGATCACCCCAATACTCGAAGCTCAGGGCTTCGCAGTTTTGACGCTTGACCTTCCCGGCGCGGGGGTACATGCGGTAGCGCCAACGTCGCTTGGTTCTCGTCCGTTTGACCCCGACGCGTTCGCCGCCGAGCGCTCACCCATGGCCGGCGTTACGCAGGAGGAGCGCACAAAAGCGGTAGTCGCATTGGTGAAAGAAGCCGCATCGCTCGGCGACGGCAAAATCATCCTGGTCGGACACTCGGCCGGCGGGTTGACGATTTCGGCGGTTACCGAGCAGGTTCCGGAGCTGCTTCTCGCGGTGGTATACCTTTCCGGATTCATGCTGCCGAATGGCATGCCGTTGCTCGCGATGCTGCAGCATGAAACCATGTCTTCGGCGCTGGGGCGCGGGTTGTTCGTAGGCGACCCCGTCGCCACCGGCGCGACCAGAATCAATATTGAATCGACCGATGACGCCTACAGATCGCGGCTCAAAGCAATGTTTTATGGCGACGCGTCGGACGCAGAATTTGTGCATGCGGCGTCGCAACTTCATTGTGACGAACCGGTCGCCGGTGCCGTAACCCCATCGGCAATTACGCCTGGAAGATTTGGCACGGTGCCGCGTCATTACATCCGCTGCACACAGGATTACGCGATTCCGTTGGTCTGCCAGGATCACATGATAACGACGGTTGATGGCAGCATCGGCGGCAACACAACACTCCACACACTGGAAAGCAGCCACTCGCCATTTCTGTCACAACCGGCCGCCCTGTCGAAAATTCTCATCGACATTTGTGTCCAATCCTTGGCCGAACAGAGCGCGGAAGCGCTGTAGGGCTCGAACCATGAACACAGATGAATTCGAGAATTGTCTAAAAGCATTCCGGCCCCGGCTGCACCGCTACTGCGCACGCATGACGGGCTCGGCGGTCGATGGCGAGGATGTATTGCAAGACACACTGCTCAAGGCCCTGCGCGCGCGGGCCGACGGCACGGAGGTGGACAATTTCGAAGGTTGGCTGCTGCGCATCGCCCATCATACGAGCCTGGACTTTCTGCGCGGCAACTCCCGCAACCCGATCGTTCCACTTGTCGCAGACGCCGAAACGGCATCAATGCCCGAGGCTGATATTGTTGCTGTCAGCTTTCAGACCTTCCTGCAGCTACCTGAACTTCAGCGCTGCGCGGTGATCCTCAAGGATGTGCTGGGCTATTCGGTGGACGAGATCGCGAGCATCGCCGAATGTACGTCGGCAGCCGCAAAATCGGCGCTGCAACGCGGTCGCGTAGCGCTGCGGCAACTCGCGCAGGTGCCTGAAGATGCCCGCCTGCCGCTGATGTCCGACGCGGCCCGCAAGCAGATTGCAAGCTATGTTCATCTGTTTCAGATCGGTGATTTCGATGCAATTCGCGCCATGCTTGCCGACGACGTGAAGCTTGAGCTGGTAAACCGGCTCAAGCTTGAAGGCCGCGACAAGATTGGCGCCTATTTCACGCGCTACGCGGAAGTGGAGAAATGGCGGTTCGCCCTCGGTGCGGTCGAAGGGCAACCGGCGATGCTGGTCTTCGACAGCACCGGCCCGATGGAACGACCTGCGCATTTTGTCCTGATCGACTGGCGCGCAAGCCGGATTATCACGATCCGCGATTTCCTGTTCGCTGCGTATACGCTCGAAGCCGTAGATTGGGTGCGGTTAGGCTGAACTCTGTCACTGCAGCGGCGCGAGGTCGAACGCAAAAAACCGGTCGTTCTTCAGTTGCGCCGACCGGTAGATTCCAGGCGCTTGCCACATGCCAAGCACGGCGTCCGAGACGCAAAGGTGTCTACCATCAATCTGCTTCGGATCTTGGCACAGCGGAAAGACGTAGCGATCAAGGCTTACGGATTTAAAACACTGATTGGGCGGGCACGGCTCCGGCGCACGCCAGACATTGCCCGAGGGCGAACGGAGTGTCGGGCGGTTGGCAGACGCAATGACGGCGGTCTGCCCCAAGTAGTCATTTTCGTCATACCAATGTAAGCACCGTTGCCGCCCCAGCGTATGACAGCGGCGGATCGGCAAACCAACGTCAGAAGTCCAAACGAAACTGAGGCTCGATTCGGGGATCTTCTCGGCCACCTTGTCGAGCCCGATCTGTTGCAGAAAAGGTTTGAGTGTGCCCGGGTAACGGCTACTGCTGGTGGAATTCCGCCGCACCGCGGGCAGGGCTGCATCGAGTGCGGCGAGTTTTTCGATGTCGGCAAGCTTCGCCAATTCGAAGCGCCAAGGTCCTTTCGGCCCCGCGATTTGCCGATCCAGTTTGATTGTGTAGTCTTCGATCAGGTTGTAACGATTCACGAACGGATGCGCGCCGTAGTCAAGGCCGTTCCACCACAAAAGCTGGGTCTGCGTATCGAGAATGACGTTATCGGGCAGCCATTCCGGCAGGATTTTTGGCAGCGTGCCCATTTGCGCGCGCTCGTAGTGGCTGTTCTGTTTCCGATAAACACTATCGGCCACGGAGTCGCGCAAGTGCGGATCGTCCACGCTTATACCTGCGGGCGGAAAGTGCAGCGCACATTCCGCGGTGAGCCGCAGCGCTTGAATCTGGATCAGGTGATAACGATAGAAAAATCGTCGAGATCTTGCGAGTCCTGGCGCGTGAGATAACGGCGGGGCAAAATCACCGTGCTGAGATAACGGTCCAGGATCGACTCGCCCGATTTGAATTGGGCCGTGAGGTCGTGCGGGATATTCTGGAAGGGCGTGCGCTGACACGTGCTGCCAAATTCTGCCAAAGCGCGGTCTCGGTCCAGCTTTGCGCGCTTCGCATCGCGCCCCATTCGCTCGGCATTGAGAACGCTGGCTTCCTCACACGCAAGCGTCTCAAGATTGTGCGTGCCGTTCTTGACCGGGTTGACGTAGTTTTTGGCCAGAGTGGCGCTCAGATTACGAAGTTCTACGGCGTTGATCTGCTCGCTTAGCTGACTGATCCGCTCGTCCAGTGCCTTGAGCTGACCTTCGATCTGGCGCAACTGTCGGGATAACGCGAGGAACCGGTTGTACTGCTCATCCATGCCAAGCCGTCGCGTGATCACTCCTTTGATATGTCCGGCTACGAGGCCAGCCACCCATTTGCCAATTCCGATAGCAACCAGCGGCACCGCAGCCGAGGCGACCGGCTCGGTTCGTTCGCCAGCGATCCCGATGCCGCATTCGGTTGCCGCCCCAGCTAAATCCTCATCGTGAAGCAGCAGGATGGCATTGCCATCATCGGCTGCAGATTGAGCATGCAGCGGCGCGAGTGCCAAGAAAAATACCGCAAGAGCCAGTGCTGGTACGAAGACCAGCGATTTTAACGATCGCATTTGAACCCTCCCCCGAATGGTTTTATGCATATGCGTCGCGTTCGACGCGATGTCGATTCTACGCCGCTGATCTGGGCGAAGTAAACAGAGAGCAACGCTGGTGTACTGGTGAAAGAAATTTGTTCAACTGGCCAATTGGAGTCTCTGCATCCCGTTGGGCAATTATGCCCATACGCCTTGTCGCGAAAAATCAACCCAGCAAGCGGGATGCCAAGTCATCTATTCGGGGCGCTAGCATATAGACTATGCCGTTAGATCTTCAGTTTGGCGCTCAGTACGCTTGACAGAGGAGGTTATGCGTGCAAATTCAAAAGCTTTATTCATCTGAGTGGCTTCGATTTTTTTTGTCTCGGCGGTTTCTGCCAGCGGGTTAAGGAATTCCCAGCGCTTTGTCGGCAGGTTCTGCGACTTCACTTTCTGCATTTGCATTAACGACTTCATGATTTGCCCCGGAGTTGGTATCTGATTCTTCGATGTCTATTAACACACAGGTTTCAAGCTGGTTTGATACGATGTGCCAGATTAGATCGCAAAAAACCTTCTCGGAAGAACTCAGGTGTGAAACTTTATTGAAAAGTTCCACAGCTTCTTTTCTATCAATTACGAAACTGTGGGATGGATAATCACTTATAAGGCGCTCAAGAGCACCTTCTTTTAAAATATTCCGATATTTATTCAATCTCTGCCCATATTCATAGGCGACGCGAGTAGCGCGCTGCATTTCACCTAAGCGCATTGGGTCAATTTGCGCAAATAGCGGCGCGGCGATCCCGGACGCGACTTGACTGGCAAATTCAGCACAAAGTTTAGTAGATAGTCCAAATCCTCTGCTCTCCACCAAGATTCGCTGAAAAGTGGTTTGAGTGTGATTTGTGACGGTTTGTAGTGCCTGCATTATATCTAGGCCGGAGCTATTTTCTTCCAATTCGGAGGGCTTACGGACTTGAATGTCCAAAGGGCCAAGCTCACCGAGATCGCCAATAGCAAGCTCATCCGCGGCAATCGTGATAAGCGTTCCCGCGCTCTTGCAGAAACTTGGGATAACTACTCTTACGTATTCATAGTGATGTCTCAGGCACCGGGCGATGCGATAACCTGCATTCGGATCGCCGCCGTAAGTTGTGAGCACTAGCGTGCATGATTTGCTTTTCTTAAGCGGGCCGGAAAGTGCCGTCGACAGTTGGGTATGAAGGCTCCGCGAAATGCCGTGGCTGATTACGATACAGTCCCGTTGGCCATGTTCGGCTACAACGGCTTCGACTGCAGCTCTTAACTTAGCTTCGAAATCTGTCATGCGCCACCCATGCTCACGATTGTCAGAGTATTGCACGGGCCAGCATGGCTGACCAAGGTTAATACGCTGGTTCTCGTTCCGACCGCGATAGTGAAAAGATTAGCCGCGAACTCACATTCTGTCCGCAGTTTGTAAGCAATTCTTGTCCATAGCTCGGTCTGTTGGCCAAGATATGGGTGAAAGAGTTACCCATATCTTGGCACTCTGCCTATGGAGCCCCCGGTAGGCGTGTGCTCTGATCAGCTTCCTCTCGCGCACCTCGGCGCGTCTGGCCACCGGCAGCGCCCTGGGCGCTGTGCGTGCAGTAGCGGGGAAAGTCGCGGATTGGACTTGAGTGGCGTCCCACCTGGATTCGAGCCGTGTTCGCTACCTTGAAAGAGTGGCTTCCGACGGCGCGATGGATCAACCGGAAGTCCGCTTCTGGCCGATAGCAGACCTACGAAATCGACAGTCACGTTCTGCGCAGCTATCGGTGTTTATACCGATAGGCCCGCATCGCCCTCCACGACCGTTTGCCGCATCCGCGGCCTTTCGCCGGCTTGCCACAGCGGCACTTCGTGGCGGACGCGGTAGCGCAGCGGGCCGCCGTCCGCGCTTGTGGCGCGCTCGATCGGCCGCGGAATGCAGACGAACTCGGTCACCATCGTGCTGGCGTCGACACGCACCGTGGCGTAGCCGTGCCCTCCCGCGTCGACGAAGGTCAGGTGCGGAGCCAAGTCGGGATTGCTCACCGCGTGCGCCTTTTGCAAATCGCCGCTGCTGGCGAATTCCAGCGCTGAGCGCACGCCGTGGTGCAGCAGCAAGTTGGCGGTGCACTGCGGTGGTCCGCCACCCGGATTGGCGACGTACAGCGGGCGCAACGGATTGTCTGCTTTCAGGTTGTGCTCGTTGGCTTCGGCCATGCCCGGGGAACTGATCGAGCCGCCTACGAAGGTGACGCCCACGGGCTCGAACGCGGCGGGTGGCAAGGCTTTCGCTGCGTAGCCCGCCCAGAAGCTGTGGCGATCGCCGGCGACGATCGCAAAGCCCGTAATGCCCGCATCGCGCACGGCATCGAAGATCTCGGCGCGCTCGTGGTACATGCCGCCCCAGTCGCTGGTGGCCATGAGGCCATAGCCTGCGCCATTCCATTTGCCAAGTGCGGCCGGAAGATTCTGCGGATCGACGCGCCAGTCGGGTGTTCCCAGCGTATTGCCCCAGATCTTCCAAGTGGCCTGCGCGCTACGCAGACGTTCGAGAAACCAGGCTTTCTGCTTCGCGCCCAACATTGACTGCGCGGCTTCGCCGGCGCGGTAATTGGCCACGCTCTTGTCACCGAAGCTTAGCTTCGCCGGTGGATGGCCATTGGCGAAATCGCGGCCGGCGTCGAGCTGCGCCCACAATTCCTCGGGAACAAAACCCAGCTTGTCTTCTTCGAACAGCGGGTTGATTTCGTCGTGGTTGCCCGGATCGCGCGAGCGGTAGCTGCGCTGGTCGGTGACGATCAGGTCAATGTGCCGACCCCAGCGCAAGGCGCGATAGCCGATCAGACTATCGATCGCCGCGAGATTGTTGGGCTCGGTTCCCAGGCCGGCGTCATCGAAATCCTTAACCAGCGTGTCGACCACATGCGGCGCATTGAACGTGTCGAGCTTTGCGCCCGGCGGCAGGACGCGTGCCGGTTGGTATTCGAACCAAGCTTGGTTCGCGGCGACCTTGAGCGTCTGCGCGGGAACCCAGCCCTCGGTGCCAGGGAATTCCTGGATAGACTGCCAGCCCTGCCAGGAGAATTCGTGGTTGTCCCAAATCGCCACGAAGGGCCAGCGCGCGCGTGCATCCTGCAAATCCGGGTCCTGCAGGTAGGCGTGGTAGAGGGCGCGATAGTCCTCCAGCGAATCCGGCACCCAGAAGCGATTCTTGGCGACGATCTTGCCCTTCGGAAACTTGATCGGGAATGTGATCAGGCGGTCGTAGCGATGGCCGTCCTTGACCTGATCAGGGTACTGCACCACTTCGTAGACGAAGTCACCCAGATGCAGCACGAAGCCGAGCCGTTCGTCCGGCGCCGCCCGTTCGTCTTCAAAGATCATTCTGCGATAGGCGTTCATCGCGCCCTCCGGGAGGCTCTGACAACTGACGAAGGCGAAGCGCGACGGCCGCGGATCATCAGGGCTCGGCGCCGTCAGCGTGCGGCCGATCCGGCTGCCGTTGCCCTCGTCGTCCACAAAGCGATACCAATATTCGTGCGCCGCCTGAAGGTGGCCGACGAGCACGCGGCAGGTCCAGTCGGACTCGGCCTGCACCCGCGCTGCCGTCTTCGCGATCACACGCGTGAACGCTGGATCGTCCGCTACTTCCACCAACAGGGTGGCGCTCTTGCGCCCATCCGCATACGGGCGCCGCGTCCAGAGCAGGACGCTGTTGTTGTCGGGATCGCCTGACGCAACGCCTTGCGGATACAGGTCGCGGCGCTCGCGCCAGCCGCTCGATGACGGGCGGACAGCGGCGCAGCCCCAAGCCAGCGAGGCGCCCAACGCGATAGAGAGCTTCAGAAACTGTCGGCGGCCACTGATTGGCATGTCGTTCTCCCGATAGCGGATCGCTATGATCAATGTGCCGAAAACTAGACCCGATCGCGGGCTGCGGAGCGTGCCAAAAGTATCGTGAGGCAATATCCGCAAGCCGGCGACGATAGCGAGGGGGAGAATGCCAGCTTCCGTAAATTCAATTTGTCAGGCGCACGTCGTGACACAGGGCTGCGCGCTGTTGATTTTCACATTCGAATGAGCCAATTCATGAAGTAAGTGGCGTCGAATTCTGAGCCACGAAAATCACGCCTTGCCCTGTGACATTGCGGGCTTCAGCAGCGCATTCTTCGATGCAAATAGCGGCTCACAATTCGGCGCAAATCAACAGCGCAGCGCATTGAAGCGGCGCGCCGTTGCGTGCCTGCATCACAGCGACGGCTCGAAGCTGTTGGCAAAGATATAGTCGCCCTGATACTCGACGGCGCCGATGTCGCAATTGCCCGCGAAAGGTCGGGTGCGCCGCGAGCGTCGGTGGTCAGCGTGGTGACACCGTCGCTTTCAAGGCAATCGGTCGCGGCGTCGGTTGCCGGGCTGTTGGCGCCGATGGCCAGGGTCGGCATTGCCAGCGGCGAATCGCCGTACATATGCAGCGGCCCGAGCAGTGGATCCGTCGTGAGCGGCGCGCTGCCAGTCTGGGTGGCGTTGCCGAGATTGGCCGAAAACTGCACTAAATTCTTGCCCACATAAACCACGCTGGCAGCGTTGGTGTGGGCGCCGTTCTTTGCGTTGATCAGCACGTCGTTGCCGCTGCCACTGTCGGGATGGGTGCCGCGAATAATGCTGTTGCGTACGGTCAACGAAGCCATGCTGAGGGTGCCGTCGAGCAGGTTGTTGCCGTAAGCGAGCGAGTATACGGTGGCGTCTTCGGGGCCGCCGGTGTTAGCGGCGTTGCCGCTCAGGAAGTTTCCGGCCAACGTCGAGAACTCGACGGTCACTGCGCCGTTGAGGTTGAAAATCACCGCGCCGAGGCCGCTACCGCCATAACCGCTGGCGGTGTTGCCCGTGGCGGTAACATTGCGCAGCACCACGGTACCCGTGTGATTGAAAATGGCACCGCCCATGCCCGCTCCGCCCTTTCCCGCACCAAAACCGCTGCCGACATTATAAAAACCGCCGCCCCGCCGAAGGCGCCGAGAAGGGGAGTAAAGCCGTTATAGCACCGCCCAATACCGCCGCCAAAACCGCCGGCGCCAGAAGCTCCGCCGGCTAAGTCGTAAGCGCCGCCGCCGCCGACGCCGCCGCCCCCGCCGCCCCATATTCCGGCGGTGCCACCACTGCCGAAGTTCCCGCCGTTGCCACCCGGTACAGAGGTATTACCACTACCACCACCACCATCCCCGCCGACCCCTCCGGCGCCCAATACGCCGCCCTGGCCACCGAGCCCACCCAGCCCACCGCCGAATGCTCCCCAACTTCGTGGAAGGGTGGTGCCGTCCCGAGCGAAACCAATCACGCCGCCGTCGCTGCCGCTTAGAAAGCCGCCGCCGCCACCAGAACCACTACCCGAGGGTATGAAGCCAGGATCAGGGCTAAACGACCACAGCGTACCTGTTCCGCCGTACGCAAGGCCAAGTGTGCCGCCAAAGCCGCCACCGTTTGACCCGGATGTAGGAACGTTCGGGCCCGCATCCCGGCCCATGCCGGCACTGGCGTGATCGGCGATAGCGAACACGGCCGCCGCACCCAGCCGACCAACGCAAACTCTGCGGGTGGCAAACGCCGACTTCATACAAGACTGCGCCATGAGTCGCACCGGCTTGAACGTATAACGCCTTGCCAGCGGCGCAAAACCTCACTTCGGCCACGACGGATTTTTCGAGGCGCGAAAGCGGGGTTGCTCGGCGAAGAACGAGCCGGGCAACGGGAAGTGATTCCGGTGTTGTGCCCGGATCACGACTCCGGTCTACGGGAGCCGCGCGGTTACGGCAGGGCCTCGAACCCATTGTGGAAGATGTCGTCTGCCGGATAGACGAACAGCGAGGCACTGGAGAGAGCGCCGCTGTTGTCGTGCCCCCCCGCCACCAGCACCTTGCCCGAGGGCAGCAGGGTGGCGGTGTGGTAGTACCGCGCGGTCGCTAGCGCAGAGGCCGGTCCCCACGTGTTGGTGGCCGGATCGTACAGCTCGGCACTGGCGGTGACATTATTGCCGCTGCTGATTCCCCCCGCCACCAGCACCTGGCCCGAGGGCAGCAACGTCGCCGTGTGTTCATCGCGCGCGGTCGCCAACGCGCCTACGGCCGACCAGGTGTTCGTCCCCGGAGCGTACAGCTCGGCACTGACGGCAGGTTTGAAGCTGCTGTCCTGCCCCCCGGCCACCAGCACCTTGCCCGAGGGCAGCAGGGTGGCGGTGTCGCGGTACCGAGCGGTCGCGAGCGATGCCGCCGCAGTCCACGTATTGCTGGCTGGATTATACAGCTCGGCACTGGCGAGGGGACTTAGGCCGTTGATCCCCCCGCCACCAGCACCTTGCCCGAGGGCAGCAGGGTGGCAGTGTGCGAGTACCGCGCGGTCGCGAGCGAACCCGCGCTGGTCCAGCTATTGCTCGCCGGATCGTACAGCTCGGCACTGCCGACAGTGCTGTTGACGTTAACGTATCCCCCCGCCACCAGCACCTTGCCCGAGGGCAGTAGGGTGGCAGTGTGAAAATCCCGCGCGGTCGTGAGCGATGCCGCGGCAGTCCACGAGTTGCTGGCCGGATCGTACAACTCGGCACTGGTGAGAGGATTACCGCCGGTGTCCTGCCCCCCGCCACCAGCACCTTGCCCGAGGGCAGTAGTGTGGCAGTGTGCGCGTACCGCGCGGTCGTGAGCGCAGAGACCGATCCCCACGTGTTGGTGGCCGGATCGTACAACTCGGCACTGGCGAGACGGCTGGTGTTGGATCCCCCCGCCACCAGCACCTTGCCAGAGGGCAGCAGGGTGGCAGTGTGCAAGTACCGCGGGGTCGTGAGCAAACCAGTCGCTTCCCAGGCATTGGTGACCGCGCCTGCCGACGCGCTGAAGGTCAGCGCTATCCAGAGCAGTGCCCAGCCGGACAGGGTTTTCAATGACCAGCGTGCCAACGCATTCATAATTCGCTCCCCTGCTGCTGTTCGGCAAAGTCACAGCTATACGCGAAACGATGGCGGAAAGTACGGTTCAATGATGCGCTGCCTTGCATAAGCAATTCCTCGTGCGGGAGGTTTCGTGGGTGATGTTTGGCTTGTGTGGCAGTGTGCCGCGAGAGCTGGCCCCGTTTGTTCGGCCAGTTTTTCGCTTCGTACACGCATAACCCAGCGCAAACTAAAACAGCAGCCACATTATCGGCGCGCCGGTCAGGCGAGCGGTAGTCCGAACGTCTCAATTGCCGACAATCGTCGCGATCGACGACTGGGGCGTCAGATTATCCCGCCGCTTGCTGCGGACTGTGCGGCACGCCAATCGCGCGGCGTCATGCCGACGTGTCGCCGGAAGGCCTTGTGGAACCCCGCGGGGTCGCCATAGCCGCAGCGTTCGGCGATCGTGTCGAAGGCGAGGCGCGGCCACGCCGTCAGCAACTTCGCCGCGTGTTGCATCCGCTGGAAATGACAGGATAAGCGCGCGTGATGCGCGCATCGCGGCGGCAAAACGCCGCCAAACGGGGCGACAATTTCCATCCAGTCGTGCACATGCGACGCACGACAGCGAATGGACGTCCCGCGAAAGTACCGCAGCTACGAACGTGGGTTGATCAGACCGTCCCTAGTGCTGATCCGGCACTACGTCTGCTTCCGGCCAAAAGCGGAAGCTCATTGAATCAGGATTCTTCAACCCTGAAGCGGTTGCGGTTCTCGACATTTGATTGAACCTCGACCGCTTTCGCTGAAGAGATGGAGCCTCCTCAGAACCCGGCGCGATTCACTCGCGATGACCTGCACAAATCGAAGAACCGTGTCACGGCCGTGACCTGACTTGCCGCTCCGCGCAATCCGTTTGCGCTGAAGTCGCAGCGCAAACCCGGCACCCCGACTTCCACTGCGCTTCGTTGCCCCTCGCGTTCGCGTGATGTGCTACTGCGCAGCGCGCTGTTCGGCTAAGGGTGTTGCCTCGAAATCGTCGTGGAAGAGATCGTCATACCGCTCGGCGGTGGCAGTGATACCACTGCTGCCAGATCCCCCCGCCACCAGCACCAGACCCGAGGGCAACAGGCTGGCAACGTGCTCGGACCGCGCGTACGCGAGCGAACCTGCCGGTGCCCACGAATTTGTGGTTGGATCGTAAAGCTCGGTGCCGCTGGAGCTGCTCCCCCCACCACCAGCACCTGGCCCGAGGGCAACAGGGTGGCGGTGGGGAAGTACCGTGTAGCCGCAAGCGAACCCGCCGAGGTCCACGTATCACTGGCCGGATCGTAGCGCTCGGCACTGGCGAGATAGCCGCTGGGGCCGAATCCCCCCACTACCAGCACCTGGCCCGAGGGCAGCGTCGTGGCGGTGTTTCCGCTCCTCGCGGTAGCGAGCTGACCCGCCGAGAGGGTCCACGTGTTGCTGGCCGGATCGTACAGTTCGACCCTGGAAATACGTTTATTGTTGCCGTATCCACCCGCCACCAGAACCTTGCCGGAAGCTAGCAGGGTGGCGGCGTGATCGTAGCGCGCGTACAACATCGAACCCGCCGGGGTCCACGTATTGCTCGCCGGATCGTAGAGTTCGGCACTGGCAAGAGCAGCGGGGATGTTGTTCGATCCCCCCACCACCAGCACCTTGCCGGAGGGCAGCAGGGTAGCCGTGTGGGCTATGCGTCTGGTCGCGAGTGACGCTACAAAGCTCCACGTATTGCTGGTCGGGTCGTACCGCTCGACACTGTTGAGATTGGTGTCATTGATGCCCAAGCCCCCCACCACGATCACCTTGCCCGAGGGCAGCAGTGTGGCGGTGTGGGAGCCTCGCCGATCCGCGAGCGAGCCCGCCGAGCTCCACGTATTGCTGGTTGGATCGTACCGCGTGGCTTCCGGGAGCAGGCCGCCGCCGTCGCCTCCTCCAACCACCAGCACCTGGCCCGAGAGCAGCAGGGTCGCGGTGGAACCGACCCGCTGGGTCGGGAGCGCATGCGCCGGTCCCCAAGGGCTGGAAGCTGCGCCTGACGGCGCGGCAACGGTCATGGCCATCGCGACCAGCACCCAACCAAAAAGAGTTTTCGACGATACGCGTGTAAACAGATTCAAAACACATTCCCCTGCCATGTTTGACGGTCGCATTGTAAGTATGAAAATCCAGTGGGATGTAACCCATGGTCGCGCTCAGGCCGACTCGGTCGGTGCGCCGGCGCTCGTTACTGCGATGTTGCCGGCGTTTGCTGTGGACACCAGCGCGAATCCCGACAGCAGCAGGGTAACGGCCGCGAAACGATGGCGGAAAGTACGGTTCAATAATGCACTGCATTGCATAAGCAAATCCTCGTGCGGGAGTGTTCGTGGGTGATGTTTGGCTTGTGTGGCAGTGTGCCGCGAGAGCGGGCCCGGTTTGTTCGGACAGTTTTTCGCTTCGTGCACGAATAACACTGTGCAACTGCGTGCGCTGGAAGTACATGACCAGACTTCCGGCAGAACGTTATCACCTCGCTGGAGTGTTGATCAGCGATGAAAAGGCCTTCGCTGACAGCCGCTTTGTGTCCAAACGAGCAGGTCCTGGGCGGCAGGTTTGGGGAAGCTAATCGAAGCATCAAACGTAAACGATCCAAGACGCTGACCGGATTGCCCATCCCGAAGGGCAGCACCAGGTTTTCCTCCATTGTGTAGTCGACAGCACGGCGGCGAACACAACATCGCTGGCATCGACCGCGACGCCGCAGCGGTAGCCGAACCGACTACCGAACGATCTCCTTCACCGCATTGTTGCCGGTATCGGCGACGAACACGTTGCCGAGCGCATCGACAGCGACGCCGTAGGGCTGGTTGAACTCGCTGCCGAGCGTGATGACCGTCGTATAGCCGGGCGCCAGCATCTCCTTCACCGCGTTGTTGTAGGTATCGGCGACGAACACGTTGCCGCTGGCATCGACGGCGACGCCGTAGGGAGAGTTGAACCCGCTGCCGAGCGTGATGACCGTCGTATAGCCGCCGGCTGCCAGAATCTCCCTCACCGCGTTGTTGTTGGTATCGGCGACGAACACGTTGCCGCTGGCATCGATGGCGACGCCGTAGGGAGAGTTGAACCCGCTGCCGAGCGTGTTGATCGTCGTATAGCCGGGCGCCAGCATCTCCTTCACCGCGTTATTGTCGGTATCGGCGACGAACACGTTGCCGCTCGCATCGACGGCGATGCCGATGGGATAGCTGAACCCGCTGCCGAGCGTGATGGCCGTCGTATAGCCGGGCGCCAGGATCTCCTTGACGCTGTTGTTGTCGGTGATGAACACGTTGCCGCTGGGATAGACGGCGACGCCGGCGGGATAGCTGAACCCGCTGCCGAGCGTGATGACCGTCGTATAGCCGGGCACCAGAATCTCCTTCACCGCGCTGTTGTTGGTATCGGCGACGAACACGTTGCCGTTGGCATCCACGGCGACGCCGTTGGGCTGGTTGAACCCGCTGCCGAGGGTAAGGATCACTGCAACCTCGAACCCGTTGCTGTAGATCGTGTCGTCGCGCACCGCCAGCGTCGCGTTCGACGTGTTGCCGAGGCCGCCATTGGTGGAGTTCACCTGTACGCTGTTGTTCTTCACGCCGGGCGTCGTGCCCTGCACGACCAACACCATTGTGCAGGAGGTGCCGGCTGCCAAAGTTGCGCCGGACAGACTCGCCGAAGAGGCTCCCGCGGCAGCCGTGGCGGTGCCGCCGCAGGTTTTCGTCAATCCATTCGGCGTGGCCACCACCATCCCTGCAGGCAGACTATCGGTGAAGGCAACGCCCGTGAGGGAGTCCATCGCGTTCGGATTGGCGATAGTGAAAGTCAGCGACGTGGTGCTTAAATCTGGAATCGTTGCCGCGCCAAAGATTTTCTTGATCGTTGGTGGTAACAACTTCTCCGCCAGTGTCGCTTCCACTGCCCCGATATCGCATTGCGCGCCCTGCGGGCGGGCGATGCCACGCTGATCCGTGGCCGGCGCATTCGTACAGGCGATGGCATCGACTACTGGGCTGCCCCTCGCTGGCAGCATGGTCCACGTGGGGCCGCCGTTGTTGGCCAACGCACCGAGTTGCGGATCGCCCCCGATGAAGTTACCCGATGAACCGGGTGCCGGGCTGGAATAAAGGTTCAAATCTTGGGTTGTGTTGCCGGCAATGATCGAATTGATCAGTAGAGGCTGCACGTTCGCCCCCAAGAAGCCGTCCCCTTGGTTCGCGCTGATCGTGGTGTTGGTCAGCGTAACGATAGCGCCAACACCAATCGCATAGATGCCACCGCCACCCCCGGGATGGGCATGATTCCCGGTGACCGTGCTGTTGGTCAGTGTGAGGGGCATACTCGTATAGATGCCGGCGCCTTGGCTTGCCACATTGCCGCTGATTGTGCTGTTGATCACTGTGACGGAACCTGATCCGCCGGTGTTCCCATAAATGCCACCGCCAACGCTCCCGCCGTAGTTGCCGCTGACTGTGCTGTTAATCAGCGTGAGGTTACCCGAGACCGTAATACCGCTTCCCACAGTGCCGGTGACCGTGCAATTGGTTAGCGTCAGAGACCCGTTTGCAAAAGTATTGGCGACTCCGCTATAGGCGGCATTGCTCAGGGTGAGATGGCTCAACGTCAGCTCACCGCCGCCCGGCTGGCCCTGGGAGATGATGGCGAAATTATTGGTCGCGCCGGAAGGACGCTGGATCGTCACGTTGCCATTGGCGTTGGCGTCGATGGTGAGGTTTTTGTTAGCGTCGATTGAGATGGTACCGGTGCTCACATCGGCGAGCGTGATCGTATTGGCCCCGCCGATGGGAAACGTGGTGACATCAAAATTGATGGTATCGACGGTATGAAAGGCTGACGCCCCACTGTTCACGCAGCCGGTGCCCGCTACGGAGCCGGCATTCATGGAAACAACGGCCTGACGCAGAGTACAGGTGGCTGCGCTGCCCGTATCGCCGGAAGACTTCACCACGATGGTGGCGGCCACGCCGGGCAGTGGCGTCACGCCCAAGCCCAACGCCAGCGTCAATAACGCGAGCGCTCGCTGAAAGGCGGACCCGCCACAGCGCGCAAAAATCGTTTCGGCAATTCGCATCAGCTGGCCCCTGTTGTGGCAGATTCCCAAATTTTTCATCTTCACCACGCTATTTTTTCGCCGGATTCAGCAACGCACACTTTCCGAAACCCGGGCGGGAATACACGTCCGAGCGTCCTCTCGTGGCCGAATTCGGTCGGTCGTGCAGTGAGCGACCAAGGGTGATCATGAGCAGCGCGCTGATCACCGGATACCGGAGCAGCCAAATTATCGGCGCGCCGGTCAGGCGAGTGGTAGTCCGAACGTCTCAATTGCCGACAATCGTCTGCCGACAATCGTCGCGACCGACGACTGCGGCGTCAGATGATCCCGCCGCTTGCTGCGGAATGTGCGGCACGCCAATCGCGCGGGGTCATGCCGACGTGTCGCCGGAAGGCCTTGTGGAACGCCACGGGGTCGCCATAACCGCAGCGTTCCGCGATCGTGTCAAAGGCCAGGCGCGGCCACGCAGTCAACAACTTCGCCGCGTGTTGCATGCGCAACCAGCGCAGGCGTTCCTCGACACCCTCGCCGCGCGCCGCGAACACCCGGTAGAGCTGGGCGCGCGAACAAGCCAGCGTCGCGGCCACTGCGTCGACGGTCACCCGCGGGTTGGCTACCTGTTGGCCCAACTGGTGCAGGGCCGCATCGAACAAGGCATCGTCCAACGCGTCCGACCAATGGTGCCCTGCGCTGCGGGTACTCGCCAATGCCACCAGCGCCAACGCGCGCGCCGCTCGCAGCGCTGCCGCAGCCGCCACGCCATCGCACCCGCCTTGCCGCAGTCCGCGCACACACGCTTGCAGTTGCGCGCTAAGCAGAGTGGGCGGCAGCGACCGTACCGCCATGCCGCGCGGCACCGCGTCGCCACCGACCGCTTGGACGATGGCAACGCGCGAAATGCGCAGATAGGACGTGTCGATTCGCGAGGTACGCGCCGTCATTTGTCGTCCCGGATCGAATAACACGGGCCCCGAGCCTGCGTGCAACTCATGCGCCTGATCCTTACCGTGGCGGATGTGCATGTAACCGGCATTGACCACGCCGATCACGATCGCGGTGTCGTCTGCGTCGGCGCCGAAACGGGATGCGCAAGGATCCGCTTTCATCTCGACAAAATCGACCCCTGCAGGCGTCAGCGCATACCTGAAGTCGCCGAAATAATCATCGCGTGCGCCCAGCGGAGATTCAAGGCGGGACCCCGTGGCAAGGGCGCGACAGAATTCGAAACGATCGCCCGCGGGCACTTCTCGTGTTGAATGGTGCACCCAAGTGACCGGCAGCTGCGGCGCATCCACCGACTCATGCCCCGACAGCAGTGTTTGGGTTGCCGAAGTGTTCACGCGCTAACCTCAAACGATGCGCAGGTTCTCGGGCATGCGCTGCGGATCGCACCAGGACGCAGCGTTGGCGAAGGCTGAAACAGATCCGGCGGCAGCAGAGTCTCGCGCGTTTCGGCATGCACCTTGCCACGCACGGTGTGCAGACCGGGCGTCCCGGCGCAGCGGTCGAATTCGGTCACGTTGTATTCGACGCGATCAAAGTCGTGCTTGAAGGCAGGTTGGCCGATGAAGTCGTAAGTTGCCTGCATGGCTCTGGCCGGTTCGCTGGTCAAGGTTTGCTACTGCACCAGCAGCAGACCCGTTTGCGATCGTCATCAGCCGTGGTGAGATTATCGATCACTGTTTCGTGTCCCAAGCACTCAAAAACATCGAGCGATTTACACATCCGCCTTTTTGAGATCAGTCGAAGCTGTTGGCAAAGATCTTATCGGGGCGCACGATGCTGATGTCGTCGAGGTAAACGCTGGTGTCGCCGGCGGACGCCGCGTTGCTCGCCTCGAAGCGCAAGGTGTGGGCGGCGTCGTTCGCGTACGCCGATATGTCCACGGTGGCCAGCGTGTAGGCGGTGCTGTAGGGCCCCGCCGTTGCCGGCGTGAGGCTGAAGATCGTGGTGCCGTCCATCTTCACCTTGAAGGTCGCGGCGGGATCGGGAGGCGAGGAGATGCTCGACTCCCACCACACATAGAAGTTCAAAGTTTTCGGGCCCGATGCGATATTGCCGGTCTGTTCCACCGATCCTGCTTCCGCGTTTCCGTTGGCGCCGCCGAACCAGACCCAGTACGCGCCGGTGCGAGCGCCGGGGCAGGCGGCGCCGCCGCACACGGGCGTGCCGTAGCCGGTGGAGGTCTGGGTCCAGTAGTCGGGCACAACGCCCGCTTCGAAGCTGCCATCCTGGACCAAGGAGGCCTGGACCAAGGAGGCGACCGAGAAGAGCTGGAAGACCACCGCCTGATTCTGCGTCGCTGGGCCGAAGCCGAAGAGTTCGGTGCTGAGAAAGTTGAAATTGGTGCGGCTGCTGTCGTGGAAGTAGCCGTACTTATGGTCCAGGGGGTTCGAGCCAACAGCCAGCGCAGTGCCGCCATCGCGCACAATCGCGGTGAGGGCGTCGTCGTCCCGAAAGCCCAAGCCCGTGCCCCGGTCGCTCTGGAAATTCACCACAATGCCGTGGGACGTGAGGCCACTCAGCGGAATCGGCGGGTCGAGCGGCAAGTTGAACGGCATAAACGTATTGGGCTGGAAAGTAAGCGGGCCAGTCTGGGCCTCGATGAGGTAACCCACCGCGCTGGAGAACACCGGCGTATTCCCTGTGGCGGCGCTCGACCAGTTGTCCAACAGCTGCACTCGTGCGCGAATGCCAGCGTAATTGGTCGGGTTGTTCGGCAAGAACGCGCAATACACGCTGATGCTCGAGATGATCGGATTGGCGCCACCGGCGCTGCCCAGATCGATCGGCATGCCAACGTAGGTCATGTTTGAATTTGAGATGATTTCGCGAAAGTTTTGGGTGCCGGTGTACGAATCGAACACCGGCACCTGCACATCGCGCACGCTCTGCAGGGATTTCCCATTGACGAGTTGAGCGACCAGCGGTGGGCCCGGTGTCAGCACGCGTTGCGGCGCTCCGCGCTCCGTGGCGCCCGCGAGCGGCGCTATCAGCACCAACAAAAACGGCAGCAGAAACTTCATGCATCTTTCCCCAAGTGAGTGTCTGCCGGACGTCCGGCCGCGTGGCGTGATCCGCGGCCCCTGCCTGGGTCCGGACAGCGCAGCATCATGCATGCTCGCGATGCTGTCAATCGCGCATCGGGCTGCGCGAAAGGCCGGCCGTGGGGCATCGAACGACCATGACACCGGCGTGGATGGACGGGTCGACAGGCTGTATCAGCAGCTGCGCATACTGGCGGGCAGCGAACGCCGTCGCGGCGGTTCGCCCGACACCTTGCACACCACCGCCTTCAATACGACTTGGCGCTCAACGCCCTCGCGTGCGACTACGCGCGAATGCTTGGCCAAGTCGTCGCCGCGGTGGGCACCACCGTGAACGCAATGGAAGCGTTGTCGCTGCAGGATATGGCACAAAGGGTGGATCGACTGGTCGCTTTCGAAGCGGCATTGACGGGCTACTACATCGATATCCCGCCCGAGTAATATTCTCCGGTGCGCACCCGTTCGGTCGAACACTAATTGGCGGTTGCAGCCCGGCGTGACCGCAGTGCGAAGCGGCTCATGATTTTGTTCCCTTGTAGTCATTGTCGACCTGCTGCGTCAACTTACCCCGTCTACGTCGATCCGCTTGAGCAAATAATCAGGGACAATATCGACAGGTATGCTTGGCATCTGATGCAATCTGGTCCAGAGCTGCCGTTACGAGCGACGACTTTCAGTGGTTTTGTGTCACGACTTCAATCAAATCCGTTGCGAAAGATCACCAGTATGGCGGTATGGGTGGCTTGCATCGTACCGTTGAGACTGACCTGAGCGGTCACCGTGGGATCAGGTGTCGTCGTCAGCACCGTCACATCTAGCGTCCATGTAAGCGTGCCACCTATGGGCAAGCTCGGGACGGTCATCGATGCGCTACTGCTGGCAGGACAACTGGCTCCGCCGGCTGCCGAACAACTCAATGTCGCGTTGAAGGCATCCAACCCCGCAGATAATCCAAAATCGATTCCGACATTCGTTGCTGCTGCCGAGCCACTATTGCTCAATATCGCTGTGTACACGAGTGTCTCGCCGTAACTTGCGTAAGGTGCGCCAGCGCTGAGCGTCAGGCCCAGATTGGGTATGCCGCTGACGGTTGCCGTGCTAGTCACGGTAGCGGTGGCTGTGCCCGGCGCATTCTGTGTCAACGTTACGCTGACGGAAAAAGTACCGGGCGCCGTGTACGGGTGAGCGCCGCTGACAGCAAACGTTCCACTGCTACCACCTATTATGCCGGCCGTACTGCTCGATCCGTCACCCCAATTGATGCTTGCAGTGAAATCAGCCGACGTGCTCGCGGTGTAGGTATCCGTGAAATTTGCGATCGAACCGCTGAACGCGCTCCCGACAACTGCCGAGAAGGCTACCGATGTTCCTGACAGGGTATCCGACCGGGCAACTGAAAACGCCCCACCCACATACGACATAGTGTGAGATGTGTCGGTAGAGAGACCGCTGCAACTGGGGCCGTCGATCGTGTACGAACCACCCGCGGCGAGCGTCGGGGCGATGCTGGTGCCGCCGTTCACCGTCGTGCATGTGGCCGTCCCGGTAACGCCCGGCGTGGCCGGGTAGCTGAACGTCGGCGAGCCACCGTAGTTCTGACTCCCTGTCACGGTCACGGCGATGGTCGCAGGCGTCACGGTGAACGCTCCACCCACATACGAAATGCTGTGAGCCGCGTCAGTGGAAAGACCGCTGCAACCGGTGACCGCGAGCGCATAGCCCGTCGCAGCTGCGAGTGTTGAGCTGACCGCGGTCGGCGTTGTGATGCCGTTCCCGGTCACCGTCAGTCCGGTGCAACTGACCGTGCCGGTCACCGAGCCGCCACTGGCGGTATCGGTCAATGTGGGGCTCGATGAGCCATACGTCTGCGAACCGTTGACCGTGACTGTGATCGGTATGGTCGCGCCATCGACCTCGAACGCACCTGCGTCGCAGAACGTCGCGCTCACAGCCAGGCGGGGATGGCCGCGCTGGTCCGTTGACGGGCACTTCGCAGCAGCGACCGCGTGGTAGGCCGAGCTGCCGGACGTGATGGCCATCGTCTGCGTCGGCCCGCCGTTGGGGGCTAGGCTGCCGAGCCCGATCGCCGCCGCGGTGGAGGACACGTTCCCGGTCTCCCCGCTGAAGCATGTGCCATCGTCGGCGACGTTGTAGCCCTGGTCAGTTAGCATCGTGGACGAGTACACACACGAGTGGACCGTGCCGCTAACCTTATTCGCGTTGAAGAGGTTGCCGCTCAACGTCAACGTGTTGAAGCTGTTGTAGACCGCTGCTCCAGCTACGCCAGCAGTGTTGCCAGAGAAGGTGCTATTTCTGATGACCTGCTCGCCACCATAATTGGTGATCGCCCCTCCCCACTGACCCGCGACATTTCCGGAGAACGTGGTGTTGGTAACGTTCAACCACCCGGTGTTGTAGATGGCTCCGCCATACGTGTACTGATTCGATCCGTTCGCGGTGTTCCCAGAAAACGTGCTGTTCGTGATCGTGATGGTGGCAGCGCTGTTGAAGATCGCGCCGCCGTCCTCGTAGACATTGTCCGCGTGGTTTGAGGCAAAGGTGCTGTTGTCGATGGTTACCGTGCCGCCATTGGCATAGATGGCACCGCCACCGGAGTTGCCGCTGACTGCCGAGTTGTTCGAGAACCTGCTGTTGGTGACGTGGAGCGTGCTGCCGTAGGTCTGGTCGTAGATGGCGCCGCCTGAGTACGCTGAGTTCCCCGAAAAGGTGACGTTGTCCACCGTGAGCGTGCTCGGCGTCGTTCCGCCAAACGCTCCCGAGATGATCGCGCCGCTAGCGGCACCAGTGATCGTCGCGCCGTTCCCCTCGATCGTCAGGGTGATGCCCTGCGCCAGCGTCAGCGGCCCTGGGGTGGTGCCGTTGAAAGTGTAGGTACAGCCCCCGACGAGATCGATCTCAGCTGTTTGGCCAGTGGTTACTGCTGCAACCGCCGCCGCAAGCCCCGCCATGTCGCCCGTCGTCCCCGTGCATCCCGCGGTCACCGGTGTGACCGCCCACGCTATGCCGCCGCCCCACACCTGTGCCGCAAGCAACGCCACGACGGAGAGCGAAGTCAGATAAGACAGACGGAAGCGACGCGCGCGAACCACCTTCGACACATGCATTGGCTGCCCCAAGAACGATTAGTTGCGGTTTAAATGACTTTCGCGACCTCACCTGCCCCGAAGTACCGCTCTGCGAGCAACGGGAATGGCACGTGGTATTTTTCGGGAATGATTGTCCTCTCCCACCTAAGTTCCGTCCAGTCTTGGCGAAGAATTCTCAGCGAGATTCTGCCCGGCCCGTTTAGCCGAAGTCGCGGTAACCTGGGGAAACTCAGGCATTCTTTTTCGGCCAGGAACATAGCGCAGGATTCGGATCCTTTATGTCCTAGTGGCCAATGCCTCCTCAAACTCGGCGCTTGAATTGTTACCACCATATTCAGTCCAGCCCGTTATCACCATAATCAGACAAATTGGACTTTTTATGAGGCGGTGGCTAACTAATCGTGTGGGTGAAAGGATAGTTTGGCCACGATCGGAAAGCATAGTTTGGCCACGCCTAAGCGTACCCTCAGGTAATCGCCTCTTGGGAGCAGTCGCGACTCCAGTATCGCCAAGAATTGCCGACAACAACTTGCTGTTTCGAGCCTCGTGGGCGTAGTAGCGTCGCGAAGTGCGGGCGCGCAAAGCATCGGCTCATGCCGGACGAGCGCGTACATTTCATCCTACGTGGGTAATTGCAATTCAATCACTTACAATGCTTACCGTTCCGGTTCAGCGGCGTGCCCCGCCGCGAACCGTCCGCTCCAACCCGTTTTTAGGCCGTCATCATTGACGCACATAGCGCAAGTGTGTGGCGGTTGGACTATCAAGAACCCTGTCAATGCGAAACTGTGGCCCGGGCTCGCGCAGGTTCTCGAAGAGACGCCGCCCGCTGCCGAACAACACCGGTGCCAAGGCGATTTCCAACTCGTCGATGACACCCAGGTTCAGGTACTGCTGGATCACATCCGCTCCACCCGCGATACGAATATCACGACTGCCTGCGGATTCCCGAGCCAGCTCCAGGGCGTGCTCCAGCCCGTCATTGATGAAATGAAAGGTGGTGCCACCGGGGCGCGACCAGGGTTCGCGTTTCATATTGGTCAGCACATATACCGGTGTGTGAAACGGAGCCTCCTCTGGCCAGGCGCTCTCGCCTTGGTCGAACATTCGCTTGCCCATGATGTTGGCACCGATGCGCTCGCTTGTGCTGCGAACGAGGTCATTGACCGGGCCGGTATCTCCCCCGGGTCCGAGCTTGAGGAGGTTCTCGCGAAAGTGCTGTTGGTTGAATATCCAGGCCATCATCGCACCCCACTTGGCGCCCCAATTCTTGTACGCAGGATTCTGCATGGTCATTCCTTCCGGCGCCATGTAGCCATCAAGGCTAAGCCCAATGTTGACGAATACTTTGCTCATGATTCTCCTCTCGCATGTTCGGATGTCGGCCTAAAATTTTGAGATAATCGGCATGAACCGGCTTGCCGGACATGCCTGGTTGATTGAAGGGTTAGGCCGCTGGTTCATTGACCGCAGCCTTATAGACCGCGAGATCGCTAGTGGAGAAGCAGCAGAAGACAACTTCTTGAATCGATGGGCACACACTAAGAGCCGCGCGAACAGTACTTACTGCGACCATGGCAGCCAGCTCAATTGGATAGCCGTATATGCCGGTGCTGATGCTCGGAAAGGCAATGGATGTAGCTTGATTTTTTGCTGCAAGTTCTACTGCACGACGGTAGCAAGAAGCTAGAAGCTCGGGCTCATCGTTCGTGCCACCCCGCCAGACCGGACCTACTGTATGAATGATGTACTTAGCGAGAAGCCGATAGCCTTTGGTTAGCTTTGCTTCGCCGGTCTTGCACCCTCCCAGGAGGCGGCACTCGTGCACCAACTCTGGGCCGGCGGCTCGGTGAATTGCCCCATCAACGCCGCCGCCGCCCAAAAGCGAGGAGTTCGCTGCGTTGACTATGGCGGTGACTGACAACTTCGTGATGTCAGCTTGGATGACACTAAAAGTTGCAGGCATTTCTTAAGCGGCCTAACTTTTGAGCTATGCGGGCGCTGCCGCGAAAGTTGAAGTTTACCGCATGGAGTCGCAGCGATCCGCTTGACCGAATAGTAAAGTTACAAGGCTTTATGATCACCGATGCTAGAGACATGGGCCAAAACGGCCAAACTATGCTTTCACGCACAAATCGAAACAACTCTTTGATTGTGATGGTGGGCCCACGAGGACTTGAACCTCGAACCAACGGATTATGAGTCCGCTGCTCTAACCAATTGAGCTATAGGCCCGCGGGGCGTGCGATGGTCGCGATGCTGGCGCAGGTTGTTGCATCACACCCGGCGTTGCGCCGGATGGATCGTGTAGCGATGAATCGGCTGGATCGTGCGGAGCGATGATCCTTCAATCATCGCTCCGCAAACCCTAGTTTATTCGAGATCGAGGAAACTGCGTAGCTGTTCCGAACGGCTCGGGTGACGCAGTTTGCGCAGCGCCTTGGCTTCGATCTGGCGGATGCGTTCGCGCGTGACATCGAACTGCTTGCCGACTTCTTCCAGCGTGTGATCGGTGTTCATGTCGATGCCGAAACGCATGCGCAGCACTTTCGCTTCGCGCGGCGTGAGGCCACCGAGCACGTCGCGCACGGTTTCCTGCAGGCCGGTGCCGGTGGCGGCTTCGACCGGCGATTCGATACTCGTGTCTTCGATGAAATCGCCGAGATGCGAATCTTCGTCGTCGCCGATCGGGGTTTCCATCGAGATCGGTTCTTTCGCGATCTTGAGCACCTTGCGGATCTTGTCCTCGGGCATTTCCATCTTCACCGCGAGTTCTTCGGGCGTGGGTTCGCGACCCATTTCCTGCAGCATCTGGCGGCTGATGCGATTGAGCTTGTTGATGGTCTCGATCATGTGCACGGGAATACGAATGGTGCGCGCCTGATCCGCGATCGAGCGCGTGATCGCCTGACGAATCCACCACGTTGCATAGGTCGAGAATTTGTAACCGCGACGATATTCAAATTTGTCGACGGCCTTCATGAGGCCGATGTTGCCTTCCTGGATCAGGTCAAGGAACTGCAAGCCGCGATTTGTATACTTTTTCGCAATCGAGATCACCAGGCGCAGGTTGGCTTCGACCATTTCCTTCTTCGCGCGGCGTGCTTTCGCTTCGCCGATCGACATTGCGCGATTGATTTCCTTGATATCGGTGAGCGACAAAAACAGCGTCTGCTCGAGCGCGATGAGCTGTTCTTGTTCCTTGATGATTTCTTCGCGATGCGTGCGAATGCCGGACGACCATTTCTGCTTCTTGCGGATCAGTTCATCGGCAAAGGTGAGGTTGGTTTCGTTCGACGGAAACGCCTTGAGGAAATCCTTGCGCGGCATTTTTGCCTGCTTGATGCAGACGTCCATCATGATGCGCTCGTGCGAGCGGATGTTCTGCACCACGTCGCGCAACTTGCGCACAAAGCTGTCGATCATGATCGACGGCAGCTTGAGTTTAAGGAAAGCCTCGGCCATCTGGTCGCGGATCTTCTGCGCTTTCTTGTCGTCGAGGCCGGCCTTGGACGTGGCCTTCTGGAACTTGGTGTAGAAGCCGCGCAGTTCTTCCATGCGGTTGGCCACTTCGATCGGATCCGGGCCGGTATCGCCGGGCGCGGCTTCTTCGCCGTCGGCGGATTCTTCCTCGTCATCCTTCGCCACGGCTTCGCTGCTGTCGTCTTCGAGCAGCGCTTCGATCACTTCCGGCGGCGGTGGCGGCTCGATATCGAGGAAACCGGTCAGCACTTCGGACAAACGTTTTTTGCCTTCCTTGTGCTGGTCGAATTCTTCGAGCAGCAAATGGATCGACCACGGGAAACTCGCTAGCGAGGATTGCACCTGATTCAGGCCTTCCTCGATGCGCTTGGCAATCGCGATTTCGCCTTCGCGTGTAAGCAGCTCGACCGTACCCATTTCGCGCATGTACATGCGCACCGGATCGGTGGTGCGGCCGACTTCGGAATCCACCGCCGACAACACGGCGACGGCTTCTTCGGTCGCGGTTTCGTCATCGGTGGCGACCGGCGTTTCGGGCAGCAAGGTTTCGGTATCTGGTGCTACTTCATGCACCTCGATACCCATCTCGTTGATCATGCCGATGATGTCTTCGAGCTGCTCCGGATCGACGATGTCGTCGGGCAGGTGATCGTTGACTTCGGCGTAGGTCAGGTAACCCTGTTCCTTGCCTTTGATGATCAGCGATTTGATTTCGGATTGTTGCTGCGCGGGTGTTGTCTCGATCGCCATGGGATTCCGTAAGTAATATGCTGCTAACTAGAACCTTGCAGTATAGGCGGGGTGTCAAGGGTGACTTAACTGACTGAATTTACTGGCATCTGCGAAAAGCGGCCCTGTTGGCTGCGGCGCACGTTCGATGCTTGTGGGATGCACGTTATATGCAGACGGTTTCATCGCGCTTCAAGCCAGAACGTGACCGGGCCATCGTTTATCAGTTGCACCTGCATGTCCGCGCCGAACCTTCCGCACGCCACGTCGGCATGTCGGCTGCGCGCGAGTTCGACTAGGCGCGCGAACCAGCGCGCGCCTTCGTCAGGTGTTGCCGCGGCAGTAAAACCCGCACGCATGCCGCTGCGTGTATCCGCCGCCAAGGTGAATTGCGAAACCAGCAGCAGGCCGCCGTTGATATCGGCGAGCGAGCGATTCATGCGGCCGCTGTCATCGCCGAAAATGCGATAACCGAGCAGGCGTTGCAGGGTGCGCTCGACTTGCGCCTCGCCATCGCCCGGTTGCACCGCCACCAGCGCGAGCACACCGCGGCCGATCGCGCCGATGGTTTCGCCCGCGACGTCGACATGCGCTTCGCTCACGCGCTGGATCAGTGCAATCATCGTTTCGGTTTCCGCGTGGGTCTTCGATTGCTGCGGCGCCAGCAGCGAGAATAGTTCAGCGTCCTTCTTACAAACGTAAAACGACGCCAAAGACGGACAATGCTTCACAGCCGTTACAATAGTTGACCTTTTTTCGTGTGATCGCCATGCGCTGGCATATCGCCTTGCTGTACTTCCTGATTCGCAGTTGCGGGCGTTTGCCGTTGCGTATGCTGCATCGTCTCGGTGCCGGCCTCGGCTGGATTTTCTGGGTCGCGCACGGCAAGGAGCGGCGCATTGCCGGCCGCAATCTCGAACTGGCTTTTCCCGAGCTCGACCAGGCGCAACATGCCGCGCTGTTGCAACGCACGCTGGCCGAAACCGGCAAGTCGTTTCTCGAAGTCACCAAGGTCTGGTCGGGCGATGCACACGCCGCGCTCGGGTTGATCCGCGAGGTGCGCGGCGTGGAATTTTACGATGCCGCGCTCGCTGCAAAACGCGGTTTGATTATCGCCGCACCCCATCTCGGCTGCTGGGAGTTGCTGAACTTTTACCTGTGCAGTCGCGCGCCGATTGCTGTGGCCTATCGACCGCCGCGGCAGGCCGACCTAGAGCCGTTATTGCTCAAGGCGCGCGGCTCGCTGCAAGCCGAACAAGTGCGCGCGGAAGGCGCGGGCGTGCGCACCTTGTACAAGCGCCTGAGTGCGGGCGGCGTGGTCGGAATCTTGCCGGATCAGGAACCGAAACAGGGCGACGGCGAGTTCGCGCCGTTCTTCGGTGTGCGCGCATTGACGATGGTATTGGTGTCGCGTCTGGCACAACGCACCGGCGCCACGGTGCTGTTCAGTTTTGCCGAACGATTGCCGCGAGGTGCGGGTTATCGGCTGCATTTTGTGCCGGCGCCGACGGCGATTGCCGACGAGGATTTGAATACCGCCGCCGCGGCACTGAATCAAGGTGTGGAAGCGTGCGTGCGTATCGCGCCCGAGCAATATCAGTGGCACTACAAACGTTTTTCCGCGCGCCCGCCGGACGATCCGCAACGCTTGTATTGATGCTGCGCCTCGAAGGCCTTCGAGATCGCGCTGCCTAGCCATTGCTCGCTGCTGACACGCCTTGCATCACCGCAACTGGCGCGCCTTCCAGCGCATGGCATTCCCGCAAAAACGCCAGCACACGGATATTGAATTCCTCGCGTGCATCGAACGGTGTGCCGTGGCGCGAACCCGCGAATACGCTGATGCGACCGTTCGGCAGGCGTGCCGCGTAATCGTGTTTTTCCGCGAGCGGCGTGTAATCGTGTTCCGCCGCGACGATCAGCGCGGGGCAAGCGATGCGGGGCAAATGCTGCGCCGCGCTCCAGCCAATCAACGCCTTGATCGTCGCCAGATACGCACGGCGCGAATTGGCGCCGACCACGCTGACCACGCGCTCGCGCATTGGAATCTGGTGTTCATGTGGAAACATGCGCTTCGCCACGAGTGCCGCCGTGCGCCGCACGCCGAGCGTGCGCACGAGACCGATCTGCAGCTTTGCCTCCAGCCATTTTTTCCAGTGATCGATGCGATAGCTCGGCAGACTGTTCACCAGCACGAGCGCATGCACGCGGCGCGATTGATCTGCCGCCATCTGCAATGCCACTGCACCGCCGAGCGAAAATCCGACGATGGTGATTTCGGCGATATGCAGTTTGTCGAGCAAGGTCCACAAATCATCGGCGAATTGCTGGATCGAATACGCGCCACGCGGTTTGTCGCTGCGTCCAGAGCCACGCAGATCGGGCAGGATCAAATGAAAATGCGCGGCGAAATCCGGTTGCTGAAATGCCCAGTCGTCACCGCTCGATCCGAGGCCGTGGATCAACAGCAGCGGCGCGCCGGCACCACAGGTTTCGTAATGCAGCTGGATGCCGTTGATGGCGATAAGAGGCATGTATTCGAGCCAAACAAGATGTGGCGAAGTATATTGCCTGCGCCGCATTACTGCGCGCTAAACGACGTGGCGCGCGCTGCATCTGCGAGGCCGACGTAGACGTAGAATTCATCGGGTCAACCTGTAGAGTTGCGAGCGAATCCTTGGAGTGAGCGTATGCGTATCGTGTTTGTCGCCGCTATCTTATGCGCGACACAAAATGTTCTGGCGCAGGCCGAAACGTCGGCCGCGCCGCACAGCTACGCCGGCAATGCCTATGCGCTGGACGATCACCGCTTGCTGTTTCGCGAAGTGCATTATTTGAATGCAAGCGCGAGGGATCAGCGCGTCGTGGTCTATCAATGTCCCGATGGCAGCGTGTTCGCGCGCAAGCACGTGCGTGCCGGTGGCGATGCGCAGACGCCGGATTTCGAGCTCGACGATGCGCGTCTGGGCTATCGCGAAGGCGTGCGCCAAGGCGGCAAGGGGCGCGAGGTGTTCATGCGTCGCAGTAGCGATCAACCGGAAAATATGCAGCCGCTGCCACGCGAAAAAGACAGCGTGATCGATGCCGGATTTGACACGTTCGTGCAGCGTCACTGGCAAGAATTGCAGCATGGCGATTCGGTCAGCATTCCGTTTCTGGTGCCGAGCCGCATGCGCTTTTACGAGTTCAAGGTGAAGCGCATTTCGGAGCCTTCGGTCGGTCACGGCGAAATGCTGATCCGCCTCGCCATGGATAGTTGGTACAGCTTCGCGCTGCCGCATATCGATGTCAGCTACGACATCGCCACGCGCCAGTTGCTGCGCTTCGAAGGGCTGTTGAACATTCGCGGGGCGGACGGAAAAAATCTCACCGGGCGCGTCGAGTTTCCGCTCAGTGATCGCCATGCGACGGTCGATGCGAGCGAACTGGCGAAGGCTGAGTCGGCACCGTTGGTCAAGACTTGCGGCGCGCAGTAAGCGGACACAACGACCGTCCGCGGACAGTCCATCGCCGCGCTGGCAGAAGTTATTTTCATGCGGTCATGCAACCCAAGCGCCTGATTCTGCATCTATGTTCTCGTAATCGATGAAAGCCCGCGTTGTTGGCAAGTAGATTGCAACGCACCGATTACAAAGAACGCAAAGATCATCAAATCGGAGGATTGCCACCCATACGGCGATCCGGCGCCAAGGAAAAAGTCATGAACATGAAAATGCAATTGGTACGCGGAACGCTGGCGCTGGTGATGTTTGCGAGCCTCGGCGCATGGGCGGTAACACATCGTGTGGTAACGCCAAAACCGGCCTCGGTGTGGCTGCAGAAAACTGTCAAGGTCGGCCATGAAAGCGTGGTCAAGGTAATCCCAATGCGTATCGCGCGCACCGAGATCGCGCTGGTCGATACGAACGCGGAATAATCGCGTGGTTCTATTGCGAGGCGAGCAAATCTATCTCGTTTTCGCCGCAGAAAAATAACGCCGCGCACAATTCTTGTGCTGCGATAAGTGTACAAATAAACTTTGTCGCGTTTCTCGGCACGACGGCACTACGATCAAATGCGCGCCGTCATGCCGACATCGAGCCGCGCTCAGTTATTGCCGCCGAGGTCATGCACGCCACCGACCGAAACGCCATTAAACGCATATGTGCAGCCGCCGCTGAGGTTGTCGCGATACTTTAGGTTAGTCGCGGTCAGGTTGTAGCCGACCGTCATGCCTTGCACCTGGTTGGTGCTGAGCAAGGCGTTGGTGCCGATGATCGAATATCCGTAGGTAGCATCGCTGCTGATGTGATCGTTCGCCGAATAATTGTTGGCGACGTTGGAATTGCTGCCGCTGACCGAAATGCCAAACGCCGGATCGCCGGGCTGCGAAAACGTATTGAAAACGCGATTGCCGATGACCTGGTTGCCGGTACCGCTCACGCCGATACCGATCGCGGCATTGCCGCCGAACGATGCCGGTATGTTGGTATCGGTAACCATGTTGTCGCGTACCACGCAGCCGTCGCACAGAGCGGATATGCCGATGGTGTGACTGCGCTGCACTTTCAAATTGCTGATCAATCCGGATTTCGCGTTAGTGCCGCCGGCCGAACCGACATATACCGCCTGCGCAAAACCGACGATGGTGCCGTCCGTGATCGTGAAATATTTCTGCCCGACCACACTCACGCCGAATGTCGACATGTTGCCCGCGGCGTTGCTGCGCAGGGCATGGCCGTTCAAATCCAGCGTGACCGAGTCGGCGTTGACAAACACCGCAACGCCGTTCGATCCGGCCATGGTCAGATCCTGCGTGAGGCAATACACGCCCGCGCTGGACAGCGTAATCGGCAGCGCGCTGATGGGTGTGCAGTGATTCGATTCGGCAGCGGCAGGGCGCAACGACAACAGCAGGCCCGCGCCCAACAGCAATAAAGTGGCATGGATTTTCATGAAAACTCCTCGGTGGTTCGATTGATAAATCGCATCGCGATGGTGGCGAAAGAATTTCCGCTCACTTTCAAATACGCAAACTGCGGGGAAAACCGGGCGTGGCGTGGCGGCGCTTGTCGCCAGCGTCGCGCTGACGAATAATCGCGGCATGCTGCATGTCGTGTTGTACCAACCGGAAATTCCGCCGAACACCGGCAACGTGATTCGGCTTTGCGCGAATACCGGCGCGCGGCTGCATCTGATTCGACCGTTGGGTTTTGATCTCGATCACGCCAAGCTGCGTCGCGCCGGGCTCGATTACCACGAGTTCACCACGCTCGATGCGCACGATGATTTCGCCGCGTTTCTCACCGCCGTAAAACCGGATCGGGTATTCGCGCTGTCCACACGCTCTGCGACTTTATATACAAATACACAATTTCGCGAAAATGATGCGGTGGTATTCGGGCCGGAAACGCGCGGATTGCCGCAAGCCTTGCTCGACAGCTTGCCGCCGGAGCAGCGCTTGCGTTTGCCGATGCGGCCAGAGAATCGCAGTTTGAATTTATCGAACGCCGTGGCCGTGGTGGTGTTCGAAGCGTGGCGCCAGAGCGGATTCGCCGGCGGCAGCTAGGTTTCGTTACGCGAGTAGTCAGTGCGCGAGCGGCGCGGTGTATTCCGGTTTCTGCTGGCGCGCGAGCAAGGTTCGCAAACCTTCGGCAGGCGTGATTTCCTCGTGCAATACACGTTGCACGCCTGCGCTGATCGGCAGTTCAATCTGGTGTCGATGCGCGAGCCGCATCACTTCATCGACGGTCTGTACGCTCTCGACCACCTGGCCGATTTCGGCAATCGCATCGTTGAGCGAAGTGCCGCAACCGAGTGCGAGGCCGAGGCGGCGATTGCGCGACAAATCGCCGGTGCAGGTGAGCACCAGATCGCCGAGCCCAGCGAGGCCCATCAAGGTTTCCGCGCGCGCGCCGAGCGCCACGCCGAGGCGCAGCATCTCATTCAGGCCGCGCGTGATCAGGCCGGCGCGTGCGTTCAGTCCGAGCTGCATGCCATCGGCCACGCCGGTGGCAACGGCGAGCACGTTTTTCATCGCGCCACCGAGTTCGGCGCCGATCACGTCCGAGCCGGTGTAGGCGCGAAACGTCGACGCATGCAGTAGCGCGGCAACCTGTTGCGCAAACGCATGATCAGTGGAATGCACGGTGACCGCAGTTGGTAATCCCTGCGCCACTTCGCGCGCGAACGATGGCCCAGTGACGATGGCCGCGGCACGCTGTGGAAATTTTTCCGCGACCAGTTCGTGCAGGAAACGTCCGGTGCCGGGCTCGAAACCCTTGGTCGCCCAGGCGATGCCGACATCGGGCGCGAGATCGCTAGCGATCTGATCGAGCAAATCGTGAAACGCGTGACTCGGCGTAACAATCAATACCAGTTCGGCGGCGCGCACCGTGGCTTGCAGATCGCTGGAGATTTGCAGCGTCGATGGCAATTCCTGCTCGGGCAGATAACGCCGGTTGCGACGGGTCAACGCCATCTCGGCCATGGCTGCGGAATCACGACCCCACAAGGTCGTGGGGCCGCCATTGCGTGCGAGCAGGGCGGCGAGCGCCGTGCCCCACGAACCCGCGCCGAGCACGGCTATCGCAACACGCTGACTTGTGGTCATCGCCGATGCTCGCGCCGACGTGGGTTCGGAATGACTCAGGCGTTACCGATCACGCCGGTGCTTTCGCCGGCCTGCTGGCGACGCTGCTGTTCGGCGTACAACGCTTCAAAGTTGATCGGCTGCAGCAGGAAGGGCGGGAAACCACCGTTCTGCACCAGATCCGACACCGCCTGACGTGCATACGGGAACAACACATTCGGGCAATACGTGGCGAGCACGGTATCGCGGCTGGCATCGTCGAAACCGACCAGACCAAAGATGCCGGCCTGTTGGACTTCGGCGAGATACGCGGTTTTTTCACCGACGCTGCAGGTGACGGTAACGCTGAGGATCACTTCGAACGTGTTCTCGGCGATCGTGCCCACTTTTTGCGAAAGATTCAGCTGAACCTGCGGCTGGCCGGCTTCCTGAAAGATCTGCGGCGCGCCGGGCACTTCGAACGAAGCGTCTTTTATATAGACTTTCTGCAGGCTCAATTGGGCGTTGCCCTGCGGTTCTGCTGCGCCGTTGGTGGCGATGGTATCGACCATGTATTACTCCGGAATCTAGGGTGAAAAGGGCGCGGATTATCCCACGTCGCATGGCTTGGCGCACTGTTGCCGGCGGCGAGGGTGGTTTTATTGCGAATTGTTTGTTGCTTGCGGGTTATTGGCTGGTCGTCAAATATTGGCGGTCAGCCTTTTGTTTCAGCAACGTTGCGCCGCATGCAGGGTTTTCAACTGACGCATGAAAAATCTCCGTGCAGGTTCCGTCGAGATTATTTGACCACCGGCAGATCAGCCTGGCGCCACGCGGCGAGTCCGCCATCGAGCCAGTACACATTCTTGAAGCCGGCTTTCACGAGTCGCGCCGCCGCGGTAGCCGAGGTCTGGCCGGTCTTGCAACACATCGCGATCGGCAGCTCCTTGACCTTGACCAGATCTTTGCTTTCCGGATCGAACTGCGACTGCGGCACGTGTTTTGCGCCGACGATATGGCCCTGATCGAAATCCTGCTTGCTCGACATGTCGATCAGCAGCGCGTCGTTGCGATTGATGAGCTGGGTGAGGCCGCCGGGCGTCAGTGATTTGTAGCCGCGAAACAGGCCGGAAACTTCGTTGCTGATCAGGATGAACAACAAGGCGACAAGCAGCATCACCAGCAAATAATGGTTGCCGATGAATTCGGGAAGATGGTGCAGGATTTCAGTCATCGATCAGGCCATGAACGCGGCGCAGCGGCCGCAAGAGAGCGCGGATTATCCGCGAGCTGGCCGCCGGGCGCAAAGATTGCTATCGCGAATAGATCTTGAGGGCGTGCTGTGCTGCATTGATCCAGCTGTCGAAAAAGTCGGCGCACTGGCTCACGCAACCTTTCGCGACGCTTCGGGTACCTACACCACTTGCGCCAATCCAGCGGACTCGCTGGCGCGTGCGCCGGTTGCGAAAACTCACGGGAGGGAGAGATCGAACAATGAGGTTTCGCCACACACAACGCGTGTCGATCATGCTCGCGGGCATCGTGCTCTGGTGCGCCGGTTGCGCGTTTGCGTTCGCGCAAAAAACGGCGGATGCGCCCGCGTTGCGGCTGCCGGCCACGAATCTTTCCGCCGACGAAACCCACGCCCGCGCCAGTCAGTTGTTGCCGGCGCCCGGGTTCGCCAATGCTACGGTCGCGGTCAATCCGATGGCGGCGCAGGCCAAGCCGGTTGGCGAAAAAGTCTGCATCGCCTGCCATCAACTCGAGAGCGAGCATTTCACCCACACCCTGCATGCGCTCGGATTGCACGCGGCAGCTAAGGTCGATCCGAATATTCCCGTGTGCGAAACCTGCCACGGTCCGGGTTCTGCGCATGCGGCACAACCGAACAGCAAGGGTTTGATCATCGGTTTCACGCACGACTCCGGCACACCGATCGCGTTGCAAACACAGACCTGCCTGACTTGTCACCAAGGCGGCCCGCGTGATCACTGGGCCGGTTCGATCCATCAGCGCAACGAGTTGTCGTGCAGCGATTGCCATAACCCGATGGCGAAATTTTCGTCCGAAGGCTTGATGGCAAAAGCCTCGATCAACGATACCTGTTCGCAGTGCCACAAAGATGTGCGTTTGCAGTTCAACCGGCGCTCGCACATGCCGCTGCCGGAAGGCCAGATGAGCTGCGACGATTGCCACAATCCGCACGGTTCGCTGACCACGCCGCTGCTCAAGACCAACACCGTCAACGAGACGTGTTACCAATGCCACGCCGAGAAGCGCGGGCCGTTTTTGTTCGAGCACGCGCCGGTGCGCGAGAGCTGCTTAAATTGCCACACGCCGCATGGCTCGAATCAGGCCTCGCTGCTGCTCGAGCCGATCCCGTTCCTGTGCCAGCAATGCCACACCAACCAGGGGCATCCGAGCGAGTTGCAGACACCGCAGTCGCTGGCCAACGGCAAGCATCCCGATGAACGCCTGATGGGTCGCGGCTGCATCACTTGCCACGCGCAGGTACACGGCTCGAATGCGCCGTCAGGCCCGTTCTTCCACGAGTAGCGGGAACGCCGACCATGCTCAAACGCCAGCACCGGATCACGCCATCTTTTTGCGCATTGCTGGGGTTATTGCTGCTGCCCGTAATGACGCTGGCCGATACCGGCGTCGGTGTGGATACATGGCGCGGCAACAAGCTCGATCCGAACGCGGGCGCGGCGCTGCAAGCGACTGACGAACGCGGCACGAGCTGGTTGCAGCCGGGGCAACATCGCTCACCAAGCGGCAACTTGTACATGTGTCCGGCGCAACCGCCGAGCGCCGAAATCGCCGCTGACTGGGCGTATTACGGCGTGCTGCAGATCGGTTATCTCGGCACGGGCGGCGATGACAAGAACGCGTTGTGGAATCGTTATGTGAAGTGGAACAGCGGGCTCGTGCTCGGCCTGTTCGACCTGAATTTCGAGCGCGCCGCCGATGGCACTTACGCGGGAATTCGCGGCAGTCGCATCAGCGATGACGATCAGTATTACCAGGCGGTGTACGGCCGCGCCGGCAGCTACAAGATCCAGGCGTTTATCCGCGATATGCCGAACGTGCTCAGCAACGATGCGCGGCCGATCTGGAACGGCGTCGGCAGCAATAATCTGACCTTGCCGAGCACACTGGTCGCGGGCGGTAGCACACCTGCGCAAGTCGCGGCGGTATCGGCGGCCACGCCCGAACGCACGCTTGAAGTCACGCGGCAAAAACAGGGCATCGGTTACAGCGGATTTCTCACGCCGCAGTGGACTTCATACATCAACATCACCAACGAGGAACGTCGCGGCGAACGCGCATTCGGCGGGCCGATGTATTTCAACTACCAGTTGCCGAACGACGGCGGCGCGCTCGAAACGGTCAAGCCGATCAACGACAGCACAGTCAACATCAACGCCGGATTCCGCTTCAGCGGAAAAACCTGGCGCATGGATTTCGGCTACGTCGGATCGTTCTACCGCGATGCCTACACGGGCTTCAGTTACCAGACGCCGTTCGCGTTGTATCCGGTGGTTGCGGGTGCGACTTCGGCGCCGCTCACGCAAGGCCAGTTCGCCACCGAGCCGGACAACAATTATCACAACCTGCAAGCCACGTTCACGCGCAAACTGCCGATGAACGGCGAGCTGTCGCTGACCGGATCGGCTGGACGCATGACGCAGAACGATGCGCTGATCGCGCCGATCAATTGCCAGGGCGTGTTCGGCATCGATACCAATCACAGCGGTGTGGCGGGGCCGAACAATCCGCTGCTGTATTCGTGCGCGCAGTGGAACACCAGCGCCGCCTTGTCGCGACAAAATGCCGACATGCGCATTGATACCAGCATGCTCGATGCACGTTTCGTGCTGCAGCCGAGCAGCGATGTCAGCATGCGTGGCGGCATGAAATTCAATCGCGAGGATTATCGTAATACCTACGTCGCCTACAACCCGCTCACAGGCCAATATGGCTATCCGATCGAGAACGGTTCGCAGGGCAGCATCGTGCCGGGTCTGACCGGAATTTATGATCCGTTGCTCAATCCTTCGGCGATCACGCGCATCATGAGTTTGCCGCTGGATGAGCAAACCATCGAGAGCAATGTCGGCGCCGACTGGAAAGTTTCCGCGCACGATACGCTGGGCGCGACGTTCAATTATCGCGACTACGCACCCAGCCATCGCGAGCGCAGCGAAGTGCGCAACAACAGCATCAAGCTGACGTGGGTCGATCGTGCGATCGACTGGCTTACCTTGCGCGCGAACTACACATTCCTGCGTCAGTCTGGCGACAGCTACAACTACAATCCGTACGATTTTCTCTACTCCAACAGCCTGCCCGGATTCGTCGCGCCGGCTGGTGGCGTGCCGGCCTATACGGCGGAGGCGATGCGCGCTTATGACTTGTCCGATCGCGACGAGAACAAGGTCAATCTCATGGCGACGATCATGCCGCGCGAGGATATGACGATCAGCCTTTCGCTGCGCGGCGACTGGAACAATTACGACGCGCAGATCGGTCGGAAAAAATACGACACCACGGGTTTGGCATTGCAGTGGGAATGGCAACCGTCGCCGACCACCACGGCCAGCGCGTATTACGGTCAGGATCGCTCGCGCATCGACCTCGCGAACGTAGACAATTCCAGCGCGAGTCCCGATCCGACCTTGGGTGGCGCGGCCTATCCGAATGCCGGGCGCTGGTGGGTCACCGATCGGCAAAAAAACAGCAACCTCGGCATCACGATGAATCATCAGCTCGGTCGCGTGCGCTTCGATGCGAACTGGAATTATCTGAACTCGCGCGGCTTGACCAATTATCGTTTTACCACGCCCGCCGCGCTCGCGTATTTCAGCGACGGATTGGTGCCGGGCGACGCATTTCCGGCGATGTCGTATCGCGTAAATTCGATCACGATCGGTGCGACTATTCCGCTGATGGATCGCGCGTCGTTGCGTATCTATGACTACTACGAACGCGGTGCGATCGGCGACTGGCATTACCTCGGTTTTGATCAGGGCCTGGTCTATGATCATCGCGTTTACAGCGATGGCGGACCGCAAAGTTACAGCGCCAATCTGATCGGCTTGCTGTTGAATATCCGGTTATGAAAACGACGATGAATTTTCGCTTCGCATGGCTCGCGCCGCTGCTCGCCGTATTGTCGTTGCCGACGTTCGCCGCGAGCGCGGCGACGGATTTTGTCGACCTGCGTCATGCCACCGCGATTCACGGCGACGCTGCTGCGGGTGAGGCCAAGGTTGCGGTCTGCAGCGCGTGCCATGGCGCGCAAGGCAATGCGGTCGTGCCGCAGTTTCCAGTGCTAGCCGGACAGCGCGCCGAATACATTTATCAAGCGCTGCGTGGCTTCCAGCGCCGCGCCGATCCAGCCTCGCCGATGACGCCGCAAGTGAAGGATCTGAGTGACAGCGACCTGCGCAATATCGCGGCGTATTTTTCCGCGGCTGCGCGCCACGCGGCCGTGCCGGCGACGGTCGATGCCCAGCTCGCGAACGACGGCGAGCGGCTGTTTCTCGTTGGCGATCCGACGCGTGGCATTCCGCCGTGCCAGGGTTGTCATGGTCTGCACGCGGACGGTCATGCGTTGAGCGATCGCGCCGCATTCTATCGATTGTTTCCGGTGCTGCGTGGCCAACACGCCGACTACATCGCCGCGCGTCTGGCAAGTTATCGCGACGACAAGACCCACGACACGTCGAACGCGCGGATCATGCGTGGTGTGGTCCAGAACATCGACGACGCCAGCGCCAAGGCGATCGCCGCATGGCTGTCGCAGCTCAGCGAATAATCATCGCGATGCGCCAGTCTGCGCAAACATTGCGCCAGGCGAACTCAGCGGGCTTTGACTAGCCGCAACGCCAGCACATCCGGCGGCGGCGCAAACGTATCCGGCCGCGCCACTTGCCAGAATTTCTTGAACACCGCGTGCTCCGGCACTCCGTTGATCAGCTCGCCCGGTTCGAGAAAATTGTACAGCGCGGCGAGTGAGCGGATCTCGGTCGGCGATACGCGCCGGATCACATGCTCGGGGCCGATCTCACTCGGATGATTCAGGCCCGATGCCGCGATCAATTCCTTCAGCGCCTTGAGCGTGTTCTCGTGAAAATTCATCACGCGATCGGCCTTGTCCGGCACCACGAGTGCGCGCTGGCGCGAAGCATCCTGCGTCGCGACGCCGGTCGGACAACGATCGGTATGGCAGTTCTGCGATTGAATGCAGCCGAGCGCGAACATGAATCCGCGCGCCGCATTGCACCAGTCGGCGCCGAGTGCCAGCGTGCGTGCGATATCGAATGCGCTGGTGATTTTGCCGCTCGCGCCGATGCGGATCTGATCGCGCAGGCCGATGCCGACCAAGGTGTTGTGGATCAGCAGCAAGGCTTCGCGCAGCGGCGCGCCGACATGATCGGTGAACTCCATCGGTGCCGCGCCGGTGCCGCCTTCGCCGCCATCGACGACGATGAAATCCGGCAACAGGCCCGTACTCAGCATCGCCTTGGCGATGCCGAACCATTCCCACGGATGGCCGATCGCAAGCTTGAATCCGGTCGGTTTGCCGCCGGATAAAACCCGCAGTCTAGCTACGAAACGCAGTAATTCTTCGGGCGTGTGGAACGCGCTGTGCGCGGCGGGCGAGACACAATCGACGCCGATTTTCACGCCGCGCGCGGCGGCGATTTCCGGCGACACTTTCGCCGCCGGCAGCACGCCGCCGTGGCCGGGCTTGGCGCCCTGGCTGAGCTTGACCTCAATCATTTTTACTTGCGCCGAGGCGGCGTTGGCGGTGAAACGCTCTTCGCTGAAACTGCCGTCGTCGTTGCGGCAACCGAAATAGCCCGAACCGATTTCCCAGCACAGATCGCCGCCGTTTTCGCGGTGGTATTGCGAGATCGATCCTTCACCGGTGTCGTGATAAAACCCGCCGCGTCGCGCACCTTCGTTGAGCGCGCGGATCGCGTTCGCCGACAATGCGCCGAAACTCATCGCCGAAATATTGAACACACTCGCCGCATACGGCTGCGTACAATCCTTGCCGCCGATCGGTACGCGAAAATTGTGATCGGCGATTTTCGCCGGCGCGAGCGAATGGTTGATCCATTCGTATTGCGGCTGGTACACGTCGAGTTCGGTGCCGAACGGGCGCAGATCCAGCGCATTTTTTGCGCGCTGATAAACGATCGAACGTTGCGCGCGCGAGTACGGCACTTCGTCGGTATCCGACTCGACCAGATACTGCCGAATCTCCGGCCGGATCGCCTCGAAAAAATAACGGAAATGCGCCAGCAGCGGATAGTTGCGGCGCAAGGTGGTGTGATGCTGGCCGATATCCCAGATGCCGACAATCACCAGCGCCGCGCTGATCGCCGCAACGATCCACCAGCCGATGCCAAACAACAACAGGCTCAGCGACAACAGCAGAACCAGCACGCAAAAGGCAAACGCAAAATAACGCGAGGGCAGCGGATTTTTCATGGCATGGCTCATCTTGGAACGACCGGCGCGAGCATAACGCCGCGCCGCGTTCCCGGCGAGACATGATCGGCTTACGGCCCGAAACCATCGTAGAAAATTTCGTCGCCATGCAGTTTCCACCACACCAGCAAATCGGTCAGTGCCTGCGGTGGCTGGGCCGGCGCGGGCTGGCCGGCCTGATTGGTCTGGTTGATGCCATGGCAACTGTTGCAGGCGCGGATTTCGCCGGGCTGGAATTCGATCCAGTAACGCTCGCGCACCACTGTAGCGTTCGGCGGTAACGTCGACGATCCGCATGTGGTCGACGGCGCCAACGATTGCCATGCCATAGGTCTTTGCGCAGGCACAAACAGCGCAACCGATCCATCGGTCGCAATGAACTGGCTGCCCGGCACGGTCATGTCGCCGGGCATGTTGAACTGCAGCGCGTGCGTATCGTTCAGCGGCCTCGCAATAGGGCGGCGACCGGGCAACGCATTCGCGATTGTGCCAGTGGAGGGGTACAAGCCGCGCACCTGATCGGCCTCGAAAAACTGCATACGATCGATGCAATACAGCGGCGGTCCGGTGTAACCAAGCAGGTTGCTGATCGTCTGCGCGCCGCTCGGCACGCTGAGATTGTACGGTTGCTGCTGGTCGGCGCGATCACGCGAGGTGGCGTTGCGTATCACCACCAGCGCGAGATTCTGGCTCTGCAGAAACTGCTGCATTTGCGCCACGCTGACACCATTGTTCGGATGACTCTGATTGAAGTTGTCGAACACGGTTTGTTCGGGCGTGCCGCTGATCGGCGCCTGCGCCGTCTGCGGTGGCGTGGCGCGCGCAACGACCTCAACCGGTTGCAGTTCCCACAGCGCTCCGCTGTAGTTCACGGTGCCGTTGGCTTGTCCGCTGATGTTCGAGGCGTAGTTGTATTTGAGGCCGGTTTTGCTGATGCCGCCGGTGATCAGTGGATTCGCCGATGGCACGTATTCGGTCGCGCTGTTCTGGCTGATCGCAGTCAAAGTATACAAGTGGAATTGATAGTTGCTCGGTGGCAACGGCAACGGACCGATATTGTTTTCTCCGTCCGGAATGTTGGCGAAGGCTGCAATCAAACTGCCGTCGCTCATCGGCAACGGATCGCGAAAATGGCCGATGTTGTATGGATAGGATGCACCGGTAAAAAGATAGGTGCTGGTTTGCGCATCGGTAATGTAAGTGACCGTCACCGCGTTCGGATTCAGCGATGGCGGTGAAGTGAGCGCCACGATCTGACCAGCGCGATGCATCTGAAACTCGGAACCGTCCACACCGAAATAACGCCCGGTTGTGGTCGGATCTTCGCGGATCTGGAAAAGATTGTTGATCGATTTCTGATTGATACGGCCCGATGCGGCGGCGCTGAAATCGATCAGGTTGGTATCGTTGGTGTAATTGCGGCTGAAACTTTGCTTGAGCTCATGGCGGCCGATGTGATTGAGAGTTTCCTCGTTGCTGCCATCCTGATTCACCGCCCAAGGAAAAAACTGGTTGATCTCGAAGCCGTTCAACACGCTGCCGACGACGTGCTTGATCGGCTCCGGAAACAACTCGGTCGCGTTCGTCGTAGTCGCATTCGCGGCCTCGGAGGCGTAGTCGAATGGCATGAGTGGCGTCGGTGTACTTGGATCGTCATTGACGTCCTGGTTCATGTGATCCCAGCGCGAAAATACCAGCCGGCCAAAACTGTCGACGAACGGATTGAACGATCCCGACGGCGTATTTTCGATCAGGCCGAGCGCACCGCTGGTGGCATCGAGACGCCACAATCCGCTGTTCGCCGGTTGTGCGCGATATTCGTCGTAGATCGGATACAGCGCCATCGCGCCGTTGCGTGGTCGATCGCTGACAAACACGATGCTACCGTCGCTCAGATAATTCGGCTGGATATTGTTGAATGGCAGCGCGGGTTGATTCGCCACCTTCTGCACGATCGGTGTTTGTCCGGCGATCACCTGTTGCAGATTGATGATTTCGTAAAGCTGCCAGTTGTAATTTTCGGCACCGCCGACACTTGCGGGCGCACCGACGACCATGCTGAAAATCGCCTTGCTCGCATCAAACGATATGGCCGGATCGCGCACCGCAATCGCCTGATTGCCGATCATCAACGTGCCACTAACGAAGTTGCCGTATCCCGCTTCCTGAGTAAGGTAACGCAGTATGCCGGCGGTCGACATCAACACCAGATCGCCGCCGCGCGGTGCGGCGAGCGTGGTCGGCAGATGATTCGCGAATGGCGACGAGATATTCATGTTCACATCGTCGTGCCCCGTCGGCACTTGAGTCACGAACAGAATCGGGTGCGGCACGACGGATGGTGACGCGGTCGCGGCGGCGCTGCTGCAAAAAAATACTGCGGCGAATAGTCGTTGCATGTTTGACATGAAATCACTCCCCTGGCAAAGGCGCTCGCGCAGCGATATTTCAATCGGTGCCATGGCGCTGTCTCCCATTCAACGCTCTGTCGGAACGATAACGAACGTCGATTCGTGCGGACGCAGGACAGACGGCATGGCGCTGCCGACAACTGGAGGTATGCGACAGCGCAAGGCCCCGCGGGTAAACTCAGCGCATGTCGGATCAGCCACCACTCAAACCGCGACCGCGTGCTGCGGTAAAATCACCGGAAGCCGCGAAGCCGCGTATCGCTTCGACAAAAGCGCCGCCGCGTGCCAGTGTCAAAACGGCAACACCGAAACCGCGCGGCAATCCAGTGCCGACGACGAATGAAAATGCCGTGCTCGCGCGCTTGGCCGCATTCGCGTCGATGTTGTTGGCGTGGCTTGGCTCGGTCTGGCGCGCTTTGGCGCAGCGCTGGAATGCGCTCGACTGGGCACATCTGCGCGAGCGGCTCACGCAGTACGCGAAACTCGCGCGGCTGCACAAGCCGATTGGCGCGGCGCTGTTGTTGTGGCCGACGTGGTGGGCGTTGTGGCTTGCTGCAGGCGATTTTCCGCCGTGGTCAGCGCTGATCATTTTTACACTCGGCGTATTCCTGATGCGTTCGGCGGGTTGTGTGATCAACGATTACGCCGATCGCAATCTCGATCCCGAAGTGAAGCGCACGATGGATCGACCGATCGCGTCGGGCAAGGTCACCCCGCGCGAGGCGTTGTATGTTTTCGCGGTGCTGATCACGCTCGCATTTGTGCTGGTGCTGTTCACCAATACGCTGACGATCGAACTGTCGCTGGTCGGTGCGGCGCTGGCGGCGAGTTATCCGTTCATGAAACGGTTTACCAACTTGCCGCAGGTGTATCTCGGCGCGGCGTTTGGTTGGTCGGTGCCGATGGCGTTCGGGGCGGTGGGCGGCAGCTTGCCGCCGGTGTGCTGGTTGCTGTTTCTGGCGAACGTGGTGTGGTCGACGATCTACGATACGCAGTACGCGATGGTTGATCGCGACGACGATATTCGCGTCGGCGCAAAATCCACGGCGATTTTATTCGGCGATGCCGATCGCGCCATTCTCGGTATCCTCATGGTGACGTTTCTCGGCAGCATGCTCATGGTCGGTGCGCGCGGACACCTGCATTGGCCGTACTACGCGGCGATGGGGGTTGCCGTGGGTCTGTTCGTGTATCAGCAGTGGCTCACGCGCACGCGTGAGCGCGATGTTTGCTTCGCTGCATTCCGCAACAACAACTGGGTCGGGTTGGTCTTGTTCGTCGGCATCGCGATGAGTTTTGCGATCAGATAAAAGCCGTCCGTGGCGCTTGCCGGTAGTGCTCCTGCATTTTCAACTCACCGGGATGTGAGGAGTGCCGGTAGGCGTCGGGAACGCCTGCGGTCGGCATTCACGCCGTCCTTGGCGATCAATCAAATGCAGGGTCGCCCGATGTGTCACTCCAGCCCTCGTGAGGGTTGCCAATCCAACCTCAAACAGTCCCGGAACGGTAGTGATCGGGCTGCTGCGCCTACTCGACATCTTCATAGCGTGGCCGGCTGACGATTACATTGCCCCGAATGACAGCTATCCGGAACGGAGTTGCGATCATCGAATGGCTGGAGTCGGCCGATTGCTGGCGGTCACGTTCTTGGCGCTTCAGGGCAGATGCGTTGGCGAGCCGAGGGCAGTTCAGCAGGCGACGCGGGTCACTGTTGCGCGCGCTGATTGAAGCGCGGCGATACTCGCAAGCCGGAGTAGACCTGCTACATTGATTGATCGGATTCAGGGGGAATGTCGTGCATCGTTGCGTAAGATTGCTTGTAGACGGGCTTTCGAAAAACGCGGTTTTGATCCCGGTTTTTGCTCTTTTCTTGCAGCTCGTTTTCGCCGCCCCCGTGTGGGCCGTGACCAACACCTGGTCGTCGGGCGGCGCACTTGCGACGGCGCGCGCAGACCACACCGCAACCCTGCTGCCCTCGGGCAAGTTGTTGGTGGTGGGCGGAGCTAACATTGGCTCCGCCGCTACCGCCAGCGCCGAGCTCTACGATCCGGCAATGAACACCTGGGCGACCGCAAGCGCGCTTGCCACCGCACGCTATCACCACACCGCGACGCTGCTGCCCTCGGGCAAGGTGCTGGTGGTGGGGGCAACAACGGCAGCAACATTTTTGCCAGTGCCGAGCTGTATGACCCGCAGACGAATACGTGGTCTGCCGCAGGTCAGCTCGCGACCGCGCGCTACTTTCACACCGCCACGCTATTGCCCTCGGGCAAGGTGCTGGTGGCAGGAGGCAATAGCGACCCTTTCACTGCGCTCGCCAGTGTTGAGTTGTACGACCCGGCAACAGACACGTGGGCGCCGGCTGGCGCGCTCGCGGTCGCGCGCGAATTACACACCGCGACTCTGCTGTCCTCGGGCAAGGTGCTGGTCGTGGCGGGATTAGACAGCGGCGTTTTCGCCAGCGCGGAGCTGTACGACCCGGCGACGGACACCTGGACGAGCGCAGGCGCGCTGTCGACCGGTCGCTACCTTCACACCGCCATTCTGCTGCCCTCGGGCAAAGTGTTGGTGGCCGGGGGCACCAGCAACGGCAGCGGCGCTCTCGTAAGCGCCGAACTGTACGACCCTGCCACGAACACTTGGGCGGTCGTAGGCGCGCTCGCTGCCGCGCGCAGAAAGCACACCGAAACCCTGCTGCCTTCGGGCAAGGTGCTGGTGGCGGGTGGCGACGACGGCAGCAACATTCTCGCCAGCGCCGAGCTCTACGACCCGGCGACAGACATGTGGTTGCCCGCGGGCCCGCTTGCTGCCGCGCGCAGACAACACACCGCGACCTTGCTGCCCTCGGGCAAAGTGCTGGCGGTGGCAGGTTCCAACGGCAGCAGTCTGGGCAGCGCCGAACTGTACGACCCGGCGATCAAGACGTGGGCCAACGCCGGCGCGCTCGTGATCGGGCGCAGCCTGCACACCGCGACTGTGCTGTCTTCGGGCAAGGTATTGGTGGCAGGGGGAGAGAGCTTGAACAGCAATTATCCCACCGCCGCCGAACTCTACGATCCAGCGTTCAACACATGGGCGGCGGCCGGCGCGCTCGCGTCCGGGCGCCGCTTTCACACCGCGACCCTGCTGCAATCGGGCAAGGTGCTGGTGGTGGGAGGCTTCAACGGCAGCAGCTATCTGGCCAGCGTCGAGTTGTACGACCCGGCGACGAACACCTGGGCGGCCGCCGGTGCGCTCTCAACCTTGCGCGGTTACCACACCGCGACCCTGCTGTCCTCGGGCAAGGTGCTGGTGGCAGGTGGCTACAATGGCAGCTATCTGGCCAGCGCCGAGCTGTACAACCCGGCGACGAATACGTGGGCGTCCGCCAGCGTGATGACGACCGCGCGCTACGTGCACAGCGCAACACTGCTGCCCTCTGGCAAAGTGCTGGTGGCGGCGGGCGCAAACAACAGCAATCTCAGCAGCGCCGAACTCTACAACCCGGCGACAAACACTTGGGCCGCCGCCGGTGCGCTCTCAACCTCGCGCAGTTACCACACCGCGACCTTGCTGCCCTCGGGCAAGGTGCTGGCGGCAGGAGGTACTGTCAGCAACATCAGCGGCGCTTTCGCCAGCGCCGAGCTATACGAACCGGCGACGAACACGTGGTCCCCGGCTGGCTGGCTGGCCACCGCGCGTGATCGCCACACGGCAACCCTGCTACCCTCAGGCAAGGTGCTGGTGGCGGGCGGCGTCGACAGCAACAGCGCTATCGCCAGCGCTGAGCTGTACGACCCCGGCACGAACACATGGGGTACCGTCCGTACGCTCGCGAACGCGCGCGATTTTCACACCGCGACCCTGCTGCCCTCGGGCCAGGTGCTGGTGGCGGCGGGCGACAACGGTGGTTTTCTCACGACTGCCGAGCTGTACGACCCGGCGATAAATACAGGGTCGCCGGCCGGCGCGTTCTCGACCACGCGCTACACCGCCACCGCCACGCTGCTGCCTTCGGGCAAGGTGCTGGCGACGGCAGGCTACAACGGCACCTATCTCACGAGCGCCGATTTGTACGATCCGGCGACAAACAGCTGGGCGGCGGCTGGCGCGCTTGCGGCCGGGCGCTACTCGCACGCAGCGACCCTGTTGTCCTCGGGCAAAGTACTGGTGAGCGGAGGCCGCGACACCACCAGCAGCTATGCCCTCAACGGCGAACTGTACGATCCGGCGACGAATACGTGGGCAGCTGCCGGCACGATGGCGATCCCACGCCAATCCCACACGGCAACGCTGCTTCCCGCAGGCAAGGTGTTGGTCGCGGGAGGCAACAACGGCACCTATCTCGTCAGCGCCGAGTTGTACGACCCGGCAACATCCTCCTGGACGGCCGGTGGCGTGCTTGCGGTCGCGCGCATATTCCACAGCGCGACCTTGCTGCCATCTGGCAAGGTGTTGGTGGCTGGGGGTTACAACGGCAGCTCTCTCGCCAGCGCCGAGCTGTACAACCCGGCGACGAACACGTGGGCGACCACAGTCAACCTCGCTACCGCACGCTACGGCCACAGCGCGACCCTGCTGCCCTCGGGCAAGGTGCTGGTGGCGGGTGGCTACAATGGCAACTGGCTCGCCAGTGCCGAACTCTACGACCCGGCGACAAACACTTGGGCGCCAGCGGGTTCGCTCGCGACCGCACATCAGCTTCACACCGCGACCCTGTTGCCATCTGGCAAGGTGCTGGTTTCGGGGGGCTTCAGCGGTAGCATTTATCTCGCCAGTGCCGAGCTGTACGATCCGGCGACTAACACGTGGGCGGCGGCTGGCACGCTTGCGACCCCGCGCGACGTTCACACCGCAACTCTGCTGCTCTCGGGCAAAGTGCTGGTAGCGGGGGGCAACAACGGCAGTGGTTATCTCGCCAGTGCCGAGCTGTACGATCCCGGCCTGGCCCCGCTAACCACCCTGCGACCGGGTTTGAGCGCAGTCAACGCCTTTCTGCTGCAAACCAGCGCGCTGGCAGCGACCAGTGCCGGCAGCAGTACGAACGCCGGCGCGATCGTCAGCACTGGATTCATGCCCTTGCTTGAAGCAAGCGGCGGAGCCAGCAACAATTCCGCGAGCAATGTGCCGGTGTTTCAAGTGCAACGCATTGACAACGATCAGATGCGCTTCATTGCGAAAAGCGAAACCGTCAACCTGACCGACACCACATTTAGCGGCAGCGCTGCCGCGCTGGCCGGATTCCCGGCCGGCCCGGTGCGCGTGCGGGTGTGGGTCAACGGTGTGCCGAGCGCGGCGCTTTACTCACGCCTGATCAATTGCGGCGTAGCGGATACGCTTTTCTGCAATGGTTTCGAACCCTAGAGCGGTTTTGCAAACCGCTCCCTGGCGGCTCAGCCGGGCAAGTCGCGGCGGTTTGCTGCTCGGCGGCCACACTAGGCTTCCTGATTGACGTGGAACCTCAGCGGCCCAACCTTCCCCCATCAATGATCGGGGGAGAAGGGGCCAGCCGCAGGCTTCGGGTGACTGAGTTACTTGCCAAGATTGTCAGCCCAGTCTGCGTCGCTGCTTCCGCCTTGACGCGCTTGCCGGTAGTGCTCCTGCATTTGCGACTCACAGAGATGTGATGAGCACCGACCGGCGTCGTCGGCGCCTGCGGCCCACATTCGCGCCATCCTTGGGGCTTACTCAAAGCCGTTGGCAAAAATGCCGTCGTTGCCGCTCAGGTAAACCTGCACCGTACTTTCGATCAGGCCGCCTGATCCGTTGTCTTGGCCTGAGCTGACCTGTCCGCGCGTACGCAGGTAGAAGGTCTGGTTGAGCTGCGGCGTGAAACCGGAATAGCGCCAACCATTGCTGATGCGCTGCATGGTGCCGACGGCTCCATATGTGCTGCCAGCTAGCGAAAACAGTAGTTGTGGTGGCAACGACATTTCCGGCCCGGCCCCGGCGCGGGTCCAGACAATCGCGCTACCACCGGCGGTGTAGCCCACAATTCTTATCGACTGCAACGCGGCTTGCGGCATGCTGAAACGCGCGATGTAGTTGCGAGGAAGCGCGCCCATGAAGGTGAACTCACCGCCCGCTACCACCTTGCCATCGGACTGTAACGCTATCGCCTTGACGTAACCCATCCCGTTTATACCGTTCGCGTTTGGATCGAAGCCTGTATCCAGGCTGTCATCGGCGTTCAGACGCGCGATGTAGTGACGTGCGACGGCGCCACCGCCGTTCGGCGACAACGAGAAAAAATCCCCGCCCAGCACTATCTTCCCATCGGGCTGCAGTGCCAGCGCGTAGACGGTTTCGTTTGCGTTCGGATCGAAGGCCGTGTCCAGACTACCATCGGCGTTCAGACGCGCGATGCGGTTGCGCGTAACCGCGATGCCCCCGTTCGGCGCAAGGGAGGTGAACTGACCGCCCACCACCAGCTTGCCATCGGGCTGCACCGCCAACGCAATGACTCTGTCGTTCGCGTTCGGATCGAATGCCGTGTCCAGACCACCATCGGCGTTCAGACGCGCGATGCGGTTGCGCGTAACCGCGACGCCCCCGTTCGGCGATAACGAGGTAAAATCCCCGCCAAGCACTATCTTCCCACCGGGCTGCAGTGCTACCGACTTGACGTAGGAGCTTGCGTTCGGATCGAACGTCGAATCCATACTGCCATCGGCATTCAGGCGCGCGATGCTGTTGCGTGTAACGGCGCCGGCACCGTTCGGCGACAGCGAGGTGAAAAGGCCGCCCAGCACCAGCTTGCCGTCGGGCTGCAGCGCCAGCGCGTAGACGTCGTCGTTTGCATTCGGATTGAATGCCGTGTCCAGGCTGCCATCGGCATTCAGGCGCGCGATGTATTTACGTACGATAGCGCCAGTGCCGTTCGGCGACAGCGAGGTGAAGTTCCCGCCCAGCAATATCTTGCCATCGGGTTGTATTGCCAGCGCGTAGACGGTGTCGTTCGCGTTAGGATTGAATGCCGTATCCAGACTGCCATCGACATTCAAGCGCGCGATGTGGTTGCGTGTGACCGCGCTGCCGCCGTTAGGCGAAAGGGTGGTGAAATCGCCGCCCAGCAGAAGCTTGCCATCGGGTTGCATTGCCAGCGCGTAGACGGGTCCATTTGCGTTCGGATTCGATGTCGTGTCCACACTTCCATCCGCATTCAGGCGCGCGATGCGGTTGCGTGTGATCGTGCCGCCGCCATTCGGCGACAGGGATGTGAAATTACCGCCCAGCAGCAACCTGCCATCGGACTGCGGTGCCAGCGCGAGCACGGCGTTGTTGGCGTTGGGATCGAATGTTGTATCGACGCTGCCATTGGTGTTCAGGCGAGCAACGTAATTGCGCGTGATAGCAGCCCCGCCGTTCGGCGAAAAGGAGGTGAAAAAGCCGCCCAGCAAAAGCTTGCCATCGGGTTGCAGCGCCAGCGCGGAGACGAAGCTGTTCGCGCTCGGGTTGAATGCCGTGTCCAGACTGCCATCGGCATTCACGCGCGCGATGCGACTGCGCGATGTGGTGGCGCCGCCGTTCGGCGACAAAGAGGTGAAAAAGCCGCCCAGTACGAGCTTGCCATCGGGCTGCAGCGCCAGCGCTGTTACTGTGTTGCTCGCATTCGGATCGAATGCCGTGTCGACGTTGCCATCGGTATTCAGGCGTGCGATGTGGTTGCGCGCAATGGCGCCGCCTCCGTTCGGCGAAAGTGAGGTGAAATTACCACCCAGCAACAGCTTCCCGTCCGGCTGCAGCGCCAGCGCATCGACGGCGGCATTCGCGTTCGGATTGAAGGCCGTGTCAATGGTGCCATCGATATTCAGGCGCGCGATGTTGTTACGTGTCATAGCGCCGCTGCCGTTCGGCGACAGCGAGGTGAACTGGCCGCCCACCACCAGCTTGCCATCCGGCTGCTGCGCCAGCGCATAGACGTAGCTATTCGCATTGGGATCGAACGCCGCGTCGACACTGCCATCGGCATTCAGGCGGGCAATGCGGTGGCGTATATATGCGCCGACCTGGTTAAATGTGCCGCCGATTACGATGCGCCCGTCCGCTTGCACAGCGATGACATCGACGGTGCTATCGACATCAGTGGCAGCAAAGCTCGCATCCAGGCTTCCATCGACGTTCAATCGCGCGAGGTGGTTGCGGGTCTGCCCATCGATCATGGTGAAATCGCCGCCGACGAGGGTCTTGCCGTCGGGCTGCACCACCAGCGCACTGACGGGGTTGTTCGCATTCGGATCGAAGCCATCGTTGGCGTTCTGCGCGCAGCTGACCGCCGGCATCGTTAGCAATGCCAGTAGCAACAGACACGGACCAGCCAAGAATCCTAAAACGCGTTCGTATCTCACCATGATGATTTCCCCAAATGACAAATAACGTCTAGCCGATAGCCGGTGTTTGCGTCGCGTCACACCAGTAAGTCTATACACGTAAAGTCGTATGGAAATAGGACATCGAAGGCGTCAGCAATTTTCGCCAAGTGCACATTGGCGAATACGCAGTGGCTGGAAAGCATCAGACCATTGCGTGCTTGAGCGTGATCGGCATTCACGCATCCTCGGCGCTCAGTCGAAGCCGTTGGCAAAAATGCCGTCGTTGCCGCTTAGATAAACCTGCAGCGTGCTTTCGATCAGGTCGCCTGAATTGGAACTCGAACTGGCCTGTCCGCGGGTACGCAGATAGAAGTTCTGGTTGAGCGGTGGCGTGAAGCCGGAATAGCGCCAACCGTTGCTGATGCGTTGCATCGTGCCGACGGACGCATAGGTACTGCCGGTCAGTGAAAACAGCAGTTGTGGTGGCAGAGCTAGTTCCGCTCCGGCGCCTGCGCGAGACCATGTAATTGTGCTGCCGCCAGTGGTATAGCCCACAATACTTATCGACTGCAACGCAGCTTGCGGCGTGCTGAGCCGCGCGATGTTGTGGCGTGTGACGGCGCCGCCGCCGTTCGGCGACAGAGAGATCATATCTCCACCCACCAACAGTTTGCCGTCGGGTTGCATCATCAGCACGTCGATGTAGGCGCTCGTATTCGGGTCGAAGGCCATGTCCAGACTGCCATCGGCATTCACACGGGCGATGGAGTTACGCGTGACAGCGCTGCCCCCGTTGGGCGAAAGTGAGGCGAAATAGCCACCCAGCATCAGCTTGCCGTCGGGTTGCAGCGCCAGCGCGACGACGTAGCCATTATTCGTATCGGGATCGAAGGCCATGTCCAGACTGCCTTCGGTATTAAGGCGCGCGATACGGTTGCGCGTGATCGCGCCGCCGCCGTTCGGTGACAGCGTGGTGAAACTACCAGCTAGCACCAGCTTGCCATCGGGCTGCAGCGCCAGCGCGTTGACGGTGTCGTTCGCGTTCGGATTGAAGGTCGTGTCCAGACTGCCATCGGCATTCAGACGCGCGATATGGTTGCGTGTGTTGGCGCCACTGCCGTTCGGTGAAAGGGAAGTGAAACCACCACCCACCAGCAGCTTGCCATCGGGCTGCAGTGCCAGCGTGGCGACGTAGTCGTTCGCGTTCGGATTGAAGGTCGTGTCCAGACTGCCATCGGCATTCAGGCGCGCGATGTGGTTGCGTATGATCGCACCGCTGCCGTTCGGCGATAGGGAGTGGAACGCGCCGCCGATCATCATCTTGCCATCGGGCTGCAGCGTCAGCCCGAAGACCGACTCGTCCGCGTTCGGATCGTATGCCATGTCCAAACTGCCATCGGCATTCAGACGCGCGATGCGGTTGCGCGTGATCGCGCCGCCGCCGTTCGGCGAAAGTGAGGTGAAGTCACCGGCCACCACCAGCTTGCCATCGGGCTGCACCGCCAGCGCGTAGACGGTGCTGTTCGCGTTCGCATTGGGATTGAATGCCATGTCCACACTGCCATCGGCATTCAGCCGCGCGATGTGGTTGCGTGTGACCGCGCTGCCGCCGTTCGGCGAAAGGGTGGTGAAATCGCCGCCCAGCAGAAGCTTGCCATCGGGTTGCATTGCCAGCGCGTCGACAGATGCATTTGCGTTCGGATTCGATGTCGTGTCCACACTGCCATCGGCATTCAGGCGGGCGATACGGTTGCGTGTGATCGGGACGCTGCCGTTCGGCGAAAGGGTGCCGAAAAAGCCGCCCAGCACCAGCTTGCCGTCGGACTGCAGCGCCAGCGCGAACACAGTGTTGTTCGCGCTCGGATCGAATGTCGTGTCGACGCTGCCAGTGGCAGTCAGCCGCGCGACGCGATTGCGTACTATCGCACCGCCGTTCGGTGATAGAGAAGTGAATTGGCCGCCCAGGATCAGGTTGCCATCCGGTTGCAGCGCTAGTGCGAGCACGGCGCTGTTCGCGTTCGGATTGAATGCGGCATCCAGAGTGCCATCGGCATTGAGGCGGGCGATGCGGTTGCGTGTAACGGCGCCGCTGCCGTTCGGCGACAGCGAGGTGAACGTGCCGCCCAGTACAAGCTTGCCATCAGGCTGCAGCGCTAATGCAGAAACGGGCCCATTAGGGTTCGGATTGAATGCCGTGTCGACGTTGCCATCAGAATTGAGGCGTGCGATGCGGTTGCTTGCGATGGCGCCGCCGCCGTTTGGCGAAAGTGCAGTGAAATCACCGCCCAACACCAGCTTGCCATCGGGTTGCAGCGCTATCGAGCGGACGATGCTGTTCGCGTTAGGATTGAATGCGGCGTCGACGCTGCCATCGGCATTCAGGCGCGCGATGCTGTTGCGCATAACGGCGCTGCCGCCGTTCGGTGATAGCGAGATGAACTGGCCGCCTACGACCAATTTGCCATCCGGCTGTACCGCCAGCGCATTAACGTCGTAGTTCGCATTCGGATCGAATGCCGTGTCGACGCTGCCATTGGCATTCAGGCGCGCGATACGGTGGCGAACGTAGGTACCAACTTGGGCAAATATTCCCCCGATCACGATGCGCCCGTCCGCCTGCACGACGATGGCATTAACGGTGTTATCCACATCCGTGGCGGCAAAGCTCGCATCCAGGCTCCCATCCACGTTCAATCGCGCGAGGTGGTTGCGGGTCTGGCCGGCGATCGTGGTGAAGGTGCCGACGACGAGGGTTTTGCCATCAGACTGCTCTGCCAGCGCGTATACAGTGCTGTTCGCATTCGGGTCGAAACCATCGTTGGCGTTCTGTGCCCAGCTGATTGCAGGCATCGCCAGCAATGCCAGTAGCAACAAATACGGTGCCGCCAGGAACCCGAAAACGCGTGCGTATCTCAACATGATGATTTCCCCAAGTGACCAATTACGGTTAGTCGATAGCCGGTATTTGCGTCAGCACGCCGCACCGATACGTCAATACACGTAAAGTCGTCTGGAAATAGGACATCGAAGGCGTAAGTAATTTTCGCCAAGTGCACATTGGCGAATACGCAGTGGCTGGAAAGCATCAGACCGTTGCATGCTTGAGCGTGATCGGTAGTCACGCATCCTCGGCGCTCAGTCGAAGCCGTTGGCAAAAATGCCGTCGTTGCCGCTCAGGTAAACCTGCACCGTACTTTCGATCAGGCCGCCTGACCCGTTGTATTCACCTGAGCTGACTTGCCCGCGTGTACGCAGATAGAAGTTCTGATTCAGCGGCGGAACGAAGCCGGAATAGCGCCAACCGTTGTTGATGCGCTGCATGGTGCCCACGGCTCCATACGTGCTGCCGGCTAGCGAAAACAGTAGTTGTGGCGGCAGCGCCAGTTCTGGTCCGGCGCCCGCGCGGTTCCACGTAATCGCGCTGGCGCCGTTGCTGTAGCCCACGATATTTACGGACTGTAACGATGCTTCTGGCGTGCTCAGTCGTGCGAGGTTATTGCGCGTCAATGCGCCCATGACAGTGAAATTACCTCCCATTACCAGTTTGCCGTCGGCTTGTAGCGCGAGCGCGTAAACGTCGCCGTTCGCGTTCGGATCGAATGCCGTATCCACGCTGCCGTCGGCATTCAGGCGCGCGATGTGATTGCGCAAGACACTGCCGCCGCCGTTCGGTGACAATGAAGTAAAGTTTCCGCCCAGCAATAGCTTGCCATCGGGCTGCAACGCCAACGCGAAGACAGAGCTGTCTACGTTCGGATTGAATGCTGTATCCAGACTTCCATCGTCATTCAGTCGTGCAATGCAATTGCGTGTGACGGCGCTGCCGCCGTTCGGCGACAGTGAGGTAAAGTTGCCGCCAAGCAGCAGTTTTCCATCTAGCTGTAGTGCCAGTGCGGATACTGGGGCGTTCGGGTTCGGATTGAATATCGCGTCGACGCTGCCATCGGTATTCAGGCGCGCGATGCGGCTACGCGCGATGGGGCCGCCGCCGTTCGGCGACAGTGAGGTGAAATAGCCGCCCAGCACCAGCTTGCCATCGGGCTGCAGCGCCAGCGCTATGACGACATCATTCGCGTTCGGATTAAATGTCATGTCGACAGTGCCGTCGGCATTCAGGCGCGCAATATGGTTGCGCGATATGGCGCCGCCACCGTTCGGCGACAGGGAATTGAAATTTCCACCCATCAACACCTTGCCATCAGGCTGCAACGCCAGTGCGGATACTGCGGCGTCCGGGTTCGGATTGAATGCGGTGTCGAGGCTACCATCGGCATTCAAGCGCACGAGGCGGTTGCGCATGACGGCGGGGCCGCCGTTCGGCGACAGCGAGGTGAAGTTCCCGCCTAGCAGCAGCTTGCCGTCGGGCTGCAACGCCACCGCGATGACGACGCTGTTCGCGTTCGGGTCGAATGTCATGTCCAGACTGCCATCGGCATTCAGCCGCGCAATATGGTTGCGTATGATGGCGCCTCCGCCGTTCGGCGACAGGGCGGTGAAACCACCACCCAGCACCAGTTTGCCATCGGGTTGTACCGCCAACGCGAAGATGTAGTTGTTCGCATTCGGATTTAATACGGTGTCCGCGCTGCCATCGGCATTCAGGCGTGCGATGCGGTTGCGTGTGATGGCGCTGCCGCCGTTCGGCGAAAGTGAGACGAAACTACCGCCCATCAGCATCTTGCCATCGGGCTGCAGGGCCAGTGCGTATACGCCAGCGCTCGCGCTCGGGTTGAACATCGCGTCCACGCTGCCATCGGTATTCAGACGCGCGATGCGGTTTCGCGTGATCGCAACGCCGCCGTTCGGCGACAGGGTAGTGAGATCGCCGCTCAGCACCAGTTTGCCATCGGGTTGCAACGCCAGCGCGAACACGGAGTTGTTCGCCTTCGGATCGAATGCCGGGTCGACGCTGCCATTGGTATTCAAGCGGGCGATAGCGTTGCGCGCAATGGCGCTGCCGCCGTTCGGTGACAAAGCGGTGAACTGCCCGCCCAGCACCAGCTTGCCATCGAGCTGAAGCGCCAGCGCGAAGACAGCAAAGTTCGCGCTTGGATCGAATGCGTTGTCGACGCTGCCATCCGCATTCAGGCGCGCGATGTGGTTGCGTGTAAGGGCGCTGCCGCCGTTCGGCGACAGCGAGGTGAAACCTCCGCCCAGCAACATCTTGCCATCGGGCTGCAGCGCCAGCGCATAAACCGCACCGCTCGCGTTCGGATCGAAGGCCGTGTCGACGCTACCGTCAGCATCGAGGCGCGCGATGCGGTTGCGTATGAGGGCACCGCCACCGTTCGGCGATAGCGAAGTGAACTGTCCGCCTAACACCAGTTTGCCGTTGGGCTGCAGCGCCAGCGCATTGACGGTGCCGCTTGCGTTCGGATCGAAGGCTGTGTCCACGCTGCCATCGGCATTCAGTCGCGCGATGTGGTTGCGCAGGTACGCGCCGACTTGGGCAAACGCACCGCCAATCACAATGCGCCCATCCGCCTGCACGGCGATAACTTGTACGGTGCTGTCCACGTTTGTGGTGGCAAAACTGCCATCCAGACTGCCGTCCGCATTCAAGCGCGCGAGGCGGCTGCGGGTCTGCCCAGCGATGGTAGTGAAGCTGCCGCCTACGATGGTCTTGCCATCGGGTTGCACTGCCAACGCGAGCACGGTGCTGCTCGCATTCGGATCGAAACCATCGTTGGCATTCTGTGCATAGCTAATCGCTGGGATCGCCAGCAATGCCAACAGCCACAGACAAGATCCAGCCAAGAACCCGAAAACGCGTGCGTACTTCGTCATGATGATTTCCCAAGTGGCAAATAACGTTATGCGACGGTCGTTATTTGCGACAGCGCATCTCGGCCAGGCACGACATCAACAGAGTGCTAGGGATCGATCAGGCTGAAGCTCCGAAAACGATAGTGCACGGGCCGGCAAGTGCTCCATCACATCTGCGTGTCACACAGATACTTGGGGATACGGAAAATCTCGTGGCAATGCGACACGCATGGCGTAAGTAATTTGCGCCAGGCGCACATTGGCGAATACGTAGAGGTGGGCAAGGCATCAGATTCTGAGCAAAAAAAAGGGCGCTCCGTAAAAATACGGAGCGCCCGGTCTGGCCATTATCAGTTCAAGTCATGTAGCGGGGAATTGCAATTATTGCCCTGCTGTTTGTTACTGTGCTTTTGCGGCGGCGTGGGCGGCGGCACGATCCTGCATCTGCGCTACATGATCCTGCATCGTCGTCAATTTCTGCAGCATCAAGGTGCGCACCGCGGTCTGCTGCGTGGCATTCATGGTCTTGTACAAAGCCAGGCGTTGATCACGCAACGCACGCTCTTGAGTGCGACGATCGTCTTCACGTGCATCTTTCTGTTTCGCTAATGCGGCGAGATCGACATTCGGCGAATTCAACGCGCTGATGGCGTCATTCAACACACTCGCGCCATTGCTGAACTCCTGCTTGTGCAAGGCTTTTTCCTGCGTGTTGATTGCATCCCATTGCGTAGCGAGATCGCCGGTCAGTCCGAGTGTTGCTGCGCTGGGTTGGCCATGGCCGTGCATGCCGCCATGATGTCCAATCTGCGCGCCCTGATCGGCGGCGTATACGGCACCGCTGAGAGCGACGGCGACAGCGAGTGCGCTGAAAATCTTGTTGAACGGTTTCATCTGGTTTCTCCAAACAATCCCGAATTGGGACGATGCTTATGATCCGCCGAACACATGCGCAGTTCATGTCGTGGTGGCGCGAGAATGCAAGCAATTGCGAGCGGAGCCGGCCTCAGCAACATTTGCTTACACTTATCTGCGCTGGCGGGTTGCCGTGGCGCCGCGAGTAACGAATAGTGCAGACCATGGAACGCCCTATTGAAACTCAACGTCTACTCATCGTCGATGACGATTCGCGTCTGCGCGATCTGCTCGAACGTTACCTCAAGCAGGAAGGTTACGCTGTGCGCGGCGTCGCCAATGGCCGTGGCATGGATCAAATGCTGGCCGAGCAGCATTTCGATCTGGTCGTGCTCGATCTCATGTTGCCGGACGAGGATGGCCTGAGCATCTGCCGACGCCTTCGTGTCGAGCATCCCGATCTGCCGGTGATCATGCTGACCGCACGAGGTGACGAAGTCGATCGCATCGTCGGGCTCGAACTCGGCGCCGACGACTACCTGCCGAAACCATGCAGTCCGCGCGAATTGCTTGCGCATATCAGAGCAGTGCTGCGGCGGCAGGTGCGTCCGCACGGCGGTGCGCCGCGCGAAGTTGGTGAGCTGCTGCGATTCGGCCCGTACACGCTGAATCTTTCCACGCGCACCTTGCAGCGCGATGGTGTTGCCTTGCGTATTACCACGGGTGAATTTGCGGTGCTCGCAGCGCTGGTTACGCATCCGCGTCAACCGCTCACGCGCGATCGGCTGATCAATCTGGCGCGTGGTCGCGATCACGAATCGAACGATCGCAGCATGGACGTGACCGTGTCGCGGCTGCGTCGTCTGCTTGAAGTCGATCCGAAAAATCCTGCGCTGATCCAGACCATCTGGGGCCTCGGTTATGTGTTCGTGCCGGAAGACCCCACCGCGCCCGGAGCGCTCGCAATAACTGCCGCAGCGCGCGATCCGCTTCCATGAGATTCGCGCCACGCACGATCTACGCGCAGCTCGTGCTGCTGCTCGCATTGTTGCTGATTGCCACGGCCACACTCACGCACGTTGCGCTGCGTTATTCCGCCGCGCAGCGCTCCAGCGTTGAAGGTTTGTCGCAACAGGTGGTCGCGGCGGTGAGGGCGATCGAAAGCGGCAATAACAGCGGAAGAAATCCGCCACCCGGAATTCGTTTCGCCGCGATGCCGCGAATGGGTGCGCCGATGGACGGTCCCGACGGCGATGCCTCGCCGGACGATTTGCAACACGGCTCGCGATTTCCGTTTCTCGCCGAACTGCGCGATCAGATTTCCGCACAGCTTGATGGTCGCGAAGTGCAGATCGATCTCGCCCATCGCGGCGTCGCGTGGATTCGCATGAGTGGTGATGATCCGCGCTGGATCGGCGTGGGATTGACGCAATTTCATCATCGTGCGGTCATCGAATTTTCCGGGCTGGTGCTGGCGATCGGCGGTGTGCTGGTGCTGCTTGCCGCCGGATATTACGCGCGTCGGCTTGGACGATTATTGGGCGAACTCGCCGCGCAGGCGCCGGCACTCGCGCGTGGCGAACTGCTCACGCCGATCGAAAGCGGGCCGATCGAAGTACGCGCGCTCGGACGTGCGCTGGCCGACAGTTCGCGCAAGGTCGCCGAGGTCGCGCGCGAGCGCAGCGTGTTGCTGGCCGGCATCTCGCACGACTTGCGCACGCCACTCGCGCGTCTGCAACTCGCACTCGAATTATTGCCCGACACCGATCCCGCGCTGAGCGCCGGCATGCAGACTGACATCGTCGAGATCGAGGCGATCATCAGCCAGTTCATCGCCTACGCGCGTGACGAGCGCGACGAGCCCGAACAGACGATCGACCTCGTCGCGCTGGCGGAATTGCTGCTGCGCACGCCGGGGCGTATCGCCGCCGATTGGAGCATCGTCGCGCCGACACGAATGAACGTTCGCGGTCGTCCGCTCGCGCTGAAACGCGCGCTGAGCAACCTGCTGCAGAACGCCGAACGCTACGGCGCTGCGCCGTACGAAATCCTGCTGCATGAAGTGGCAGCACATGCCGAAGTGATCGTGAGCGATCGTGGCGCGGGTTTGCCGCCGGAGCAGTTACAGCGCGTGCTCGAACCGTTCCAGCGCGGCGGTGCAAGCCAGGATCAACCGGGCGCGGGTCTGGGGCTGGCAATTGCCGCGCGCGTCGCATCGATGCACGGTGGCGCGCTCGTGTTGCGCAATCGCGACGGCGGCGGATTGCGTGCCGAACTGTGTCTCGGTGCAGTGAGTTAGCGCGCGGAAAGCGCGAGCAAGCGCTTGGCGTGAGCATGAACTGCCGCGCGTAATTCTGGTGGACTGCGTACGTCGAAGTTGCACGGCAAAGACGCGAGCTGACGCGCGAACCAGTCGATGCTGTCGGTGCGTGCACGCAGCAAAACGCCGTCGTCGCAGACATCGAACAAACCAATACTCGTATTCATTTCGGCGACGGCGGTTTGCAGATCGGTATGCAGCAAAACCTCGACTACGAACGCGCGCGGCACGGTGGCGATGCTGAAGTTGAGATGCGCCGCGGCGTCGAAATTCTTCGGGCGTTCAAACGCGATATCCAATGCGCGGACATCCTGCATACGATCAAGCCGGAACGAGCGCAGCGCGCGCCGCAAATGGCACCAGCCGATGACGTACCAACGCCCCGCGCGCCAGGCCAGGCCATACGCATCGAAATCGCGTGCGCTGGCGATGTTCTGCGGCGTGAGATAACGCATGTGTACCCGATGGCGCGCGTGTGCGGCGCCGCTCAAGATCGCGAGCGTATTGCCATCGCCGATTGGCACGCCTAGGGCGAGATCGAGCGACACCGTTGCGGACAAGGCGCGCGGCTGCGCCTTCACGCGAGACGGCATTACCCGTTCGAGTTTCGCCTGCGCACTTTCTATCGCCGCAATACCGTTGGCGAGTCCCATGCTGCGCGCCGCGAGCAGGCCGACCGACAATGCCAGCGCCTCGTCGTTGTTGAACATCATCGGCGGCAGTTTGAAGCCCGCGATCAGCATGTACGCGCCGTAACGACCGCGTTCGGCGGTGATTGGAATGCCGATATCTTCGAGCCTCGAAATGTAGCGGCGCAAGGTGCGGCCATCGACTCCGATGCGTAAAGCCAGCTCGCTGCCGCTCAAACGTCCGTGCGTCTGCAGCAGTTCGAGAACGGTGAGCGCGCGCGTAGTCGGGTGATACATGACGACAGTCTACGAATAAACAGGGCGAATAACGCCCTATTTAAATTATATCCTGTATCCAGCTCATCACTCGCGAGGACACAGACATGCATAACACGCACTTTCATGACGCCCTAAACACAACAATAATCGGTTAAGCGCTGATGTATTCAACGCATTTATGGTTGTTTTTTCTCGTGGTGCTGGCAGTGGTTGTATTGCCGGGTTTGGACATGGCCTACGTGCTTGGCAGCGCGTTGGTCGGCGGGCGCAAACCCGGGCTCACCGCGGTGGCCGGCATCGTTGCCGGCGGGGTTTGTCATGTGCTGATGAGCGCGCTTGGCATCGGTATCGTATTGAAGTTGATCCCCGGTGCATTCAATGCGCTGCTGCTGGTTGGCGCGCTCTACATTGCGTGGATCGGCATCGCGGTATTGCGCAGTCATGCCGCGTTCGGTTTTTCCGCAAACGCCGATGCGCCCTCGGCATGGATCACCTTTCGCCGCGCCGCATTGACCTGCCTGATGAATCCGAAGGCGTACCTGTTCATGCTCGCGATATTTCCGCAATTCGTGCGTGCGGAATACGGGCCGATCTGGCATCAGGCGATCGTGCTCGGGGCGATCATCGCCTTCACCCAGATCGCGGTCTACGGCTCGCTCGCGCTGGTCGCGAGCGGCGCGCGTGGCTGGCTCGCGCAGCGGCCCAATCTCGGCGTGGCGATCAATCGCGGCGTGGGTATCGTCTTGATCGCAGCGGCGGTCATCACCGGAATAAATGGCTGGCGCAATCTTTGAGCATAGGCTCGTTTCGATGGATGCGGCCATGGAATCCGCACGCTTGCCGCGGCATGCAGCGATGTCCGCATCAAACAGTGTTTCGCGTTTACACTGGGCGTCAGAGGTTAATACGAGGATTCACCCGTGGTGACGAATTTGCGACCGATTTCATCGCACTGTCGTGACGACCTGCGTACAGGTTTTTTGCGTGGTTTGGCGACACTCGCCTTGGTCACAAGCGCGAGCGTCAGTGCGGGCACGTATTGCGTACACAATGCTGGTGAGCTGCAAGCGGCGCTGGTCGATGTCGGCAACCTCGGCATCGCCAACGGCCACGCGAATACGCTGCTACTCACTAGCGGCACCTTCGTCGCTACGCCGACGTTTTTCGTCAATCAAACCTCGGGTTTCGAGATCGATATGAGTGGCGGCTACGATGCGACGTGCAGCACGCATGATCGCACGCCGGGTGCTACCAAGCTTGACGGCGGCGGTGTGACCCAGGTGTTGAACGTGCAGACCAACGGCATATTCTCGCTGACCCACATTACCATTCAGAACGGCTTGCACAATGGCTCAGCCGGCGGCGGCGCACAGATTTATCTCGCGCCACCGCAGCCGTCCAGTAATCCTGACGCGGTGGTTACGCTCGACGACAATATCGTGCGCAACAATTCCACGACCTATGCCAGCGGCGGACTCACCGTGTACGGCAAAGGCACGTTGCATTTCGACAACAATTTGTTCGTCGGCAACACCGCGCCCAATGCTGCGGCATGGGCGATATCGATGGATCAGGGCTCGGTGGTCTATGTCAGCAACAACACCATGACCGGCAACACCAATACCAGCACCGGCGCACCGACCAGCTCGATCAACTCGGGCGGGACGATCGCTGCTTACCTGGTCAACAATATCAGTTACGCCAACACCGGCGCCTACGATTTTTATATTGGCGTGAACACGGCGCAGTTGTTCAACAACGATTACGCCGCGCTGAGCGGACTAGTCGTAGCCAGCAGTAGCGGTAATGTCATCGGCATTGATCCGCAGTTCGTGGGCGCGGGCGATTACCACCTGCAGGCCACTTCGCCATTGCTCGATATCGGCCTGTTGTCAGTGCCGGGCGGATTGCCCGCGTTGGATATCGAAGGCCACTCGCGCACGTTTGCCAACAAGATCGATCTCGGTGCTTATCAGCACGGCGACGGGATTTTTGCGAACGGTTTCGAGTTGTAGTCGCACACGATTTCGGCGGATCGGTAGCGCGAAAAACGATCGACAAAATCCGCTATTCTCGGATGCGTGCAAGGCGCGGAAATATTTGGTTTTGCACACAAGGCTCGCGCTGGATCACATAAGACATTCGCTCGCGCTAGTGCGCTTCAATAGCTGAATTTTCAATCCATGTCTTTAAGGATTCATACTTATACAATCTCGCGCCGTACGTCAGGTTTTTCGAACGACGCGAGCCGGTAGCCCTTCTATCCATTGATGTACATGCCAACTTTCAACCGTTCTCTCGCAGCATCACTGTGTGTTTTCCTCCTGTCACGGCTGATTATTTTTGGCATTTGGTCCAGCGTCGCTTGCATTAACGTTGTAACCCCTTCAATCGACGAGGCATTTGCCGATGTAAACATCGTCATTGATGCCGATCGTGTCGGCCCCGAATTGCGCAAGATCGCGCTCTACAACGACGCTAGTTGGTACTACGGAATTGCTTTGAATGGCTATGAAGCTCGGCCCTTTGACAAAGGCCGGCAGGCGAATTGGGCTTTTTTTCCGGCCTTTCCGCTGCTCTGGCGCGGTGTCATGGCTACAGGAATGGATGCCGCAGTCTCCGGTTTGCTTATCTCCAACATTCTTTTTCTGTTGGGATTGTTTTTACTGCACAGACTAACGCTCGATATCGGGCATGACTTGTTTGTAGCCGATAGAGCATTGATGTTTTTAGCATTCTGTCCGACTAGTTACTTCTTTTCACTACCATGGACCGAATCATTATTCCTCGTCCTAAGTGTCGGTACTTTCCTGGTGATGATAAAAAAACACTGGGAACTCATGTTCGTTCTCGGGGCCTGCGCTTGCGCATGCCGTTTGGTTGGCTTATTTCTGGTACCAAGCCTATTGCTTTACCTCTGGCCGCAGCGTGGGGTTATCTCCCGCAAAGCCTGGATTGCGATTGCCGCAATGCCGTTGGGTTTCGTTGCATTCACAATCGTATTATGGAATGACAGCGGAAATTTTTTTGCCTTCTCTGACATACAGCAAGAATGGGGCCGCCATCTCACTATTCCTTACAAATCGTTCGGCGTCGTTTTAATCAAGCCTTGGTTTCTGGCCTCTGATTGGAATCTTCGGCCACTTAATTTTGTGGCATTCTTAGGAGGCTGCTGCGCGTGTTACTGGCTTGCCAGACGTCCCCAAAATTGGGGGCTTGCGCTGTTTTTAGGGTTAGGTCTCTTGGCGCCCGCATTGACCGGTTCTTTGACGTCGCTTGCTCGTTACAGTTTTGCTCTTTTCCCCTTCGCAATTGCGGCTGGAAATGCGTTCAAAAACCCAAAACTAGAACTAAGCTATATCATCCTGTCTGTTACCTTTCTCGTACTTCTGACATTAGCTTTTCAAAAACAGCTTGCATTTGCTGGCGCCTGACGAAATAAAGGTGAATGTTATGCGATATGGAGATCGCCTGCCTGCTCGCATGCAGCGCGGCAGTTTCGGCATCACAGCTTGCTACGACCAGTGAGGATATGCCCGGGAGGTTTCTGCCTGGCAAATACTTCCAATACAAAGCCCAGATCTATCTGAAGAAAAAGGATTATGCGATTTCGCTGGAAATGTCCAAGTTGGCCAGTTACTGGGCGGACAAGACGGCGCAGTACAATGTCGGCATCCTGTACTTCACCGGCACGGGTATAGCGCAAGACAAGGTGCGCGGTGTGGCATGGCTGCATATTGCGGCGGAGCATAAAAGTCCTGTCGCCGTGCATGCATTGGAGCTGGCTGATGCCGAACTGACACCGCAACAGCGCTTGGAGGCAGTGGCGATCTGGCATGAGCTCGATCTTACCTACGACGACGCCGTAACGTTACGCAGAGCAAAAGCCCATTTCGACGCTGAAAAACGCAACGTCACCGGTTCACGAGTCGGCTTCGTCGGCGCTCTGCATATCACGGATGCGAGTGGCTCATATACCGGCGATCAGTATTACGCTAAACAGCAAAGAGACTTCGATACCTTTGTCGAAGATAACTTCGGTCACGGCCATGTTGATATCGGAGCGATCGAGCCGGTAACAAATTAAAACATCCGTAATCAAGTCGTCGCGGCAATAGTCCGCGCATGAGGAGTCTTGAAATAACGAAACCGCAAATCCTGCCGCGGATGCTGAATCTCAATGCTGTGCAATATCCGGCAGCCCACTCATCAGCACCCAGCGTTTGCCTTTCTCGTCGTAGTGCCAAGTCTGGTGATCAATCACGCTGCGTTCCTGTTGCGTGTTGAGATTGACCAGGCCGATCTCGACGATCACTTGCACTTCGCCGACCTTGACCGCGACGGGATCGCCTTCGTGGTAGAAGCTCACCTTGTATTGGCGGAAGCGTTCCAGATCCAGCGACGTCAGCGGATGCGCCTTCAATGTTTCGGGGTCGACCAGCGATTGCGCCTGCGCCCAATCACCCCAGCGGATCGTGGCGGCATAACTCTGCAGGGTGTCATCGAGCAAACGCGCCTTGGTGTCGCTGGCGCAGCCGGGCAGCAGAATGATAAGCAGGGGAATCAGCAGTCGGCGCATGACGGTATTCCTTGACGCAGGAGGTTCCGCATTATGCCGGTTTTGGGTCGCGCCGCATCGCTACAAAACGTGCTTCCAGGGTGGCGGCATCACGACCGTCGTCGAGGCGAATGCGGCTGTGCGTGCGCAGGCGGGCGCGGCCGCGGTTGTGCAAAGTCTGCACGAAGATATCCCAATCCTCGCCGTCGGCCAGCATTGCCTGTGCGCTGAAATCCTGCCAAACCGGCATCAGGTAACGCGCGGTGCTGTCTTGCACGTAGACGTCATAATCCATGCCTTCTTCGCCGAGACGCAGCGCGATCAGGCCCCAGCCGGACAAGGTCAGCACGCTGCTGAGGCTGCCGCCGAATGCGCAACCCTTGTCGTTGACGTTGGGCGCGAGCGGCGCGCTCAAGGTGCAGGTGATGCCATCGAATGCCTGCAGCCGAACCTGCATCGCACGCACCAGCGGAATGCTGTGCAAAAGCTCGTGTTGCCACGCCGTGCACAACGCTACGGTCTGTGCTGCGGTGACGGACTTGGCGGCGACAGCGGGGCGATTGGCAAATTCGATCATGACAAGTCAGCTGATTGGAGGCGCGGAAGTGTGCCGGGCAAGGGACGACAAGACAAGCATTACGCCGTCTGCACATGGCGTGCTGTTAGCATGGCGCGATATGCATGGTGCGTCTGAACTATTACGGATGTAAGGCCGGATTGGATGTGTTGCAAATGGATTCCGACATGAGCGCGACGGCAGTCGGCGGCAACGCTGCAGCGCTCGCGGGTGCGAGCGTGATCGTGACGCGACCAGTCGGCGGTGGCGATGCGCTGAAGCGGCGCATCCTCAACCTCGGCGGTCGCGCTTTGAGCCTGCCCGGCAGCAGTTTGCGGGCGCTTGTTGATACGCCTGCGCTGCGTGCGCAATTGCGCGCGGCACGCGATGCGGATCGGGTGATTTTCAGCAGTCCGGCGGCGGTGCGTTTTGCATTTGCGTTGTGGCCGGCATTGCGCTTCGGCCGCAGCACGCAGGTATTCGGTGTCGGTGCGGCAACCGGTCGTGCCTTGTCGCGGCTTGGCATGGTGAATGCCGTGACGCCGTCGCGGCAGGATAGTGAAGGACTGCTCGCGTTGCCGCAACTCAAGCAGCTGCGCGGACTGCGCGTGGCCCTGATCGGCGCGCCGGGCGGGCGTGAATTGTTGCCGCAGAGCCTGATCCGGCGCGGCGCGCAACTGACGCGGATCGGGGTATATCAGCGCCTGCCGCCGCGGCTGAATCGTCGCCATTTCGCCGCGATAGAAACGCTATCCGCGCCGTGTTTTCTGTTGCTCAGCAGCGAGCAAACCTTGGCTAATATCTGTCATGTGTTGCCTGCCGATATTTTGGCGCGATTGCATCCTGTCGAAGTCATCGCCAGCAGTGCACGCGTCGCCGTGGCGGCGCGCGAATGCGGATTTGCGAGCGTCACCTTGGCGCGATCCGCCGCCAGCGATGATTTGATCGCTGCGGCGATAGGCGCTTTGGCGCGACACCGGTTGTAAAAAACATGTTAAATCCCGCACATTTCCGCTAGCATTCTCAACCTATGGACGACAATTTGAATAGCGAAATCAGCAGCGTATCCGCGACACCGGCGCAAATTCCCACACGCGCCGTCAGACCGCGCGGCATTCTCGCGATCGTGCTGGCGTTGCTGGCGCTGATCGCGGCGGCATATTCGGCATGGGGCGTGTATCGACTGCAACATCCGCAGGATGCGAACAGTCTGCGCACACGTCTTGATCAATTGGGTACGCAACTCGACGGCACCCAGCGCAGCGTGGAATCGAATCAGCGCGAAAGCGAGAGTTTCCGTGCACGCGCCAAGGATATCGATGGCGTCAACAAATCGCTGCGCGAAGAAGTGTTGGGTCTGTCCGAGCGCACGCGCCTGCTCGAAGATGCGGTGACCAATCTCGCCGAAAAACGTTTGTCCGGCCACGATGCGCTCGCGCTGAACGAGGCCGAGTTGCTATTGCTGCTCGGGCAACAACGTTATGCCCTGTTCCATGATGCCGCGGCGACGATCGCGGCATATCGCCAGGCCGACATGGCGCTCGCGGAAACCGACGATCCGGCATTCGTCGGCGTACGCCAGACCGTTGCCGCCGAGATCGAGGCGCTGAATGCGCAGCAGGACAAAGGCGTGAACGTCGCAGTCACGGCGATCGATCAGCTGCGCGGTCGCCTCGCCAAATTGCCGCTCGCGCAGGGCCGGCAAACGCCAGCGTCGGAGACACCGGCAGCGGATGAATCACGCTTGTGGCGCGTCGTGAGTCAGTTCGTGCGTGTCAGCCACGATCAGGATGTGCTGGCCAGCGTGCATGCGCGCGGCGGCGAACTCGGCGGTGAACTCATTGCGCTGGATCTCAGTGTGGCGCAATCGGCCTTGCTCGCGCGCGATGCGACGGCGTATCACGATGCGTTGCAACGCGTGCGTCTGGCGTGTGCGCAGCGTTACGCTGCGACCGATCCGGCCGTGATCGAAATCCTTGCCGAGCTCGATAAACTCATCGCCATGCCGCTGGCCGCGCCAGCGCCGGGCATTCTCGGCAGCGCGCTCAAGGAACTGCGCAATCTGCGCATCACCCATGCCTTGCAGCGCTCGCCCAAAGCCGCGCCCGCAGCGACTGCCGCGAGTGCGGGTCAATCATGAGGACGTGGTGGATACTCCTGCTGCTGCTGGCCATCGCCGTGGCGGCAGCGTTTGGCTGGCACGCGCTGGCGCTCGATCCGGGCTACGTGCTGATCCGCGTGCACGACACGCGCATCGAAACGTCGCTGGTGTTTGCGGTGATCGCATCGGTGCTCGTCGTGCTGTTGCTGATCGTCGTATGGCAACTGTTGCGCTGGCCGTTTCGCACGTGGAACCGGCGCACGCGTCGGCTCGGTCGCGAACGTCTGGCGATCGGTTTACTGGCGCTCACCGAGGGCCGTTATCCGCTCGCGCAGCGCGAACTCGCGCGCGTCGCTGGCAATCCGCGCCTGCACGCACCGGCGTGGCTCGCGTTGTCGCGCGCCGCACATGCCAGTGGCGATGTCGCGGGTACCGAAGCCGCATTGAACGAAGCCGCTACCGATGCACCGGTGGCGGCGCTCGCGCTGCGCACGCGGTTTCAACTCGAACGCGGTGAGGCGCGCCAGGCATTGGCGTTGCTCAAGCCGGAAGCCGCCAACGACAATCTCGCGCCATCGTCGTGGCATATGCTGGTCGAAGCGGCCTTGGCATGTGGCGATCACGCCGCGGCGCGCAACGGTCTGGTCGCGTTGTTGCGCAGTCAGACCTTGACCAGCAGCGCCGCCGAAGCACTCGAACAACGCGTGCTGGTAGATGCACTCGGCGCAGCCAGCGACGGTACCGCGCTGACCGCGTTGTGGTCGGTATTGAGTCGCACGCAACGGCGTATTCCCGAAGTGGTATGCGCGTATGCGCAACGCGCCGCGGCGCTCGGGCAAACCCTTGCCGGCATGAGCGAAGTCGAGGCGACCTTGCGCAAGGAATGGTCCGAATTGCTCGTGCGCTGTTATGGCGAGCTTGGTCCCGCCGAGGCCGAGACGCGCCTGCGCAATGCCGAGAGCTGGCTGCGCACCCAACCGAACAGTGCCGCGTTATTGCTGACGCTCGGACGCCTCTGCCGCGATCAGGCCTTGTGGGGCAAGGCGCAGGAATATCTCGAACGCGGACTAGCCATCCAGGAGAGTGCCGCGCTGTGGGAAACCCTCGCGGATTGCTGCGTCGGCGCGGGCGACAATGCCACCGCCAGCCAGTGCTACAGCAACGCCTTGCGTTATACGCGCGGCGAAACCACGCAGGCATTGGCGACGCGACGCACACCGGGCGGTTTGCTCACGCACGCGATTGTGGTCGAGGAACGCAGCGAGCATGGCGTGCCGCGCCTGCGGCAATAATCCAGACGCGTCGGTATCAGTGCGCTGCCAGCGTTCGTTATTTCAGCGATGCAAGTTTTCTATCGAATCGATACGACCATCGATCAAGGTCAGCACGCGCACGAACGTGTTCTCGCCGAAATCGTAGATCCACTCTTCGCGCCGCACATCACGATAACGCTCGTTGCCGCGACCATCGCGTCGCACAGCGGTGGAATACAGATTGCGTTGTGAGGCGGGCGTGCCGCAGCGCGCGACCAGTTCACCCGAGGTCAGGCCGCGCACGATCGCGTTCACATCGCAGTTCTCGCCGAGTTCGTTGAAGCCATAGGACAGCGGCGTTTCCTTGAACATGCGGCCGTTGCGAAACAGGATCTGGGTGATGAACTGGCGCGGGCCGAAGTTGAAATACCAGACCTCGTAACTGACTTCGTTTTGCAGTTCGATCGGGCCGCCCGCGCCTTGCACATCAAGCGCGGTGTAGCGATCGATCCAGTACGGCTGGCCGCAGCGGTCGCGCACCTGGAAATCCTGATCGCCATCGAGCACCAGACGCGAGCCGCAACGCAATGCGTGCGCTGAGGAAACGAAACCACCGAACAGCATCAGCAGCAACAACACACGCCAGAGTTTCATCGATGATCCCATTAACCGTGCCGTTACAAGCCGTGGATGCCGGCGCGGCTCTGCAAGATCTGCGCGAGCACGTCCGGCGCGTAATCGAATGAATCGTAGTAGAGCCGTTGTTCGGACAATCCGGCCTGAACAAAGTTGCGCCGGCCGGCATCGATCAGCGCGGGCGGGCCGCTCATGTAAACATCAAAACCGGAGAGATCGGGATGGTCTTCGAGCACGGCGTCGTGCACCAGGCCTTGACGCAAATCGCCGCCCGCCTCGGGATCGGAAAGCACCGGCGTAAAACTCAGATTATCCAGCTCGCGCGCCCAGCGTTGCGGCAACTCGCGCAGATACAAATCGCCGCTGTTGCGCGCACCCCAATACAGGTGCATCTCGCGGCGCGAGCCGAGATGCAGGAAATGCTCGACCAGCGCCTTGATTGGCGCGAAGCCGGTGCCGCCGGCCATGAGGATCATCGGTCGTTCGCTGTCTTCGCGCGGCACAAACGTACCGAGCGGACCTTCGACATTCAGAGTCGCGCCGATCTGCAATTGCTCGAAAACATACTGCGTGAAACCGCCGCCGGCGACATGGCGGATATGCAGCTCGACATGTTCGTTGTCATGCGGCGCATTCGCGATCGAAAACGCGCGGCGCTTGCGGTCGTCGAGAATTACGTCGAGATATTGCCCGGCCAGATAACGCAGCTTTTCGCCATCCGCCGCGCGCAAATCCAGCCGCATCACATCCGGCGCGAGGCGATCCTTGCGCACCACGTCGAGGGCCAGCTGGCGCTTTGGAATATCCGCCACCGAGGCGACTTCGCGTGCGGCGATGGTCAGGTCTGATCCCGGCACGGCCTGGCACAACAACACTTCATGGCGTGCGAGTTCCGACGCGTTTAACGCACTCGGCGGATTGCGCGGGTAATGGCATTGGCCGCTGATCAAGGTCGCTTTGCAACTGCCGCAGACGCCCGCTAGGCACGAATACGGTAACGCGAGACCGGCGCGGCGCGCGGCTTCGAGCACGGTTTCGTTGGCCTCGACGACAAACTGTTTGCCGCTGGCTTGCAAGGTGACGGTGTAGGGCACGACGAAGCCTTTGAACGATAATGCAACGCAGATGGCGGCGCGCTCTTGCAACTCAAGCGCCGTAATTTGCGGCGAGCGTGGAGTTGCGACAAGCGTGAGCCAAACGGCAAGTGTAGAGGCCGGCGCGTCATCCGGCTATTCGGCCCGGCTGGCTATCGGTAGCGCCGGGCGCCAGCGCGCGACTTGCTATAGTCGCAACTACTTCATCGGGAGAGAAAAATGGCACTGTGGAAACGTAATGCAACCGTCGAACAATTGAACGCGGCCGGGCACAACACCTTGCTGCAGGCGCTCGGCATCCAGGTCACCGAGATCGGCGAGGATTTCGTGCGCGGCACGATGCCGGTCGATGCGCGCACGCATCAGCCGTATGGCTTGCTGCACGGCGGCGCGTCGGTCGCGCTCGCGGAAACCCTCGGCAGCACGGCGGCGGCGTTGTGCGTCGAAAATCCGCAGATGGCCGTGGTCGGCCTGGGTATCAACGCCAATCATATTCGCGCCGTGACCAGTGGCAGCGTCACCGGCACCGCGCGCGCGCTGCATGTCGGGCGCACCACCCAGGTGTGGGAAATCCGCATCGAGGACGATCAGCAGCGGCTGGTCTGCATTTCGCGCCTGACCATGGCCGTGGTGCCGCGCCCGCCGTCGGCCTGATCGCGCTGCGCATGACGATGAATGCGACCCCGTATGCCGGACTGAATCCGGATACCGTGCTTGCGGCGGTTGAGTCGGTCGGATTGTTGACCGATGGTCGCTTGCAGGCGCTCAACAGTTACGAAAATCGCGTGTATCAACTCGGGATCGAAGACGGTCAGCCGCTGATCGCGAAATTCTACCGGCCCGGGCGCTGGTCGGATGCGGCGATTCTCGAAGAGCACGAGTTTTCGCGCGAGCTGGCCGATGCCGAGTTGCCAGTCGTGGCGCCGTTGCAATTCCACAATTCCACATTGCTGCATTTTGCACATTTCCCGTTTGCATTGTTTCCGCGCCAGGGCGGTCGTGCGCCGGAACTGGAATCGGCACAGCATCTGAGCTGGATGGGTCGCCTGCTGGCACGACTGCACGGCATCGGTGCGCGTGGCAGTTTCCGCGAACGTGGCCGCATTGATCTGGCAACTTATGTGCATCTGCCGGCGCAGGCGGTGCGTGCTTCCGGCCTGCTGCCCGATTACCTGCAGGATCGTTATGAGCAGCGCATCACCACGCTGGAGTCGTTACTCGCCGCACATTTTTCGGCGGCGGGCGATATCGCCACGCTGCGGCTGCACGGCGATTGCCACCTTGGCAATGTATTGTGGACGGATTCCGGTCCGCATTTCGTCGATCTTGACGATGCGCGTATGGGGCCGGCGGTGCAGGATTTATGGATGCTGGCGCCCGAGCGTCGCGCGCTGGATCTGTTGCTCGAAGGTTATGCCGAGTTCCGCGATTTCGACTATCGCGAGCTCGCGCTGATCGAGCCGTTGCGTATCATGCGGCAGATTCATTTTGCCGGCTGGATCGCCGCGCGCTGGTCCGATCCGGCGTTCCCGCTGGCATTTCCGTGGGCCGGCGAAACGCGCTGGTGGGAGCAGCATCTCGATGATCTGCACGATGCCGAGCGTCTGCTATCTGACTCCTGAGTAAACCAGAATCAGGCAATCGCTATTTCAGCGCATGTGTTGCGTCGCAGCACTGGTATGCAAGGGCATGCTTGGATAGAGTAGGGCCAAGCATGAGCACGCCAGCCGAATCCTCGAAAACCCTGTCAGCGTCCGATCACGATCCGCAACGTTTTTGGCGTTACGCCGTGCGTCTGCCGATGCTTGTATTGCATGTGCTGATCGCGCCATTCGTCGCGTTGTTTTTCGTCAATGGCCTGACCACGCGCTGGCAGTTTCGCGGTCAATCGGTGGCGCAGGCGGTGACTGGCTGGTGGTCGCGGCGCCTGCTGCGCATCTTCGGTTTTCGCGTTCGTGTATTCGGCGCGCCGCTCGGTCTGCCGGTTTTGTTCGTCGCCAATCACACCTCGTGGCTGGATATCGAAGTCGTGCATACGCAGTTGCTCGCGAGTTTTATTGCCAAATCCGAAATCGCGAACTGGCCGCTGGTCGGCTGGTTGTCGAGCCGCGCCGGTACGATTTTTCATCGCCGCGGCAGTACTCATTCGCTGAGTGAAGTGATCCAGGTCGCGGTCGAGCGCCTGCAGCAAGGTCGCTCGGTGGCGGTGTTTCCCGAAGGCGGCACCGGTTCGGCAGCACGCCTGCGTACATTTCACGCGCGGGTTTTCCAGATCGCGGTGGATGCCGGCGTGCCGGTGCAGCCGCTCGCCTTGCGCTACGGTAGCAACGGCGAGTGGGATGCGAGCGTGCCGTTCTCCGAAGAGGAAAGTTTCCTCGCGAATTTTTTCCGCGTGCTCGGTGGCCCGGCGCGCGACGCCGAGCTACATTTTCTCGTGCCGATCGATGATGCTTCGCAAGGTCGCCGCCATATGGCCGAGGCGGCGCGCGCGCAGATCCAGCAGGCGCTGGGTTATGTCGATGAGTGAACGCCGATGAACCAGCCCGATCTGCAAATCGCCGCGGATTTTCGCCCGGCGCGGTTGTTGCGCAATGCACATCTGCAATCGCTATTAGCGTCGAGCGGCCTGCGCAGCTGGCTGTTCAAGCGCAAGCGCGCGGCGCTGCGGCGCGGCGTCACCGAACATATCCTGGATTGCGGCGATGGTGTGCGCCTGCAGGGTTTCCACACGCCGCAACAGGCGCGGCCGCAAGCCCGCGCGCTGGTGATCCTGCTGCACGGCTGGGAAGGCAGTTCCGATTCGACTTATCTGCTACACGCCGGTAGTCGCCTGCTGGACGAAGGCTACGACGTGTTTCGCCTGAATCTGCGCGATCACGGCGCCACGCATCATCTGAATGTCGGGCTGTTCCATTCGTGTCTGCTCGATGAAGTGGTCGGCGCGTGCAAGGCCATCGTCCAACTTTTTCCGCACATGCCGCTCGCGATCGCGGGATTTTCGCTCGGTGGAAATTTCGCGTTGCGCGTGGCCCTGCGCGCACCTGCGGCCGGTGTCGAGTTGCGTCACGCGATTGGCGTGTGTCCGGTGATCAGTCCGCGCGCCGGGCTGGCCGCGATCTCCAACGCGCCGTTTTTCTACGAACAATATTTCATGCACAAGTGGCGGCGCTCACTGCTGCGCAAACAGGCATTGTTTCCGCAGCGCGAATTGTTCGCTGCCAGTGATCTGCGCGGCAATCTGCACGATCTCACGCGCAGCATGGTCGAGCGCCACACGGATTTTGGCACGCTGGAAAATTATCTCGACGGTTATGCCATTTCCGGCGATCGCCTCGCCGCACTGAGCGTGCCGGCCTCGATCCTCACTTCGGCCGATGATCCAGTGATTCCGATCGCGGACTTTCGCGCGCTGCAATTGTCGCCTAGCACCGAGCTGGATATCGCGCCACACGGCGGTCACTGCGGTTTCATCCAGGATTTCTCGCTGCGCAGCTACAGCGAGGATTACATCGTCAGTCGCCTTCAACGCACGTTCGGCGCCTGAAACCTGCCGCGGCGCGCGCAAGGCGCGCCTTCGATTCGGGCCAGCACGCAATCTGCGGCATAATATGCGGCTACAGGCCGTATACGCAGGCCTTCCATCAAACGCCGCTGGCGCTGACGAATCATCAAAATCATGCTTGAAGAAATCCTGACTCTGCAACGCAACGGCCAGCTCGATCTGGCGGAACAACGTGGTCGCGAATTGCTCGCGACCGAACCCGACAATGCCGAGCTGATGCGCGTGCTCAGTGCGCTGACGTTTGCTCGCGGCGATCTCGATGCGGCGCTCGCGTTGGCCAGCGATGCCGTCGCGCACGATCCGGAAAATGCGTTGCATCATGCGCATCTCGGTGGTCTCGAGTTCAGCGCAAAACGTTTCGAGAATGCCGAGAGGCATTTGCGCGAAGCGCTGCGACTCAGCCCAAATACCGGCAGTGCGTATCTGTTCCTCGGTCAGATTGCGCTTGAGCGTGGCGACAATGCGCAGGCGCGCGAGCATTTCAAATCCGCCGAGCGCGTGGATGCAGAAAATCCGCAAACCCTAGCGAGCCTCGGCAATCTCGCGCTTGAACGTGACGACTACGAACTCGGTCTGCGCTATTACACCCGCGCGGCCGCCATCGCTCCGAACGAAGCCGCGATCCAGGCCGGGCTCGGTCGATCGTTCTATTTGAAAGGCATGTTCGCGTTCGCGATTCAGGCATTTGAAAATGCGTTGCGCCTGAAACCGGATCTGCACGCGGCACAACATTGGCTGGGCCAAGCGCATCTCAAGCAAGCGCAACCTGCCGCCGCGGAATCGCACTTCAAAGCCTTGTTGTCGCAGCCGACATATCACGCCATGGCGTTGGTCGGGCTCGGCGATGTCGCGCGCGCCAGCAATCAGTTCGAACTCGCCGTGCAGCATTACCGCGCGGCATTGGCGCAGGATCCGCAACAGCCGCGCATCGCGATTGCGCTGGGATTGTGCCTGTTGCATCTCGGCCAGCCCGATGCGGCATTAAAAACCTACGAAGACTTGTTGACGTTGCAGCCGGATCAACACGATGTGCTTGCGGCGCGCGCCGAGTTGTACGGCATCCTCGGTCGCAATGCGCAGGCGCTGCAAGCGTGGCAGGATATTCTGCAGCAGCATCCCGACGATGCGATCGCGCTGGCGCGATTGCCGTTGTTGCTGGATCTGCAAAATCAGTTCGATGCGGCTGCGGTCATGGCCAAGCGCGCGCAGGCGAAAAATCCGGGTGATATCGATGCGCGTTTTGTGCTCGCGCGCGCCGCGCTGCGGGCATTGCAGCCGGATGCAGCGCTGCTGCAACTCGGCGGCATTGATGCGACACAATTGCCCGAAGGCGCGCAACTTCTGCTCGCGCGACATCGTGGTTTTGCCTTCGACCAGGCCGACCGTTTTGCCGAGGCGATCGCGGCATGGCTGACAGCGCAGCGTGGATTGGCGAGCAACGGCATCCCACGCATCGGCCCACTGGCGACGGATTTTCTGGCGCATCTGGCGAGCCTCGGCGGCGCCGAGCAAACTACGACGCAGGCGCCAGTGTTGTTGCTCGGTGCGCCGGGTTCCGGTGTGCAGGAAGTCGCGAACGTATTGATGGCTGAATTCGGCCGCGTGATTTTGCGCGATCGTTTCCAGCCCGGCGCGCGTGTCGACTTGTTCAGCGAAGGCGATTTTGCGCATTACGCCAGCCTCGATGATACGGACGCCGCGGCACTGTCGCGTCGTTATTTCGCGTTGCGCAATGCGCTGGATCTGCCAGAAGGCGAGATCATCGACTGGATCCCGCGCTGGGACGCACATTTCCTGCTCGCGATCTCACGCGCGTTGCCGGGCACGCGCATCATCGTGGTCGAGCGTGATCCGCGCGCCACGCTGATGAACTGGCTCGCTTGCGGATGGGCGGCAGGTTTTGCGCTGCCGGATATCGACGCGGCGGCGGATTGGCTGAACGTGGTGAACCAGCATTTTTCTGCCTGCGAAAATGCGCCAGGCGTGCAGGTATTGCGTATCGATGCCGACCGACTACAGCTCGAGCCGGCGGCCATCATTGCGCAAGTCGCAAGTTTCCTCGGCAGTCAAAAATTGCAGCAAAAAACATCGGCGAACGCGAGTAATCGTGACGAGCTGTTCAACGCCTTGCCGCCGCAACGCTGGCAGGCGTATGAAAAAACGCTGGCGGCGAGTTTTGCGCGTTTCGATGCCAAGCCCCAGTCCAATTAATCAATCGCGGAGAACGGCATGCAAATCAAGAGCGAAAGTTTTCAGGACGGCGCGCGCATTCCCGCCGAGTTCGCGTTTGGCAAACCCGGGCCGGATTCACCGTGCATATTTTCGACGAATCGCAATCCGCATCTGGCATGGAGCGATGCGCCAGCGGCAACGCGCTCGTTCGTATTGATGTGTATCGACAGCGATGTGCCGAGCAAACCCGACGACGTCAACCAGGCCGGACGCACGGTGCCGGCGAGTTTGCCGCGTGCGGAATTTGTGCATTGGCTGATGCTGGATATTTCGCCGGAAGTGCGTGAGCTTGGCGCCGGCAGTTGCGCCGAAGGCGTGATTCCGCGCGGCCAGCGCGAGCCGTTTGGCCCGGAAGATAGTGTGCAAGGCCTGAACGATTTCACCGGCTGGTTTGCGGGCGATGCGGACATGGCGGGCGATTATTTCGGTTACGACGGGCCATGTCCGCCGTGGAACGACGAGCTCATGCATCATTATCATTTCCAAGTGTTTGCGCTCGATGTGGCAACGCTTGGCCTCAGCGGTCGCTTCACGCTAGCCGATGTGCGCAACGCAATGCAGGGCCACGTGTTGGCGGAAGCCGGCCTGACCGGGCTGTACACGTTGTATCCGCCGCTGCTGAATTCCGCAGATTGAGAGCGCAATGAATTCTGCAGCCAGCGGTGATATCGGCGCGCTACTCGAACACGCGCGGCAACTCGCGCAACAAGGGCAGGGTGATCAGGCTGAACAAATCTGCGCGCAGATTCTGCAGACGCAGCCGAGTCAGGTCGAGGCGTTGAATTTCATCGCCATGCGCGCGTTGGGACGCGGTCAATTTGCACAAGCGACGAACATGTTGCAGCTAGCGGATCTTGCGCAACCGAATGCGCAGGCAACGCTGAAAAATCTCGCTGTCGTACATGCAGCAGCGGGTGATCGCGAGGCTGCCGAAAAAACTCTGCAGCAGGCGATCGAAGCTGCGCCCGAACACTACGATCTGCAACTGCATCTGGGCGGTTTGCAGGAACAGCGCGGCGATGGACGCGCGGCCTTGCGCACCTACTTGCGTGCCATCACTGCGGCGCAAAATCAGGGCTATTGGCTCAGTGCAGCGTCGACGCCGCCAGCCTTGCATGCAGCGGTAACACACGCGATGGATTTTGTGCATCGCGGTCGCCAGCAAATTTTATCGGCGGTGCTGCAACCGTTGCGCGCGCAGCACGGCGCCGCGGCGATGCTGCGTATCGAACGCTGTCTGGCGATGTATCTGGGCGATGTGCCGAGCACGATTGCCGATGCGTATCAGAAGCCGAAATTTCTGTATTTCCCCGATCTGCCGACGCGCGCGTATTTCGCCAGTGATCTTTTCCCGTGGCAAGTCGAGCTCGAAAAACATACCGATATAATTCGCGCAGAAATGCAGGCCTTGCTGACCGAGCCGGACGCACTGGAACCGTTTCTCGGGGTGCCGACACCAGCCGAGGGCGATCAATATCTGCGCGGTGGTAGCCAAGGCGCGCCAGCGTGGGACGCATTTTTCTTTTATCGTCACGGCGAGCGCCAGGATGCGAACTGCGCGCGTTGTCCGCAGACCGCGGCGATCATTGATGCGTTGCCGATCGTGCGCATTCGTGAGCACGCACCGGAGATCTGTTTTTCGGTGCTCACGCCCGGCACCCATATCCTGCCGCATCACGGCGTCACCAACACACGCCTGGTCACGCATCTGCCGTTGATCGTGCCCGAGGATTGCGCGATCCGTGTGGGTGGCGAGGAACATTCGTGGCAGGAAGGTCGCTGTGTCACGTTCGACGACACCTTCGAACACGAGGCGTGGAATCGCAGTCAGAGCACGCGCGTCGTGTTGATTCTGGATAGCTGGAATCCGTATCTGACGGAAGTCGAACGTATCGCGGTCACCGATCTGGTTGGTGCGATCGGTGATTTCAATCGCGAGTTTTCGTTGCGCGGCGGTTGAACGAATACGGCGTCGTTATCAGGCGACGCCGGTCGCCAACGCAATAAGCAAAACCGCGCCAAGCACGATGCGATAGATCGCAAACGCCGTGAAACGATGGCTGCGGATGTAACCGAGCAGCCACTTTACCGCGATGAACGCAGTGATCGTCGACACCACAAACGCGATACCGACGCTGCTCCAGTTTTCACTCGCCAGCGCGCCGGCCTTGTAGCATTTCAACAGCTCGTAGGCGCTGGCGGCGTACATCGTCGGAATGCCGACCAGAAACGCAAATTCCGTTGCCGCGGCGCGATTGCTGGTGCCCGCCAGCATGGCGACGAAAATCGTCGCGGCCGAGCGCGACGTGCCCGGAAATATGCCCGCGACGATCTGCGCGAGGCCGACCAGAATCGCCACGCGCCAAGTAATTGTCTGACGATCCGGCTGATCCGCCGCGAGCCGCTCGGCGATCAGCATCCACACGCCGCCGATCAATAACGCCCACGCCACCGGCGCCAGCGCTTCGGGCAATTTGAACTTGAGCACACTGACGACGATGAAGCCGAGTGCCGAGGTAATCAGGAAGGCGACGAACAGCTTCAGCAGGTAATCGCGCTGCGCCGGTTCGCGCCAGCCGGTCAGCAACTGCCAGATACGCGGCCAGTAAATCGCTGTGACGGCGAGGATCGCGCCGGCCTGAATCACGACGTTGAACAGTTCGGAACGTGGCGCCAGCCAGTGTTCCGCAATCAGCAAGTGCCCGGTGCTGGAAATCGGCAGAAATTCGGTGATGCCTTCGATCACGCCGAGCAGGATATCGGTCAAAAAAGTATTCACGGGCGTTGGCTCTCGATGGATGGAAGGCGCGGCGCAGTTCAGCGACGGTGTAGTTCGAGTCGCGCGCCGAAAGCAGTTGCGTATGGTAGCGGGATGATCGGCTGAGGCGTAGCTGTCACGAATGCGATGGCACGACGAAAGCGCATATCACACACGGTCTGCGCACGGTTTTGGTGCGGCGCAGCACTTGATCTGCACCATCTAGGAGCAGAAAGGCGCTGCCAACCCGGTCCGCGTGAATAACTTCTCGGCAAGCCATTGTTTTTAATTCGAAAATATAACTGGCATGGCGGTTGCTATAACGAAGTTCAACCTTTCTATTTACTTACTCAGGAGCCCCTTTTATGTCCGCCGCAAATGTCCAGAAGCTGATCCAGGAACACGACGTGGAGTTCGTCGATCTGCGTTTTGCCGATATGCTCGGCAAGCAGCACCACGTGACGTTTCCGGCCCACGCCGCGGACGACGCGCTGTTCGAAGAAGGCAAGATGTTCGACGGCTCCTCGATTGCTGGCTGGAAAGGCATCAACGAATCGGACATGGTGCTGATGCCCGATCCCGACAGCGCCGTGCTCGACCCGTTCAGCGAAGCGCCAACCTTGATCCTGAATTGCGACGTGCTCGAACCCAGCACCATGCAAGCGTATTCGCGCTGCCCGCGTTCCATCGGCCGCCGTGCTGAGGCCTTCATCAAAGCCTCGGGTGTGGCCGACATTGGCCACTTCGGCCCCGAACCCGAATTCTTCATCTTCGACAACGTGCGCTGGCGCAACGAAATGTCCGGTGCGTCGTTCGAGATCGAATCCGAAGAAGCCGCCTGGAGCAGCAACAAGGAATTCGAAGGCGGCAACTCCGGCCACCGTCCGGGCGTGAAGGGCGGTTATTTTCCGGTATCGCCGGTCGATTCGCTCGGCGACATGCGCGGCGAAATGTGCAAACTGCTCGAAGCCATGGGCCAGGTCGTCGAAGTACATCATCACGAAGTCGCCACCGCCGGCCAGTGCGAAATCGGCACACGCTTCAACACGCTCGTGAAGAAAGGCGACGAACTGCTCGCGCTCAAATACGTCGTGCAGAACGTCGCGCATCGCAACGGCAAAACCGCCACCTTCATGCCCAAGCCGATCGTCGGCGACAACGGCTCCGGCATGCACGTGCATCAGTCCCTGACTAAAGGCGGCACCAACCTGTTCGCTGGCGATCTGTACGGCGGCCTGAGCCAGACCGCGCTGTATTACATCGGCGGCATCTTCAAGCACGCCCGTGCGATCAATGCCTTCAGCAACTCCGGCACCAACAGCTACAAGCGTCTCGTGCCCGGTTACGAAGCGCCGGTGATGCTCGCCTACTCGGCCCGCAACCGCTCGGCCAGCTGCCGCATTCCGTTCGTGCACAGCCCGAAAGCGCGGCGCATCGAAGTGCGTTTCCCCGATCCGATCAACACCGGCTATCTCACCTTCTCGGCGTTGCTGATGGCCGGGCTGGACGGCATCCTCAACAAGATCGATCCGGGTGCACCGATGGACAAGGATCTGTACGACTTGCCGCCGGAAGAAGAGAAGGGCATTCCGACCGTATGCCACAGTCTGGATCAGGCACTCGAAGCATTGAACAAGGATCGCGCGTTCCTGACCGCGGGCGGCGTGTTCTCGGACGACTTCATCGATGCCTACATCGAGTTGAAGATGCAGGAAGTGACGCGCTTCCGTGCGGCCACGCATCCGATCGAATACCAGATGTATTACTCGATCTAAAACAAATTCAGGCGGTTCCGGCGTTGCGGGGGTGCGGCGCCGGAACGTCCGAATCAACAGATAAGGAGAAAGGAGCGAAACACGACGCACAGACGTCGTTTGCTGGGGAGGGATAGGAGCTGGACTTGGGATTACCGCACGACGCGATTGTGTCGTGCGCAGGCAGGCGTGCAACACGGCGCGTCTGCATGAATACCCACCGTGCCCTTAACCCGCAAAAAAAGGAATGAGCCATGAAGCGCACTGCGTTTGCTGTTGCAATTTCGATCGCACTATTGAGCGTCGCTCGCACGGCGTTCGCGGAGGACGCAGTACCCGCCGCACCAGCGAATCCGTGGGTCGGATCGCTGACCGTGGCTAGTGATTATATTTTTCGTGGCTTGACCCAGACCAATGAAAAACCTGCTTTGCAGGGCGGTCTGGAGTACGACGATCCCAGTGGTATGTACGCGGGATTCTGGGGAAGCAGCATCAGTTGGCTGTCGGATTACTCGACCTCGGCCGCGCCGGTGTCGAGCAATGTCGAGTTCGATTTCTACGCCGGTTATCGCGGCAAGTTCAACGATGACTTCGGCTACGACGTTGGCCTCTACACCTACTATTATCCGGGCACCTATCCCGGCGGATTCACGAGTGCGAACACGACCGAAATCTACGGCGCGTTGTCGTACAAATTCGTCTCGCTGAAATATTCACACACGCTGAGCAACGCCTTCGGTTTCAGCGACACCAAGAACTCGGGCTACATCGATCTTTCGGCGAACTACGAGTTCGTGCCGAGCTGGCTGCTGAATGCCCACGTCGGTCACCAGCGCATCGATGGTTTTGGCGATGCCTCGTACACCGACTACAAGCTCGGCATCACCAAGAATTTCGACAAGGGTTTCGCGCTCGCGATCGCCTATTTCGACAGCAATGCCGACAAGTCTGTTTACACCAATTACTACGATCACTTTGTCGGTCGCTCGACCGGCGTCATCACGCTGACCAAGACGTTCTGAGATGAGCGCGCAGCGATCCAGCCAAACCCGTCCCGTCCCGATCTGGGCAGAAAAAAGGAGATACCGATGAAACTGATCACCGCCATCATCCGGCCGTTCAAACTCGATGAAGTACGCGAGGGCCTCACCCAAATCGCGGTGTCGGGCCTGACCGTCACCGAGGTCAAAGGCTTCGGTCGACAGAAAGGCCATACCGAGCTTTATCGCGGTGCCGAATACGTGGTCGACCTGCTGCCGAAAATCAAGATCGAAGCCGTCGTTCCCGATGAGCTGGTCGAGGCCGCACTCGAAGTCATCATGCACGCGGCCCGCACCGACAAGATCGGTGACGGCAAGATTTTCGTGAGTCCGATCGAGCAGGTGCTGCGCATTCGCACGGGCGAAATCGGCAAAGACGCGCTCTGACCGCATCCCTATCAATGAGGCGACCCCAATGATTACCGCAACTCGAACTCCCGATCTAAAAAGTTACACGCCGATGCTGATCGCACTCGCCTGCGGCGCCGCTGCACTTTTGCTCGCTCAATACGGCTTCGCCCAGGATGCCGTGCCCGCCGTTGCAGCGGCTGTAGCGCCGCCACCCGCACCGGTGCCAAACAAGGGCGATACGGCGTGGATGCTGACTTCCACCGCATTGGTATTGCTGATGTCGGTGCCCGCACTTGCGTTGTTCTATGGCGGCCTGGTGCGCACCAAAAACATGCTGTCGGTGTTGATGCAGGTGTTTGTCGTATTTTCGCTGATCACGGTGCTGTGGTTCGTTTACGGCTACAGCATTGCGTTCACCGAAGGCAATCCTTTCTTCGGCGGAATCTCGCGATTGTTTCTCAACGGCACGTTCACTCCAGCCGACGGTTCTTTCTCGATGGCCGCCACGTTTTCCAAGGCGACGCCGCTTTATGAAATCGTGTTTGCAGTATTCCAGGCGACCTTCGCCGCGATCACCTGCTGCCTGATTCTGGGTTCGATCGTGGAGCGCGTGAAATTTTCCGCGGTGCTGATTTTTATGGTGATCTGGTTCACCTTCAGCTATCTGCCGATCGCGCACATGGTCTGGTTCTGGGCCGGCCCGGATGCGTATGTCGACGCCAGCAAGAGTGACGCGATCAACGCCACCGCCGGTTACATCTGGCAGATGGGCGCGCTCGATTTCGCTGGCGGTACGGTCGTGCATATCAATGCCGGTGTGGCCGGTTTGATCGGTGCATACATGCTCGGCAAACGCGTCGGTTATGGCAAGGAAGCGATCCGTCCGCACAGCCTGACCATGACCATGATCGGCGCCTCGCTGTTGTGGTTCGGCTGGTTCGGTTTCAACGCCGGCTCCGCACTTGAGGCGAACGGTTCGGCTGCGCTCGCGTTTCTCAACACCTATCTCGCCACGGCGTGCGCGGTGTTGTCGTGGACGCTGGTCGAGTGGCTCGTGAAGGGTAAACCATCAATGCTCGGTGCGGCTTCCGGCGCGGTTGCCGGGCTGGTTGCCATTACTCCGGCGGCGGGCAATGTCGGTGTGCCGGGCGCGTTCGCGATCGGTCTGGCCGCGGGCGTGATCTGTCTCTGGGGTGTGATGGGTTTGAAAAAAATTATCAAAGCCGACGATTCACTCGACGTGTTTGGCGTGCACGCGCTCGGTGGCATCAGCGGCGCGTTGCTGACTGGTATATTCAATGCGCCGAGTCTCGGGGGACCGGGTTCGACCCAGGATTGGGTGAAGATGACGATGGGTTATCCGGGTATTCCGCAACAGTTGTTGATCCAGGCCAAGGCGGTTGGTATCACGATCGTGTGGACGGCGGTGGTGGCATTCATCGCGTTCAAGATCGCTGATCTGATCGTCGGTCTGCGCGTGACCGAAGAGCAGGAACGCGAAGGTCTCGATATCAGTTCGCATGGTGAGTCGGCATACGATATGTAGCCGTTATCGCGCTCGGCGTTTGCGCGGACTTTGCGCAGCGCCGGGTGCAACTCCGGGTCGGCGTTCGCATGTGGGTGCGGCGCCGACTTTTCCATGCATTGAGATAGCAAATTTTTACCGCGGTCTGCGATGATGCGAATCCCGTAACCATCACCACCCAGGAGATTTTATGTCCGCTGCGAATGTCCAGAAGCTGATCCAGGAACACGCGATCGAATTCGTTGATCTGCGTTTTGCCGATATGCTCGGCAAGCAGCACCACGTGACGTTTCCGGCCCACGCCGCGGACGACGCGCTGTTCGAAGAAGGCAAGATGTTCGACGGCTCCTCGATTGCTGGCTGGAAAGGCATCAACGAATCGGACATGGTGCTGATGCCCGATCCCGACAGCGCCGTGCTCGACCCGTTCAGCGAAGCGCCAACCTTGATCCTGAATTGCGACGTGCTCGAACCCAGCACCATGCAAGCGTATTCGCGCTGCCCGCGTTCCATCGGCCGCCGTGCTGAGGCCTTCATCAAAGCCTCGGGTGTGGCCGACATTGGCCACTTCGGCCCCGAACCCGAATTCTTCATCTTCGACAACGTGCGCTGGCGCAACGAAATGTCCGGTGCGTCGTTCGAGATCGAATCCGAAGAAGCCGCCTGGAGCAGCAACAAGGAATTCGAAGGCGGCAACTCCGGCCACCGTCCGGGCGTGAAGGGCGGTTATTTTCCGGTATCGCCGGTCGATTCGCTCGGCGACATGCGCGGCGAAATGTGCAAACTGCTCGAAGCCATGGGCCAGGTCGTCGAAGTACATCATCACGAAGTCGCCACCGCCGGCCAGTGCGAAATCGGCACACGCTTCAACACGCTCGTGAAGAAAGGCGACGAACTGCTCGCGCTCAAATACGTCGTGCAGAACGTCGCGCATCGCAACGGCAAAACCGCCACCTTCATGCCCAAGCCGATCGTCGGCGACAACGGCTCCGGCATGCACGTGCATCAGTCCCTGACTAAAGGCGGCACCAACCTGTTCGCTGGCGATCTGTACGGCGGCCTGAGCCAGACCGCGCTGTATTACATCGGCGGCATCTTCAAGCACGCCCGTGCGATCAATGCCTTCAGCAACTCCGGCACCAACAGCTACAAGCGTCTCGTGCCCGGTTACGAAGCGCCGGTGATGCTCGCCTACTCGGCCCGCAACCGCTCGGCCAGCTGCCGCATTCCGTTCGTGCACAGCCCGAAAGCGCGGCGCATCGAAGTGCGTTTCCCCGATCCGATCAACACCGGCTATCTCACCTTCTCGGCGTTGCTGATGGCCGGGCTGGACGGCATCCTCAACAAGATCGATCCGGGTGCACCGATGGACAAGGATCTGTACGACTTGCCGCCGGAAGAAGAGAAGGGCATTCCGACCGTATGCCACAGTCTGGATCAGGCACTCGAAGCATTGAACAAGGATCGCGCGTTCCTGACCGCGGGCGGCGTGTTCTCGGACGACTTCATCGATGCCTACATCGAGTTGAAGATGCAGGAAGTGACGCGCTTCCGTGCGGCCACGCATCCGATCGAATACCAGATGTATTACTCGATCTGAAAATAATTAAAGAGACGGCGCAGCTGGCGTCGTCTCTTTTCTCAGCACGCATGATTGCCAAAAGGCGGCGGTGGCGAACCAGCAGTAATTGTTGATCGTATTTTAATTACGCACGAATACCTAATTTTCTTATCGAAAATTGCTATCGGATTTATTATTTTAATAATCGTAATAGTTGCACTGTCAGAAGACTATCGATAAAACCATCACGGAAGATCCTGCTCAGGCGTCAGCCAAGGGCTTGCGCAATCGAATGGTTTTCCACGCTGCCAATACGGTTTCCAGGGTTATGTTCTCGACATGATCGGATAGCGGTGGTCCGCCCAACGTCACCACATCGCTACCGGTCGGGCTGCGAGGTTTCCACATTGCCGGCGGCGCTGCGCCATACAAAACCAGCAGCGGGCAGCCTAGCGCGGCTGCGGCATGCGCCGGACCGGTATCGATGGATATCATTCCGCGCGCGATTTCGAGCAGACTGAATAATCGTCGCAACGGCAAATCCGTGGCCGCGACTTGCACACACTTCAGTTGCGATGCTTTTTCTACGTCGCTTAGCAGCGTCGCTTCCTGCGGTGATCCACACAGGATTAATCGCGTCTGCGGCAACTGTGTGTGCAGTGCCTGTAACAGTCCGACCCAGCGCTCGATCGGCCACGCTTTCGAATCGCCGAATTGCCCGAGCCGACCTCGTTTGAACGTGCGTTTGTTGCCGATCTGAAGCAACAGAAAATCGTGATTTTGCAAGCCGTGCTGTTGCACCCAGGCATCGCGATCGCTGCGATCGACCGCATCGATAGCCAATTTCGGTGCAGGCAGCAAATCTTCAGGTTGCCATGGGTATTCGCCCGCGTTGAACGCTGGCGGGTTCAGTCGGCCGAGATGCATCCAGCGGTCATTCCAGTGCTCTCCTTGCTGATCGCGATGCTCGCTCGCAAATACACAGCGTTGCTTGGATACCCCGCCACGGCGCAACAGCCAGCGCACTTTATCGAGGGCGTGATCGTCGCAAACATATACCGGACTTTGCGGATTTTCGCGCAATGCAGACACCAGCCGCCACTGGCTGGAATCGAGCACATACGGACGTCGCCGACTGCGCACAAGCCACGTCGAATCGACATCGGGATGACGCGTAAACAGCGGTTGCATCCATCCGCCCGAGCCAATCAACTGGCACGGCTTGCCATAACGTCGGTGCAGCAAATGCAGCAACGGTGTCAGCAGGATCAGGTCGCCGAGCGCGCCGAAGCGTACGACGATGGGAGATAAAGCCGCGCCTCTCCGTGCGGCAGAGGTATCGGCAATCTCGGTGACTGGATTCATGGGTGATTCTTGGCAGCGATCGGATCGGCGCGAATATAGCAAGCCGCATGCGCGCCGTGTTTTGGTTTCCGCATAAACAAAAACTCCCGGCCTTCGCAGACCGGGAGTTTTCTTTTGATCGATCAACCGATTCGCCTATTAGCGCGGCGGATCGGTCATCAAGCGTGACAGCTTACGGCGTGTACTTGCCGAGCAGGGTCACACCCGAATAGGCAGCATACGCATTGAGCTTGATGTGATACGTATTGCCCGCCGTCAGCGTGCAGCTCTCCGCATTGCCCGTTACATACGGACGGCAGCTGTAGCTGCTCAGGGTCGGCGCTGCACCGTTCTGCACGTACATGTCGGCATCACCCGTACCACCGGAAATGGCTACAGTGGCTGCAGTGGCGCCAGCAGGAACGGTGAAGGTGTAATCGGCCGAGAGCACGCCAGTCGCACCGGACAAACCGGTCACCGCGACATTGTTGCTCAGCACATTACCGCCACCACCACCGCCACCGGCAGTGTACTTGCCGACCAGGCTCACACCGGTATAAGCGGCATACGCATTAAGCTTGATGTGGTAGGTATTGCCCGCGGTCAGCGTGCAGCTCTCCGCATTGCCCGAGACATACGGACGGCAGCTGTAGCTGGTCAGCGTGGGGGCTGCACCGACCTGCACGTACATGTCGGCATCACCCGTACCACCGGAAATGGCTACGGTGGCTGCAGTGGCGCCAGCCGGAACGGTGAAGGTGTAATCGGCCGAGAGCACACCGGTCGCACCGGACAAACCGGTCACGGCGACGTTGTTGACCAACACATTACCGCCGCCACCGCCTGCCGCGTTCACGGTCAGCGCGAGGCTGGTCGTGTGCGAGAGCGAACCGGAAGTACCGGTGATGGTGACCGTGGCCGGACCCGTGGTCGCCGAGGCGCTGGCGGTCAAGGTCAGCGTGCTGGTGCTGGTAGTGCTGGCCGGGCTGAACGACGCGGTCACGCCAGAAGGCAGGCCCGAGGCGGTCAAGGCGACGCTACCGGTGAAGCCACCGGAATCGGTCACGCTGATGGTGCTCGTGGCGTTGGCGCCCTGGGTCACGCTGGCGCTGCCAGGGGCATCGGACAAGGTGAAGTTCGGCGTTGGCGTGGTGCCACCGACCAAAGCTGCGATCAGGTTCGCACCGTTCGGGCTGCCCCAACCAGTGACCAGGTCATAACCAGCGACGGCATTGAAGCCGGTGCCGCTGCCTTTGGATGGCTTGTTATTGCCGCTGGTAACATCGTGGAAGGTCGTTGAATAACTCGTGCCCAGACCGATGGTGTAGAGCTTGGCATTGACGAAACCGAGCGGACCGGTGCCGTTGGCAACCGACTGCTGATTCGCCAGCGCGATGAAACCAGCGATACGCGGAGCAGCGAAACTGGTGCCGCCGTAACCGGTCAAAAAGCTGCCGTTATCCACGGTCGGATTGTCGAAATCGGCTTCGGCAGAAATATCCGGATCGTTGCGGTACGTGGTCGAACCCTTGTTGGTCGAGGTGATCACGCCAGTGGTCTGCTGCCAGCTCGGGATAGTGGCACCTGATGCGGAATAAAAACCGCCGCCGCTGGTCGCCCAGCCGGTTTCCGACGCCCATGAACCGCCAGCGCCGTTGGTCAGCAAATCCGTGCCGCCGACTTCGAGGACATACGAATCTTCGGAAGGTGGCAACCAAGTCGAGCTGTTGTATGCACCATCATCGCCGGTGGCGTTGAGGAAGGTCTGGCCCTGCGCTGCCATCTGCTGGAAGATCGGGTCGTCGCTGGCGCGCGAGAAATCGCCACCGCCCCACGAACAGCTGATGATCTTGCTGGTGTTGTCGGTGGCCATCTTGTTGAGCACCGCCACGCCGCTGCTACCTTCGTAGAACTGGATCTGGCTGATGCCCGGCGCCATGCCGATGGCATTGACGATATCGAGAATTTGCTCGCCGTCACTACAGGTGCCGGTGCCGCTGCCGGTGCCGTCATCGCAAACGCCGCTGTAACCGCCGACGAGTACGTTGTTGACCGGAACGTTCGAGGTCATGCCGGTGGATGTATAGAACTTGGCGATGTCGGCGGTTTTGTAGCCGTCATACGAGAAGATCGCGATGCTTTGACCGGCACCGGTGAGCGGACCCGAACCGTAATACGCCGCGCGCATGTCGCTCGGCAGATACTGGTTGCTCGGACCCGAACCGGTGATGTGCGGCAGGATCTGCGCGGCCCGGGTTGGGTTGCTCTTCAGGTGAGTGAACGGACGAACGTAGTTGTCCAGACCGGAAACCTTCAGCAGCGGCACACTCAGGCTGCTGGCGACCGGTTCGCGATCTGCCGAGAAGAAGGTGCGGTCTTCGGTCGGATGCTGGTACGTGTTCATGGTGACGTGGAACGCGCTATTGATGCTCTGCGCGCTGCCTTCGACGCTCACCAGGCGACGGTTCGGCGTGGTCTCGGTGACGGTCAGGCCATTCGCGTTGGCCCAGGCGACGACCTGGTTATAGTCTTCTTCGGTCGGACCGAATTTCGCGGTGAATTCTTCGCCGCTCAGGTACTGATGGAAATTCGGACTCTGCGGATCCTGCAGCTGTTCCAGCAGGGTATCCAGATCGGCCTGATTGCGCAGCGGCAGGTTCAAACCGAGTTTGACGTGCTGATCGCCGGACAGTTTGGCCATCAACGGCGCCTGGCCGTTGGCAACCGCAGCGGGCACGTGGCGCGCAGCGATGCTGCCAGCGCCGAGACTGGCGACGTTAAAACCGTTCGACGCGATTTCCGTGGCGCTGACGCCAACGGATAACGACAGGCCGCAAGTAAGACCGGTGGCCAATACAGCGAGTGCAAGCTTGTGCTTCATAGTTCTGATATTGCGATGCATTTTTTCCTCCAGGTGAAAAAGCAAAACACAGTTCAGCTAACGAGCAACATGCTTGATACTCGCGGGTAACTTTAATTTTTTTATAAAAGTAATACTGCCGTGTGCAATAAGATCTTAAAATCGAGTTTTATTGCAGTGCAACAAAGCATGTCGCGGGCCGAAGATTAGCACTAAGTGACAAAAAGTTAATTAATTATTCTTAATTCAAAATAGCTTCGATCGAGTTCGGTGGTTATTAGTTTCAATTGAAACCACTATTCCGAATGCGCAAAGTTTGTGGCCGTGCCGTTTGCGAATCGAGCCGCAGCGATCTTCCACGCAAGATGAATTCGCAGTCGCGCGCACGCCATCCCGGGGCAGGCACAGAATGGCGTGCGTTTCCTATTCGCGGACTTTATCCGCGCCACGGCGCGGACAAGACACTGCAACTGCAGTCATGGCGGAGTTATCGCGCGCCGTTCTGCGCGGAGTTCCAACCATTCGTACAGCACCGGCAACAACACCAGCGTGAGCAAGGTCGAGGTGAGCAATCCGCCGATCACCACGGCGGCGAGCGGACGCTGCGTTTCTGCGCCGACGCCGGAGGCGAGAAACATCGGCACGATGCCGAGTATCGCCACGCTCGCCGTCATCAACACCGGACGCAGGCGCAGCGCGGTGCCACGCACGACCGCTTCGCGAATCGACAATCCGCGACTACGCAACTCGTTGAGGAAACTCACGAGCACGATGCCGTTCAACATCGCCACGCCGAACACCGCGATAAATCCGATCGCCGACGGCACCGACAGATATTGCCGCGTGAGCGCCAGTGCAAAAATGCCACCGATTGTTGCGAACGGCACGTTGGCCAGGATCAGCACGGCGTGGCGCAGCGAATTGAACGCGGTGTAGAGCAATACGAAGATGAAAAAGATTGTCGCCGGTAAGATCAGCGCCAGCTTCGCCATCGCGCGTTGCTGGTTGGCAAACGCGCCGCCCCATTCGGTCCAGTAACCAGCGGGCAACTTCACCTGCTGTTCGATGGCGGCATTGGCCTCTTTCACGAAGCCGTCAATGTCACGACCTCGCACGTCCATCTGGATCACCGCGTAGCGCTGCAGCTGCTCACGGCGCACGAAAGAATAACCTTCGGTCACGCTAATCTCGGCAACTTGGCCGAGCGCCACGATCGCACCGCTCGAACTGCGCAGCGGAATCTGCCGAATCGATTCGACCGAGGCCTTTGATGCATCGTCCAGCCGTACCGAAATCGCAAAACGCTTGATGCCGTCCAGTAGGGTGCTGATCGGTTCGCCGCCGATACCGTTGCGCACGATGGTCAGCACGTCCTGCGCATTTAATCCGTAACGAGCGAGTGCCTCGCGATCCGCCGTTATCTTGATTTGCGGTTTGCCGAGATTCGCTTCCAGCGAAAGATCGGCCACGCCGGGAATTTTCGCCAGCACTGCTTTGAGCGCCTGGCTTTGCCGATCGAGTTCGCGCAGATCTTCGCCATACAGTTTCAACGCCAGCGTCGCGCGCACGCCGGAGATCAATTCCTCGACACGCATCTGGATCGGCTGGGTAAAACTCGGCACCGTATTCGGCACCACCTCAGCCAGCGTCTGCTGCATCGCACGTTCGAGCGCGCCGATATCGCGACCGGTTTTCCATGTCTGCGGCGGTTTGAGCGCGGTGTAGATTTCCATGTAGTTGACGTCGGCGGTTTCGCCTTTCTCGGCGCGCCCGATCATCGCCAGCGTGGTTTCGACCTCGGGAAATTTCTTGAACGCATCGGCAATGGTTTTTGATACTGCGATCGATTCATCGAGTGATGTCGACGGGATCGAAGTGACCCGCCACATGATCGAACCTTCCTGCAATTGCGGCATGAATTCCTTGCCGAGAAACGGGAATAGCACGAGGCTGAAAATCAGTGCGATACCAGCGATAGCGAGCGTCAAGCGCTTGTGTCCGAGCGCCCATCCCAGCAGCGGCAAATAACGGCGCTTCAACCACGCAACCAGTCGCGTATCTTTCTCTTCGCCGGGCCGCAAAATCAGCGATGCGAGCACAGGCACCAGCGTCAGCGACAACAGCAACGAACCCGCCATCGCCAGGCTGATCGTGATCGCCATCGGCTTGAACAGCTTGCCCTCCAGACCTTCAAGACTGAACAGCGGCAGGAATACGACGACGATGATGCCGATGGCAAATGCGATCGGATTGGCGACCTCGCGCGCAGCCGCGAGTACCGTGGCAGTTCGATCGACCGGTTCGCCGTGCGCGCGTCGTTCGGCCATCAGCCGGAATACGTTTTCGATCATCACCACGGCGCCGTCGACCATCATGCCGATGCCGATCGCCAGCCCGGCGAGCGACATCAGGTTGGCCGACAAGCCCATCTTGTCCATGCCGATGAACGCAATCAACATCGCCATCGGCAAGGTCACGATCACCACCAGTGCCGAACGCAATTCGCCGAGAAAAAGAAACAGGATCAGCGCGACCAACAACGCGCCTTCGATCAACGCGCGCACTGCTGTGCTCACGGCTTGGTCGACGAGATCGGTGCGGTCGTAAATCGGCTTGAGCACGATGCCAGGCGGCAATGCGCTGCGCACGGCTTCGAGTTTCGCCTTCACTCCTGCGACCACCGATTTTGCATTCTCGCCGATACGCGCGAGCGCCATGCCGAGCACGACCTCGTTGCCATCGCGTGTGACCGCGCCGAAGCGCGCGGCGGCGCCGGGCAGGATCTGCGCGACATCACGCATGTACACCGGATTGCCATCCTCACTCTTGAGCACGATCGCGCCGATGTCCTCGGCGTTTTTCACGAGGCCCAGGCCGCGCACCAGATATTGCTCGCGGCCGACGGTGATCGAATTGCCGCCGACTTGGCCGTTGTTATCCTGAAGTGCTTCCATCACCCGCTTGAAATCGAGCTGGTGCTTGATCAGTTTGAGCGGATCGATCTGCACCTGAAATTGGCGCTCGCCGCCGCCCCATGAAGTGACATCGTCGACCCCCGGCGCGGTGCGCAACATCAGCCGCACCGTCCAATCCTGCGCGGTGCGCAAATCCATGTCGCTGATCGTGTCGGCGAGCTTGCTGTCGGCACGCTCCACCGTGTACCAGAACACTTGGCCGAGTCCGGAAGTATTCGGCCCCATGCCCGGCTTGCCATAGCCGGACGGCAGGCGATCACCGACTTCTTGCAGCCGCTCGTTGACGAGCTGGCGCGCGAAATAGACGTCCATATCGTCGGCGAAATATACCGAGATATACGACAATCCAAACAAACTCACCGAGCGGATTTCCTGCACCTTTGGCAAGCCGGCCATCGTCGACTCGACCGGGAACGTCAGCAGTTGTTCGACATCCTCGGCGGCGAGGCCAGGCGATTCGGTGTAGATATTCACCTGCACCGGCGTCACGTCGGGGAAGGCGTCAATCGGCACGTGGCGCACCGCGCGATAACCGAACAACGCGATCACGACAAATACGATCAGCACCAGAATTTTGTAGCGCAACGACAATTCGACCAGACGATTCAGCATCGCAATGCTCCATCGCAGGAAAAGGTGGGATCAGTCATCACTCTTCTCCCAGCTGCGATTTCAACAATCGCGCTTTCAATACGTATGCACCCTTGCTGACTATGCGCGTACCGATATCGAGACCTTGTCTCACGACAGTAAATTCGCCGCGGACTTCGCCCGCGAGGATCGGCAAAACTTCGAAGTGCCCGCCGGTTTTTTCCGCGAATACCACCGCCTGTCCCTGCAATTGCACGATCGCATCGGTCGGCACGACCAACGTTTGCGCGCTGGCCGTGGTGGCGATAAACGTCTCGACAAATTCGCCCGTGTGCAGTCGATCGCCATCGTTGCCGACTTCGATGCGTACCGGCGTAGTGCGCGATGCCTCGCGCGTGTGATGCATCAACTGCACCACCTTGCCGACATGCGACTGGCCGTGTCCGACAATGCGCACGGTCGCGCCTGGCGTTACTCTTTCGGCCACATCGGGCGCGAGCTGCGCTTCCACCCACACCGTGTTTTCATCGGTCACGGTAAATAGAATCTTGCCGGGTTCGACGCGCTCGCCGACGATAAATTCATCGCTGGCAATGCGGCCGGCTTGTATCGCTACCAAGGTGAATTCGCCAGTCGCACTCGCTGATCCACGCTGCAACAACAAGGCGATTTCGCCATCGCCGACACCATAAGCGCGCAGCTTCGCGCGTGCCTGGTCGCGACCGATTTGCGCCTCGCCATAACGCTTGCCGGATATCGCATCGGCGCCGAGCGCCTGCATACGCTGCCATTCGCGTTCGCTCACGATCAGCGCGCTCTGCGCCTCCGCCACATCCACACTCGATAGCGTGACCAGCGCCTGTCCGACTTTCACCGTTTCGCCAAGCCGGGCATGCCGGCCCACGATTTGCGCGGGGATGCGCGGCGAAACCAGCGTCGTCGCGTAAGCGTTGGCCTTGACCTCGCCCGGCGCGCGCAGCTCGTCTGTCATGGCGCGCTTTTCAGCGATCGCAGTGGCGATGCCAAGCTGTTGTTGCGTGGCAGCGCTGATTGTCAGCGGGCTGGCCGCGGCGCTTTCACTGGTTTTGGAATCTTGCGCGAAAACGTTTGTGCTCAAGAGAAAGAGCAGCAGATTGCCTATCCATTTTGTGTTCATGGGTTCATTCCTGAGGGCTTGGAAAATTGTTGTTGCCATGCAGCCAAATGTTGAGTCCGCCGCTCGCGGCTAGCCAGTCCGCCCATGCCTGCCAAGCGCGTGCGCGCAGGCCGGTTGCGCCGAGTTCGGTGTCGATGCTCTGCGTGAGTTGCACGAGATAATCCGAGGTGCCGAGTTCGCCCGCCTGCCACAAGCGCTGCAGCAAAATCGCGCGTTCGGCGATGCGCGGCGCATGACTGCTTTCCCATCCGGCCCACGCCTCATGCAACGCGTTGTAGGTATCGGCCGCCTCACTCGCCTGCGCTTTCGCGCGCAGAAGCTGATCGCGCAGGCTGGCATCGGCTTGATCGACATCGGCATACGCGGCGGTCACTTCGGCGCGATAGTTGTTGCGCACGAACAGCGGAATGCGCAACGACACACCGATCAGGTTGTCGCGTAGCGGGCCGCTATCGACGCGACCAGCGCTGATGCTGATCACCGGATCGGCGTGACGTTCGCGCTCGGCGACGGTGATGCGTGCTTGCGCGATTTCGCTATTCGCACGTGCCAGGCGGATCGTCGGCAAACCCTCGATCGACGCTGTGGCGATGGCTGTCGGCAGCGGCGGTGGCAAAACGCGCGGCAGCTCGGGCAGCGCATTGGCATCAGCGCCGACGGCGGCGATTGTTCGTCGCGCCTGCGCCTGATTCGCCAACAATTCGGCGAGCTGCGTGCGCGCTTCAAGCAACGCGAGTTGTGCCAGATCGCGTTCCAGCGAAGGGATATCGCCGGCCGCAAAACGTCGCTGCGCGAGATCAGCAAACTGCTGCAGCAAACGGATGCGTTCGTTGCCGAGTGCGACCTGCGCAGCAGCGACCTGATACGCGCTAAATCCGCTCAGCCACTGCAAACCGATTTGCTGAAGCACTTGATCGCGTTCGGCTTCGGCGGCACGCAACTCGGCGTCGCCGACATCAGCACGCGCGCGACGTTTGCCCGACCAGTCGATCGCCTGGCTGATCCCGACACTGCGCGTATTGACATCGGCACGTTGCGCCAAGACTTCGATCTCGGGGTTGTACAGCGGCTGTTGCGCCGCATCAGCACGCGCGTATTGCGCCGCCACTTTTGCCTGCGCCGCCTGCACGGCGGGGTTGCGTGCCCATACCTCGCGCAGTGCGTGCGACAGCGCGGGCGGCGCTTCGATCAATGCCGTTGCTGAGTCCGACGAAGTCACGGCCGAAGAGTTCGACTGCGCCAGAACGGCAGCCGTAAAACAGGCGCTCGCAAATACGAATGCCCAGCACGCACGACGACGTGCGCGAACAGGTGATGACATGGAAAACTCCTGAAATTCGATAGCCGGATACACGCGTGAAACGCGTCATCCACCAGCGCTCACGAAGAGCGCAGCAAAACGAATTCAGGCGATAGGAGGGCGCAGATGATCGTCGTGCACGGCGACGATGGGCGCGGCGGGCGAGAAATCGAACCTTGTCGAAACTGGCGGCTTGATCTCGATATGCCATGCAGACGAGGTCAGGCTGACACTATGCACACACGCGCAATGACAGCCACCGCTGCCGGCATGCCAGCAATTTTCAGCTTCGTCAGCGGATGGATTTTGTGCGGCAACTATCAACGTTACGGCTTGCTCGGCGGTGGCCGTCGCGAGGGTCGATGATGGCGGCGCTGCATCCGTCAGACATACCGTGGCGAACGCGGTCTGCGCCAGTACCAGCAAGGCAAACAACCACGCCGACATCGCCACGTGGCGACGCAGTCGGGTCATCAGGGAGCGGGCTGGCACGGATCTCATCGGCCGAACTTTAGACGTTGCGGGCGGCGTTACACAATTGCATCAAGCGAGCTCAGAGCGCCGGTGCGGGCAAATGCAGACGTGCGATGCAGCCGCGCGCATCGTGCCGATTTTCCAGCGTGAGTGTGCCGCCATGCGCTTCGATGATTTGCCGTGCGAGCACCAAGCCGATGCCGGAGCCATCAGGCTTGGTCGTGAAAAACGGTACGAACAAGTTTTCACTCGGCGGTAGGCCAGGGCCGTCGTCGATCACTTCGATATGCAATTCCGCATCGTTCCGGCGCCAGCGCAGACTCACGCGCGCGCCGCCATCGAGTGCGGCATCGGCAGCGTTCTTAATCAGGTTGATCAACGCCTGTTCTATCTGGTCGGGATCGACGTCGAGTTGCAATGCCGGGCCGGCATCGATGCTCACCACAACGCGTTGTTCGAGCAACGCGGCACGATGCGCCAGCGCACCGAATTCGATCGCGCGCGGACTCGGTGGCGGCAAGCGCGCGAGTTGCGTGTAGCGCGCCATGAAACGCGCGAGTGCTTCGGCACGCGCGCCGATCACGCGCAAGCCGCCTTGCACATCTTCGCGCCAGTCATCGGGCAGCGGCTCGCGATCGGTGAGTTTCGACAAGGTACCGGCCATCGAGCGGATCGGCGCGAGCGAGTTGTTGAGCTCGTGGCCGAGCACGCGCAGCAAACGTTGCCAAGCGAGGCGTTCTTCCTCGCGCAGCGCGCGACTTAGATCGCTGATCACGAGCAGATCGTGCGAACGACTGTTCTCGCGAAAACGCGCATGCCGCACTTCCCAGCGTCCGCTGCCACTGGCGAAGCTGCGTTCGAGCACGCGCACGTCGGTGATCGCTAGGCAATCCTGCAGCCCGAGCGATAGCGCGGTCTGCGCGGCCAGCTCATTGGCGTTCGCGGCGAGCAGGCGTTCCGCCGCCGGGTTGGCCAGCTTGATGTGGCCATCGGCATCGAACGCCAGCACCGCGATATCGAGTGTGGCGATCACCTTCGCCAGCAGCGCGCTTTTTTCTTCGACGGCGAGGCGTTGTTCGCGCAAGGTCTGTGCGAGCGCGTTGATTTCGAGCACCACTTCGCCGATCGCATCACCGCGGCGCGCGCGTGATCCGCGCAGGCTGTAGTCGCCTTCACGCAAGGCTTCGAGCAGGTTCGACAAGGTGTACAGCGGATACACCGCGTTGCGTCGCACGACGATGCTGAGGCCGATCGTCAAAACGGCTACGCCACCCCAGATCGCGACAGTGCGGGTGACATCATTTGTGGCCAACCACAGTGCCGCCGCGAGCGCGATCAGCGCGGGCAAGGTGGCGAACAGCGCACCGAGCAGGATGCGCGATTCGTAATTCCAGCGCCAGGATCTGTTGCTCATGCGCAGGCATCAGCGAGGGAAATACGAGGCGTCGGGCGTGGCAGATTCAGCACTATTCGATCCCGTATTTTTCCATGCGCCGATACAGCGCCGGACGGCTCAAGCCGAGCAAGGTCGCGGCGCGCTGGATATTACCGGCGGTGCGCTGCAGCGCCTCGCGCACGAGTTGCTCTTCCGCACCATCGACGCGCAACGATGCACTCGATGCGATGCTGTCCGCGCCCGCCAATGCGTGGCCGGCAGCGGGTTGCAGATTCAGCGCGGCATCATCGATCACAGCGCCGTCCTGCATCAACACGGCGCGCTCGATCACATGCGACAGTTCACGCACATTGCCCGGCCACGCATAAGCCGCCAACGCGCGCAACGCCGACGGTGCAAGACGCACGTCATCGCGCTGATAGCGTTTTGCATACTGTCGGCAGAACGCTGCGGCGAGCAGCGCGATATCCGCCTCGCGCTCGCGCAGCGGAGGCAAGCGCAGCTCGACCGTGTTGAGACGAAACAGCAGATCCTTGCGGAACGCGCCACGCGCAACATCGGTGGCGAGATCGGCATTCGTCGCCGAAATCAGACGCACGTCCACTTTCAACGTGCGCGATGAGCCAACTCTTTCGAGCTCGCCATCCTCGAGCACACGCAGCAGCTTCGGTTGCTGCGCGAGCGGGATATTGGCGATCTCGTCGAGGAACAAGGTGCCACCGTCGGCGAGCTCGAAACGACCGACACGATCGGTCTTCGCATCGGTGAACGCGCCGCGCACATGGCCGAACATTTCGGCCTCGAACACGCTGTCGGGAATGCCGCCCATGTTGACCTTGACCAGCATCTGCTGTGCACGTTTCGAACCCGCGTGCAGGCGCTGCGCGATCACGCCCTTGCCGGTGCCGTTCTCGCCGAGAATCAACACATTTGCATCGGTCGGCGCAACACGATCGAGCTGGCTCAGCACATTGCGCATCGCCGCCGATTCGGCGATGAAATCCTCCGACGAATCGGCGCGCAAGATTTCATTTTCGCGTTTCAGCTTGGCGGTTTCGCCGCGCGAAACGGCGAGTGCGAGCTGATTGCGCAGCACGCTCATGAGGCGCTGGTTGTCCCATGGTTTTTCGATGAAATCGCCGGCGCCAAAACGCATTGCTTCGACCGCGACATTGATCGTGCCCCATGCCGTCATCACCACCACCGGCAAATCCGCGTCGAGTTTTTTCAGCTCGCGCAACAGTTCCAGACCTTCGCCGCCCGAGGTGGTATCGCGGGTGTAGTTGAGGTCGATCAGCGCCGCATCAAAACGCTGTTTGCGGATCGCTTCGAGCGCCGCCGGCGGACCATCGACGCACGCCGCATCGATGCCTTCGGCCTTGAACAACAGCCGCAACGCCTCGCGTACATCGCGCTGGTCGTCGGCGATGAGGATGCGCGGGCGGGTCATGACCATGGGTTGATGATGCCGACCTCGAAGTTTTTGAAGTCACGCACATTACGCGTAACGACGCTGAATCCGTGAACTTTTGCAGTAGCCGCAATCAACGAATCAAACAAGGAGGCGGGTTTGCCCTTGCGTAGCAAGGAGCCACGCAATTCTCCCCATACCAAGGCGATTTCGGTGTCAACGGACAACACGCGATGTTCAAAGCGCGGCAGCAGTTGCAACTCCAGCCATTCCATCAGGCGCGCGGATTTTTTGGTGTTGGCTATATGTGCGGCGCCCTGTCGAATTTCACCGAGACTGAGCGCGCTGACGTATAACCGGGTTTCGGCAATACTGTCGATCCACGCAAGAACCTTGGGGTCGGGGACCAGTTGCGTGTATTCGGAAAGCACGCAGGTGTCGAGCAAATAACTCACAGGCCGACGTCCCGGTATTCGGTGTCGCGCGGATTACGCTGTTCGAGTTCCAATCCCTTCAATGGCGAATTACTGAGGAACTCGGACAAGCTCTGCGAGCTGCCGGACATTTTTTTGTACGTCCCCATGGAAATGACTACAGCCGTTTCCTTGCCACGTACGGTAATCACCTGCGGGCCTTTTTTTTCCGCAGCCTTCACCACTTCGCTCAATCGATTTTTCGCTTCCTGAAGTTGCCAATTCATATTGCTCTCCTGTCTAGCCAGTCTGGCCAGATGCATCATACACCGGCTTTCTCGATCCAGCCGTCGAACAGGCGCAAGGTACGTTGTGCTTCCTTCGCATATTCCTCGTTGTGGGTCACTTGCACGATGGTCATGCCATCGCGATTGAGATCGTGCAGCAGGTCCATGATCATGCGGCCCTGGCTCGAATGCAATGCGCCGGTCGGCTCGTCCGCCAGCAGCAAAACCGGACGCGTGATCACCGCGCGCGCCACCGCAACCAACTGCTGCTGACCGCCCGAAAGCTGATTCGGATACAGATCTTTCTTGCCGACGATCTGGAAACGATCAAGCATGTCGGCCACTTGTGCGGCGCGTTCCTTGGCCGGGATGTCGCGGTATTGCAGCGGCAGGTCGAGGTTTTCCCAGACCTTCAAATCATCGATCAGATGATAATTCTGGAAGATGAAACCGATCTTGTCGCGCTGCAGCGCCTGGCGTTGTTTCGGAATCAATTTTTCGACCACGACATCATCCAGCATATAGCCGCCTTGCCAGTCGTGATCCATCAGCCCGAGCACATTCAACAGCGAGCTTTTGCCCGCGCCCGACGGCCCCATCACGCTGATGAATTCTCCCGCCGCGATATCCAGATTGATGTTGCGCAGCACCCAGCTGCGGGCGCCCGCGAGCGGGTAGGATTTTTCGAGATTGCTGAGATGGATCATGCCTGTGTCCTCGGATAAGTGGAGTCATTCATTGCGCAGCGCGACGATCGGGTCGGTACACGCGGCGCGGTGTGCCGGCCACCAGCACGCGGCGAGTCCGATGCTGCCGAGCAACAGCACGATCACGATCAGCGTCGGCGGATCGAACGGGCCGATTCGGTACAGTCGCGAAGACAGCGTAACCACCAGCGTCCAGGCCAGCGGCGCGCCGAGCAACAACCCGCCGCCGATCCAGCGCAGACCCTGGCCGATCACCGCACGCTGCAGTTGCGCTGCGCTGGCGCCGAGCGCCATGCGTACGCCGAATTCGGTCGAGCGCTGGCGCACGGTGTAGGCGAGCACCGCATACAGGCCGACGCTGGCGAGACCGAGCGCGATCAGGCCGAGCAATTGCAAAAGCGTGTTCAGGCGTTCGCGATCACGCAGGGTGTCGGCGATGCGCGAGCGCATGCTGATGATCTCGCCGCCGGGCGCGAGCGGTGCGAGCTCCTTGAGCAAATGTTCGAGCGGTTGCACCAGCGTTTCGGGCGCGATCTGCGTGCGCAGCAGCAGCGTCGGTTCCGGCGGTGCAACGTCGGGCTGATAGATGAAAACGCGGTCGGCGGTTTCGTCGAGCGCTTTCTGTTTTACCGTCGCCGCAATACCGACAATGGTCAGTTCGCGCATCGCACTATCGTTGTTGCTGCCATCGTCGATACCCACGCGCAGGCGTTGGCCGATCGGATCGCGGCCGCCGAGATAACGATCAACAAAAGTCTGATCGACAATCGCGACCGGAGACTTCGCGCGTGCCTCGTCCGCCGTGAACGCGCGACCGCGCAAAATCGGCGCACCGAGTGCGGCGAAATACTCGGCATCGACCAAGACGCGATAGGCAGCAGGTTGCGGCTGGATATCTTCATGATCCGGCGGCGTGAAACTATTTACACTGGCATCCCCACTGAACGGCGCCATATTGCCGACGCCGACATGGGTTACGCCGGGCAGGGTACGCGCGCCTTCAATCAAGCTGTGCAGCAACGCTTTTTGCGCATCGCCAGTGCTGGACATCAATGCGTCAGGATGCGCAAATACCAGATGATCGCGATCAAAACCGACATTCTCCGCAAGCAGTAGCTGCGAGCTCCGTAGCAGCAGACCGGTGGTAGTCAACAGCGCGGCGGTCATCGCGATCTGCGCCATGATCAAGGTCGCCCGCGCGCGTTGCGCGCCGCGGCTGGCGGTGTGGCGCAGGCCGCCTTGCTTTAGGGCTTCGTGCAGGTCGGTGCGTTTGAACCACAGGTCGCACGCGGCCATCGCAGTGGCAATCAGCGTTGCCAGCGCGGCGACAAACAACAGCGTCGCTAGGTCGATGCCGATCGCCTGCGGCGCATCGTTTGGCAGCAGATCGAAATGCCGCAATAAAATCAGACTACCCGGCAACAGCGCGAAGCCCAGCATCGCAGCGCTTGCGCACAGCAGCAGCGCTTCGGCAAACGTCTGCCGCAGGCGTTGCCAAGGCCCTGCGCCGAGCGCATCGAGAACCGCTGCTTCGTGTTGACGCCCGAACAGCCGCGTGATGAAAAGATTGCACACGTTCGCGGCCGTCACCAGCAGCACCATAATCACCGCCAGCAGCATCAATTCCAGTGCCGACCGGCGATCGCCGAGCCAGATCGTGCGCAGTGGCAGCACGCGAACCTGCAGGCCGGAAGTGGCGAATGCCTCTTTGAGCTCGTCCATGCCATTGGCCAGCGTTGTGATTTCGCTCGTTGCCGCGGCCAAGGTCTGCTCTGGCGCGAGGCGAGCGATTGCCTTCAAACCGTTGAACGTGGTGCTGCGTTGCGCTGCGCGTTCCTGTTCGGAAAATGCCAACGGCAGCCACACCTCCGTTTTGCGCGACGGGAAGTGGAAATCGCCGGGCAGCACGCCGACGATGCGGAAATCCGTGCCTTCCAATCTGATCCGCGCACCGATGGCCGCGGTTGTATTGGCGTAGTGCGCGCGCGCGTAATCGGCGCTGACCAGCAAGCTGGCGGCCGCGCCAATGGCGCTGTCTTCGTCGCCGAGCAAACGTCCCGCGGCGGCTTGCGCGCCGAGCAATGCAAAAGCGCTCGGCTGCAATCGCGATGCGTGCAAAGAGACGATCGGCCGGCCGGTATCATCCTGCAGCGCCAGGCTTTCTTCGCGATAGCCGCTGACTCCCTGCAGTGTTTTTGTGTGCTGCGCGAGTTCGAGCAAATACGGCGCCGAGACGCCGGTATTGAACGACAAGCCCATCAGTCGTGTATCCAGTTCCACGAGGCGTTCGCTCTGCGCAAACGGCAGTGGTTTGTACAGCAGGCCGTAAATCACACTGAACACGCCCGCATTGGCCGCGAACGCCAGACCGAGCAGCAGAATCACCGTGATGCTGAAGCCCGGGCTGCGCGAAAGGCGGCGCAGGGCAAAACGGAAATCGGCAGTTTTCATTTCGATGGCCGTAGTGAGGAAAGGGAAAGATTCATTCGCGACGCAACGCCACCAGCGGAACGACTGCTGCGGCTTGTCGCGCCGGCAGCCAGCACGCGAATGCGGCGACGCTGGCGACGATCAGCGCGGTCAGGCCCCACGTTTGCGCATCGGAGTAGGCGATGCCGTACAAGCGATCTGACAGCAAATACGCGAACGGGATGCCGCACAAAACACCGAGCGTCGCGCCCGCGACGATCAGCGCGCCGCCCTGGCGCATCACCAGGCCGATGATGCGCGCGGCGTTCGCGCCGAGCGCCATGCGCACACCGAATTCCGCGCTGCGTCGGCGCACCGAAAAACCGAGCACGGCAGCCAGGCCGAGACCCGCCAGCACCAGCGTCGCGATGGCAAATGCGCCGAGTGCTTCGAGCAAAGCGTGTCGATCGCTGAGTGTCTTCACGATCATTTCCGCGAGCGGGCGATTTGCCACAATGCCGGCATCGGGCAGGCGCGACAGAATGCGTTGTCGCACCGATTCCGCCAGCGCGGCAGGATCGCCATGCGTGCGCGTTACGAGAAACAGCGTCGACGTCGGCGCGGTGGCGTAGCCGTAATACAACGGCAGATCGGTGCGTTCGTCGAGCGCATCCTGTTTGACCGTACGCGCGACGCCGATGATCCGCGCGCTGCGATGCATGCCGGCGTCGGCGTTGAGTTCGATCGTCGCGCCGATCGGATCGATACCCTGCAGATAACGCTGTCGATAGCGTTCATCGACGATCACCGGGCTGGCCTTGCCGGCGTCGCCGCGTTCGAATTCGCGCCCAGCCGTGATGGCGATGCCGAGCGTTGAAAAATATCCCGGGCCGACGTCCACTCCGCGCAGGCTCTGCATCTCATCCTGTCCCGGCACACCCACCTTCACAAAACTTTTGATATTGCTGAACGGCGGCGAATTCGCGATCGCGACCTGATCCACGCCGGGCAAGCTGGCAATTTCATCGCGCAGCGCGGCGACCTGCGTTTCCCAGCGCGCAGGATCGCTAGTCGGATCGGGCGCGCCCGCGCGCGTGCCGCTCGGATCGATCGCCGTGATCAGCACGCCGCGTTCGTCGAAGCCGCGGTCCACCGACATCAGGTTTGCCGCGCTGCGCAACAGCAGACCCGCACCACCGAGCAGCGCGGTGGTCAGCATCACCTGACACACCAGCATCAGCGGGCGCACATGTCCGAGGCCGCTTATACCGGAACGGCTCGCCAGTTGCGGCGAGCGTTGCGCCAGCAGCGCCGCGATCAGCGTGCCGCCCAAAGCCAGCAGCGTCACCAACAGTGCGGTGAACAGGGTGACTGGACCGAAGCCGAAACCCTGCGGCAGATTGTCGGGCAGCAGATTGTGCGCCGCGACCAGGCGCAAGCCGAACGGCACCAGCGCCATGCCGATGACCAGGCCGAGCAGCACCGGCGGTGCCAGGTCGGCGGCGATGCTGCGTGCAATATCGCTTTCGCGCGCACCCATCGCGCGCCGAATGCCGAGCTCACGCGCACGCCCGAGCAGGCGGTCGAGAGTGAGATTGATCAGCGTCGCGCTGACTACCGCGAGCAGGATCAACGCGGCGAGCTGCAGCAATACCAGCGCTTGCCAGTGGCCCGCGGCATACCGTTCGCGCCACGCGCGCGCATCGAATTTCAGACGCGTATTCTTGATCAGGCCGGCTACGCCGACATCGTTGCCGAGCAAGGTGGTCGCGGCAATTTCGGCCTGTGCCGCGTCGCTGTCCGGCGCGAGTCGCGCAATGATATCGAGGTCGCCGACCGCGCCGTTGTCGGACTGTTCCTGTTCCATCGCCGAAAGCACATACGGCCGCCATGCGTCGACTGCGGCATCTGGAAAAACAAATCCGCGCGGCATCACGCCGATCACGCTGAAGCTCTCGTCGCCGAAGCGAACGTGCTGGCCGATGATATTTTGATCGGCGGCGAAACGCGTGCGCCACAGCGCATCGGAAATCAGCAGCACGTTATCCGTACCGGCCTGCGCATCGGCGCCGGAAAATCCACGCCCGAGTTGCGGCGCGATGCCGAGCACACGATCGAAATCCCAGCTCGTACGCGCAAGATGCCAGCCGCGCCCGGCATCATCGCTGCGCGATTTGGATTCAACGCTGAATCCGGCCACGCCGCTGAAATGCGCATGATCTTCGGCGAGGATGCGCCGCAGCCGCTCGCTCAAGCCGATTTTCAGATCGAACTTCTGCAGGTTCGCGGCCAGCTCGATCAGCCGCTCGCCATCCTGATACGGCAGCGCTTTCCAGCGCAGCGCGTGGATCGCGCCGAACGCGGTGGCGTTGATCGCCACCACGACCGCAATCAGCAGCATGATCGAGAGCGCGAAAAATGGCGTACGCATTTGTCGACGAAAAACCGCAGCGAAACTCATCGGAAAATTCTCATTCGTGACGCAAGGCAATGGTGGGATCGACCGCCGCCGCGCGCCATGCTGGCAGCCAGCACGCGAATGCGGCGACGGCGCTGACGATCAGTGCGGTGGCGGTCCACGTTTGCGGATCACTGAACGCGATGCCGAACAGGCGATCCGACAACAGCCGCGCGAGCGGTATGCCGAGCGCGACTCCGAGCGCCGTGCCGAGTGCGATCAGTGCGCCGCCTTGGCGCATCACGAGGCCGATGATGCGCGATGCCTTGGCGCCGAGCGCCATGCGCACGCCGAATTCCGGCAGGCGTCGGCGCACCGCAAATCCGAGTACGGCGGTCAGCCCGAGCGCGGCCAAGATGAGCGTGGCGATGGCAAATCCGCCGAGCGCTTCGAGCAACGCGCGACGACCACTGAGGGTTTTTCCGACCAGTTCGCTCATCGGTTTGTTGACCCCGATATCGACGTCCGGCATGTGCGTGTGGATTTGCTGGCGCAGGGTTTCGGCGAACGCCGCCGGATCGAGACTTGTGCGAGTGACCAGCCAGAAAATCGGCAGCGGTGCCGCGTTGAAGTGATACAAGGTCGGCAGGTTGGCGGCCTCGCCGAGCGATTCGTGCTTGACCGTGTGTACAACGCCGATGATGCGCGCGCGGCGATAATTGTCGGCGTCGATGGGGATCTCGACATACGCACTCAGCGTGTCGCCATCGCGTAAAAAGCGATCGCGATACAGCTCGTCGACGATCACCGGACTGGCCTCGCCGAAATCCGTCGGTTCGAAATCGCGGCCTGCGCCGAGGCCAATGCCGAGCGCGGAAAAATAACCGGGGCCGACGCCGCGATCGCGCACTTCACGATTATCGGTTTCTCCGGGCAGGCGGATCGACGATACCGATTCCCAGCCGCTGAACGGCGGCATCGTGCTGACCGCCGCGTAGTCGACGCCGGGCAGGTTGGCGATATCGGCGCGCAAGCTTTCGACCATCGGCCGGAAGCGCGCCGCGTCGGTGTTTGCGTTGTAGTGTTTGCCGCGCATGCTCACCCCGACCGGATCGATCGCGGTCAATACCACGCCGCGCGTATCGAAGCCCGCATCGATCGAGACCAAGTTCACCGCGCTGCGCAGCAACAGGCCGCTGCTGCCGAGCAGGGCGGTCGTCAACATCACTTGCGCCACCAGCATGGCCGGACGCACGCGGCCGAGACCGGTGATGCCAGCGCGGCTCGACAACGACGATGATCGTCGCGCGGCGAATATCGCCAGCGACGCGCTGCTGAGCACGGCCAGCGTGACCGCTAGCCCCGCGCCCATCATCGCCACGCCGAATCCGCTGCCTTGCGCGAGATCATCGGGCAATAATCCGCGTTGCTGGATCAGCCCCAATAGCAGCGGTGCGAGGACCAGCCCGAGGCCGAGGCCGATCGCGACCGGCGCGCCGAGGTCGAGCATCACGCCGCGCAGGATCGCCGCTTCACTCGCGCCGATCGCGCGCCGGATTTCGAGCTCGCGCGAGCGTGCCAGCAGGCGATCGAGTTGCAGGTTGACGAGGTTCGCGGCGACCACTGCGAGCAGCACCAGCGCGGCGAGTTGCAGCAACGCCAGCGACTGCCAATGCGCGGCGGTAAAACGCTCGCGCCACAGCCGTGCGTGCGCGCTCAAGCCGGGCCCGCCGCGCAAACCTTGCATGCTCGGCTCGTGTTCGAGAATCGCCGCGAGTGCCGCGTGCGCCTGATCCACGCTGGTGCCCGGCGCGAGGCGCGCGACCACGTCGATATCGCCGACATTGCCTTTTTCCGATTGCGCGCGCTCGGCATCGGTCATCACGTACGGTCGCCACGCGTCGGTAGTTGCATCGGGGAATGCGAAGCCGCGCGGCATCACGCCGATCACGCTATAGCTGCGATCGTGCAGACGTACTTGTTGACCGATCACATTTGGATCGGCGTTGAAACGCGCGCGCCAGATGGCATCGCTGAGCACCAGCACGGCATCGTCGCCGGGCTTCGCATCGGTAGGCGCGAAGCTGCGCCCGAGTGCCGCGGATACGCCGAGCACCTGCGAAAATTCCTGGCTGACGCGCAACATTTGCCAGCTGCGGCCATCTTCTTCGCCGCGTGTTTTGACGAAGCCGAGCGCGCCGGAAAAATGCGCCTTGTCGACGACGATATCCTCGCGCAATTTTTCAGTCAGACCGAGGGTGAAGCCGAATTTCGGCAACTCGGCCTGCAGATCAACGAGGTTGTCGGCGTCGGCATATGGCAAGGCTTTCCAGCGCAACGCGTGGATCGCACCGAACGCGGCGGCATTGATCGCCACCACAAATGCGATCAGCACTATCACGGTCACGGTGAAAAATGGTGTGCGCATTTGTCGGCGCAACAGCGAAGCGAAGTTCATCGGAGAGTCCTCATTCGTGACGCAAGGCGATAGTGGGATCGACCGTGGCTGCGCGCCACGCCGGTATGCCGCACGCGAGCAACGTGGTGAAAACAATCACGCTACAAACCAGCGCGAGCGTGAGCGGATCGTGTGCGTCGATGCCGAACAGTTGCGCGCGTAGGCGATACGCGACGCTGAGCGCAATCAGCAGTCCCAGCACCAGGCCGATCGCGACGAGCCGGCCGCCATCGAATAACACCAACCGCAGGATGTCGTGGCGCTGCGCACCGAGCGACATACGTACACCGATTTCGCCGCGTCGTTGCGTCACGGCGAATGCGAGCACGCCATAAATGCCGACCGCAGCGAGCAACAGCGCGGCGGCGGCGAACAGCATCAGCAGCAACATTGGCGTGCGACGATCAGTCAGCGAATCGTCGATGCGTTCGTGCATCGTCTTGATATCAAACACGGCCTGGTCGGGATCGATTTTTTGCCAGGCCGCGCGCAATGGCCCGATCAATTCGGCGGCGGCGAGTCGGGTTTTCATCACGAGCATGAACAGTCGCGTCGGGTCTTGATGGAAATTTCGATACAGCGTTTCCATCGTGGTGTTTTCGTACAATTTGTTGCGCTTCACCGTCGCTACAACGCCGATAATCGTCTGCCAGTCACGCTCGATATTGACTCCGCGCCACGCAATACGTTTGCCGATCGCGCTCTCGTTCGGGAAATATTTCTTGGCGAACGTGTCGTCAACGATCACGACTTTTTGTGCGCCGATATTGTCGCTACTCAAGAATCCGCGGCCTTGCAACAACGGGATTTCCAGCGTCTTGAAATAGTCCTCGTCGATGACTTCGAGGTAGCCGAACGGTGTCGCTTGTGCGGCGGAAACATCGCGGCCTTCGATGAAATATGCGGCCGAGGATTCATCGTCGGTGAACAGCATTGAGCTCGCTACGCCAGCGGATTGCACGCCGGGCAGCGCGCGTACTTCCATCAGTAATCGCTCGTAGAACGGCGCGGCATCGGCGCTGCTTTTATAACGGCTCGGCGGCAGATGTACGCTCACGGTAAGCACATCGTCGGCGTTGAACCCGGGACTCTGTTGCTGCATCCGCGCGTAGCTGTGCAGCAATAGTCCGGCACCTATCAACAGCACCACCGCAAGCGTGATCTGCGCGATCACCAGCGTATTGCGGATACGGCGCGACGAACGACCGCCGAGGTTGCCGCGTCCGCCTTCCTTGAGAGCATCGGCAGGCCGTTCGCGCATCAGCGCGAGGATCGGCACCAGAGCAAAAGCCAGCCCGGTAAGCACGGTCAAAATCAGGGTGTAGATAAACACCGGCAGATCGAGATCGATACTGAATCCGTATATCGCGCCGTCCAGTCCGAGCGCATGAATCAGCTGGATGCAGACTTGCGCCACAACCATTCCGGCGATGCCGCCGCCGAGCGCGAGCAACAGACTTTCCAGCAACAGTTGTTGCGCGATGCGCGCGCGCCCGGCACCGAGGGCGGAACGCAGCGCGAGCTCCTTCTGTCGCGACGAAACACGCAGCAACATCAGGTTGGCGGCATTCGCGCAGGCGATCAGGAGCACCGCAGCGACCACCGCCTGCAGCAGCCACAGCAGCGGTTTGATGTCACCGGCTTGTTGCTCGTGCAGCGATTTGCTGCGGCCGCGAAAGCCGGAGCTTTCGATGAACGATTTGTAACTCCGGCTATCACCGTTGCCGTCGGCGAAGCGTTCGACATTGTGCCGCACGATCAGATCGAACTGCGCATCGAGTTGTGCGATCGAGACGCCGGGTCTGAGCCGACCGATACTGCGCGCGAAATCGAAACCGCGCATCGAATCGCCACTCTGTTTCGGCGTGAACGCAAACGCTGTCCACACCTGCACCGTGCGATTGGGAAAGCCGAAATTTTCCGGCATCACGCCAACCACGCGGTAACTTTCTGCATTCATGCGAATGTCGCGACCGACCATCGCCGGATCGGCATTGAACTGGTTTTTCCACAGCGCATGACTCAGCACCACGACATGCTCGTGGCCGATTTGTGCCTCGTCCGCGGTGAATGTGCGCCCGAGCGCAGCGGTCACCTGCAGCGTCGTGAACAACGACGGCGTCGCGACGATGCCAACTACATTCTGCGCGCCATTCGCATCGGCAAGGTTGAAGCTGCGGTCGTAATATAGCGCGCTATCGGCTAGCTGATCGGCCTGGTCGCGACGGTCGATGAAGTCCGGCACGGTCATGCCGGATTCGGCCTGATCCATCTTCGGATAACTGTTGTAGATGTAGACCAGCCGCGTACTGTCGGGATAGGCCAGCGGCCGCAACAACATGCCGTTGATCACGCTGAAAATCGCGCTATTGGCACCGATGCCGAGCGCCAATGTCGCGACCACCGCCAGCACAAAACCCGGTCGCGCCGCGAGCAGACGCAGGCTCTGAGAAAAATCGGCGCGCAGCGAGGTCAGCACAGATCGACTCCGTTGATCGCGCGCCTCGCAACGGGCGAGCGATCAGGTTTCATCGTGTCCGGCAGGTGGGTCATCGGCGACATGCTACGGGCATTATTCCTGGCGCAGCGCGATGATCGGATTGATCGATGCGGCGCGGCGCGCCGGCAGATAACTCGCGAGCATCGCGATCGCCGCGAGCAACAAGCCGGCGCCGAGGAAGGCCAGCGCATCGGCTGCGTTCGCGCCAAACAACAGGCTCGATACCAGCATCGCGCCACCGAGTGACAGCACCGCGCCGATAACTAGGCCGCTGCTCGCGAGCAAGGCGCCGCGACGCAATACATCGGCCACGATGCGTCGCGGACTCGCGCCCATCGCGAGGCGCACGCCGAACTCACGTGTGCGGCTCGCGACATGCATTGCGATCAGGCCGTACAAACCGATCGCGGCGAGCAGCAGGCCGATGCCGCCGAGTGCGAGCGAGATCATGCCGACGATTCGTTGTGGCAACAGCGACAGCGCAATCACATCGGTCAGCGGATGTATTTGTCCCGCCGGCACTGATGCATCGAGCGTATGCAGTTCGCTGCGCATTTGCATGGCAAACGTGTTTGGCGGTAAAGACGTCTTTACCACCAAGGATGCTTCCGCGCGCGGCCATTGCGTCAGCGGCAGGAACAGGAACGGTTCGCTGGTTTCGCTTAGCGATGCGTATTTTCCGTTCGCGGCAATACCGATCACAGTCAAGGTGTGCAAATCATCCTTGTCGCCGTAAACAAAGCTGCGGCCGAGCACATCGCCGCTTGGCACCAGCAGGTGCGCCAGTGCGACATTCACCACGCACACTTCGGTGTTGCCCTTGTTATCGTGCAGATCGAAACCGCGGCCTTGCAGCTTGATATCCAGCGTCTCGAAAAATCCGGGTGAGACGAGATTGGTATCGGGACTCACCGCGTCTTCGGGCAAGTTCGGCAACTGGAAACTGCCGAAACTCATGTGGCTCAAATCGAGCGGTACCAGCGCGGCGAGTGCGGCTTGTTCGACTCCTGGCATCTGGCGCACATGTTCAGTGAATGTCTTTTGAATTTGTGCCAGCGCGGCAGGCGCATAACCGCTCGGTTCGAGATTGAAATCGGCGGTCAGCACATGCTGCGGATCGAAGCCGGTATCGATCGCCGCGGCGCGTTGCAATGCACGCATGAACAATCCGCCGCTGACCAGCAGCACCATCGTCAACGCGATTTGCGCAACCACCAGTGTGCTGCCGAGCCGCGACCGACCTCCGGCAATTTGTCGACTCACGAGCGCCTGGCTCGCACCGGGTGCGTGCTTGGAGATACGCAGCGCCGGCAGCAGTCCGAACACGAGCGCGGTGACCAGTGTGCAGCCGAGCGCGAACATGAGCGCAGCGCCATCCATCGGCACGTGCATGGATATCGGCACCGGCGTTGGCGGATCGATTTGCGACAACAGCGCGCAACAGCCCCTGCCGAGCAATACGCCGATCACGCCTGCACCTAGCGACAGCAAAATACTTTCGGTCAGCAATTGCGAGATCACGCGCGTGCGGCTCGCGCCGAGTACAAAACGCATCGCGATTTCGTGGCGGCGTGCTTCGCCACGCGCCAGCAGCATCGAGGCGACATTCACACAGGCGACCAGCAGGATCAGCGAAATCAGCGCGAACAACAGGCCGGAAAATGCGATCAATCCACCACGGAATTCGCCGGGTACGGCACGTAGCGCTACCACGCTGATGCCACCGTCGTTGCGCGGCCGCGGATACGCGCTGGCGAGTTGCTGGCCAATCACCGATAACTGATTTTGCGCGAGCGCGACGGTGGTATCCGGCGTCAGTCGTGCCGCGAGCGACAGCCATGCGGAAGCGCGCTCATCGAAGCGGCGCGGCGCACCGGGCTTGAGCAATGCAAGCTGATGCAACGGCACGTAGAACGCCGGCGTGAGCAAGGCGATGGTGCCGTGGAATTCCGGCGCAGCGATGCCGGCCAGAGTAAACGCCTGACCGTTGATCAGCACCGGTTTGCCGACCGCCGTGGTATCGCCATCGAGATACTTGCGCCACGCCGCGTAACTGGCAACCACCACCGGTGCGGCGCCATCACGATCGTCGTTGTCGCTGAGCAGGCGGCCGCGATACGCTGCTACTTGCAACGTATCGAAATAATTCCCGCTGACCACCAGCCCGAGGGCGCGCTGCGGTTCGCCCGCGACACTCACGTTGAGGGGCTGCATGGCATACGCGAAAAGTGTTGCGAAATTTTTGGCGCGCAGCGCGTAGTCGCTGAAGTCCGGATAAGAGAATGATTCGAAGCCGTCGCCGTGCCGCGTACGGCCCAGTTCGACCACCGTGGTTTGGGTGCCGATACCGCTCACCGGCGCGAACAAAAAAGTATTCACGACACTGAACAAGGTTGTGCTGGCGGCGATGCCGATCGCCAGCGACAACACTGCAAACAGCGTGAAGCCGGGTCGGTTCAGCAGTTGACGGGTGGCGTAGCGCAAGTTCTGCAAGAAGATCGATAACATGAAATTTCCTTAGTCGTGACGCAGGGCAATCATCGGATCGACGCGCAGCGCACGACGCGCCGGAATCGTCACCGCGAGCACTGCAGCGAGAATCAAAATGCCGAGCGCGCTCGACACCACAGTGGCATCGCTGGCCGGAATGCTGTGCAGGGATTCACTCAATAAATGTGCGAACGGAATGCCGCCGGCCAAACCGATGGCGAGGCCGACACCGAGCTGGACGAAGCTGCGACCAAACAGGTTGCGCAGCACGCTTGGGCTGCTCGCACCGAGCGCGCGGCGCACGCCGATTTCGCGCATGCGCTGGTCGACGCTGAATGCCATCACGCCATACAAACCCGCGCCGGCCAGCACCAGCGCGATTGCGCCGAAGATGCCGAAACTTTGCGCGACGATGCGTTCGCCGAACGACACGCTGCGCATGACGGCGGCGTAGTCGCGCGTCCAGTACACCGGTGTGTCGGGATCGATCGTGCGCATGATTTCGTCAAGGCGCGGTGCGAACGCAAGCGCATCGCCGCGCGTGCGTACCGCGATGCTGGCGACCCGAAACGGCCCTTGGCGCAACGGGATCAGCAGTGTTGGTTGTGGTTGATCACCGGGTGCATACAGCTTGAGTGCACCGATCACGCCGACGACCGTCACCGCGGCCGCATTCGGATCGCGTGGATCGAGCCGAAAGCGGCGTCCGAGGATCGGTTGATCGCTGCTGAAGCGCTCGACAAAACGCCGATCGACGACCGCAGTGCGATCGCCATCGGCGCGGTCGCGACTGTCGAAAAAACGGCCTTCCTGCAAGGCGATGCCATAGGCCGCGAGAAAATGATCGTCGACGGCGCCGTAGCTTGTCTGCGCTAAAACGCTGTCGCCGAATATTGTGTTTTCTGCCGGCAACACGGCATGACTTTCGTTGAACCAAGTGCCGGGCAGCGCAGTGCCGAGGCTGCTGTCGATTACGCCCGCATCGGCGCGCAGGTGTTCCGCCAGTTTGTCGTAAAGCTGCCATTGCGCCGCTGCATTCGGGTAAGTATTTTCCGGTAATACGATGCGAGCGCTGAGCAGGTGGCCGGTGTCGATACCGAGATCGATGTGGTCGATCGAGACGATGCCGCGCAGCATCGTGCCGACGCTGATCAGCAAGGCGCACGACAACGCGACCTCACCGATAACGAGCATGCGGCTGATGCGCCCGAACGAGCCGCCGGCGACGTTGCGTCCGCCTTCGCGCAGGCCGCTCGCGACTGCGGCAGCGGCGCGCAACGCTGGCAGCAAACCGCTGGCGAGGGCGGTGAGCAGCGCCGCGCCAAGCGCGAGCAGCACGACCGTGCTGTCCAGATCGAAACGCAACCACAGCGGCGGACCGAAATCCGCAGCGCGCAACATACGTTGTTGCCAGCCGATGCCGATCTGCGCGAGCAGCAATGCGGCGACCGTCGCGAGCAGGCTCAGCAGCAGACTTTCGGCGAGCAGATGGCCGATCAGGCGTTTGCGCGTGGCCCCCAGCGCCACCCGCAACGCGAACTCCTGGCGCCGACTCAGCGTGCGCGTCAGCAGCAGATTTGCGGCGTTCGCGCAGGCCAGCAGCAACACCACAAAAACGCTGCCGAGCATGAGTCGCAACATCGCGCGCATGCTGCGCTCGACCGCCATATACGCGAGCGGCTCGATGCCCGCACGCAGACCGCGGAAACGCTCCGGCTCGCGCTGCGCGGCTTGCGCCAACCAGTTATCGAGCGTCGCGCTCAGAGCGACATCGGTCGCATCTGCATGTCGGCGCAGGATCACCCAGTACGCGCGATCGTCCGACTTCGCTGCATCTGTGAGCGCTGCCGCGAGCCAGATCACTTCACGACTCGGATAGCTGAAATTTTGCGGCATCACGCCGATCACCGTGGTCGGCTGCGCATTCACGCGCACCTGCCGACCGATGATCTGCGGATCGCCGCCGTAGCGGCTTTGCCAGAGCTCATAGGACAGCATCGCGGTTGCCGCCGCGCCTTCGCGCTCGTCATCGCCGGAAAAATCCCGACCGAGCAGTGGTGCGATACCGAGCACATGAAATAGATTGGTGCTGACAAACGCGCCGTTGACGCGCTGCGGCCGATCCTGATCGCTGAGATTGATCGTTGAGCGCGCCACGCCGCCGATTTCCGCCGAGCTCGCCAAATACCGCCGCATCTCGATCAGATCGGTATTGTTGACCGGGTTGATATTCTCGTCGCCGCTGATATTACGAACACCGGCGTGCAGCAACTGTTCTGGCGCCGCGAACGGCAGCGGCCGCAGCAGAAAACCGTTGATCATCGCAAGCATGAAAATCACGCAGGTGAGTCCGGCCGTAAGCACGCCGATCACGAGCGCAGAAAAGGCCGGTCGTGTGGCGATGCCGCGCGCGGCGTGCTTGAGTTCGGTCCAGCAGATGTTCATCGCCAAATTCCCGATGCAGTGCGGGGCGTAGCGCCTCGTGAAACGTGCGTTGTTAGCCGCGCGGTCAAGGTTGAATTTTTCATGCGACTATCACTCGTGGCGCAGGGCAATCATTGGATCGACACGCAACGCGCGACGCGCCGGAACGATCACCGCGAATGCTGCGGTCAGCAGCAACATACACAACACGCCGAGTACCATCAGCGGGTCGTGCACAGCAACGGTTTGGGAATATCGGGTCAGCATGCGCGCGAACGGAATGCCCATGCCTAAGCCCAAGGCGAGGCCGATCCCGACTTGCGCGGCGGCGCGGGCAAAGACGCTGCGCAATATTCGCCACTGCGGCGCACCTAGTGCACGGCGTACACCGATTTCTCGCGTGCGCTGGCCAACGCTGAACGCCATTACGCCGTAGAGGCCAGCACTCGCGATCAACAACGCGATCAAGCCGGAGATGGCAAACCACTGCAAGGTCTGGCGTTCATTGGTGGTGTTTCGATGGTTGTACTTTGCATAGTCGCCGACGCCGTACAACGGAATATCCGGATCGATGCCGTGCATGATTTCGGTCAGTCGCGGGGTATACGATTTTGCGTTACCACGCGTGCGCACAGTGACGATGCCATACACGTTCGGTGCCTGGCGCAGCGGTACCAGCATCGATGGAAACTTCGGCTCTTGTGGCGTGGTCAGGGTCAAGGTTTCGACAACGCCGACCACGGTCACCGTACGCATGCTTGGATCGCTCGAATCGATGCGGAAGCGTTTGCCCAACACGCTGGCGCCATCACCGAGACGTTCGACAAAACGCCGATCGACCACCGCCACTTGCTCACTGTCGGCGCGATCGCGGCTGTCGAAAAATCGCCCTTCCTGCAAATGGATGCCGAAGGTGCTCAGGCTGTGATCGTCCACCGCACCGTAATACATCGGTGGCAAAACGTGATCACCTATCGGCGCGCTGTCCGGCGCTACATCGAGCGTATCGCTCCATACGCCGGGCTGTATCTGACCGACCGAGGCATCAACCACATTGGCATCGTCGCGCAGGCGCTGCGTCAGTTTTTCGTACAAACGCAGTTGATCGTTATTGCTGGGATAGGTGCTCTTGGTCAGATCGAACTTTGCGCTGAGCAGGTGTTGTTCGTCGATGCCGAGATGCGCATGTTCGACCGCGGTGATGGCGCGCAGCATCGTGCCGACGCTGATCAACAGCACGCACGAAAGCGCGATTTCACCGATCACGAGAATTCGACTGACACGCGCGAATGAACCGCCGACGACACTCGGCGCAGCATCGCGCAACGGGCCTGCCGTCAGCGTGTTGCTTGCATGGAGTGCCGGTAACAAACCGCATAGCAGTGCCGATATCAACGTTGCGCCAATGGCGAACAGCACACTGCTCGAATCCAGCGAAAAATGTTGCCACGGCGCATGCGCATCGGACTGAAGCCAAGTCGACTCCTGCCAAACCGCACCAATCACGGCCAGCGGCACTGCAATCGCCGCGGCGATCAGACTCAGCAACAGGCTCTGCATCAGCAATTGCAATACGATCCGTGATCGGCTTGCGCCCAGCGCGATGCGAACGCCGAGTTCCTGGCGACGCGCCAACGTGCGTGTCAGCAATAGATTGGCGGCGTTGGCGCAGGCCACCAGCAGCACCAGCATCACGGCGACAAATGCGAGCGTAAAAAAAAGCCGTTCGCGCGGGCTGTAATGCGTAAAAGCCGCGATCACCGCATGCTGATTCTGCAGGCGATGCGGCTCGGCGCGCACGGCGTCGGCGAACCACGAATCCAACGCATTCTGTATCGCCGCATCGTCGATTCCTGGCATGCGACGCAGCACAATTTTCATGCCCCAATCTGCTGCGACGAGGTTCTTGCCTTCGCCAAGCACGGCGGGAATCCACAGCGCCTCCTTACCCGGATAACCATAATTTTCGGGCATGACGCCGATGATATTGGCCGCATGAGAGTCGACTCGAATTTGTCGTTCGATGATCGCTGGATCGCCGCCATAACGGCTCTGCCACAAGCGATAGGACAGCATGGCCACAGCCGGCGAACCTTCACGACCATCGTCGTCGACGAAATCGCGACCGAGCATCGGGGCAACACCGAAGACATGAAACAGATTGGTGGTGTTGATGCCGCCTTCGACAACTTCGGGGCGATCCAGATCGCTGAGCCGGATCACCGCCGTCGTATAACTCGCGACTTCGGCAATGCCTTTGAGCTGCCGACGGATTTGCAAAAAATCATTATCGTTGCCGACACTCAGGTCCGCATTGTTGAATTGTTCGTGACCGTTTTTTTCGACCAGACCGGCCTTCAATAATTGATCGGGCGCATTGAATGGCGGTGGACGGACAAAACCGTTGATCATCGCAAGCATGAAAATCACGCAGGTAAGTCCGGCGGCAAGCACGCCGATCACGAGCGCAGAAAAGGCCGGTCGTGTGGCGATGCCGCGCGCGGCGTGCTTGAGTTCGGTCCAGCAGATGTTCATCGTTGCAGCCTCAGATCAACGCATCACGCGGTGCCACCGCGCACGCGCGGCGCGCGGGCAGCAGGCATGCCAGCAGCAGGGTGATAAGTAACAGCAGACTCACGCCGATCAAGGTCAGCGGATCGCTCGCGGGCACGCCGAACAGCAAGCTGCGCAGGGTGTTGGCGCCGATCAGCGCGCCGATCAGGCCGATGCCGATCCCGCTCGCACCGATGCGCAATCCGCTGCCGACCACAAGTTTGGCGATGCGGCTGCGCGATGATCCCAATGCCTGGCGCAAAGCGAATTCATGCTCACGCTGGCCGACCGCAAATGCCATCAAGCCGTACAGGCCGCCGATCGCGAGCACCAGCGCGACGCTGGCGAATGCGCCCAGCAGGATCAGGCTGAAACGCCGATCCGCCAAAGCCGACGCGCGTACTTCTTCAAGCGGACGCAAGCTGTACGGAATGCCGCTGGCGAGTTGCTGCAGACTGCCGCGCAACTCACTCATCAGCGCGGTCGTTGCAAGGGTCGAGCGCACCACGATGTTGAGCTCGGCCGCAACCATCGGGCGCTGTTGAAGATCGACGTAGATCGTGCCGCTCGGCGCGCGTTCGAGTTGTCTTTCGTGCACATCGCCGACCACGCCGACGATGGTGAGAATATGCATGTCGCCGTCCATGTTGCCGAACTGGATGCGTTGGCCGATCGGGTCGCGTTCGCCCCACGTGGCGTGCGCGGCAGTGGCGCTGATCAACGCGACGTGTTCGCTATCGCTGCGATCGGAATCAGCGAAGCTGCGCCCGCGCAACAGCGGGATGCCGCTGGCCGCGAAATAGTCCGCGCTGGCAACGCGAAATTCGGCATGCCCGATGGGTGTCGGCGCTTTGTCCGGGCTGGTCACGCTGCCATCCCAGAAACCACCGTCGGCACCGTCGTCGGTCAGCGGCAGTCCGCTCACGCCGCCGACCGCATTCACGCCGGGCAGTCGCGCGAATGCACTCATCAATTCGGTGTAACGTCGCGCGGTGGTCGCGGCGACGGCGGCATCGCGTGTCCACGGCTGCGACACCTGCACGTTGACTGCGCCCGCCGTGGCGAAACCCGGATCGACCGCGAGCAAGGCGAGAAAACTTCGCCCGAGCAGACCGGCGCCGATCAGCAGCACGGTGGTCAGCGCTGTTTGTCCGATCAGCAGCAAGGCGCGCGCGCGCAGATGACTTTTACTTGGCGATTGGCCGCGGCCGCTTTCGCGCAATACGCCGATCACACTCTGGCGACGATTGCTGAGCACCACGGCGCCAGTCACGATCAGCGCGATCACGAGCGCGGCAAGCATGCTGATCGCAATACTGCCGGCGCCGATATGGATTTCCTGCGTGCGCGGCAAACTGGTCGCGGCGAACTGCAGCAGCAACTTGATTGCAACCGCCGCGGCGATCAATGCCAGCAGTGTCGCGCTGGCGGCGATCAGCAAACTCTCGAACAGAATCTGTCGCGCCAACCGCGCGCCGCTCGCGCCGAGCGCGGCGCGCACCGCGAGTTCACGCGAGCGCGAACCGTTCAGCGCGAGCAGCAGATTGGTGGTGTTGGTGATCGCGATCAGCAGCAGGAAAGCGCAGCCCGCGGCGAGCAGCAACAGCGCGCTACGCACTGGTGCGGCGATCGCATCGCCGAGCGGGGTGAGATCGAATGCGACGGCATCGGTGTCCTTGCCGAAGCGGCGTTTGAGATTGGTCGCGAGTCCATTCGCTGCCAGCCGCGCCTGGCCCAGATCCGCGCCCGGGCGCAGTCGCGCGAGTGCCTGCCAGTTATGCGCGCTGCGCGAAGTGCCGGGGTCGTCGAGCATCGGCGTCCACACCGCGGTTTCTTGCGGAAAGGCAAAACCTGCTGGCATCACACCGATGATGATGTGCGGTATGCCATCGATATCCAGCGACTGGCCGAGCACGTCGGCACGACCGTGCAACAGGTTCTGCCACAACGCGTGGCCGATCACCGCGACAGGCTCGCGCTCACCGGCGGCGAAGGTGCGTCCGAGTTGCGGCGCGATGCCGAGCGCACGAAAAAAATCGCCGCCGCTGAAGCCGATAATTGCGCGGATCGCGTTATCGCCATTACGCAGCAGACCGGAGTTGGCGTTGTGGAATGCGATCGCATCGAACTGGTCGAGCGACGCGGCGAGATCGTCGTAATTCGGCGTCGCCAGCGCCATGCTGTGACCGTTGTCGGCGACCTCGTGAATCACCACCAGACGCTCGGCCTGCGGGTACGGCAGCGCGCGCAACAACACCGCATCGATCACGCAGAAAATCGCGATCGCCGCCGCCAGACCGATACCCAGCGTGAGCACCGCAAAACTCGCGGTGCCGCCGCGCGCGCGCAGACTGCGCAAGGCGTGGCGCAGATCGTCGAAGATGTTCATGGCGCAATGCGTTGGCTGGCCGGACGACGCAGGCGTTCGTCTTCTTCGTGGCGCAGGCGATGCATCGTTGCCTCGTCGACGACACGGCCATCGAACATGAAAATCCGGCGCTCGGCGAATTCGGCATAACGCGTATCGTGGGTGACCATGCAGATGGTCGAACCGGCTTTGTGCAGTTCGTCGAGCAGCGTCATCACTGCCTCGCCGTTTTTGGAATCCAGATTGCCGGTGGGCTCATCGGCGAGCAGGATCGACGGCTGTCCGACCAGCGCGCGCGCGACCGCAACACGTTGCTGCTGGCCACCGGAAAGTTGCGCCGGATAATGTTTCACGCGATGCGCCATGCCGACTCTTTCGAGCGCCGCAATCGTGCGGTCGCGGCGCTCGGCTTTGCTCACGCCATCGCGATAGGTCAGCGGCAGTTCGACGTTCTCGAATACGCTCAGATCGCCGATCAGGTTGAACGCCTGAAACACAAAACCGATTTCCTGATTGCGGATCAATGCGCGTTCGCTCGCGCCGATGTCGGCGACCTCGCGACCGTTCAAAACATAGGTGCCTTCGCTCGGCGTATCGAGTAGACCGAGGATCGCCAGCAGGGTCGATTTGCCGCAGCCGGACGGGCCGGAAATCGATACGTATTCGCCGCGCCGGATATCGAAATGGACGCCGGCCAATGCGTGCGTTTCCACCTCGTCGGTGAGGAACACTTTTTTGATACTGTCGAGGCGGATCAGGGATTCGGTGCTCATGCGGTTCTCACGATTGAAAGAAGTATTGAAATCGAGTGCGGGTTATTTCAGACGGATACGATCGTGCTGATCGTACGCGCTGGTATCGGACAGAATCACCTGATCGCCGACGCGCAGACCTTGCAGAATTTCTATCAAGTTGACCGAACTTTTACCGAGCCGCACCGGCACGCGCGCGGCAATACCGGTGGCCGCATCGAGGCGAAACATGCGCACCTCGGAATCAGGCTGGCCGAACGCCGGACGACCAACAAAAAGTACATCTGGCAGGCGATCAATTTCGATCGTCCCGTCGACTGAAAGATCGGGGCGCGCGCCGGCTGGCAGCGCGCCGGTCAGATCGACATCCACCTGCACCGTGCCGTTCTGCACGGCTGGATCAACGCGCACCACTTTGCCTTCAACGACGCCGTTGCGCGTATCCACTTTTACCGGCTGGCCGAGCACGATGTCCTTCGCTTGGGTTTCGGCGATGCGCAGTTGCGCGCGCAACTCGTTCGGCCGCGCCACTCTCGCGAGATTGGTACCGGCCACAACCTGCTGGCCTTCCTCGACCGGCACCTGCTGCAACACGCCGGCGATACCCGCGCGCAAATGCAGCGAATCGGCCTGGCGCTGGCGCAGATTACACGCCCCAACGAGCTGATCAAGGCGCGCTTGTTCGGCAGCGATCTGCGCCGTGATGTTTTGGCCGAATTCGACCACGCGCTGTTCTTCGATCGACACGCGCCCCTTAAGCTGCTCCAGCATCACCAGGCTTTTTTTGTATTGCACGGCAGCGATCACGCCTTTGTCGGCGATGACTTTTTCGGCCTCGGCCTGCATCCGCGCGATCTCATAACTGCTGCGCGCCAAGGCGAGCGCAGATTGTTCGTCGAGAAGTTTCGATTTCAGATCGGTGCGCTTGGCGGCGAGGTCGGCCTGCGCCGCCGTGACGGCAGCTTTTGCGGCGAGCAATTGGCTTTCGACCTCGGGATTGCTGAGTTCGAGGATTACCGTATCGGCCTGCACCGTAGCACCGGGGCGCACCACGATGTGTTCGATACGCGCTGCGGTTTCGGCGGCAATCCAGCGGATTTCCTTCGGCACCAACGTGCCCGGGCCGCGCACTTCGCGCAGCAGTTCGCCGCGTTTGACGGTATCGATCAGCACGCTGCTGCGATCGACTGAGGCCACGGCGGGGCCGAGCGCATACAGCCCGACGCTGGCGCTGGCGAGGGCGGCAACAATGATGGCGCCGATGATGTACTGGCGGCGGCGTTTGCGTTTTTTCAGTTCGGGGCGGGCAATGTCCATGGCTTGCAAGAGCAGGGAGCGTGCCAAGCTGTCAATGCAGCGCAAGTTGTTGTTTTAGCTCGCACGCGTATGGGTGGCACTAACTAGAACGTCCATTATCGGACGCTGCGATGATCGCGAACGGGCGACTGTCCGCCATCAGCAGCTAACGAAGCCGTAGAAAACTGGCGCCGATCTAGCATGCGCGGCAGAGGTGGGCGAAGCTGGCGCACGCAGTGGATTACGATCCGCTTGCGTGCGTCATCAGTGCGATGCGGTGGCAACGGGCCAGACCCATCTGGAGAAAACCTGACTAACTATTCGGACGTCACAACGTGTTTGTGGTTGATCACCGCAACACCGACGACACCGATGAACGAACGAGGTCTGCGGGCGCGGTTTATAACTAGGTCCGCGCCAGCAATATCGGTGCAACAAGACCGTCTATGACCGAAGGAAATCCCCGCGGGAAGGAAAGCAGTCTGACATGGGTTGAACCTGCACGGCACTGACAAACACGCACCGTTGAGGACAGCACATGACCAGCAGTGGCCCGAAAGCTCATGGCAAAGAAATAATGTGCCCGGGATTGACGGGAAGTCTCCTAAGGAGCATTTAGTTAGACTTCGCTCATGAACTATCTATTCATTTTTTAATTTTTCCATCATGTGCCAACAGTAGTTGCACATTCCACCATTCTGAAGTGCATGCGCCTTTTCCGACATGGGAATTTCGTTCTCGCATGCGTCGCACGTTGCATTTCCAAAGGTTGTCATCACATCTCGTTCAAACACGAACTTCTGCTTGTCCGTCAGCGATTCGAGCCCGCGATCAATAACTCGCCGTGTTATTCCTGCTGCCGCACCATCAAGGTGCTCTCCTTCGAGGAGTTCTATCAGAAATTCCGCAAGCCCATCATTGTCATCCATGTGATCATTGTGTCCCATTCACTACTCCTTTCCCTATTTGGTTTAAACGCTTTCCCAAGTCCGTACTCCAACTCTAGCCGCAAGCATCATCCTCCACAAAGTACACTGAAATATTATCAACTGGGCCAGGTTGGTTTTTCGCATTGGCCGGACATCCCTCGCGCTCACATTCCGACTGAAACGACGGAGCATCAAAATCGAGTTCATTTCCAATTAATGCAACTTCAACACATCTGCCGCAGAGTTCACATCGCTCTGCCATTGGAGAAATAATTGTTACTTCCATAAGCATATTCTCCATTTTTTCGATTTTAACATTCTTAAGGGGGAGCTTGATGATCGGAGGGCAAACTCACCCGCAAAGTGAAGGCTAACGAGGCTGTAAAAAAACTGGCCCCGATCTTGCGCGCAAGAAGCGAGATGATCAAGGGAGACGGGGATGGCGCGATTCAAAGTGGTGGGCATGAGTCCGCGGTTGTTGCCGGTAGATCTGGAAGCGCAGCTGATACCGGGCTCGTTCGCCCACGCCGTGCATCACATCGTCGACGCGTTGGACTTATCGCTGTTCGATGTGCACTACCGTAACGACGCGGTTGGTGCGTCGGCGATGTCGCTGAAGGCGGTGCTGCTGGCCTATTCGCAAGGCGTGGTCAGCTCACGCGCAAAGCCATCCGCACGCACACGCAACGCATGCGCGAACGCATCGAAAGCGACTCGATGGAAGGGTTAGGCAGCGCTCGGCCACTTGATCTCCACTTTGCGATTTTGCGCGAGGCAGTCTCTGAGGTAGAGATTGATAAGGCTCTGGTAGGGTACGCCTGCCTCCGCGGCCATGCCTTTGAAGTACAAAACCACATCTTCGGAAAGACGCATGGTTACCGACTTTTTGAGCTTGGACGCGTACGGGTTTCGACGCGATTTCATCTTCGACAGATCGTATTCAGCCTTCATGTCATTCACCTCGGTAGTTGAGCGCTTCGCTTTTGGTCGCTTTGCGCGCGGAAATGATGCGGATAACGTCCCCGTCCGCTCTCTCGCAGTGGCACACCAAGAGAAGCCTTGCGTCCGAGCTCATGCCCAACAACAAGAAGCCTCTTCGTCGAAGGAGTGTTCTTCATCAAAGAACTGCATCGCAAAGTCGTCGTAGAAGACGGTCTTCGCCACCTCAAAGGTGACTTTGTGCTTCTTGGCGTTTGATGCCGCCTTGGCGGAATTCCCCTCGAATCTCATGCATACATTGTATGGACGCATATCGGGTAGTCAAAGGGGTTTTTCTACAGCATCTACGACACGATGCACTAAACTGGTGCAGTGACGACTCACCCCGCCAATCTGCCAGCGCCGCCATCCGCCGTGCGTGTGGAACCGAAAGTTGCGCAACTCGCGACTGGCGTCGCTTTGCTCGATGCGGATTTGCGTCTGATGTATCTGAATCCGGCGCTGATCGAGTCGCTCGGTCTTGCGGGCATGCGTTACCTCGGCGCGACGTTGCTGGTATTGAGTCCGGATGCCGAATTCCTCGCCGAAGCGGCGCAGCGCGCGGTGCACGAACAACGCCTGTTGAGACTGCGCAATTGTCTGCTCGGGATGCATGCGGGGCATCAGTTTCGTGCCGATGTCAGCCTCGGGCCGGTCAGCGCCGGCGTACTGCTCGAAGTACATGCACTGGCGAGTGTGGAGGAAACCGCGCCCGATCTGCGGCTGTCGGCATCCTTGCGTGGTCTCGCGCACGAAGTGAAAAATCCGCTGGCCGGCGTGCGTGGCGCGGCGCAGTTGCTGGCGCGACATTTGAGCGGCAATGCGGAGCTGGCCAAGCTCGCTGAAATCATCATCGCCGAGGCGGATCGGCTGACCGGTCTGGCGGACCGCCTGCTGCGCGCCGACGGCGCCACCAACCTCGCGCCGATCAACATCCACGAGGTCATCGAACGCGTGCGCACTCTCGTGCTGGCCGAGGCCGATCAGACGGTACGCATCGAGCGCGATTACGATCCGAGCCTGCCGTCGGTGCAGGCCGATAGCGACCGTTTGCTGCAGCTATTGTTGAACCTCGTGCGCAATGCGCTGCAGGCCAATGCGCAAGTGATCCGTCTGCGTACGCGTATCGATTACGGCACGCCATTGGCGACGCATGCGGCGCGCCTCGCGTTGCGTGTGGACGTGATCGACGACGGCGATGGTGTGCCGGATGATTTGCAACCGACTCTATTTCAACCGCTGGTTTCGGGCCGCGTGGAAGGCACCGGCCTCGGCCTGAGTTTGGCGCAGGAAATCGCGCATGAACATGGCGGCGTGATCACGTGCTACAGCCATGCGGGCCACACCGTATTCACGCTGACCTTGCCGCTCGGAGAACCGCATGGCTGATATCTGGCTGGCCGATGACGACAAGTCGATCCGTTTTGTGCTGGCGCAGGCGTTGCGCGAAGCCGATCACACGCCGCGCGAATTCGGCGATGCGGAATCGCTGCTGGCGGCGCTCGACCACGCGCTGAACGGCGCGATGCCGGACTCAAGCATGCCCGATCTGATCCTGACCGATGTGCGCATGCCCGGCGCGAGCGGCCTGAAATTGCTGGAGCGGGTCAAGCAGAAAAATCCGCAGTTGCCGGTGATCGTGATGAGCGCATTCACCGATGTGGCGAGCACGTCGGCGGCGTATCGCAATGGTGCGTTTGATTACCTCGCGAAACCTTTCGATCTGGACGCCGCAGTGACTGCGATCGCGCGCGCGCTGGCGCAGATCCATCCACTCGCGGTGGTTGCGCCCAAGGTTCAACCGCACGCCGAATTGCTCGGTCAATCCGCCGCCATGCGCGAAGTGTTTCGCGCCATCGGCCGTGTTGCTGCGACCGAATTGAACGTGCTGATCACCGGCGAAACCGGCACCGGCAAGGAGCTGGTCGCACGCGCGCTGCATCGCCATAGTGGGCGACAAACGCGCCCGTTCGTCGCGCTCAATACCGCGGCGATTCCAGCGGAATTGCTCGAAGCGGAATTGTTCGGCCACGAGATCGGTGCGTTCACGGGCGCTGTCAAACGCCAGCTCGGACGTTTCGAGCAAGCCGAGGGCGGCACGTTGTTTCTCGATGAAATCGGCGACATGCCGCTGGCATTGCAAACGCGTTTGTTGCGCGTGCTGGCCGAGGGCGAGTATTACCGTGTGGGCGGACGCGAATTGATCCGCGCCTCGGTGCGCGTGATCGCGGCAACGCATCAGGATCTGGACGCACGCGCCGAAGCCGGCACCTTTCGCGCTGATCTTTTGCATCGCCTCGATGTCGTGCGTATTCACCTGCCGGCGCTGCGCGAACGGCGCGATGACATCGCCTTGCTGGCGACGCGTTTTCTCGCGCAGGCCGGCGCGAGCATGCAGCTCGCGAGCAAGCGATTTTCCAGCAGCGCGCTGATCGTGCTGAGTGCGCAGCCGTGGCCGGGCAATGTGCGCCAGCTCGAAAATCTGTGCCGGCGTCTGGCGGTAATGGCGCCGGGCCAAGAAATTCTGCTCGGCGATCTTCCACCACTGGCCGTGACTACCACGGCGCTGGCCACGTCGGCGCCGCTGTTATCTGACGATGCGACTGCGGCCTGGCAAGCGCCGTTGCGCGTTTGGGCCGATGCCGAACTCGCGCGCGGCGGCAACGACCTGCATGCGCAGGCGGTAGCGAAGCTGGAGCAGATTCTGTTCGACGCCGCACTCGCCGCCAACGACGGCCATCGCCAGCGCGCCGCGCAGCAACTCGGGCTCGGCCGCAATACGTTGTCGCGCAAACTCGGCGGCCCAAAAAAACCGGATTCGCAATAAGGTCTGCTAGCGGTATCACGAGAATTTTAAGGATCAAGCGATGAACCAGCACGCCATAAAATTGCGCATTGCGACGCACGCCGATATCAATGCGTTGGTCGATTTTAATGCCGCGATGGCGCTCGAAACCGAAGCCAAACAACTCGATCGCGACGTGCTGCGCGCTGGCGTTGCCGGTGTGCTCGATCAGCCGCGTCGCGGGTTTTATTTGCTCGCCGAGATGGCCGATGGCATCGCTGGCGGTTTACTGATCACCTATGAATGGAGCGACTGGCGTTGCGGCGACTGGTGGTGGATCCAGAGCGTTTTTGTGCGGCCGGAGTTTCGTCGTCACGGCGTTTTTCGCGCGTTGCATGCCGAGGTGGAGCAGCGCGCACGCGCCGCTGATGCGGTCGGAATCCGTCTGTATGTCGAATGGGAAAACCAGCGTGCGCAGCAGACTTACGAAGTGCTCGGCATGCAGCGTGAGCATTACCACATGTACGCTAAAGCGTTCCGAAATATTCTCTGATATGGACTGTGTGAGCTAATGCGTGCGCGGCAGATTTGCGAGTGCCTGCGGCGGCACGATCAGCGTTTTTTCGGCGTGATTGATCGCGAGTTCGCCCAGACGAATCGGCGCGCCGCTGCTGCCGAAGCGGCGATGTAATTCGTCCAGCGCCGCGGCGAAAGCGTTGGGCTGAATCGGATAAGCATGTGCGATCGGATGTGCGTTGCCATCAGCAACCGCGGCGACCGTCAACACGATTACGCCGAGTCCGCGCAGCTCGTGCGCAAATACGTGGCGCGCGCCGGGCGTGTTCGCATGCGCCAAAGTTTCGATCCAGTAGCCGCCATCTTCGGCGTGTGCAGTGTCGCTCGTGTGCAGCAGATGCAGTGGCAATTCGTGCGCCTTGAGCAGAGCTGCGTATTGGCGCAACTCAAAAAGATACGCGGCAAAACCACGCACGAATTCGTGCGGCTCGTTGTAATAAGCCGCTGCCTCGGACGCTGCCCAAGCGTGGTAGCCGCGCGGTGCGGTCGTGATGCGACCATCGTCGTAAAAAAATGTCTGGCCGCTCGCGCTGATCGCTTCCTCATTCTGCGCAGGGGTGAGCAGCGCGCCTTCGAGCAGTTGCCACAATGGCCCGAAACCCGCGTGTTCGAGCTGCACGCTGGCGAGCGCACACAGATCGTTGCGCGTGAGGTATCGCGCATGTTGTAGGCGCAGGCCGAAACGTCGCATCAACCAATCGGCGGTCGCGGCGCTGGCTTCGCCCTTGGCGACAAAATCGCGTTCCATGAGTTCACCGACCGCGCCGACGCGCGTGGCATCGCCGATCAGTATCCACGGAATCAAAAGCATCGTGCCACCGAGCAGTTCGCGCTCGGGTTGCAGGAGCGGGCTCGGCATCTGGTCGTCGTGTGCGCCGAGGGCAAACACCGGCACTTCGGCGCCGTGAATTCGTATTGCGCGCGTGTAGTGCTCAGCCAGCTCGGCGTAGATCGGCCAACCCGGACGCAAAATCTGCGCTTGATCGTAAACCGCGCCGAGCAGGGCTAGTCCGAGTGCGTCGGCGCCGGGCACCAGCCGCGCGAGATCGGCCGCGACCAGGCTCGCGAGATCGGCCGCGGCATCACGATCCAGCACGAGTTGCGCGGACGCGCTGCCGGCATCGAGTTCCAACGCGAGCAGGGCGGGACAAAGCGAATGAGATTGGGGATCGGGCATCGGTGCGAATGTGAACAGCGGCTGGCCCGGCGCGCGATTACCGCCGCTGCGCCTACCGGCATAAAGGGCGGCAGTGTAACATCGGCGCTCTTTTCTCCGCGTGCGCCATCCGCACGCCAGCCAGGCCGAAGCAATGACCTTTCAGAATTACAAGAGTTTTTGGGACAACAAAGCGACCACCATGCAGGGCGCGATGATCGCCGTGGATGGCAGCACCGACGAAAACACCGTGCGCCTGACCGGCATCTACAGCGCCGACCAGGCGACCAAGGCGCTGGAATTGACGGCGACCGATCGTGTGCTGGAACTCGGTTGCGGCGTCGGCCGCATCGGCCACGAACTCGCCCCGCATGTCGGTTATTGGCACGGCGTGGATATCTCGGCCAACATGATCGCGCAGGCCCGCGAGCGTCTGCAGAAATTCGACAATGTCGGCCTGTCCGAACTCACGCGTACCAGCCTCAGCGAATTTCCTGATGCGAGTTTCGACAAGGCGTATTGCATCGCCGTGTTCATTCACATGGACAAGGAAGATTTTTTCCTCTACCTGCGTGAGCTCAATCGCGTGCTCAAACCCGGCGGCCGGATCTTTTTCGATCATTGGAATCTGGCCAGCACGGTCGGCTGGCGGCGCTGGTTTCTCGAAGTGCAGCAATACGTCGATGTCGATCCGAGCGTACGCAAGGATGTCGCGCGTAATCAGTTCACCACGCCGCAGGAAGTGTCGGTATTCCTGCAGCACGCTGGTTTCGAAGAGCTCGGCAACTGGAGCGAATCGCCGTGGGTGCAGGCGCTCGGTGCCAAGCCCGGCGCGGGCCTTGATATCGCCGCTGCGCGGGCGCGCGCAGCGGCGAATGGTGCCGATATCGAATACACGCCGCTATGGACCGAGCTGTTCAATCAGCTGATGGATGTGACCATCGGTGAGATGAAACCGCAGGCGATGCTGGAATTATTGCTGGACGACAATCGCGGCAAGGAAATCCCAATGTTCCGCGCAATGTTCCTCGGTATTTGGCGCCTTAACGAAAAGCATTGGGGCGCGGCGCCGACGGTTTAAATCCAGGCGGCCATTGCGAGAGTTAAATGCCCGCAATGGCGCAGCAATATAGTTCGGCAGGATCGATTCTTCCGGCACGGCATCAGGCTACGTGATAACCCTTGTAGAGCGTGCTATGCGCCGGGCGCTGCTCATCGGCGGGTCGCGTCGTGGTGTAGTAATACATCGCGATCGACTGACGATAGATGCCCTCGGGTGCGGCCCACGGAATCGGGTGGCCGTGGAAGGTGTCAGAACGCGTGCTGAATAGCACTGCGCGGTTGAATATCGGTTCGATACTGCGCACCAGAGCGCTGGCCTTGGTATCCCATAATTCCAGCTGGCCGCCGAACTCCGGCTGCCATTGCGGGGTGAGATAGATCAGCAGATTCAGGCGTCGATGCGCCTGAATTTTTTCGTGCCAGTTGAAATCGGCATGGATACCGAGATGATCGCCGCGTCGGCTCAAGTGAATGCCGCCACCGCTCAGATGCGGGTCGGGCAGCAGATGTTCGATGCCGCTAAGTTGTTCGATGAAACGCACGAACACGCCGGAGTTGAGCTGGTGCACGGCATCGCGCAGCGCTGCGGGGAAACGTTCCTCGCTGGCGCTGCCGAGCTTGACCTCGTAACCTTGCGCACCGAAATGATCCCACGCCATGCTGTCTTGCGGCTTGGGGAAAACCTCGGCCAGTGCACGCGCTGCTTCGGGTTTCAGAAAATCGTCGATGACGATGTGCGGATACGGATTGGCACTGGCAAAATCCTCGGCAAATTGCGCGGCGAGACGCGACAACCTGTCAAGATCGAAAATGTAAGGCATACAATAGGCACATGCGTTGCAGACGCGCGCATCATATCAGCTGCAAATCGTCCTCCACTCAAGCGCTGGATCATGGCCATCACAAAACCTATCGGTATCATCGGCGGTGTACGCATTCCGTTCTGTCGCAGCAACACCGCGTACAGCGATGTCGGCAATTTCGGCATGTCGGTGAAGACGCTCGGCGCGCTGGTCGAGCGTTTCGACTTGCATGGGGTTGAGCTCGGCGAAGTCGCGTTCGGTTCGGTCATCAAACATCCGTCGGATTGGAATCTCGCGCGCGAAGCGACGTTATCGTCGGGTCTCGCGCCGACCACGCCTGGCATCACCATTGCGCGCGCCTGCGGCACGTCGCTGGATGCGGCGATTCTGATCGGCAACAAGATTGCGACCGGGCAAATCGACGCGGGCATCGCTGGCGGCGCGGACACCACCAGCGATGTGCCGATCGTCTACGGCAAGCAGCTCGCGGGGCGCATTCTTGCGACCGCACGCGCAAAAACCTTCGGCGAAAAGCTGCGCGCGTGGAAAGGATTTTCGTTCGGCGAACTGAAGCCGTCGTTTCCGGGCGTGGCCGAACCGCGCACCGGCAAATCGATGGGCGATCATTGCGAACTCATGGCGCGCGAATGGCATATCGCCCGCGCCGATCAGGATCAGCTCGCGCTGACCAGCCATCAGCGCGCGGCTGCGGCGTATGCACGCGGATTCTTCAAGGATCTCGTGGTGCCGTTTCGCACCATCGTGCAGGACAATCTGCTGCGACCGGACAGCACGCTGGAAAAGCTCGCAACGTTGAAACCGGCATTCGACAAAACCTCCGGCCAAGGTACGCTGACCGCAGGCAACTCGACCGCGCTCACCGACGGCGCCGCGGCAGTATTGCTCGCCAGCGACGAATGGGCCGCCGCGCGCGGGCTGAAAGTGCAGGCATATCTCACTCACGCCCGCGTGGCTGCGGTGGATTTTGTGCACGGCGAAGGTCTGCTGATGGCGCCGACGATTGCGGTATCGCGCATGCTCGACGAAGCCGGTCTGACCCTGCAGGATTTCGATTTCTACGAAATCCACGAAGCCTTCGCCGCGCAAGTGTTGTGCACTTTGCGCGCGTGGGAATCGGAAAGCTATTGCCGTGATCGCCTCGGCCGCGACAAACCGCTGGGCAGCATTGATCCAGCCAAACTCAACGTCAACGGATCGAGCCTTGCGCTCGGCCATCCGTTCGCTGCGACCGGCGCGCGCATCGTTGCAAGTCTGGCGAAACTGCTCGAAGAAAAAGGCTCGGGCCGTGGCCTGATTTCGATCTGCACCGCCGGCGGCATGGGCGTGGTGGCGATCCTCGAACGGCCCGTGAGCAAGAGCTGAAAAAACCGTCAGCGATGTCGGTTGTCAGTGCGCTGATATTGCGGCGTCACGCTGGTGTGTATCCGCGATCAGCGTTTCGCGCGCGGCTTGCCGCAGTTCGCCTAGCGGTACTTTTTCCAGTTCGATATCCCCTGTCGTCTGAGTGCGCAGCCGCTGCGAGATCGCCGCGAGTGCGCGCTTGTTGGCGTAGGCGTGTGGCGAGGAAAGATCATCGCTCTGATTCTGGGCAAAGGCTTGCAGCAGCTTGTGACTGATTTGGTCGGCGAGAGCCAGCTCGGTCAATTTGGCGCGATATTCCAGCTCCCAACTTTCGAGTTTCCACGTGCGATGTTTGTCGGCGAAATGCTGACCTTCGTGCGCCAGTAGCGACACGCGATAATCTTCCCCTTGCAGGTCGGGATATCCTGGCGCGAGCGCAAAAATTGCCTTTTCGTCGGTCCAGCCGCCGGTGCCGCCCAGTCCGCAGCTGCCATATTCACTCCAGCCTTTGCTGACAAAATCGTCGAGCAGATTCACCGTCACATGCTCGCTGCCTTCGGGCAAAACGATGTCGTAATCGCGAGTCTCCTGCTTGTGCCACAACATCAGCTCGCGCAGCGGTGGGGTTTCGCCTTGCAAGCTGTAATAACCGTGCTTGCGCAACTGCGCGGCGAGGATGGGTTCCAGCGCTTCGAATTCCTTTGTGCTGGCAGCGGACGTGCCGAGAAGTTTGCGTAGCTTCTGCAGAAGTGCGGCGCTGAACGCATCGCGACGAGTCGGCGCGATCAAGGCGTGCCACCAATAATCCTGATACGCGGCGAGGATCGCGCGCGCGAACGGATCAGCGATCTCGCCGACTAGCGCTGCTGGCGTGGCGCGCTCGAAACGCTCGATTATGCAGCGTCGATAGGTCGCAGCCGTGCCTGCATATTGCGCCGTCGGCACCGTCGCGAGGGCTCGTAGCGCCGCCGTACCATCGCCCTGCAGCACCGCACTGAAGGATGCGCCTGCGGCCTGTTTCGCTGCCGGTGTGCTTTCACCCTCGGCGGCGAATGCGGCGGGTGCCGCCAACAACAGCACGAGCAAACATAGCGGAAGCAGCGAACGATTTGGATTTGGCATGTTGGAACTCAGAGCCTGTTCAAAGTCTCAATCTATGAGACCGGCGTGCTGATACTGGCGGAATGAGATCAACCTATCCGAGTGACATCAGTCGCGCCCAGTTTGAGCAAATTCATCCTTTGCTGGAAAGCGCACGCAAGAAGACCAGCCCGCGTCGGGTGGATCTGTACGAGGTATTTTGCGCGGTCCGCTACCTCCTCAAAAGCGGCTGCCAGTGGCGCATGCTGCCCACGGAGTTTCCGAAATGGCGAACGGTACATTCGTACTTTTCGATCTGGAGCGAGCCTGACGAGAACGGCATCAGCCTGCTGGAGCGGGCGTTAAAAAAATCAGGTGGGCGCGGTGCGTATCAAGCAGGGGCGCAACGCCATGACGAGCTTCTTGATCGTTGATGCACAAAGCGTAAAGAACACCGACACGGCGACGCATAAGGGCTACGATGCCGGCAAGAAGGTCTCGGGGATCAAGCGGCATATTGCCGTGGATACGCAGGGACTGCCTCACGCTATTGCGGTGACTACAGCGGAAGTCACCGATCGCAAGGGCGCCTTGCAGGCGATGGATCGATGTCAGGCAAACCTACATCGGGTACAAAGTGTCCTAGCGGATGGCGGCTACGTCGGCCAGCCCTTTGCCGAAGCGGTCCAAGGCGCCATCGGTGCCACCGTGCAGATCGCCCAACGCAATGAATTGCATACCTTCGCCGTTATCCCGAAGCGGTGGGTGGTCGAGCGCTCCTTCGCCTGGTTGGAGAAATGCCGACGACTCTGGAAGAACTGCGAGCGCAAGCTCAATACCAGCCTCCAGTTCATTCACCTTGCCTTCCTCACGCTACTGCTCAAAAGACTTTGAACAGGTTCTCAGATGATGACGCCGGGAATTGGCGGGTCTCACGCGTCAAGCGAGTCATTGGTCGCGCGAATACAAGCCGATGAAGCTCATATCATCAGAATACTGCGGCATCTCGTCAGCGTTAAGCGCACGCGCGAAACTGGATGGAAAACGCGACATCGCCCACTGCGCCTTGGAGCTCGTGCAGGCATAAAAAAAGGCGCCAATGGCGCCCTTTTTCGACACGATGCCACCTGCCTCAGGTGAAACGGAACATCGGCGCGCTGGCCTGGCTCGGCGCAAATGATTCGCTGCGGCGACGACGCATGCGATCCTGCAACTCTTGGCGCCGGCCTTCCAGCCATTCCACGCGCTGCAGCTTGACCTGGTTGGCATCTTCACCACGGCGACTGGCCTGCTCGTGGCGATACGCGACAAAATCTTCGTAGGCTTCGATCTCGTGCAGCAGCTCGCGCTGGCACAGCTCGATCATGATGGCGTCATCGAGGAAACCGAGCACCGGCACGTTGTCGGGAATCACGTCATCCGGTTCGGCGAAATAGGTCAGCGATGACAACACGCGCTGGCGATCGTCTTCGGACAAACCCCAGCCGGTATCGTTGACCATGTTGATCATCGCGTCGAGCTTCGACAGACGCTCGGCGATGAAGGCTGGAATCTTCATGCCTTTCGATTCGACCAGCAATTTGCCGGCGGCTTCGGTGATCTGCTGCGCGGTCAGGTTGGCAGCTTTTTGTTGTGCGCGTTTGGCCGCATCGTAAAAAAACTGCAGGTCCTGGTCTTCAAGGTCGATGGTGATCTGCAAAGGCATGGGAAAATCCGTTGATCATGGACAGACAGGAAGACTAGCCAGCACGCGCGGCAACGTCAATCTCGAATCACATAATCGAGACCAATCCGGCGCCGAAAGCCGTGACAATGCGCGTATAGAGCGATTTTAGCGGCACATCGACGTCGGGAAAATCGCCGACGCTCTCGTAGCACTGGTAGAAATCCGGATCGCGCGGCGGCAACGGCGCGCAGCCCGGATCGAGTTCGAAGCTGGTCGAATAACGAAACGGCCACAGATCGAACAACGGCAATGCCGTCGAAAAATCGCTGATCGCATTCGATACGCCGCTCACCGCCGCGGGCGCCTTGCGTGGCGCGATCACCCACGCGTTCTGCGGCTCGGTATTGCGCAAGATCGATGCACGCACCTGCGCCGCGAACGCCACATCGCGCACGATAAAACCGGCCTCGGTGTTGTAGTTGTCCGAGCGCGGATCAAAATTGTGCGAGCCGATCAGTGTGATCGCGCCATCAATCACGATGGTCTTGGCATGCAGGCCGATGCGCACGCCTTGCTGCTGCAGCGGCGCGCGACCGTATTTGCGCAGCGGCACACGCTTGCCCGATTCGGTGCCGAGCTCGGCGTAATTCGCGATCATGTTTTGCGCATCGGCCGGGAACGGCTTGAACTCGTGGATCTCGAAACCGAGATGTTTGAGATAGCGTTTTTTGTATTTGTACGACAACGCATACACGTAAAACGCATCGGTCGCCGCGAGCGAATTGGTCGACACCGTCACCGCCACGTGGTGATCGCGATACAGGCTGCGGAATATTTTTTGCGCGGTCTTGCTGAGCACGAGGTACGGCGTTTCCATCACCACATCGTGTTGCGCATCGATCAGCAGGCGGCTGATGCGCGCGGTCAGTTCGCGGCGCGCCTGGATATCGTTTTCCAGCGGTTTGTTGGGCGAATCGGAGTAATAGTCGACGCGTCCAACGTGCTGGTTCGCGCTGACAAAATGTTGCTCGATATAATCGATATCGCTGGCACGTTGGCGCAGCGTGGCGACTCGCGCCGCATTGGTGAATTCGGGCGGTGAATACGCCGCGGCGTTGCCATCGTCGCTGAGGATTCGACGGCCAACATCCTTGAGTCGCACCAGTGGCACGGCGCGCGGATGCTGCCAGAACTGTTCGAACGACGCCTGCATTTCGCGCGTCGCCGGCCCGACCACGAGCATGTCGCGATCGCGGTAGTCGAAATCGTCGTCCCAATCGTAATAGCGATTTTCATAATTGCGCCCGCCGGCGATGCCGATGCGGCCATCGATCAGCAGCAGCTTGTTGTGCATGCGCTGGTTGAATTTGAAAAAACAACAGAGGATGCCGGCGGCAAATTCCAGCGGTTGCGTGCGCGCCTGGCCGAAAGTCGGGTTGTACACCTTGAGTTCGAAATTCACGTGCGCGCGTGCAAGCCGCGCAAGAAACTCGGTGTCGTCGAGCGAAAAAAGTTGATCGGTGATCACGCGTACTTTCACGCCGCGAGCGGCGGCTTGCACGAGTTCATCGAGCACCAGATGGCCGGCGTCGTCCTGCGCGAAAATAAACGTCTGCAGGTCGATGCTGTGTTGTGCGGCGCGAATCAGATGCACGCGAATCAGCAGTGCATCTTCGCCTTGGTCGAGCAGGTTGACGTAGTGTTGCGGTTCGCTTGGCGTGGACGTTGCCAGCGCGCTTTCGGCCAGCGCAAGGTAGGGTGAAGGCAGCGCGCAAGCGGCGGGATCGATGCAGCGCACGCGTTGTTCCTGGCCCGCTTTGACCACCGCCGCGGCGCGCGCGGCTTCGCGTGGACTGAGTGATACGCAGGCCGCCAGGCTCAAACAAAATGCACCGACGAAAAACTGAACGGCGATCCGCCGCAAACCGACGCGCGGCGCTCTCATGCGACCGACATCATGTCGCGTCGCGCCATCATTGCGCGGGGGCATCGGTCGCGGGTTCGGCTTCGTTGACGAAGATGGTGAAATCGAGATCGACTTTGTCCGACAAGGTCACGCGGCGCGACGTCATGCCAAATACCGAGCGCAGCACGGTGCCTTCGGCGCGTACTGGACAATCGTGCGCGAGCCGGCCCTGGCATTCGTTCGGCTTGAGCTGAAAGATCACCGGTTGAGTCACGCCGCGCAGCTCCAGTGTGCCGCGCAACTCGCCGCCCGTGCGCAGGCGCGGCAATGGAATCGGATCGGACACAAAGTGGATTTGTGGATAATGCTGCACGTCGAAAAACTCGCGCGATTTCACCCACGCGGCATACTCCGCATTGCGCATGCTGACCGCATTCGCATCGATGCGCGCGTCGACTGTTGCGGTATTGCGGAACGCGTCGATACGCACGTTGCCGCTGACCGCACCGAACTGGCCGCCGACATTGAACATCCACATCGCCCTGATCTGGAATCCGGCGCGACTGCGACCGGTATCCAGAATCCAGAGCTGATCGTTTGGCGCCGCTGTTGCGGCAAATGCGGCGGATGATTCAAGCAGCTGCAGCGATATCAGCCAAAAAATCGCCACGCGAAACCGGCGTCCTGGAAATGCGCTTGGCGAACACATCGGCGCCATCGGCGGCAGAGTGCGGCGATGCGAACGTCAGCCGCGCACGGCGCGATGGCGACTCATGGCGACCAGAAATGCTTGAGCGTGGCGACGCCGGGTTCGATCGCACTTTCCGTCGGCAATTCCAGCCACGCTACACCGGCCGTTGCCATGCCGCGATGATCGCCGGACTGGCCGGTACTGAGCAATGCGACCAGCGATTCCAGCCCGGGATTGTGGCCGACCAGCAGCAGCCACTCGACGTCGGCGTTATCGGTCAGCACGTCCATCAACGCACCGGGTGTGGCCTCGTAAATCCGCGCATCTTCGCGCTGCTCAACGGCACCGAGCGCATGCAGCGCGTCTTCTGCAGTCTGCTTGGCGCGCAACGCCGGCGAATACAACACGCGCTGGATCGGCGCGGCGTGCGCCTTCAGCCACGCGCCCGCTGCCTCGGCCTCGGTTTCGCCATGCGGCGTTAACGGACGCGCTTGATCGCTAAGTCCGTTACCCGTGCCGACGGCCTCGGCGTGACGCAGCAGGATGATGTGGCGTTTACTCATGTGTTCTCTCCATTGGGCGCGGCTGGCTCGCCTCCGCATACGGCGGTGAGCGGTTCGCCCCTATGTTGCCTGAATTGCGCGCGAGTGTGGGCGCGCAGCGGTCGATTGTGAGTGGCGTTTACATGCGTGGGAGTTGCTCGCACTTTGCGCACGAAAGTCGCATCCTGCGCAATTTAATCCGGGTAATATTGACACGATAGAAATACCCGGGTAAATTGCCAGCTGAATCCTGTGAGTACCAAACTGATGAATAATCCAGCCACTTACACCGCTTTCCAAGGCGACCGCCGCATCACCAGCGGCAACGGTTTGCACATCGCGCTGGCGATCAAGGCGGCGACGCGACGCGGTACCGATCACGGCCCGATCCTCGCGTTTGACGACGCAACCGCGCGATTGGTGGATTTTGATCTGCGTGGATCGGACGCGGATATAGCCCAGCGACTGACTCTTGCTGATGAGCGAGCGGTGCCAGACGATGTAAAAAAAGCGGAGCTGCCGCGCGCGCCAGGCCGCCCGAAATTGGGCGTGGTCGCGCGTGAAATCACGTTGTTGCCGCGGCATTGGGAATGGCTCAATCGTCAATCCGGAGGCGCCTCGGTGACCTTGCGCAAGCTGGTCGATGCGGCACGTGCAGCGAACGGCGAAAACCACCGCAAGCAGCAAGCGCGGGAGATCGCGGATCGTTTCATGTTGGCTATGGCAGGCAACCAGCCGGGCTACGAAGAGGCGGCGCGTGCGCTTTACGCTGGCAACAAAATGTCGTTCGATAGTTTGATCGAACCTTGGCCGGTCGATATCCGTGATTACATCCGCCAGCTTGCGCGCGATGCTTTCGATGCAATCGCCGACCAGGGCGCACTACCTGCCTGACCGCGATCAGGCAGGTATTGATTCAATCAGCGCCAAGCCCGGCCTCAGGGCGTCGGGATTTCGAAATTGGCCGCGAAGACCGAATCGATCACGTTGATTACCCCGGTCATTTCGACATGGTTGCCGCAGTTGTAATACAGCGTGCCGATCGCGCTCGCCGGTACCTTGAAGGTCATGACGGTTGCGGCGGACGTGGCGCCGTTGTGATCAAGGCCGGAGGAAATACCGGTCGGATACGCATTCGCGCTGCCGGTGCCTTGCACGGTGTTGATGTAGAACGGATGCGCGGCGCTGATGGTGCCGAAACTGAAGGTGTAGGTCAGTCCGACACGTAACGTCAAATCGGGATTGCTGTCGCTGGGGCCGGCATCGGTCTGCACCGCCCATTTCCAGTGCGGGAATGGCTGCGAGGTATCTGCCGAAATCAGGAAGTCGTTCGCCCATGCCGACATGCAAAAGCATGATCCGACAAGCATCGCCGCAAACCGCCGCGAGCTACGGCCACGCGCCGCTGCGGAAGGATTGCCGGGCAAAACACCGTGAAGAATTTCGTGCATTTCTTGCTCCCAATTGCTGTGCGACGAGCCGGACGAAATCCGCGGCACCATGCCGGTGCGGACTTTCCGAATCGATGGTCGGGAGCGGCGTTATTTCACGTGAGTTTTTTCAGCCAGCGGAACAATTTGTCCCAATCCTGCTGATGTGAACGCACGATTTCCGAGTGGTAATCGAAAATACTTTTCCCCAACGCCGCCGCCAACACATATCCCTGTGTGTCGCGTAACGTCGCAAAGGTTGCGAATGGCAGACGTTTCATTTCTTCGAGCGCCTGTTGCGAGGCGTTGGTCCACGGTTTCATGCGATTCGCGACCAGCGCGACCGGCACCTTGCCACGCTTGATGCGCGGCAGTTCGGCAAGTTCGGCGAGAAACGGCGCGGTCGCCTCGAAATCGATGTTGGAAGGCAACAACGGCACGATCACCGCATCGACAAACTCCAGATATTCTTCCACGTCGCTGGCGCGCAGGCCTGCTGGCGTGTCGATAATCACGCGTTGTGCGTCCGCCGGAATTTTGTCGTGCCAACCGCGTTTCAGGCCGCTCAGCGGCAGTACCGCGCTGGCGAGGCCGGCGCGTTTTTCGCACCAGCGATAACTGGAACCGAGACGGTCGGCATCGACCAGCACGGTGTTTTTGCCATCCTGCGCGTAATGCGCCGCTAGATTGGTCGCGATCGTGGTTTTGCCACAACCGCCCTTGGAACTTGCCAGCAGAATCTTCAGCATCGACGTGCTCCGTGTGCAAAGACCGTTGGACTCTACACCGCGCGAGGCGTGCTCTGGAAGCCCCGCCCCGCGACGATGGATGATTCGGTGCGCTAATTCTTGTCGGTCGGGTCCGCCGCGGGTGCGGTTTCCGGCGTGGTTTCCAGCGGCGCTTCCAGCGGCACATTGGCCTCGCGCAACAACGCATACACCAGTCCGGATTCGGTATGACTCTGCAACGATAGACGCTGCAATTGCCGTGTGCCATCGGCGCTGGCGAGCATGCCTTGCGTGATTTCGGTGGAGCGTTGTTCTTGCCACGCGAGATTGCGCAGCTTGTTGGCGATCTCCGTATTCGGCTTGTCGCCGCTGCCCTGCAATCGTGCGCGCAGTGCGAGGCCAGCGCGTTGCGCGAGCAAGCTGGAACCCCATTCGAGCTTGCCCGCCAGCGCCAGACAATCCTTGCGCCGATCATCGAACTGCGCGGCATTGATGGTCGGATCGCACAACTCCAGCGCGGCTGCGATGACCGGCTGCGCGCCCGGCCCGAGGCGGCTCGCAAGGTTGTAGGCGATCGTCAGCTGGATGCCTTCTCGCGTCGCTGCGACGCCTTGCGGTGGTTTTTCCAGCAAGGCCGGCGGCACCGGCAAATCGTTGATCGCCTGCAATAGCGTGCGTGTGAGTTCGGTCGAATAATCGTTGTACTCGCGCGCCGCACCGGCACGTGCGAGCGCGACATTCGCGGCCGTGCGATCACCGGCCTTCTGCGCGCGTTGCGCATCCAGCAGCCAAACCGCCGCGTTGTTTGCTGCGATCTGGTCGAGCTTTTGCAATGCGTCCGGCCGCGGGCAGATCTGGATCGCGTTGCCGCAGGCGAACGCCGTGATCCACCACGTCAACGCATCTTTCGGCCCGGCAGTTTGCGCGCGCGTCAGCAGCGTGGTCGAGTGGAAAGCATGCGGACGATCCGGATCATTATCGTCCGGGCGCGCCATGATCGACGCCGCCAGCAACAGCGGCGCATCGGTGCGCAAGGTCAGGAAATTGATCATGTCGCGGCGATAACGTTCGCTCGGTGAAAAACCATCGTCGGCTACGGGCGTTGCGGGAGCAGCCGCCACCGGTACCACAGGTTTGTTCGCGACAGGATTTTTCTTGGCATTCTTGCCGGTTTTGGCTGGCGGCGAGGTCGCGGGCGCAGCGGCAGTAGGTGTTGAAGTTTCGCTCGCGGGTGTCGCTTCCATCGGCGCAGCAGCGACAGGAATTTCCGAGGCTTGCGGAATTTCGCTCGGCACAGAAACTGGCGGAGTTTTCGGCGGCGCGGCAGCACTGGAACTGTCTTGCGCAGTCGCCAGCGATGGCAGCAGAAATAACAGGCAAACAAGAAGATGGCGACGCAGCATGGCGATTCCTTGAGCGATGATCGCGAGGAGCAGAAACCGCGATTCTATCCATTGCTGGCTGTGCCGGGCGTTAACCGCTTATCTACGTGCGTTTGTGTGGATGCGTGATCCGGCGCAACGGCTGAGCATTTTCACTGGGCACCGCTTGAGAATTGGTCAGTACGAATGAAAATGAGGCGATTCCCACTCGGCAGGTGGTTCGAGTGGCATCCCGGCTTCGCTGATCAGAGTGCGCATCCTGGAAACTTCGCTATCACCGGCCAGCAACAATTGATATAGGCGCTCCCGCGAGACGATTTCATCAGCCTTACCGCTAGCGTCAAACAGCCATTCCAGGCGGTGTCGCTCCCGTTCTATTTCTGCAATTCCGGTTGCGTCATCGATCAATCGCTGCTGTAAGCGCAAGCCCATCATGCTCGCCATCGCGCTAGTAGAATGGGTGCTCATTAGCCTGCCGATTGCCACGCAATTTAGGCGTAATTGCGCATCACTATCTCTCATTAGCTTGGGATCACAGCTATCCAGTAGTGGCCGATACCCGCGATCCATCAGCGCAACAACGCCAAAGCTCATGGCCATATCGCGCGTTTTTTGTGCATTTATCGCGCGCTGGTTGGAAGGCTGCGACGCCTGCGAAACTTGATGCGCAACATGTGCATCGGCCTGCAGCAGCGTTGCAATAATCGCCGTGGCATAGTCATCAAAATATTTGGCCTTTGCTGCATGTTCGATAGCAACGTGTGCAGCAATGGTGTCGCCAGTTTTGTTTGCGCCATCGAGTTCCAGCAACCATGTCGCGCCATTCTCAGGCACAATTTTGGTCAGGCTTTGTATGGCTTGAGCGTATGCGGTGGACGGATCTGGAGCATATGCCTGTATTGCACCGACCCATAAAATCTGCGGATCGCGCGGCTCGATTTTTTTTGCGCGAGCTACCAAAATCTCGGGATTGAACGCAGCGGATAGCTCGGCCTCCTTATCTTCCCGAAGCAAAACGGCATACAGCGCGGCAGCCATCAGCATGCGAGCATCATTACTGCGTGCCAGACTCTGAACCCATTGCTTGAGTAGCGCGTGCTGACTCTCGTCAGACTGATATTGACTCAAATCATCATCGATCGAAGCTGCTGCGGCGTTAGCGGATTCTTGGGTGTTGTTGGCGGACGAGCCATGAGCGATGACAGGTGCTAATACTTCTGCTGGAGCAGCAATACGCGTCGTCGGTGTCTGCTGTGACCAACCCGATGTGGCGGCGAATAAAAGTGCGATCAAACTCCAACGCGACATGGACTGCTTCCTTTTGCACATGAGCGGAATATTGCCGACGCAAAGCATAACAATAACGCGTTTGAAAATCGGTGGCGTGGCGCAGCGCGACCGAGCCGATATTTTCCGCGCAAATCAGCCCAGCACCCACAGCCACAGCGGCAACGTTGCCAACGACAAAACGATGCCGTAACCGACCAGCGCGGCGGCGAGTTCGGGCGCGAGTCCGGCGGCGGCGGCGAGTGCGCCGGCGGTAATCATCGACGGCATCGCGGCTTGCAACACGGCAACTTTGCGGATGTCGCCACTGAGTCCAAGCGGCCCGCACAGGGCCAGCGCCAGCAGCGGCAGCAACAGCAATTTGAACGCCAAACCGGCACCCAGCGGCAGCAGATCGTGACGCGGCAACTTGAAGCGAATCTGCATGCCGATCGCCAGAGTCACGAGCGGCAATAACGCGCCGGACAAACGCTTTAATCCTTCGCTGATCGCTTCCGGCGGATGCTCCGGCATGATCGTGAGCGCCGCCACCAGGGCCAGCATTGGTGGGAAACCGGCGATGCGTTTGAGCATGCCGAACGGCGTCGGGCGGGCCGTATCGCCATACATCGCGAGCACCACCAAGCCGAAACTCGACAGGATCAGAAACGAACCGAACTGATCGTAGATCACCGCATACGGCAGTGCCGCTTCGCCCAACAAAGCGACGATCATCGGGTAACCGAGGAATGAGGTATTGCCCAGCGATACCGTCAGCAACAGCGCACCGGTGGTATCGCGCCGCACCTGCGCCCAGCGCTGCAATCCGAGTATCAGCAACACGCTGGCCCCGAGCATCAGCCACGGTACGGCCACCAGTCCGAGCAGTTCGCGCTGGAAATGCAGACCCGGCGCATACAGCAGAATCGCGGCGGGTAGACACACGTACAACACGATTTGATTGAGTGCTTCCGGCGTATTCGGCGGCACCCAGCAGCGCCACGCAATCAGCCGACCGATCGCGAGCATTGTCAGAATGAAACCGAACGCGGCCAGCACCGAACTATTCACGTCATCGCACCGACGCAGGAAAATTTAACGCGTAAGCAGGTAGTTTCTTCGCACGGTAACGCGTTAGCATGCGTCGCTCGACATCGTTACTGCGGTAACGTTTACCAATCTGCTGCACGTGAGGATAATGATGGATGGCTTGAGTTTGTTCCAATCCGCCCGACCCGAATTTTTCGTCGGCTGGGGCACGCTGGCGTTGATCATCGCGGCATTGGCCCAAGGCAAGAATCGCAGCGGTCTGGTGTGGTTTATTTTTGCCCTGATCGGCGGACCGCTGGCCTTGCTGATTCTGGTGTTTCTCTCGCGCGTGCGCAGCTCGCGATTCTGAAATGCCTCATCGATTATCGTTCGCCGCGACTAGCAGTGTGGCGAGTTGATAAAGCAACACCTAGTCGCCGAGCGCTTCCTTCATGAATTCCGGCAACGCCAGCGCCGCGCGATGCGTATCGACGTTGTAGTAGCGCGTCACGAATTGTTTGGTCGCCGCACCACGCTCGCGGAACGATGAAAGATCCGCATTCTTGCGCGCCATCGTGCAGCTCCACCAGCCGGTCGGATACGCCGGTTGCGGAAACGGCAACGTGCGCACGGCGTGGAAACCCGCCGCCTTCATAGAGTTGCGCATCGCTTTGATCAAGGTCAGATGAATCAGTGGCGATTCGCTCTGCTGTACCAAAATGCCGCCGGTGCGCAGCGCCTTCATGCACGACACATAAAACGCTTCGCCGAACAGACCTTCAGCCGGGCCGACCGGATCGGTCGAATCGACGATGATCAGATCCAGCGTTTCCGGTTCGCATTCGGCCATCCACTTGATGCCGTCGACGAACAGCAATTGCGCGCGCGGATCATTGTTCGATTCGCACAGCTCGGGGAAATAACGTTCGGCCAGACGCGTCACTCGTTCGTCGATCTCGACCTGGATCGCCGATTCAACTTCTTCGTGCTTGAGCACTTCGCGCAAGGTGCCGCAGTCGCCGCCGCCGATGATCACCACACGCTTGGCGCGCGGATGTGTGAACAGCGCCGGATGCGACATCATTTCGTGATACAGGAAATTGTCGCGTCCCGTCACCATCATGCAACCGTCGATCACCATGAGGTTGCCCCAATCGGTGGTTTCGTAGATTTCGATGGTCTGGAACGGGGTTTTCTCCGCATGCAGCTGCTGCTTGATGCGAAAGCCGATCGACGAGCCGGAGTGATCGAAATTTTCGGTGAACCAGGTGGACTCGGCGCTGGACATGGAAGAGAAACCTGCAGAAAAGATGGAAGGGAAGGCGGCGGATTGTACCTACTCTGTGTTGCACTGACACGCGCAAGGCATATCAGGCCGTTACAATAGACATTCCTCATTCATTTATCCGCCGTATCGGCGCGGAGCACGCAAGCCATGACCCAGCCCTGGACGATCGAACAGGCGCGCCAGACTTACGCCATCGCCAATTGGGGCGAAGGTTATTTCGATGTCGGCGACACCGGCGATTTGCGCGTGTATCCGCGTGGCCCGGATGGCACTGAAGTGTCGTTGCCCGCAGTGGTCGAGGCCGCCTGTGCACAAGGTGCGCGTTTGCCGCTGCTGGTGCGTTTCGCGGATATCTTGCGGCATCGTCTCGGTCGCCTGCAGGGTGCGTTCGCCAAGGCGATGACCGATTGCGATTACGCGGGCGGCTACACCGCGGTGTATCCGATCAAGGTCAATCAGCAGAAAGGCGTGGCCGGCGAACTCGCGAATGCGGGCGCGGATGGTTTTGGTCTGGAAGCCGGATCGAAACCGGAGCTGATGGCCGTGCTCGCGCTGGCGCGGCCCGGCAGCATCGTGATTTGCAACGGCTACAAGGATCGCGAATATCTGCGTCTTGCGCTGGTCGGGCGCAAGCTCGGTTATCGCATTTTTATCGTCATCGAAAAACCATCGGAGCTGAAACATGCGATCGATGAAGCCAAGGCGCTGGGCGTCGAACCGCTGTTCGGCGTGCGCATGCGTTTGACCAGCCTTGGCGCGGGCAAATGGCAGAACACTGGTGGCGACAAATCCAAGTTCGGCCTCACGCCACGTCAGCTGCTCACGCTGGTCGAGCAGCTCAAGGCCGCCGGTCTTACGCAGAGTTTGCAACTGCTGCATTTTTTCATGGGCTCGCAGATTTCCAACGTGCGCGACATCGCCAACGGCATGCGCGAATCGGTGCGTTATTTTGTCGAACTGTCCAAGCTCGGCCTGCCGATCAAGTACGTCGATGTCGGTGGCGGACTCGGCGTGGATTACGAAGGCACGCGCTCGCGCTCGGAGTGTTCGGTCAACTACGGCCTCGATCAATACGCCGCGACCATCGTCCAGCCGCTCGCCGATGTCTGCGCCGAACATGGCCTGACGCTGCCACACGTCATCACCGAAACCGGTCGTGCGATGACCGCGCATCACGCCGTGCTCGTGACCAATGTCAGCGATATCGAGCAGGCGCCGCTCGGTGCGATTCCGCCCGAAGATGCCGATGAACCTTCGGCCTTGCGTCACCTGCGAGAGATCCACGCCGACATCGCGCAGCGCCCGGTCATCGAGTTGTATCACGAAGCGCAGCATCATCTCGCCGAAGGTTATTCGTTGTACGCGCTCGGCCAGTTGTCGCTGCAATATCGCGCGCGCCTCGATGATTTGTACTACGCGATCGTCAATGCCTTGCGTGGCCGCTTGAAGCCCGAAGGTCGCGCGCATCGCCAGGCATTGGACGAGCTCAACGAAAAACTTGTCGACAAGTATTTCGTCAATTTCTCGATCTTCGAATCGATTCCGGATTCGTGGGCGATCGATCAGATTTTCCCGATCATGCCGATCGCCGGACTCGAACATAAGCCCGATCGCCGCGGTGTGATCGCCGATCTCACGTGTGATTCGGATGGCCGTATCGATCAGTACGTCGCCGCCGATGGCGTCGATGTGAGTTTGCCGCTGCATACGCCGACGCCGGGCGTATCGTATCGACTCGGTATTTTTCTGGTCGGCGCATATCAGGAAGCGCTCGGCGATATCCACAACCTGTTCGGCGATACCGATGCGGTGAACGTGCGCCTGAACGATCAAGGTGGCTTCGAATTTTCGCATTTGCGTCGCGGCGATACGACCGATCTCATGCTCGACTACGTCGGTTACGACCTCGGAATTTTGCGCAGCACCTATCGCGACAAACTCGTGCAGGCCGGCATCGCTGATGCCGAAGCAGAGCGATTGAACGCGATCCTCGAAGCCGGATTGACCGGCTACACCTATCTGGCGGAATCGAACGATGACTGAATTGAAGGTTGGGTTTATCGGCTTGGGTGCGATGGGTGTGGCGATGGCTACGCACCTGCAGCGGCAGGGATTGCTGGTCGCGGTGGGCAATCGCACGTTTGCCAAGGCGCAGACACTCGCCGATGAATTGCATGTGGCCGCGCCGGTCGACAACGCCGCGCTGGCCGCGTTGTGCGATGTCGTTGTTTTGTGCGTCACCGCCGATGCCGATGTGCTATCGATATGCCGCGATCTCGCACCCGCGCTGAAGCCAGGCAGCATCGTGATTGATCATTCCACGGTCTCGTCGGAAACGGCAAAACAGGCGCAGATAATTTTGCTCGCGCACGGCTGCGATTTTCTCGACGCGCCGGTTTCCGGTGGTGTCGAAGGCGCAAAAAATGGCAAGCTCTCGATCATGGTCGGCGGCGATGCGGCGACACTCGCACGCGCGCAACCGGTGCTGACGACATACGGCGCGCGCATCGCGCACATGGGCGGCAGCGGTGCAGGGCAGAACACCAAGGCGGTGAATCAGGTGCTGATTGCCGGCATCGCGCAAGCGGTGTGCGAGGGTTTGGCGCTCGGCGAAAAACTCGGGCTCGACGCCGAGGTGCTATTGCCGACCTTGCTGGGCGGCGCGGCCAACAGCTGGTTTCTCGACAAACGCGGCGCGACGATGTTGCGCAACGAATTTACTGTCGGCTTCAAACTCGCGTTATTGCACAAGGATCTCAAGATCGTGCGCGAACTCGCGGTAACCGCCGGCACCGATCGCAGCGTGATCGAAAAATCCATCAGTGACTATGCGACATTGATGGCGCAGGGACGTGGCGATGAGGATATTTCTTCACTGATCCGGCTCAAGCGCGGAGCGTGATCGTAGCCAGCCTCCGATCACGCGGATGTGTTTGTCACGCGATCCGTGGTAAAAATATTCCAGGGGGTCACGCAGGAGAATTCACCATGTTGACCTGGAAACAGATTTTTCATTCTTTCGCGCTGCTACTCGGCGTTTCGGTCGTCTCGACCGCAGCGCTGGCAATCGCGCCGTCCGATCTGACGCTGACACAAGTCGTGCCGAACGGCAGCTTTAATCACCCGATCGGCATTCGTGCACCGAACGACGGATCGGGTCGATTGTTCGTGATCGATCGCTGTGTTTCCGAAGGCTCGTCGGCAACTACCGGCAGCATCAAGATCGTGAAAAACGGCGCGGTATTGGCGACGCCGTTTCTTACCATTCCCAATGTCGCGTGTGTCAGCGAGCAGGGCGTGATCGGACTCGCATTCGATCCAAACTACGCGAGCAACGGCACGTTTTATGTGGTCAACACCGCAAGCGGCGTGAAGATCGGCGCGAGTGAAGATCAGGTACTGACGCGCTATACGGTATCCGCCAATGCGGACGTGGCGAATGCGACCGGCACGGTCGTCATGCGCGTGCCCGACATCGCGAGCAATCACAACGGCGGCGATATTCATTTCGGCCCGGATGGATTTCTATATTGGTCGATGGGCGACGGTGGCGTGCAGGGCGATCCGAATGGTTTCGCGCAATGCACTGGACGCAAGAGCGCGGACAATACGCCATCCACTTGTCACACCATCGGCAGCGGCGTGATCTATTACCTGCTCGGCAAGATCATTCGTGTGGACGTGCATACGACCACGGCATCCGCTGCCGCCAACATGTGCGCATCGACGCCCGGCCAGCCCGCACAATATTCGATTCCACCGGGCAATCCGTTCGCCAGCGTGGCCACCTTCCCGAACGAATGCGCAGAAATTTTCAACTGGGGATTCCGCAATCCGTTTCGCTTCAGTTTTGATCGCAGCAACGGCGACATGTATATCGGCGATGTTGGCCAGAACACCTACGAAGAAATCGATTACCAGCCAGCAGCGAGTGTCGGTCAGAATTTTCAGTGGAACGCCTGCGAGGGATTTCATACCTATCCCGGTGGTGCCGCGGGTTGCGCCCCCGCATTCGGCGGCGTGCCGCCAAAAATCGACTATCCGCACAGCGGAACCTGCGCCGTGGTGGGTGGCTATTTGTATCGCGGGCCGATCCAGCAATTGCGTGGCCAATACATTTTCAGTGACTACTGCAGCAGCGCGATTTATATCAGCGCCAATCCCGCGCCTGCATCGGCGACATGGACTTACGTGACGCTCGGATCAGCACCATTCACACCCGGTGGCATCGTCTACGGATTCGGCGAAGGCAGTGATGGCAACCTGTACGTCGCCGACGATGGTCACGGCACGATCTGGCGCTTCACCTCGGGCTTTATTTTCCAGGACGGTTTCGAAGGCCACTAAGTTTTGATGCGGTCGCGCCGTGGCGCATGTACGGCGCGACCGTCGATCAATGCCCTTCGAAGCCGTTGACGAAGATCAGCTTGCACGCGGTAAACCAAGGCGATGAGCCGGTCGCGCTATCCCATGCTGTGCTGGCGGTATACGAGGCTGCCGGAAAATCGTTGGCGCACAACGATGAGCCGCCCGGCGTGAGGCTCGCCGGCGGCGTCGGCAAAACGCCGTCGAGATGATTGTTGCCGACCAGAAAATAATTCAGTGCGCCGAGTCCGCTCAGGCTCGGGATCGACCCGTTGAGCAGATTGGAACTGACATCAAAACTGTTCAGTCCGATCAGGCCGGTGAGCGCCGGGATGGAACCACTCAACTGGTTGCCGTGGACATTGAAACTCGTCAGGTTGGTCAGGCCGGTGAGTGCCGGGATGGATCCCGTCAATTGGTTGGCGTAGGCGATGAAACCGACCAGATGAGTCAACCCCGTTAATGACGTGAGCGTGCCGTTGAGCTGGTTGGTATCAACATCGAAAAATTCCAGTTGCGTAAGCGTGGTGAGCGTGGGAATCGACCCTTGAAATTGGTTCGAGTAAGCGACGAACTGGGTCAGATTGGTCAGGCTGGAAATAGTTGCAAGCGATCCGGTCAGATGATTGACATGCAGATCCAGAATCGTGATTGCCGTCAAGTTGCTGAGCGAGGGCAGCGGTCCGCTGAGATTATTGATGCTCAGATCGATGCCGACGACATGCGTCGAACCGTGATCGCAACTGATGCCATACCAGGTGCATTCGCTACCTACCGTGCCGTTCCAGCCCGTGTTGTTGGTCCAGCTGGCGCCGCCCGTGCTGCTGTAAAGCGCGGTCAGCGCATTGCGCTCGGTCGTGGGAATGGCTGCCTGCGCAACCGATGCAAGCAAAGCCAGCAATACAAAACCGATACGCACAAAATTGCGAACGAACATACGAAGTTCCTTTTTGGATAACACGTTATGGGTTCACAACCCGGCATGGATTTAAAGCCGCGGTGGATAAGCATTTGGCTGCGAAATATTTATTGTCCCGCAACTTCCTTCATCGCAATCGCGCTGATGCCATTATCGTTCAAGGTTTTCTTCGCGGCTTCCAGTGCGCTGGCGCTTGGATAAGGACCCACTCTCACTCGATTCCAGGTTTTGCCGTTGACGGTGACGGTCTGCACCTTGGCGGTGATGCCGAGCAGCGCGAGTTTGGCTTTCACTGTGTCCGCTTCCTTGGAGTCCGGAAATGATCCGGCCTGCAGCACGTAATGCGCGCCGGTATCGGCGGTGGTAGCGGGTGTTGTGCCCGGTGTTGTCGTGGCCGGATTGGCCGGTTGGCCGGTGGTGGCTTGAGTCTGCGCTTGCGCGGCGGCGGCCTGTTGTTTGGCGGCTTCGGCGCGCGCCTTGGCGGTGAGCTCGGCATCCGGAATCACGACTTCCATTTCCGGCAGCACGCTGTAGAAATCATAGGTCTTGCGTGGTGCTGCGGCTGGCGCTTTGTCTTTTGGTTTGCCGCTTTCATCGGCAACGCCGGGTTCACTTTCGCGCGCGGCCGTGGCATCCGCATTCGGCTGCGGCTGGTTGTGTTTGCGCAGTGATGGCATCCAGTCCTTGAACAGAACCAGCACCGATAACGCCAACCCCAGCAACACGCCGATGCCGATCAACACCCAGGCCGGCAGGGATTTTTGCGTATTGCCGCGCGTCGCCTGCTTGCCGCGTTTTGCTGCTGCCATTACATTTTCTCCGGGGCGGAAACGCCCAGTAAATCCAATCCGTTCTGCAGCACTTGCCGCGTCGCCGCGCACAGGTTCAAACGCGCATCACGCAGATTATCGTCGGCAACCAGAATGGATTCGCCGTTGTAATACGCGTGGAACGCGGTAGCGAGATCACGCAGGTATTGCGCGAGCATATGCGGTTCGAGATTCTGCGCCGCGGCGTCGAGCATTTCCGGATAACGCGACAACTCGACCATCAGCAATTGCTCGTAATTGCTCGTGAGCAGCGCGAGTTGTGCGAGGCCGTTGTCGCGATTCCAGCCGAGCCCGCGTTCGACCAGTTGACGCTGCAAACTGCAGACGCGCGCATGCGCATATTGAATGTAATAAACCGGATTGTCGTTCGACTGCGAGCGCGCCAGATCGATGTCGAATATCAGTTGCGAATCGACCTTGCGCGCGACCAGAAAATAACGGGTCGCATCGCAGCCGACTTCGTCGATCAAGTCGCGCAAGGTGACATAACTGCCGGCGCGCTTGGACAGCTTCACTTCCTCGCCGCTGCGCATCACCGTCACCATCTGGTGCAGCACGTAATCCGGCCAGCCTTGCGGAATTTGCATATTCAACGCCTGCAAACCAGCGCGCACACGCGTAATCGTGCTGTGGTGATCGGCGCCTTGTTCGTTGATCGCGCGACCGAAACCGCGCTGCCATTTGCTCACGTGATACGCGACATCCGGTACGAAATAGGTATAGCCGCCATCCGACTTCCGCATGACGCGATCCTTGTCGTCGCCGAACTCGGTGGTGCGCAAATACATCGCGCCATCGGCCTCGTAGGTATGGCCGCTGGCGATCAATTGCTGCACGGTTTGTTCGACGCGGCCCTCGCTGTACAGCGAGCTTTCGAGGTAATAGACATCGAACTCGACACCAAACGCCTGCAAGTCGAGCACCTGTTCACGGCGCAGACTTGCGACCGCAAAACGGCGGATCGCATCGAGGTCGTCGACATTGCCGCTCGCGACAATATGCTGGCCATCGGCATCGACGGATTCACCAGCGAGAAACGCGCGGGCGACTTCGCTAATGTAGTGACCGCGATAGCCGTCTTCGGGCCAGCCGGTTTGTTCCGGCTCGATGCCGCGCGCGCGCGCTTGCACCGACAGCCCGAGATTGTTGATCTGCGCTCCGGCATCGTTGTAGTAATACTCGCGACTGACATCCCAGCCGATCGCGCCAAGCAGGCGCGCGAGACAATCACCGACCGCCGCGCCGCGACCATGACCGACATGCAGCGGCCCGGTTGGATTGGCCGAGACGAATTCAACCTGCAGCTTGCGACCGCCGCCGATGTTGCTGCGCCCGTAAGTTGCACCAGCGCCGAGAATCGTGCGGACCTCATTCTGATACGCCGCCGCGCTCAGGAAAAAATTGATAAAACCCGGCCCGGCGATTTCGATCTTGGCGATGTCTGCGGATGGCGGCAAAACCTGCACGAGCGCTTCGGCAATCTCGCGCGGTTTGCGCGCGGCGGCCTTGGCCAGCAACAGCGCGACATTGCACGCATAGTCGCCATGCTCGCGGCTGCGCGTGCGCTCGATGACGAAGGCGGGCGCGACATCGGCCGGCAGCATGCCTTGTGTTTTGAGCGCATCGAGTGCGTGGGCAACGAGATCGCGGATATGGTCTTTCACGGCAAATTCCAGAAACAAAGCGGCCTATTGTAGTCGGCGCAGCGCTTGTGCAGAAAGGGAATTTACGCGCACGACGCGGCGCGGCGCGGTTTGCGGGTGAATTTTGTTGTCATCGCGATGCAATGATTTCGCCCCAAACTAGGTTCATCGAGCGGACTTGGCGCAGCGCCAGCGCTCAGCAGCAGGAAAAGATGCCATGCGGGATGCGTATGGTATCGGGTGCAGGGAAGCGCCGTCTTTTTTTCGCCGTTATGGCGCAGGCGAGTTTTCGGAGACTCGATCGTGCGCGACGGACTAGGTCGCGATCAGGCAATGCCGGCGACAACCTCGCGATAGATCGCGATCACGCCGTCGCCGGTTTTTGGCATGCCTTGCATCGCGATACGTGCGCGCAAAGCCATCGTTTGCGCCTGCAGACGCGCGGCATTTTCCTGCTTCGCGGCCTCGAACGTGGCGCGTCCGATTTCCGAATGGAAACGATGCAGGTCAAAAAAATAGCGCTCCTGCCCATCGGTCAGAAACGCCAGCACCGGCGCCGCCGAGCTTTCGTCCTGCAGGCAGCGATGACTGCGCATCTCGCGCTCGCGACAGAGTCGCTCCGCGCTCGCGGCGAATACCGGAAACGGCGCGGCAACATTCGCGGTATCCAGATCGGCGGCCAGCAACGCCAGCGGCAATGCGTGTTGCAAATCCTCATCGCTACGCCAGTCCGGCAGATGATCGTCGAGTTTGCGATCCAGCCGTTGCGCCAAGGCGCCGCCGCTTTGCGCGAGTTCGGCACTGTTGTATTCGAGATCGTTCGGCGCCGGGCGCGCATCGAACGTGCTGCCGGCAATCATCAGCGCCATCGATTTGTATAGCGCCAGCGCGGTGCTGTCGTCGAAACCGCAAATCTGCAGGATGCGAAACGTTTCCTCGATGCTGGCCTGCTCGTTGCTGCCAACTCCGGCGACAAATTGCGGTTTCTCGCGCTGGCGCAGATCGTGGCCGGCGGCAAATAGCGACAGCAGATACCAGTCGCGCAGTTGCAGTCCGTTCACGCCGATGTGATCGAGCAGGCAATCGATCCGTGTGCCAAGAATCTCAAGGATATGTTCTTCGTTGTGGTACGCGTGGAAATCCGTCCCCCACGAACCATGCCGAAACGCGAGTCGGCAGAATGCAATCAGCAAGGTATTTTCGCCGCGCTCGACTTCGCTGGCATCGTGCAGTTGCCATTGCGGAACCTTGCTGATGCGTTCGCGCCGCTGTTGCAATAGCGCCAGTAAATCCGGGCGTCGCGCGGTGACAAGCGCGCGCGCAGTCGCTGCATCCGCGACGTGTTGCTCGATTTCGTCGGCCGGAAATTTTCGAGGAAACTGCAGCAGCATCGCCGTCTTGGGCATCGCACACAGACATCCGTTTGGAGTTCGCGGATTGTGCTCGAAGCGCGCAAAAAAACCTATCGCTAAAAATACAGTTGCGACGTGGTTGGCAAAAACTCGCCGTTCAAATCCAGCCGCGTTGCGCGAGCGAGGTTGGTACACCACGACCGACGATGAAATGATCGAGCACACGCACATCGATCAAGGCCAAAGCGTCGCGCAAATGCCGCGTGATATCGCGGTCGGCCTGACTCGGCTCGGCCACGCCCGACGGATGGTTGTGCGCAAAAATAACCGCGGCGGCATTCAGTGCGAGGCAGCGTCGCACGACTTCGCGCGGATGCACGCTGGCGCCATCAATGGTGCCGCGGAACAATTCTTCGCACGCGATCACACGCTGGCGCTGGTCGAGGAAAACACACGCAAATACTTCGTAGGAATATCCGCCGAGACGCGCCTTGAGATAATCGGCGCACGCGCCAGGATGAGTCAAGGCGATGTCGCGTTTGAGTTCTTCGCCGAGATAACGGCGCGCCAGCTCGAGCGCGGCCAGCAGTTTGCAGGCCTTGGCCGGGCCGAGGCCGGAGGCTTCGAGTAGTTGTGCAATATCGAGTTCGAGCAGCGTGCGCAAACTGCCATAGCGCTGCAACAGCTCACGACCGAGATCGACGGCACTTTGCCCACGCCGACCGCTGCCGAGAAACAGCGCGAGTAACTCAGCATCGGATAACGCTGCCGCACCGCGTTCCAGCAACTTTTCGCGCGGACGTTCGCCGACCGGCCAATCGCGAATGCTCATAAGCGGATTTGGTCCATTCGGCATGGCCGAACAGATTCGGACGTAATGGCAGATCGATCAATTTGTGTGCGCTGGCGAGCTGTCATAACTATCCTTTGCGGGTGTTTCAGCATAAACATCGGCTATTGCGAGTGACAGCGGCGCGTGGCACGAATTCCGGTAAGCTATCGGCGCGTTGTTTTGTGAGCATTTTCGTACATGAGCACACCTGATCTTTCCAAAGTGCGCGTGCTGCTGGGCGTCTCCGGCGGCATTGCGGCATACAAGGCCGCCGAACTGGTGCGGCGTCTCGGCGATGCCGGCGCCGAAGTGCGCGTGGTGCTGACGGCCGGGGCTACACATTTCGTCACACCGCTGACGTTCCAGGCATTGTGCGGACAACCGGTGCGTAGCGGTTTGTGGGACGAAGCCGCCGAGTCGGCGATGGGGCACATCGAACTTGCGCGTTGGGCGGAACATATCCTGATCGCGCCCGCGACAGCGAATATTCTCGCGCGCCTCGCGCACGGTCTGGCCGATGATTTGCTGACCACGTTGTGCCTCGCGAGTGCGGCGCCGTTGGCGGTGGCGCCATCGATGAATCGGCAGATGTGGGCGCACGCGGCAACGCAGGCGAATATTGTCACTTTGCGCCAGCGCGGCGTGCATTTTCTCGGGCCTGATTCCGGCGATCAGGCCTGCGGTGATATCGGCACCGGGCGCCTGCTCGAACCCGATGACATTGTCGCGGGTTTGATCGCGCTGCGTGGACCGCGACCGCTTGCGGGCAAACGCGTGCTGGTGAGTGCCGGGCCGACTTACGAAGACATCGATCCAGTGCGTTTTGTCGGCAATCGCAGCTCTGGTCGTATGGGCTTCGCGGTGGCCCGCGCCGCCGCCGAACAAGGCGCGGAAGTAACCTTGATCGCCGGGCCGGTGGCGCTCGATACGCCGAGCGGCGTTATGCGGGTAGATGTGCGCAGCGCCGAACAGATGCGCAGCGCGGTATTGCAGCACGCTACCGTCAACGAGATTTTCATTTCCGCCGCGGCGGTTGGTGATTACCGGCCGCAAAGCGTCGCGCCACACAAGCTCAAGAAAACGGGTCAAGGTCTGGCACTAGCTCTGACCGAAAATCCGGACATTCTTGCCGAGGTCGCGGCGCTGCCGGAGCATCCGTTTCTGGTAGGTTTCGCCGCCGAAACCGAATCGGTCGAGGAATACGCGCGCGCCAAACTGCTGCGCAAGAATCTCGACATGATCGCAGCAAATTGCGTCGGCAACGGCTGCGGTTTTGAAGCCGAAGACAATCAGCTCAACGTGATCTGGCGGGAAGGCAGCGAGTGCTTGCCGCGCGCATCAAAGTTGGTGCTTGCGCATCAATTGCTGGCGCGCGTGCTGGAGCGTTACCAGGCCAGCGGTCGTCCATGAGTTTTCCGGCACATATTTTAATTCACGAGATCGAGCTGAAGATTCTCGATCCACGCATCGGCACCAGCATCGCGTTGCCGCATTACGCTACGACGGGTTCGGCCGGCATGGATTTGCGTGCCGCGCCGATCGAGCCGATTACGCTGCAGGCGGGCGAGTCGGCGCTGATTCCTACCGGCATTGCGGTGCATATTCGCAACCCGGAATTGTGCGCCGTCATCCTGCCGCGCTCGGGTCTGGGACATAAACACGGCATCGTGCTCGGCAATCTGGTTGGTCTGATCGATTCGGACTATCAAGGCCCGCTGATGATTTCGTGCTGGAACCGTTCTGCGCAGGCCTTTACTATTGCGCCGGGGGATCGCATTGCACAATTGGTTTTGATGCCGGTCATGCGCGCGGAGTTTCGTTTGGTGGATGAGTTTGCCGCGAGCGAACGCGGCGCGGGCGGCTTCGGTCACTCGGGTGTGGCATGAGGATTGCTGGCACAAACGCGTTGGAAATTTTCGTGGCAATACAACTCGTGCGCTAGTGTCCTGTCTCACAAGTAAGGCGAAGAAATTCCGGATGGATTTCGGTGCGAGACAAGGCGCGAGGAGGAACCATAGCGGGACTATGGTGACGACGAGCAACGCGGTATCGCGCCGGAAGACGCCGGAATTATTTGATGGTACTTGTGAGACAGGACACTAGCGGCGTATGGCAAAGGGCCAATCCAGATATGCCTCATAAAAATGCATTGCGCGTGATGTTGCCGCGACTGCTGCTGCTCGCAGCGGCAACCGTGTTGCTGATCGGCGGCATGTTTGTCGCCTGGCAGGCCTGGCAGATTTACAGCGCCGAACATGCCGTGGCGGCCGCGTTGCAAATACGCGATCAGCAAGCTGCCGCATTAAGCCGTTTGCTGCTGGACACGCAAAAGCGTGCCGAACAATCCGTTGCTGATGAGTCAGTGCTGGCGACGCTCGGCAACGCCGATGAAGCTGGCCGGACCGCCGCCGCTCTGGCGATACAAACACAATGGCCGGAGTTGCTCGGCGCTGAATTTTACAGCCCGGAAATCGTTGAAGTGATGCGCGCCGATTTGGTCAAATTCGGCTACGCCCGCGCGGCGATGCTGGTGCAAGCGCATAGTCTGCAAAAAGGCGCGCCCGCGCAGGCACAGGCCGATGGCAAGGACAAACCGCGTTATCTGGCGCTGGCGTTGCCAGTGCAACGTGAACTTAAAACCATCGCGTATGCCTATCTGCAGCTGCCGATGACGCCGTTGCTGACGCTGTTTCATCAGCAATCAGCAATATCCGGCGCGCAGATCGATTTGCGCCAGGGCAGCATCGGCGCGGATCATCTGATTGAGCGGCTCGGCGACGGTGGCGAAAATTCCTCGGCGTTGAGTGTGCCCGTCGCCGGCAGTCTGTTTCGTGTGGCGGTAGCGCAACCCGATCAGTTCGTCGTGCTGCCGCGGCAACCCGCTGTGTTGTCTATCGTCGCGTTGATCCTGCTGCTGCTCGGCGGCGCATTGCTGTGGTTGCGCCAGGCCGGCATCCAGCGCCTGGTCGGCAAAATGCGGCGTCAGGAAAGATACGAGGAAAGCCCGACCTTGGAACAATCGTTGCGCAATCAGGCGTCCGCTCCTGCTTCGACAAACGCCGCGAAACCGATTGCGCGCTTGCCCGCGCCGCGCAAGGATGTGCCGCCGGCGTTGCTCGATCCGGGCATCTTTCGCGCTTACGATATTCGCGGCGTGCTCGGTAAAACCCTTGATGCGGCGGTCGCGCGTGGCATTGGCCACGCTATCGGCAGCGAAGCGCGCGCGCGCGGATTGCTCGAAGTCGTGGTCGGTCGCGACGGACGTTTGTCCGGCCCGGAATTGTCGGCGGCGTTGATCCAGGGTTTGCGCGCGGCGGGCTGCAATGTGATCGATATCGGCGCGGTGCCGACACCGACCTTGTACTTCGCCACGTATCATTTGAATGCCGGCTCCGGTGTCATGGTGACAGGCAGTCACAACCCGCCGGACTACAACGGCTTCAAGATCGTGCTCGGTGGCGAAACCCTCGCCGAAGGCGCGATTCGCGACCTGCATCGACGCATCAATGATGGTGATCTCAGCGCCGGCGAAGGCACGTTGCAGGCGATGGATATCACGCGTGAATACATCGACCGGATCACCGGCGACGTGCAGGTACAACGCAAACTCAAAGTGGTCGTGGATTGCGGCAACGGCATCCCGGGCGCGGTGGCGCCGGCAGTATTGGCCGGCATCGGTTGCGAAATCCTGCCGCTGTATTGCGATGTCGATGGCAACTTTCCCAACCATCATCCCGATCCGTCCGATCCGCATAATCTGCAGGATCTGATCCTCACCGTGAAAAAAACCGGTGCGGATATCGGCCTCGCATTCGATGGTGACGGCGATCGCCTCGGTGTGGTCACGCGTACTGGCGAAATCATCTATCCCGACCGTGTGCTGATGCTGTTCGCGATCGACGTGCTCAGCCGCAATCCGGGCGCGACGATCATCTACGACGTCAAATGCACCGGCCATCTGCAGCCGCTGATTCTGCAGCACGCCGGCAGTCCGGTGATGTGGCGCACAGGGCATTCGCTGATCAAGGCGAAGATGCGCGAAACGCAAGCCGAGTTGGCCGGCGAGATGAGCGGCCATTTCTTTTTCCGCGAACGCTGGTACGGCTTTGATGACGGTATTTATGCGGCAGCGCGACTGCTCGAAATTCTCGCGGGCGATCTCGAAGAACGCCAGCCGCAGGAGATTTTCGACAGCCTGCCGAAAGGCGTCAGCACACCCGAGCTCAAGTTCGAAATGAACGAAGGCGAGAACTATCGTTTCATTGAGCATTTCCAGCAGGCTGCGCAATTCGACGGCGCGCGTGTCACCAAGATCGACGGCGTGCGTGCCGACTGGTCGGACGGCTGGGGCTTGGTGCGAGCATCGAATACCACGCCGATCCTGGTGCTGCGTTTCGATGCCGACGACGCAGCCGCGCTGGAGCGCATCAAGGGCGTATTCCGCAAGCAGATGCTGGCGCTGGATGCGGGGTTGAAGTTGCCGTTTTGATTTTCTGCGAAATGCATCTCGATTTGTATTGTTCAAGAATCTGCTATATCAGCCAGATAGACCGCGGGGGCGAGTCGCGAAGTCTTGTTTGCTGCGTTGACCGTGAGCTTGCCGCTAACTGATATTTCGGCCATACATCCAGCCGAGTGAAAATACATACCGGGTGCCACCCTTCACGCGCGTGACGCTGTGCTCGCATAGGTCCGGGCGGAAAAATTTGATGCGCTTTGAGGCGAAAATTGGGTTTGCGCAGACGAACTCACCGCCAGATTTTGGCGGCTTGAGAACGATGTTTAGACGAAAGTGCCTGCCCAATTGAACTGGATCGGTATGAGGATGAATTTCCGACCCGTCAGGGTAGCGAATGAGATAGCTATCAAAGGGTAGTGGCCAGCGAGCCGTGAACAACAGCATCTTTTCGTAGCCATTGTTTTGGCGCCCGGCTTGCCAGCGAAAGGCCGTAGAAATGTAGCCTCGAATGGAAGCGAAGAGGCTCATAATTGGTAGCGACTCAATGTCCTTCTTTGGCCGCCTTCACCAAATCCCGGTAATGCTGCTGCTGCACTTCAAACTTTTTCGCCAGATCGACTTTCTCTGCCTCGCGACGTGCAATATAAGCGTTGTGATCATTCAGGCTGTTGCGCAGATCGGCAATATGTTTGGTCAGCGTGGGCGGCACGGGCTGGCCGTTGTGCTCGATCTCGCCAGCACGCGCGAGGAAATCAGCGAGGGTTTTTTCCTCATTGGCGATACCGGTTTTTGCTGAAGTGATGTTCTGATCGATCGCATCGATCTGCGCCAGCTGCGCCTTCGCCAGTTCGTCAACGGTCGCGTATGCGGATAGCATCTGTTGATCGTTACGATTTTGCTGATCGTTCTGGCGCTGGGTTTCCTGCTTGCGTTTGGCTTCTTCCTGCGCCGCTTTCAGCTCGCCCGGCGTTTTTGCGCGATCCACATGTTTCACCACGATGCCTTGCGCATTGACGATGTCGTAGCCGACCTCCACCGCTTCTGGTGGCAACGCGTCGGCAAAATGCAGACTGCCTTGCGCGTCTTTCCATTTGTATTTCACATGGCTTGCGGACTGCGCGACGGCGATGCCGGTGCAAAACGTGGCGAGCAGAATAAGGAGGGCAGATTTGCGCATGTCATTCCCCAATAAATCGTGATTGGTATCGATGTGGTAGCGAATAAAACGAAGCCGATATTGGCGTTGTATCACACACCATATTGTTGGCGATATTCAGCGAGTCTGGCGTGATGCAGCGCGAGCGTGGGATTGTTTTGCGTAAGTGTGAGCAACTCGGTCAGGCGTGCGATTGCCAGCACCGGGATGGAAAATTCCGCACTGACTTCCTGCGCTGCCGACAACGTGCTTTGGCCGCGCTCCTCGCGATCCAGCGCAATCAGCACGCCGCACGGCGTCGCGCCATGCGCGTGAATCAGCGCGAGTGATTCGCGGATCGCGGTGCCGGCGGTGATCACATCATCGACGATCAATACGCGCCCGGCGAGCGGCGCGCCGATCAACATGCCGCCTTCGCCGTGCGCCTTGGCCTCCTTGCGGTTGTAGGCCACTGGCACATTGCGATCGTATTTTGTCGCCAGCGTGACTGCGGTGGCGGCGGCCAGCGGAATGCCTTTGTAGGCCGGGCCGAACAACATGTCGAAACCGATATCCGAGGCGAGCACCGATGCCGCGTACGCGCTGCCGAGTGCGGCCAGATCGGCGCCGCTGTCGAAACGCCCAGCGTTGAAAAAATACGGGCTGATACGTCCGGATTTCAGCGTGAATTCGCCAAATCGCAAGGCGTCACGGCGCAGCGCCAGATCGAGAAAGTCGCGTTGATAAGCGTGCACGCGGTTCGGTTCCGAATCGAAAGCGGCCATCATAGCAAGCCCGTTGCATGCAGCGTTGTGACCGCTCGCCGCTGCTGTCCGATCGGCATTGATTCGGCTACTCTGTGGCCTTCGTTTTCACGCCGAACCAAACCCATGCGCATCATTTCTTTCAACGCCAACGGTATCCGTTCGGCGGCGAGCAAAGGCTTCTTCGAATGGCTTGCAACGCAGGATGCAGATGTTGTGTGCCTGCAGGAAACCAAGGCACAGGAACACCAACTTGCCGATGCGCTGTTTCGCCCGCTGGGTTACTCGGTCTATTTCCGCGATGCCAGCACCAAAAAAGGCTATAGCGGTGTCGCGATCTATACACGGCGCGCGCCGGATGAAGTTCGCACCGCGATGGGCTGGACAGATTTCGACGAAGAAGGCCGCTATATTGAAGCGCGTTTCGGCAATCTCAGCGTGGTCTCGTTCTACATCCCGTCGGGAAGTTCCGGCGATGAACGACAGGCATTCAAGTTCAAGGTGATGGACTGGCTCACGCCGCAATTGCAGCAGTGGCGCGACAGCGGACGCGACTACGTTCTGTGCGGCGACTGGAACATCGTGCACACCCGCAACGACATCAAGAACTGGTCGTCGAACCAGAAGAATTCCGGCTGCTTGCCCGCAGAACGCGCGTGGCTCGATCTGCTGTTCGGCGGCCAAGGTTGGGTCGACAGTTTCCGCGCGTTGAAACCCGATGCGGTCGAATACACTTGGTGGTCGAATCGCGGCCAGGCGCGCGCGAACAATGTCGGTTGGCGTATCGATTACCAGATCGTGACGCCATCTTTGCGTGAGCGTTTGCAGAGTTGTTCGATCTATACCGAGCAACGCTTTTCTGATCACGCGCCGTATTTGGTCGACTACCGCGCATGAGTCGGCCATGAGCGCCGCCACGCGCAGCGCCAGACCATCGGTCTGGACTGCGTTCGCGCAGCCCGCGGCGTGGACGATGTTCCTGTTCGGCTTCTCGTCGGGATTGCCGTTTCTGCTGGTCGCCGGCACGCTGGCGTATTGGCTCAAGGAAAACGACATCCAGCTGAAAGACATCACGATGATCGCGAGCGCCGGAATGACGTACGCGTTCAAGTTTCTGTGGGCGCCACTGCTTGATCATTGGCGTATGCCAGGTTTCGCGCAGCTCGGTCAGCGGCGCGGTTGGTTGCTGTTCGCGCAAATCGGTGTGGTGATCGGATTGATCGCCATGGCGGCGCTGACCCCCATGCACTTGTACGCGTTCGTGGCGGCCACGCTCGTCGTCGCGTTTTTTGGCGCGACGCAGGACATTGCGGTTGACGCTTATCGTATCGAAATTGCACCGCTTGACGCGCAAGGCGCACTGGTTGCGACCTATTCGCTGGGCTATCGCATTGCGCTGATTTTGTCGGGCGCATTGGCGCTGATCTTGGCCGATCATCTGCCGTGGAGCTGGGTTTACCTCGTGATGGCTGCCGCCATGATCATTCCGATCCTCGGCAATCTGTACGCGCGCGAGCCGATCGCCGAGCGTTTGCTGCCGGCACGCTGGAGCGATGCGATGCGCTTGGCCATCATCGATCCGTTCGCTGATTTTTTTCGTCGTTATGGCTGGCATCTCGCCGGCGCGACGTTGTTGTTCATCCTGTTGTTCAAGATTCCCGAGCAAGCCACGGTCGGCGGCATCATGAGTCCGTTTTACCGCGACATGGGTTTCAGCAAGACCGAAATCGGCGCGGTAACCAAGATCTACGGCGTGTGGATCGGCATCGTCGGCGTATTTCTCGGCGGCGCTGCGGTCGCGCGGTGGGGCGCGTGGCGCTCGTTGTGTGCGTCGATCATCCTTTGCGGCAGCAGTAATTTGTTGTATCTGTGCCTGATCGCGCATCCGGGCGATTTGATGGTGCTGACGGCGGTGATTTCCTGCGAGAACCTGACCTTGGGTTTCCTCGGCCCGCCCACGGTTGCGTTCTTGTCATCGCTGGTGAATCGCAAACATACGGCGACGCAGTACGCGCTGCTGAGTTCGATGGTCAATCTGCCTGGCAAGGTGCTCGGTTTTTTTGCCGGCGGGATTGCCGCAGCCACCGGTTACGGCATGTATTTCATCATCACGGTGCTCGCCGTCGTGCCGACAGCGGCGTTGTTCATTTATTTGTGGCCGCATTTTCGCGGTCTTGATGCTGCTGACAAGCCGGCTCGGGAGGTCTGAACATCTTGCCGATCATATCGAGGCCATGATGTTTGCTCGTGTCGGCGCGCGTATTCGCTAAAATCGCCGATTAGTGTTGCTTGTCGTAATTATTTCCATGTAATCTCGCGCCGGTTTGTCGGTGCTGTTGCGTGGCACGAATATCATCAGGGGATTCGGGTTGAAAAAAATATCTATTGCGGGCTTCATGCGCGCGGGTTGTTTGTTGGCTCTTGTTTCGATGCTTGCGGCGTGTGTTTCGGCGCCGCCGAAGCAGGCCTACAACCGCGAGGCAAATACGACGATCAAGCGTATCGACATATTGCCGATGCCGAACTCGGAAGTCGGGCTGGATATTCTCAACAATCCGGGCTACAGCTTTGGTTTGATCGGTCTGGCGATCGCGGAAGCGAACATGGCGCCGAAACGCAACTGGATCGAAGCTCAAGTCAGACAGGGAAATTTCGATCACGTCGCAATATTCCGGGAACGTCTCACTCAAGCGATGGCCGCTAAGGGCTATGAGCTGGTGTGGCCGACTTCCATTCTCGAAGATGCGAAAAAACCTGCATCGCGCGACAAGTGGGGTTACCGTCAAAGTTATGCCGCCGATGCGAATGCCGAGGCGCAACTCGATCTGGCGATTCGTTATGTCGGTTACGCTTCCGCCGGCAGCAGCGACAGTGCGCCGTATCGTCCGACCGTGGCACTCTCGGCGAAGCTGGTGAGCCGTGATGGCAAGACTGCGCTGATGGTCGATCAGATCATCTACAACCCGGTTTTCCCCAACAGCCAGTCGGCCATCACCATCAATGCGGATCCGGCCTATACCTATCCCGAATTCAACGCGCTGCAGGCGTCTGGTGCCAAGGCGCTCGATGGTTTGCGCAAGGCGCTTGAAAGCACTGCTGACGAGCTGGCCAAGCAATATTGATGTTGCCGCAGGTGCGTCTCGGTTTCATCGCATGGACGTTGCTCATGAGTGCAACGTTGCCAGGTTGCGTGGCCCAACCTGCACGCACTGGTGTGGTTCGTTATACGACAACGACGGCGTGCGTCGACGCAATATCCGCGCTGCAACCACGTTCGATTCCACCACCGGATAAAAACGACAGCCCGGCAGTATTCGTGTTTGATTCGAGCAGCGTATGTCTGCGTGATGCGCAAAACACCAGGCGACCTGCGCTGCTGCTTTCGTTGGCGGAAGTTTCGATTCCCGCGGAAATCCTGATCAGCTCCTCCGGTCGCGGCGAGGTCACGCTGGCGCCGCTGATCAGCGTGCTCGATAAAGATTTCATCGAGCAATCGCGCTATCCGTTCGAGAAGTTTACAAAGCGTGGCACCGATTTTTCGATGTCTGTGTTCTTGAACGATGCGGGTCGGCAACCGGCGTATTTGCTGATCGTTGCGGATGACGTCTGGCTGGGCAAAGACAATCTCACCGTCGCCGGTAAAAGTCAGACCACAGTGTGGTCAACCGGTTTGGTGACGGGTGCATACACATCTGGCTATGAGGCACGACAATTGTCTACATTTTCCGATCTGGGCAGTTTAACCATCAAGCGGAAAAGCTACGCACCGCCCTCGCTGGAAGAAACGCACAACTAGTTTTGCAGACTGCTTGCGTTGGTCCCGCAACGGTACCAACCACGCTCAGGAATAGATTCCTCCGAGCAAACGCGGCCCGCGCGCGCCGGTAACGGTGTCGATGTTCGATACGGGCCGCGCTTCGATGCGCTCGCGCGCTAGCCATGCAAACAGCATGGCTTCGACGAAATCCGGATCGACTCCAAGAGTCGCCACACTGTCGACGCTAACCGGCGCCAGCGAGTTCGCAAGCGCCTGCAGCAATCGCGCATTGTGCACGCCGCCACCACAAACGAAAACTTCGCGCGTATCGGCGGCGTATGCGCGGATCGCATCGGCGATGGTTTCCGCGGCGAGTGCGAGGAGTGTGGCCTGCACATTGTTCGGGGCGATAGCTAATCCATGCAAATGGCTTTGCAGCCACGTCAGATGAAACACTTCGCGCCCGGTACTTTTGGGTGGTGGTGCGGCGAAGTATGGATCGGATTTGAGTCGTGCAAGCAACTCAATATCAACCTTGCCTGAAGAAGCAAATGCGCCATCGCTATCGTAAGGTTGGCCGAGATGCTGCTCGACCCAAGCATCGAGCAGGCAGCTCGCCGGGCCGGTATCGAATCCCAGCAGGGGCGCGTGCTGATTGCTCGCGAGTGGGTTGCCCGGAAGAATCGTGATGTTGGCGATGCCGCCGAGATTGAGAACGACCCGCGGCGTGGTGCTTGGCGTGAGCATTGCAGCATGAAATGCCGGGGCGAGCGGCGCACCATGACCACCCGCAGCCATGTCGCGACGGCGAAAATCGGCGACGGTGGTGATGCCGGTGTGTTCGGCAATCAGATTCGGATCCCCCAACTGCAATGTATACGGCTGCGCCAACAATGGCCGGTGACGCAGTGTTTGTCCGTGCGAGCCGATCGCGCGAACCGCGCCGGCTGGCACGTTGGCCTTGCGCAACAATTCATTCGCTGCCGCGGCGAACGCGCACGCGATGCGTCCATCGAGTTCGCCAAGCTCATCCAGTGAGATGCGGCCATCGCCTTGCGCGAGCCGCAGAATCTGCTCTCGCAACTCAGGTGGATACGGATACGCGAGGCTGGCGCGCAATTGAATGATCGGCTCGAAGCTGACCAGTGCCGCATCGATGGCATCCGCGCTGGTGCCGGAAATCAGACCGAGATACAACGCGGACATTCAGCTTTCCGGAGCTAGCGAATTATTTGGCGGATGCCAAGCGCTGCGTCGATTCCAGCGTGTGCAGGCGCGCGATCATTGGTTGGCTTTGCAGACGGAAACGTGCGAGTTCGCTGTTTGGCAGCGGTTCGGCTTTCGGCAAGGTCACCGTGAGCGGATCGCGATGTTGCCCATCGATGCGAAATTCGTAATGCAGGTGCGGGCCGGTGGCAAGGCCGGTCATGCCGACAAAACCGATAGTCTGGCCTTGGCTCACATGCTGGCCGACTGCGATGCTGCCGAAGCGCGACATGTGACCGTATAGCGTGCTGTAGTGGCCGCCGTGCTGCAGCACGACCACATTGCCGTAACCGTTTTGCCAGCCGCGGAATGCAACCTTGGCATCACCGGCGGCGCGCACCGGCGTACCGATTGGCGCGGCGTAGTCGACACCTTGATGCGCGCGCATGTAGCCAAGAATTGGATGCATGCGACCGGTCGAGAACATCGAGGAAATTCGTGTGAATGCGACCGGTGTGAGCAGGAAGGTCTTGCGCAGCGGGCGACCGTCTTCGCTGTAATACATGGTGTTGCCTTCGCTATCGGTGTAGCGAATCGCCGAATAACGCTTGCCTTGATTGGTGAACGTCGCGGCGATGATGTCGCCGTCGCGCAGACGGTCGCCTTCGCGATACATGTCGTCGTAGACCACGCTGAAGCTGTCGCCTTCGCGCAGGCCACGCAGGAAATCGATATCGTAGCCGAGTGCATCGGCGAGCTTGAGCACCATCGCATCGCTGAGTCCGGCTTGCTCACCGGCCTCGAACAACGAACGCGTGATCACGCCGTGGCCGATATGAGTGCGGCGTTCCAGCGGCCGATTCAGAATCTGCTGCTGCCCGGCGTTGCTACCAAGGCTCACAGTGACCCGGGTGTGATCGTCGCGATCGAATCGCACTGCGCTGACATGGCCGTCGGTCGTTGTATCAAACGCGAATTCGTCGCCCGGATGGATATTGCGCAACGCGCTGGCGTTGTCGCGATTTTCGAGCACGGTCTGCAGCGCGGTGGCATCGACGCCGGCTTTCTGGAAGATGTCGGACGCGTTCTGCCCGGATTGCACGCTGAAGACACGCCAGTTGTGCGAATCTGCTTCTATCGTCGAGGCCGTTGCATCGATCGGGTTTTCCAGCGCGGGTGGCAACGGCAGGTTCACGGTCAATCGACTGCCCGCATCCGGCGGCGGCTGGCGCATGGCGCTGGCCCAATTCGGCATCACGATGCCGATCAAGACACACAATACGATGGCGGCGCCGCCGAGAATCCAGTGCTCACGGCGCCACGAGATCGGTGCGGTCGCGACGTTCTGCAAAAACGTCCATGCCGACCAGTGCGAGTAAAAACGGAAGTGGCCGCGTTGCGCACGGCGCCGCAGGGCGAGCCGTCTTGCATTGCGTCGTGCGTTCGCGTTGCGAGCAGTCTGTTCGGTCACGTTATCGAAATCCGGCTAGTCGGGGCGTACCATAGCGGTCGGTTCGACAGCCGTCAACGCAAGGCGCCACAAGGGTTTGCATGATGTGGCCGACTAACGAATAATTAACGTCAGCCGCGGTCGAAAACCGCTTTCTTTCGATTTACACCCACGTCGGATGCGCCCGCAAGATCGGGTGTGTATCCGCGTCAACGAGGTAGACATGACCGAACTACAGAATGCGCTCGACCTGATCGGTCGCGGTGCGGAAGAAATCATCAAGCACGAAGATCTGCTCGCGCGCCTCAAGCTCGGCCGCCCGCTGCGCATCAAGGCTGGATTCGATCCGACCGCACCGGATCTGCACCTCGGTCATACCGTGTTGCTCAACAAGATGCGCCAATTCCAAGAGCTCGGTCATCAGGTGATTTTTCTGATCGGCGACTTCACCGGCATGATCGGTGATCCGACCGGCAAGAACGTCACGCGCAAGCCGCTTACGCCCGAGGAGATCGCCGCCAACGCGCGCACCTATGAGGCGCAGGTATACAAGGTGCTGGATCGCGAACGCACCGAGATCCGTTTCAACTCGGAGTGGTTCGGTGCGATGACGGCGGCGGACATGATCAAGCTCGCGGCCAAACACACGGTAGCGCGCATGCTCGAGCGCGACGATTTCGACAAACGCTACAAGGGCGGCCTGCCGATCGCAATCCACGAATTCTTGTATCCGCTGGTGCAAGGCTACGATTCGGTCGCGCTGAAAGCAGATGTCGAACTCGGTGGCACCGATCAGAAATTCAACCTCCTGGTTGGCCGGCAATTGCAGGAGGACGTTGGCCAGCCGCCGCAGATCGTGTTGACCATGCCGTTGCTCGAAGGCCTGGATGGTGTCAACAAGATGTCCAAGTCACTCGGCAACTATATCGGCATCAATGAGCCGGCGAATGAGATCTTCGGCAAGACGATGCGTTTGTCAGACGATCTGATGTGGCGCTATTTCGAGCTGTTGTCGTTTGCGAAATCCACAGCGGATATCCAGCGCATGCGTGCCGAGGTCGCTGGCGGCCAGCTCAATCCGCGCGATTGCAAGATGGATCTGGCGGCGGAGCTGGTGGCGCGGTTCCATGATCAAGCCGCCGCGACGGCATCCGTGCAACATTGGCATGAGGTGGTGCAAGGCGGTGGCGTACCGCAGGATATCGTCGCGCAGGATATTGGTGTGCCCGTGGAAGGTCTGCGGCTTGGCGCTTTGCTCAAGGCCGCGGGGCTGGCGCCGAGTACATCGGAAGCGACACGCAAAATTAGCGAGCGCGCAGTGCGCGTGGATGGCGAGGTCGTCGAAGATCGCGAGCGTATGTTTGCAGCCGGCGCGGAGCATTTGTTGCAGCTCGGCAAGCGTGGATTTGCGCGTGTTCGCCTGATCGCCGCATAGGAATTTCGTTTTACGAAAATATTTCTATGCAAACGAAAGCGTGTCCGCTAGTATGCGCGGCCCTGCAGAGGAGCGGCGTCGAAGGCGGGTTGAGTCGGCGCGATTTGTAGGGGGAGATTGATGAGCGTTTGGTTGGAACCTGGGTTGCGAAATTTGCGAAACAGGGTGTTGACGAAGCGTGATTTGGGTGTATGATGTGCGGCTCCCTGGGACGAAATGTTTCGGGTGCGAATAGCGGAAACGCGGTTCGCTGAAGTCGAAAAGTTCTTTGACAGTATGCGCAGGTGAATTGTGTGGGCGCCTTGCAGTGGACGATGTCCATCGAGAAAAAAAGCAAGAGCGTCCCAAGCCTTAAATTGAGTAATCAAAAAACAGCTTGGGGTCACTCTCTAAAAGTTTGGTTCTTCGGAACCAGTAAGTTCAACTGAAGAGTTTGATCCTGGCTCAGAGTGAACGCTGGCGGCATGCCTAACACATGCAAGTCGAACGGTAACAGGCCCGCAAGGGTGCTGACGAGTGGCGGACGGGTGAGGAATACATAGGAATCTGCCCTATCGTGGGGATAACGTAGGGAAACTTACGCTAATACCGCATACGACCGAGAGGTGAAAGCGGGGGACCGCAAGGCCTCGCGCGATGGATGAGCCTATGTCGGATTAGCTAGTTGGCGGGGTAAGAGCCCACCAAGGCGACGATCCGTAGCTGGTCTGAGAGGATGATCAGCCACACTGGGACTGAGACACGGCCCAGACTCCTACGGGAGGCAGCAGTGGGGAATATTGGACAATGGGGGCAACCCTGATCCAGCAATGCCGCGTGTGTGAAGAAGGCCTTCGGGTTGTAAAGCACTTTTACCAGGAACGAAACGCGCCGGATTAATACTTTGGCGAACTGACGGTACCTGGGGAATAAGCACCGGCTAACTTCGTGCCAGCAGCCGCGGTAATACGAAGGGTGCAAGCGTTACTCGGAATTACTGGGCGTAAAGCGTGCGTAGGTGGCTTGTTAAGTCGAATGTGAAAGCCCGGGCTCAACCTGGGAATGGCATCCGATACTGGCAAGCTAGAGTTCGATAGAGGGTAGTGGAATTCCAGGTGTAGCGGTGAAATGCGTAGAGATCTGGAGGAACATCAGTGGCGAAGGCGGCTACCTGGATCAGAACTGACACTGAGGCACGAAAGCGTGGGGAGCAAACAGGATTAGATACCCTGGTAGTCCACGCCCTAAACGATGCCGACTGGACGTTGGGAGGAACTCGCCTCTCAGTGTCGAAGCTAACGCGTTAAGTCGGCCGCCTGGGGAGTACGGTCGCAAGACTGAAACTCAAAGGAATTGACGGGGGCCCGCACAAGCGGTGGAGTATGTGGTTTAATTCGATGCAACGCGAAGAACCTTACCTGGCCTTGACATCCACGGAACTTACCAGAGATGGTTTGGTGCCTTCGGGAACCGTGAGACAGGTGCTGCATGGCTGTCGTCAGCTCGTGTCGTGAGATGTTGGGTTAAGTCCCGCAACGAGCGCAACCCTTGTCCTTAGTTGCCAGCACGTAATGGTGGGAACTCTAAGGAGACTGCCGGTGACAAACCGGAGGAAGGTGGGGATGACGTCAAGTCATCATGGCCCTTACGGCCAGGGCTACACACGTACTACAATGGTCGGTACAGAGGGTTGCAATACCGCGAGGTGGAGCCAATCCCAGAAAGCCGATCTCAGTCCGGATCGGAGTCTGCAACTCGACTCCGTGAAGTCGGAATCGCTAGTAATCGCGAATCAGCATTGTCGCGGTGAATACGTTCCCGGGCCTTGTACACACCGCCCGTCACACCATGGGAGTCTGTTGCACCAGAAGCAGGTAGCTTAACCTTCGGGAGGGCGCTTGCCACGGTGTGGCCGATGACTGGGGTGAAGTCGTAACAAGGTAGCCGTATCGGAAGGTGCGGCTGGATCACCTCCTTTCGAGTATGACACGCCGCTTCAAGGCGCCCACACAAGACACCTGCAATCCAGAGTCGAATCCGTTAGCGCGGAGCGATTCGTCCCCTAAATGGGGCCATAGCTCAGCTGGGAGAGCACCTGCTTTGCAAGCAGGGGGTCGTCGGTTCGATCCCGACTGGCTCCACCACCCGGCGATCGCGCCGGCTGAGATATAGGCACGTAGCAAGTAACGATGGGTCTGTAGCTCAGGTGGTTAGAGCGCGCCCCTGATAAGGGCGAGGTCGGTGGTTCGAGTCCTCCCAGACCCACCATCTGAAAGACACTCTGGATTGATAGCGCATACTAAAGAATTTTTATACGGACAGACGTTGAAGTCTGTCCGTGCTCTTTGACAACTTGGGACGTAATAAGCGTTTGGGGCTCTAACGAGCTGCTTACGTGTCGTTTTGAGGCATAGGCGAATGAGGCCAGTAGCTTCAGGTGGCTTGATGGAGGAATCCATGGAGGCAGATTGAGGTTATATGGTCAAGCGAATAAGCGCATACGGTGGATGCCTTGGCGGTAAGAGGCGAAGAAGGACGTGGCAGCCTGCGAAAAGCCTCGGGGAGCTGGCAACAAGCTTTGATCCGGGGATGTCCGAATGGGGAAACCCACCCAGCAATGGGTATCTGTATCTGAATACATAGGGTATGGAAGCGAACCGAGGGAACTGAAATATCTCATTACCTCGAGGAAAAGAAATCAACCGAGATTCCCCAAGTAGTGACGAGCGAACGGGGATTAGCCCAAAAGTCGATTAAGTTCTAGTGGAATGCTCTGGAAAGTGCAGCCATAGACGGTGATAGCCCGGTACGCAAAAGGGCTTAGTCGATGATAAATGAGTAGGGCGGGGCACGTGAAACCCTGTCTGAACATGGGGGGACCATCCTCCAAGGCTAAATACTACTTACCGACCGATAGTGAACCAGTACCGTGAGGGAAAGGCGAAAAGAACCCCGGTGAGGGGAGTGAAATAGATCCTGAAACCGTATGCGTACAAGCAGTGGAAGCTCCTTCGTGGAGTGACTGCGTACCTTTTGTATAATGGGTCAGCGACTTACGTTGTGTGGCGAGCTTAACCGTCTAGGGGAGGCGAAGGGAAACCGAGTCTGAATAGGGCGCATAGTCGCACGGCGTAGACCCGAAACTGAGTGATCTATCCATGGCCAGGGTGAAGGTGCGGTAACACGCACTGGAGGCCCGAACTCACATCTGTTGAAAAAGATGGGGATGAGCTGTGGATAGGAGTGAAAGGCTAAACAAACTCAGAGATAGCTGGTTCTCCTCGAAAGCTATTTAGGTAGCGCCTCGTGTATCACTGCTGGGGGTAGAGCACTGTTATGGCTAGGGGTCATCACGACTTACCAACCCATGGCAAACTCCGAATACCAGCACGTGCGAGCACGGGAGACACACGGCGGGTGCGAACGTCCGTCGTGAAAAGGGAAACAACCCAGACCGTCAGCTAAGGTCCCAAAATCATGGCTCAGTGGGAAACGATGTAGGAAGGCTAAAACAGCCAGGAGGTTGGCTTAGAAGCAGCCACCCTTTAAAGAAAGCGTAATAGCTCACTGGTCGAGTCGGCCCGCGCGGAAGATTTAACGGGGCTAAGCCATGTACCGAAGCTACGGGTTTATTCGTAAGAATAAGCGGTAGAGGAGCGTTCTGTACGCCTGCGAAGGCAAGTTGTAAGGCTTGCTGGAGGTATCAGAAGTGCGAATGCTGACATGAGTAACGATAAGGGGGGTGAAAAGCCCCCCCGCCGAAAGCCCAAGGTTTCCTAGCGCAACGTTCATCGGCGCAGGGTAAGTCGGTCCCTAAGGCGAGGCAGAAATGCGTAGTCGATGGAAAGCTGGTTAATATTCCAGCACCTCGCGTGACTGCGATGGGGAGACGGAGAAGGTTAGGTGTACCAGGCGTTGGTTGTCCTGGGGAAAGGAGGTAGGCGGAACTCTTAGGCAAATCCGGGAGTTCATACGCCGAGCACTGATACGAGTCCTTATTGGACGAAGTCACTGACACCACGCTTCCAGGAAAATCCTCTAAGCTTCAGGTCACGCAGACCGTACCGCAATCCGACACAGGTAGGCAGGGTGAGAATCCCAAGGCGCTTGAGAGAACTCGGGTGAAGGAACTAGGCAACATAGCACCGTAACTTCGGGAGAAGGTGCGCCCAGAACTGTGGCTACATGCGTAGCTGAGCAGTTTTGGGCCGCAGTGACCAGGCCGCTGCGACTGTTTATCAAAAACACAGCACTCTGCAAACACGAAAGTGGACGTATAGGGTGTGACGCCTGCCCGGTGCTGGAAGGTTAATTGATGGGGTCAGCCGCAAGGCGAAGCTCTTGATCGAAGCCCCAGTAAACGGCGGCCGTAACTATAACGGTCCTAAGGTAGCGAAATTCCTTGTCGGGTAAGTTCCGACCTGCACGAATGGCGTAACGACAGCGGCGCTGTCTCCACCCGAGACTCAGTGAAATTGAAATCGCTGTGAAGATGCAGCGTTCCCGCGGCAAGACGGAAAGACCCCGTGAACCTTTACTATAGCTTTACACTGAACGTTGAGTTCTTCTGTGTAGGATAGGTGGGAGGCTTTGAAGTGCAGGCGCTAGCTTGCATGGAGCCAACCTTGAAATACCACCCTGAAGTGCTTGACGTTCTAACCTAGGCCCGTAATCCGGGTCAGGGACCGTGTATGGTGGGTAGTTTGACTGGGGCGGTCTCCTCCCAAAGAGTAACGGAGGAGCACGAAGGTACGCTCAGCACGGTCGGACATCGTGCAATGTGTGTAATGGCATAAGCGTGCTTGACTGCGAGATCGACGGATCAAGCAGGTACGAAAGTAGGTCATAGTGATCCGGTGGTTCTGTATGGAAGGGCCATCGCTCAACGGATAAAAGGTACTCCGGGGATAACAGGCTGATACCGCCCAAGAGTTCATATCGACGGCGGTGTTTGGCACCTCGATGTCGGCTCATCACATCCTGGGGCTGTAGCCGGTCCCAAGGGTATGGCTGTTCGCCATTTAAAGTGGTACGCGAGCTGGGTTCAGAACGTCGTGAGACAGTTCGGTCCCTATCTGTCGTGGGCGTTGGAGATTTGAGAGGGGCTGCTCCTAGTACGAGAGGACCGGAGTGGACGTATCTCTGGTGTTCCGGTTGTCACGCCAGTGGCATTGCCGGGTAGCTAAATACGGAAACGATAACCGCTGAAAGCATCTAAGCGGGAAGCGCGCCTCAAGATGAGATCTCCCGGAGCTTTAAGCTCCCTAAAGGAACCTTCTAGACTAGGAGGTTGATAGGCAGGGTGTGTATCGCAGCAATGCCGAGCTAACCTGTACTAATGATCCGTGAGGCTTGATCATATAACCTCAAGCTGCCTCTGCCTCAAAATGCATGTAAGTGCCGAAAGAGTTAACCAAACCAACTTATTACGTCCCAAGTCCCTAATGTAGTGAGGCGCATAACTGCGACTCGCTCGACCGCCTCCCTGGCGGACATAGCAGTGTGGTACCACCCGATCCCATCTCGAACTCGGAAGTGAAACGCACCCGCGCCGATGGTAGTGTGGCTTAAGCCATGCGAGAGTAGGTCACTGCCAGGGCCCTATTCAACAAAAAAGCCTCCCAGCAATGGGGGGCTTTTTTGTTGCCTCATATCCCGGACTGAAATGCGCCATCCGACGATCAGGCAGCCATCAGGTCCGTCGCAATGTCACCACCAGCACATCCCGATACGCTGCTTCTCTTGGATCCAGCGCCTGCACTGCCGTCACGCCGTGATACACACGGCCGTCATCCAGCAACGCCGCATCCAGCGGCTGTATCAGGGTGAAGCTGCCGAGTGCCTTGCCATCCAGTGCGTGGATTGAGGTGGTACCGCTGGCGATATTCTCGCGTGCAATCAACAGCACGAGTACGTAGTCGACTCCGTCGCGGTGCACGCCTTCGGGGGTGGGTGAGCCGGCAATATCGCGCGAAGCCTCAATGCGGAATTGATGCGTCTCGACGTGCCAGGCGCGCACGTTGGGCGCGAGCGTGCCGAAAAAGTGCTGGCACGCGCCCAGGATCGTACGCATGCTGGCCCCGTCGCCGATTGCTGGCGCAATCGGCTCAAACCAGCGCTCAACGCCGCCGTTGAGGCTGTTGTAGTCGCGACTCTGGTAGTGTGCTTGATGCGCCGCGCGTCTGATCGTGGTCGCTTCGAACACATATGTCGCGTGCGCGCGGCGGCGATAACGACCGTTGTCGGCCATGTATTCGTCGCGGGCGAGCGTACTCCAGCTCGCGGCGAAGGCTGCCCAGTCATCGAGCCCGCCGAACTGCGTCAGCAATGCGCGCATCGGCACGGCCTCGAGAAACACAAAACCCGTTTCGCGCACCTGCGCTGCAGCGCCGCGCGCCAATTCATTTTGCTGCGTCATACGCGCACGATAACAGCGCGTCGCCGCATTGTCGCGGCTGCCGCTACACTCAAGAGCTCAATCCTAGGCCGCCTGCGGCGGTTCCGTTGCAGTGACAAAAGCGGTACTTTTCCCGCGCCGTGTTCGTGCTGTAATGTTGATGATGTCATCGCGCCATCGGCGCCTCCAAGCCCAATCCGACGAAAAAACCATGGCAGAAATGCACAACGAACACGGCCAGTCGATCGGCGACACGGTGACATGGTCCATGCGCAACCCACCGGAGCGTATCAGCCTGGTCGGCAGGTATTGCCGGCTCGAGCCACTGGATTCGGAGCGTCACGCCGAGGCCTTGTTCGGCGTACTTAACGCCGAAGCCGCCGCCGCCAACTGGACTTACCTCGCGCACGAACCGCCGCGGGAGTTCGCAGCCTACAGCGCGCGGCTGGCCGATCTGCAACTGAGCCGGGATCCGCTGCATTTCGCGATCACCGACGCCGACGGCCGCGCGATCGGCACGGCGTCGTATCTGCGCATCGATCCGGGCAACGGCAGCATCGAAGTCGGGCATCTGAACTTCTCGGCGCAGTTGCAGCGCACGCCGGCCGCGACCGAAGCGATGTTCCTGTTGATGCAATACGCGTTTGATAAGCTCGCCTACCGGCGCTACGAATGGAAGTGCGACAGCCTAAACGCACCGTCTCGCGCCGCCGCTTCACGGCTCGGTTTTCGATTCGAAGGGGTCTTTCGCCAGGCGCTGGTGTACAAGGGCCGCAACCGCGACACAGCGTGGTACTCGATTATCGATCGTGAATGGCCGGCGTTAAAAGCCGCGTTCGAGCGCTGGCTCGCGCCGACGAATTTCGACGCCGACGGCCGCCAGCGCGAAACGCTTGGCGCGCTCAAAGCCGCATGCGTGATCGACGCATGAAAACCGCTCAGCTGATACAGACCGATCGACTCATATTACGTCAGCCGCAGTCGAGTGACCTCGAACCTTGGGCCGCGATGATGGCCGAACCCGACACTATGGAGTTCCTCGGCGGGACACAGCCGCGCTCCAGCGCATGGCGCGCCATGGCGACGATGGCGGGATCTTGGGCTTTGCAGGGCTTCGGCATGTTTTCGGTAATCGAGCGCAGCAGTGGGCGCTGGCTTGGTCGGATCGGACCATGGATGCCGGCCGAATGGCCAGGGACCGAAGTAGGCTGGGCACTTTCGCGGGACGCGCGTGGCCGCGGTTACGCCGAAGAAGCCGCGATCGCCTCGATCGACTGGGCGTTCGACGCGCTTGGTTGGGACGAGGTGATCCATTGCATCGATCCACGCAACCAAGGCTCGATCGCGCTGGCGTTGCGACTCGGCTCGCGGCGCCAACGTGAGAGCCGTTTGCCCGCGCCGCTGGAGCAGATGGTCGTGGATATTTATGGCCAGAGCCGTGCGGATTGGCGTCAGCGCGCGGGACGCTGAAAACATCAGCAACCTGAGGCGCGCGCATATCACTAGGCGAAGTAGGGCGATGCGAATCGCCGACGCGCCGCGAATAACTCTTATCGAGACCAGACCGCCACAAGCGTCGGCGAACACGCGTCGCGCCAGCCAGGCCGACGCGCGCGCTCCGCGGAGCATTCCTAGCCGCGTTTCATGAAAGCGAAGAACTCGTCGTTGGTCTTGGTGTTTTTCATCTTGTCGAGCATGAATTCCATCGCCGCGAGCTCATCCATCGGATGCAGCAACTTGCGCAGAATCCAGATTTTCTGCAGCGCATCCGGATCGATCAGCAACTCCTCACGACGTGTGCCGGAGCGATTGATATTGATCGCCGGGTATACACGCTTCTCGCCGATACGACGATCCAGATGCACTTCCATGTTGCCGGTGCCCTTGAATTCCTCGTAGATCACCTCGTCCATTTTCGAGCCGGTCTCGACCAGCGCGGTGGCGATGATGGTCAGCGAGCCACCTTCCTCGACGTTACGTGCAGCTCCGAAAAAACGTTTCGGGCGTTGCAGCGCATTCGCATCCACACCGCCGGTCAGCACCTTGCCGGAGCTTGGTACCACGGTGTTGTAGGCACGCGCCAGACGTGTGATCGAATCGAGCAGGATCACCACATCGCGCTTGTGTTCGACCAGACGTTTTGCACGTTCGATCACCATTTCGGCGACTTGTACGTGGCGCGTCGCGGGTTCGTCGAAGGTCGATGACACGACTTCGGCGCGCACCGAGCGCTGCATTTCGGTCACTTCTTCCGGACGCTCGTCGATCAGCAAAACGATCAGGTGCGCATCGGGATGATTCAACGAAATCGAGGTCGCGATGTTCTGCAACATCATCGTTTTACCGGCTTTCGGCGGCGACACGATCAGGCCGCGCTGGCCTTTGCCAATCGGTGACACCAGATCGATGATGCGCGGCGTGATGTCTTCGGTGGAACCGTTGCCGCGTTCGAGGTGAAAACGCTTGCGCGGGAACAGCGCGGTAAGATTCTCGAACAGGATCTTGTTCTTCGACGCTTCCGGCGGCTCGTTGTTGATGTCGTCGACCTTGAGCAGCGCGAAATAGCGCTCGCCTTCTTTCGGTGGACGAATGCGGCCGGTGATGAAGTCGCCGGTGCGCAGATTGAAACGACGGATCTGCGACGGCGAGACATAGATGTCATCGGGACCGGCGAGATACGATGATTCCCACGTGCGCAGAAAGCCGAAACCGTCCTGCAGGATTTCCAGTACGCCTTCGCCATAAATGCCGCCGCCGGCCTTGGCATGCGCCTTGAGGATGTTGAACACCACATCCTGCTTGCGCGCACGCGCCACGCCTTCCTGGATGCCGAGCGTATCGGCCAGCGCCAGCAAGTCGGATGCGGACTTGAGTTTGAGCTCGGTGAGGTTGATCAGCGGGCCGGTATTGCGTGCCTCGGCATTTTCGCTCTCGATTTCCTCGCGCTCGGCGTTGCTCATGCTGTTACGGCCGCCATTGTTGCGGCCACCGCCACCGCCACCGCCAGCATTCTCGCCACCGCCACCTTCACGAGGATTCTCGCGATTGCGTTGGCGTGGGTGACGCTGACGTTGCGGGCGCTGGCCTTGGCCTTCACGCGGTGGACGAGGTTGGCCCTGCGGATTCGCTGCCGGCGCGGCATTGTCGCCGGAGGCGGAATTCGTCTCAGGTGCGCCGCCGCCGCTGGCTGCAGATTCGGCATTGCCTTCGCGCACGACCGGACTCGGCGGCTGCACATTCTGTGCTGGCTGAGCATGGGATTCGGGCGCAACAGATTCGTTGCTTTCTTTATTTTCGATATTAGACACGGGCAAACCTCGCATGGGCGCCGTAATTGCGGATTGAAAAGAGTCGAGGGAGAGCTAACTGATGCGGGGCTGTTTGGCGCCCCTGTAGCTTCGACTAAGTTAGCACTGTGAAACGCAGTCGTCTAGCGACCGACGCACAAGATAGCATAAGCCGGGGCGATGCCATAGTCTGCGAAAGGCGTGAGTTGCGTGAGGCACCGCGAACAGAAATCACTGTCCGCAGTGTGTACCTCGATCAAAGTGCGCCGCAGCGAGCAAAAAGTCATAACGTGCGTTCGATCAGCTGAATGAGTTGAGTCTTGCTCAACGCACCGATCTGGGTAGCCTCGACCTTGCCGTTCTTGAAAATCATCAGCGTCGGCGCGCCGCGCACCCGATAAGTGCGCGGCGTTTGCTGATTTTTGTCGATATTGACCTTGGCCACTTTCAGCCGACCTGCGTAGGTCTGCGCAATCTCTTCAAGCATCGGTGCGATCACCTTGCATGGTGCGCACCACTCACCCCAGAAATCGACCAGCACCGGCACACTGGATTGTACAACTTGCTGCTCGAACTCGAGGTCGCTGACGTGGCTGATGCCGGCTTGCATTGCGCTACCGATCCTTATCCGGCCGACGCCGTAGCGTTGGATGGTGCGGAAATGGTGCGGTCTATCAACTGCGTCAACAGGGTTTTGCTGACCGCGCCGATCTGCGTCGCCTCGACCTTGCCATCCTTGAAGATCAACAGGGTCGGGATACCACGCACGTTGTAGTTCCGCGGGGTTTTCTGATTGTGATCGATATTGACCTTGGCGATCTTCAGCTTGCCGGCGTACGTGGCCGCAAGTTCGTCGAGAATCGGCGCGATCATCTTGCACGGACCACACCATTCCGCCCAGAAATCCACCAGCACGGGCTCGCTGGATTTCAGTACCTGTTCTTCGAATTGATCGTCGCTGATATGGGCGATGGCATTGCTCACGTTATTCTCCACTTGGGGCTGCGGATGGCCGCGCGGCGCGCGGATCATCACGGGTTCGGCTACACTTGGGTGATACGGCGGCATGCGGCCCGATCCTCCGGTGCTCACTTGCAGCCATTTCAGCCCAATCCGTTGAATACTGCAAGTTGGGTTGTGCTGGCACAGAATCAAGCTCCGCCGTGCCCAAGATTTTTTTGCGTTTGTGCTGTGTTCGCCGGATGATCGCACTTCAAGGTTGCGTCACCTTTGAATTGCTACTGCCACATGCGCGTACCGCACCAACCCGCGTCCGCGCGGGCTCGCCTCCTTGAAACAAAAGGACGATGGCAGCGTCTGCCGTGAACAAACCAATCCGAGTTAGCCGAATGTCACAACAACCGCTTACCGATATATTTTTTGAAAGTTTCGATCTGCATCCCACCCTGCTCGAAGGTTTGCACGCGGCGGGTTTCACGCGCTGCACGCCGATCCAGGCGATGACCTTGCCGGTCGCGCTGGCGGGGCACGATGTCGCGGGTCAGGCGCAAACCGGCACCGGCAAAACCGCCGCGTTTCTGGTCTCGACGATGCAACGCCTGCTGACGCGCCCGGCGCTGCCCGAACGCGGCGATAAGGATCCGCGCGCGCTGATCATCGCGCCGACACGCGAGCTGGCGATCCAGATCGAGAAGGATTTCCAGAGCATCGGTCGCGCCACCGGACTGCGCTCAGCGCTAATTTACGGCGGCGTCGACTACGATAAGCAGCGCGAGCAATTGCGCTCCGGCGTCGACATCATCATCGCCACACCGGGACGGCTGATCGATTATTTCAAGCAGCACGTATTTTCGTTTCGTGCGGTTGAAGTGATGGTGATCGACGAAGCCGATCGCATGTTCGATCTCGGTTTCATCAAGGACGTGCGTTACCTCATGCGTCGTCTGCCCGAGCGCGAGCGCCGCCAAGGTTTGTTGTTCTCGGCCACGCTGAGTTATCGCGTGCTCGAACTCGCTTACGAGCACATGAACAACCCGGAAAAACTCACCGCCGAAACTGACAATATCACCGCCGACCGCGTGCGCCAGATCGTATATTTTCCGGCCACCGAGGAAAAACTCACGTTGCTGGTCAGCCTGGTTTCGCGCATGGACGCGACGCGCAGCATGGTGTTCGTCAACACCAAGATCACTGCCGAGAAAGTGTCGCGTCGGCTTGAGCGCCAAGGTTTTCGTGTCGGTGTTTTGTCCGGTGATGTGCCGCAGAAAAAACGCCAGACCTTGCTTGCTCGTTTTCAGCGCGGCGATATCGAATTGCTGATCGCCACCGATGTTGCCGCGCGCGGTCTGCATGTGCCCGACGTCAGTCATGTGTTCAATTACGATCTGCCGCAGGACGCCGAAGATTACGTGCATCGCATCGGCCGTACCGCGCGTCTCGGTGCCGAAGGTGATGCAGTGAGTTTTGCGTGCGATTTGTATGCGATGTCGTTGCCGGATATCGAAGCTTACATCGGCCAGAAAATTCCGGTCGGCGCGATCGATCCGGCGCTGCTGGTATTGCCGCCCCCACGGCATCGACCGGATGCGATTCCGTCCGAAAATGCCGATGAAAATGCCGCCGAAGCGGCAGCGGATGCCGAGATCGCCAGCGGCATCGGTGTGGTCAGCAAGAAACCGTCCGGGCCACCGAAACGCCGTCGTCCCGGCGGCGGCGGTGGCGGCAGACCGGGTGGACGCAGCGGCCCGGGAGCGGGCAGTTCTTCCGGCGGCGGCAGATAAAATTTTGTACAGCGCGCGCTAGACCCCCGGCAAATGCTACATTTGCGCTGTTCTCACCCGGATAGCGCCGCATGCTGAATCACCTGAGCTTCGCCGAGTTCGATCGCCTCATACGCTTGGCGGCGTCAGCTTTGTGCGCGCTGTTGGTTTTGGCATGTCTGTGGCTCATGGCGCAGATCGTCTGGACGCTGTTATCGCGCCACGACGAGTCGGCGTCGAGCGTCTCCGCACCAGCACCGATTGCCGCCAACAATGCTGCGGCGGTATCGGTCGCCAAGTGGCATCTGTTCGGCAATCCGCAGTCGCTCGCCAGCCAGCTCGTGCGCAACGCGCCGGCGACGACACTCAAGCTCAATCTGCATGGCACGCTGGCGCTCGAAGATCCGAAAACCGGCATGGCGATGATCGCCGACGAGCAAGGCATCGAACAATCGTATCGCATCGGCGACGAGTTGCCGGGCGGCGCAAAACTGCAAGAGGTGTATACCGACCATGTCATTCTGGCGCACGAAGGTGCGCTGGAAACGCTTGCACTGCCGCGCCCCGAGCAGCACGCGCCGCCGCCGATCGCACCCGGCGTGCCGGCATTGGCGGGCGCCAATCCGCTCGCCGCAAAAGGCGGCAACGGCTTCACGCCATCGGTTGCGCCGATTTATCAGGCGCCGATCATGGCCGGCGGTGCGGTCGACTGGAACAAGGCGCGCACGCAGGTCATCCAGAATCCAGCCGACCTTGCTGGTCGCGTCAAGATGGTGCAGGAAAACGGCAAGATGGTCGGCGTGCAATTGACCAATGCCAGCGATACGGCGATGTTTGCATCGGCCGGTTTGCAGGCTGGCGATATCATTACCGCCGTCAATGGAACCGCCGTCAGCGATGTCGGTGGCATCCAGCAATTGTTCGCGAATACAAAAAGCGGTACGCAACTGCAGGTGAGCGTGCAGCGCGCGGGCAAGCCTGCAACGCTAACCGTCAATCTAAAATGAAGCGGTCTCAAAAACTACTGCGCTCGGAATTTTGCGTGAGGGCGGTGCTCGGAATCCTCATGTACAGAAAGTACACTCCGGTTCCTCCGCTCCGTCCTCACACAAACTTCCTTCGCTCGCTACGTTTTTGAGACCACTTCATAAATTCCTCGTATCCACTTTTATATAAAGCGAACTTGCGACAATGCGCATTCCCACCGTTGCCTTGCTGATCCTGTTCTTCGGCGCTTTTGCCGCGTTCCCCGTCATAGCGGCACAGAGCGGCACGGCCGCGCCTGCCGCGGCGAATCCGCCCGGCACGCATACGCTGAATCTCAAGGATGCGGATATCCAGGCGCTGATCGCCACGGTCAGCGAAATTACCGGCAAGAATTTCATTCTCGGCCCGAACGTGCAGGGCAAAGTCACCGTGGTGTCGGCGCGGCCGATGAAACCCGATGAAATCTACGATGTATTTTTGTCGGTATTGCGCGTGCACGGATTTGCTGCGATTCCGTCCGGCAGCATGATCAAGATCGTGCCCGAGGCGATGGCGCAGCAAGATGGCTCGGCAGCGCTCGACGGCAGCAATGCACATGCACCGGATGAGCTGGTCACGCAAGTCGTCACAGTCAAACATTTGTCCGCCGCCGAGCTTGTGCCGATCCTGCGTCCACTGATGCCGCAAGGCGGCCAGCTCATCGCGCACGGCAGCAGCAACTCGCTGGTGATCTCGGATCGCGCCGGCAACGTGCAACGCCTGATCGGCATCATCCAGCGCATCGATACGGTGTCCGATACCGATGTCGAAGTGATCCCGCTCGCGCATGCAAGTGCCGCCGAACTCGCGCGCACGATGACCCAGCTCGCCGACAATAAAACCAACGATGCCAGCGGTGAACAAGCAAAAATTTTCGCCGACGAACGCACCAATTCGATCATGCTGACCGGCGGCAAAAATGCACGCCTGCGTTTGCGCGCCTTGATCGCGCACCTAGATACGCCGTTGAACAATGGCGGCGATACCCAAGTGGTGTATCTGCATTACGCCAACGCCAAGGATCTGGTGCCGATCCTGCAAGGCGTCGCGTCGACGGTCGGTGGCGACGGCTCTTCCAAGCCGATTGCCGCTGCGGGCGCGGCCCCGGGTGCGGCCGCATCCTCGGGCGGCGGTCCCAACAACGTCACGATCCAGGCGCATGAGCCGACCAACGCGTTGGTCATCAGCGCGCCGCCGGCGGTGTTTCGCGCATTGCAGGCAGTGATTCGCCAGCTTGATATTCGCCGTCCGCAAGTCTTGATCGAGGCCGTGATTGCCGAAGTTAGTGATCAGGCATCGAGCCAAATCGGTGTGCAATGGCAGTTCTCACCGGGCACCAACAAGAACGGAAATCTCGCCTCGGGGATCATTGGCGGCACCAATTTGCCCGGTACGACTGCGGCCAACGGTATTCTCGCCGTTACGGCGGGTGGATTGACCGGTCTGTCCAACTTGGGCCAAGGGCTGAATCTCGGATATATCGGCGGCGCCGTTACATTGCCGGGCAGTACCACACCGATCATTCAACTCGGCGCATTGATCCAAGCGCTCAAGGGCGACGCCAAATCGAATGTGTTGTCGACGCCGTCAATCCTGACGCTGGATAACCAGGAAGCTGTGATCAAGGTCGCGCAGGAAGTGCCGTTCATTACCGGCAATTACACGACCAACACCGCCAGTACGGGCGGCGCCACGGCGGGCCAGATCGGTAACCCTTTCCAGACTATCCAGCGCAAGGATGTCGGTTTGACCCTCACCGTCACGCCGCATATCAACGAAGGCGATTCGGTGCGCCTGGACATCCATCAGGAAGTATCGAATATCGCGCCGCCCGTGCAGGGCGCTGTGGATATCGTTACCAACAAACGCGAGATCCAGACCAGCGTTTTGATCCTCGATAATTCGCTGCTGGTGCTCGGCGGCTTGCTCGACAATCAGGCATCCGACAGCGTGCAAGGTGTGCCCGGCCTTGCCGACATTCCGGTGCTTGGCAACCTATTCCGCACGCGCAGCAACTCACGCACCAAAAGCAGCCTGATGGTTTTTCTGCATCCGAAAATCCTGCGCGATGCCGCCACCGAAGCTGCAGTGTCGAGCGAAAAATACAATTACATTCGCACCGAACAATTGCAGATGCAGAACAACCCCGCTGCGCTCACACCGCGCAACCAGCAACCGCTGATTCCGGACAGCTACGATCTGCTCATGCAGCCGTCCGCATCGCAGCCCGCGCCGCCGGTGCCGAAGGCCAAGGGTAAGCAGTAATGAGCAATGCGCATCCGGCGCGGCCGAGCTTCGGCTTCGCGCGTCGCAACGGCGCCACCTTGACCGGCTGGCGCGAAGGTCACGCCGATGTCGCCGTGCGCACGGGCGTGAAACCCGAAGTGTTGGCCGAGTTGCGGCGTTATCTCAATACGCCGCTGAAACTGCAGATGCACAACGCGCCGGAGTTTGAAAAACTCCTGCGCTCGTTGTACGAACAAGGCGATGATGCACGCGCGATGGTCGCGGATTTCGACGACAACCTCGATCTCAAGGCGCTCGCCGACGAGCTGCCCGAACCGCAGGATCTGCTCGAATCCGAAGACGATGCACCAATCATTCGCTTGATCAACGCGCTGCTGACCGAAGCGGTCAAGGAAGGCGCATCCGATATCCACATCGAGCCGTTCGAAAATCGCCTCGTCGTGCGTTTCCGTATCGACGGCGTGCTGCGCGAAGTGCTCGCGCCCCAGAAAGGCGTGGCGCAGCCCGTGGTCAGTCGCATCAAGGTCATGGCTAAGCTCGACATCGCCGAAAAACGCCTGCCGCAGGATGGCCGCATCTCGCTGAAAATCGCCGGACGTCCGGTCGATGTGCGCGTCTCGACGATTCCCGCCGGACATGGCGAGCGAGTTGTGCTGCGACTGCTCGACAAGCAAGCCGGCAAGCTCGATCTGGCGCAACTCGGCATGGCCCCGGATACGCTCGGATTGCTCGCCGAAATGATCGAGCGGCCGCACGGTATTCTGCTCGTCACCGGCCCGACCGGCTCGGGTAAAAGTACAACGCTGTATTCGTCGTTGCTGCGGCTGAACGATCAAAGCCGAAACATCATGACGGTCGAAGATCCGATCGAGTATTACATCGATGGCGTCGGCCAGACCCAGGTCAACACGCGCGTCGACATGAGTTTCGCGCGTGGCCTGCGCGCGATCCTGCGTCAGGATCCAGACGTGGTGATGGTCGGCGAAATTCGCGACCTCGATACCGCGCAGATCGCGGTGCAAGCATCGCTGACCGGACATCTGGTGTTATCGACCTTGCATACCAATTCCGCGGTCGGTGCGGTAGCGCGTTTGCGTGACATGGGCGTCGAGCCATTTCTATTGTCGTCGAGCTTGGTTGGCGTACTTGCGCAGCGGCTGGTGCGCGTGCTCGATCCAGCCACTCGGGAAGCCTATACGCCGAGCGCCGCCGACCTCGCTGCGTTCGGCAAGGCCGGGTATGCGCCGGTCGAATTTTATCGCCCGGCGTCGGGTTTGGCCGGACGCCACGCCGGTTATCGCGGGCGCACCGGCATCTACGAAATGGTCGCGGTCGACGAAACCTTGCGTCGTCTGATCCACGAGGGTGCGTCCGAAGCCGATCTCGAAAAACACACACGCCTGCGCACGCCCAACATTCTTGAAGACGGCTGGAAAAAACTGCTGGCCGGTGTGACCTCGGCGGAAGAAGTGTTGCGCGTGACGCGCGAAGAATAGTCGCGCATCACAAGCTGGAGCTGCGCCAAAAACCAATGCGCCAATCAAGCGCGTATGTCGTAAAACCACAATAAACAACAAAGCGGGCGGGGATACATGCAAAGCGAAAACACGACATTCAAGCGCTCACTCGGCCTGCTCGACGGCACCATGCTGGTGGCGGGTTCGATGATCGGATCGGGCATTTTCATCGTCAGCGCGGATATCGCGCGCACTGTCGGCTCGGCCGGAAATCTGCTGCTGGTGTGGCTGATCAGCGGCCTCATGACGATCATCGGCGCGGTCAGTTACGGTGAACTTTCGGCGATGTTTCCGCAGGCCGGCGGACAATACGTCTATCTGCGCGAATCCTATAATCGGTTGATCGCGTTTCTCTACGGTTGGTCGTTTTTCGCGGTGATCCAGACCGGCACGATCGCCGCCGTCGGCGTCGCGTTCGCCAAATTCACCGCGTATCTCTTCCCGGCGCTTGGCGATCAGAACATCCTGTTCGCGGCCGGAAGTTTTCACATCAGCGCGGCGCAACTCGTGTCGATCGTGCTGATCGTGATGCTGACGTATTTGAACAGCCGCGGCGTCAAGGGCGGCAAGATCGTGCAGACCACATTCACTCTGGCAAAACTTCTGTCGCTCGCGGCGCTGGTGATTTTCGGTTTGCTGCTCGGCGCGAAGGCTGGCGTGTGGGATGCGAACTGGGAACATGCGTGGATCGGCGGCACGCGCGATGCTACAGGCGCAACCGTACTCGCTTCCACGACTGGCGTAGCGTTGTTATCGGCGCTGGCGGTGTCGATGGTCGGTGCGTTGTTCTCTTCCGATGCGTGGAACAGCGTCACCTTCATCGCCGGTGAAATCGAAAATCCGAAACGCAACGTGGGCTTGAGTTTGTTCCTCGGCACGGCCATCGTCAGCGCGTTGTACGTGCTGACCAACCTGATGTACCTCGCGGTGTTGCCGATGTCGGCGATTGCTTCGGCGGAATCGGATCGAGTCGCCGTGGCGGCGTCGCACGTGATCTTTGGCGGTACCGGCACGCTGGTGATCGCGGTGATGGTAATGGTATCCACGTTCGGTTGCGTCAACGGACTGGTGTTGAGCGGCGCGCGCGTGTATTACACGATGGCGCAGGACGGCGTGTTTTTCCGCAAGGCTGGCAACTTGAATGCCAATCGCGTGCCGGGCTACGGCCTGTGGATCCAGTGCCTGTGGGCATCGGCGTTGTGCCTCACCGGCAAATATGGCGACCTGCTCGATTACGTGGTTTTTGTCGTGCTGATTTTCTACATACTCACGATTGGCGGCATCTTTATCCTGCGTGCAAAACAGCCGAATGTGGATCGTCCGTACAAGGCGTTTGGTTATCCGATCCTGCCCGCGCTGTACATCGTGCTTGCTGTTGCGATCTGCGTGGCACTGCTGATTTGGAAACCGACTTTCACTTGGCCGGGGTTGATCATCGTGCTGCTCGGCATTCCGATTTTCTACGGTATGCGCGCGATAAATTCGCAGGCCTGATGTCGTCGCGATAACACCGCATGGGTACCTATTCTTACCAGGCGCTGGATACGAATGGCCGCAGTCAGCGCGGCATTCAGCAGGGCGACAACGCGCGCAGCGTCCGCCAAGCGTTGCGCGAGCGTGGACTCAATCCGCTCGACGTGGTGCTCGTGGAAAACAAATCCGGCCAGCAAACCATGCTTGGTCGGCGCGGACTCAACGGTGCTCAGCTCGCGTTGCTGACGCGGCAATTATCGACTTTGCTCGGCGCGGGTTTGCCGATCGACGAAGCGCTCGCTGCGCTATCCGAACAAAGCGACGGTGAGCGTTCGCGTGGCTTGCTTATATCGATGCGCGCAAGAGTGATGGAAGGTTCGAGCCTCGCCGCCGCACTCGCCGAATCACCGGAAAGTTTTCCGGAAATCTATCGCGCCTCGGTCGCGGCCGGCGAACAGTCCGGACGGCTCGATCAAGTGCTCGAACGCTTGGCCGATTACAGCGAAGCGCGTGATCTGCTAACGCAAAAGATCTGGGCCGCGCTCGCGTATCCACTGTTGCTGACGTTGGTCGCGGTGGCGGTGGTGAGCGGTTTGCTGGTGTATGTCGTGCCGCAGATCATCGGCGTGTTTGCGAACCTGCATCAGACCTTGCCTTGGCCGACGCGTGCGTTGATCGCGCTGAGCGAATTGGTCAAGGATTTTGGCTGGCTGATATTGATCGCGGTCATCGTCGCGGCGGTGAGCGGGCGCTTGGCGCTGCGTCAGAAAAAAGCGCGTTACGCGTGGGATCGAATGATGCTGCGATTGCCGCTGGTCGGCAGCCTCACGCGCGCCGCCAACACGGCGCGTTGTGCGACCACGCTGAGCCTGCTCACGGCGAGCGCAGTGCCGCTGCTCGATGCGTTGAATATCGCCGCGCAAGTGGTGCCGAATCTGCCGATGCGCGAAGCGTTGAAGCGCGCCGCGATCCGCGTACGGGAGGGCGGATCGTTTTCCAAGGCGCTCGGCGACAGCGGCTATTTTCCGCCTGTTGCATTGCGCCTGATCGCCAGCGGCGAGCGTTCCGGCGAGCTCGAACGCATGCTCGAAGAAGCCGCCAAACATCAAAACCGCGAACTCGATCGTTGGCTGTCGACGTTGACCGCGGTACTCGGGCCGCTGGTGATTCTCGCCGTCGGTGGGCTGGTGTTGTTCATCGTGCTCGCGATATTGTTGCCCATCTTCAACTTGAATCAATTGGTGAAATGATTCGCTTCGATCAAGTCACCAAACGCTACGACTCCGGCTACGAGGCGCTGCACGACCTGAGCTTCGAGATCGAAGCGGGCGAGATGGTGTTTGTCACCGGCCATTCCGGCGCGGGCAAAAGTACGTTGCTGAAACTGCTCGCATTGATCGAGCGGCCGACCCGCGGCAGCGTTGCGCTGGCCGGACAAAACCTCAATCAAACCCGCCGCCGCGGCATTCCGCGCGTGCGCCGCGGCATCGGCATGGTGTTCCAGGATCATCGCTTGCTGATGGATCGCAGCGTGTTCGAGAACGTTGCCATGCCGTTGCTGATCGCCGGTTTGCCGCGCGAGGAAACCGCCAAGCGCGTGCGTGCAGCGCTGGATAAAGTCGGCTTGCTCGAACGCGAAAAAGCCACACCGATTACCTTGTCCGGCGGCGAGCAACAACGTGTCGGCATTGCTCGCGCGATTGTCGCCAAACCGCCGCTATTGATTGCCGATGAGCCGACCGGAAACCTCGACCCGAAACTTTCCACCGAGATCATGGAATTGTTCGCCGAGTTTCAACAAGTCGGCGCGACCGTGCTGGTGGCGACGCACGATCTGCATTTGATCCGGCGTATGGGCAAGCGTGTGCTAGTGCTCGATCACGGTCGATTGATCGACGATTTTCGCCCGCCCGTGGTTGGCGCATGAATACGCGCAAGGCGACTGCGCCGCGCGTAAAAACGGTGCCGGCTGCGCGCGGCGCCAATCGCAGTGCGACACGGTCGCGACTCAACATCCGCGCGTGGCGTGAGCATCATGCCTACAGTTTTTTTTCCAGCCTCTACCGAATCGCTGCGCGTCCGGGCTGGACTGCACTCACGGTGCTGGTGATGGGCCTGGCATTGGCTTTGCCGTTGCTGCTTTTTCTGCTGCTGCAGAATGTGCAGGGACTCAGCACGGGCTGGCAGGAAGCGCGCGAAATCACAGTATTTCTGAAACCTGAAATCGATGCGACGGCGGCGACGCAATTTGCCGAAAATTTGCGCGCGCGCAGCGATGTCGCGATCGTCAAGATCCGCACGCCGGAAGAAGGCCTTGCCGAATTTCGCAGCCAGTCCGGATTTTCCGACGCACTGAAAGTGCTGCAAGCCAACCCGCTGCCGACGGTGCTGGTGGTGACCGCCCGCGAAAATTCGCGCGATAGCGGCAATGCCACGCCCGCGCTGGTCGGTCAGCTCAAATCAGATTCGAAGGTGGATTTGGTGCAATACGACGCAGCGTGGCGACAGCGTCTCGGTGCGATCCTCGCACTCGGTGCACGCGTGGTGCAAGTGTTGGCGGGATTGCTTGCGCTCGGTACCTTGCTAGTGGTCGGCAATACCGTGCGGCTCGACATTCAAAGTCGCGCCGCCGAAATCGGCACATTGCAATTATTGGGCGCCAGCAAGGGTTTTGTGCGCCGGCCATTTCTGTATATTGGACTCTGGTACGGATTGCTGAGCGGTTTTGTCGCGCTATTGTTGGTGCTGACGGTGCAACTGGCGTTGGGCGATGCAGTCGCACACCTGATCAGCAGCTACGATAATCGTTTTGCGTTTAGCGCACTCGGCTGGGTACCGGCGTTGCTGGTGCTGGTCGTGAGCGCCGCGCTTGGTTGGTTTGGCGCCTGGCTCGTGGCCAGTCGTCATCTCACGTTAGGTCAACCCGCTTAGAACCTGTTCAATATCTTACTGCGCGACCCTGATCGAGGGTCATGTGCTGCTCGAAATGCTCACATACAAAAAGTATGCTCCGCTTTCTCCGCTGCTCTTCACCTCGCTGAGGGCCGCTCGCTACAGATATTGAACAGGTTTTTAGGCAAGCATGTCGACAGCTACGCTCAATTCCAGCTACCTCACTGCGGCTGCACCAAGAGTCATGGTCGTGGATGGCTCCAAGGTGGTGCGCACCTTGATCCAGCAGATGCTGCTGGCGCAGATGCCGGGCGTGGTCGTGATTACGTGCGGCAGCGGTACCGAGGCACAACAGCAGATCGCGCAAGGCGCGGTCGACCTCGTGACCATGTCGTTGCGTCTGCCGGATATGGATGGTCTGGTTCTCGCCCATCATCTGCGCCATGAAGCAGGGCTCGCCTATATTCCGATCGTGGTCGTTTCCGGCGATGTGCAGGAGCGTTTGGAGCGACGCGAGTTTTCCGACGACGTCACCGATTATTTCGACAAATCCCTCGGCTTTCAGGCACTGACAGAATTCATTCGCGGTTATGTGCAGCCGAAAACCAAGGTCTCCGGCGACGTGCTGTACGTCGAGGACAGCCGCGTGGTGGCGCTCGCGGTCAGACGCATGCTCGAGAAGCACGGCTTGCGCGTACACCACGTCACAAGCGCTGAGGCCGCGGTCGATTGGCTGGAAACCGCGCGCAGCGAGCGCCAAGTGCCGGGCGTCGATATCGTGTTGACGGATGTCAACCTGCTCGGCGCGATGACCGGTGGCGAGCTGCTTACGCTAATCCGCACGCGATTCGATTACGCCAAAGGCATGCTGCCGGTGCTGGTGATGACGGGCGATGACAATCCACAAGCGCACGCAATACTGATTCGCGCCGGCGCGAATGATCTGGTGGTGAAACCGATCGAGGAGCAGCGCCTGCTGACCAAGCTGCTGTTCCAGATGCGTGTATCGCAGCATCAACGCGCGAAAGCGTGAGCGCATGCAACCATCGAATTGCCCGCCATGACCGATTCGCGGCTGAAGCTTGAAGCGTCCTGGAAAGCACGAGTCGGCAACTGGTTCGAGCGGCCGGAAATGCTTGCTTTGCGCGAGTTTCTTCTGGCCGAAAAAAATGCCGGGAAAATCATCTATCCACCGAGCTCTCGGATTTTTTCGGCACTGGATACAACGCCGTTCGAGCAGGTCAAAGTGGTCATTCTCGGACAAGATCCGTATCACGGTCCGGGCCAGGCGCACGGCCTGTGTTTCTCGGTGCTACCCGGCGTCGCGACACCGCCTTCGCTGGTGAATATCTTCGCCGAGATCACACGCGATCTCGGCATTCCGCGCCCACCGCACGGCTGCCTGATTCCGTGGGCGCAACAAGGCGTATTGCTGCTCAACTCGGTGCTTACGGTCGAGCGTGGTAATGCCAACTCGCATCAGGGCAAAGGCTGGGAAGGGTTTACCGATCACGTAATCGAGAGCCTGAATCGAGAACGCGAAGGACTAGTCTTCATGCTGTGGGGATCGTATGCGCAGGCCAAGGGAAAGTTGATCGATACGCGTCGTCATCTGGTTTTGAAAGCGCCGCATCCGTCGCCGCTGTCGGCATATCGAGGGTTTATCGGTTGCGGACATTTTTCCAAGGCGAATGAGCGTTTGCGTGACAATGGCAGCGTCGAAATCGACTGGTCCTTGCCCGCTGTGGATTCGATCGGATTGAGTTGATTGCGCGCCATCTGCTAGGTGCTGTCTGTCTGAACAGCGCTGGACTCCTGAGGTTTTTGAAACCGCAGATTTCGCAGCCGCCACGGCATTTTGTCGGCAACACAATGCCATTTACATTCGCTTGCATGACGATTTCACATTCTTTTCGCTCCGTTGGTGTACTATTCAGTTCAGTATTGCGCCGCAATAAGGGCGCGTACCGGAGAACTGAACTTTACGTATAGTTAGCACTCTAACCACCGGAGTGCTAATTGTCCGAAATCGGAGACAGCAATGAACAATTCTTTGGTAATCAATAGTCTGCCCGTTCCTAGCGCGTTAGGCTCGCTCGATGCCTATATCAATGCCGTGCATAAAGTAGCGGTATTGACGGTCGAGGAAGAGCAAGCCCTGTCGCGTCGTTTTGCGTATGACAGTGATCTGGCGGCGGCGCGTCATCTGGTGATGTCGCATCTGCGGTTCGTGGTGCATGTGGCGCGCGGTTACAACGGTTATGGCTTGCAGTTGGGTGATCTGATTCAGGAAGGCAACATCGGCCTGATGAAAGCGGTAAAGCGTTTTGATCCAACCCAGGGCGTACGTCTGGTGTCGTTTGCGGTGCACTGGATTCGTGCCGAAATGCACGAGTTCATCCTGCGCAACTGGCGCATCGTCAAGGTCGCCACGACCAAGGCGCAGCGCAAGTTGTTCTTCAATCTGCGCAAGTCGAAAAAGCGTCTGGGCTGGATGAACGACAAGGAAGTACAAACCGTCGCCAAGGATTTGGGTGTGCCAGCAGCCGTAGTACGCGAGATGGAATCGCGCCTCGGCGGCAAGGATGTTGCTTTCGATGCGCCCGCCGATAACGAAGACGATTTGCGGCCATCGCCGATTGCTTATCTGGTCGATCACAACGCCGACCCGTCGGACACGTTGGAAATCGAGAATCAGGAAGAGAGTGATCACGATGCCTTGCATCAAGGTCTGGCCCGTCTCGACACGCGTTCGCGCGACATCATCCAGCGCCGCTGGTTGAACGATGATAAAGCGACGCTGCAGGAACTGGCCGACGAGTACGGCGTTTCAGCCGAGCGCGTGCGTCAGGTCGAAGCGAACGCGATGAAAAAAATGCGTTTGCTGTTCGCCGCGTAAGGTCAGAAAAGAAGTTTGCAACGGCTCCTGCGGGAGCCGTTTGCATTTGCAAAACCGGCGTCACGCTTAAGCCGATTTCATTACCAAATCCGTAGTATTTCGCATATATCCCGTTCACGATTCTTCTGGCATGCTGGGAAGGCATTCAGCCTGTCGCGTGCGCGACTGCGCGAGCGCATTCCCTCTCAACTTCGGAGAAACTGGATGAAAGCCTTTATTGTGTCGATGACATTCGCTGCTGGCTTATTCGCCGCGGTCGCTAGCTACGCTCTGGCTCCTCCGTCGACTGCGCCGGCGGGCTCGACCGGTTTGTGCAAGGACGGAAGCTATTATTCGGGTGCGTCGAAACGCGGCGCCTGCTCGCGCCACGGCGGTGTAAAAGATTGGTACGGCGCAGCCGAAGCACCTGCTGATGCGACACCTGCACCCGCCGCTGCTGCGCCGGCACCCGCCGCAAAACCTGCGGCGACTCCCGCGCCTGTCGCGACGCCACCAGCAGCAGCGGTTGCACCTGCCGCTGCCGCCGCGCCGGCCGCCGCCACAAAACCCGCAAAGCCTGCCAGCAAAAACACTTTGCCGGCAACAGCAGCGGCTGGCGGAGGACCGGGCAAAGTCTGGGTAAACACCAGCTCAAAGGTCTATCACTGTTCGGATGACAGGTATTACGGCAAGACCAAGAAGGGCGAATACATGACCGAAGCGGATGCCAAGGCTTCGGGTGCGCGCGCTGAGCACGGCAAGGAATGCACCGGCAAGTAAGCATTGCTGCGTGACACATTCAAGGCGCAAGGCGATTGTCTTGCGCCTTGAGTCGCCTGCCAACGCCCAAGCAGTCGCCGAGATGTTTGCGAGTCGCGCAACAAACCAACTCGGTTAATACAAGTCCACCGGATCCACGTCCAGCGACCAGCGCACACGTTTGGCTTCGGGCAGCGCACGCAATTGGTTCAGCCACGCCGGTAGAAATGTCTGCAAGGTCGAGCGCTGATCCGCCAGTAACAACAGTTGTGCACGCTCGCGCCCGGCACGTCGTGGCATCGGCGCCGGCATCGGCCCGAGTGCCTGAAGGTTTTTGTCCGCCGTGCTAGCCAACGTAGTTGCGCGATCAAGAAACTCCTGCAGTGGAGCAAGACTGCTCGCGTCTGCACGCAACAGTGCGAGATGGGTATGCGGCGGAAAACCCGCGCCGCGCCGTTCATCAAGAATCTGCGCGGCAAGTTCGCGATAACCTCTACGCAACAGCGTTAGCAGCAGCGGATGCTCGGGATGATGCGTTTGCAACCATACCGTTCCGGGTTTGCGCGCGCGTCCGGCGCGCCCAGCTACCTGCACCACGAGTTGGCCCATGCGTTCGCCGGCGCGGAAATCGTGACTGAACAAACCTTCGTCAACACCCACGATCGCCACCAGCGTGAGATTCGGCAAATCGTGTCCCTTGGCCAGCATTTGTGTGCCGATCAGGATGCCGGGTTGATCCGGCGTGAGTTGCGCGAACAGTTGCTCCAACGAATCCTTGCGTCGTGTGGTTTCGCGATCGATGCGCACCACGGCTACGTGCGGGAAGAGCTCGATCAGCATATCCTCCAGTTTCTCGGTGCCCTGGCCCTGAGTTTGTAGCTGGGTGCCCTGGCATTCAGGACAAGCGATGGGCACCGGTCTATCAGCGCCGCAGTGGTGACAGCGCAGCCGATTTTCGCGTCGATGCAGCGTGAGTGGTTTATTGCAGCGGGTGCAGGTGGCGGTCCAGCCGCAGCCGTGACACAGCAGCACGGGCGCATAGCCGCGTCGATTCTTGAAGACCAGCGCTTGTTCGCCGCGGCCGATGCAATCGCGGATTGCGCGGATCAATTCCGTGCTTAAACCGTGCTGCAAACGCTGGCCGCGCAGATCGACGATGCGCGGTATCGGCATGCGCGCGGCGCCCGCACGCTCGCGCAATGGCAAACAGCGATAACGACCGGTTTCGACATTCGCTAGCGTCTCCAGCGACGGTGTTGCCGAGCCCAGCACGACCGAAACATTCAGGCTGCGCGCACGTACTAGTGCGAAATCGCGCGCGTGGTAGCGGAATCCTTCCTGCTGTTTGTAGGATGCATCGTGTTCTTCGTCGATCACGATCAGCCCGGCGCGCGGCAGTGGCGTGAAGATCGCCGAGCGCGTACCGAGTATCACTTGCGCTTCGCCGCGCGCTGCGGCCAGCCACGTGCGGGTGCGTTCACCATCGCTGAGTCCCGAGTGCAAGGCGTGCACTGCACACGGCAGGCGCTCGCGGAATCGTCGCAATATCTGCGGCGTCAGGCCGATTTCCGGCACCAGAATCAGCGCCTGTTGGCCGCGTGCGAGTGCCTGTTCGATCAGTGCGAGATATACCTCGGTTTTGCCGCTGCCGGTCACGCCTTCGAGTACGAACGGCGCGAAACGACCGTGCGCGGCGTCGATTTCGTCTACCGCGTGCTGCTGTTCGACATTCAACGGCGGCCCGATCATTGGCATATGCGGTCGGGCACGCGTAGTCAACGTGATGCCGACAATCAAGTCGCGTTTGCGCAAACTCGTCGCTGCAGCACGCCAGCCCGGCAGCGCATTGTCCAGCTCTGGATAAGTGCGCGGACCTTGCGCCAGTATTTGCAGTAGCAGGTTGGTGCGCGCGGTTGGCTTGCCTGCGGGCGAGGCGGCAGCGCCGGTTTCAGTCAATGCCAGCGCACGTTCGCCAGCTGCGGGCAACGGCTTGGCCTGGCGCAATCCAATCGGCAATGCACATTCGAGCACGGCGCCCAACGGGTACTGATAATAACGAGCGGCCCACATCAGACTGCACAGTAATTCTGCATCGAGCAGTGGCTGCGCATCGAGCAACATCAGGGCGGGTTTGAGCCGATGACTCGGCACGTTCGACTCACGCGCAATCTCCAGCAGCACGCCAACGCGCCGCGTGCGACCGAATGGCACCAGCACCCGGCAACCCGGAATCAACGCCGCGGCATCCACGTCCACGGGCGGTAAATAGTCGAACAGTTGCGGTAGCGGCACCGGCACCGCTACGCGCAGAACAGTGGGCATGCCAACCTCGATTTTTGACTTGGGAGCGTGTCCATAAAATAGTCTGTTGAGCGGGTGAAAAACAAAAAGGCGGAGTTGCGTAACTGTTGTGATAAATCCATCACAAAGATGCGCCAAGCATCCGCTATATATGAAGTTTTCTCCTTATCCACAACGCCTGTGGATAAGTCTGTGGATGAAAGCTGCGCGAGGCGCTAAATTGCGCGTCGCATAACGCTGCGGCTCAGCTTGGCGAATCTTTAACCAATTAGAAATATATATTTCCGATCAATAGGTTAGCGAGTGTATTCGGTTGTATACATGTGCGCATGTGACAGCGGTTGGCGGATTCTTGTAAATAGCTCAAGCCTGTGCAAAACCCGCTTGACAGCATCAAATTCGCGTGGGGCAAATATGGCGTCGCCAAGCACCAAGTCAACGCGGCTGCGGCTGGCGCGTTGTTGACGATACCTGCAAGCCTTTGGGCGATTCCGTTACCATGCATCAGCTACTCACCGCCATCAATGAACAGAGCTGGACACCACAACGGGTGGATACCGTAAAGGCCGACGAGCGCGCGCTCGACCAATTCCTCAAGGCGGTGGAACGACGCGCGTTGCGCATGGCCGATATGGCAACCGGCAATCGCGAGGAAGCACTGGATCTGGTGCAGGACGCGATGTTCGGTTTCGTGCGTCATTATGCCGCCAAACCGTCTGCGGAATGGGCGCCGTTATTCTATCGCGTGCTGGATAGTCGCTTGAACGATTGGCATCGCCGCCGTCGGGTGCGCAGTCGTTGGATGAGTTTTTTCAGCTCGGCGCCGGCGGATGATGAAATGGATCCGGTCGCGCAAGCGCCGGATCTGCAGGAACCCGGCCCGTTGGCACGGGTGGCTGGAAAAGAAATCGGGCAAGCGCTCGAAGCGGCCTTGGTGCGGCTGCCGCTGCGTCAGCGCCAGGCTTTTCTGTTGCGCATGTGGGAGGGGTTGGACGTGGCGGCAACGGCAACCGCGATGCGCTGCAGCGAAGGCAGCGTCAAGACTCATTTGTCACGCGCGCTGGCGCACTTGCGCCGCGATTTGGAGGCACATTATGAATGATCAAAATGATTTCGTATGGATTGCGCAAGCCACGACCGCGCTGGATGAGTCGGCCCGCGATCTGGATGCAGCGACCCTGTCGCGACTGAATCGTGTGCGCCAGGCCGCGCTGCAGCAAAAACGCAGTCGTCGCGTATCGTGGATGTTACCGGCTGGATTGGCCGGCGCCTGCGCGATGGTGCTGGCGATCGGCGTCTGGCACGGCGCTGTTCGTGAGCCGGCATTGCCGACCTTGCCAAACGCCGAGTTGGTGCACAGCGTGAATTGGAGCAACGGCGCCGACGATCTAGAATTGGTCGCGAATGAAGACAATATCGAGCTGTATCAGGATCTGGATTTTTATGCATGGCTAGACACGCAGAATCAGGAACACGACGGCTAGGTTTGCTGGTATTCGGGTTGGCTGCTGGCGCTGGTTCGCTTGCAGCGAATTCGGCGCCGCCGCCATCAGCTGACGTCAACAAGGCGCCGGCGTCGAGCGTATCGGCGCCGCCGGGCGCCGCAACAGCTACGGCCGCGCCCAAGCCAGGTTCGACCGCAATGCCGCCCAGTGCGGCGCTGCTCGAATATCTTGGCGAGTTTTCGGACAACAATGGGGATTGGACCGATCCCGCCAGTCTGGATGATTCCGGCCTGCTGGATCGGCCAGAGAGCAAGCGGCAAAAAGGCAGAAGCGATGATGGCACAGCACAAAATTAGCGGATTTTTTCTGCTGCTTTTGCTCAGCGTAGCGTTGCACGCGCAACAGCCACCGAGCGGCGCTGTCGTGCCGCAAGCGGCGGCGCAAAATGCGCCAGCGAGTCCGCTGGCGTGGAGCAGCCTGAGTCCCGCGCAGCAAGAGGTGCTCGCGCCGCTGAAAAAAAATTGGGAGCAGTTGCCGCCCGATGCGCAGCAACGCATGCAACGCGGCGCTTCACGCTGGACGCAGATGACGCCCGAACAACGTGGCAATACCCAGCAACGATTTCAGAAATGGAATGCGCTGACGCCCGAACAGCGCGGGCAGATTCGCGAGCGCTACCAACGCTTCAGCACCTTGCCGCCGCAACAGCAGCGCCGTTTGCGCCAGACCTATCAGCGTTTTGGTGCGCTGCCGCCAGAGCAGCGGCAAAAATTGCGCGCGCGCTGGAACAGCATGTCACCGCAGGAGCGTCAGGCAGCGCTTGCCGAAGCACGCACGCAAGCTTCGCCACAAGCAACACCACGCGTCGCGCCCAAAGCCGAGGATGCGCCGAAGCCAGTCAAAGCGAAGCCTGGCGCGCGAATGCATCCGAAGGCTGCAAGAGTCGACAAGCAACACCAATAACGCCGTTGGCATGAAGCCAGAAATCGTGCAGATGAAGGCGGCGGGATTTACTGATTGCAGAAAATGTTTCTACGGCGTGCAGGTCTCGAACGTTGTGTAGAAAACCTTGTCGGGATTTGCCACGACAGCGAACGGCGCGCTGGTCGCCGATAGTGCTGGTTGATCCGCTGCGGCTGCTGTCAATTGCAGTGCTGCCACAGCAGTGCGGAACGATCTTCCGCCGCTGAATGTGGCCACGCCGTTCGTGACCGTCTGTGCGCCGAGTGACGTGCCACTACATGATGAGGCCGCCAGCGTAATGACGCTGCTGCTGTCGTTGGTGACGACATTCTGGAACTGATCCAGCAGCGTTACCGTTACTTTGCTCAGCGCTTGATCCTGCATGATGTCGGACGGTTGCGTCGCGAATATCAATTGCGTGGTTGCGCCGGGCGAAATATCGAACGTGTTACTGCCAGCTGCGTCTAGATTGCCGTCAGTTGCGTGCAAGCTGTAACCCGCCGCAGCTTTGTTCAACGAGATATTTGTGAAGCTCGCCACGCCGTTGACCGCGTTGATCGTGGTCGTGCCGCTCAAGCTCGAAGCGCCGGGATTATTGGCTATCGCCAGCGTGATGACTGACGAGTCCGACGTCACGAGATTGCCGCTCGCATCGAGTACCTGCACCGTGATTGCCGATGCCAATGCGGCGCCCGCGACACTGTTGCCGGGTTGTTGCACGAATACCAGTTTGGCCGCCGCGCCCGCAGTTGTATTGAAGTTGCTGCTAGCATTGGTCAGCCCGGCATCGCTTGCGCTGAGTGTGTAGTTGTTGCCGATTTTGTCGACCGACAAACCCGCGAATGTCGCGGTGCCGTTGATCGCGCTGATCGTCGTGGTGCCGCTGAGAATGGCATTGCCTGCACCGCCAGATAACGCGAGAGTTACTGGTGAGGCATCGGTCGTCACCGTGTTGCTGTTCGCATCCTGCACTACCACGGTCACGCCGAACACTGCACCCGAGGGCAGATTCGCTGGCGCTGCAGTTGTGTACGCGAGCTTTGCCGCGCTGCCCGGCGTCACGACAAACGTGTTGCTGGTAGCGCTCGCCAAGCTCGCATCGGTGGCGCCAAGCGCATAGTTGGAGCCAGCCTTGTTCACCGATAAATTAGTAAAAGTCGCAATGCCCTTGACCACATTGGCGGTGATCATTGAACTGCTGGCGAGCATTACATTATTGGAATTGCCGGATAGCACCAGCGATACCGATGATGCATCGCTGGTAACGATGTTGCCGTTCGCATCCTGCACACTCACGCTGGCATTGAAGGTCGCATCCGCCGACAAGCTGCTCGGTGGTTGCGTGGCATAGACAAGTTTTGCTGCTGCGCCCGGGCTGATGTTGAAAGTAGCGCTGGTCGCATTCGTCAGGCCGTTGCTGGTGGCGATCAAGGTGTAACTACTGCCGACCTTATCCAGCGTCGCGGCGTTGAAGGTTGCAGTGCCCGCATTGGCGGTCGTGGTGCTGCCGGTGAGCGCTGCATTGCCCGGATTTGTTCCGATCGACAATACGACCGCGGCGCTGGATGTCGCGATATTGCCGTTCGCATCCTGCACCTGCACGGTGATCGCCGGGTTCAGTGCCGATCCGGCCAAGGCATTGCTCGGTTGCTGTGCAAACACCAGCTTGGCGGCAGCTCCCGCGCCGATATTAAACGCCGAACTTGTATCCGCAGTGAGACTGGCTGCGCTGGCATTCAAGCTGTAACCCGCGCCGAGTTTGTTGAGGCTGATATTGCTGAACGTGGCGACCCCATTGACTGCATTTACGGTCAACGTGCCAGCCAGGTTGGCAGCGCCCGGATTGTTCGCGAGTGCCAGAGTGATCGCCGAGGTGTTGTCGGTCACTACGACACCGCTGCTGCTTTCCACGCTGACCTTAATCGTTGCGAGCGTCGATCCTGCGCTGCCGTTAACTGGCTGCACGGTGAACTTGAGTTTGCTCGCAACCGGCGGCGGCAACATCGCGGCCACCAGATTGGCAACGTTGACGCTGCCAAGCCCGGTCGCGAAATCCCACCCGGGCGTGGCGGCGTAAGCGGGTTGCGCGCTGCTGCTGGAGGTTGAAATCACGCCACAGGTGCTGGCCTTGTCGGGTGTGCTGCTGGCGTCGTTGCAGTTGTCATTGTTGGCGCCGGTGTAGTTGCTGTAGCAATTGGTCGAACCGTATTTGCACGGCACGGCAATGTCGCCCGAGGTGACGTCCTGAAACACGCAATTGCTGCCGATGCCATTGCCGGTGTTGGCATTGCAACTGCTGACGTTGGCGTTATTCGGGCTCGCGGTGCTGCCGTACTGCTTCGCGGCCAATGCGTAATAGCGCGTGTTCATATTGCCCCAACTCTGCCCGGTGGCCTGGTTGATCAAGGCCTGGATTCCGGCTAGTGCTGGCGCGGAAAATGAGGTGCCGCCGCCCACGCTGTGCAGCGCATCGCTGGTATTGGTGAAATCGCAAGTCACGCCACCGTTTGTGGTATCGGACATGCAATAGAGCATCGCGTGTCCGTACAACCCGTTCGCTGCGAAAAGAGAAACATCCGGCAAGTCGCGCTTGCTGTCGTTGACGATACCGAGCACGCCAGTCTGCCAACTCGGCTTTGACGAATAACTGCTCGCGCCGCCGCTCGCCGCGCTGGTGCTGACGAAATTGTTGTTATAGGCCACCGCCGTATTGCAGTAGCTGACGCCGTCGGCATAACCCTTGAACGTGTACAAGATGCTGCTGGCGCAGGAATTATTCCAAGGAATTTCCGGCACATAGGATTTTGCCGTGCTGCGTCCCGCGCCGTTGCTGCTGTTCCAGTAGGCAGCATTGCTGCCATCAACAGTATCGCGGAAATCGGTGCCGCCGACCGCGACGTTGTAAGGCGTGGAGGCAAACCCGCTGACCGAAATTCCTTGCGTCGCGTAGTTCGCGCCGGCATCGCAGCTGGTGGCGCCTTCGTCACCCGCGGCGACAAAAACACTGATACCTTTTGCCGCGGCAGTTTGCCAGGCGCTGACGTATGCGGCGTTGGCGGTGGCGCCGTTCTGGCTTTCGCACACACCGTAACTCAGGCTCATGATCTTCGGCGGATTGGCGCTGGCGATAAGATTGTTCGCGGCGATCAAGCCGCCGAAGGTGACGCCGGTATCCTGACATGACGCAATCTGGATGTTTGCATTCGGCGCGGCCACGCCGGCCCATTCGGCATCCAGCGCGGCTTCTTTTTCATTCGCGGTCACGCCTGGATCGCGACACGCCGTGGCGCCGCTCGGATGCAGCTGAGTGAACGTGCCGCTATAACCCGCCGCGCTGCCAATACCGAATGCGTCACGGAACGTGGTCACATCGCCGGCGTTGAGGATATTGGTATTTTCGATCACCGCGATGGTTTGTCCAGCACCGGTAATGCCTGCGCTCCAGACCGGGCCGACGTTGTAGATCGTGTCGAAATCGTAAGGCGCGACCAAGTAACGCGTGCCGCTGCCGATCGTGAATTCCGGATTCCATAGCGGCGTGCTTTTGGCCGCGCTGTTCGCGCTTTCCAGAACGAGTTTGCCTTTCGCTGCGGCGATCGGCTCGTGCAATTGCGGTTGCGGAAACAGGTTGTTCAGCGACACGATGCCGACCACCACCGGAGCCAGCGCCGCCGGAATGCTCGGATCATTCGCGTTCGACAAATACACTTTGCCATTGAGATTGTAGCGATGCAACGTGGTGGCAAACGCGCGCTTGACCTGCCCGGCGTTGCCGGAAAAGTCGATCAGCATGCCGTTCGGATGTACTGCATTGACAGTAAATCCGTTCGATCCGAGCCAGCTCACGACAGTGTCGATATCCTGCTGCGCTGGGCCGTATTCGGTGAACAGATCGTCGTTGCTGAGCCAGTGATGAAAACTTGGCGACTGCGGATTGTGCATTGCCTCGATCATGTCCTGCAGCGCGCGCTCGCGCTCCGGGCTGCGTTGCAACTGCAGCAGCATATTGTCGAGATTTTCGGCGTCGGCCAAAACACCTGTGTCCCGCCCGGAAGTGACGTAACGGCTGGTATTGCCGACCAGGATCGCACGATTCTGCTGGCTGATACCCTGCAGGATTTGCGGAAACGCGATCGGCGAGGGTGCGGCGTCTACGCTTATTCCGAGCAACAGAGATGTAATGCCCAGCAACGAACTGCCGAGCCGAACTAGCGGCTTGATCATCGGTAAATCTCAAAAAGGTTGGTCGATTGGAGATGCCGGCATTGCTGCGGCATTGCTTCCCCGACTGGGCGAGTAGACCGTGTTCGCCTAGCTGCGAATTACTATACGCGAGAGTTTATTGTGATCAAAGTCGCATTTTGTAAAGAGCGCTAGAGCGCGTATTCTAAGAATTGCTTTTGTAGGCGAAATTCACTATCAAAAACAATATCTTGAAGACGAGTTAAAAAAAGACTCGCAAGTGCAACTTTTACATATGTATAGGACACTTCACTGATTTATGCCGTGATCGCGCGCATTAAACAGATGCCAGAAGGCGTCTGTACACTCATCGGAATCAATCATAGCTATCTGCCGCTTTCAAATAGTCGGATTTCTCAGGTAAAAGCGAGCCCGGCCAGTAATGCGCCAACGATACTGAAGCTGATCAGAAAAATATAACAAAAGCCGATCATGCTGAATTTCAGTACCGTCATGATCCAGCCTTGGCGATACACGCGTTTTTGCATGATCAACAAATACAAAGGCAGCCAGATCAACACCGCGATATTTACCCAGGACAGCAACGTATCGAGCCAAGGCGCTGCGGTAACGGTCCATTCCCGCAACAGGCTCACCAGCGTCACCAGCAGCAATGACAGCAAAATGAAGCTGTGACTGTGCAGCGCCACGATCAGATGCTCCATGTACAAGCGGCGCTTGAAAATATAAAAGACCTTCAGGAACACCGCGAACAACGGCATCAGCACAAACAGCGTTTGCGGCAACACGTTAAAAATACCGGCCAACAAGATGTGCGGATCATGTTTCGCGCGTTTGAGGTTTTCCAGCATGTGCGCCGCCAGCGTGTTCAAGTACGCATTGCCGCGATCCGGCAGCCAGCCGATCTGGATCGGATTTTTTTGCGCATCCCATTTGTCGCCGCCGAACTCGATGTTCACTTCATCGGCGGGGTCGGGCGGGATCGCCGTTCCCGCCGTCTTCGCCTGTTCCACGGCGGTCAAATATTCCAGGCGTTTTTGCGCACTTCGCTCCACCGCGGTGCGCGCCTTGTCGAGTGACTTGTGCGCGACTCCCGGAGATTTTTCGATCGCGGTCTGCAATCCGGCCAATGCGGTGTTCTTGCGTTGTTCAAGCTCGGTCAGCGTTTTTGCGCCAGACAAGCCGTCGTTGTTGTCGAACTTGATCTGCTTGCCGAGTTCACTGACGTTGAGCGTGGCCTGGATGCAGAAAAATGCTGCGACGCTCAGGAAAAAATACAGCCGGAACGGGGTCACATAACGCACGCGGCGGCCAGCAAAATACTCCGTGGTAAGAAAGCCGGGACGAAAATACAACGGGAAAAACGTATGCAGGATGCGCGAATCGATATTGAAAATCGTATCGAGCAGATCATGAAAAATGCTCGCGAGATGGCGGATCAATCCCTTGATCGGCTGGCCGCAGGCGTAGCAATACGGCCCGAGCAGCGGCGTGCGGCAATTGGCGCAATGCGCGCCCGGCGCGGGCGTGACCGGTGCCTCTGCGACAAGCAAAGGCACAAGCTCCAGCGACTCATTGGTTGGCGTAGTGTTCATGCGCTAAAGTTCTGTAGCTGGATGATGAGGGTCATGTTTTTGCCGCGTTGCCGCTGATCAATCCCTGCTCGCGCAGCCATGCGCAGGTATCGGCGATCAACACATTCAGAGCAGTGCTGCGATAACCGAGTTCGCGCTCGGCCTTGCTCGAATCGACGCGCAAATGATGACAGGTAAAAGCCACCGCTTCCGGCGTTAACGACGGCGCGTGGCCGCTGAAACGGCTGTAGAAATTCAGCACCTGCGCATAAGCGCGCAATACCGTTGCGGGCAAAGCGCGTTTGGGCGATGGCCGGTCGAGCTGGCTGGCAATTCCCTGCACCAGCGTCAGAAAACTCGCGTGATCACCGCCGAGCAGATACGACTCACCGCTACGGCCACCGCGCCACGCCGCAATATGTGCGGTCGCGACCTCGCGCACATCCGCAAACGCACCTGCGCCGGGCGGCGCGCCGGGGAGCTTGCCCTGATCGATCATGATGAACATTTGCGCCCAGTTATGCCGGTCGCCCGGACCGAGAATATGCGCAGGATTGAGGATCACCGCATCAATCTCGCCGCGATCCACCGCAGCGCGCACCGCAGCCTCGGTCGCGGCCTTGTTGCGCTCGTAGTTGATCCACGAATCGGCACCGCGACGTGGCAGATTTTCGGTCAGCGTCTCTTCGGTCATGCCGAACGCCGACACCGACGAAGTGTGGATCAGGCGCGCGACTTTCGCCGCGCGCACCGCCGCGATCACGTTATTGGTACCGCCGACATTGGTCAGCGTCTGCTGCGCCGCATCGCCGCGCCACGTGCTGGTATCCGCCGCGACATGGAAAACTGCATCTAGCGGTGTTGCCATCGCCGCCTTGAGCGAATCGGCATCACGCACATCGCCACGCACGGGTTCGGCGCCGAGCGCGCGCAAGGCAGCGGCGCTGGATTCGCTGCGTGCGAGTGCAAGCACCTCAACATTTTGCGCGAGCAATTGCTGCAGCAAATGACTGCCCAGAAAACCGCTGGCACCGGTAAGCAGAACGCGCGCCATGACTATTCCCCGTTGATTGTTCGCGAAGCTGACGATGTTGGTCATCCGCGAATCGACATTAGCTGCGCTAGCCAAAAAAGCACTGATCCGCGTCGCCGCATCGCGCTCGGGTAAGATAGCCTGCCTTGAGTCACGCGCCAATCATGTTGTTTCCTGCCTTCACCGATGCCGCGCGCCTGAGGCGCGAATTGCGCGAAACCTTCTCGCTCGCCACGCCACTCATGCTGGGTCAGCTCAGCGCGATGCTGATGCCGTTCATCGATACGGTTCTGGCCGGACATCTCGGCGCAAGCACGTTGGCGGCAGTCGCGGTCGGCAGCCAGATCTGGTCGTTTGCGATGATGTTCCTGATCGGCACGATGCTCGCGTTGCCACCCACCGTCGCGCAACTCGATGGCGCTGGTCGGCGTGCGTCGATCGGCGCGGTATTCCGTCAGGCGCTATGGCTGGCGTTGGCGCTGGGTTTGTTCGCGGCCTTTGCGGTGCGGCAAAGCGAACCGCTGTTGCGTGCGATCGGCGTCGATGCCACGGTATTGCCGCAGGCGTTGGAATTCTTGCGTGCGATCAGTTTCGGCGCGCCGGCGCTGGCGATTTATTTTGCGCTGCGCGGCATGAGCGAAGGTATCCGCCGGCCACGGCCGACCTTGTATTTCGGCCTGTTCGGCGTGAGTTTGCTGCTGCCGCTGGCGTGGGCGCTGATGTATGGCCGGCTCGGTATGCCCGCGCTCGGTGCACGTGGTAGCGGCATCGCCACGGCGATTGTGTTGTGGCTGCAGGCGCTGGCATTTTTGCTGTATGTGGTAACGCGGCGGCATTATCGCGACCTGCAATTGTTTGCGCATTTTGAATGGCCGGTGCTCGCGCAGATCAGCGTCTTGCTGCGACTCGGTTTACCGATGGGGGCGTCCATCCTCATGGAGGGCGGTCTGTTTGTCGCCACGGCATTGCTGATCGGTTCGCTCGGTGCCACGGCGATGGCCGGACACCAGATCGCGCTGAATGTCGCGTCGCTTACCTTCATGTTGCCGCTCGGACTCGCGATGGCGACGACGATCCGCGTCGGCAATGCGGTCGGGCGCAACGATTACAGTGGCGTGCGTTATGCCGGATTCGTCAGCATTGCGCTGACTCTCGGCAGCCAGGTGGTTTCGGCGTTGCTGATGTGGCTGTTGCGCATGCCGATTGCGCATCTGTATTCCGACGATGTGCAAGTGATCGCGCTGGCGAGCCAGTTGTTGCTACTCGCCGCGATCTTTCAGTTTTCCGATGGCATCCAGGTCGTCGCCAACGGCGCGCTGCGCGGGCTTAAGGATACGCGCGTGCCGATGCTGTTGACCCTGCTGGCGTACTGGATCATCGGCATGCCGCTCGGTTATCTGCTCGGGTTTCATTATGGTTATGGGCCGCGCGGATTGTGGGTCGGATTGATCGCCGGGCTCGGCATGGCGGCGATATTGCTGTTCACGCGCTTCTACCGGCTCGCCATGAATAATTCGTGGCGCACGCTGGCGCCAGCGCCACATTCTTCAACGCAGACATGACTTAAGTCGCGTGTGCGCACGGCTGGTTTTGACTAAGCTGCATCTCAATATTTCAGGAGCAAGACATGGCCGAACAACGACCCAACATCATCGTGCGATTTTTCAGGATCAACGCGCGATTTTTCAGGGCGCTCTGGAACACGGTGAATTTCACGCGGCGATTGGTCTTCAATCTGATCTTCGTTTTCCTGCTCGTGATTTTCTTCAGCGCGATGTTTGCGAAAGCGCCGAGGATCGCCGAGCGCACCGCGCTGGTGGTCGATCCGAAAGGCGCGATCGTCGAACAATTCACCGCCGCACCGGCGCAACGCGCGCTCGACAAGATCGCCGGTAACGAACGCAGGGAAGTGCAACTGCGCGATCTCGTGCATGCGCTCGACAGCGCCGCCAAAGACACGCGCATCGAACGCGTGGTTTTTATTCCCGATGAAATATCGAGCGTTGGTCAAGCCAGTTCACGCGAGATTGCCGCCGCGCTCGATCGCGTGAAAACCGCCGGCAAGGAAGTGATCACCGTATCGAACGGCATGAGCCAGTCGCAATATCTGCTGGCCGCGCACAGCACGCAAATCCTGCTGCATCCCGATGGCGCGGTGCTGCTCGAAGGCCTCGGTCGTTATCACACATATTACAAGGAAGCGCTGGATAAACTCGGCGTCGACGTGCATGTGTTTCGCGTCGGCGAATACAAATCCGCAGTCGAGCCGTACATGCTTGATCACGGTTCGGCGGAAGCGAAAGAAGCCGATCTGTTCTGGATGAGCAGCGTGTGGAACGACTACCTCGCCGACGTCGGCACGCAACGCAAGATCGCGCCCGCCACGCTGCAATCGGACATCGAACATTATCCCGAGTTGCTCAAGGCGAGTGCCGGCGATCTCGCCGACGTCGCGCTGAAACAGAAGCTGGTCGACCAGCTCGCAACGCGAGATCAGGCACGCGACTTGCTGATCGCCAAAGGCGTGAAAGACGAGGCCGAACATACTTTTCGGCAGATCGATCTGCGCGATTATCTGAGCCAGATCGAGCACGATAATCTCGGCGACATGCGTCCCGAAATCGGTGTGGTCGTGGCCGAAGGCGAGATGAGCGGCGCGGAACAACCCGCCGGTGCCATTGGTGGCGAATCCACTGCACGCTTGTTGCGCGAGGCACGCGAAGACGAGAATCTCAAAGCGATCGTGCTGCGTGTGAACTCGCCAGGCGGCGAAGCATTTGTGTCCGAAGTGATCCGTCGCGAAGTCGAGCTCACGCGTAAAGCCGGCAAGCCGATCGTGGTTTCGATGGGCGATGTCGCGGCTTCCGGCGGTTACTGGATTTCGATGAATGCCGACGAGATCTGGGCCGAGCCGAACACCATCACCGGCTCGATCGGCATCTTCGGGTTGTTCATGAATATTCCCAACACGCTCGCGAAAATCGGAATCCATGCCGACGGCGTCGGCACGACCTCACTCGCCGGTGCGTTCGATGTGCGTCTGCCGCTCGATCCGAAAGTCGGTGCGCTGATCCAGAGCGTGATCGACAAGGGTTATCAGAACTTTATCGGCAAGGTGGCCGCGGCGCGCGGCAAGACTGCGGCGCAGATCGACTTGATTGCGCGCGGCCGCGTGTGGAGCGGCATACAAGCGAAAGAACGCGGACTGGTCGATCAACTCGGTGGCCTGCGCGAGGCGACAGCATCGGCGGCAAAACGCGCCCATCTCGGCGACGATTATCGCGTGACCTACGTCGAAAAAGAGCAGTCGACCTGGGAACGGTTTGCCTTGAGTCTGAGCAGTGAGGCGCAAGTTAAGCTCGGCCTGCATCTCGATTTTGGATTACCGGCAGCCTTATTCGCGAACCAGGAAATTCGCCAGCAGTTGCGTCTGCTCAGCTCGCTGCAGAACAACAAACCCGGCGTGTTCGCGTATTGTTTTTGCGAGATCAAATAACGTCGGCACGACATCGAAAAAACGAGCGCCGTGACTGAAGTTTTCGGCACGGCGCATCGTTTGATAAAGATCCGATGGCAAATTTATGCGATGGATTTATCCGCTGCGTCGGTATGTGGTTTGCCGATCAGCAGCAACGCCAACAGGGTCAGCGTGGCGGCGCCTAACAGGTAATAACCCACATACGCCACGCCGAATCGCGTGGCCAGCGCGGTGGCGATATACGGCGCTAGCGATGCGCCGACGATGCCGGCCAGATTGAATGCCAGCGATGCGCCGGTGTAGCGCACCGAGGTCGGAAACATATCGGCCAGCGCGGTGCCGAGCGGCCCGTAAGTAAGGCCCATCAAAAACAATCCGAGCGCCAGAAACGCAAACATGACAGGCGTGTTTGCCGCGATGAATAGTTGCGCGAACAACAGGCCGAATACCAGGATCAGCAATGTTGCCACGATCAACACGGCGCGATTGCCGTAACGATCCGCAAGCAACGCCGACAGCGGAATCGAGATCGCAAAAAACACCACGGCAGCCATCTGCAACAACAGGAAATCCTTGCGCGCATAACCCAGCACGGACGTACCCCAGCTCAGCGCAAACACCGTCATCAGATAAAACAGCACGAATGTCGCGACCGCCGCGAACGTGCCGAGCAACAGGCTGCGCAGGTGCTGCGAGCACACCGTCAGAATCGGCAGGTGCACTCGTTCGTTGTTCTCGATAGCGCGCAAGAACGCCGGTGTTTCCGTGAGCTTGAGACGCACGTACAAACCGACCAGCACCAGCAGCGCGCTGGCGAGAAACGGAATGCGCCAGCCGAACGAAAAAAACTGTGCCTCGTCGAGCCACGCGCTGAGCAGCAGGAAAATGCCGCTCGAACACAAAAATCCGATCGGCGCGCCGAGCTGTGGAAACATGCCGTACCACGAACGTTTGCCGTGCGGCGCGTTTTCCGTCGCGAGCAGGATCGCGCCGCCCCATTCGCCGCCAAGCCCCAGCCCCTGACCGAAACGACACAACGCGAGCAGCAGCGGCGCGGCGATACCGATCGAAGCGTAGGTCGGCAACAGGCCGATAAGCACGGTCGACACGCCCATCGTCAGCAGTGCCGCGACCAGCGTGGCCTTGCGCCCGATGCGATCACCGAAATGGCCGAACACCGCCGAGCCGAGCGGGCGCGCAAAAAACGCGAGCGCAAACGTCGCCAGCGATTGCAGTGTGGCCGATGCCGCATCGCCCGCCGGGAAAAACAGTTTCGGAAACACCAGCACGGCAGCGGTGGCGTAGATGTAGAAATCAAAAAACTCGATCGTGGTGCCGATCAGACTCGCGAACAATACGCGGCGGGTGGTGTTTGCAGCAGGTGTTGCGTGGTCGCGATTCGGCATGAAATATTCGACGTTTGATGCGGCGGGATGGGTAGTGGAATCGCGCGATGCATCAAGGCGCGATCGGTGCGTGTTGGGTGGTGATGATAGCGGTCAATCCTTGCCTGCTTCGGCGTCGATCTTCTTGTCCACGTCGTGTTGCTGTTGCAGCACTTGCGCCTCGACCGCGCGTGACTTCTGCAACGCCTTGAGCTGGGCATCGGTCAGCAATGCATTTACCGCGGCGCCTGGCTCGCCCGCCTGCGGTGCCCGTGCGGCGGGTGCTGTCGGGGTAGTCGGCGTAGTCGGCGTCGCTGCCGTTTCGGCCGGAGGATGGCGTGAGCATGCGCCAAGCGCGGCGACGGCCAGGAATGAAATCAGCGATAAAGAAATACGATGACGCGACATGATGTGACTCCGACTCAAGTTAGCGTAGAGTTTGCGCCAGTTTTGCCGATGCGAACAAGCGCAGGTTTTGCAGCGCGGCAGCGCTCGCTACGATCGCACGGCGGCACCACATGGAGACAGTAATGAGCACAAATCCCACGCGCTGGCGGCTGGATGGCCAGACCGCACTGATCACCGGCGCGAGCAAGGGCATCGGCTTGGCGTGCGCGCGCGAGCTTGCCACGCTCGGCGCGAATGTGTTGCTGATCGCCCGCGACGAACCGCATCTGGAACATGTTCGCGGTGAGCTTGCCGAAGAATTTCCCGCGCGCGAATTTCATGCGTTCGCCGCCGATGTCGGCGAGCAGGAGCAACGCCTGGAAATGTTCGACTGGATCAGCGATCTCGATGTCGAGCTCAGCCTGTTGGTCAACAACGCCGGTACCAATCAGAGCAAACCGGCGCTCGAGTACAGTGAAAACGATTATCGCCACATCATTGATATCAACCTGATTGCCGCGTTTGAAATCAGCCGGCTCGCGCATCCGCATCTGGTTCAGCACAGCAATGCGGCGATCGTGAATATTGCCTCGGTATCCGGCCTCATCCACGTGCGCACCGGCGCGCCGTACGGCATGACCAAGGCGGCGTTGACCCAGCTCACGCGCAACCTCGCCTGCGAGTGGGCCGAGGACGGTATTCGCGTCAACGCGGTAGCGCCGTGGTACATCCGCACGCAGCGCACCGACGCGCCGCTGGCCGATCTGGACTACCTCGAAGAAGTGCTCGCGCGCACGCCGATGCAGCGCATTGGCGAGCCGGAAGAAGTCGCCGCGGCAGTGGCGTTTTTGTGCCTGCCCGCATCGTCGTATGTCACGGGCGAATGCATTGCGGTGGACGGCGGATTTTTGCGCTACGGATTTTAATGGCGCTGCTGCGGCTATTTCGGCGCGTGTCTGAACGCAAGATATGCAGCGTTATACTTAACGCCGATTTTCGGTGCCGGAGACGGCCATGTCGAACACGATGCCATCGCGAAAAATCCGCATCTGCCTAAAGGGTTTCATCGTACTTCTATTGTTGGTCGTCAGCGGGCGTGTCGATGCCTTCGCGGTATTTGCGTATACCAGTGGCAGCGAAACCCTGTATTCGAAATGGGGCGACAACCATGCTGGAACGGTCGGCGGCATCGTCACGTGGTCGTTCATTCCGCCGGGCACGGCGGGTAGCGGCTATTGCGGCACGGCGTGTCCCGGCAGCAGCGTGAGCTCGATCAATATGGAAATCTCGCCCGGTGGCGGCTTTATTTCGGTGCCGCTCATATCGTTGGAATCGCAGATCACCGCGATGATGGCCGAGTGGTCGGCGGTGTCAGGCATCCAGTACATCAAGGTCAGCGACAACGGCGCGGCGATCAACGATCCCACCGCAATAGCGCCGAATGCCGGTCAGATTCGCATCGGCGTATTCGCGTTTTCCAGTGGTGGCGGCGGCGTCGGTTATGCGCCACCGCCGAACGGCGGCAGCGGCGCTGGCGACATTATTCTCGATGCGAATTCGTACTATCAGAACTATGCGCTGGCCGAGGGCGCGAGCTTCGCCACGAATTACGCGCCGAATGATTTTCAGGGTCTGATCCTGCACGAGCTCGGCCACGCGCTCGGCCTAGCGCATCCGGTCTATGACGGCAGATGTCCGGTGATGCAACCGAATTCCGCTTGCGATGGAATCATCAATCGTCAGCTCGATCCCGACGATCGCAATGGCGCGATATTTCTCTACGACCGGATCTTCGGTAGCGGGTTTGAATAACCTGCTCAGATCATCGTCAATATTTTGGCGCGTGTCAGTTCAAGCTCACGGGCAAGCCGTTACCAAGCCCGCTTGATGCAAGGCTGAACACACCGGTTTCGCTCCTGCTTTGCATGCCTTCGAAGTGCCGCTGCTGGTCGTCGGGCAACCGAGCGAATCGAGCAACTGGATCGCGCAGGTTTGTTGCCAACGTTGCCGATTCGGCGCGACATACCCTTCGTTGTACGCCCAGACGATGCACGGTTGCGCGATCGCGGCCTGATCCATTTTTCCGTCTTTGACAAAGTCCGCATCGGTGAGTTTGTCCAGATCCGGCACCTTTGATTTGCTCGGGTCGATACTGCAGCCAGCGACGGACTTTTGTGCGCGCAAAATTTCGCACAGGAACATGCCGCGATCGTCGTTGCAAAACACATCGGCATCGCCGCCTTCGTCGCCGAATCCGCAGCTCACACTGGTCAGCATGGCTTCCACGCGCGCAGTGCGTTGCGGTGTTGCTGCAGCACATGAGGATGTCGTCACGGCGAGGAGGATTCCGCAGAAGCCTGCGAGTGCGAAGACTCGTTTGCGATTTACTAGATGCGCGTTCATGGTTTTGCTGCCGCTTCGATGGTTACGTTGGTGAAGTGGCCCTCACTGATGATCAGCTGCTTGCCGCTGTGATTTTTCGCCGTGCCGAAAAACGTTCCCGACACGCTATGCGCGGCAGCATCGGAGGCATCGATGATGATCGCGCCGTCGCTGAAACTATAGTTGTCCTGCATCGGGTCGGCATCAAGACCGGCGTTGGCAAAAAAACCGCCATGCGTGGAAACGGTCGGCGCACCCGCGCCGAAGGCGAAGTGACCAATGGGGCGATCGGCTGCGGGCACGAAGATGTTGAAGGTGAAATGCGATGCGGGTTTTGCATCGACAAACGCAGTAACGCTGAGCACCGGTTTTGCGCCGAATTGCGGTGCGGTTGCGAGTACGCGTGACGCGACCCATGCATGCCCGTCAATTTTTGCCGTCACCGTTTCCAGTGCCGCTCCCGTCGCGGCGCAACACATGCCAGCGCTGGTCAGAAGTGCGATCAGCAGTGTGCCGGAGAACAGGCCGCGTCGATGCCAGCGATGCGCAATCGATAGACCGTGATTGGCGTATACGGAAATTTTCATCGTTGCTGTTTGCATGTCAAACCTCGCTGTGAATGGCCATGGATCAATACACGCAAGATGGCGCAATGACGAGACATCCTGATCGAACCCAACGCGATCAACCGCCCTTTTTCGTTTTTGCCGCGCTGGCTACGCGCCGTGCAACCGTGCCGTGCGGATGTTGATACCAACCCGGATCGCGATAGTCGGCCGCGATTTCATCACGTACCTTGACCACGGTAAACATGCCGCCCATGTCCAGTGCGCCGAACGGACCTTTGCCGCCCATCATCGGCAACGTGTTGGCCGGACCGCGCATCATGCTCGCCATTTCGGCGTGTTCGGCCATGCCGGATTGGCCCATCGCCATGTAGCCCGGCAACAGTTTGTGCAATTGCGTTTCGAGCCCCGATTGATCGACGCCGAGCGTGTTCGGCACGCCGTGTCCCATCGCGTTCATGGTGTGATGCGACATGTGGCAGTGGAACGCCCAGTCGCCCGGCGTGGCGACGAATTCGATATCGCGCGTCTGACCGACGCCGACGATTTCGGTCACCTCGGGGCGCCACAAAGTCTGCGGCCAGCGCCCGCCATCCGAGCCGGTGACATGAAACTGATGACCGTGCAAATGGATCGGATGATTCCACATCGATAGGTTGCCAATACGAATGCGCACACGCTGGCCGCTGCGTACCACCATGGCATCGATCGCCGGAAATACCTTGCTGTTGAACGTCCATAAATCGAACTCGGTCATGATTGACGGATCGGGCCGATACGTACCCGGATGCAGCGCCCAGTTGTGCAGCAGGATCACGAAATCGCGATCGATCGGCAGCGGTTCGCCAGCCTTCGGATGGATGATGAACATACCCATCATGCCGAGCGCCATCTGCGTCATCTCGTCCGCGTGCGGGTGGTACATGTGCGTGCCGTGTTGGCGCAGGGTGAATTCGTAGGCCCAGGTTTCGCCCGGCAGAATCGGCGGCTGAGTGAGGCCGACAATGCCATCCATGCCGCTCGGCAGCAGGATGCCGTGCCAGTGCATGCTGGTCTGCTCAGGCAGATTATTGGTGAGCAGAATACGGATGCGATCGCCCTCGACCGCCTCAATCGTCGGCCCCGGCGTGGAGCCGTTGTAGCCCCAGCATTTTGCCTTGCTGCCCGGGGCGAATTCGTGTTCGACTTCTTCGGCGACCAGATGAAATTCCTTGACGCCATCGACCAAGCGGAACGGCAAGGTATGGCCGTTCAATGTCGTCACTCGTGTGTAAGGCAGATTGGATTTTTCGCCTGTGCTGGGCGCATCGGCGCTCGGCGTTTGCGCGGCCGCCGGCCGCACCAGGCTGCCGATTTTCGCGAGTCCAGCAAGGCCGGCGCCGAGCACTATATTGCGACGTGAGATTTTCATGGCGTGGCTCCGGCGGGAATTTTTTCTGCAGCAGCAGGTGTGGATGGTGTGGCGGGAGCATCATGCTGCATTGGCATTGCATGGCTGTCTCCGTGATGCATGTCGTGCTGTGCAGGCGCTGTATCGTCAGGCATTGGAGCAAACATTTCTGGCGCATCGATCGGCGCGACGTCGGCGGCATCGTCGCTCGGCAAACGCGCGCCGACCGCACGCGCGAGTTCGATCCGCGCCAGCCAATAATCTCGCACGGCTTCGATGTAGCCTTGATACGCGTCGACCTCCTGTTGTCGCGTCAACAACAACTCGAATGCGCCGACCAGATTGAAGTTCATCTTGTCCAGCGTGTGCGCGACGATGGCTTCGCGTTCGGGAATCAGGGCGGCGCGATAATCCTGCGCAATTGCGCTCGCCGCGAATACGGAATCGACGCCCAGACGCACCGCCGCATCGATCGCGATCTGCAGCGATTGCAGCCGCGCGCGACCCTGCGCGAGTTGTGCTTCGGCACGCGCGATGGCCGCCTGACCTTGACTGAAAATCGGCAGCTGCAACGACAGGCTCGGGCCATACAGATGCGTGCCGTCATTGTCGCGCTCGCCGCTCATACCGACCTCGATATTGCCGAGCCAGCGAAAACGCTGCGTGATGCCGAGGCTACCTTCAAGCAGCGTTACTTCGTGTTGCGTAGCGAGCAGATCGAGGCGTTGCTCGCGCGAGATCGCAAGCAGCGTTGCCACGGAATCTTCGTTGGCCAGCGGCGCCGACAAATGCATGTCGGCTTGCCAATGGATTTGTTCGCCGGCAAGACCTAGCAACTGGTTGAGCGCGGATCGTGCGCGGATTAGATCGCTGCGTGCACGCGCGGCGGCCAGTCGCGCCTGGGTCGCGGTGGCTTGTTGCAGTTTCAGTTCCAGCACCGCGATGTTGCCTGCCGCATGAAATTTCGCCGCCAGTTCGGCTGAAGTCGCGGCGACTTTCGCCACGGTTTCGCGCATGCTCGCCACCTGTTGCGCACTAACGACTTTGAACCAAGCTGCGCGCACGTCGCACAGCAGATTCAGTACCGCATTGCCGATCAACTCTTTGCTGCGCGCATATTCGCCGCGCGCGAGGCGTTGGCGCGAGGGCAGCAACAATAGCTCGGCGAAACTCGCGCTGAATCCGGCATCGATACGTTTGTTTTCGCCGTTGCGATGGGGATCGAGCGCCGCCACCGAAAACGTCGGATTGCGCATGCGGCTGGCCTCGAATACATCGGCTTGGGCGATGCCGAGTCGCGCAAATTCCATCTGCAGATGCGGGTTGCGCAACAGCGCGATCTCGACTGCGTGATCGACAGTCAGTGGCTGCGCGAGCAATATATTCAGCGCGTTGTTCGCTTCCGCTGTGGTCGCGGTGCTCCAGCTCAGCGGCGCGCCGTGGCGCTGTTCGACCAGCGTATGAATATCATCGAGGCCCTGCGCACGCGGCAGGCTCGCGCAGCCCGCGAGTAAACCCAGCGCAGCGGAAACCGCGCCGAGATGAAAGCAAAATCGTTGCATGGTGAACTCTCCGTCGATCGTGATCTGCGCGCTGGTTGCGGTGGCAGAAATCACGAAAATAGGCGGCTGCGAGAAAAAGCAGGCGCGCCGATGTCTGGGTGCCGCGTCACGCGGCAGCGATGTGATCAGACGATCGGAGGGCGTAACAAATTGGCGAGGGCGAGTGCCGGCAGATGCGGCGATGTCGACGATACAAAGACACGTAATGGTGGCAACGATTCGCCGAATGCGAGTGCTGGATTGTTCAATGCCGTCTGTGTCAGCACGCTGCAGATACAGGCGCCGTTCTTGCAGCAATCGTGTTCGGACACAGCGGACTTTTCGCTGGCGGAGGGTGCGGCATGTTGCTGACAATGGCTTGCGTGAGCTGCGCTTTGCACCGGCGCAGCATGCGTCGACGCAGGCAGACCAAAACCGCTCAGCAGCAGCAGCGGCAGCATCAGCATCAGCAGATAGCTCAGCCAGGAATGGGCCCGAGCGCGGTGGCGGAGATGGTTCAGCACGTCGCATAGACTGCCCGCGGTCGGCAAAAGTTGCAAGTTTCATTGATAGCCGAAAACGGCGAGTCGGAGCTGCAAATCGCGAGTAGCATGGCGTCATGCCAAATCTTTCTAACCAAGCTTTTGTTCTCGATCCGCAGATTTGCGAACGCGCACGAATCAGCCGCGATGCACGTTTCGATGGCCTGTTTTATACTGCTGTGACCAGCACCAAAATCTATTGCCGCTCGGTCTGCCCGGCGCCGTCGCCAAAACCACAGCACATCCGTTATTACGCGACGGCCGCAGCGGCGGCATCGGCCGGATTCCGTCCATGCCTGCGCTGCCGACCCGAGGCTGCGCCCGGTTCGCCGTTGCATCGTGCTGGCGGCGAACTCGTGCGTCAGGCCTTGCATCTGATCGAAGATGGCGCACTGGATGGCGCGTCGGTGGGCGCCTTGGCCGCGCGGATCGGTGTCGGCGAACGACATCTGCGCCGCCTGTTTGTCGAGCAACTCGGCGCAAGTCCGCTGGAGATCGCCGCCACGCGGCGTGTGCTATTCGCAAAAAAACTGCTTAGCGAAACCGCATTGCCGGTGACCGAGATCGCGCTGGCATCGGGTTTCGCCAGCGTGCGGCGCTTCAACGCGGCGTTCCAGGCTGCGTATCGCCTGCCGCCACGCGTGGTGCGGCGCAAGGCCGGCGCGAAGGCGGATGGACTCACGCTGCGATTGCCGTATCGGCCGCCCTATGATTTTGCCGCGCAACTCGCGTTTTATGCACGCCGCGCGATTCCCGGCGTCGAGCAGGTGGATGCGACTGCGTATCGACGGATTTTTGTGCATGAGGGGCTCGTCGGCACCTTCGATGTGCAGGCGGCGCGCGACGAGAATGCGTTGCTGCTTTGTATACAATTTCCCAATTCCAGCGTGCTGCCGATGCTCAGCACGCGGGTGCGGCGCATGTTTGATCTCGATGCCGATCCGGTCGCGATCAATACCGCCCTGGCACAAAGCGAGGTCTTGCGTGCACTCGTGCAAAACCATCCGGGCCAGCGGCTGCCCGGCGCGTGGGACGGTTTCGAAACCGCGGTGCGCGCCGTGCTCGGCCAGCAGATCAGCGTGGCTGCCGCGCGGACTTTTGCGGCACGGCTGGTCGATCGATTCGGCGAGCGCCTGCTGGATGAATCGGGCCGCGGATTGCACGCGCAATTTCCCACGCCACAACGTTTGTTTGATGCGGATATCGCCAGTATTGGTTTGCCCAAAGCGCGTGCCGAAACCTTGCGTGAACTCGCGCGCGCGGTCTGCGCGGGCGAGCTGCATTTTGCGCCGAATCAAACCCTCGACAACTTTGTCGCGAGCATGGTGCGTCTGCCCGGTATCGGCGCGTGGACGGCGCATTACGTCGCGATGCGCGCGCTGTCGCATCCTGATGCGTTTCCCGCCGCCGACCTGATTTTGCGTCGCGCTGCCGCGAGCGATGGTGTGGCACTGAGCACGAAAGCGCAAGAGCAACTCAGCCAGGATTGGCGGCCGTGGCGCGCGTATGCGGTGCTGCATTTGTGGCGTAGCCAGGGCTGAGACTGCGAATACAGTTTTGCTATCGATCGGATTATGGAGACGACAATGTTTTACGATTATCTGGAAACCCCGATCGGGCGATTGTTGCTCGCGGCTGATTCAGAAGGTCTGCGTCATATCGATTTTGCGACGAGCAAATATCCGACCTCGCTCGGTGCCGATTGGCAGCGCGATGCCGCATCGCTGCGTCCGGTGGCGGAACAATTGAACGCGTATTTTTCCGGCGAGCTGCAGGATTTCGCGCTGAGCTTGAGTCCGCGCGGCACGCCGTTTCAGCTCAGCGTGTGGCAAAACCTGTGCGCGATTCCGTACGGCACCACGATCAGTTATGGCGAGCTAGCGCGGCGCGTCGGCAATGCGAAAGCGAGTCGTGCCGTCGGCGCGGCAAATGGCCGCAATCCGATCCCGATCATCGTGCCGTGCCATCGCGTGATCGGCAACGATGGCAGCCTGACCGGATTCGGCGGCGGCATTGATACCAAACGGCAGTTGCTCGCGCTTGAACAAAATCGTAGCGGTTTGTTTGCGTGAAAAAAGGTGGCTCAGCGTCTTTTTCGATGCGATGCGAGCGGCGCAATCGCTCAGCAGCCAGCCAGTTGGTCGCGTAGTTCGCGCTCACGCGCTTCGAGCGCTGGTTGCTCGGCCCTGGCGGCGCGATGCAGGGTGCCGTGATTGCTGTCGTATTGTTCACGCAGGTATTTGCAGGTCTGCGCGATGCTCGCCGGCTGGCAGCTATCTTCAACCCAGGTATAACTCGCACCGATAGAATTGCGTCCACTTGGCGCCGCGATCGGCGGTGATTTTCCGCCAGGCGCGGAATTACCGAGATGCCCGGCGCCGTAAGCTTCTCCCAGACTCAAGCCCGGATAACCGAGCACGCCGAGCGGTACCGCATAACTTTGCGGAACCCAGCTCGTGCTCATGTAACGCTCGCCGTCGTAACGTATGCACATCCATAACGTCGGCAAGGTCCGACGTGGCGGCGAAGCTGCAACTGGGGCAGGCGACGTTTCGACCGCTTCATCGCCGACCGTGTTTTCATCGACAGAACTCGCCACTGGCGGTGGTGGCCGCGCGAGTTGCAACACGGTTTGCTGGTCGATACGAGCGCAGGCATGATCCTGAAATGCAATGATGCCTTGTGGATTTATGCATTTGTATACTTGATCGGCAAATACGCTTGCGCTGAAAATTGCGGTCGCGATCACCGCGAAAAACAAACCACGCACAATCAATCGGCGAGCGCGGGTTTTCGATCGTGGCAGGAAGAAGGAATACATTTGGACTGACTCGTTGTCGCCCCGATCTCTGCCGGCTCAGCGCTTGCGCTCGATGCCGACCGGCAGGGTTTCGATACGACGCATCTCCTCGCTGTCGAAAAGCTGCGGATTGACCAGAAAATCCTCCAGCATCGCGGTCGCATCGTTACCCCAAAACAGCGTGTCGCCGATCGCTACGGTCGGTACGCCGAACACGCCCGCGGCAATTGCCGTTTCGGTATTCGCGCGCAATGTCGACTTCACTGCGGGCGAATCGATGGCCGCAGCGACGTCGTGACAATCGAATCGCGCGGCGACATCAACGAGCGCACTCGCGCTATCACCGATTTTGCCATCGCGCCAGAGGTGATCGAAGATCGCGCGGATCGCATCCCAGCGATTGTCCAGAGCGATGCTCAGGCGCAAGGCGCTGATCGGATTGAACGGATGCGCCGGTGGGAAACGCAGTTCGATGCCGCTGCGTTTTGCCTGCCATTGCACCATGCGATACGTGTGCAATCGTTTGCCCGGAATTTCCGCCGGCCCGATATTGCCGTGATGCGACAGTACCGCGCCGAACAGAATCGGTATCGGTATGATTGGTAAAACAACGCGCAGTCGCTCGATCTGCTTGAGCTGCAGATAGCAAAACGGCGAGACGAAATCGAAATACCAGCGTGCTTTTTGCATCGAATTTCCAAGGACCATTTGAGTCGAGTTCAGTGCAGGGTCTTGAAGACCTGCGGGTCGAAAGAGTCGACCTGGATCACCTCATTGCGCGCATGCTCGGCTTCCTGCAACAAAGCATGTTCAGCTGGCGTGATCACGCCGGCTTTGAGTCCGAGATCGTCGAGCATGTAGCCCGGCGCGCGATCAAGTTTTCCGGCACGCACTGCATCACGCAATTTGGTCTCGATTGGAATCGCGCGCACCGCCTTGTCGAGTGCGGCTTCGAGCGCGCCGAGCCCGGCTTCGTCGGGGCCGGGTACATAAATATCCTGGGTCAGGTTGAGCCGGGTTTCGCGATCTTCGAGCAGCTCGCGCGCGACTCTTGCGCCGAGCGTATCGGACGGCGGACGAAAGCGTGCACCCAGCGGAAAGATCAGCGCGCGCAGCAAGATCGCGGCAGGTTTGGTCGGCAGGTTTTCGATCACGCCGAGCAGCGCTTCCTGCACGCGATACAGACACAGTTCGGTGGCCCAGCGCACGAGGCTGTAATTGGCCGTGGTCTTGGCCTCGTCGTGATACCGCTTGAGTGTGCTCGACGCGAGATACATGTAGGCGAGCGCGTCGGCGAGCCGGCCGGAGATTTTTTCGCGGCGTTTCAACGAGCCGCCGAGCGTGCCCATCGCGGTATCCGAGATCAGCGCAAACGCTGCCGAGAAGCGCGATAGATGCTGGTAATAACTCGCGGTATCTTCGGTGCGTGGCGCAGCCGCAAGTCGGCTGCCGCTGAACGCGAGCAGCAACGAACGTGTGGCATTGCGTACCGCAAAATTGATGTGACCGAACAACGCGACATCGAAACTTTTCAGATCGTTTTCGGCGATGCTCTTGATTTCGATCTGCACAAACGGATGGCAGCGGATCGCGCCCTGGCCGTAAATGATCATCGAGCGCGTGAGGATATTCGCGCCTTCCACAGTGATGCCGATCGGCACCGCGTCCCATGCGCGCGCGAGCGAATTGCGCGGGCCGCGCTGGATCGCCGCACCGGCGCGGATGTCCATCGCATCACTCACGACCGAGCGCATGCCTTCGGTAAGGTAAGCCTTGGCGATTGAGCCGATCACCGCGGGTTTTTCGCCAGCGTCAAGCGCGCCGCAGGTCAGGTTGCGCGTTGCAGTCATCAGGTAGGTGAGGCCGGCCATGCGCGCGAGCGGTTCCTCGATGCCTTCGAAACGGCCGATCGGCGTGTCGAATTGTTCGCGCACGGTGGCGTAGGCGCCGCAGATGCGTGTCGACATTTGCGCGGCGCCGACCGACAACGCCGGCAATGAAATTGAACGTCCCGCGGCGAGGCATTCCATCAGCATGCGCCAACCCTGGCCGATGCCGGCGCTGCCGCCGATCACGACATCCAGCGGCACGAAAACATCGTGCCCGACGATCGGCCCGTTCATGAACGGCACGCCCATCGGATCATGGCGCTGGCCGATTTCCACGCCTGGCGTGTTCGCCGCAATCAGTGCGCAAGTGATGCCGAGATCTTCAGTGTCACCGAGCAGCTTGTTTGGGTCTTTGATGCGGAACGCGAGGCCGACCAAAGTCGCCACGGGCGCGAGCGTGATGTAGCGTTTTTTCCAGTTCAGGCGCAGGCCGATGATTTCTTTTCCGTCGTAGATTCCGCGCTCGATCACGCCTTCGGATTGGGTCGCGGCGGCGTCCGATCCGGCTTCGGCGCCGGTCAGGCCGAAGCACGGAATTTCATCGCCATTGGCGAGGCGCGGCAGATAATATTTTTTCTGTTCGTCGGTGCCGTAATGCATCAGCAATTCACCGGGGCCGAGCGAATTCGGCACCATGATCGTCACCGCCGCGGCGACCGATCGGCTGGAAATCTTGGTCACCACGCGCGAATGTGCCAGCGCGGAAAATCCATGTCCGCCGAACTCTTTCGGAATGATCATGCCAAAGAATTTCTGCTGCTTGATGTAGGCCCAGATTTCAGGCGGCAGATCGCGTTGTTGCTGGATTTCCCAATCGTCGAGACGACGACAAAGCTCTTCGGTCGGCCCGTCGAGAAAGGCCTGCTCATCGGCATTGAGCTTCGGCGGCACGAAGTCGAGCAGAGTATTCCATTGCGGACGACCCGAAAACAATTCGCCATCCCACCACACCGTGCCGGCTTCGAGCGCGATGCGTTCGGTATCACCGAGTCGCGGCAACACCTTGGCCATGATTTTCATCGCGGTACCCGAGATTAGCGCACGCCGCAGCGGCGGCAGGCCGAACAACAGCGCGAGTGCCAACAGCACGATTACGCTGACGATAAATAACGTCGGCGACGTCACGCCGATCATACGCCAGCCGATCAGCCAGATGCCTGCGGCGGCGACCCAGGCGAGGAAGCCGCGTCCGAGAAACAGCAGGATCAGCGCAACAACAATGGCGATTACGGCGGTCAGCAGCATGTGTTATCTCGATAGTCGTTCGACCTGCATATAATGCGCTAACCAGAGCCAAAAAATCCGGCAAGACGATCTGCGGATTTCAGTGCCATTGGGTAATTTCAGCCGATCACAATGAACGAGGCCGAGCGTTTGCGTCCGGCCTCCTTATTGGCTTGTGCCCGATTAATCAAGCCGCGATTCTGGCGTGCACCTTGGGGAAGTCGATATCGGTCTGGGCGACGTTGTTGATATAGTTGGTCAACACATTCAGTGCCACCGTCACCACAATTTCGATGATGCTGGCGTCGTCGAATCCGGCGACGCGCAACGTCGCCAGATCAGCATCGTCAACATGTCCACGAGTTTCGGCGACGCGCTGGGCGAAGTGCAACGCGGCGTCGGCGCGTGTATCTGACGCGTGACCAGAGCGTGCCGAGTCGATCTCGTCGTTGCCTAGCTTGGCAACATTGCGGGCCAGATAGTCGTGTGCTGACAGGCAATAATCGCAACCATTGTATTCGGCCACGGTCAGAGCGATGGACTCACGCAGCTGCACATTGAGTTTGCCCTTGGCGAGCGCGCCGTTGAGCGACAGATAACCTTCGAGCGCGACCGGACTTTGCCCGACCAGTTTCATGAGATTGGGCACGACACCCAGCTGCTGTTGTACCGCGGCCAGCAACGGTTTGCTGGCCGCTAGCGATTGTTCGATGGTTGGAATGCTGATACGTGGCATGAGAAAATCCTTTGGGTTCGTGGCTCGGGCATGGCCCGGATTCGCCAGGGCTGCGGCGACCAACGAAAGCATAATCAAGCCGCACCGCACATAGAATTGCCTTGAAATGCAAAACACTATTCCGTAAATTGGAATAATGGACCGGTTTCATCTGCTCAACATTTTTGTCGCCGTGGTCGATAACAACGGTTTTTCCGGCGCTGCGCGCAAGCTCAATATTTCGCCGCCGGCAACGACACGAGCGGTCAACGAACTCGAAAATCATCTGGGATTGCGCTTGCTCATACGCACCACGCGGATTGTGCGCGTGACCGAAGCCGGGGCGCGTTATGCGGATGATTGTCGGCGCATTCTCGGCGAACTCGCGCAGGCCGATGCCTCGGCGAGCGGCATGCATGGCGCGCCGCGTGGACGACTTGTGCTTACCGCACCGGTGCTGTTCGGCAATCAGTTCGTCACCGCTATCGTCACCGAATATCTGCGGCGTTATCCTGATGTCAGCGCTACGTGTTTGTTTCTCGATCGGGTCGTCAACATGCTCGACGAGGGCGTGGATGTGGCGGTGCGGATCGGCGAGCTGCCGGACTCATCGATGCAGGCGATACGTGTCGGCCAGGTGCGTCGTGTTATCTGCGGCGCGCCGGCGTATTTCAAGAAACATGGCGTGCCGAAGACGCCTGAAGATCTGCCTAGGCACAGCATCATTTCGGCCAATAGCGTGACGCCGACACCGGAGTGGCGATTGGTAAAAAATGGCGCGGCGCACATCGTCAAACTGCAACCGCGGCTGAGCACATCGACCAACGCCGCGGCCGCGACTGCCGCAATAAACGGGTTTGGTCTTACGCAGCTTTTGTCGTATCAAGTGGCGGAATATTTGCGCGCTGGCAAGCTCAAAGTCGTACTCGAAAAATTCGAACCCGTGGCACTGCCGGTGCATGTGGTGCATCGCGAAGGGCGCCATGCGACGAAGACGGTTCGCGCATTTCTGGATTTGATCATTGAGCGCTTGCGCGCTGATCCGGCGTTACGTTGATTCGTGGTTGCTGTCCTGTGCAGATACGCGCGCCGGAAGCATGCTGTGCGATGTATTTCGCAGCCATCGCGTAATTTTTGGCAGAATGTAAAATGGCAAGCTTTATCGCGGGATTTTGTGAGACGTTTTTAATGCAATGTTCAAGCTGATGGGAAGGGAGAGATAATGCGCGACAAGCAAGAGATCGTCAGAAACTGGCTGCCACGTTACACCGGCACGCCGCTGGAAAATTTCGGCAAATATATCCTGTTGACGAATTTCCAGAACTATGTGGAATGGTTTGCGCAGGCGCATAACGTCGAGGTGCAAGGGCGCGACAAGGCGATGCCCAACGCGCACGCAGATGGCCTGAGCATCATCAACTTCAGCATGGGCAGCGCGAATGCGGCGACGATCATGGACCTGCTTTCCGCAGTCGCGCCGAAAGCGGTTTTGTTCCTTGGCAAATGCGGCGGCCTGAAGAAAAAGAATCAGCTCGGCGATTTGATCTTGCCGATCGCCGCGGTGCGCGGCGAAGGTACATCGAACGATTATTTTCCGGCGGAAGTTCCGGCGCTGCCGGCGTTCACCTTGCAGCGTGCGGTGTCATCGACGATCCGCGATTTCGGCAAGGACTATTGGACTGGCACGGTCTACACCACCAACCGTCGCGTCTGGGAGCATGACGAGGCGTTCAAGTCCTACCTGCGTCGCACGCGCTGCATGGCGATCGACATGGAGACCGCGACGATCTTCATCACCGCGTTTGCGAATCGCATTCCGGCCGGCGCGTTATTGCTGGTCAGCGATCAGCCGATGGTGCCGGAAGGCGTGAAAACGGCCGAGAGCGATCGCATCGTCACGTCGCAGTTCGTTGAATTGCAGATACGCATTGGCATCGACGCGCTGAAGGAAATTCGCGACGAAGGCAAATCGGTCAAGCACCTGCATTTTTGAGACGGAATCAGTTCGGGCGTTTGGCATTCGGATCCAGCGCCCAGTCGAACGCCAGATAGATCACGGTCGGGGGCTTGCCGGCCTCGAACCGTACGCGGCAATCGAAAGCGGTTTTGTATTCGCTCGACAGCCCCGCATCGAACGCGATCTTGGAGGCAACATGCACCACCTTGTCGTTGTCCGTGGTGAGGTTGTTTCGCATATCGGCAGCATCGAGCGCGTACGACTTGCCGCTCAGCTTGGCGTTGACCGCCTGTGTACAAACATCGACCGCCTGTTGCTCGGGGCTTCCACCACAGCCACCCAACACCAGCAGAACCGGCAACACCCAGAACATGGAGCGCATAGCTATCTCCCTCCGTTCATCGCAATTGGCGAGCTCCCCGACAGGGCCGGCTCGTGGGCCGGTTTTCTCTGTCGGAATAAGTATAGCGCCGCGCGATCAATAACGCGGTAAAGATGGATCGATTTCGTTGGACCACGCATCGATGCCGCCTTCGACATTAAACACGTGGCGAAAACCTTGTTCGCGGAAATATTCGGCAGCGTTGCGGCTGGAGTTGCCGTGATGGCAGAGGAACGCCAACGGCGTGTCTTTGTCGAGCGCAAGCAGGCGCGCTTCGCTGGATTCGTCCAGCACCTGCGCCGCGGCAAACGGCGCGAGCGCACGATCCTGCGGCGGCCGCACGTCGATCACGGTGATCGCATTTTTATCGAGACGATTCTTCAACGCCGCGACGCTGAGTTTGTGCACCGGCTGCGGCGCATTCGGATTGTCGATCGACAGCCCCGAACCCTGCACGGTTTCGACCCAGTCGATCACGATGTTTTTTGCGCGTGCCGCACTTGCCAGATCAAACAGTACGTCGATGCCGTTGGCATACACTGCGATCTCGCTACCACTGGCCGGCTCCAGACTGAAGCGTGGTTGAAAACGCGCGTCGATATGCAAATGCAGCGCGGCGTCTGCAGCGTCGCCCATGCCGTTGCGGATCGCATCCGCAGCCGCGTCGGTAATGGTGATTGTCGGTGGCGTGCGGTCCGGTTCGGGCAAGCCGAACAAGCTGTGCAACTGGCCGGCGCCGTACATTGATTGCACGATATCCGCGCCGCCGATCAACTCGCGTTTGACATACAACTGCGGGATGGTGGGCCAGTTGCCGTATTCCTTGATGCCCTGGCGAATCTCTTCATCGGCCAGCACATTTACCGTGTGGTAATCGGGCAGCAGTTCGTTCAGCACGCCGATCGTGGCCGCAGAAAATCCGCATTGCGGCGCCTGGCGAGTGCCTTTCATGAAAAGCACGACGGGATGCTGGTGCAGCAGTTCGTCGATACGGTCGTGGGCGGATTGGGCTGTGTTCATGGCGGTGAGTGATATCGGTGAAGGAGCGTCTATCTTATCGTGGATCGCGTGATTCGCGGCGCGCCACGACGTTTGCGTATGCATCATTCAAGCGCGTCGAATGGCTATGTGACGTGAAATGCGAAAGTAGCCATCGCTGATATTTGCTTAACTTTTCATCTAAAATCCGTTACAAGTCACGAGTCGCGAGATTGCCCAACGGCAATCAGGTGGGCGCGAGCATGTGATTGTGCGTGAGGGGATGCGCGAATACGTGGCAACGAATCTGCAATAACCTCGAAAAAATTTTAACGCCGGGTCCGTTTTCGGGCCGCGCCAAAGGAGTGCAATCATGCGTCGATCATTGCTGGCAATGAGTATTTCCACCGTGCTGTTGTCCTCGGTGTATGCACAACAGGTGCAGCCCGATCCGAATCAGCCACCACCGCTGAGCGGCAATGCCAGCGTCCCGATGACGTATGTCGGCAGCGACGGTCGTATCTCGCTCGGCGTGAACGACAAGGGCGATGTACAAGGCGAGGCGCTCGGCGTCTTCGGCGACAACGGCCAGCGCGCGTGGATCGGCCAGTTCTGGCTCGGCCAAGGCGGCGCCGGCGGTATTCAGATCGATTACAACTGGCTCTGGGGCAAGACGCGTCAGGACAGCATCGATGCGCCGGATTCGGTGGTCGTGGCAAAAAGTTTTCTCGCTGTCGATCAGAACCAGTGGCACGACCGCAAGGCCACGCTCGGCATCGGCGCGGAAAAACAGGATCTGTTCCTGACCGGCTACGTGATGGGCGCGCTGACCGGCCAGCGTTTCGTCAACAGCAGCACGAGTTCGGTAGTCAATAATTTGTCCGGCAGCGACGGCACCGGCAACTACACGCAGACGCAAACCATCACCACGTTGATCGATTATTTCGAGCGCCCGTACAACTACGGCGTGGGTTTGCGCGGCGGTAAATATTTCGACGAAGGCTCGTTGCGTCTGCATGGTGGCCTGGATTACGAGAAGGGCCATATCGGCGCCGACCAGGCCACGCTGTCGCTGGGTGCGGACAAATATATCGCCGATACCGGTTTCAGTTTTTCGCTGCTTGGCGAGCACCTGAAAAAATCCGGCCCGTTCGAGACCGACAAATCCGACGATCGCGGCTGGCTGTTCGTGCGCTACGATTTCGGTCACGAAAGTGCGTTCCGCGCGCGTGAACCGTTCAAGATGGTGCAGGTCGAGAAGCAGGTGCCGACCCAAGCGCCGCCAGCCGCACCACAAGTGATTCGCAACGACGTGCGCCTCGATACCGATGCGTATTTCGGCTTCGACCAATCTACGCTGCATCCGGATACCGTGCGCGAGCTCGACAGCATGATCGCCAAGCTCAAGTCTGCAGCGCGTGTGAGCAAGGTCACGGTCACCGGCCACACCTGCAACATCGGCACCGCCGACTACAACCAGAAACTTTCGGTGCGCCGTGCTGCCGCGGTGCGCGCCTATCTGATCCAGCATGGCATCGCCGCGGACGAAATCGAAGCGCGTGGCGAAGGTCTGAGCAATCCGAAATATCCGAACGACAACGAGGCCAGCCGACGCAAGAATCGTCGCGTCGATGTCGAATTTCTGACCATCGAAGAAACGATCGTTCCCGCCGTGCCGGTGCCCGCAACCGAGAGCAAAACCGAATGGGTCAAGGAGCCGGTGAAGATGCCGGCGGCATGGATCGAGCGCGCCTTGCGCAATCCGGCCGATCACAAACGCACCGTCGATGTGTACAAGATCCAGCAGCAAACCGTCAGTACCGCGCTCGGCCCGAAAGTGTATGCGCCGAAACCGCCGGTTGCGCTGGACGACAACGGTGTGCTCAATAGTTGCGCGCCGGTGATCGTTGCGGTGCTTGCCAACGACAGCGATCCGCAGGGACAAACCTTGACCGTCACGAGTGTCGGCAACGCTGGCTACGGCAAGGCGACGATCAACGCCGGTGGTACCGTCACCTACACGCCGAATGCGGCAACCGGTGCCGTGGCATGTACCGTGCCGCCAGCCGGACAAGGCGACAGTTTCAGCTACACGATCAAGGACACTGCGGGCCTCAGCGCCACGGCCACCGTGCATCTTGCACCGGGTCCAGTCACGATCACGCCGCCGGTCGCCGCCGACGATAGCGCCACGACGCCGCAGAATGTCGCGGTGAATATCAACGTGCTCGCCAACGACAGCGATCCGAACAGCTATCCGCTCAGCGTCGCCACGGTGACCGCGCCCGCGCACGGCACGGCCAGCATCAACGCCGACAACACCATCGCGTACACGCCCGCACTCGATTATTCCGGCGCCGATACGTTTACCTACAGCATCAGCGATGGCCATGGCGGCACGGCCACGGCAAAGGTTTCGGTAACGGTGACACCAACAGTCGTGGTCAATCATCCGCCGGTCGCCAACGACGATAGCGCGAGCACGCGCGGCACCGCGCCGGTGAACATCAGCGTGTTGTCGAACGACACCGATCAGGATGGCAACACGCTCAGCGTGGCCAGCGTCACCAGCCCCGCGCACGGCAGCGCGTTGATCAATGCCGATGGCAGCGTGCGTTACCAAGCGCAGGCGAATTTCTTCGGCAGCGATACCTTCAACTACAGCGTCAGCGATGGTCACGGCGGCAGCGCCAGCGCCAAGGTGACGGTCACGGTGATCCCGGATCTGCCGCCGCTCGCCGGTGATTTCTCGACGCGCGTGCTGAAGGGCTCGGTCACCGATATCGATGTGTTGTCGCACGCCTCCGACCCATACAGTCTGCCGCTGTCGGTCATCGCCGTCGATCATAACGGCCCGCTCGGTGCAATCGTCACGATCAACCAGAACGGCACCGTGCGCTATCAGCACCTGCACGGCACGCAGGGCTACGACACGTTCACCTATACCGTTTCGGATGGTCACGGCAATACCGCAACGGCAACCGTGACGGTGTTTGTCGCGGAAATTCTCTAGGTCGATATTTATCAGCTGCGATGGCGTCGTATCGCCATCGCAGCTGCGTACCAACTGGAAAAACTCAGGCTGAATCGCGATTGGTTTTTCAGTCCGCCGAAATTAAACGCGCACTCGGCGTGGAGTCATAGCTCGACTTGATTCGAGTAACTCCGCCGACAATTCATGCTGCTGCTTTTTCGCTGCCATGCGCTGCAAAATTCGATTCATTCTGTTGTGCGATCAGCGCGCCAAGATCCAATCCTGCCAACGCCATCGCGGCGGCAGGCAACGGCACAAATTCTGAGCGACTGGTGCGCGCGAGACTGCCGCGGCGTTCGCTCCAGTGGATCAGTTCCAGCGTGCCGTCGAAATGCTCGACCAGCGCGGTGCAATGTTCGACCCAGTCGCCGTCGTTGAGGTACAAAACGCCATCGACTTCACGCATGCTGCCGAAGTGGATATGGCCGCAGATCAAACCATCGACACCGGCTTCGCGTGCAGCATCCGCGGCAAGTTGTTCGTACTGGCGGATGTAATTCAGCGCACGCCCGATGCGCGACTTGGTGATGATCGATAGCGGCAGGTATGGCAGTTTGAAGTATTTGCGCCACGCGTTGAAACGGCGATTGATCCAGCACAACAGGCGATACGCATCTTCGCCGAGATGGATTAGCCACGGCTTGCCGATGCCGGATTGATCAAATTCGTCGCCATGACAAACCCGAAAACGCCGCCCGTCGGCGGTATGGTGGATCGCATTCAGGCGCACATCGATCGCGCCGATTTTCTGGCCGCATAGGCCGCGCATCGGTGCATCGTGATTGCCGGGGATGTAGGTAACCTGAGTTCCGCGCGCAGCGATGGCGAGAAATTCCGCGAGCACCGCGCCGTGTTCAACCGGCCAATACGGACGTTTCTCCAGCGCTTCCAGATCGATGATGTCGCCGACCAGATACAGCTGCTGCGCTTCGGTATGGCGCAGGAAATCCATCAGGTAAGCCGATTTGCAATCGACCGTACCCAGATGAATATCGGAAATGAAAATACTGCGAAAGCGCAAACGCGACATGGCAGCGGCCTCGCGGGAATCCGGACGTAGCCTAGCGCCCGCGCATCACCGTCAGATGTCGGTTGCTTGTCAGTGCGATGACAGCGCGGCGCGTGCTTCGGGCAAAACCTGCGCGGCCCACTGCGCATACATTGCCGCCGATGGATGCAGACCGTCTTCGGTCAACATCTCGGCGCGCGCGCCGCCCGCGCGCGACACGTTTGCGATATCCACGTAACGCACATGCTGGGCGGTCGAGACATCGCGATTGATCGCATTGTAGGCATCCAGTTCGCGTGCAATTTGTTGTGTATCGCGCCCGCTTTTTTGGCCGAACGCGGTCACGCCCCAATCGGGAATCGAGACGACGATAACGTGTTGTGGCAGATCGCCGGCGAGATGAATCGCCCGCTGCAGCAAGGCCGAAAATTCGACGCGATAATTTCCCGTATCGCGACCGCGATATTGATTGTTGACGCCGATCAGCAGCGTGACCAGCGCATACGGCGGATGCAGTGTGGCACCATCCATCGCGGAGGATAATTCGTCGGTGGTCCAGCCGGTTTTGGCGATGATCTGCGGCGACTCGATAAGGATGCCTTGCGTGCGCAACTTTGCCGCGAGCTGCATCGGCCAGCGGTCGGTTTCGGCCACACCTTCGCCGATCGTATAGGAATCGCCGAGCGCGAGAAAACGCGGCGATGCATCGGGTGCGGCCTTGTCAGACCCAGTCGTTGCGCCGAGCATCGTTGCGCCGAGGATCAACTCAAGCCACATGCCGCGCAGGTTCCGCGCCACGCGCGAGTTGCCGTTCGATCCGCGAAAACACATCGCGAAGTTCAGCCGGTTGCGGCAGCAAGGTGATGCGGAAATGCTGGCGCGTGCCGAGATTGAAACTCGAACCCGGCACGATCAGCACGCTTTCCTGTTCCAGCAACTGCAGCGCAAATTGCTCGTCGTCGAAGCCCGGCAGCAGCGCCCGGTCGATCGCCGGAAACGCATACAACGCACCTTGCGGCGCGACCACGTTGAGGAAACAGCTGCTCGCGACGCTGTCCAGCACCGCACGGCGTGCTTCATGCAGGCGACCGCCGGATGCAGTGAGCGCGGCCGAGGTATCCGGCCCGGTCAGCGCGGGTTCGATCGCCCATTGCCCAGCGACGTTCGCGCACAGCCGTAGCGCCGCGAGCAGGTCGAGCGCGTGATGCAGGTCGCCGGTGCGTGCCCGTGCGCCGGAAAGGCTGAGCCAGCCGATGCGGTAACCGCAGGCGCGATGCAGCTTCGACAAGCCGCTGAAACTCAGGCACGGCACGGCACCGGCCAGCGGCGCGAGCGGCACGAATTCGGCATCGTCGTAGGTGATCGTGTCGTAGATTTCATCGGCCAGCAGCACCAGCCGATGACGCTCGGCGATACGCACGAGTTGGCTCAGCAGCTCGCGTGAATAAACCGCGCCAGTCGGGTTGTTGGGGTTGATGACAACGAGCGCTCGAGTGCGCGGCGTGATTAGTTTTTCGATTTCTTCAGGATCAGGAAAGTGCGCATTTTCGGCGCTGCACGAGTAATACACAGGCGTGCCGCCGTTGAGCAGGGTCGCCGCGCTCCACAGCGGATAGTCCGGGCTTGGCAGCAGCACTTCATCGCCGGGATTTAATAGCGCGCGCAACGAAATATCGATCAGCTCGCTGACGCCGTTGCCGATGAAAATGCGCTCGACGCTGCTATCGGTTACGCCGCGTGATCTTTGCTGCGCGGCAATGATTTCGCGTGCGTGGCTCAAACCCTGCTGGTGGCAATACGCTTCGCTGCGATCCAGATTGGCGGCGACCGCATCGCGCAAATGTTGTGGCACGCGAAAACCGAACAGACCTGGATTGCCGATATTGAGCTTGTAGATGCTGCGGCCTTCGGCCTCCAGCTCCAGTGCACGATGGGCGAGGCTGCCACGAATTTCATAACGCACATGATTGAGGCGGGAACTGGTTGCAACGGGGGTGGTAGACATGGCGGGACGATCGGCAAGGTCGGTTGAAAAACGCATGCTAGCGCAAGCGGCGCCCAACACAAACTGTGCGATCGCTGCGCGACCAAGCGGATAAAGCAGCGCTGCCGCATTCAGGCGTGGCGCTGCCGAGCCGCGAAGGGCAGAATGGCGCATGCAGATTTCACCGGAACAACTCGTCCAGCTCGGCGCGATCGGCTGGCGCACAGAAACGCTTTTGCCCGCCGATACGGTCGGCAAACTCGTGCGCGTGATTGCTCAGCATCGCAACGGTTATCGCGTGCACGATGGTGTGGAGGAGTTCGGCGCGCAGCCGGCGCCACGGTTTCTCAAGCGTGATGCCGATCCGCAGATCCGCCCCGCCGTCGGCGATTTTGTATTGCTCGCGCCGCTTGGCCCGGCGCTGATTGAAACCGTGTTGCCGCGTCGCAGCCTGCTCACGCGTGCTGCGGCTGGCGAGCGTTATCAGCGCCAGTCGATTGCCGCGAATGTCGATAGCGTGATCGTGCTGATGGGCCTGGATGGTGATTTCAATCCGCGCCGCATCGAGCGTTATCTGCTGTTGATCGAAGGCAGCGGCGCGTTGCCGGTGATCGCATTGAGCAAGCAGGATCTGCTCAGCGCAGACAATTGCGCCGCCGCCATCGCCGCGATGCACGAAGTGGTGCCACCGCAAACGCCGGTGTTTGCGATCAATGCCAAGGACGAAAAAAGCGTGGCCGTGTTGCTGCCGTTTCTCGGTCTCGGCGCATCGGTGGTGCTGGTCGGATCGTCGGGCGCGGGCAAATCCACCCTGACCAATACCTTGATCGGTCATCAGCGCCAAGCTACCGGCGAAGTCCGTGAGCATGACAGTCGTGGTCGCCACACCACCACCCATCGCGCGCTGATCCAGCTGCCGAGCGGTGGTTGCCTGATCGATACGCCAGGCATGCGCGAGCTGAAACTCACCGGCGAAGAAGACCTCGCCGCCGCGAGTTTTGCCGACATCGATGCTCTCGCGCAGACCTGTCGTTTCAGCGACTGCGCGCACGCCGCCGAGCCGGGTTGCGCGATCCTCGCCGCGCTGGCGTCCGGCGAACTCGACCAAGGGCGTTGGGATAGCTACATCAAGCTGCGCGACGAGCGCGATGCCGCCAGCGACAGCCTCGAAGCCCAGCTCAAGCGCAAGGCCGAAGGCCGCGTGCCGGGCAAGGCGCTGAACAAACGCACGGCGGAGAAGTACGGACGGAGCTAGCGCGATATCGAAGCGAAGCTCGGCTTTATCACTGCCCACAAGCGCTGGATCCTGCATTCGCGAGGATGAGGTTCAACGTAGGTTGACGCGCGTAAATGCGATTCTTGTGGGTGCCGCGCACATTTGGTACTTGGTCGCGCGCCGGATTTCTGTTAATTTTAAGTTGTAGGGCTGTGCCTAGGCGTATTTGCATGTTGATGTCAGTCAAAAATATGATGTTCATCGCTCTGGCATGCGTCAGCGCCAGTGCGTTTGCGCAGGTCGATACGCGCGCCGGTGCGCTGGTCGCTGTCAGCCCGATTGTGATGCCGCAGTCCAGCAACCCTGTGCTGCACGACCAGACCAGCAATGCGGTGCCGCCGCTCGGCGCTTCTGCGCAGCAATTGCTCGCCACGCCGGGTACGCTGGATACGCAAGCCGCCGACGATATCGTGATCACCGATGCGTCCGGCTGGTCGATCACCCAGATCAATTTTGTTGTTGCCACGGATAACGGCAAGAATCCGGCAGCGCAGGCCGCCAGCGTAAATATCGTCGCCGACGGCAACGGCCTGCCGAACGACAAGGTGCTGTTCTGTCAGGCTAACAACGTCGTGCCGACTTTCAATACGTCCGGCAACGTCATGAGCGTCATATTTCCGACCGTATGCAAATTGCCGGCCGGACATTATTGGGTGGAGTTGCAAGCGCTCAGTAACTTCAGCGTGAATGGCAATTTTGTGTGGGAAGCACGCACCACGCAGTCGGATAGCCCGGCGGTTTGGCGCAATCCCGGCGGACATTTTCCGGGCGGCCCGGCATGCCCGAGCTGGGCCACCCTCGCCAACTGCCAGATTGCCGGAAATTTCGTTGGCCATGTCGTCGCGCCCGATTTGTTGTTCCAGGTTCTGGGTGCGCGTATCGAAGCCGATCCACCTGCCTTGCCGGCACTTTCGCTGTGGTCCGTACTTGTGTTGAGCGGATTATTGGCGCTGTTCGCTGGCTTGCCGATGCTGCGCACGCCGCGCTGATCCTGAACCTCCTGGCGCGATGTGCCCGAACTTGCCAGACCGCATGGGTCAGGGCAGGATTGGCGCATGGACATAGCCGCTACCGGCAACACGGATTCCACCTATTACGCCACGCTTGACCGGCGCCTCGTCGCCGCGGTCAAAGGTATTCACCTGCTCGCTTCGGTGAGCTGGCCGGCCGCCGCGCAACAGCAATTTCTGCAGGACTGGCGACGCGGTAATGCAAGCTTGCCGAGCATCGTTTATACGACGCATGACTACAGCGCCACGCGCGCCGAGCTGGCGAGTATCCACACTGCTTGCGATGCGCAACATCCGCTCGGCGATTATCTGCGACGCACGATTTCGTCCTGGCGCATCGCCACCGAGTTGCTGGAAAATCTTGGGTCAGCGAAGGTCACGGACTACTCGATCCGCCTGTACGGCAAGCCCGGCGATGCGTTGCCCGGCAGCGAGGTCAACAACGTCGATGCAGCGCGGCATTTCATTTCGGTCGCACACGAACTCGGCGAAGGCGATCTGATCGATCAGGCCGAATATCATCTCAGCGCCGAACAGGTGCAGGCGACGCTGCAAAAGCAGATCGATGCGTTTTTCGTGCATCACAAGATCAGCGTGGTGGTTGATCCCGATCTCGTATCGAAGGCCGCTGCCGGACCGACCCGGATTCGCTTGCGTTCCGCCACGGAGTTTTCCGAATACGACGTACACCAGTTGCTCGAACACGAAGCCTTTGTGCATTCGCTGACCGCGCTGAATGGTCGCGAACAGCCGGTGCTAAGCAGCCTCGCGCGCAACTCGCCGCGCATCACCGCCACGCAGGAAGGCCTGGCCACGTTCGCCGAACTCATCACCGGGCAGATCGATATCGAACGCATGCAGCGCATCTCGTTGCGCATCGTCGCGATCGACATGGCCTTGCGCGGCGCCGACTTCATCGAAGTGTTCAAGTTCTTTCTCGGCGAAGGCCAGAGCGAGCAGGATGGGTTCAGTTCGGCGATGCGCGTGTTTCGCGGTGTGCCGCTGACCGGCGGCGCCGCGTTCACCAAGGACACGGTATATCTGCACGGTTTGCTTTCGGTGCATACCTATTTCCGGCTCGCGTTGAAACATCGACGTTTCCACGTTTGCCGCAATCTGTTTGCCGGCAAGATGACCTTGATGGATGCGTTGCGGCTCGAACCGTTTTTCGAAGACGGCACGATCAAGGCGCCGCTGTACGTGCCGCACTGGCTCAGTCGCGCGCGCGGGCTGGCCGGGCAACTGGCGTTTTCGTTGTTTGCCAATCGCATCCGCATGGATCGTGTCGAGCAGGAATTTCTCGCGCGTCGCGGCAATCTCGCCGAAACCGCCGAAGAGGCATAAACACGCTGTGTTATAGTCGTTCGCGGCGCGTTGAAGCCTGATTTATCGCCGCTTCCGTGCCCGTCATCGTTATCCCCGGACGCCGCCCGGCGTCTCAGCCACACAGCGTCTGCCCATGGCCACTGCCGAAGAACTCAAACAAGCTGCTCTCGAATATCATCGTCGTGCGCCAGCCGGAAAAATCAAGGTCGCGCCGACCAAATCGTTGGTGACACAACGCGATCTGTCGCTCGCTTATTCGCCCGGCGTCGCCGCCGCGTGCGAAGCGATTGTCGAAGATCCGAGCCAGGTTTCCAGCCTCACCGCGCGCGGCAATCTGGTCGCAGTTATCACCAACGGCACGGCCGTGCTTGGACTTGGTGCGATCGGTCCGCTCGCCGCCAAACCGGTGATGGAAGGCAAGGGCGTCCTGTTCCAGAAATTCGCTGGCATCGATGTGTTCGACATCGAGATCAACGAGCTCGATCCCGACAAACTGGTCGACATCATCGCCTCGCTCGAACCGACTTTCGGCGGCATCAATCTCGAAGACATCAAGGCGCCGGAATGTTTTTACGTCGAGCGCAAGTTGCGCGAGCGCGTCAAGATCCCGGTGTTCCATGACGACCAGCACGGCACTGCGATTATCGTCGGTGCGGCGATCACGAATGCGTTGTACGTCGTCGGCAAAAAAATCGAGGACGTCAAACTCGTGGTGTCCGGCGCCGGTGCGGCCGGCCTCGCGTGCCTGGACATGCTGGTGCAGCTCGGCGCGCGTTACGAAAATATTCTGGTCTCGGATAAATGCGGCGTGGTCTACACCGGCCGCGTCGAGGAAATGGACGACAACAAGGTGCGTTACGCGCGCGAAACCTCGGCGCGAACGCTCGGTGAAATCATCGATGGCGCGGATATTTTTCTCGGTCTTTCCGCACCGGGTGTTTTGACCCAGGACATGGTCAAGCGCATGGCGGCGAGTCCGATCATTCTCGCGCTGGCCAATCCGACGCCGGAGATTTTGCCCGAGCTCGTCAAGGAAGTTCGCCCCGACGCGATCATGGCGACCGGACGTTCGGACTACCCGAACCAGGTCAACAACGTCTTGTGTTTCCCATACATTTTTCGCGGTGCCCTGGATGTCGGCGCGACCACGGTCAACGAGGCGATGAAGATCGCCTGCGTGCGTGCGATCGCCGAACTCGCGCGGCGCGAAATGTCGGATGTCGCGGCGCGTGCTTACGGCGGCAAAAGTCTGTCGTTCGGCCCGGAATATCTGATCCCGCAACCGTTCGATCCGCGCCTGCTGGTTTCGCTGGCGCCGGCCGTGGCGAAAGCCGCGATGGACTCCGGCGTGGCGACACGACCGATCGCCGATCTCGAAGCGTACCGCGAGCGTCTGAGCCAGTTTGTATTCCGCACCGGGTTTGTCATGAAGCCGGTATTCGAGCACGCCAAGGAAGATCCGAAGCGCGTGGTCTATGGCGAAGGCGAGGAAGAAATCGTGCTGCGCGCGGTGCAGACCGTTGTCGACGAAGGCCTCGCCCGACCGATCCTGATCGGACGTCCGGCGGTGATCGAGCGGCGCATCCAGCGCATCGGTCTGCGTATTCGTCCTGGTATCGATTTCGAACTCTGCAACATCGATGACGATCCGCGTTTCCACGACTACGCGACGCAATACCATCGCATGATGGAGCGCCGCGGTGTCACCCCGCAAATGGCCAAGGCGTTCGTGCGTTCGCGCTCGAGTGTGGTCGCCGCGCTGATGGTCGAGCGTGGTGAAGCCGATGCGGTGATCTGCGGCGTGGTCGGTCGTTATCACCAGAAACTGCGTTATATCCGCGACGTGTTCGGTCTCGATCCCGACGTCAACGAACCCGCCGCGATGTGCATCGTTGCCGGCGACAAGGGCGTGTTCTTTTTCGTCGATACGCATGTGCAATGCGATCCGTGCGCCGAGCAGATTGCCACGGCGACCTTGCAGGCGGCGCTGCGTATGAAACTGTTCGGCATTCCGCCGAAAGTTGCGCTGTTGTCGCACTCGAATTTCGGCAGCCACGATGATGCTTCCGCGCGCAAGATGCGCCGTGTGCTGGAGATCCTGCGCGAGCGCGATCCCGATCTCGAAGTCGAAGGCGAGATGCATGCCGACACCGCGCTCAACGAAGAAATTCGCACACGCCTGTTCCCGAATTCGCGCCTCAGCGGTCGCGCCAACCTGTTTGTGTTTCCGAATCTGGACTCGGCCAACATCGCCTACAACATGGTGCGCGAACTCACCGAGGGCGTGGTGATCGGGCCGATCCTCATGGGCGTGGCGAAACCCGCACATGTGCTGACATCGTCATCGACGGTGCGCCGAGTGATCAACATGACCGCGATTGCGTGCGTCGAGGCACAGCTGCGCAACGGTCCGACGCAAGTGGCAGCCGAGACGATTTAATCGAAGCTATCTGTTTTGCTCGCGCGACGCTGTCGTCGCCGCGCTGACGCATCAAATGGCGTCGAAACTGTCGGCAAAAATCGTGTCGCGTGGACGCACCTGCCAGCCGATGTCCTTGAGCAGCGAGTAGGTCAAATCAGTGTTGTTGAACACACCGGATTGCAGCACCGGCTCCATCAACAAATTCGGGCTTACCGCTGCGCTCGAAAAGTGCGACACACTTGAACCGGGTTGTACCGTAGCCGGTGCAAACATCCGCATATGCCCGCCGTTGGTGCCCGCACTAGTCGGCGCAAATGTCGCGAGATCGGCGGTGACATTGGCACCGAGCCAGACCAGATTCGGATCGCTGGTGACACCCGCCGCGCGTTGCGCATTTGTCATGTCTTTCCAGAGCAGGCCGGTGTTGGTGGATGAGGCGAGGAAATACGTCCAGATATCGGGGATGCCCGCACTGCTCAGGCTACCCTGCGGTTGGCCCGAGCCGCAGCCGGATGCGTCCGTGCACACCAGTGTGAGGAAACCGAGCCCGTGGCCGAGTTCGTGCAGCACCGTGGGGTACAGGCCGAAGGTACCTGAAGGAATCGGCGTTGCCGGATTCACGCCGTAATAAAATCGCGTGCCGGCGGCAATACAGCCGTTGTCGATGCTGCTGTTGAAGCTGGCTTGGATGTCCGCGGCGCCGGAATTTCCGTCGGCACCGAGTAGCGATTCGGCCAATGCCTCAGCATAAAACGTATTGGCGTGGCCACTTGGCGGCGTCGGCACTAGCGTGATGAAACTTGTCGGTCCAGCTTCGCCGAGCACGCCGCTACCGCTGCTACACGGCAATGAATCGAAGCTCGCGATTATGCGAATGATCAGATTACTTTTCAGCAGCGCACCCCATTCGCGCGCGACCGCTTGAAACAGATACAGCCGCTGCGCGCCGAGAGTCGTGCCCGGATTACCACCTTCGGGCGTCTTGGGCGTGGTGTCGTTAAAACCCACACCCGCCATATCGTTGTTGATGATGACGATCACCGCGGCGTTCGCATTTGCGCCGAGCAATGCAAAAGATAACAGCATCAGTGGCGCCAGCAACCGACGCAGATTCATGGCGATTTCTCCCCATTCGTTTTTATCGGATCGCCGAGCTTGATCGTCGCGGGGTTTGCCGCAGCACTCGGCGCGCAGATTTCATCATAGCTGCCGTCGGCATTTAAACGCACCGAACTGCGCATCATGATTTGGCCGTTGGTATGCAACACGACGGTGCCATCCGCCTTGGTTTCCACGGTCATCTTGGAATAATCGGGGCGCGGCAACTGTGCGTTTGTTGCCTCGATCTGCTGCGCTTGCGCCGCATTTGCGGGATCGTCGCGCAGTTCGTGCGTTCGCGGATCGATGATCACGCGCAGTCCGGCGCTGATAGTCGGTGCTGAATCGGTCGGGCCGGCATCGAGTCCGCTGTCGAACCGACGATGCAGCGCGGTGATTTTTTTCGTAGCTGATTCTGCCGCGGCTGTAATTAAGGCGGAAGATGCGGGAATCCCATCGCTTGGCGCATTCGATTGCGCGGCAGCCGCGAGTGGCAAAACCATCAGGCAAAAAGTCAGTTTGAGTAACATGATTTATCTCCGCAGTGCGTAGACGCAGCATAACCGCGCAACAATAACCAAGGTGTGAAGTGGGTGGCGATCCGGCATGCCGTGACGCCGCGCGCAACCGCAGTAATTTCTACCCGATGACGGCGGTGGCTGGCTATAATCGTTGGACAATACGATCACATAATCCGTCGCCGCAGCGGGCCTGCGGTCTGGCATGCAACACGCCACGAGGCAGTAGAGACAACGCATGAATATTCTTCAAGACATACTCAACCAAGATCTCGATCCGGTCGAGACCCAGGAGTGGATCGATGCGCTGAACGCCGTGATCGGCGTCGATGGCGCCGAACGCGCGCATTACCTGCTTGAGCGCATGGTCGATGCAACGCGCCGTGCCGGCGGCCATCTGCCGTTTATGCCGACCACCGAATACGTCAACACCATTCCGACTTCGGCTGAGCCGCATTCTCCGGGCGACGCGGCGATCGAATGGCGGATCCGTTCGATCCTGCGCTGGAACGCGCTCGCCACAGTCGTGCGCGCGAATCGCAAGCCCGGCGAGCTCGGCGGCCACATCGCCAGTTTCGCGTCGAGCGCCACGCTTTACGACGTCGGTTTCAATCATTTCTTCCATGCTCCTGACGAAACCCATCCGGGCGACCTGCTATACGTGCAAGGACATTCGAGCCCCGGCATTTATGCGCGCGCGTTTCTCGAAGGCCGCATCAGCGAAGAGCAACTCGACAACTTCCGCATGGAAACCGGCGGCAAGGGTTTGTCGTCGTATCCGCATCCGTGGCTGATGCCGGAATTCTGGCAAACCCCGACCGTATCGATGGGCCTCGGCCCGATCAGTGCGATCTACCAAGCGCGCTTCTGGAAATATCTGGAAGGCCGCAAGCTCATGCCCGAATCCAACCGCAAGGTTTGGTGTTTCATGGGCGACGGTGAAACCGACGAGCCCGAGTCGCTCGGCGCGATCACACTCGGCGGACGCGAGAAACTCGACAACCTGGTGTTCGTGATCAACTGCAACTTGCAGCGTCTCGACGGCCCGGTGCGCGGCAACGGCAAGATCATCCAGGAACTCGAAGGTGCGTTCCGCGGCGCGGGCTGGAACGTCGTCAAAGTAGTCTGGGGTAGCTACTGGGATCCACTGCTCGCGCGCGATACCAAAGGCGTTTTGCGCAAGCTCATGATGGAAACGCTCGACGGCGAGTATCAGAACTGCAAGGCGTTTGGCGGCGCGTATACACGCGAACATTTCTTCGGCAAATATCCCGAAACCGCCGAGATGGTGGCAAACCTCAGCGACGAGGATATCTGGCGCCTGAATCGCGGCGGCCACGATCCGCACAAGGTGTATGCGGCCTACGCCGAAGCCATGGCGCACAAGGGCCAGCCGACCGTGATCCTGGCGAAAACCGTCAAGGGTTATGGCATGGGCCTAGCCGGTGAATCGCTGAATCCAACGCACAACCAGAAGAAGATGGATACCGCCGCGGTCAAGGCGTTCCGCGATCGTTTTGCGATTCCGGTACCCGACGACAAGCTCGACGACGTGCCGTATTACCACCCGGGCGTGGATTCGCCCGAGGTCAAATACATGCTCGAAAAACGCAAGGCGCTCGGCGGTTTTCTGCCACACCGACGCACCAAGAGCGAATCCTTGCCGACACCGGATCTCGCGTTTTTTGAGCAGGTCACCAAGAGCACCGGCGAGCGCGAAATCTCGACCACGATGGCGTTTGTGCGCGCGCTCAATCTGACCTTGCGCGACAAGATCATCGCGCCGCGCATCGTGCCAATCGTCGCCGATGAGGCACGCACATTCGGCATGGAAGGCATGTTCCGCCAGATCGGCATCTATGCGCCGTTCGGCCAGAAGTACAAGCCGGTCGATGCCGATCAACTGATGTATTACCGTGAGGATCAAACCGGGCAGGTACTGCAGGAAGGCATCACCGAAGCAGGCGCGATGGGCAGCTGGCTGGCTGCGGCGACGAGCTACAGCACCAACAATCTGCCGATGTTGCCGGTGTTCATTTTCTACTCGATGTTCGGCATGCAGCGCATCGGTGACCTGTGCTGGCTCGCCGGCGACATGCGCGCACGCGGTTTCCTGATCGGCGGCACTGCCGGTCGCACGACGTTGAACGGCGAAGGCTTGCAGCACGAAGACGGCCATTCGCATCTGCTTGCGGGCGCGATTCCGAACTGTCGCAGCTATGATCCGACCTTCGCCTACGAAGTGGCCGTGATCATGCAGGACGGCATGCGTCGCATGCTCACGGAGCAGGAAGATTGCTTCTACTACGTTACCGTGATGAACGAAAATTACGCGCATCCGGAAATGCCGGCTGGCGCCGAGGAAGGCATCGTCAAGGGCATGTATCTGTTCAAGGACGGTGGCAAGGCCAAGCTCAAGGCGCAACTGCTCGGTTCGGGCACGATTCTGCGCGAGGCGATTTTCGCGGCCGAATTGCTCGAGAAGGATTTCGGCGTGAAGTGCGATATCTGGAGCTGCCCGAGTTTCAACGCACTGCGTCGAGACGGCTTCGATGCAGAACGCGACAATCGTCTGCATCCTGAAGCGAAAAAACCGCGCAAGGCGTATGTCACGGAATGCCTGGAAGGTCGTCAGGGTCCGGCGATTGCAGCCACCGATTATGTGCGCAATTACGCCGACCAGATTCGCGCGTTCGTGCCGCAGAAATACACCGTGCTCGGCACCGATGGATTTGGTCGTTCCGATACACGCGCCAATCTGCGGCGCTTCTTCGAGGTGGATCGTTTCTACATCGCACACGCCACGATTGCGGCGCTGGCCGATGAAGGCAAATTGACCAAGGCGGATGTCAGCAAGGCGATCAAGCTGTACGGCATCGATCCGGAAAAGGCCAACCCGATCGGCGTGTGATTTTTTTCAGCGCATAAAAAAACGGCGGCCCGGATCACGAGCCGCCGTTTCTGTTTTCAGACTTGCGTTGCGAAAGATCAGCCGGCAATGCCCTTCGGATCCGGGCCGTACTGGTTGCTGCCGCGCGTGCCTTCGAGGCAGAAGATCACGATCAACGCGATGTTGGCCAGCGGTACGAGCATCAGCAAATAGAACCAGCCGGTCATGTCGCGATCATGCAGGCGACGCACCGCAACAGCAATCGATGGCACCAGCACTGCCAGCGTATACAAACCGCTGAGCAAGCCGAAACCGTTTGCTGCACGCATGCCGAGCAGGCCATCGATAAAGGCCAGAACGAAGCTGATGATGAGCGAGAACAGGATGAACATCCAGAATTCCTTGCGCCGCGCACGGCCCGAAAAATCCGCAAATTTCTTCAATACCCCGATGTACCAATCCATATGAACTCCCCAAAGATTTGCGCCGATCGTAACCACCACCCGACGGATAGCGCGACGGCGCAAGAATGATGTGCTGCATTTGCAGGAAATACAATATCCGCCGCGCATGTATGCACTGCGCGGCGGGTTATGATTTGCGATCCGATCCTTGTCCGGTTCATGCCATGTTGCTGCGTAACGCCTTTTTGATCTTGATGTTTGCCGCGTTGTTCGCGTGTTCCGGCTCACCACCGCCGATCGATGCAGCGCAGGCTGCTCAAGTTGCCGCGTCGGCACGTGATGCCAAGGCGAGCAAGGATCTAGCGTTGTACGAACAAATGCGCAGCGCCAACAAGAACGATCTCGCGGCCCAGCTTGGTAAGGAATTGCTCGCGAAATATCCCGAAAGTACGGCCGCAGCGAAGGTCAAGGAAAGCATCGAGCAGGTCAACAACGGTGCGCAAGCCGAAAAAGAAGCGCAACGCATCGCCAGATTGTGGACCTACAACACCGCGCCTGAAGCTGGCGGTTCGCAGTATTCGGCGTACGTGTATGCCAAAGACGAAGTCAGTGCCGGCGGCAAGACGCAGCGCTTGCGGCTGGTATTGCGCCAGCATCCGAGCTGGGGCCAGAGTGTGTATCTGCTGCTCGAATCCGGTGGTTTCCGGTGCGGCGCGGATTGTTCGGCCAGCGTGCGTTTCGACGATCAGCCGGCGCAGCGCATGGCGATGACAATTCCGCCCACCGGCGAGCCGGCGATTTTCATCGACGACAACAAAGGTTTTATCGCCAAGCTGGCCAAGGCGCGCTGGCTGCATATCGATGCCCAGCTCAAGGGCGCGTCGGCCAAGCATGTCGTGAGTTTCGAAGTGGCCGGTTTCGATGCGGCGCGTATGCCAAACAAGCCGCACTGAGCCGGGTCGGACAGGCGGCTGCTATACTTCACAGCCTGACAATTCCATCGGTGCAAACCCATGCCGCAAGCGCCTTTCGCCCCCGTGAATCTGATTCCCGCCAACGCCGAAAACCGCTATGAGGTCACGAGCGCCGATCTGCCGTTGTCGTGTCCGATGCCCGGCATGAGCCTGTGGAATTCGCACCCGAAAGTGTATTTGGCGATCGAGGCAACCGGCGGCGCCAAGTGCCCGTACTGCGGCGCGCAATATGTGTTGTTAGACTGATTCAACGGCCCGTGTCGGCGCGCATGCTCAGTGTTGTGCAACTGCTGCCTGCGCTGAACGCCGGTGGTGTGGAACGCTCGACTCTGGAGATCGGCGCGGCGCTGGTCGCGGCCGGACATCGTTCCATCGTGATTTCCGCTGGCGGCCGATTGCTGCCGCAACTGCTCGCGCAGGGCAGCGAACATATCGCCGTGCCGGTCGGCCAAAAATCGCTCGCGACGCTGCGCCACATCTGGACGCTTAAACGGCTATTCGCCGAACTGAAACCTGACATCGTGCACGCACGTTCGCGTCTGCCAGCGTGGCTGGCTTACTGCGCAATGCGTGGCATGCACGGGCTACGTCCGCATTTTGTCACCACCGTGCACGGGCTGAATTCGCCGGGCCGCTACAGCGCGATCATGACGCGTGGCGAGCGTGTGATCTGCGTTTCCGATACGGTGCGCGATTATGTGCGTAAGCATTATCCGCAAACCGATCCGGCACGCCTCAGCGTGATTCCACGCGGCATCGCGCCTGACGAATTTCCGTTTGCCTATCAACCTTCGTCGGCATGGCGCGAAAAATTTTTCGCAGAATTTCCGCAGCTTGCAGGCGCGCCGCTGCTGACCTTGTCCGGGCGCGGCACACGGCTCAAAGGCCATCACGATGCGATCGAACTGCTGGCCGATCTCAAGGCGCAAGGAATCAACGCGCGCCTGATCCTGCTTGGCGCGCGTGAGCCGGGCCGCGAAACCTACATCGCCGAACTCGAACAACTCGCCGCCGTGCGTGGTGTGAGCGAAGCCATCGCCATCACCGCGCCGCGCGCCGATGTGCGCGATGTCTATGCAATTTCCGCGCTGGTGTTGCAACTGTCGAACAAGCCCGAATCGTTCGGGCGCACCGTGGTCGAGGCCTTGAGTCTGGGCCGGCCGGTGCTCGGTTATGCGCACGGCGGCGTCGGCGAATTGCTCGCGGAATTGTTTCCCGTCGGCGCCGTGCCGCTGCGTGATCGAGTCGCACTTTTGACCCGTGCGACCGAGTTGCTGCGCATGCCGCCGAGCTTGTCGCCGCTGACAAAATATCGTCTTGCCGACATGCAGGCCGCGACCTTGCGGCTGTATGCCGAGCTTGCAGATGAGGCCGTGCGATGATTTTATTTCTGCGCACGCAGTGGCCGCTGATCCTGCTATTGCTCGTGCCAGTGTTGTTGCCGTTTGGGCGCACCGCTGAGGCGCCGCTCAGCATCGCCGCGATCATCGGTGTGATTTTGCTGTTGCGTCAGCACGGAGTGTGGCGAAAATCCGCATCGCTGGGTCTTATGCTGCTGTTGTTCGCGTGTTATTGGCTGCCGGCATTTTTCTCTGCGTTCGACTCGGTGGTGCCGGCGAAAAGTTGGGAGACGGTCGCGGGCGATCTGCGTTTTCTGCCGTTCGCGGTGTTCGCTGGATACGCGCTGCGGCAGACGAACATCTGGCCACGCATGCAATGCCTGATCGCACTGATCGTGCTGGTCTGGCTGCTCGATGCGTGGCTGCAAATCTTGACCGGATTCAGCCTCGGCGGCGCAGCGGACAAGGAGCATCTATCCGGCATTTTTGGTGCCGACAATCTCAAGCTCGGACCGGTGCTCGCGGTGCTTTCGCCGTTTCTGTTGCTCGAAGCCCGCGCGCGTTTTTCGCGGACGGGACTGATTGCGGCGTTTTTATTTTTGCTGGTGCCGATTCTGCTCGCCGGCGAACGCGCGAGCTGGCTGAGTTTTGCGCTCGTCTGTCTGATCATGCTGTGGCGCGAAACACGCGCGCCGCTGCGATTCGCCGTGTGGTGCATGGCGGCGCTGACGGGTGCATGTTTTGTGGCGGCGATCGCGTGGCAAACATCGCCGGGTTTCGCCGCGCGTATGCAGCGCTCGCTGCTCGTGCTGCAGGGCACGCATAGCGCGGTCGATGAAGCCTCGGCCGGGCGCTTGCGCATCTGGCATACCGCACTGGCGATGGGCGCGGCGCATCCGCTCAACGGCGTTGGTGTGCGCGGCTTTCGTTATGCGTATGCGACGTATGCCGAACCCGGCGATTTTTTCGTCGATCCGGTCACGCACGAAGGCGCATCGCATGCGCATCAACTGCTGCTGGAACTGTTCAGCGAGACCGGTCTGATCGGCGTATTCGCGTGGTTGATCGGTGCCTGGTTCGCGATACGCGCATGGTGGCGCGCTGATGTACCGACACGTTTGCGCGCACTTGCGCCGGGGCTCGCGTTGGTCGCCATGTGTTTTCCATTGAACACCCATCTCGCGTTTTATTCGGCGTGGTGGGGTTTGTTGTTCTGGTGGCTGCTGGCCTTGTATTGCGCCGCGTTGCAGAGCGAATCGCACGAGGTCACAACGCATGTCGCGTGAACCGCTTTCCGCCGTCATCACTACCTTGAATAACGCGGCAACCTTGGAGCGTTGTCTCGCGAGCGTGGCCTGGGCCGACGAGATCGTGTTGCTCGATTCCGGCAGCAGCGATGCGACGCTGACGATTGCGGAGAAATTTCATTGCCGCATTTTCAGCGAGCCGTTCAAAGGCTACAGCGCGCAAAAACAATCGGCGGTCGACAAGGCCATACATGCGTGGATCTTGCTGCTGGATGCCGATGAAGCATTGGCCGACGGCGCGCGCGAATACATCGAAAAGGCCCTCGAAAATCCGCAGGTCGCGGGCTTTCGTCTGCCGCGCCGCGAGCAGATGTTCTGGACCTTCCAGCATAGCTGGAGCTGGGTCAATGCGCATCTGCGGCTGTTCGACAAACGCCACGGCAAGCTCAATCAGGTGCCGGTGCATGCGGCACCCGAAGTCGATGGAAAAGTAATCGTACTACGAGCGCAGATGCTGCATTACGGCGAGCCCGACATCCACACCAAGGTTGAAAAAATCAATCACTATTCGACCGGGCTGGTCGCCGACAAACTCGCGCGTCGCAGTCGCTTTGTGGCTGCGCGCATGCTGCTTTATCCGCCGATATTTTTCCTGCGCCAATATATTTTCAAGCGCTATTTCCTCAACGGCTGGGCCGGATACATCAGTGCCGTGACCGGCGCGTATTACGTGTTTCTCAAGTACGCCAAGCTGCACGAAGCGCGCCGCCGCAAGCGCGACAAATAATTTCGCGAGAACACAGGCATTGGCCGTGCGTTTGCTGTTCGGCAACTAATGGCGGCGATCGCCAACAAACATGTGCGGCAAGTCTGGGCGATGCAGGAATACGCCGGGGATTACGACCCGCATGCCTGCCTGCGACATCCGATATACGGACCTGCGCAAAACGTGTGAGAAAACGTTTTCGATGCATCGTCAGTGCGAAGCGGTAGACAACGGGTCAGACCACCCCGGCGAGAACCTGACTAATTATTCGGACGTCACAACGTGTTTCCGCTGATCCCCGCAACACGGACGATACCGATGAACGAACCAGGTCGCCGGGTGCGGTTTATACCCAGGTCCACACCAGCAACATCGGTGCAACAAGACCGGTTATGACCGAAGGAAATCCCCGTGGGAAGGAAATGCAGTCTGATAGCGTGTGCAACACCGCATCGAACTGACAATGCAATACACAACAAAGAATGGACAACATCATGACCAGCATCGGCCCGAAAGCTCAGGGCAAAAACATCAAGCGCGTGGAATTGACAGGAAGTCTCCTGAGGAGTAGCTAGGCGTCACTCCACTCGCGTGCTAAGTAGGCGACGCCGGTTTCGCGCGCGAAGGCATCTGGCGTCCGCACGAGATGGACCTGCTTCCGCGCGCGATAGTCGCGTGCGAGTGCATGAGCCGGGAAGGCAATTATGAGGCTCTGCTGAGATTTGCCTCCCGCTGGCGTTCGAGCACCAAGAAGTAAGACCTTGTAGATTTCGCCGCCGACCTGAACGCAGTTCGGGAGCGCCTTTGTAAGGGCCCCGCCATTGCAGTAGTCGACATACCAACCGGTAAACACAGGCTTCGAAACCTCACCGATCAAATCGATCGGAGTGTCGACTCGACCGGGAACGAGCATGCACCCGGACAAAAGAATCGCTAACGCGGCGAGAGCTGTACGAACACCCATGTGACGCCTAACGTTTGAGATGAGAGGCATGCCCCGGCTTGCCAGGGCACGTCCTCTCGATTGAAGGGTTAGGCATCGCGAGTTTCATGTGCCTGCCAAATTCTTGAGTGCTGCGATTAATGGCTTACCGCGCTGAGCCGTGCGCTCTACAGCATCGAGGCATGCAACGCACCTCGCGTGAGCCTCGGCATCTGACATTTCTATGAAGTGTGTAGAGATCAAGCCAAATGAAACGCGAAAGGCGTTCAAATTGCTGTAGACGTAGACGACGTCTTCGGCGAGCTTGGGCCCAAGCAAACCAAGCCGTTCGACAGCTTTTTCAAAGACAAAGTCCTTTGGCTTTTCAAAGGGACGAAAGACGACGGTATTTCGTGCTTCAGCTTCTATTGTTTGAATAGTTGTGCGCAGAATTTGTTGAATGATCGGCAAGGCCGGTTCGTATGAGGCCAACTCCCCTGCGATCGCTGCGGCTAGAGATTTTCGGTCCCTATAGCGACGAAACACTTCAGCAAGTATTGAGTTCAGGAACGCCACGATGAGCGCTGCCGACGCGGCGATGATTGCGGCGAGTAGTGGATCAGACATGGACGTGGTTTCGAAGCCTAACGAAGCTGTAGAAAAACTGGCCCCGATCTTGCTCGCAAACAGCAAGACGATCAAGGGAGTCGGTGATGGCGCGATACAAAGTGGTGGACATGAGTCCGCGGTTGCTGTCGGTGGATCTGGAAGCGCAGCTGATAGCGGGTTCGTTCGCCCACGCCGTTCATCATATCGTCGACGCGCTGAACTTATCGCTGTTCGATGCGCATTACCGCAACGATGAAGTCGGTGCGTCGGCGCATGCGCCAGGGATGCTGCTCAAGGCAGGGATGTTGGCCTACTCGCAAGGCATGATCAGCTCACGTGCGATCGAACGCGAGCGTCGCGACGTTGACCGGAGTGGACCTTATCCGGCTGTCGAAGTCCGGGTTCGCAACCACTCATAGGACGTCTTGGCAGTATTCAACATCAGAGTCGCGAAGGCATCCCGCGAAACGCGGAACGGCTTCGGCCTTTCGAATGCCATTCCTCGATGAAGTGCATTGGCGATTGCCATAAACGTTTTCAGCGGAATGCTGAGCATGAAATTTTGCGCACCGGTTACAGCATGCGCTTATTGACTTCGCTAGGGTTTCGGCGGTTGCGCATCCTTGAGCAACTGCAACGCCATGAATCCCACAGCCGCGGCGCCGCCGACCAGCAACGTCCACAGCAGCCAGGATTTCCATGGATATGCCTCGGGTGTTGGCGCGGGCGCCGCAGTCGCCGCCGCGCCACGCAAGGTTTCGCGTGCACCCAACGTGACCAGCGGCGGTTGCCAATCGTGGCCGAGGCGCGCGCGCAATTGCATGAGTGCGGCGTTGACCGGCGCGTCACCGCGGCGTTCGCTGCGTTGTCCTGCGACCAGTCGATACGGCCCCGGCGCTTGCGCTAGAAACACAAAACGATCCGGGCGATAAGCGATGCTGAGCGAGGCTGGCACGCTCAGCGCCTGCGCCGGTTCGATGCGCCATTCGCGTGAGCGCAGGCCGCTGCCGATTGCGATTTCATCGTTGCTTAGCACAGCGCCATCCTGGCGCAGACGGAATGCAGTGAAACGTGCGCGCTGGCTCCAGCTTTGCGTAGCGCCGCCACCGAGCCGGCTCAGCGCCGACATTTCGGCGATGGAATTATCGCTGGCCAACGTCACGCGCAGTGCTTCCACATTCAACGCGCCGGGCAATAGATATTGATATCCGATGGGCGGCGGATTGTGCCCAGCGGATGCTGGCGCGATCGTCGATGGTGCGTCTTGTGCACTCAGCGGCACGTCGATCCACTGGCGACCGGGACGTTGCACGCTAGTGCGCGAGAGCAGTCGTGCCTCGACGCTGAAGCCCGTGCCCGGCGTGGTGCCGTTGTCGAGTCGACGCAGCCGCAGATATTTTGCGTGCGCTTGCGCAAGCACGATCTGGCGGCGCACGAGCGTGGCATCGTTCTGGCGCAAATCCATCACGCTGGCCGCATCGACCAGCGTATGCCAATGCTGCAGATCGTCGCTGGCATCGACCGCGAACTGCGCGTTCAACGCACTGGTGGAGTTCGTATCCTGCAGCCACAGACTTTCGATCGGCGCATCAATCGCGCTGGCATCGAGCAGATAATCGGTGCGCGTGCTGGCGGCACGGGCATTGCCGGTTTGCGTATCGAGCTTGCGCAAACGCCCGGTTATATCGCGTTCGATCTGGATATGCAGATCGTCGCTGGCCTGATCGTCGGCATTACGCGGTAACGCGAAACTCGGCAGTTTCACGCGCTCTTCGTGATACAAAACCTGCGTGTCGAACGCCACTGCTTGCAGCGGCACGGCTTCGTCTGCGGCGTTGAAAACTTCGAGATCGCGCAACTCCGGATCGAACAGCGCTGCATACACTTCCGGCGTAATTTCGATCTGGTACGCGCTGCTTTCCGCGCCGGTCGTAAGCGGCCACGCGTAGGCGAAATCGCTGGACTTCGCCGCCATTGCATCGGCGCAGAATACTGCGAACACGACACCAACTAACGTGGTGCGATTCAGCGCAAAAAGCTTCATTCGCTATCTCCGTTTATCGTCGTCAATTTGCGCGGTGGCACTGGCGCAAAATAGCCGACCACCAGCAGCAAGACGCCGACCGCGAGGAACGACAAAATACCCGGCAAGTCGCCGAGATGTTGTCGATCGATCAGGATCAACTTGACCAGCACCACGCCCATCAAGGCTGCGCCGCCGATCCATACGCCACGAATTTTGCGCTTCGCGCCGAACAACATCGCCGCGATGCCGACCGCACTCCACACCAGCGACAGACTCGCCTGCGTGACGGTGGCATCGAACAGATGTTCATTCCATGGAAGGTTGGCGAGGAAATGCACGCTGCGCAACGTGATGGATGTCAGCAGTGCAAAACCGAACAGTGCAAATACGCGCAGGCCAGACTCCTGCGAGATCGCGCTTCCACTGTTGTGATCCGTGCGGCGATACCAGCGCAACATCAGCAACGCAACCAGACATTGCGCGAGTTCCAGCGGATTCAGCAGCGGCACATACGGCAGCGGCGTGGCGTGGCCTTCGACGAATAAACCGAGTAGCAGGAACAAACCAAGCACGATACCGAGCGTGGCGAGCAACGCTGTGCGCAACGAATCGCCCAGCACCGGCAACGGATAATGCACCAGCGATTTGCGTTCCAAAGTTAGCCAGAACAGCGTCGCGAACGGCAGTAATCCGGCCAGCACCACCCAAATCGGCGCGAGCGAAAAATGCACATCGGCGAGATGGCCGAACTCGGCGCCCAGCAGCAAAACCAGCGCCCAGAGGAAAATGAACTGCAGCACGCTCATGCCCTTGCTGAGTGCGGGCTGCAAGTTATGCAGACTGCGCAGCGCAGCCAGCAGCCAGATCGCCCACACCGGTATCGCATAACCTTCGAGCGGGCCGTGTTGTTCGAAGGCGATGATGCCGATCATCGGCAACGCCAGCGGGAAGATGATCACCGCCGGCAGCGCGCAATCCTGCCAGCGCAGGCGACGCAGCAGCTCCGCGCCGATCCACGCACTGACCGAGACAAAACCGAAGGCCCACAGCGTTTTCAGATTCTCCGCGGCGAAGGTGTGGATTTCGTTGCCGCCGAGCAGATACCACCAGCCCAGCGCCCACCAGAACATCGCGTGACTGAGTGGCGCTTTGCTGTCGCGCAGGCTCAACAACCGCGCGCTGACAAATCCGGCCAGACTGATCAGCAACGCGCAAAAAAACGTGCCGTTGAAAATCGCCTGAGTCTCGTGCACCGGCACATGCCCGGGATCAAAATGCAGCGCAAGCGAGCACGCGGCAGCGAGCTGCAATACATAGCCGATCCAGCGCGGCAGACGTCGTTGCTGGCGTAGTCCGAGCCAGACCAGCGCCGCGCCTTCGAGCGCCCACGCGCAAGCCGTGGTGCGTGCCGATAGCGCCAGCGGCACCGCGAGCGTGGCGAAACCCAGCGCGAGCAGCGCGTGTGATTCGCCGAGCAGCTTGAGCGAGAAGCGACGCAGCAACACCCACGCCAGCGTGGTGTAAACCGCCGCCGCGATCACCGCGCTGAAAGCCAGCGTCAGGCGATCACCGTGCAGCAATCCGGCGAGCAGCGGGAAGGCAATCAGCGGCGTGCCGAACACCAGCGTGGAGTCGATGAAGTCGCGACGATCCGGCGCTTGGCGCAGCGCATACAACACCGGGATCGCGAGATAAAAAAGCCAGAACAGAATCAGGAATGGCTCAGTGCTCGCGAGATTTTGCGGCTGGTAACTCAGTACGCCCCAGGCGCTGCCGATGCCGAAGGTGAACGCGAAACCGATCAGGTTCAACACGCGCCACGGCTTGCGCCAGGCGATGCCGAGAATCGCAGCGTTCAACAACGTGTAATACGAGAACAACGCCACATGACTGCCGCCGCCGGTCGACACCAGAATCGGCGAGAGAAATCCGCCGATGATGCCGAGCACCGCCAGCGCGATCGCGTCCTGCAACACGGCGAGTACGCCGATACCGACGACCAGGATCAACAACAAGGCGAACGCCGCGCCGCTCGGAATCAGGTGATAGACGCGGAATGCGCTGAACACCAGCATCATCAGGATGCCGATGCAGCCGCCCTGCAGACTCAGCGCGAACGAACGGTTCTGTTCGCGCTTGCGCCACGCAAACACCAGCGCGGCCAGCGTTGCCGCGGCGATGGCGGCGAGGCGCAGTTCGATCGGCAGGCTCAGCCAGCCTTGATCGGCGGCGTATTTGATCAGCGCGGCGACACCGGCGAACAACACCAGCACGCCGATCTTGACCGGCACATTGCCTTCGGTGAACCAGCGTTTGATCGCGCTGATGCCGCGCTCGATGGAATCCGGCTCGCGGCGGACGACCGGGCGTGGCGTGGTTGGTGTCGCCGCGCGATGGGCATTTAGCGACGGCACCGATGCGGCAGTTGCATCGGGCGCGGACGTTGCGGCGATGGGCTGATCGGCTTGTATCGATGTCGGCGGCTGCGGGATATAAACCCGGGCCGGGATCGGCGCGGTGACATTCGCAGACGGGATTGCTGATGGGAAATCGAGGTCGGCCGCTGGCTCGTCGCGCAATGTCAGCGATTGCGCCGCGGCATCGGAACGCGCCTTGTCGGAATCCATCGATTTGCTGATGCGCGCGTTACGCAGCGCAATCAGATCACGTTCGAGCTGGCTTACGCGTGTGGCGAGAATGCGCCAGCGCGCGATGAACAATCCGCTGATCGCGCCGAACACCACGCCAGCGCCCCACGCCTCGTTTTGAAATATTCCGCCGCACAAGATCGCGCCGAAAATTGCGCCGACCAGCAACAATAAAAAGCTCATGTGTTATTCCCCTGTGAGACCGAATCGTGCCGCAACGGAACGAACCCGGTGTTTCCATCCTGCGAAACCAGCATTACGACAAACGAGCATACGACGGGACATTGTCGATGAACCCTTGCGACATCGCCCGCGAAGATAGTATCAATACAGCGGCGGTTGCTGTTCGGGGCGCGACTTGAAGCGTTTGTGCACCCACAGATATTGCGCCGGCGCCTCGCGCACCATGCGTTCGATCGCGGCATTGATTCGTGCGGTATCGACGGCGACATCGCTACTCGGAAAATCCGTCAGCGGTGCTTCGAGCCGCAGCACATAACCGCCATCGGGCAGGCGCCGATGAAAAAATGCAATCACAACCGCACCAGACAGTCGCGCGAGGTGATGGGTTGCGGTGATGGTCGATGCCGGCACGCCGAAAAACGGCGCGAACAACGCATCCTTGCCGCGCATGTCCTGATCCGGCGCGTACCAGATCGTGCCGCCGGATTTGAGATGCTTCACGGTGGCGCGAATCTGCTCCTTGGTGAACATCGCATCGGCGTAACGCAGGCGCGCGCGCAGCACCGCCCACTCGAACGCGGCATCGTCCATCACGCGATACATGCCGGCGATGCGGATGCGTTGTGACACCAGCCGCGCGCACAGTTCGAGATGCGAAAAATGCGCGCCGACCAACAACACGCCGCGCCCAGCGGCGCGTGCAGCTGCGAGATGTTCGAGGCCTTCGATCTGCACCGGCACGCGCGCGATGGCGCGCGTCGATGCCATCCACGCCAGCGCAAACTCGACCAGCATGAGGCCGAGATCGCGCATATTGGCTTTCAGCAAATCGGCACGTTCTTGCGCCGACATTTCTGGGAAACAAATTTCGAGATTGCGGCGCGCAACGCGTTTGCGCGCCGGCAGCAGCATCGGCAGCAGCGTGCCGAGCGCATGACCGAGGCCGAACAACACGCGATAAGGCAAACGTGCGATCAGCCAGATTACGCCGAGCGCGAGCCAGCTCGGCCAATAGCGCGGCGAGAGCAGGGCGGCACGCCACGGCGGCGCGGGCGTGATGGAAGCGGGCGGGGTAGAGTCGGCGGCAGGCATGCATGGATTGTATGCGGACGCGCGTCTTTCGTGCGTGGCCGCCGCGAATCAGGCAACGATGTGCGGGCGCGTGGCCGTTATACTGGCGCCATCTATGCTCAATTCCATGCTCACACGCTTCTTCTACACGCTGACGATGTACCTGCTGACGCCGGTGATCGTGTATCGCCTTGCTTGGCGCGGTTTTCGTTATCGCGAATACCTCGCGCGTTGGCGCGAGCGTTTCGGTTTTTTTCCAGACCCGAAATTTCACGACAGCATCTGGATCCATGCCGTCTCGATGGGCGAGGTCAATGCCGCGGTGCCATTGATCGAGGCGCTGATGCGCCGGCATATCGGCTCGACGTTCGTCATCACCACGGTCACGCCGACTGGATCGGAGCGCGTGCGCAAGGTGTTCGGCGAGCGCGTGTTTCATGTCTACCTGCCGTACGATTTGCCGGCCTCGATCTGCCGTTTCCTGGCACGCGTGAAACCGCGGCTGGCGGTGATCATGGAAACCGAAATCTGGCCGAACCTGTTCATGGAATGCCACAGCGCCGGCGTGCCGATCGTGGTGGCGAACGCGCGGCTTTCCGAGCGCAGCCTGAAAGGTTACGGCCCGATCCGGCCGCTCGTGCGCATGGCGATTCGCAGTGTGAGTTTTGTCGCCGCGCAATCGCAACTGGATGCCGAACGCTTGCTTAGCATCGGCGCGCGACCCGAGCGTTTGCGTGTGGTCGGCAACCTGAAATACGACATGGCGGTGCCGCCCGAACTCGCGCAATGCGGTCGTGATTTGCGTAGCGGCTGGGGCGCGCATCGGCCGGTATGGATTGCCGCGAGCACGCACGAAGGCGAGGAGATCGCCGTGCTCAAGGCACATACCGAAGTGCTGCGGCGTTTTCCGGATGCGCTGCTGCTGATCGCGCCGCGCCATCCCGAGCGTTTCAAGCCGGTGGCGCAGGCGTTTCGCAATCTCGGTTTCGCCACGCGCACGCGCAGCGAGGACGATACTGCGGACACGTCAAGCCAGGTGTTTGTGGTCGATACGCTGGGCGAATTGCTGAACTATTACGCCGCTGCGGACATCGCGTTTGTTGGCGGCAGCCTTGATCGCGTCGGCGGCCACAATCTGCTTGAGCCAGCCGCGCTGGCGGTGCCGGTAATCGTCGGTCCGCACACCTTCAACTTCGAAGAAATCGTCGCCAGCCTGGCGCAGGCGCGCGCGATGATCGGGATCGCCGACGCCGAGTTGCTCGGCGATGCGGTGCTGCATCTGTTGTCGCATCCCGATGAACGCGAGCTTATGGGGGAGGCCGCGCGCCAGGTTTTCCAGCGCGAAAGCGGCGCGGTCGATCGCAGCATGGCGATCATCGAGGATGCCTTGCACGGTACCGCGCCGGGCGGTCTGAAAGCCTCTGTTCGTCAGCGCAAACTCTGACGCAGAGCACTGATCTGCCGCAGCGTTATCGATGGATCATTCGAGCAGCGAGTTCACCGCTTCGAGATCCTTTGGCGCGATGCTGCCGGCCGAATCCTTGAGCCGCAGGCCGTTGATCACAAATCCGTGGCGCGCCTGTGAATAATCACTCTGCGCCTGCAGTAGACCTTGCTGGCTTAACAACACATCGACGATGGTGCGCGTGCCGACTTCGAAACCGGCGCGGGTCGCATCGAGCGCGCTCTGCGCCGAAACCACTGCCTGCTTGCGCGCTTGTACTTCGCTGATGCCGGCGACCACTGAACGATACGCGGTGCGCGTCTGATGCACGACCGTACGGCGTTGCGTTTCGAATTGATCCTGGGCGGTGTCGCGATCGGCAATCGCCTGACGCACGCGTGAGGAAGTAAAACCGCCGGTGAAGATGGGAATATTCAAACTCACGCCGAGGCTGGTATCGCCACTCAAACCGTTGGTATGGCCACTGAAACCCGAACCGGATTCAAACTGACTGCCGTTGCCCCAGCTCGGGATATCCGAACGCTGGAACGATGCGGTCAAGGTAGGCAGGTGGCCCGAGCGCTGGGTCTGGATCGAATATTCGGCGGCATCGACGGTGTGCTGACCCGACGCCAGTGCGGGATTCTGCTTCAACGCAAGCGCCACCCATGCTTCCGGATCGCTTGGCGTTGGCGCTTCCATCGGCAGGTTGTCGCGTAGATGTTTCAGGTCGCCGATCGGCTTGGCAATGATTTCGGTCAACGCTTCGCGAGCGTCATCCACCGCATTTTTCGCATCGATGGTACCGGCCACGGCGGAATCGTGTTTGGCGCGCGCGTCATGCACGTCGGTGATCGCCGACAAGCCGACTTCAAAACGTTGTTCGGCTTGATCGAGCTGACGCGCCAGGGCTTTTTCATTGGCTTGGGCGAACAGCAACGCATCTTCCGCAGTAAGTACGGCAAAATAATTCGTGGCGACACGCAGGATCAGGCTTTGTTCGGCGGCGGTGTAGTTGCTTTCACCGGCGTCAGCGCTAGCGTGAGCGGCGTGCAGCTGCGACAGCTTGCTGAAATCGAACAAAGTCTGGTTGGCCTGCAGCACGTAACGACGGCTGTAGGTGAGCGCGCTGGAACCGAACAATCCAGTGCCGATCTGACCGTTGATCACGCTCAGGCCAGTCGAACTCTGGCTGCTGTCATCGCGCAAAATACCGGCGCTACCGCTGATCTGCGGCAACAAAGCCGAGCGCGCTTGCGCCACACCTTCACCAACACTGCGTTTTTGCGCTTCGACGGTGGCGAGGGTCGGATCGGCGCTGCGTGCAATCTGATACACCTGCAGCAGATCTTCGGCGGCGGCGAAGCCAGGCAGGCTGGCGCATAGCAGGGCCAGAGTGAGCGGTGGGAGGCGCAGTCGTTTGAACATGTCGGGTTTCATCCTGATGGCAGTGGATTGCTGCCGAGCCCAAGCTTTACAGCGTAAAGCGTTTCGGTGGCGCGGCATTGGTGAGATACGGAATATCGGTTTCCAGCAAACTTTCTTCGCTCCATTGCTGCGCATCGATTCGCGTGTACAGCATCGCCTGTTGCACCGGCGATTGACCGACGATCGCGAACAAACGTCCGCCCGGTTTGACCCAGTCGCGGAAACGCTGCGGCACGGTGGCTACGGCGCCGGTCACGACGACCGCATCGAACTGGCGCTGCGGATCGAAACCCAGCACCGCTTCGGCAGTTTCGATGCTGACGTTGGCAATGCCTTGTTGTTCCAGCCGTGCGCGAGCAGTGGCGGCGAGATCGGCGTGTTGCTCGATACTCACGACCGAGTCTGCGAGCATGGCCAGACACGCGGTGACGAATCCCGAGCCGGTACCGATTTCGAGCACGCTCTCGTTGCCGGTGAGTGCCAGCGCTTGCAGCAGGCGGCCTTCGAGCACCGGTTTCAGCATTACCTCGCCATGCGCCAGCGGCAGGCAAAGATCGGCGAACGCGAGATTGCGATGTTCGGGCGCGACGTAGTCTTCGCGTTTCATCGCGGCGAGTACGGCGAGTACACGCGCGTCGAGAACTTCCCACGGTCGCACTTGCTGCTCGACCATGTTGAAACGCGCCAATTCAATGTTCATGGACATGCGGTTGAGTTCCAGCCAGGGCAAAAAGGCTTAAAAGCATAGAGCCACGCCCGACTCTGGGCAAATATTGACGTTGAAACAAACACCATTCGCTGTATGGACGCATGCTGGCGCGGCTTGGTTGCATCGTTGCAGTGACAATGCCTGTTCCCGACATTCGGCCCGTGGTGAAACGTGTTGCGGGCTTTGCCCAGTGGCGCTTAAGGTCGCTTGTCGCGCGTGTTTGCCAAAGTGCCGGAAGTCATTGCAACTTTTATGCGCTCAAACGCATCGGTGCCGAACTGCGCGTGATCTGCGCCAGCGGCAAGCGCGTAAGTTCACGCTCGACGGCACTTTCCAGACGCGCATTGACCGTCGATAAAACGTTCATGCCGACCCGTTGCGCGGCGCGCGTGCGCACCACCATCTGCCAGCCGAGCCAGCGCGCAAGAGTGCCGAGTTCGCTGCGGCTGAGTCGATACAGGCTGCGCTCGGCGGCAAGCTGCTGCATGTCGGCGTGCAGATCGAAATCGGTGTCGTTTTCGAGCAATGCGGCAAAGGCGCGTTGCGCCTGTTTGTAGCTTTCGCTCAGAGCGAGCGGATAGGCGGATCCCATGATGGGTTGATTCCCTGGCAACGGTGGAGAAGATGAAGCGCTGACGCGCAAGACAGCCACTCGCTGCGGCGCGATTGATGTTAAGTCGGGGTGAACAAGAAGCATTTCAATGTGCCTTTGGAATCATTTTTGTAAGCAAATGTTGCTCGTCGCGTGAGTGCGGCGGCGGCACGCGGAACCACGCCGCATACAACGCCGGCAAGAACAACAAAGTCAGTGCCGTGGCGACCAGCAGCCCGCCCATGATCGCGACCGCCATCGGGCCGAAAAATGCGCTGCGGGCGAGCGGAATCATTGCCAGAATCGCCGCTAGCGCAGTCAACACGATCGGGCGGAAACGCCGCACCGTGGCATCGATCACGGCGTTCCAAGGTTCGTGGCCGAGCGCGATATCCTGCTCGATCTGATCGACCAGGATCACCGAGTTGCGCATGATCATGCCGAACAGCGCGATCGTGCCGAGCATCGCGACAAACCCGAATGGCACGTTGAAGATCAGCAAAAACAAAGTCACGCCGATCAGGCCGAGTGGGGCGGTGAGCACCACCAACAGCACGCGCTGCAAACTCTTGAGCTGGATCATCAGCACGGTGAAAACCACGAGCAGGAACAGCGGCACGCCCGCGTTCACCGAGCTCTGGCCCTTGGCCGATTCTTCCACCGTGCCGCCGGTTTCGAGCAGGTAGCCGGTCGGCAGCGCCGCACGAATTTTTGCCAGCATCGGCTCGATCTGCGCCGTGACGGTCGGCGGTTGCATTACGCCGTCGGTATCGCCGCGCACGGTGACCGTGGGCAGGCGATTGCGTTTCCAGATGATGCCTTCCTCGAAGCCGTATTCGATGTTGGCGATCTGCGCCAGCGGCACGGGTTTGCCGTTGCTGGTCGGCACCGAGAGGCTGGACAACAACGACAGTTGCGCGCGCTCCTCGGCCGGGCCGCGCAACAGCACCTGGATGAGTTGGTCGCGTTCGCGGAATTCGCTGATCGGCACGCCCGACAAAGAACTCTGCAGGAAATTCGACAGGTCCTGCGAGCTCACGCCGAGCACGCGCGCGCGCTCCTGATCGATCACCAGACGCACGACCTTGCTCGGTTCTTCCCAGTCCAGATTGACGTTGCGCGTATGCGTGTTGGCGCGCATCACCTCGGCCACCTGACGCGCGATGCCGCGCGCGGTTTGCACATCTTCGCCGGACACGCGGAACTGCAGCGGATAACCGACCGGCGGGCCGTTTTCTAGACGCACAATGCGCGCGCGCAGCTCGGGATAGTCCTGCTCGAAAAGTTTCAGCAGATCGCTGCGCAGATGTTCGCGATCCTCCTGGCTGCGCGTGAGCAACACGAATTCGGCGAAGCTCGCCTGCGTCAGTTGCTGATCCAGCGACAGATAAAAACGTGGCGAACCGGAGCCGACATACGCCACCGAATTTTCAAGCTCGGGACGTTTCGCCAGCCACGCTTCGAGCTTCTTCACCTGCTCGGCGGTAGCGGTCAGCGACACGCCCTCGGCGAGTTTCAGATCGACCAGCAATTCGGTGCGCGTCGAATCCGGAAAGAATTGTTGCTGCACAAAACCGAAGCCGACCAGCGACAAAACAAACGTCAGCACGGTGACCAGAATCACGGTCTTGCGATAACTTACACACCACGCCACGAGGCTGCGAAAACGGCGATAAAAACCGCTCTGGTACGGATCGTCGATCTGCGTATTCGCGTCGGTGGCGCTGATGCCGCCGAGCCAAAGCGGCAGGCGCGCACGCAGGCGTCGCACGAATCGCGCAAACGCGCTGTTGCTCGGTGCGGCATGGTGATCCGGCAACAGTTTGTAACCAAGATACGGAATGAAAACGACGGCAGCGATCCACGACAACAACAGCGCGATCGCGGTGACTTGGAAAATCGCACGCGTGTATTCGCCGGTCGAAGAACGTGCGGTGGCGATCGGCAGAAATCCTGCCGCAGTGACCAAGGTGCCGGTCAGCATCGGGAACGCGGTCGAGCTGTAGGCGAAAGCCGCGGCCGGAATGCGCTGCATGCCTTGCTCCATCTTGATCGCCATCATTTCCACGGCGATGATCGCGTCATCCACCAATAATCCGAGTGACAACACGAGTGCGCCGAGCGAAATCTTGTGCAGGTTGATGTCGAAAAATTTCATCGCGGCGAAGGTCATCGCTAGCACGAGCGGAATCGTCAGCGCGACCACCAAGCCGGTGCGCAGGCCGAGCGAGAAAAAGCTCACGAGCAATACGATCACCACCGCCTCACCAAGCGTGCGCACGAATTCGCTGATCGATTCGTGCACCGCCTTGGGCTGATCGGCCACCTGGTTCAAATCAAGTCCGACCGGCAAGGTTGATTGCAATCGCGGCCGCGCCGCCTGCAGCGCGTGACCGAGTTCGATGATGTCGCCGCCATCGCGCATCGACACGGCAATGCCGATTGCCTCTTTGCCGTTGAAACGCATGCGCGGCTGGGCCGGATCGGTATAACCGTGCTTGACCTCGGCGACATCACCGAGGCGAAACAGACGGCCATTCGCGCGGATCGAAATATCGCGTATCGACTCGACCGTATCGAACGCACCGCTCGGACGCATGTAGATGCGATCGGTCGCGGTTTCGAAACTGCCGGCTGCAGTAACCGCATTCTGACTCTGGAGTACCTGCTGCACCTGGGCGAAACTCACGCCGAGCGTGGCGAGTTTGGCGTTGGAAACTTCGATAAATATTTTTTCGTCCTGCAGCCCGATCAGATCCACCTTGGCGACGTTTGGCACACGCAGCAGTTCGAGCTTGATGCGCTCGGCATAGTCGCGCATCTGCGCGTAACTGAAACCGTCGCTGGTCAGCGCGTAAATGTTGCCGAACGTGTCGCCGAACTCATCATTGAAATTCGGCCCGATCACTGTGCTCGGCAAGGTGTAGCGAATGTCGCCGATCTTCTTGCGCACCTGATACCAGATGTCCTGCACGCGTGCGCCGGGCACCGAATCCTTGATCACGAAAAACACCTGCGATTCGCCGGGCCGCGAATAGCTGCGCAAGTAATCCAGTTCGGGCAGTTCCTGCAGTTTTTTCTCGATGCGTTCGGTGACTTGTTCGGTCACTTCAGCCGCGGTAGCGCCGGGCCAGACGGTCTGGATCACCATCACCTTGAAGGTGAACGGTGGATCTTCCGATTGCCCCAATCCGCTGTAGGCCCAGATTCCCGCAATCGCCAGAATGACGATGAAATAACGCACTAGCGCCTGATTGCGCAGCGCCCATTCGGACAGGTTGAAGCGCGAATGTTCCGGCTCGGGCGGGTTTGAATTTGCCGTCGTGGAATCGCTCACAGCGTGACCGCCTTGTTGTTGCGATCGACCGGGCGCACGTTCTGGCCTTCGTGCAAGGTGTGCACGCCGGCCGTGACGATCCACTGCTGCGCGGCGATGCCGCTGGTGATGATCACGCTGTCTTCGCGATACGCATTTACTTCGACCGCAACGAGGTGCACCTGCTTGGTCTTGGGATCGAATACCCACAACGCCGGTTTACCATCGCGTTCGTGCAGCGCGCTCAGCGGCAATGCCTGCAAGCCGGCGCCGGCCACATCGACAAAATAGACGCGCACGGTCTGGCCGAAACGCAGCGGCGCACCGTTCTGGTCGATGCCGACACGCACGCGATAGGTGCGTGTGACCGGATCGGCTTCGGGCGCGATTTCGCGCAAATGGCCCGGAATCCGCTTGCCCGCATCGGCCCACAATTCCACCGTGGCCGGCGTGCCGGTCTTGTATTTGCCGATACGATTTTCCGGCACGCTGATCTCAGCCTCGATCTCGCCATCATGGGCGAGCGTGGCGATGGTCTGGCCCGCCGCAACCACCTGGCCGACCTCGGCGTTGATCGTCGTGATCGCGCCGGCATGATCGGCGCGCAGGCTCGCGTACCCGGCCTGGTTCTGATTGATCGACAACGCCGAGCGCACTTCGGTCACGCGCGCGGTGGCAGCCTTGAGCACATTGTCCTTGGCGTCGAAATCGGTTTGGCTGACGAAATGTTTTTCGAGCAGCGCGTGATAACGATCGCGCTCGGATTTGGCCAGCGCCGCATCCGCTTCGGCTGACGCCAGCGTGGCGCGTGCGCTCGCGACCTGCAATTGCACGTCCTGCGGATCGAGTTCCGCCAGCACCTGACCGGCGACGACTTGCGCGCCGACATCCACCAGTCGTGCCTTGATCTTGCCGCTGATGCGAAAACCGAGCTGGCTTTCGAAACGTGCATGCACATCGCCGGAATACACTTCGGCCACTGCGGCCGTGGCTGGTGTTGCTTGCGCGACGATCGCGCTGCGCGGTGGTTCGGCGATTTCGGCATGACTACTGCAACCTGTAGTCGCGGCGATTGCTGCGCCGAAAATGAACAGGGCGGCAACACGTGAGGAGTACGTTGCATTGATACGCATTGCTAGAATCCCTATCTCTGAAAGGCTTGCAAATCGAACCGGGCATGAAACTAAACTGTCTGGTATACTATATAAACTAAACCGTCTAGTCCAGTAATTTAACTTTATGAATCTGTTCGCCTGCAAACCACCCGGCCCGGGTCGACCGAAAGATCTCGAAAAGCGCGCGGCCATCCTCGATGCGGCCAAGCAGATGTTTCCGCGCCTGGGTTTCGAAGGCACCAGCATGGATGCCATCGCCGCCGCAGCGGGAGTTTCAAAACTCACCGTCTATAGCCATTTCCGCGACAAGGAAACCCTGTTCGTCGAGGCGATCCGGCAGAAGTGCGAAGAGCAACTCCCGCCTGAATTTTTCGAGCCTTCAGTGCGTGGTCCTGTTCGCAAGACCTTGCTGGTGATCGCGCGCGGATTCTTCGGCCTGATCATCAGCGAAGAATCGATTGGCTTGATGCGCATGCTTATGGCCGATGCATGCAAGGGCAGCTCGCGCTTGCCGCAGCTGTTCTGGGAAGCCGGCCCGAAACGCTCCAACGAAACGCTCGAACACCTGCTCGCGTCCGCGACCGAAACCGGTCAGCTTGACGTGCCGGATCCGCATCGCGCGGCAGGTCAGTTTTTCTGTTTGATCAAGGGCGAATACCACATGCGCCGCCTGATCGGCTGTGGTGAACCGATCACCGCAGCCGAAACCGAACGTCATATCGAGAGCGTGGTCGACATGTTCCTGCGTGCCTACGCACCGCGTGCCGTATCGTGATCGCAGCACGCTAAGCGAAACCGTCGCGCTCGCCAAGGGCGCCGGTTCGTGTTTGAATGTCGCACTTGAAGCAGGGGTGCCTCCCACAGGCTGAGATAGTCCCTTGGAACCTGATCCGGTTTAACCCGGCGTAGGGAGCTTCGTCCGATAGCTGTTTCCAGCCTCTGGCGTGCCCGTTGCTTCGTTCCTTTCCCGACGAGACGATGCCGATGAACGCCCAGCCCTCCGCCCTGATCCTGGAAACCGAAGCCCTGTCCGCGTCGGTGATACGACCGATTCCCGGTTCGCAAAAAATCCACGTGAGCGGCAGTCGCGATGATCTGCGCGTGCCGATGCGCGAAGTGATCCTCGCCGATACGCCGCTATTGTTCGGCGCGGAAAAAAATCCGCCGTTCACCGTCTACGATACTTCCGGTCCGTATACCGATGCGGCGCATCACGTTGATCTTGTTGCCGGATTGCCGGCTTTGCGTTCACGCTGGATCAGCGAGCGCGGCGATGTCGAAATATTGCCTGATCTGTCGTCCGATTACGGTCGCCGTCGCGCTATCGATCCGAAACTTGCGGCGGTGCGTTTTCCGCATACGCGTACGCCGTTGCGCGCGAAATCCGGTGCGAATGTCAGCCAGATGCATTACGCGCGTCGCGGCATCATCACGCCGGAAATGGAATACATCGCGATCCGTGAAAACCAGCGCATGGAATCGATCACAGATCCGACCTTGCTGAAACAACACGCCGGCGAGAATTTCGGCGCGGCCATTCCGAAAATCATCACGCCGGAATTCGTACGCAGCGAAATCGCGCGCGGTCGCGCGATCATCCCGAACAACATCAATCACCCGGAAAGCGAACCGATGATCATCGGCCGCAATTTCCTAGTCAAGATCAACGCCAATATCGGCAACTCTGCGGTGTCGAGCTCGATCGCCGAAGAAGTCGAAAAAATGGTCTGGGCGATCCGCTGGGGCGCGGACACGGTGATGGATTTGTCGACCGGCAAGAACATCCACGAAACGCGCGAGTGGATCATCCGCAACAGCCCGGTGCCAATCGGCACGGTGCCGATTTATCAGGCGCTGGAAAAAGTCGATGGTCGCGCCGAAGAACTCACGTGGGAAATTTTCCGCGATACCTTGATCGAGCAGGCCGAGCAGGGCGTGGACTATTTCACCATCCACGCCGGCGTGCGTTTGCCGTATATCCCGCTGACCGCAAAACGCGTGACTGGCATCGTGTCGCGCGGCGGTTCGATCATGGCGAAATGGTGTCTCGCGCATCATCGCGAATCGTTTTTGTACACGCATTTCGAAGACATCTGCGACATCATGAAAGCCTACGACGTGGCGTTCTCGCTGGGCGATGGCTTGCGCCCTGGCTCGATCGCGGACGCCAACGATGCCGCGCAATTCGCCGAACTCGAAACCCTCGGCGAGCTCACCCAGGTCGCGTGGAAACACGATGTGCAAGTGATGATCGAAGGCCCCGGCCATGTGCCGATGCACATGATCAAGGAGAATATGGACAAGCAGCTCGCTGAGTGCGGCGAGGCGCCGTTCTACACGCTCGGGCCGCTCACCACCGACATCGCGCCCGGCTACGATCACATCACCAGCGCGATCGGCGCGGCGATGATCGGCTGGTTCGGCACCGCGATGTTGTGCTACGTCACGCCGAAGGAACACCTCGGCCTGCCGAACAAGCAGGATGTGCGCGACGGCATCATCACCTACAAGATCGCGGCGCATGCCGCCGACCTCGCCAAGGGCCATCCCGGTGCGCAGGCGCGCGACAACGCGTTGTCCAAAGCGCGCTTCGAATTCCGCTGGCAGGATCAGTTCAACCTTGGCCTCGATCCCGAAAAAGCGCAGGAATTTCACGACGAAACCTTGCCGAAAGATGCCGCCAAACACGCGCATTTCTGTTCGATGTGCGGGCCGCATTTCTGCTCGATGAAAATCACCCAGGACGTGCGCGATTACGCCAAGGAGCACGGCGTCGCCGATGATGCCGAGGCGCTTGCAAAAGGCATGCAGGAAAAGTCACGCGAGTTTCGTGCGCAAGGCGCGGAGATTTACCAGCCTGAATGACACCCGCACCGTGGCCGTCGTCGCATACCGGTGCGACGACGCGACGCGGTATCATGGCGATCTTTGTGATGCTTCCCGGAGCGCATGCCATGAATGCTGCTGATACCCGTCCCGCTTCACCATCATCACCGCCGCGTCGCGCAAACTGGATCTTGCGCGGCGTGCTTGGCTTGATCGGCGCGTATGTGCTGCTGATCCTCGCGCTGATGTGGTGGTGGGATTACGAGCCGCCGCAATTCGATGTGGTCAAGGTCGCCGAACAGCGCGTGGCGGAAAAAAACCAGCATGTGGTTACCGGCGCGGTGCTCGCGAGCACCTTGATGCGCTCGGCGGAAACCTTGCTCGACAAACGCGGCGGTTATCTGTCGAACGACAAATTTCCGCCCGGTCTGTTCATGGACAATGTGCCGAACTGGGAGTTCGGCGTGATCACGGCAACGCGTGATCTGTCGCGCGAGATGCGCAACAAGTTTGCGCGCTCGCAATCGCAATCCGAAGAAGATGTCGATCTGAAAGAAGCCGAGCCGCTGTTTTCAAGTCCGAACGATCGCTGGCTGTTGCCGAGTTCCGAAAGCCAGTACCGCAAGGCGATTGGCCATCTGGACGGCTATTTGAAACGCCTCGGCACTGGCGATCCGAACAGTGCGCAGTTTTATGCGCGTGCTGACAGCCTGGCGGATTATCTTGATCAGGTATCGAATCGCCTCGGCAGTTTGTCGCAGCGTTTGTCAGCCAGCGTCGGTCAGTTGCGACTCGAAGGCGATGCGCCGGTCGATCCGGCGGCGAGCTCGAGCAATGCCGCGTTGAACACCAACACGACGCAAGCGCCGCAGGTGGTGCAAACGCCGTGGTCGCAGATCGACGATATCTTCTACGAATCGCGTGGTTATACCTGGGCCTTGCTCGAACAGCTCAAGGCGATTCAAGTCGATTTCGCGCCGATCCTCGTCAGCAAACACGCAATGGTGAGCTTGAAGCAGGTGATTCGCGAGCTAGAAGAATCACAGAAATCATTGTCGAGCCCGATCATCCTGAATGGCCGTCCGTTCGGATTTTTCGCCAACCATTCGCTGGTGATGGCGAATTATGTATCGCGTGCAAATGCGGCCGTGATCGACCTGAAATCCTTGCTGGATCGCGGCTGAAACAGCGCGCCGTCGTCCGCATGCAACGCATAAATTCCGATGATAATAAGTAATCCGACTGCCGCGAAAATCCTCGCCGGCCTCGCCGATTGGCGCCTGATCTGGCTGGTATTGTTGCTGCCGATCGTGTTCATGCTGCCAGCCCTGCCGATCGATGAAACGCGCTATCTCGCGGTGGCGTGGGAGATGCACAGCAGCGGTAATTATCTCGTGCCGCATTTGAACGGTGCGATCTATTCGGAAAAGCCGCCGCTGTTGTTCTGGCTGATCAACCTGAGCTGGAGCGTTTTCGGTATCCATGTCTGGTCGGCGCGCGTAATAACTTTGCTCGGTTCGCTGGCCAGTTTGTTTTTGCTGAATCGTCTCGTGCTGCGCCTGAGCGGTTCGCCAACCTTGGCCGTGCGCGCGGTGTGGATTCTGCTCGGCATGGTCTATTTCGCGACGTTCTCCAGCGCGATCATGTTCGATGTATTGCTCGCGACGTGTGTGCTGATCGCGTTGCATGGCGTGCTCGATCTGGACCATGCGCGGCATCGCCGCGGTGTTGCGCTGATCGCGCTTGGCATCGGTCTGGGCATACTCGCCAAAGGCCCGGTGGCGATTCTCGATGTCGCATTTGCGTTTGCGCTGGCGCCATTCTGGAGTATCGCGGCGCGTGCCAACCTGCTGCGCTGGTACGCAGTCGGTCTGCTCGGATTGCTCGGCGGATTGCTGATCACGTTGGCGTGGGTGATTCCGGCGACGCTGAATATCGGCGTGCAGAACGCGCAGGCAATTCTGTTGCATCAAACCGTGGGGCGCGTCGCGAATAGTTTTGCGCACCAGCGTCCGCTGTGGTGGTACGCAATGGTATTTCCGCTGATGTTGTTGCCGTGGCCGCTGGTTTTACGTGCGCCGTTCGCTGCATGGCGCGCGGCGATCAGCGCGTCGCAAGCAGGCCGTTTTGCGTTGCTGTGGAGTGTGCCGACGTTTATCGCGTTCTGCTTCGTCAGCGGCAAACAACCGCATTATTTGTTGCCGATCATGCCGGGCGTCGCGCTGATTCTCGCGTTGGTTTTCGAGTCGCCCGCAGCTAGAGTGCGCGGAAGATTATTCGGCGCGCTGCTGCTGATCCTCGGCATCGCGCTGCTGACTTTGGCGTTGACCGCGGCGAATCCGGCTCAGTTTGCATCCGCGCTGTCCTTGTTCAATCGTCTCGGCATCAACAGTTCGGAAGTCGATGCGGTGGCCGGACTATGGCCGTTGTGGGGCGTTTGCATCCTTCTGATAGGCGGATTTTTGTTGCTGCGCCGAAGTGCTGATCGCGAGCCGCGGACCTTGGCGATTTGCGCGTCAGCGGCGGTGCTGGCGTTGATGCTGGCGCAGAGCCAGGCGCTACGCAAAGAGCTCGACGTGACCGATGCTGCCGCGCAGATACGCGCCGCGCAGGATCGTGGCCAGCCGATCGCAAATATCGGCTGGCATCACGGTTTGTTCGAGTTTGCCGGGCGCCTGACCACGCCCCTGCCGAGCATCACATTTGCGCAAGTACACGAGTGGTGCATTGCGCATCCCGATGGTTTGCTGATGACCTTCAACGGCAAATACCCGATACCGGTGGCACCGTTCTATGTTCAGGATTATCGCTTCGGCCACATCTGGATCTGGCGCGCATCCGACATGCTCGCCGCGCACGTCGCTGAAAAAGCGCCAGCCAATCCAATGGATGACAAGGATGATGACGATACGCAATAACTGTGTGATCGCCGAGCGAATCAAGTCATTCGCTGATGTCGGAATCCCGCGTGAGTGCGACGCCGAGATCAGCGTTTCAGCAGGATATTAGAAGCGCGGTTTTTCCGGCGCGTTCTCGTAACGTTCCACTGACTCGACGATTTCGCGCTTGGCTTCTTCGGCGCCGAGCCAGCCTTGCACCTTGACCCATTTGCCTTTTTCGAGATCCTTGTAGTGCTCGAAAAAATGCGCGATGCGTTCAAGCGTGTGCTCGGGTACATCGGTCACATTGTTGAACTTGCTGTAGCCGCCGAACACCTTGCTGATTGGCACGACCACGAGCTTGGCATCTTCGCCGGCCTCGTCGGTCATGTTGAGCATGCCGAGCGGACGGCAGCGAATCACCGAGCCTGCAATCAGTGGCACCGGCATGATCACGAGCACATCGGCCGGATCGCCATCGCCCGAAAGCGTGTTCGGAATGTAACCGTAGTTGCACGGATAACGCATCGCCGTGGTCAGCACGCGGTCGACGAAAATCGCGCCGGTGGCCTTGTCCACTTCGTACTTCACTGGTTCCGAATTCATTGGAATTTCGATGATGACGTTGATTTCGTTCGGCACGTCTTTGCCGGCATTGACCAGATCGAGACCCATGACTTGCTCCGTGTGGATGCGGCCCGCGTGGCAGGCCTGAAAGGGCGAAAAGGATAATGCATCGCGTGCTGCAGCGCGACAAAAATAGAAAATCTAGAATCATCGAACTCCTATTCAGCATTGTTTTTGTAATTACCAACGGCATTCGCGCTGCAGGGCGGTTGCCCACATTCTGCAAGCAGTTCGCCAGCAGGAGCATTGCTTGAAGTCCGGTTCATTTGTTCATGCGACAAAGCCAAATTGGCATGCGGCGGTTGTCTATTATTTGCTGGCCTGCGCTTGGTCGTGGCCATTCTTCTGGTGGCGCGACATGCATAGCGAAAGCTGGACGGCGCTATGTTTTCCCTATCCGCTCAAGATGTCGCTGATCATGTGGGGACCGGGCCTTGCCGCGCTGGCCTGTTTCGTCCTGTTTCGCCGTACGCATCGGCGCACGATCACGTTTGTCGGCGGGGCTTTGTGGCGCAGCCTTGCGTTCTATTTCCTGCCGATGCTCGGGCTTGCTGTCATCGGCGTACCGGTCGGTGAGGATGGGCAAGTGAGCCACGTATTTGTCGGTTTGCTCGCCGTGCTGAGTCTATTCAATATCCTCGGCGAAGAGCTCGGCTGGCGCGGCTTTCTGCAGGATGCGCTGCGCCCGCTCGCACGCACGCCGCGTTATCTGCTGATAGCCGTGCTGTGGATCGTCTGGCATTTTAGCAACAACTTCGCGGATATGAGTCAGGCCGGGTTTTTTACACGTCTGGCCTGGTATGTGCCTACAACGATCGCCTTGTGCGTGGTGATCGGCGAGAGCACGGATCGCAGTCGGGCCGTGTTGATCGCCGTCACCCTGCACGGCTGGATGGATCTGTGCTTTGAATTTCCCAGCACAGGTATCTATATCGTCACGGCTTTTGCGCTGCCGTTCTGGGGCTGGCTGTTATGGACGTGGCCGCAATCTCCCGTGTCAGTCGATCCGATGCCAGGCACCGATAGTCTCGTTGCGACCGGCTGAGCGCGATTCGTTAGTTGATTCGATCTGATAGATGTTCGTGCGGCTATGTCTCAGGATTTCAACGCAGTTTTCAGCGCGGCAACCTGTTCGGGAAACCACTGGCCGTTTTGTTCGAGTACTTCGCTCACGACTTTTTCAGCATCGGCCTGGCGCTTCAAGGCTTTCAGCGCCTTCACGCGAAACGTCGCAACCGTGAGGCGATTCTGTCCATAGGCTTTGTCGGCGGCTTGTTCGAGCAAGGGCAACGCGGCGGCGGCATTGCCGCGCTCGAACAGGCTGCGACCGTAGCGATACGGATACACGTAATCATCGGGATACGCCGCGATCAGTTTCGGATACAGCGCGTCGAGTTCGTCATTGCGTTTGGCGCGCACCAGATACACGCGCAAGTTGTCGGCGAGATTGCGATCGTGGCTGAAATCATTGCCAAGGCGTTGCCGCGTGGCGTCTATCGCACGATCAAGCACCGCGGATTCGGCAGTCGTGTCGCCAAGTGCCGCGTCGACATCGGCCGTGGAAATCACCGCGCTGCGCTGATCGGCGCACGTTGGGGTATTGATGAAAACTTGCTGGTCGAGGAAACGATCCATCGCTACTTTCTGCGGATGTAGCAGTTTGCTGCGTTCTGCCGCGGGAAGTTTTTCGCTCGCTTCGAGCAGCGAATCGATCACGTATGGACGATCGCAACCGATGTCGCCCGCCAGCACACGTTGCGCGCTCGCCATCGCGGTAGGTTGATCTTTTGCGGTCAGCGCGTTCAGCAACTTCAGGCGATCGAGCCATAGCGTAACAACGGTATTCTTGTTCGCCACTGCGCGTGATTTTTCCGGCAGACTGGCGAACCAGTCGAGCCCTTCCTTGCCTTGTCCGCGGGCCTGATACGAGCCGAGCACGGTCGCGGTCGCGTCGGTCGATCCGCCCAGTGCTTTCTGTTTCAGCTGATCAAGCGTGTTGCCAGCTGCCAGAATCTTGTTGAGCTGCGGATAGAATTTCTCGCGCGGCTGTTCGGCAACAATACGACCGAGCTCGTTGCCTTTTTCGTCGAGCACGACATACATCGGCAGTGCTTTCACTTCGAGTTTTTTCATCCACGCCGCGCCGTCCGGCGAATCGGCATCGATTTCGGCAACCACGGTTTTTGCCTCGACCGCCAACCATTCCGGGCCGTTCAAAACGTGGGTTGCCATGTAATAACACGAGTAACACCACGGCGCGGAAAAATCGATCAACACCGGCGCGTGCGCCTGTTTCGCTTTCTCCAGCGCGGCATCGACCGAGGTCGGATGCGCTGATTCAGCGGCCTGCAGCGAACTGACAAGCAGCGCGCCGGCCAGTGTGGCAACAAGCAATCGCCATAAATTCTTCATGGGTTTTCCAGTGGCAAATAAAGCGTGAGATCGTTGCATCATCATAGCGATTTCCTGTCGCGATAACGAAGAAGCCCCGCACGAGGCGGGGCTTCGACAAAACGTTCAACACACTTCGCGCAATAGCGCTGAGGCATGAGTTTTACAGCAGCGGAATCAGCAACAACGCGACGATGTTGATGATCTTGATCAGCGGATTGATTGCCGGGCCGGCGGTGTCCTTGTACGGATCGCCCACGGTATCACCGGTGACGGCGGCCTTGTGCGCATCCGAACCCTTGCCGCCGTGATGGCCGTCTTCGATGTACTTCTTGGCGTTATCCCATGCACCGCCGCCGGTGGTCATCGAGATCGCGACAAACAGGCCGGTGACGATGGTGCCGACCAGCAAACCACCGAGTGCCTTTGGCCCGAGCAGGAAACCGATGACGATCGGCACGAACACCGGCAACAAGGACGGAATCAACATTTCCTTGATTGCCGACTTGGTCAGCATGTCGACCGCGCGCGAATAATCCGGCTTGGCGGTGCCGGCCATAATGCCCGGAATTTCGCGGAACTGGCGACGTACTTCTTCAACCACGGAGCTTGCCGCGCGACCCACCGCTTCCATCGCCATTGAGGCAAACAGATACGGAATCAGGCCGCCGATAAACAGGCCGATGATGACCATGTGATCCGACAGATCGAAGGTGAAAATCTGTCCCGGATGCTGCGCACTTAGCTTGTGCGTGTAGTCCGCAAACAGCACGAGTGCGGCGAGGCCGGCGGAGCCGATCGCGTAACCCTTGGTCACTGCCTTGGTGGTGTTGCCGACCGCATCGAGCGGATCGGTGATCGCGCGGATCGACTCCGGCAAGCCGGCCATCTCGGCAATGCCACCGGCGTTGTCGGTGATCGGGCCGTACGCATCGAGCGCGACGATCATGCCGGTCATCGACAACATCGCCGTGGCGGCGATCGCGATGCCGTACAGGCCGGCGAAATAATTCGCACCCCAGATCGACGCACAAACTGCGAGCACCGGCAATGCGGTGGACTTCATCGAGATACCGATACCAGCGATGATGTTGGTCGCGTGACCGGTTGTGGACGCCTTGGCGACGTGCTGCACCGGGCCGTATTCGGTTGCGGTGTAATACTCGGTGATCACCACCATCGCGCCGGTCAAGACCAGGCCAATCAGCGTGCAGAAATAAATATTCAGTGCGCCGTATTTGGTGTTGGCCATGAGCTGCGTGGTGATCGGATAAAACGCGATTGCCGCGATCACCGCCGACACGATCACGCCGGCGTAAAGCGCGTTCATGATCTTGCCGCCGGGCTTGGCCTTGACGAAAAACGTGCCGATGATCGATGCCACGATCGACGCGCCGCCGAGCACGAGCGGATACAGGATCGCGTTGACACCCGCTTCCACCGCCATCACGCCGCCGAGCAACATCGTCGCGATCAAAGTCACCGCATACGTTTCAAATAAGTCGGCCGCCATGCCGGCGCAATCGCCGACGTTGTCACCGACATTGTCGGCGATCACCGCGGGATTGCGCGGGTCATCCTCGGGAATACCGGCTTCAACCTTGCCGACCAGATCGGCACCGACGTCGGCACCCTTGGTGAAGATGCCACCGCCGAGACGCGCGAAGATCGAGATCAGCGATGAACCGAAGGCCAGGCCGATCAACGAATGCAGCGCTTGTTCCTGAGTCTGGCCAAAGTGTTGCAGCACCATGTAATAACCGGCCACGCCGAGCAGGCCGAGGCCGACCACGAGCATGCCGGTGATCGAGCCACCACGGAATGCCACGGCGAGCGCGGCGTTGATGCCTTCGCTGGCGGCTTGCGCGGTGCGCACGTTGGCGCGCACCGAAATGTACATGCCGATGTAGCCGGTCAGGCCCGACAGGATCGCGCCGATCGCAAAACCGATCGCGCTCGGCCAGTCCAGCGCAAAACCGATCGCAATAAACAGGATCACGCCGACCACGCTGATCGTCGAATATTGGCGATTCAGGTACGCGTTAGCGCCTTCCTGAATTGCTGCGGCGATTTCCTGCATGCGTGCATTGCCCGGCGATTTCGCCAGGATCCAGCGTACCGACCAGCCGCCGTATAACAACGCCAGAACCGCGCAGGCCAGCGCGATCCACATACCGTATTGTTGCAACATTGATCTCTCTCCCAAGGATTTTCAGTTGTCAGGCAGCGTCGGGCAGCGCCCGCGCTAGCTTCAAGATAGGCAAAAGCCCGTCGAGTATAGCGAGCGCGCCGTTGCAGCGGCTAGCGTCCGCCTAAAAAAACGTTGCGCCGGATGATTCGCGACGCAACGACGGCTGAAACCGGCGGCGGTTTATTTCTTGTCGACGATATATGCCGGCAGCTTTTTGCGGATCAACTTGTTGTCGAGTTCGGCGTATTTCGGCAGGCCGGTGGCTTTGTCGTACGGCGGATAATCCTCGCCGCGGATCAGCGGTTCGAGATACGCCCGCGCGCTCGGCGTGATGCCGAAACCGTCCTTGGTGAGGAATCGTCGCGGCAGTTTTTTCTCGCGGTTCGCGATCTTGTCGAGTGGTGCGGATTCGACGATCCAGCGATACGGTTCATCCGCCACCCGCGTGATCACGGGCATCACCGCGTTCTGTCCCGCCAGCGCAAATTCGACCGCCGCCTTGCCAACCGCATAGGCGTGTTCGGCATCGACCTTGCTGGCGATATGGCGCGCCGAACGTTGCAGATAATCGGCTACCGCCCAATGAAATTTGTAGCCGAGTTTGGCGTGTACCAGCTGCGCGATCAGCGGCCCGACGCCACCGAGCTGGCTGTGGCCGAACGCATCCACTGTGCCGACTTCCGACAGAAACTGCCCGTTGCGCTGCTTCACGCCTTCGGACACCGCGACACAACAATAGCCATAACGCTCGACCGTTTCCTTGACCTTGCGCAAAAACGCTTCTTCATCGAACGGCACTTCGGGAAACAGGATGATGTGCGGCGCGTCACCGGGCTTGCGCGCAGCCAGGCCCGCGGCGGCGGCGATCCAGCCGGCATGCCGGCCCATCACTTCCATCACAAACACCTTGGTGGAGGACGAACACATCGAGGCCACGTCGAGCGCCGCCTCGCGCATCGAGATCGCCGTGTACTTGGCGACCGAGCCGAAGCCCGGTGAGCAATCGGTGACCGGGAGATCGTTATCGACAGTTTTCGGCACGCCGATGCAGGCGATCGGATAATTCATCGCCGCGCCGATTTGCGAAATCTTCAGCGCGGTATCGGCCGAATCGTTGCCGCCGTTGTAGAGGAAATAACGAATGTTGTGCGCCTTGAACACCGCGATCAGGCGTTCGTATTGCGCGCGGCTTTCCTCGATCGACTTGAGCTTGTAGCGGCACGAGCCAAACGCGCCGCCCGGCGTGTGGCGCAGCGCGGCGATAGCTTTTTTATCTTCCAGGCCGGTATCGATCAGCTCCTCGCGCAGCACGCCGAGGATGCCGTTGCGTGCCGCATAGACGCGCCCGATCTGCGCTTTGTGCTTGCGCGCGGTCTCGATCACTGCGCAGGCGGTGGTATTGATCACCGCCGTGACGCCGCCGGATTGCGCGTACAACAGGTTGCCTTTGCTCATCAGCCTTATCCTCATCGTATAATCGGTGGTTGGTTTGACTATCCGTGTCGCAGCCGCTAGGTTAGCAACGCGATTGAAATAAAAGCGGACTTTTGCCTGCGCTATCGTGCCAGATTCCATCCTGTCGCGGCAGCGTTCGCACCATGAAATACAAAGAAGGAATGCATGCGTATCGTCCTACTTGGCGCGCCCGGCTCGGGCAAGGGTACCCAGGCGGTAAAGCTCAAGGCCGAACTCGGCCTGGCCCATATCTCCACCGGTGATCTGTTGCGCGCCGCCGTCAAAGCCGGCACCCCGTTGGGCCTCAAGGCCAAGGCCGTGATGGACGCCGGACAGCTGGTTTCCAACGATCTGGTGCTGTGCATGCTCGAAGAACGTCTGGCGCAGCCGGATGTCGGCAACGGCTTCATTCTCGACGGTTATCCGCGCAACCTCGCGCAGTGCCAGGCGCTGGAAGATCTGCTCGCGCGGATTGGCCAGCCGCTCGATGTCGCGGTCAAGCTCGATGTGCCAAACGAAGTCATCGTCGGTCGCTGCGAAATCCGTTACAAGGCCGAGGGCCGTGCCGACGACAAGCCCGAAACCGTGCGCGAGCGCCTGCGTGTCTACGCCGAGCAAACCGCACCGGTGGCCGAACATTTCGCCGATCTCGGTCATCTCGTGGTGATCGATGGTGTCGGTGAACTCGATGTCGTGTTCGAGCGCATTCTCGGTGTGTTGCGGTCGCCGCGCGCTGCGATTGCTTAGTTGGCATCTTCATGATGTCGCAGAAACGCACACCTCCTATTGCTATTTGTACTTGCTGCGGACGCATTACAAATTCAGCTTCTGCAATCAATCAGGCTTGTGGTAGTAGGGTATCTGGCAAGCGTTGCAAAGGGGTATTCGGCAGCGCCTTGAACGAAGGTGATTGGGAAGAATGTCCAAGTTGTGCTGCTACGGGTTTCGAATCGGCTCAACACTGCTTACAGTGCTCAGGAGTTGGCTGGCTATACTCGCGTAAATAGCGGTAATGAATAACGACCCTAAATGCTGTTTGCGTTAGCGCTCTCATTAAAATATTGGAAATTGGCTTCATGCGAAAATATGCCTTAATCTGGAATTTGGCAGCACTGGTTGCCACTGGTGTAATCATTATTCCTCAACTTGTTGCTCACTCCGTACAAGTAAGCGCGATGTCAATTCTTTTTCCTGTAGCTGCATTTGGACTAGCATTGGCTTACGTATCTGGGCGCGTAACTCAGTCTTGGCTAGGCTCTCTCGCATGGCTTATCAATAGCGCATTTATATTGGTATTTGGATTTGGGATTGGAATTGCTGTTGCCTCGTCTGGCTCATCAACGTCGTATCTCCTGCGTATTGCTTGCATGGTGGTATTTCTAGTTTTTCCTGCGCTTCTTAATGCCTTCATCTTGTATCCAAATAATCGAAAGCGCTCAGCGTCCTAAAAAATGCGATAATTTTTCTAGATTGACGCTAATGCTCAGTCTCTTTCTCACCATGACCTAGTTCGCAGCTCGTGGCATGTCAGCCACATCAATTCATCTGGAATGTGACGGATGACATTGCGCCACCAACCGAAAATCTGAACTTGCGCCATGAGTGATCTGCTTTTACTTATCCGCGACCTCTGCCTGCGCCGCCGCGGTCCGCAAGACATGCCGTATTCGCTGCGCCTGCTGCTGATTTTCATCGGCGCAGAGTTAGCTATTGATCTGCTTGTCGCCAACGCCTTGGGTTACACCGAAAATTCGCTGAGCCGTTTCCTGCTCATCACGAGTTTCAAACTGATTGCGCTGAATATCATCCTCAGTCTGCGCGAACTGCGCAGCCGTTTCGTGCAGACCGCCTCTGCGCTGATGGCTTGTAGTGTGGTTTTCACGCTAATGGTGTTTCCGCTGCAACTTGCCATGAGCGGATTTACACCCAACACACCACCGCAAGATGTCACGCCGCTGCAAATGCTGGCGATGTGGCTGACGCTCGCCATCGTCATCTGGAAAGTGCGGGTGGATGCGAACATCCTGCGTCAGGCGCTGAACGCTCCCGCCTTCGCTGCTTACTTGCTGGCGATACTTGGCGTGGTCATCGAAGGAGTTCTTTAAATGTGCGTGTTCGGAAAGCAATCATGAGCGTGCATGTTCTCGGCATCTGCGGCACCTTCATGGGCGGTATCGCCGCACTAGCGCGCGAACGCGGCATAAGCGTGAGCGGCTCGGATCAGAATATCTATCCGCCGATGAGCACCCAGCTCGAGCAACTCGGCATCGACCTCAAGCCCGGCTACAGCGCCGAAAATCTGCAACCTACACCTGATCTGGTGATCGTCGGCAACGCCTTGTCGCGCGGCAATGCCGCGATCGAACACATGCTGGATTCGCGCCTGAATTATATTTCCGGCCCACAATGGCTCGGCGAAAACGTGCTCGCCACACGCCAGGTGCTGGCGGTCGCTGGCACGCACGGCAAGACCACAACCACCAGTCTGCTGGCGTGGATTCTCGATCAGCAAAACCTGCAGCCCGGATTTCTGGTCGGCGGCGTGCCGTCGAATTTTGGCGTGTCGGCGCGACTCGGTGCCGGCGCGCCGTTTGTGATCGAAGCCGACGAATACGACACCGCGTTTTTCGATAAACGATCGAAGTTCGTGCACTACCGCCCGCACATCGCGGTCCTGAATAATCTCGAATACGACCACGCCGATATTTTCCCCGACGTTGCCGCGATCCAGCGCCAGTTCCATCATCTCGTGCGCATCGTGCCCGGCAACGGTCGCCTGATCGTCAACGCCGAAGATAAATTTCTGCGCGAGGTGCTCGCGATGGGATGCTGGACGCCGGTGGAAACCTTCGGCATCGACAGCGGTGATTGGCGCGCGCGCTTGATCGACAAAGATGGTTCGGTATTCGAAGTCAGCCATGCCGGGAAAATCATCGGTATCGCACGTTGGTCATTACTCGGTCGACACAATGTGATGAACGCACTCGCCGCGATCGCCGCCGCGCACGCCGCCGGTGCCGATGCCGCGATTGCCTTAAATGCGCTGGCGTCTTTCGAGAATGTGCAGCGGCGCATGGAGCTGATCGGCGCGCACAACGGCGTGTCTGTATACGACGATTTTGCGCATCACCCCACCGCGATCGCGACCACGCTGGCGGGTTTGCGTGCGAAGGTCGGCGGCGCGCGCGTGCTGGTCGGTATCGAGCCGCGCAGCAACTCGATGCGGCTCGGCGCACATGCGGATGAACTCGCGCCGAGCCTGCGTGATGCCGATGCGGTGGTGCTGCTGCAACGCGCTGAACTGCCGTGGGATGCCGGCAAAGTCACGACCGCACTGGACAATCGCGGCCAGGCCGCGGCCAGCGTGGATGCGCTGATCGATGCCTTGCTCGCGCAAACGCGCAGCGGCGACCATGTCGTATTCATGTCGAACGGCGGTTTTGAAAATGCGCCGCGGCGTTTTTTCCAGGCATGGCGCGAACGTCATGCGCAATCGGATAACGAATAAACAGCGCTTTCGTCCGCCGTCAACGTTGCATAAACTAGTACCGTGACTACCACCGATCTGCCATTGTTTCCGCTAGCGTCCGTGCTGTTTCCGGGCGGGCCGCTGACCTTGCGGATTTTCGAATCGCGTTATCTCGACATGGTGCGCGAGTGCTCGCGCAACGACAGCGGATTCGGTGTGTGCCTGATTCTCGATGGCGGCGAAGTCGGCACGCCAGCCAAACCCGCAGCGGTGGGTACACTTGCGCGTATTGTGGATTTTTATACTTTGCCGGATGGCCTGCTCGGCATCACCGCGGCAGGTGGCGCGCGTTTTCATGTCGAGCGCACGCGCGTGCGACACGACGGATTATTGCGCGGCGATGTGGAATACCTGCCGAGCGAACCGCTGCTGCCGGTGCCCGCCGAATACGGCCTGCTCGCGACCTTGCTCGAGCGCATCGCCGAAAAAGCCGGCGGCGACTACGACCGTGCGCCGCGCGCGAATTTCGACAATGCGAGCTGGGTCGGATTTCGTCTCGCCGAATTGCTGCCGCTAGAGAATATCGAACGCCAGCAATTGCTGATCACGACCGATCCGATTGCGCGCTTGCGTCTGCTTACCGAATACCTGCAGCGCTTTCAGCACGACTGAATACGCGCGCCGCATCCATCATCCTGCCGGAGCACTACGATGAAATATCTGCACACCATGATTCGTGTCCGCGATCTCGATGCGGCACTGCGATTTTTCTGCGGTGGCCTTGGCCTGCACGAAGTGCGGCGCAAGGAGTCTACCGAAGGAAAATACACCTTGGTGTTTTTGAGTGCGGACGAAACTCCCGATGCCGAAATCGAACTCACCTACAACTGGGGCTCGACCGAGGATTACGGTTCGGCGCGCAACTTCGGTCATCTCGCGTTTCGTGTTGATGACATTTACGCCACCTGCGCGCATTTGCAAACGCTGGGTGTCACCATCAATCGCCCGCCACGTGATGGGCATATGGCGTTTGTGCGATCGCCCGATCTGATTTCGATCGAACTGCTGCAGAAAGACGGTTCGTTGCCGCCGCAGGAGCCGTGGTTGTCGATGCCGAATACCGGGCAATGGTAGCAATCACGCCGCCAGCTCAATCATGGAGGAAGGTGTGATATATGTTTGCGTGGGGATCGAAAAGCACATGGGGAGTAATAAATGAGATTTCGCACTAAAAATCGTTTGGCCGTATGGACGTCTATTTTCGCGAGCGTAATGTTGGTGATGTCGGCGGCGAGCGCCGCTGATCTCGTCAGCCACAATGGCTTCGAGGCGTGCTGGTCGCAGGCGTTGACCAAGCCACAATTTTTGAATTTGCTGCAGTCCACGCTGGATGCGCAGAGCGGTTGTGTCGCGCCGCAAACCGGATCGTCCAACGGCATCACCTACGAGATATGCAACACCGCTGCATGTGCGGGCGGCGCAATGGGCTGCGCCGTGACGACACATGCCGGAACATTCAGCGGTGACTTCGTTAGCGGCGTTTTCAGCGGCTCCGGCAGTGCCGACACTATCGTTGCACCGATCACCACAAACGTAGGTTCATGTACGCTGACGATCAGCAATCTCACGCTGAATTACGCGCCAAGTTACGCGGTGCAGGCCGACGGCAACAGTGGCGACTATATGGCGACTTTGCTGCAATCGCCGCTCACTGTGACCAGTCACACGTTCAGCGGCAATGCGCTCTGCAACACGCTTGCGAGCTTGTACGGTCCGCAGCTCATTACTCAGATCGAGACGAGCGGCAGTGCCACGGTAGCGAATTTGCTGCAAGCGGCGACGGTTGGCGAATCGGTTTGTCCGTTGCTACCTTGATCGACATCGGCGGCAACTCATTGCCGCGCTAGACTTAGTGGAATGTCTGTTCGCTCAAGCCAGCGCTTGAGCGAGATCGGCGATCAAATCGTCGGCATGTTCCAGCCCGACTGAAATACGCAACAGATTTTGCGGTGACACCGGATGCGCGCCTTCGACCGAGGCGCGATGTTCGATCAGCGATTCGCAGCCGCCGAGTGATGTCGCGTTGATGAACAATTTGAGCCGGCCGGCCGCAGCCAGCGTGGCATCGCGGCCGCCGCGAATCTGCACACTGAGCATGCCGCCGAAATCAGCCATCTGTTTTTTTGCGATGTCGTGGCCGGGGTGATTGGCCAGCCCCGGGTAATGCACGATCTCGACGTTAGGATGTGCGGCGAGAAATTCCGCGACTATGCGCGCGTTGCGGCAATGTCGCTCGATCCGCGCCGATAACGAACGCAGCCCGCGTAAGGTTAGCCAGACCGCGAACGGCGAGGCGCTGTGACCAATCAACAACCGCGCATTAAAACAAGCCTGCGCGAGTTCGGCCTGGCCATGAAATATCAGCGCGCCGCCCATCACATCGCTGTGGCCGCCCATGTATTTGGTCGAAGAATGCATGACCACATCCGCGCCGAGCGACAACGGCTGCAGCAGGATCGGCGTTGCAAACGTCGCATCGACCACGAGGATCGCACTGGCGTCGTGCGCGATTTTTGCGACCTGCGCGATATCGACGATTTTCAACAACGGATTGGATGGCGTCTCGGTCCACAGGCAGCAGGTGTCGGATGTGATGGCCGCACTGACTGCGGCGAGATCGGTCATATCGACCATCGTCACGCGCATTCCCCAACGCGGAAAATATTGCTCGGCCAGCGCGCGCACGCCATGATACAAATCGTCCTGCATCAGCACGTGCGAGCCGTTTGGCAGCGACTGCAACAGCGCTGCCGCGGCAGCCATGCCGGTCGAATAAAACAGCGCGCGATCCCCGCCGTCGAGTGCCGCGAGCGCCCGTTCCAGCCGCTGCTGGGTCGGATTGTTGTCGCGTTGATACACCAGCCCGTGCGGCAAGCTGCCGTCCGGCGTATGTTCAAATGTGGTGGAAAGATGGATCGGCGGCGATAACGCGCCGGTTTCGCTGTCGATTTCGGCGCCCGCATGCACGGCCAACGTTTCGAGTTTCATGAGTCGTTCCACGATGAAGTCATGCCGATAGTTTGCCCGAGTTGCAGCGCGAATGGAGCGGTTTATAGTGCGTGATCGATTTGCTATCCCGCCCCCAAATTTTTCAGGAAACACGATGTCCGATCACAGCACGCCCGAATCCGCCAGCGTTGAACTTCTCGCGAAAGGCAAACGTTATTACGTGCCGGTGTACCAGCCGCGCGAGATGATTCTCGATCACGGACTTGGCTCGCGCGTGTGGGATCTCGACGGACGCGAGTACGTCGATTTTGGTGCCGGTATCGCGGTCAATGCGCTCGGCCATCAGGCGCCGGAGTTGGTCGAGGCGCTGGTCACGCAAGCGCATAAACTCTGGCATACCAGTAACGTCTATTACAGTGAACCGCCGTTGCGCCTGGCCGAAGAATTGGTGGAGGCATCGGGTTTTGCCGAGCGCGTTTTTCTGTGTAACTCCGGCACGGAAGCGAACGAGGCCGCGATCAAATTGATACGGCGTTGGGCGACCGCGCAAGGTCGCCCGCCTTCGAAGCGCGATATCGTGACCTTTCAAGGTTCGTTCCACGGTCGTACGCTCGCTGCCGTCACTGCCACGGCGCAGCCGAAATATCAGCAAGGTTACGAACCGTTGCCCGGCGGTTTTCGGTATTGCGCGTTCAGCGATTTTGATGCCATCGAGGCGCTCATGGATGACGGCGTCGCCGCGATTCTGGTCGAACCGATTCAGGGCGAGGGCGGCGTGCAGCCGACAACGCCCGGTTTCCTGCGGCACCTGCGCGAACTCTGCGACCGGCACGGCGCGTTGCTGGTGCTCGATGAAATCCAGTGCGGCATGGGTCGCACCGGCAAGCTGTTTGCCCACGAGTGGGAACAGGTCACGCCAGATATCGTGACCTTGGCCAAGGCGCTCGGCTGCGGCATGCCGATTGGCGCGATGCTGGTCGGCAACAAAGCGGCGGAGGTCATGCAATACGGCGCACACGGCAGCACCTTCGGCGGCAATCCGCTCGCTGCCGCAGTCGCGCGTGTGGCACTGGCGCGCTTGCGTTCGCCCGAGCTGATGACAAATGTCGAACGGCAGGCACACGCGTTACGTGCAGGTCTCGAACGGATCAATGCCGAGACGAATCTTTTCACGGAGATACGCGGACGTGGCCTGATGATCGGCGCTGAACTCGTTGATGCGTACAAGGGCCGCGCCGGCGAGATTCTCGATCACGCCCAGCAACATGGACTGCTGGTCCTGCAGGCGGGGCCGAACGTTTTGCGTTTTGTCCCGGCGTTAAACATTGACGATGCAACGATTGCTGATGGGCTGCAGAAATTACGCGCCGCGTTGCGTGTATTTCATAAGTAATTGCAATTGCCGTGTTTCGCTCGGCCCCCCATCACATAGAGCGCATGGACATCCTCCTATCAAACCCTGTAGTGTGCGCTCTAAGTCTGAGTTTATATCAGCCTTGAGATTTAGTAGTGCCGAGGTCTGCGCCCAGTAAAAAATGCCTTCTGAGTCCATCAAGACCGCATGCTTGTGGGAATCGATCAACAGTCTGCTAAGCGTGCCGGGCGCTTGATCATGGCTAGCGGTAGCACGATTGCGTTCATTCTTTGATTGGGGTACTTCATGAATAGCTCGATATATCGTTTCAAGCATCTGTTAATCGGCGCTCTTGCGACGTTCAGTGTGATGGCAGGCGCCGTCACGGCGATGGATGCAAGTTCAAGCACTACATCCTCGCCGAGTGTTGTGCAAGCGGTTAATTCCAAGGGTGAGTTGATCGGTATTCCAACCCCCATGGGCAAAGGCACCGTAGAATCCGTCGCTACCATCATGGCGCGTGAATCTGGCGCACCGGTATTGCTGCAGGAAACGGAAGCCGACGCCGACATCAACTACTCGCCTTACGCAGACCGCGTTCGTGCGCAGAATCCAGCCTCTGCCTTCGTCTCAACCTGGCCGATCCCGGACAAATCACATGGGCCGGCGAAGTCCGTCAGTCCCAAAGTGCCACAAACTGCAGGAATTAATTTCACGGCGGCGACCTTGGACGATTCAGGTTCGGTGCCGCCAGACACAATGGGCGCTATTGGGCCGCAACAATTCATTGCTTTTGTCAACGGCAGGATACGCAGCTTCAACAAGACGACCGGTGTCGTCGATGGGGCGATCAACACTAGTGGTGACAATTTTTTTGCCTCCGTTCGCAGCGCAGGTACGAGCGATCCGCGCATTCGTTTTGATCGTCTGACGCACCGCTGGTTTGTGGTAATGATTGACGTGGGTGCTCCCAATCGAGTTTTGGTGGCAGTCAGCAACGGCCCGCTGATTACAGCGCAAAGCAGTTTTACGTTTTTCCAGTTTGCCCAGGATCAGGCGCCGCCTCTGGGTAATCCGGGGTGCTTGATGGACTACCCGTCGATCGGTATTGATGCCAATGCGATTTACGTTGGCGGTAATTTATTCAACAATGGCAATGCTGCATGCCCTGCGGGTTTCCAGGGTGCCGTCGCATTTGTTATCCAAAAATCTTCGGTGCTCGGCGTCGGTCCGATCGTGGTCAGCGCATTTCGCGGATTGTCGGGCCCAGCCCCATTTACCGATCCCGCACAGGGTGATTCTGTCACACCACAAGGCGTCGACAACGATGATCCAGCTGCGACCGATGGCTTTTTTGTTGCGGACAGCAATAATTTTGCCGGCATACTGAATTTACGCCGTGTCAGCAATCCAGGCGGTACGCCGACGCTGTCTGCGGATATACCGATTACCGTGCCCAATAATAATGTTCCGATCAAGGTTGATCATCTCGGCAATAACCATCCTGGCAGTACTTTCAACGGCAACTTGGACGGAAATGACACACGCCCGATCCAATCACGCATTGTCAACGGCAGTATCTACACCTCGCAAGGCGTGGCGTGCGATAACACGGGTGTTTCTACCGGTACAGCCAGTGATAACCGCGATGGCGTGCGCTTTTACCAGATCGGCTCGCTCGATACGTCGCCAACGTTGATTCAGGCCGGCACGATTTTCGATCCCGCGGCAACCAATCCGCTGTTTTATACCTATGGTTCGATCGCGGTCAGCGGACAGGGACATGCTGCCCTGTCTTTCACTTCGGTAGGTGTGACAAGTTACGCCAACGGAGCAATGACTGGCCGCTTGTCGTCTGACCCTGCTGGTTTCACCAATACCCCGGTGACCGTCACGGCCGCGACGGTTCCTTACAACCCCACATTCGATTTGGGAACAACCCGAGCACGGCGCTGGGGAGACTATTCCGCGATTTCGATCGACCCCGATGACAACATGACCCTGTGGGGTGTCTCGGAATATACCGATAGCACTTCGAACGGGGGCGGATGGGGTGTGAAGGTCACGCAACTCTTGGCACCAGCGCCAGCCACGCCATCCAGTGCGAGCCCATCCTTCGCTGTGCAAGGCTCCGTGGTTAACGTCACGATCAACGGAACTTCTGTTGCAGGCACGGGGTTTTACGATCCCGGCACAGGTTTCCCCAAACATATTTCGGCTAGTGTCAGTGGTAGCAATGTTTCAGTATTAAGCGCTACCTACAGCAATGCTCAGTCGGTACAGTTGTCTCTTTCCGTCGGCAACAGTGCGGCAACGGGGCCACGCAATATCTTGATCAAGAATCCTGATGGGCAAAGCGCGACGGGTGTAGGCATCTTCACGGTTAACGCGGGTGCATGTCCTTTGGCGGACGTGACCCCGGCATCTATCCCGAATGGTCAAGTCGGTGATAGTTACAATCAGGCATTCGCTGTTAGTGGCGGTTCGGGTACATATACGTTCTCCTCCAGCGGCACACTTCCTGGGGGCACGTCGTTGTCGGCTGCAGGCGTTCTATCCGGCACCTTGACCGTAAATGGAGTTTTCAATTTTTCGATTGTCGCCTCGAATGGCAGCTGTAACGTGGTTCGTGCCTATACGGTAGCGGTCAAGACCAACTCGCTTGCAGTCGTCAGTGGCACTCCACAAAGTGCGTTGGCCAATGCGGCTTTCCCGAGCCCACTGGTGGCTGTTGTGACAGACAGTGATGGCAACCCGGTGAGCGGCGTACCTGTTACGTTTAGTGCACCGAATAGTGGGGCGAGTGGAACTTTTCCTGGTGCCAGCCTGACCGCTATCGCCAATACCAACGGGATTGGTGTGGCTAGTTCTCCGGTGTTTACGGCGAATGCTACTCTGGGCACCTATGTGGTGACGGCGAGTATTTCGGGCCCGGCTGCGCCGGTCAGTTACAACCTCTCCAACGTCGCTCCGCTGATTGTGACCAATCTCAACGATTCTGGACCAGGCTCTTTGCGTCAAACGCTTATCGATGTCGGCAGTGGGGGAGGCGTTGCATTTCAGATAGGCTTGACCGGCACGATTACGCTGACCACTGGCCAGTTGGCTATCAACAAGAGCGTGAGTATTTTCGGTCCCGGTGCCCGCGTGATTACGGTTAGTGGCAACAATGCCGCTCGCGTATTCACTATTGGTGCCGCCACGGTAAGCATCTCCGGTTTGACCGTGAGTAATGGTAGTGCCGCCAGTGGTGCGGGTATTCAGATCAATGGCGGCACGGTGTCACTTACCGACATGAGCATAGTCAATAATGTTGCGCTCTCAGGAAGTCTCGGTGGAGGAATCGATAACGAATCGGGTGGTGTTGTGACGATTCTGCGCTGCACGATCGCCAATAACAGCGTCGCAGGAACGAACAGTAGCAGCCGTGGTGGTGGTATCGAAAATCAAGGCACGTCGATGACTATCACCAACAGTACCGTCACGGGCAACACGGTAGGTGGCGGCAAAGGTGGCGCTCTGCGTAACGGTGGTGGCGCGACGTTCACATCTATCAACACCACGTTTACGAACAATGCAGCGACAACGGCCACCGGTGCTGGCGGTAATCTTTCCGTTCTCAATGGTGCTGTGAATCTAAGCAATACGATTGTCGCGGGCGGTACAGCTACAACCCACCCGGATCTTGATGGTGCCTTTGTGTCACAAGATTACAACTTGCTGCAGAGTTTTGCGGGTGCCACCATCACCGGCACTACGACGAACAACATTACCGGGGTCAGTCCGAATCTGGCAGCGTTGGCCAACAACGGCGGGCAGACCGATACGCAATTGCCAAATGTGGGCAGCCCGGTGATCGACAAAGGCGGTGCGGGCGTTAATGCGGATCAACGCGGTATCAGTCGTCCGTTCGATGATCCATCGATCACCAACGCCACGGGTGGCAATGGCTCTGATATCGGTGCAGTAGAGCTCCAATCAACCGACGTTATCTTCCGCGACGGTTTCGAGGGTCCATAAACCCTGTAGTCTGTGAAAAAAAGCCCGGGCTTTGGCCTGGGCTTTTTTTGTGCATCAGTCAGCCAGCGAAACTCGTCAGTATTATTGCCGTACAATTTTAGAGCCTGTTCAAAGTCTCAATCTATGAGACCGGCGTGCTGATACTGGCGGAATGAGATCAACCTATCCGAGTGACATCAGTCGCGCCCAGTTTGAGCAAATTCATCCTTTGCTGGAAAGCGCACGCAAGAAGACCAGCCCGCGTCGGGTGGATCTGTACGAGGTATTTTGCGCGGTCCGCTACCTCCTCAAAAGCGGCTGCCAGTGGCGCATGCTGCCCACGGAGTTTCCGAAATGGCGAACGGTGCATTCGTACTTTTCGATCTGGAGCGAGCCTGACGAGAACGGCATCAGCCTGCTGGAGCGGGCGTTAAAAAAATCAGGTGGGCGCGGTGCGTATCAAGCAGGGGCGCAACGCCATGACGAGCTTCTTGATCGTTGATGCACAAAGCGTAAAGAACACCGACACGGCGACGCATAAGGGCTACGATGCCGGCAAGAAGGTCTCGGGGATCAAGCGGCATATTGCCGTGGATACGCAGGGACTGCCTCACGCTATTGCGGTGACTACAGCGGAAGTCACCGATCGCAAGGGCGCCTTGCAGGCGATGGATCGATGTCAGGCAAACCTACATCGGGTACAAAGTGTCCTAGCGGATGGCGGCTACGTCGGCCAGCCCTTTGCCGAAGCGGTCCAAGGCGCCATCGGTGCCACCGTGCAGATCGCCCAACGCAATGAATTGCATACCTTCGCCGTTATCCCGAAGCGGTGGGTGGTCGAGCGCTCCTTCGCCTGGTTGGAGAAATGCCGACGACTCTGGAAGAACTGCGAGCGCAAGCTCAATACCAGCCTCCAGTTCATTGTAGTGGTCAACTAATTTCGGACACCCCGCTAGGGCAGTTCAGGCTGCGGCTCGTTCGTACTCGTTGGGCGAGCGATAGCCGAGTGTGGAGTGCAGCCGAGTGGCGTTGTAGAAGTTGACGATGTAGTTGGTGATGTCGTTGATCGCTTCGGACGCGTTGGCGTAATCGCGCTGCCAGACGCGCTCCATTTTCAGGTTCAGGAAGAAGCGTTCCATGACCGCGTTATCCCAGCAGTTGCCCTTGCGACTCATGCTGCTGAGTAGTCCGTGATCGGCCAGCAACTGACGATGAAGTGCGCTGGCGTATTGGCTGCCGCGGTCGGAATGCATGATCAGGCCAGGCTTGGGTTGGCGCGCCGCGATGGCCATTTGCAGCGCCGCACACACCAGTTCGGCCGGCAGGGTCGGCGCCATGGCCCAGCCCACGATCTTGCGCGAGAACAGATCCAGCACGGCGGCCAGATAGAGCCAGCCACGGCGCGTGCGGATGTAGGTGATGTCCGCCACCCACGCGCGGTCGGTGGCGACGGGGTTGAATTGGCGCTGCAGCACATTGCCGGCGATCGGCAAGGCATGCGCGCTGTTCGTGGTGGCCACGAACTGACGTTTCCAGTGCGTGCGCAGCCCGTGACGCTTCATCAGACGGCGCACGCGATGACGCCCGAGCGTCAGGCCTTGGGTACGCAAGGCCGCACACAGTCGCCGACTACCATAGTTGCCGCCGCTGGCATGGAACGCGGACTTCAGATGCACACTGGTCGAGCAGAGGACGGGGGCCGTCTGCGCACGCTGGCGGGCGGCATAGAAGCCCGAACGGCTGACCTGGAACAAACGGCATAAGCGGGTGATGCCGGCCTCCGGTTGCCAGTGAGTGATCGTGCGGTAGATCACTTCAGTTCCCGGGCAAAGAAGGCCGACGCTTTTTTTAGCAAGTCGTTGTCCTCGCGCAATCGCCGATTCTCGATCTCCAACTGGCGAATACGTTGCTGTTCAGCCGTCAGCGGTTTGCCCAGGCCAGCACCGCCAGCCTGCTCGGCGGCGTATTGCTCCCGCCAGCGGCGCACGGCGCTGTCGACCAGGTTCATGTCGCGGCAGACCTGGGCCACGCTCAGGCCTTGGTCTCGAATCATTTGAACTACTTGCAGTTTGAAGGCTGCATCAAAGCTGCGACGGGCGGATCGGTTCATATCGTTTGTCCTCGTTGGGGGAATGATCCCCTATCGAGGTGTCCGTTAGAATTAGACCAGTACACATTCACCTTGCCTTCCTCACGCTACTGCTCAAAAGACTTTGAACAGGTTCTTAAAGGCTGAGCTTGCTGCCGTGAGCGTATCAGCGATGTCGTTTTCGTCGTGCGCCGCCGAGATAAATCCGGCCTCGAACGCCGACGGCGCGAGGTACACGCCGCGCGCCAGCATTCCGTGGAAAAAACGATTGAACGCGGGGATATCGCAAGCGGTGGCTTGCTGGTAGGTTTCGACGTGCTCCGAGGTAAAAAACAAGCCGAACATGCCGCAGGTGCGCGTGATCGAAAACGGCACGCCGGCATCGGTGGCGACAGCGAGCAAACCATCCGTGAGCAGGCGCGTCTTGCGATGTAGCTCGTCGTAAAATCCGGGCTGCTCGACCAGTGCTAGCGTGGCGAGTCCAGCAGCCATCGCCACGGGATTTCCCGATAAGGTGCCGGCTTGATAAACCGGGCCGCTCGGCGCGATTTTTTCCATGATGTCGCGGCGTCCGCCATAAGCGCCGACCGGCATGCCGCCGCCAATGATCTTGCCGAACGTGGAGAGATCCGGGGTGACACCGTACAACTGCTGCGCACCGCCGAGCGCGACACGGAAACCGGTCATTACTTCATCGAATACGAGCAAGATGCCATGTTGCGTGCACAGATCGCGCAACCCCTGCAGATAACCATCGCGCGGCAGGATGCAATTCATGTTGCCGGCGATCGGCTCGATGATGACGCAGGCAACTTCATCACCGATCTTGGCGAACAAATCTTTCGCGGCATCCAGATCGTTGTACGGCAAGGTCAAAGTCAGGTCGGCCAATTCCTTCGGTACGCCCGGCGAATTCGGCACGCCGAGCGTGAGTGCGCCCGAACCGGCCTTGACCAGAAACGCGTCGCCGTGGCCGTGATAACAGCCTTCGAACTTGATGATTTTTTCGCGGCTGGTAAATCCGCGCGCGAGTCGGATCGCGGCCATCGTGGCTTCGGTGCCGGAGTTGACCATGCGCACCATTTGCAGCGATGGCACCAGTCGACACAGCGTATCGGCCATCGTCACTTCGAGCGGATTCGGCGTGCCGAACGATAGTCCGTCGCGTGCGGTTTTCAGTACGGCTTCGAGCACGCTCGGCGGATTGTGGCCGGCGATCATCGGCCCCCATGAGCCGATATAGTCGATGTAGCGTTTGCCCTCGACATCCCACAGATACGCACCTTGCGCACGCTGTGTGAAAAACGGTTCGCCGCCGACCGATTTGAACGCGCGCACCGGCGAGTTCACGCCGCCTGGAATATTTTTCAGCGCACGCTGGAACAGTTCGTGATTCGTGTTCATGGTTAAACCTTGTGATGGATTCGAAAGAAGCGATCGGGTTTGATGTCCGACGATTCGGTGATGAATGATTGAAAGCCCGGTGACTCAGACCGAAGCAAAAAGCCGCACATATTTGCGCGCAGCGATGGCCGTATCGGTTGCGCCGAAAATGCCGGAAATTACGGCGAGATAATCGGCGCCCGCCTGAATAAGGCTCGCGCCATTCTCCGCAGTTATGCCGCCGATGGCTACCAACGGCAGGCCGAATTCGTGCGCGGCGATCAATAGCTCAGGTGTGGCGCGACGTGCGGCGGGTTTCGTCGGTGAATCGAAAAAACTGCCGAAGGCAAGATAGCTTGCGCCGCGCTGCGCAAGTTCGCGCGCGTATTGCAGCGAGTCGTAACACGAAACGCCGACGATCGCGTTCGTGCCGAGTTGTGCGCGTGCGCTGGCAATGTCGATATCGTCTTCGCCGAGATGCACGCCCGCGGCGCGGACTTCAGCAGCGAGCGCGACGTCATCGTTGATGATCAACGGCACAGCGTAGCGCACGCAAAGTTTCTGCAAAGCCTCGGCCTCGTTACGACGACGATCGCCATCATTACTTTTGTCGCGATATTGCAGCAGCATCGCACCGGCATCGAGCGCGGCCTCGACGCGCGCCAGCAAATCGTCACGAGGCCCATCGGTAATGGCATACAGGCCGCGATTCGCCGGATTCAGCACGATACTTTTCCTTTGCGCCTTTCGCGCATGCGCAACACCTGCGAAAATGGGGGCATCAGAATACTTCCGGATACTCAGTAATGACTCAAACAACTTCCACGCTCGATGCCGACGTGCCTTTTCGGACCTTCATGTGCGTGGTCTGCGGCTTTATCTACGACGAAGCCGAGGGGTGGCCCGCAGATGGCATCGAACCCGGTACGCGCTGGGACGATGTGCCAGAAACCTGGACTTGCCCCGATTGTGGCGTGACCAAGGCCGATTTTGAAATGATGCAGGTTGCTTGATCTGCGCTGTTGGCGCTGCTCGCTCAATTTAGCCGGGCCGGGACGCTGCTGATTTCTGCAAGCTGCAGTCGTATGGCATCGGCGTCGGCTGCAGTTGGTTCCAGCTTCAGATAACGACGCAGATCCTCACGCGCTGCGCCGATGTGTTCCAGACGCAGATACAGCAAGCCGCGGTCGCGATATTCCTCGTGCTGGTGCGGATCTACGCTGAGCAAGCGATCGCTGCAGCGTACTGCGCGCGCCAAATCTTCGCGTTCGCTATATACCGCTTTCAGGTTGCGCAGCATGCGCGTGAGAATGGCGCGGTGGCTGGCCGGTTCGAGCATGCGCGCGAGATGGTGATCGTCGATTTCCCGCGCCGCATCGAAGTAGCCTTGAGCACGTGACCGTAGCTCGGTTTCGTCGAGCGAGCGGCCTTTCTGATACGGGTCGAGCACAATCAGCCCATCGTCCACGGGCAGTCGCACCAAAAAGTGACCGGGAAACGAAACGCCTTGCAGCGGGATGTCCAGCCGTTGCGCCAGTTCCAATTGCACCACGGCCAGCGAGATCGGATTGCCGATGCGGCGATCGAGCACGTCATTGAGATAGCTGTTGCGCGGGTCGTAGTAGTCGACCTCGTTGCCGGCAAAGCCGACTTCCTCGAATAAAAATCGATTCAGATGTTGTAGCTGTGCGGCGGGCAGCAATGCGGGCGACAGCTCGGTGCGCAGCTGGCGAAAATAGCCATCGATGCGTGCCTCGTATTCCGCCGCTGCCAACTGTGGGTATTCGTCTTGGGCGATCAGCAGAGCCGTGCGAAACAGCGGAATTTCCTCATCCTCGACCAGATTCAATTGCAGCCACGAATTGTCCATGCGCTTCTCTCCGGCAGGCCCAATGGGTTGATTCGATCTTACGCGAAACCTGTGCGATGCAGTCAATAGGGTTGCCCGGGAAAACGCCTCGAAGCGTCATGTTTGTTCCATGCCGGCATGATGTACTGCATCTGCCAAAATCAGCCGGATGCAGGATCGTGAAACAATTTGTGCCAATGACCGACGAGATGTTGTTTCAACGCGCTGCCCTGGGGGAAATACCGGTGCCGTACCAATACGGTCTTTATTGCCTGCACTGACTGAGCGCCGCTAGAGATCAAGAGTCTGCATCTTTCGCTCTGGCGAGTGCCGCTGTCTGCGCCAATTCATCGACGCTTATTGATGAATCGTCAACTCGTCTCCAGGCTTGACACCGAGTTTTTCGGCGCTGCCGCCATTGAGTTCCAAGACGTACTGCGCCGCGCCGGTACTCGGATATATCGGGCATTGGTTATCGTTTGACAGGCAGGGCGGCACGCGTTGCTGCACATTGACCAATTTGCGGTTGGCGTCGAAGTAGAAGATGTCGAGCGAGATATGCGTGTTTTTCATCCAGAACGTTTGCCGTGTTGCGTCCGGAAACACAAACAGCATGCCGTGATCCGAGCTCATGACGTCGCGAAACATCAATCCCTGCGCTTGTGAAGCGGGATCCTTGGCCAGCTCGACCGAGAAATGCTTGCCCTTGAGCTCAACGCTGCCGCTAGGTAAATCCGCGCTATGACCGATGCCGGTAAAGATTGCGCCGAGCGCAAGAAAGCCGAGAACTGTTTTGCGAGCCATGCAATTGTCCGATAGTGGATAAAGTGGTGTTGGAATCTTATCAGCTAGCGCAAGCCGATTAACAAGGCTACCGCGAGGAAATTGCTCGCTGAAAACCGACGGAGCTGCACATGCGCAGCGCAGAAATTCGACGAGTTTCCGTGCGATTTAAAAAAACCTCTATGCAAACGAAAGCGTGTCCGCTAGTATGCGCGGCCCTGCAGAGGAGCGGCGTCGAAGGCGGGTTGAGTCGGCGCGATTTGTAGGGGGAGATTGATGAGCGTTTGGTTGGAACCTGGGTTGCGAAATTTGCGAAACAGGGTGTTGACGAAGCGTGATTTGGGTGTATGATGTGCGGCTCCCTGGGACGAAATGTTTCGGGTGCGAATAGCGGAAACGCGGTTCGCTGAAGTCGAAAAGTTCTTTGACAGTATGCGCAGGTGAATTGTGTGGGCGCCTTGCAGTGGACGATGTCCATCGAGAAAAAAAGCAAGAGCGTCCCAAGCCTTAAATTGAGTAATCAAAAAACAGCTTGGGGTCACTCTCTAAAAGTTTGGTTCTTCGGAACCAGTAAGTTCAACTGAAGAGTTTGATCCTGGCTCAGAGTGAACGCTGGCGGCATGCCTAACACATGCAAGTCGAACGGTAACAGGCCCGCAAGGGTGCTGACGAGTGGCGGACGGGTGAGGAATACATAGGAATCTGCCCTATCGTGGGGGATAACGTAGGGAAACTTACGCTAATACCGCATACGACCGAGAGGTGAAAGCGGGGGACCGCAAGGCCTCGCGCGATGGGATGAGCCTATGTCGGATTAGCTAGTTGGCGGGGTAAGAGCCCACCAAGGCGACGATCCGTAGCTGGTCTGAGAGGATGATCAGCCACACTGGGACTGAGACACGGCCCAGACTCCTACGGGAGGCAGCAGTGGGGAATATTGGACAATGGGGGCAACCCTGATCCAGCAATGCCGCGTGTGTGAAGAAGGCCTTCGGGTTGTAAAGCACTTTTACCAGGAACGAAACGCGCCGGATTAATACTTTGGCGAACTGACGGTACCTGGGGAATAAGCACCGGCTAACTTCGTGCCAGCAGCCGCGGTAATACGAAGGGTGCAAGCGTTACTCGGAATTACTGGGCGTAAAGCGTGCGTAGGTGGCTTGTTAAGTCGAATGTGAAAGCCCCGGGCTCAACCTGGGAATGGCATCCGATACTGGCAAGCTAGAGTTCGATAGAGGGTAGTGGAATTCCAGGTGTAGCGGTGAAATGCGTAGAGATCTGGAGGAACATCAGTGGCGAAGGCGGCTACCTGGATCAGAACTGACACTGAGGCACGAAAGCGTGGGGAGCAAACAGGATTAGATACCCTGGTAGTCCACGCCCTAAACGATGCCGACTGGACGTTGGGAGGAACTCGCCTCTCAGTGTCGAAGCTAACGCGTTAAGTCGGCCGCCTGGGGAGTACGGTCGCAAGACTGAAACTCAAAGGAATTGACGGGGGCCCGCACAAGCGGTGGAGTATGTGGTTTAATTCGATGCAACGCGAAGAACCTTACCTGGCCTTGACATCCACGGAACTTACCAGAGATGGTTTGGTGCCTTCGGGAACCGTGAGACAGGTGCTGCATGGCTGTCGTCAGCTCGTGTCGTGAGATGTTGGGTTAAGTCCCGCAACGAGCGCAACCCTTGTCCTTAGTTGCCAGCACGTAATGGTGGGAACTCTAAGGAGACTGCCGGTGACAAACCGGAGGAAGGTGGGGATGACGTCAAGTCATCATGGCCCTTACGGCCAGGGCTACACACGTACTACAATGGTCGGTACAGAGGGTTGCAATACCGCGAGGTGGAGCCAATCCCAGAAAGCCGATCTCAGTCCGGATCGGAGTCTGCAACTCGACTCCGTGAAGTCGGAATCGCTAGTAATCGCGAATCAGCATTGTCGCGGTGAATACGTTCCCGGGCCTTGTACACACCGCCCGTCACACCATGGGAGTCTGTTGCACCAGAAGCAGGTAGCTTAACCTTCGGGAGGGCGCTTGCCACGGTGTGGCCGATGACTGGGGTGAAGTCGTAACAAGGTAGCCGTATCGGAAGGTGCGGCTGGATCACCTCCTTTCGAGTATGACACGCCGCTTCAAGGCGCCCACACAAGACACCTGCAATCCAGAGTCGAATCCGTTAGCGCGGAGCGATTCGTCCCCTAAATGGGGCCATAGCTCAGCTGGGAGAGCACCTGCTTTGCAAGCAGGGGGTCGTCGGTTCGATCCCGACTGGCTCCACCACCCGGCGATCGCGCCGGCTGAGATATAGGCACGTAGCAAGTAACGATGGGTCTGTAGCTCAGGTGGTTAGAGCGCGCCCCTGATAAGGGCGAGGTCGGTGGTTCGAGTCCTCCCAGACCCACCATCTGAAAGACACTCTGGATTGATAGCGCATACTAAAGAATTTTTATACGGACAGACGTTGAAGTCTGTCCGTGCTCTTTGACAACTTGGGACGTAATAAGCGTTTGGGGCTCTAACGAGCTGCTTACGTGTCGTTTTGAGGCATAGGCGAATGAGGCCAGTAGCTTCAGGTGGCTTGATGGAGGAATCCATGGAGGCAGATTGAGGTTATATGGTCAAGCGAATAAGCGCATACGGTGGATGCCTTGGCGGTAAGAGGCGAAGAAGGACGTGGCAGCCTGCGAAAAGCCTCGGGGAGCTGGCAACAAGCTTTGATCCGGGGATGTCCGAATGGGGAAACCCACCCAGCAATGGGTATCTGTATCTGAATACATAGGGTATGGAAGCGAACCGAGGGAACTGAAATATCTCATTACCTCGAGGAAAAGAAATCAACCGAGATTCCCCAAGTAGTGACGAGCGAACGGGGATTAGCCCAAAAGTCGATTAAGTTCTAGTGGAATGCTCTGGAAAGTGCAGCCATAGACGGTGATAGCCCGGTACGCAAAAGGGCTTAGTCGATGATAAATGAGTAGGGCGGGGCACGTGAAACCCTGTCTGAACATGGGGGGACCATCCTCCAAGGCTAAATACTACTTACCGACCGATAGTGAACCAGTACCGTGAGGGAAAGGCGAAAAGAACCCCGGTGAGGGGAGTGAAATAGATCCTGAAACCGTATGCGTACAAGCAGTGGAAGCTCCTTCGTGGAGTGACTGCGTACCTTTTGTATAATGGGTCAGCGACTTACGTTGTGTGGCGAGCTTAACCGTCTAGGGGAGGCGAAGGGAAACCGAGTCTGAATAGGGCGCATAGTCGCACGGCGTAGACCCGAAACTGAGTGATCTATCCATGGCCAGGGTGAAGGTGCGGTAACACGCACTGGAGGCCCGAACTCACATCTGTTGAAAAAGATGGGGATGAGCTGTGGATAGGAGTGAAAGGCTAAACAAACTCAGAGATAGCTGGTTCTCCTCGAAAGCTATTTAGGTAGCGCCTCGTGTATCACTGCTGGGGGTAGAGCACTGTTATGGCTAGGGGGTCATCACGACTTACCAACCCATGGCAAACTCCGAATACCAGCACGTGCGAGCACGGGAGACACACGGCGGGTGCGAACGTCCGTCGTGAAAAGGGAAACAACCCAGACCGTCAGCTAAGGTCCCAAAATCATGGCTCAGTGGGAAACGATGTAGGAAGGCTAAAACAGCCAGGAGGTTGGCTTAGAAGCAGCCACCCTTTAAAGAAAGCGTAATAGCTCACTGGTCGAGTCGGCCCGCGCGGAAGATTTAACGGGGCTAAGCCATGTACCGAAGCTACGGGTTTATTCGTAAGAATAAGCGGTAGAGGAGCGTTCTGTACGCCTGCGAAGGCAAGTTGTAAGGCTTGCTGGAGGTATCAGAAGTGCGAATGCTGACATGAGTAACGATAAGGGGGGTGAAAAGCCCCCCCGCCGAAAGCCCAAGGTTTCCTAGCGCAACGTTCATCGGCGCAGGGTAAGTCGGTCCCTAAGGCGAGGCAGAAATGCGTAGTCGATGGAAAGCTGGTTAATATTCCAGCACCTCGCGTGACTGCGATGGGGAGACGGAGAAGGTTAGGTGTACCAGGCGTTGGTTGTCCTGGGGAAAGGAGGTAGGCGGAACTCTTAGGCAAATCCGGGAGTTCATACGCCGAGCACTGATACGAGTCCTTATTGGACGAAGTCACTGACACCACGCTTCCAGGAAAATCCTCTAAGCTTCAGGTCACGCAGACCGTACCGCAATCCGACACAGGTAGGCAGGGTGAGAATCCCAAGGCGCTTGAGAGAACTCGGGTGAAGGAACTAGGCAACATAGCACCGTAACTTCGGGAGAAGGTGCGCCCAGAACTGTGGCTACATGCGTAGCTGAGCAGTTTTGGGCCGCAGTGACCAGGCCGCTGCGACTGTTTATCAAAAACACAGCACTCTGCAAACACGAAAGTGGACGTATAGGGTGTGACGCCTGCCCGGTGCTGGAAGGTTAATTGATGGGGTCAGCCGCAAGGCGAAGCTCTTGATCGAAGCCCCAGTAAACGGCGGCCGTAACTATAACGGTCCTAAGGTAGCGAAATTCCTTGTCGGGTAAGTTCCGACCTGCACGAATGGCGTAACGACAGCGGCGCTGTCTCCACCCGAGACTCAGTGAAATTGAAATCGCTGTGAAGATGCAGCGTTCCCGCGGCAAGACGGAAAGACCCCGTGAACCTTTACTATAGCTTTACACTGAACGTTGAGTTCTTCTGTGTAGGATAGGTGGGAGGCTTTGAAGTGCAGGCGCTAGCTTGCATGGAGCCAACCTTGAAATACCACCCTGAAGTGCTTGACGTTCTAACCTAGGCCCGTAATCCGGGTCAGGGACCGTGTATGGTGGGTAGTTTGACTGGGGCGGTCTCCTCCCAAAGAGTAACGGAGGAGCACGAAGGTACGCTCAGCACGGTCGGACATCGTGCAATGTGTGTAATGGCATAAGCGTGCTTGACTGCGAGATCGACGGATCAAGCAGGTACGAAAGTAGGTCATAGTGATCCGGTGGTTCTGTATGGAAGGGCCATCGCTCAACGGATAAAAGGTACTCCGGGGATAACAGGCTGATACCGCCCAAGAGTTCATATCGACGGCGGTGTTTGGCACCTCGATGTCGGCTCATCACATCCTGGGGCTGTAGCCGGTCCCAAGGGTATGGCTGTTCGCCATTTAAAGTGGTACGCGAGCTGGGTTCAGAACGTCGTGAGACAGTTCGGTCCCTATCTGTCGTGGGCGTTGGAGATTTGAGAGGGGCTGCTCCTAGTACGAGAGGACCGGAGTGGACGTATCTCTGGTGTTCCGGTTGTCACGCCAGTGGCATTGCCGGGTAGCTAAATACGGAAACGATAACCGCTGAAAGCATCTAAGCGGGAAGCGCGCCTCAAGATGAGATCTCCCGGAGCTTTAAGCTCCCTAAAGGAACCTTCTAGACTAGGAGGTTGATAGGCAGGGTGTGTATCGCAGCAATGCCGAGCTAACCTGTACTAATGATCCGTGAGGCTTGATCATATAACCTCAAGCTGCCTCTGCCTCAAAATGCATGTAAGTGCCGAAAGAGTTAACCAAACCAACTTATTACGTCCCAAGTCCCTAATGTAGTGAGGCGCATAACTGCGACTCGCTCGACCGCCTCCCTGGCGGACATAGCAGTGTGGTACCACCCGATCCCATCTCGAACTCGGAAGTGAAACGCACCCGCGCCGATGGTAGTGTGGCTTAAGCCATGCGAGAGTAGGTCACTGCCAGGGCCCTATTCAACAAAAAAGCCTCCCAGCAATGGGGGGCTTTTTTGTTGCCTCATATCCCGGACTGAAATGCGCCATCCGACGATCAGGCAGCCATCAGGTCCGTCGCAATGTCACCACCAGCACATCCCGATACGCTGCTTCTCTTGGATCCAGCGCCTGCACTGCCGTCACGCCGTGATACACACGGCCGTCATCCAGCAACGGTGTCAGCTCATCCCGTGGATTTCCATAGCATCTGACCCACCCCCTGAAAACTGGGCCGGGGGTAAGTAAAGGATTTCGGCAGAATGGGACCCGTGCCTGATGGGAGTCATGCCGTGAAGAAGTCGCGTTTTACCGAAGAGCAGATTGCGTATGCATTGAAGCAGTCCGAACTCGGGACCGCAGTTGCCGAGATTTGCCGCAAGATGGGTGTGTCGGAAGCCACGTTCTATGTCTGGAAGAAGAAATACGGTGGCCTCGGCCCCTCGGAGCTCAGGCGCCTGCGCCAGTTGGAAGAGGACAACCGAAAGCTCAAGCAGCTTGTGGCTGACTTGAGTCTGGACAAGGCCATGCTGCAGGAGGTGGTCGCAAAAAAACTTTGAGGGCCGCCCAGAAGCGCGACTGTGTAGGTCAGCTGCAAGATCGCTTTGGCGTCAGTGAGCGATGCGCCTGCAAAATCATGTTGATCTCTCGGTCCTCACTGACCTATGCCGCAAAGGCATGCGATTGCAGCGGGCTGCGAATGCGTATTCGGCAGATCGCATCGAGCCGGATTCATTACGGCTGCGAGCGGATATTCGCGATGCTTCGCCGCGAGGGATGGCGCGACAATCACAAGCGCGTGCATCGTGTTTACAAGGCCGAAGGGCTTTCTTTACGGCACTGTCGCCCTCACCGCAGTCGCAGTGGTCAGCGCCGTCAGCCACGCACGGAAACGTTCGCGGCGAACGATCTGTGGGGCATGCATTTTGTCAGCGATGCGCTGTGGCAGTGAGTTCGCGGGCAAGGTCATGGACCAGTGGGCCTATGAAAACGGCGTTGAGCTCGACTTCTCTCGCCGTGGCACGCCGACTGACAACGCGCTGGTCGAAAGCTTCAACGGGCGGTTTCGTCAGGAGTGCCTGAACGAGCATTGGTTCTTGTCACTGGACGACGCCAGGCGCAAGATCGACGCGTGGCGACGCTTCTACAACGAGGAGCGACCCCACTCTGCCATTGGGTGGAAGACACCTGCGGAATTCGCCCGTGAACACGAGGCCCAAGCGAAATCGCAGGAGCAGTAGAAGGTCGAATTCTCTATCGACTGCCGGTCCGGAAAATGGGGGTGGGTCAATAACCACCGGACTCTAAAGCTGGTCGCTACTCAAAGCGGGGGGACGTCGGAACTGGTCTTATTCCACAGTCACGCTTTTTGCCAGATTGCGCGGTTGATCCACGTCGGTGCCGCGCAGTACGGCGACGTGGTAGGCGAGTAGCTGCAACGGCACCGTGAATACGATCGGTGCGATCAGTTCGCCGCAGCGCGGCACGGTGATGAGGTGATCACGATCGCGCGTCATGCCGTGCGCTACGTCCTCGTCGGCGAGCACGTAAAGTTCGGCGCCGCGGGCGCGGACTTCCTCGATATTGGATTTCAGTTTTTCCAGCAGATGATCATTCGGCGCGACTGCGATCACCGGCATGTCCTCATCGACCAGCGCGAGCGGGCCGTGCTTGAGCTCGCCGGCCGGATACGCCTCGGCATGGATGTACGAAATTTCCTTGAGCTTGAGCGCGCCTTCCATCGCGATCGGAAACTGCGTGCCGCGACCGAGGAAAAGTGCGTGCTGCTTGCTCACGAAATGTTGCGCCATCTGCTTGATCGCTCCGTCCAGCGTGAGCACGCCGCGCAGCGCGCCGGGCAGCGTTTCCAGTTGTTTGACCAGCGCTTCGTAACGCGCGTTGTCGAGGCCATGATGCCGCCCCAATTCCAGTGCAAGCAGCGCGAGTGCCACTAGTTGTGTGGTGAACGCCTTGGTCGAGGCGACGCCGATTTCGGGGCCGGCACGGGTCATCAGGCTGAGTTTCGATTCGCGTACGATCGAGGATTCCGGCACGTTGCAGATCGCCAGTTCGCTCAGATAACCGCGCGTCTTGGCGAGTTTTAGCGCGGCTAGCGTATCGGCAGTTTCGCCGGACTGCGACACCGTGACCAGCAGACTATCGGGCATGACCACGCTTTGCCGGTAACGATATTCCGAAGCGATTTCGACGATGCACGGCAAGCCTGCAAACGCTTCGATCCAGTAACGCGCGATCAGTGCGGCGTGATAACTCGAACCGCACGCGACGATCTGCACCGCACGTGTGCGCGTCAACAATTCACGCGCACCGACGCCGAAGATTTCGGTGAGAATATGACCGCCGCTGAGACGCCCTTCGAGCGTATCGGCAATCGCCTGCGGTTGCTCGTGGATTTCCTTGAGCATGTAATGGCGATATTCGCCGCGCTCGACCGCGTCGGCGGAAAAGTGCGCCTGCTTGACGGTGCGCTCGACCTGCTGGCCTTGGGCATCAAACACGCGCACCTGATCGATGTTGACCTCGGCGACATCGCCTTCATCGAGATAAATAAAACGGCGCGTTACCGGCAACAGCGCGTGAATATCGGAGGCGATGAATTGTTCGTCGTCGCTCAAGCCGACCACCATCGGACTGCCGCGTCGCGCGCCGATCACGCGCCCGGGTTCGCGCAACGACATCACCGCAATGGCATACGCGCCATGCAGTCGCGCGATCGTGCGCTGTACCGATTCGAGCAGGCTCAATCCCTGGCTGTGATGATGCTCAACCAGATGCGCGATGACTTCGGTATCGGTTTCGCTGGTGAAGACAAACCCGAGCGCGCGCAACTCGCTACGCAACTCGTCGTGGTTTTCGATGATGCCGTTGTGTACTACTGCGACGGTATCGCGCGACGCCATCGGATGTGCATTCATCGTCACCGGTGCACCGTGCGTGGCCCAGCGTGTATGTGCGATTCCGGTGTGGCCGTGCACGGGTTGGGTTGCATACAGCGTTTCGAGATCGCGGACTTTGCCTTTGGTGCGCACGCGCGTGAGGCCGTTATCGGTGAGCAACGCGATACCGGCAGAATCGTAGCCGCGGTATTCGAGCGCCTTCAATCCGGCGATCAGGGTCGGGACGACATCACGTCGCGCAGCGGCGGCAACAATTCCACACATGGTCAAGATCCAGGCAGCAACGCGTTGAAAAAACAGAATGTAGACGCGGAGTTTATCTGCTGGGGCTCAAGATGCGCTGAGGTTTGCCGATATCCGCGCGCCACGAGATTCCTAGCCTGCTAAAGTTCTCCGACGAATTGAGGAATACGACCATGAAACTACAGTTTGGCATTGCGCCGGCCAATGTTTTTCCGAAACCGCTGGTGATCTGCATTGCGCTGGCATTGAGTGGCGCCATCGGCAATGCCGAGACATTGCCTGCGAAAACAGATCCGGCCGCAGCCGAATGGGCAGCGAGTGATGCTGTTTTATGGCAGCCGCAGACCTCGAAACTGCATCAGGAACGCCTGCGCATGGCGATGCTGCGGGTCGCGTCTACAGTGCATGAACCGATCACAAGAGTCGCGACGAATTGTGCGGATGATGGCAGCGTCGGAAGCTTGCGTTCAATCGTTGCGGCCGCGTTGAGTGGTGACAGTATCGATCTGAGTGCACTCGCTTGCAGCACGATTACACTGACCCAGGGCCAGATTCCGATCAACGTCGATGACCTGACGATCGTCGGCCCCGGCGTGAATAGCCTGACCATTGATGGCAACCATCAGGATCGTGTGTTTGCACATTTCGGTTACGGCACGTTATCGCTGAGCGGAATGACGGTCAGCAACGGCAGCAAAATCGTCTCGGGTACTGATGTCGGCGCAGGTGGGTGTATCGCCAGTGGCTCATATCTCGCGTTCACCGATTTGGTCGTTAACCATTGCCGCGCCGAGGGCGAGGGTAGTTATGGCGGTGCGGTGTTTGCTTATGGTCTGGGCATGTCTAACAGCACGATCTCGAATAGCATCGCAATTGGTACCCACCCGACCAATTTCACCGCGGCGTTTGGCGGAGCTGCATTCCTGTACACGCTGGACATGACCAACAGCACGATTAGCGGCAACAGCGCGCAGCGGAATCTCAAACCCGGCAACGGCGGATACGAAATCGGCGGTGGCATTGTACTCGTGCACGGCGGAACGATCGCGGGCTCGACTATCGATACGAATTATTCGTACGGTCGCGCGGGCGCAATAGCCGCTTTCGCAGACTCGCTGATATTGAGCAACAGCACGATTTCGGGAAACCGCGCGCAGAACGGAATAGGCGGTGGTTTGCATCTGCGCGTGTTTACCGATCTCGTGTTGTACAACGACACGCTCACCGCGAATCAAGCCGCGCTTGACGGTGGCGGCGTGTTTTTGAATCCGGGCCAGCAAAGCATGACCACGCTCAGTACGATCATCAGCGGCAATACTGTCGGCGCGGGAACGAGTGCTGACATCTACGCCAGCACGCCGATCACGCTCGGTGGTTCGAACAGTCTGATCGGCGCGATTACATCTCCGGTGACGTTGCCGCCCGGCACACTGAGAACTTCCGCACATTTGTTGCCGCTCGCTGCGAATGGCGGCTCGACACGCACGCACGCATTAACCGCGGGCAGTCCCGCTTTGGATGCCGGCACGAATGCGCAGGGCCTGGCGAACGATCAGCGCGGAGCGGGGTTTGCGCGCGTGTTCGGTCCGTCTGCTGATATCGGCGCTTTTGAGGCGCAGCAAAAACTGGTGGCGCCACTTCCCGCGCAGATACCGGCGGCATCAGTTTGGGGTTTGGGTTTGCTCGCGGCGATGCTTGGATTTTTGGGGTGGCGGCGACGCTGCAGCGGCAACGAATAAGACCACATCGCAGTGTCATCTCGGCGATTGCATTTCATCTGCATTTCGCGGCGACAATGATGTATCAGGTCGTTTTTTTGGGGCGATGCCAGCCCGTGTACGACGTCTGCCGCGCGCGCGCCACGGCAAGTTCGCTCGCCGCTACGTCACGCGTGATGGTCGAGCCGGCGCCGATGGTAGCTTCGGCGCCGATCGTGACGGGTGCGACCAGCGCTGAGTTCGAGCCGATGAAAGCGCCGTCCTTGATCACGGTCTGATGCTTGTTGCTGCCATCGTAATTGCAGGTGATGGTGCCAGCGCCGATGTTGACGCCAGCCCCGATCGTGGCATCACCGAGATAACTCAGATGATTGGCTCGCGACTTTTTGCCAATTGTGGATTTTTTTACTTCTACAAAATTTCCAATGTGTACGCCTTCGGCGAGTTCGGTCCCAGGGCGTAGACGTGCGTACGGGCCAATGCCGCACGCGCCGAGTGTGACCACGCCATCGAGATCGCAATGAGCGCGCACCACGGTGCCGGCCGCGAGTCGACAATTTCTGATTCGTGTGAACGGCCCGATCTCCACGCCATCGCCAAACTCGTTGAAACCTTCGAGCACGACGTCGACATCGATCTCGACATCGTGCCCGGCCTGCAGTGTGCCGCGCAGGTCGAAACGCGCTGGATCGGCAAGGCGCACGCCGGATTCGCAAAGCTCACGTGCCGCGCGCAATTGGAACAGCCGTTCCAGCCCCGCGAGCTGCCAGGCGTCGTTCGCGCCGAGGGCTTCATTTGCATCAGTGCAGATATGGCAGGCGGCGGCGTCAGTATCGTTCGTCGCTGCCGCAAAAATGTCGGTCAGCAAATATTCGCGTTGCGCATTGTCGTTTCGCAGCTGCGCTGTCCATACGCGCAGACGCGCAGCGTCGGCCGCGATGATGCCGGTATTGATCAGCGTGATCGCGCGCTGTTCGGCATTCGCATCTTTCTCCTCGACGATTGCGGCAACGCGGCCGTGATCGTTGCGCACGATGCGACCGTAACCAGTTGGATCGGACATGTTCGCGGCGAGCACGGAAAGTGGTGCGGTTTCATCGAGCAACGGTATCAACGTCGACGCTCGCAGCAGCGGAACATCGCCGTACAGCACCAGCACACGGGCATTGTCGGGAACGGCGGGCAATGCGCTGCGCACTGCATCGCCCGTGCCGTTTTGTTCGATTTGCTGCACCCAGTGCAGATCGGCCTGATCGGCGAATGCAGCTTGAACCTGATCACCGCGATGGCCGTAAATCACGTGAATCGCCGCCGGATTCAATTGCCGCGCCGTGGCCAGCACATGCGCCAGCATCGAGCGCCCGGCCAGCGGCATCAGCACCTTCGGCAAGGCCGAGCGCATGCGCTTGCCCGCGCCGGCGGCGAGGATCAGGACATGCAGCGGGGAGGTCATGCACAGCTCCGACGTATTCGATCAAACATGGCTCGGAAGCGACTCAGTTCAGGCGTGGACTGTCGCTGCGTGGTCCGATTTCGGCGGCGCGTTGTTCCTGCCACCAGCCGTGCGCGTCGATCGCAAAATCGGTGGCGGATTCGATCAGTTCATCGCGTTGTTCCTGGTTTTCCAGCAGATGCGCGAGTTTCTCATCACCGGGACCGAACGCGAGGATTTCGACGGCCGCATAATCGTCGGAGAAATCGACATCATCCAGCAGCGGCGCCCAATCATCTGCACGCAGATCAATGCCGCGCGCATAACCGAGACACCATTCCTGGGCGTGGATTTCATTGCTGCCGTCTTCGCCTTCAAAATCGAACATCAACGGCGAGAATCCTTCGTCGCCTGCAGCAAAAGCGTGGACGATACCATTGGCATGACGTGTGACCAACGCCATGAAACGTTCCAGCTGTTGCGGTGATTCCCAGCTCGGTTCAGCGCCTTCGCCGTCGAGTTGCCAGATGAAATTGATCCATTCCGATGAGGTGACGTCCTGCGGGCCGGACACGACTGCGGTAAGAAAACCATCCAGCATTTCCAGGCTCATGCCGTTATGCGGCACAGCGTATTTTTCCAGCAGTGTATCGAGTTCGTCGAGCTCGCTATCGCTCAATGGCAGATGTAAATTTTGGGTGTTGCTCATACGGGAATTTCCATCAGGGCCGATGTCGGCAAGTGAGGATTGTATGCCCGCGAGACGTCGCGGCCAAATTTTTGTCTGCGTACAAATACAAACGCCGGCACGAGGCCGGCGTTTGTGCAGCGAATTGAAAAGCAGATCAGTGCTTGAGATTCTGACGCAGCCGTTCCAGCGCCTGCAACTGCGCGATCGCTTGAGCGAGCTGGACTTGCGCCTCGGCGACTTCGATCGCATCGGTGCGATTTGCAAGCAGATGCTCGGCGTCTTCCTTGGCCTTGCGTGCGGCTGATTCATCGAGATCCTTGGCGCGGATCGCGGTATCGGCAAGCACCGTCACGACTTGCGGCTGCACTTCGAGAATGCCGCCGGAGACATAGAACGACTGTTCTTCGCCGCCTTCCATCGTCACGCGCACCTGGCCGGGCTTGAGTCTTGTGATCAGCGGCGCGTGGCGCGGCGCAATGCCGAGTTCGCCGAGTTCGCCCGTGGCGACGACCAGTTGCACGTCACCGTGGAAGATTTCTTTTTCGGCACTGACGATATCGCAACGAATGGTGGCCATGTTCGAGTTCCTCAATTTTTTGGCGCGGATAATGCGATAGATGTCGCCGCGCGTTTGCAGCGCGGCGACTATTCGATCACGCCTTGGCAGCGAGTTTCTTCGCGTTCTCGAAGGCTTCGTCGATGCCGCCGACCATGTAGAACGCCTGTTCCGGCAATGCATCGCATTCGCCATCGACGATCATCTTGAAACCACGGATGGTTTCTTTCAGCGACACGTATTTGCCCGGCGAACCGGTGAACACTTCGGCAACGAAGAACGGCTGCGAGAAGAAACGTTCGACCTTGCGCGCGCGCGCCACGATCTGGCGATCTTCTTCGGACAACTCGTCCATGCCGAGAATCGCGATGATGTCTTTCAATTCCTTGTAACGCTGCAACGTGCCCTGCACGCGACGCGCGATGTCGTAATGTTCCTGGCCGACGACCAGCGGATCGAGCTGGCGGCTGGTGGAGTCGAGCGGATCGACCGCTGGGTAAATACCGAGCGAAGCGATCTGGCGCGACAATACGACGGTCGCATCCAAATGGCCGAAGGTGGTCGCCGGCGACGGATCGGTCAAGTCATCCGCGGGCACGTACACGGCCTGGATCGAGGTGATCGAGCCAGTCTTGGTCGAAGTGATGCGCTCCTGCAGCACGCCCATTTCTTCGGCCAAGGTCGGCTGATAACCCACGGCGGATGGCATACGGCCAAGCAGCGCAGATACTTCGGTACCGGCCAAGGTGTAGCGATAAATATTGTCGACGAAGAACAATACGTCGCGGCCTTCGTCGCGGAAGTATTCAGCCATCGTCAAACCGGTCAGCGCGACGCGCAGGCGGTTGCCCGGCGGCTCGTTCATCTGGCCGTATACGAGCGCGACCTTGTCGAGCACGTTGGAATCTTTCATTTCGTGGTAGAAATCGTTGCCTTCGCGGGTACGTTCACCCACACCGGCGAACACCGAATAACCACTGTGCTCGATCGCGATGTTGCGGATCAGCTCAAGCATGTTGACGGTCTTGCCGACGCCGGCGCCGCCGAACAGGCCGACCTTGCCGCCCTTGGCGAACGGGCACATCAGGTCTATGACCTTGATGCCGGTTTCGAGCAGATCGTTGCTCTGTGCGAGATCTTCATAACGCGGTGCGCTGCGATGGATGGTCCAGCGATCGGTCTCGCCGATCGGGCCGGCTTCGTCGATCGGACGACCGAGCACATCCATGATGCGACCGAGCGTTTGCGTACCGACCGGCACCTTGATGCCTTCGCCGGTGTTGGTCGCGATCAAGTTGCGCTTGAGTCCGTCGGTCGAACCAAGCGCAATCGTACGCACCACGCCGTCACCCAGCTGTTGTTGAACTTCCAGCGTGATTTCGGTGTTGGCGACGGTTAGCGCGTCGTACACTTTCGGCACGGACTCGCGCGGAAATTCCACGTCGACGACGGCGCCGATGATCTGAACGATTTTGCCCTGGCTCATTGTTCTATCCTCAAAAATAAATAATGTCGTCGCGCGATGCGGTTAAACCGCTGCTGCGCCGCTGACGATTTCAGAAATTTCTTGCGTGATCGCGGCCTGACGCGCCTTGTTGTAAATCAGGTTCAGCGTTTCGATCGCCTTGCTGGCATTGTCCGACGCGCTCTTCATTGCAACCATGCGCGCGGCATGTTCACTGGCCAGATTTTCCAGCGTGGCCTGATACACCAGTGACTCGACATAACGCGTCAAGACGTGTTCGAGCACGACATCGGCACCCGGTTCGTAGATGTAATCCCAGTCGTGGGTATTGCTCAGTTCATCCGATGGCGGCAACGGCAGCAATACATCCAGCGTCGGCTTCTGCGACATCGTATTGATGAAGTCGTTGTAGGCCAGGCTGAGGCGATCGATGCGACCATCGCTGTAGCTATCCAGCATGACCTTGATCACGCCGATCAGCTGCGCGACCTGCGGTTTCTCGCCGAGTTGCGAAACGCTGCCGATCAGGTTCACCTTGAGGCGTTTGAAAAACGCGTTGGCCTTGTTGCCGATCGTGACGACATCGACTTCGACGCCCTTGGTCTGCCAGTCGCGAATCTCCGCGAGAATACGGCGGAACAGGTTCGAGTTGAGGCCGCCGCACAAACCGCGATCGGTCGATACCACGAGATAACCGACGCGCCTGATTTCCTTGCGCTCGACCAAAAACGGATGCTTGTATTCGGTGTTGGCGCGCGCGACGTGGCCGATCACCTGACGCATCAGGCGCGCGTACGGACGCGAGGCCTTCATGAGGTCCTGCGCTTTGCGGATCTTGCTGGCCGAGACCATTTCCAGCGCGCGCGTCACCTTGCGGGTGTTTTGCACGCTCTTGATCTTGGTGCGGATTTCTCTGGCGCCTGCCATGTCAACAACCTTGCGTCTGCGTGAGTCGAGCGTTTAGCCCGGCATCTTGCGTATCGGTGAATCGAATCGGCGTCGGTCGAGATGAATTCGACCGATGCCTGAAGTTTTACCAGCTACCAGTCTTCTTGAACTCGACCAGGGCTTTCTTGAAAACGCCTTCGATCTCGTCGTTCCAGTTACCGGTGCGCGTGAGATCTTCCATCCATGCCTTGTTGTTCTGGTTGACGAAATCGTGCAGTGCCTTCTCGAACGGCAGGATCTGCGCCATCGGCAGGTCGTCCATGTAACCCTTGTCGACCGCGTACAACGACAGCGCCATATCGGCCACGGTCAGCGGCGAATACTGCTTCTGCTTCATCAGTTCGGTTACGCGCTGGCCGCGTTCGAGCTGCTTGCGTGTGGTCTCGTCGAGATCCGACGCGAACTGCGCAAACGCCGCGAGTTCGCGGTACTGCGCGAGCGCCAGACGCACACCGCCGCCGAGCTTCTTGATGATCTTGGTCTGCGCGGCACCACCGACTCGCGACACCGAAACGCCGGCGTTGATTGCGGGACGAATACCTGCGTTAAACAGATCGGTTTCGAGGAAGATCTGGCCGTCGGTGATCGAAATCACGTTGGTCGGCACGAATGCCGAAACGTCACCGGCCTGGGTTTCGATGATTGGCAACGCGGTCAACGAACCGGTCTTGCCTTTCACGGCGCCCTTGGTGAAGTTCTCGACGTATTCCTCGTTCACGCGAGCCGCACGTTCGAGCAGGCGGGAATGTAAATAGAACACGTCGCCCGGATACGCTTCACGACCCGGCGGACGCTTCAGCAACAGCGACACCTGACGATAGGCCCAAGCTTGCTTGGTCAGATCGTCATAAATGATCAGGGCGTCTTCGCCGCGGTCACGGAAGTATTCTCCCATCGCACAACCGGAGTAGGGCGCGATGAACTGCATCGCGGCCGATTCCGACGCGGTCGCCGCAACGATGATCGTGTGCGCAAGTGCGCCGTGTTCTTCGAGCTTGCGCACCACGTTGGCGATCGAGCTGGCCTTCTGGCCGATCGCGACGTAGATACATTTGATGCCGGTACCTTTCTGGTTGATGATCGTATCGATCGCCACCGCGGTCTTGCCGGTCTGGCGATCGCCGATGATCAGCTCGCGCTGACCGCGACCGATCGGCACCATCGCATCGATCGATTTCAAACCGGTCTGCACCGGCTGATCGACCGACTTGCGCCAGATCACGCCGGGCGCGACTTTTTCGATCGGCGAAGTTTCGGTGGTGGCGATCGGACCGGCACCATCGATCGGATTGCCGAGTGCATCGACCACGCGGCCAAGCAATGCAGGGCCGACCGGCACTTCCAGAATGCGGCCGGTGGTCTTGACCACGTCGCCTTCGCGCAGATGGCCGTACTTGCCGAGCACCACCGAGCCGACCGAGTCGCGCTCGAGGTTCAGCGCGAGGCCGTAGGTGTTGTCAGGGAATTCGATCATCTCGCCCTGCATCACGTCGGCCAGGCCGTGGATGCGGGCAATACCGTCGGATACCGAGGTAATCGTGCCTTCGTTGCGTGCTTCCGAAGCGAGCTTGAAGTTTTCGATGCGGTTCTTGATCAGCTCGCTGATTTCGGAGGGGTTGAGTGTGCTTTGCATGGTCTTTCCCGTTGCGTAGGGCGAATCCGCAGATCCGCCAGAGGATTTGGTATAACGCCAAACTGGCGAGCAAAAGCCCGCCCTACAATTCAAAAATTAATGCGCCAGCGCGCTGCTCAGACGTTGCAGGCGACCCGCCACCGAACCGTCGATCACGACATCACCGGCATCAATGATGGCGCCGCCGATGACCGTGGCATCGAGTTTCTGCTCGAGTTCGATCTCGCGATTAAAACGCTTGCTCAGTGCGGCCTTGAGACTGCTGACTTGGGCCGGATCGATCGCTGTCGCCGAGCGCACGCTCACCTTGAGTATGCGTTCGGCGTCGTGCTTCAGCACTTCGAAGATCGCGGCGATCTCGGGCAACAGGCTCAAGCGACCGTTCTCCGCGAGTAGCCGGATGTAATTGCCAAACGCCGAATCCCCCGAAGTTTCTGCGGGCAGAAACAAGCTGGTGAGATCGTTCGCGGCAATGCGCGGATCGCCGTTCAAGCTGTGCACGCGCGGATCGGCAGCCACTTGCGCCGCAAAACCGAGATTGCGCGACCATTCGGCCAATGCCTTGGCGCCACTCGCGAGCTCGAAAGCGGCGCGGGCGTACGGGCGGGCCAGAGTAAGCGCTTCGCTCATGACTTAAAGCTCGGTAACCAGCTGGTCGATCAGTGCCTTGTGCGTATCGGCATTGATTTCGCGCTGGATGATCTTCGACGCGCCGCTGACAGCCAGTTGTGCGACTTGAGCACGCAGCTGTTCTTTCGCGCGGTGCGCCATGTTTTCGATCTCGGCTTCGGCGCTGGCTTTCTGCCGACTGCCTTCGGCGATCGCATCCTGCTTGGCCTTGTCGACGATCTGGTTGGCCTGCTGATTGGCCTTGTCGATAATTGCCGATGCGTCGATACGCGCCTTGCGGATTTCGTCCGCAACACGGGCATCGGCGTCTTTAAGCTCGGACTGCGCGCGATCTGCGGCAGCCAAACCTTCGGCGATCTTTTTCTGACGATCTTCGATGGCTGCCATCAGCGGCGGCCAGATGAACTTCATGCTGAACCAGATCAGGATCGCGAAAACGATCATCTGGCCAAACAGAGTCGCATTGACATTCATTGCGACGACTCCTCAATACGGCTGCGGGTCAAAACTGCCGCCGTGCCAATGTGGCGCGAGCGAAAGTTCGTGGTGATGTCACGCGACAATTTATTGTCGGCGCGGCATCGTTCGAAACGATTTTAGTGTGCGAGACCTTTCAGCGCCGACAGTAGCGGATTGGCGATACCGAAGAACATCGCCAATGCAACACCGATCAGGAACGCGGCGTCGATCAGGCCAGCGAGCAGGAACATGCGACCCTGCAGCATCGGTACGAGCTCAGGCTGGCGCGCGGCCGACTCGAGGAACTTCGAACCCATGATGCCGATACCAATACAGGCACCGATAGCACCGAGACCGATGATGAGGCCGATACCGAGAGCGGTGTAAGCCTGAATGAGAGCGACGGACTGTTCCATGATGTTCTCCTAAACGAAATTCAAAAGTGGATTGGACAAAAAAGCTAAAGGCAAAAAACGTAAATCAGTGGTGTTCGTGTGCCATCGAGATGTAGACCACGGTCAACACCATGAAGATGAAAGCCTGCAGGCCGATAATCAGAATATGGAAGATCGCCCACGGCGCGCCACCGAGCCAAGCGAGATACCACGGCAGACCAGCGATCAGCATGAATACCAGCTCGCCAGCGTACATGTTGCCGAAGAGTCGCATCGCCAGCGATACCGGCTTGGACAGATATTCGACTAAGTTCAAAAAGAAGTTCGGGATAGCGAGCAAAATCTTGCCAAACGTGCCGTTGGCATGGAACGGTGCCGTGAACAACTCAAGCGTGAAGCCGCCGAAGCCCTTGGATTTGACCGAGTAGAACAGCACGAGAAAAAACACCGTCAGCGACATGCCAAACGTGGTGTTCAGATCAGCCGTCGGCACCGAGCGGAAGAACGTGTGGTGCGGATCGTGACCGGTAATATTGAGCACGCCACCGATCAGATCCAGCGGCAGCAAATCCATGGCATTCATCATGAACACCCACAGGAAGATCGTCAGCGCCAGTGGCGCGATGAAACGACGGTCGCCGTGAAACACATCCTTAACCTGGCCGTCGACGAACGTCAATACGAGCTCGATGAACGCCTGGCCTTTGCCTGGAACGCCGGCCGTAGCCTTGCGCGCCTGCGACCAGAACCAGAGCAGGGTCAGGCCACCGGCCAGGATGCCAACCAGCATGGAATCGATATTGATCGACCAGAATGGCGTCGAGCCGAACTGCACCGAGTTGTGGGTCAGATGGTGCTGGATGTATTCAGTCAGGCCACCCGATTCTGCTTCGCTACTCACAAGAACTCCCGAAAATTCAATTGTCTCTGAAGCGAAAACCCGCCAAATTCGCCAGTAACGCCGCGCTCAAACCGCATAGCGCCGGTAGCGGTGGCAGTCGAAACTGTCCGATCACCAGATAAATCCCGCCTATCACCACGAACCATTTCAAAATTGCTCCCGCGATCAAACGCGACAACGTAAATTCCCCGCCGGCCTGCACCGCGCCGAATAAACGCAAGGCCAGTAGCATATTGCCGATCACCACCAGCGCACCGCCGCACAGTGCAGCCAGTGCCGAGGGCCATCCTTGCAGTAAAAACAGGAGCGCTACAGCCAGACTGATACACGCCTGTATTACCAGTACGCGAGCGGCCAATCGTCGGCCGGCGGCAATGGAATTTTGCACGTGTTGTCTATCCAGATGGGTTGCCGCACCGTGCGCCGCGCTAAAAGCATCGGATTCCGGTCGATCAAGCCGGCGAATTGTAGCAGCCCGACTGAGCCGGCCGCAAGCCGAAAGCGCGCACAAATTTGCCTTCAACTTGGATTTGATAGTGCCCCGTGTCATGTGATGCAAAGCCGCGCGCGGGGCTGTCAGCTAGCGGTGATTCCGGCTGGGATCGCCGCCGTTGTCCCGTGCGGAGCGCGCGAGCGCAATTACCCGTGCAGTAACAAGGCGTCTAACGGTCGTAGCTCAGGGTGATAACGCAAATCCGCATAAGGACTGCCACGCCCCGGTAAGTTGGTTGGTATAAGTGTGCCCGTCATTGAATTCGGTGTAGAACAAGGTGCTGCCATCCACCCAGCCGTGGGCGAGCAGGCCGGTATGATCGGCCCGCACCGAGGCCAGCAGTTGCGGATCGTCCTGGGTGCCGATGTGAATGTCGATCGGCACACGGCGCGTCTGGCTGTTCAAAAGCGCATTGCACCCGCCGGCGCCGGCTGTGCAGGCGAAATCTATATTGGCGCTGTTGATCGAATAGGCGGCCAGCACGTTGGCGTTGATGGTGCTGTTGAAACCGTTGAGGACGATATCGGGCGCGACATATCCGCCTGCCGAAAATCCCCACAGATAACGTCGCGAGCGTTCGATGTTGTAGGCGATCGTGGCATCGGTAAACGCGGCGGCAATCATGTCGTAGTCGGTGGGAGCTCCGGGTGGAGTGATCCAGCCGCCCTGAGATTGCTCGCCAACGGGTGCAATCACGATGAAGCCGTAGGTGTCCGCAAGCGATGACCAGTCGGAGCGCAAAAACTGCGCGTCAGTGATCGCATCGGCGTGACTGCCCGAAGCGCCGTGCAACACCACCAGCAGGGGCGCTGCACGTGCGGGATTATAGTTGGCAGGGATATGCAGGTAATAAGTTTCTGTGGCATATCCGGCGACGGTAATGCTGCGTGCCACATTGCCGGGATATGCGCCACCGTTGCCCAGCGAGGCATCGTGCGGAATGGCATTGGCGGTCTCAAAGCCGTTGATGAAGATCGCATCCGGCTTGCTGCATACCCAGGCAGGCAGGGCGATGCTGCTGACTGCGGCAACATCGGCGGCAGGCATCAGCAAAGCGATCAAAAGCGACAACCAATGGCGCGATTTCATGGATGTAATTGCACTCTGTATTCGGAAATCGTCGTTACCGTAATGCACAGCGGGCAGATTTGTGTGAGGAAAATGTTTGATCGTGATGGCAAGTGGTAACTATGGGTCGAGCGTGCGCAAAGGCCGTATCGCTGTCGTGTCTCGGCCGTTGGTGCAATCTCGGCTGGCAGCGGATGATGCGGGTTGACCACCATTGGAGCCCGTCATGCATATCGCTCATCTTTGCCTGTTGCTCGCGGCATTGCTGCCTATCCTGTTTACCGCGATTGCCAAGACGATTGCACGGCGCCAATTCAACAATTACGCGCCACGCGATTTCCAAGCGAGGCTGAGCGGGATGGCATTGCGTGCACACTGGGTGCAGCTGAATTCATTCGAGGCATTCCCGCCGTTCGCGGTAGCGGTGCTGGTAGCGGAACAGGTCGGTGCAGCACAAGGCCGCATCGACGCACTCACGCTGGCATTTGTCGGGTTGCGTGTGATCTACGGCGGCTGTTATCTCGCCAACTGGGCGGCATTGCGCAGCCTCGTGTGGTTCGCTGGGATGGGATGCGTGGTCTGGCTGTTCGTGCTTGGTTTGTAGTGATCGTGGCAAACGTCACACTGTGCGATTTTTGCGCGCTCGATTGCGCCAAACCGCGAGTTCACAAAAGAAAATGGCCGGGCGACTTGCGTCACCCGGCCTAAAAAACGCTGCGGAATATCGAAGGGGAGGGAGAGAGACCGCAGCGCCTTCCACGCAAAACTTTTGGAAGATTACTTCGCTGCTTTCTTCGCGGCGTCGTTAACCTGCTTGGTCACGGTGTTGACCTGCTTGGTGACCGTTTCGTTAGCCGACTCAAACGCGCCCTTGGCGAGCTGGGTCAAAGCTTCGGTGGTCTTCAAGGTCACGCCGAGAACTTCCTGGCCGTTGTTGTACAACTTCTCGGAATGTTCCTTGATCAGGTTCACACCCTTCGGGAATGCATTCTTGAAGCCTTCAACATCGTTCGACTCGGTCGCGGTCGTGAAGAATTCGGTGGTTGCCTGTACGCGGCCGTCAATCGCTTTCAGGTTCAGATCGGTGATGCGCTCGAAACCCTCAAGAGCCAACGTGTGGGCCTTGAACAAGGTGTCGGAAAATTGCTTGCTGGCGGCGATGAACTGCGAATTGAATTGCTGAAGCATGGTCGTATCCTCGGAAGTGGGTGGTGCGTATCGTGGGATAGACTATAAATCAACTTTTGTTGCAACGCAACATATTTCGTAAGCCTAGACGAAAGCGCCGCCGCTGATAGTCCTGATTATGGCGCGGTATCGTTAATGATTTGTTGCAAGCCAAACGTGATGCAACGCACGAATTTCGACTTGTCGCGGCCTCAAGGCCCGTAATAAGTGCAGCCCGAGGTGCAGGTTTCGTGGATCACGATCTTGTGCAGCAGTGGCAGCTGCGGTGCCAGCCGGGCAAAGATCCACGCCGCAAGATTTTCACTGGTCGGATTTTCCAGGCCAGCCACCTCGTTCAAGCAATGATGATCGATCTGCTCGAAGACCGGCGCAAACGCCAGTTTGATCTCGGAAAAATCCATCACCCAGCCGAAATGCGGATCGACATCACCCCGCACATGCACCTCGATGCGAAACGAATGCCCATGCATGCGCGCACATTTGTGCCCGGCCGGAACATTCGGCAAGCGGTGTGCGGCTTCGATTTGAAAGACCTTGTAGAGATCCATGTTGGAACCGATTGAAGTGGAGGGGTGATCGCACAACTGCGATATTAGAAATCCGATCGGAGTGGATGACGAGCGGGCGCGGTTATTGGTTTCCTCAAACTACAGTCACAACAAATCGTTTTAATTACGATCAATTGCTCCGTGTAAAACACGTACCCTGAGTGTGCCCCAAGTCCGGGTTGGCAATCCCACGACATTGCGTTCTAACAAGGTTCGAGTTTCTTGATGCTTCAGAAAGTTGCTGGAACGAAACGTTCGATGCAGCGTTAGCGAGGACAGTCGCGATAAGGTGTGGAACACCAAGGGTCGGGTGTCATGTAGCAACTTTTATTTAGCGGATAGCAATCGACGAAGCCAAATTCAACTGAACTCTGTCAAGCCGTCAGATTTACGGCGCACTCTCCAAACTATAGCGTCTACCCGCACTTCGAATAGCCGCAATTCAAACAAGTAGCGCAGCCGTCCATGAGGATCGTCGCCTTGGTATTGCACTTGGCGCACATCGTGGCCGAGAGCGGAAACGATTCGTTTGATGAGGCCGATTCGGCACTCGCTGTTTCCTGGGTGGCAGACGCTGAGCCCGATTTGCCGCTACCCGCCGGTTTGCTTATTCGCGCTTCGTACGCGGCGCGTTTTTCAGCAATCAGCTGGCGCTGGCCGGGATCCATTTCGGGATCGTGCAGCATGCCGATCATGCGCAGATGCGCTTCGATGACGGCGCCGAGTTCGGCGACAATCGAATTCATGTACACGCCGCCGGCTTTGAAATAGCCGCCGCGCGGATCGAACACGGCCTTGAGTTCCTCGACGAGAAAAGTGACGTCGCCACCTTTGCGGAACACTGCGGACATGATGCGTGTGAGCGCCACGATCCACTGGAAGTGATCCATGTTTTTCGAATTGATGAAAATCTCGAACGGACGGCGCAGTTCGTGTTCGGTGCCCTGATTCAGCACGATGTCGTTGATCGTCACGTACAGCGCGTGCTCGAACAATGGCGACTTGATCTTGTAGGTAGCGCCGACCAGTACCTCGGGGCGCTCCAGGCGCTCGTGCATCTGGATAACTTCCGCAGTCGTGACCACGGGCACGGCGGGCGTGCTTTCGGCGAGGCGATTTTTTTCGTCGGGTTTGTTGACGCTGTAACCCTTGATCTTCTTGCCGATCTTGATGGCCATCGGCCGTACTCCTGATGTTCGTAGGGTGTATGCGATGTGCTGCGGCGCTGGCGCCAGCACGGTGCAATTGCAGGTTTTTATTGCTGTGCACGCGATACGGAAGCGCGCATGTTTTCAATTTTTTGCTACAGACGTGAGCAAAGCGCATTGCATCGCGGCGTAGCGAGCGGCGCTGCAACGCCCGACGATGGTCAGGCGTTGCAGCGTGCTAACGCGATAATGCATCCTTCACTAGGAAGGATGCATTTCAGTTATTTTTTCTTCGCTGCTTTTTTGGCAACTTTTTTCGCTGCGACTTTTTTCACCGGCGCGGCTTTTTTCGCTACGGTTTTCTTGACTGCAACCACTTTCTTGGCGACGGCTTTTTTCGCGACCTTGGACTTGGCGGCTACTTTTTTCACGACCGCTTTCTTCACGGCCTTGGCTTTGCTGGCGACTTTTTTCTGCGCACCGACAACGGCTTTCTTGGCCTTGCCGACATCCGCTTTCACTGCTTTCTTGACGACCTTGGCCTGAACTTTCGCCTTGGTCTTCACCACAGCGGCTTTCTTCACCACGGTCTTCTTCGCAGTCGTGGCGGAGCCGGTGACTTTTTTCTTCGCGCTCGCGACCACGGCTTTTGCCTTGGTCACGGTCGCCTTGGCCTGCTTGGTCACGGCCTTCTTCGCCGCCGTCGCCTGCTTGACCACGGCTTTCTTCACTTCGGTGGCTTTCTTGGCAACTTTTTTGGCCTGCTTTTTCACCGCTGCCTTGGCTTCGCTCGCGACATTGGAAACGCTCGCGGCTACGGCACTGGCCTGCTGCACGATGGTATCGCCGACATGCTGCGCGCTTTCTTTTGCGGCTTCGACGACGTTGTGCAGATTTTCACTTACGGTATTTTCGTTGCTCATTTTTCCCTCTCCGACAGGTTGTGTTGTGGCTAGAACTTTCCGTAATAGCCTTCCTTCAAGGCATCGAACAAATTGGCGGCAGTATGTGTTTCGCCGTCGTATTCGATCTCTTCGTTACCCTTGACCTCGACAACGCTACCGTCTTCTAGCTCAAAACGGTAGAGGGTATTTTCAAGATCGGCTTCTTTCACCAAAACGCCCTGGAAAGCGGCGGGGTTGAAACGGAACGTGGTGCAGCCTTTCAGGCCTTGCGAATGCGCGTAACGATAGATGTCCTTGAAGTCTTCGTAAGGGTAATCGGTCGGCACGTTCGCAGTTTTGGAAATCGATGAATCCACCCAGATTTGCGCGGCTGCCTGGATGTCGACATGTTCTTTCGGCGAGATGTCATCGGCAGCGACAAAGTATTCCGGCAGCTTCTGTTCCGGTGTGCTGGAGTAGGGCATCGCTTCGGCGTTGATGAGCTCACGATAAGCTAGCAGCTCATAACTGAACACTTCGACTTTTTCCTTGCTCTTTTTGCCTTCGCGAATCACGTTGCGCGAATAGTGATGCGCAAAACTCGGCTCGATGCCGTTGGATGCATTGTTCGCCAGCGACAGCGAAATCGTACCGGTCGGCGCGATCGACGAATGATGCGTGAAACGTGCACCAGTCTCGGCCAGTTCGGCGACCAGCTCCGGTGCAACCTTGGCGATGCGCTGCATGTAGCGGCTGTATTTGGCGTGCAGCAAACGACCTGCGATCTTGTCGCCGAGCTTGTAACCATCGCTCAGCATTTCAGGCCGCTTGCGCAGCATTTCGGCGGTGACATCGAACTCTTGCGCAAGGATCGGCGCGGCGCCTTTTTCCTTCGCCAGACTCAGCGCGACTTCCCATCCGGCGATCGCCATGTCGCGCGCGATTTCTTCGGTGAAACGACAAGCTTCCTCCGAGCCGTAGCGCATCTTGAGCATGGTCACAGTCGAGCCGAGGCCGAGAAAGCCCATGCCGTGGCGACGCTTGCTCTCGATCTCGGCGCGTTGTTGCGGCAGTGGCAGGCCGTTGATCTCGACCACGTTGTCGAGCATGCGCGTAAACACGCGCACCACTTCGCGGTATTCGTCGAAATCGAAACGTGCCTTTGGTCCGAACGGATCGCGCACAAACGTGGTCAGGTTGACCGAGCCGAGCAAGCACGAACCATATGGCGGCAACGGCTGTTCACCGCACGGATTGGTGGCGCGGATCGTCTCGCACCACCAGTTGTTGTTCATCTCGTTGACGCGATCGATCAGGATAAAACCGGGTTCGGCAAAATCGTAAGTGGAACCCATGATGAGATCCCACAAGTGTTTGGCGCGGATGCGCGCATACACCTTGCACGCGACCAAGCCATCCTCGCGCGACACGTAATTTTCATGCGTCGGCCATTCGCGCCAGATCACCTGCTCGGGATTGTCGAGATCGACCTCGTGTTGTTCCTTGATATTGACCGGAAACAGCAGCGGCCAGTCGCCGTCGGTTTCGACCGCATGCATGAAACCGTCGGTGATCAGCAGGCTCAGATTGAACTGGCGCAGACGACCGTCCTCGCGCTTGGCGCGGATGAAATCCTTGACGTCGGGATGCGCGACATCGAACGTGCCCATCTGCGCGCCGCGGCGACCGCCAGCGGAGCTTACGGTGAAACACATCTTGTCGTAGATATCCATGAACGACATCGGCCCGGACGTATACGCGCCCGCGCCCGACACATACGCGCCGCGCGGGCGCAAGGTCGAAAATTCGTAGCCGATACCGCAGCCGGCTTTCAGCGTGAGTCCGGCTTCATGCACTTTTTCGAGGATGTCATCCATCGAATCGACGATCGTGCCGGAGACTGTGCAGTTGATCGTGGAGGTAGCAGGCTTGTGTTGCAGCGCGCCCGCATTCGATGTGATGCGGCCGGCCGGAATCGCGCCGCGGCGCAGCGCCCACAAAAAGCGTTCGTACCAGTAGGTTTGTTTGTCGGGGGTAGGTTCGGCATCGGCCAATGCCTTGGCGACGCGTTGGTAAGTCGCATCAATGCTGGCATCGACCGGCTCGCCATTCTTGCTTTTGAGACGGTATTTCTTGTCCCAGATATCGTACGACGCAGGTTGCAGCGGTATTTCCACTGTACCTCGCGCCAGCGCCTCAAGTCGCACTGTGCTCATTCCGTTTGATCTCCAAATTACTTGACTCGAACAACGTGCGATCCCCCCAGACCGCCGCTCGTTTTTTGACCATTGTGATGCGCAGAGGTTGCCGCTACCGGCAAAAAGCTGCCGTCAGCGTTGCCACCGGCGAAACCGGTGAACCGACGCTGCCTGCATGCTTTTTGATATATGGCACTGGCTCTGCTCCGAGATGGATGCGCGGAATGACAAAAACCCGGCTACCCAATACGTAGGTTTATATCCCAATGCAAACCACAAGATGTTGTGGTTGCAGAGGCGATAACGTAAACCTGTGACCGGCAGATGTCAAAGGATTTATTCGCCATTTTTTCAACAACTTGAAAACTATTCCTGAAAAAACAACGGCTCCAATAGCCAACGGCGTCGGCATTTGCCGGTGTACAGCGGCGCTTGAGAAAGGAAACCCCGAGCGCTATTTGTGGTCTGACCAATCCACCTCAGTTCTTCAGGAGTATCCATGTCGAATCTTTCGTTGTGGCGCGTTACTCGCGCGATTTCTTTCGCCGTCCTTGGCGTGTTTGCCGCGCTCGCGGCAGCGCCGCGCACGTACGCCGGAGCATTGCCGATTGCAGTCGATGGCCAGCCACTGCCATCGCTCGCGCCGATGCTCGAACACGTCACGCCGGCCGTGGTGAATATCAATTCGAAAACCCGTGTGCGCGTGCGCAATCCGATGGCCGAAGATCCGTTCTTCCGCCAGTTTTTCGGCTTGCAGAACGCGCCGCGCGAACGTATCGAACAGTCGCTGGGTTCGGGCGTGATCATCGATGCGACGAAAGGTTACGTGCTCACCAATAATCATGTGATCGATGGCGCGGACGACATCGCTGTGACCCTGCACGATGGCCGCACGCTCAAGGCCAAGCTGGTCGGCAGCGATCCCGATACCGATGTCGCGGTGATCCAGATGCCAGCCGAAAATCTCAGCGCGCTAGTGTTGGCCGATACCAACAAATTGCAGGTCGGCGATTTTGTCGTGGCGGTCGGCAATCCGTTCGGACTGGGCCAGACGGTCACCTCGGGCATCGTCAGCGCGCTTGGTCGCAGCGGCTTGCGCGGCATGGGTTATCAGAGTTTCATCCAGACCGATGCCTCGATCAATCCCGGAAATTCCGGCGGCGCGCTGGTGAATCTGCGCGGCGAGCTGGTCGGCATCAATTCGCAAATTGTTTCGCCGTCCGGCGCGAGTGCCGGCATCGGTTTTGCGATTCCGGCCAACCTCGCCGGCGATGTGATGCGCCAGCTCATCAGCAGCGGTTCGGTGAAGCGCGGCACGCTCGGCATCGAAGCGCAGGATCTCACGCCCGAGATCGCGCGCATGCTCGAAATCGAACCGAGCCAGGGCGTGGTGGTGACGCGCGTGCAGAACGATTCACCGTCCGCCAGCGCCGGCCTCAAGCCTGGTGATGTGATCACCGCGGTCAACGGCAAACCCGTCGCGACCGAGCAGGAATTGCACAATGCCGAGGGCCTGTTGCCGGTCGGCAGCGCTATCCAGCTCAAGCTGTTGCGTGATGGCAAGCCGATCGAGACGAGCGTGCGCACGGCCACCGAGCAACTCGCCACGAGCAGCGGCGCCAAGCTCGATCCGCGGCTGGATGGCGCCGAGTTCGCCGATCTCGGCGAGCGCCAGCACAGCGCCGGCTTGAGCGGGATCAGCATCACGCGCGTGGCGCCCGGCAGTCGCGCCGCAGCCAGTGGTTTGAAGAACGGCGATATCGTGTTCGCGGTGAATCAGGTCGAGATCGGCAGCGTGCGCGACCTCGAGCGGCTCGGCACAAAACGTGTGCGCCAACTATTGCTTTCGGTGGTTCGCGGCAACAACTCGTTCCTCGTGCCTTTGCAATAGTGGCATCGGAAATTCGAGACGGCGGCTCACAAAGCTCGCGTTGGTCGGGCGTAATCGCGATAATCACGGGTTGACGATTTTATTCTTTGGAAGTGACCCGTGATTGCATTTCGATATACCCGATGGGCGGCGACGTTTCTGCTGCTGAGCGCCACCTTCAGCGTTGGCGCGGCTGACAAGGCACCCGCCGCGGCTGCGCCGGCCAAACCGGCTGCCGCCGCGGCCGCTCCAGCGAAAGCGAAAAAAGCGCCGGCGACGCCGGTCGTTGCGCTGCCGAGTATCATCTGGCGCGGCGATCTGGCAACGTCGCGTGCGTTCGTCGCCGATCTTGCCAAGGAGTTCGAGAAGCAGAAAAAAGGCCGCATCGAAATGCAGCCGTTCAGCACTATTTCCGGCATCGATGCAGTATCCAGCGGTGCCGCGGATATTGCCGGTACGGCGCGTCCCGCCTCAGAAAAACGCAGCGAAGAAACCGGCATGACGTTTTATCCGATCGCGTGGGACGCGGTGGTGGTAATCACGTCGCCGAAAAATCCGGTCGGCAGCCTGAGCCTGAAGCAATTGCACGATATCTATTACGCCAAGATCAGCAATTGGAAAGAGCTTGGTGGCGCCGATGCGCCGATCAATGTGGACGCCGTCGCCGGTCCGCTCGATGGCGTCGAATTCAGTTTTCGTTACCTGATTTTCCGCAATGGCGATCAGCGCGTGGCCGCACCGCGTTTGTACGTAAATACGGCCAAACTCGAAGAAGATATCGCGCTCAACGAGTTCGGCATGGGGCTGACCACATTGTCGGCGGTGTACGCCAACAAGAGCGTCAAAATCCTCAGCGTCGAAGGCATTGCACCATCGCGCGAAAGCATCGCCAGCGGCACGTATCCGCTTTACACCAAGCTGTTTCTGGCCGCACGCGAAGATGGCAGGAACAATGCGAAAGTGCAGGAGTTCGTGCAGTTCGCCGCGGGTCCCGAAGCACTTGCGATCATGCGCAAACATCAAGTCGTGGGGTATGGCGAAGCGCCGGATCTGTTGACCAAGAATGAGGAACACTTCGCCTACATCGATGCGCAGATCGGTATCGATCACACCGCCGACAGCAGTGGCGCCACGATCGTCACCACCAGCACCGGCTCGCGTCCGGTATCGGCCGTCAATGCCACGGCGTCGGCAATGCAGAGCAGTTCGCCGAATTCGCCGCTGACGCAGGAAGTGAAAGACAGCGCCGCGGCCAAAACGCAGGCCGCCAAAGACGCGGAAAAATCCGGCAACGACAGCAAACACTGAGCGGAGAACTCGCGTGCGCATCCGCGCCATCTCGCTGGATCTGGACGATACCTTGTGGCCGATCGAGCCGGTAATCCTGCGTGCCGAACAGCATCTCGAAGGCTGGCTGCAGCGGGAATGTCCGCACGTTGCTGCGGCGTGGCCGGTGGCGGAGTTGCGCGAATTGCGTGAGCGCATCTATGGCGAAAATCCGCATCTCGGCCATGACTTCACCGCGTTGCGCAAGCTGAGTTTGCGCGCGGTTTTCACGCCGTTCGAGATGGGCGAGGATTGGGTCGAACGCGCCTACATCGAATACTTCACCGCACGCAATCAGGTCGAGTGCTACAGCGATGCGTTGCCGGCGCTCGAACGTCTCGCAGCGCTGCTGCCGCTCGTGAGTATTTCGAACGGCAATGCCGATCTCGATCGCATCGGGCTGCGACGTTTTTTCCAGTTTTCGGTATCGGCGCGCGAGTTCGGCGCGGCCAAGCCGCATGCATCGATTTTCCATACCGCGTGCGAACGTCTTGGCCTGCAACCGCACGAAGTGTTGCATGTCGGTGACGATGCTGAGCTCGACGTGCTCGGCGCGCGCGATGCGGGTTTGCGCACCGCTTGGCTCAATCGCGGCGATACTGCGTGGGCGCATCCGGTCGCGCCCGATTTGACCTTGAGCGATCTCGGTGAACTCGCGCACTGGCTGGAAAATCATCAGCGCGGGATTTGATTCCGCCGCCACTTTTCTCATCAAAGGAATACCGATGCACGCCCTGATCGAGCGCCAGACCACCGCTTCATCGATAGCGATATTGCCCGTCACGGCAGCAAGCTTGAGTGGGGTTCTGCAGCAGCTCGAAACCAGTCAAAAGACATGGATAAATGCCAACGATTTTCGCGCCGAGGTCGGCAGCGTGTGCCTGTTGCCCAAGCCCGATGGCAGCTTGCACGCGGTGTTGATCGGCGTTGCGAATACCGCCGATATTTATGCGCTGGCAGCATTGCCGCGGCGTCTTCCGGCCGGCATTTATCACCTCGATAACGCCGGCGAAGTGGCGCTGGATCCGCAGCGTGCGGCGCTGGGTTGGGCACTCGGTGTTTATCATTTCGGGCGCTACAAAAAGCCCGCGCGCGCAGCGGCAGAACTCGCGGTCGATGCCGCAACCCTGGCTGCCGTACAGCCGCTGCTGGATGGCATCTACCATACGCGTGATCTGATCAATACCCCGACCGAAGATCTCGGTCCGGTCGAACTCGCTGCTGCCGTCCAGACGCTCGCGCAAACGCATGGCGCGGATTATCGCGACTGGATCGGTGATGCCTTGCTCGACGCGAATTTTCCTGCGATCCATGCCGTCGGTCGCGCCAGTCATCGCGCGCCGCGTCTCGCCGAATTACGCTGGGGCAACAACGCCGCGCCGCATCTCGTGCTGATCGGCAAGGGCGTGTGCTTCGATACCGGCGGGCTCGACATCAAACCCGCCGATGGCATGCGCTGGATGAAAAAGGACATGGGTGGCGCGGCGCATGCGATCGCGTTGGCTGGCCTCGTGATGGCGGCAAAATTGCCGGTGCGCCTGACCCTGCTGATTCCGGCGGTGGAGAACTCGATTGCCGGCAACGCGTACCGACCCGGCGAAGTGATCCGCACGCGCAGTGGAGTCACGGTCGAGATCGACAATACCGATGCCGAAGGTCGTGTGATCCTCGGCGATGCGCTGAGTTATGCGGTCGAACAGTCGCCTGATCTGATCCTCGATTTCGCCACGCTCACGGGCGCCGCGCGCATCGCGCTCGGGCCGGAATTGCCGGTACTTTTCAGCAACCGCGATGACATTGCCGATGGCCTGCTCGCGAGCAGTCGCGAGGTCAGCGATCCACTGTGGCGTCTGCCGTTATGGCAGCCGTATCGCAGCATGCTTGATTCCTCGATCGCCGACATGGCCAACGCCGGTGCCTCGCGCCACGCTGGCGCGATCACCGCTGCTCTGTACCTGCAACGCTTTGTGCCCGAGACGCAGGCGTGGTCGCATCTGGACGTCTATTCGTGGAACGACGCCGATCGTCCGGGCCGGCCGAAAGGCGGCGAGGCGCAGGGTTTGCGTGCTTATTTTGATTTCTTGCAGAAGCGTTATTCATCGGAATAATCGTATAGCTGATTCATGGACGGCTGCCAGCGATATCAGATCCATCGCGCGGTATCGACCGAAACGATATGCCGGTCAGCAAAAACAAACGGCGATACAACTCTCGCTGCATCGCCGTCCGAATAACACGACAAGATTTTCCTGCCGCTTAATTCATCTCGGCCTTGTTCGGCGAATGCGGCAATACGCGCTCGGCGAGTTGTGTGTCGTTCTTGATCAAGGTCACTTCGTCACTGACGATGCGCGCGGCTTCCTGCAGCAGCACATCTTTCGCCTGCTTACGTTTCGCTTCCGCAGCGAGGTCGGATTTCAGATTGCGTTCGTCGGCCTGCAAACCGTCGTCGCTGGTCGGCGTGGCGGATTCGCTATCGTCATTTAGCACCGAACTTGTATTCGCATCGGCGGCTTTGGCGGGCTTGCTATCTTTGACGATGTCATCGGTCTTCACCGCGGCAAGGCTGTCGGCATTGGCATGATCGGGTTTGCCCACGCGCGCCGAATCCTTGTTGATCCGATCACTGGTCTTGCTGGCCGGATCGGTCGGCATGGCCGATGCGAGATCGTCGGCGTGTGCCTTGCGTCGCGCTTCCTGCTCGTCGCGTTCCTTGCGGCGCACGGTTTCGTTGAGCGAGATCGTGGTCTGCTTGCGCAGCTTGCGTGCCTCGGTCACGTCTTCCTGCCAATCGCTCCAGGTCTTGTCCTTGGCAACGCGGGCGTCGTGTCGTGTCTGCAGCAACGGCACCAGGCCTTTCAGATCGGCAACCGGTTTGTATTCGGCGGGCGGGATCGAAGTCCACGGCAATGACGTGAAACCTTGCTTGTCGAACGCCTGCTCACCGTTCTCGTCGAAGTCGCCGGTCACCGGTACGTTGATGTCGGGCGTGACGCCGCGCAACTGCGTGGTGCCGCCATTGATGCGGAAGAATTGCGCGATCGTGCTCTTGAGCTCGCCGTAAACGGGTTTCTCATTGTGCATGTACTGATCGAGATCGAGCAGGTTCTGCACCGTGCCCTTGCCATAAGTCGGCTCGCCGACGATCAGGCCGCGACCGTAATCCTGGATTGCCGCGGCAAAAATTTCCGATGCGGATGCAGAGTTGCGATTCACCAATACCGCGAGCGGGCCTTCCCACGTCATGCCGGGTGTGCTGTCGTCTTCGGAATCGATTTTTCCTTGCGCGTTACGCACCTGCACGACCGGACCCTTGTCGATGAACAAGCCGGTGAGATCGGCGGCCTCGTTCAACGAACCACCGCCGTCATTGCGCAGGTCGACCATCACGCCTTCGACGTTCTGCGCCTTGAGTTCGGTCAGCAGTTTCGCCACGTCCTTGGTGGCGCTGCGATAATCCTTGTCGCCGCGACGGTGTGCATCAAAATCCTGATAAAAACTTGGCAGCGTGATCACGCCGATGCGATGCACGACATCGCCATCCTTGGTTTCGATCACCGAACTTTTTGCCGCCTGCTCCTCGATATTCACTTTCTTGCGCACGATCGGAATCAGCTCGTGTTTGCCATCGGGGCCGACATCGACCGGCAACACATCCAGCCGCACCACGGTGTCCTTGGTGCCGCGAATCTGCTCGACCACATCGTCGAGACGCCAGCCCAACACGTCGGTGAGCTGGCCATTTTCGCCCTGCCCAACACCGACGATGCGATCGCCGACCTTGATCTTGCCCGACAACGCCGCCGGGCCGCCCGGCACGATTTCGCGGATCACAGTGTATTCGTCATTCGCCTGCAGCACCGCGCCGATCCCTTCGAGCGACAGTTTCATCGCGATATCGAAATTTTCCGAAGCGCGCGGTCCGAGGTAATTGGTGTGCGGCTCGATCGACATCGCGTACGCATTCATGAAGGTCTGGAACACGTCTTCGCCGTTGAGCTTCTTGACGCGATCCAGATACGTCGCATACCGCTTGTCGAGGGTCTTGCGGATTTCCGCATCGATATCCTGCGGCTTGGCCGTGCTGCTGGCCGCTGCAGTTTTTGTCGCGGCTTTATCCGTCGTCTTGTCGTTCGGTGCGCCCGCTTTTGTCGCGACGCTATCTTTCGCGGGTTCTTTTTCTTTGGCAAGTTTCAAGCGCAGCCAATCATTCTTGACGCGCTTGCGCCAGACGTCATTGAGTTCTTCCTGCGATTTCGCCCACGGCAATTTGTCGCGTTCGTAGCTGTAACTTTCGTCCTGGCTGAAGTCGAAACCCTTGGCCAGCAGACTGCGTGCAAACGCGGTGCGCTCGGCGACATGCTGCTCGTAAAGGTTGAAGATATCGAACGGTACGGTCAGGTTCTGAGTGTTGATCGCCTCACCGAGTTTCTCGCGCGCCGGCAGGAATTTGTCGACATCCGACTGCACAAAAAACAGACGCTCGGCATCCAGCGAATTCAGGTAATGATCGAAGATTTTCCCCGACATCGCGCTGTCGAGCGGGATCGCCTTGTAATGGAACTTGGTCCAGTAGTTGGTCGCGAGAATCGCCGCCTGACCTTGCTCCGGCGTGGCCTTGAGCAGCGGTGCTCCGAGACTATCGGCTGCGGGTTTGGCTTGGGCAAACGTCGCCACACACAGGGCGATCCAGAGCACGTGTCTACGCATTACATCTCTCCGCAAAAACTGGTTTGGTGGAACAAATAATGGTGTGTGGAATCACTTGGTGCGAGCTGATCCAACACGATGTATTGACTAGATCAGGCGACGTCGACATAACCTGCGGCGTGCGCCATTTCATCGGCATGGTACGACGAGCGCACCAGCGGCCCTGAGGCCACATGACTGAAACCGAGCGCATGACCGTAATCCGCCAGCGCCTGGAATTCGTCCGGCGTCCAGTAGCGCAGCACCGGATGATGATGCGCAGTCGGCTGCAGGTATTGCCCGATAGTGACCATATCGACATCGTGCGCGCGCAAATCGTTCATTGCGCCGTGCACTTGTTCCTTGGTTTCGCCGAGACCGAGCATGATGCCGGACTTGGTCGGCACGTTCGGATGCTGCGCCTTGAAGCGTTGCAGCAGGCTCAGCGACCAGTCGTAATCGGCACCCGGGCGCACGCCGCTGTAAAGCTCGCGCACGGTTTCGAGATTGTGGTTGAACACGTCCGGTGGCGATTCATTGAGCACTTCGAGAGCGCGTTCCATGCGGCCCTTGCCGCGGAAATCCGGCGTGAGGATTTCGATCTTGGTGGTCGGACTACTTGCGCGCACCTGGCGGATGCATTCGGCAAAATGCGCCGCACCGCCATCGCGCAGATCGTCGCGGTCGACCGAGGTGATCACAACATAACGCAGGCCCATGTCGTGGATCGTGCGCGCGAGATTGGCAGGCTCGTGCAGATCCGGCGGTTTCGGTCGGCCATGCGCGACATCGCAGAACGAGCAGCGCCGCGTGCAGACCTCGCCGAGGATCATGAACGTGGCCGTGCCTTTCGAAAAACACTCGTGGATATTCGGACACGAGGCTTCTTCGCACACTGTCACCAGCGAGTTTTCGCGCAACTTGGATTTGAGCTTGGCGACCGCGTTGCCCTGCGGAATACGCACGCGAATCCAGCTCGGTTTGCGCAGCGCCGGGGCGCTGTCAAATTGCGCACGATTGCGCGCGATCTTGTCCTCGCCGAGCATTTTTTCGCCGACGACAACGAGCGGGATAATCTTGGAGGCTGATTCATTCATGCGGGCAGGCTAACATTCGCGCCGTTGGCAGTGCCAGCAGCAGTTAAAGACAAGTGGGGATTGGTCTCGCGCAATTCCAGTCCGAGTTGCTGCGCGAGTTCGACTAGCAGCACGGCTTCGACATCCTCGATGCGTGACGGGCCACCGAGATCGCTGACCTGGGTGACCTGCAAACCCTGGTAGCCGCACGGGTTGATGCGACGGAACGGTTGGAGATCCATCGCCACATTTAGAGCAAGGCCGTGAAACGTGCAGCCGCGGCGCACGCGCAGGCCGAGCGCGCCGACCTTGGCGCCGGCGACATATACCCCGGGCGCGTTTTCGCGGCGCAGCGCTTCGATATTCCAATGCGCGAGAGTGTCGATGATGGCCTGCTCGATGCGGCAAACGAACTCGCGCACGCCGATGCCGACACGGCGCAGGTCGATCAACGGATACGCCACGATCTGGCCCGGGCCGTGATAAGTCACCTGGCCGCCGCGATTAGTCTGCACCAGCGGAATATCGCGCGCGTCGAGCACGTGTTCGGGTTTGCCGGCCTGACCGAGCGTAAACACCGGATCGTGCTGCACCAGCCAGACTTCGTCACCGGTATTGTCATCGCGGGCATCGGTGAAGGCTTCCATCTCGCGCCACACCGACACAAAATCGCGACGACCAAGATGGCGGATCAGCAGCGGCGCAAGTTCGGCCATTGTGAGCTCAGATTGTCCAGCGGACGGCGGGATCAGCGCGCAATGCGGCGTGAGCGGCATCGTATTTTTCGCGGCTCGGGCACGCAAAACTCAAGGTCAGCGACAGATAACGACCTTCGCTGGAGGTGCGGCTGTGCATGCCGGCGAGCACGCTCAAGCCGAGCTCGGCGAGGATCGAGGGGATGCGCGATTCGAGCTGTGCATCCGCCGCGCCGAGCACGGTGATTTCAAACACGCCAGGAAACTGAAATCCCTGTTCGGGATTTTCCGGCTTGAGATCGTCGAGCGTTTTCATCAGCAACCTCTTATCTGTTATCCGGCAGTCGCGCTTCCGGCGGCTTGACCGCCACGTCGGGTTTGTCACCCTTCCACCACAGCCCCATGCCATCGGTGAAGCTATGCCAATAACCACCGGAAGCCGCAGCGTTCAATGTGATCAGCGGGCGCTCGAGCAGCGGCTTGCCATCCAGCGCAAGTTTTAGCGTACCGACCTGTTGACCCTTCGTGAACGGCGCAATCAAATGATTTGGGAGATCCATGCTTGCTTTCAAGTCGCCGTAGCGACCGCGCGGCAACGTCACCAGCAAATCCTCGGCGATGCCGAGCGGCAGTGCATCGAATTCGCCCTTCCACAATACCGGCGTGACCAGCGGCTTGTTGCCTTCGTAGAGTTTATGGCTTTCGAAAAAGCGGAAGCCGTAGTTCAGCAGTGCCTGGCTGTCGTCTGCGCGTTGTTTCTCGCCGCTGTCGCCCATGATCACGCTGATCAGGCGCTGATCGCCGCGCTTGGCCGATGCCGCGAGGCAAAACCCGGCCGACTTGGTGTGGCCGGTCTTGATGCCGTCGACGCTGGCATCCCGCCACAACAAGGTATTGCGATTGTGCTGCTTGATGCCGTTCCACTCGAATTCCTTGATCGAGTAGATCGCGTAATCCTGCGGATAATCGCGGATCAGCGCTCGCGACAACAGCGCGATATCGTGCGCGGTGGTGTAATGATCGGCGTTCGGCAGGCCGCTGACATCGACGAAGTGCGAGTTGGTCATGCCGAGTTTGGCGGCGTACTGGTTCATCAGTTCGGCGAACGTGGTTTCCGAGCCGGCGATATGTTCGGCCAGCGCGATCGCCGCATCGTTGCCGGACTGGATGATCATGCCGTACAGCAGATCCTTGAGCTTGACCTTGGAATTCAGCACCAGAAAACTGGTCGAGCCATCGGTACCCGCGCCGCCGCCGCGCCACGCGTTTTCGCTGATGAAAACGTCATCCTCCATCTTCACCTTGCCCGCGGCGAGCTCGGCGGAGACGACGTACGAGGTCATGATCTTGGTGATCGATGCGGGTTCGACACGTTCATCGGGATTGCTCGATACCAGCAACTGGCCGCTGACGAAATCCATCAACACGTAACTTTTGGCGTTGAATTCCGGCGCCGGCGGTGTGGGCACATTCAGCGCACCGGGTTTTGCCGAATCGGGATGCGGCCCAGCTTGCGGCGTGGCTGTTGCTGGTGTTGCTGCCGAGCTAGCCGCCGCAGCATTCGGTGCGGGCGCCGGCTGGCTGGAATCCGTGGCCGCAGCGGCAGGTTTGGTGTGTTTTTTTGCCAGCGCCGGGGCCGACAAGGTCGTGGCGAGCGCAGCGCCCAACAACACGCGATACAACAGGTTCATCGATAATTCCATGATCTGAGAAGGGTAATCCTGAAAAGATTGATCTCGAAGAGATTGATCCGAAAAAATGTTCGAAAAATGGCGGTGGTCTGGCGCAAGCAATTACCAAACGATCCGACATCCACTCAGTCGTCCAGCGCGACACGTGGCTCGCCCAGTCCCAGCGCGCGCACTTGCGGCGTGATCCGGTCGGCGCTATCGACATCGGCGAGCGGGCCGATGCGGACCCGATCGATGCCATGTCCGCCGGCATCGCCGTGCACGATACGGACATCACCGAGCTTTGCGCGCTGAATGGTTGCTGCTGCGCGCTCGGCATTCGCACGTTCGCCAAATGCGCCGACCTGCAGATAAATTTTTGGTGTATGCAAGCGAGCTACGACCGCCGGCGCCGGCGCGGGTTCCGCATTCGTGCGCAACGGATCGATCACGCGCACTTCGACCAGTCCCGTGCCTTTCTGCCAGATACCGAGCTTGACCGCGGCGACCAGCGACAAATCCATGATGCGATTGTCCACAAACGGGCCGCGATCGTTCACGCGCACGACGATGCTGCGACCGTTTTCGAGATTGGTGACACGCGCAAAACACGGGATCGGTAAGGTCTTGTGCGCTGCGGTGAACAAGTACATGTCGTACGGTTCGCGCGTCGAAGTGAACTGACCGTGGAATTTGTTGCCGTACCACGAGGCGATGCCGCGTTCGACATAACCTTCGGCGCGTGGCAGCACTTTGTAATCCTGGCCGAGCACGCTGTACGGCGATTTGTTGCCGTATTTTGCGAGCGGTTCAGATTTCGGCACGGGCTCGGGAATATTGCTGACATCGGGCGCGACCATTGGGCCGCTGTCCTGGTTCGGCGGTATCGACGGCAGCGAGCGTTCCGGCGGATGCGGTGCGGGCGCGCTGCTGCGCGTCGGCTGGTGCGAGCACGCACCGAGCAGCAAACCGGCGATCGTCACGATTAGCCGCGCCGAAAAATTTCTCATTGCGCCGGTTTGCTCAACTCGCGCGTGATCGCCTCGCTCAACTGCAATACCGCCATGCTGTAGAGCGGGCTACGGTTGTAGCGCGAGATGACGTAGAAATTCTGGAACACGATCCAGAATTCCGTGCCTTCTGCGCCTTCGAGCTGCAGCAGGGTGACCGGCGTCTGGCCATCGGGTTTCGCGCCACCCGGATTACTGCCGAGGTGATAGCCCCATTCTTCGAGTTGCGTCAGCGGGTACACCGGTTCGAGCGAGCCCGGCGTGATCACGCGCGCGTTCTTGTCCACGTTTGCGCGCACCGCGACCGGGCCGCCGGTCTGCCAGCCGTGTGCGGTGAAATAATTGGCGACGCTGGCGCAGATGTCGGAAATCGAATTCCACAGATCGATCTTGCCGTCGCTGTCTTCGTCGCGCGCAAATTTGGCGATGCTGCTGGGCATGAACTGGCCCCAGCCCATCGCACCGGCATACGAGCCCATGAGTTCGGTGGTGGCGTACGGAAAACGCGTGCCGTGCAGCAGGAACAACTGCTTCAGTTCACCCTGGAAAAACGGTGCGCGTGCCGGGTAATAAAATGCCAGCGTGGTGAGCGCGTCGAGCACGCGATATTTGCCGGTGATCCGACCGTAACTGGTTTCCACACCGATGATCGTGACGATGATGCTCGCCGGCACGCCGAATTCTTTTTCGAGACGCTGCAGCAAATCGGCGTGCGCGCGATAAAACGCGACGCCGTCGTTGATGCGTTTGTCGGTCAGGAAAATCGGCCGGTAATCCTTCCACGCCTTGGATTCGGCGGGCCGCGAAATCGCATCGATGATGGTTTGCTGGTAACGCGCCTGATCCAGCGTCGCGAGGATTGCCGCCTCGCTCAAACCTTGCTCGATCGCGAGCGGATCGCGCGCCAGTTCGGCGGCGAATGCGCGTGCGCCGGGATGGCTTTCCGCCGGCGCTTCCAACGCGATGGCGGCGCTCCAGGCGAGCATGCCGAACAAGAGGGAAAAACAGCGTTGCATCATGCGGAAACGGGCGGGCAAGGATGGGGTGAAAATCGCGACATACTGTAACACGCGCACTGCGCCAGCTGACTTAACGTGAGACCAACTTGCGGTGGCCGTGAATCGACATCAGCACGCCGAAACCGGCCAGCAGCGATACCGCCGAAGTGCCGCCGTTGCTCACCAGCGGCAGTGGCACGCCGACCACTGGCAACAAGCCAGTGATCATGCCGCCATTGACCATCACATAGACAAAAAACGCCATGCTGATCGAGCCGGCCAGCAGGCGCGAATAGGTGTCGCGCGCGTTCGATGCAATCCACAGGCCGCGGCCGACGATGAAAAGATATAAACCGATCAGCACGGCGACACCGATCAGGCCCCATTCTTCCGAGAACACGGCGAAGATGAAATCGGTGGTGTGTTCCGGCAAAAACTCCAGCCGCGACTGCGTGCCATGATGCCAGCCCTTGCCGAACAACCCGCCCGAGCCCACCGCAATTTCGGACTGTATGATGTGCCAGCCGTTGCCGCGTGGATCGGATTCGGGATCGAGAAACATGCGCAAACGGTTGCGCTGGTATTCGTGCATGAAATGCCACAACAACGGCGCCGCTGCGGCCATCACGCCGGCCAGGCTGAAGATGCGCCACCAACCCAGTCCGGCGAGGAAGATCGCGAACAACCCGCTCGCTGCAACCAATAGCGCGGTACCGAGATCCGGCTGCTTGGCGATCAGCAGCGCCGGCACACCGACCAGTACCGCAACGATCAACAACGCCGACCAGCGCGGCGGCAACGGGCGCGCGTGCAGATACCACGCCACCATCATCGGCAGAGTCAGCTTCATGAGCTCGGATGGCTGGAAACGAATCGGCCCGATCGCAAGCCAGCGATTCGCGCCGCGACCATGACCGAGCAGGGCTACGACGACCAGCAGCAGCAGGCTGAAGCCGTACAACCACGGCGTCCAGTTGCGCAGGATGCTGGGTGGAATACGCGAGATCAGCAGCAGCATCATGCCGCCCAGCAGCATGCGCGAACCTTGGCCGACGACCAGGCTCAAGTTCAGTTCACTCGCGCTGTAAAGCGTACTGAGGCCGATACTTGCGAGCAGGAACAGCGCGCCGAGCAACGGCCAGTCGAGGCGTGCGTGTTGCACCGAACTGCGCGCGCGTTCGCGCCAGCGCCAGATCAACTGCTCGATCATTTCAGCACTCCGATGCCGGCCGCGGCGTCCGTGGTGAGCCACGAATCCAGCATCTTGCGTGCGATCGGCGCGGCGTCGCTGGCGCCGGTGTGGCCGGCTTCGAGCGCGACCACTACCGCGATGCGCGCAGACTCGGCCGGGGTGAAAGCCTCGAACAACACCTGATGTCGATCGACGGCGGTTTCCATGATGTTCTGCCACGCTTCGGTGGTGCGCGAATAACGCTCGGCGGTGCCGGTCTTGCCGGCGATGACGTACGGAAATCCATCACCCAGACCGCGCGCGGTGCCGTCGCCATTGACCACTGCGATCATGCCTTGCGCCACTGCATTCCAGTCGGCGGGTTTGATGAAACTCGGCGCTGCGGCTGGTATTGGCTGCAATACCTGCGGTTTGCCGAAGCCATCTTGTGTGGCATGCAACAAATGAATCTGGCGGCGTTCACCCTTGCCCGCAAGAATCGCCAGCGCATTCGCGAGTTGCACCGGGGTGATCACCCAATAACCCTGACCGATGCCGGCGATCACAGTTTCGCCCGGATACCAGACCTTGCCCTGTGTCGCCATTTTCCAGTCGCGCGAGGGCAGCACGCCGCGGCTTTCGGTCGGCAGGTCGATACCGGTTTTTTCGCCGAAACCGAATTGCACGAGGTAATCCGCAAAACGATCGATGCCCATGTCCTGCGCGAGCGAATAAAAATAGGTATTCACCGAACGCGCGATCGCCTCGATCACATCCACGCGACCGTGACCGCCGCGCAGATCGTCGCGATAAGCACGTTGCTGGCCGGCGATATGGAATTCGCCGGTGGAGAACACCGTGTCGGTCGCCTTGCGCACGCCGAGGCCGAGGCCGGCCATCGCAACGAACGGCTTGACCGTCGAACCCGGCGTGAAATTGCCGCTGACGGCGCGATTCAGCAGCGGCTTTTCCGGCGCACTGAGTAGCGCGTTGTAGTCGCTGTGGCCGATACCGTTGACGAAAAGATTCGGATCGAAACCCGGCACGCTGACCATCGCCAACACTTCGCCGTTGCGCGGATCGACCGCGACGGCCGAGCCGGTGCGCCCGACAAACGCGTCTTCTGCCACTGTTTGCAAACGTGCATCGATACTCAGATACAGATTTTTTCCGGGTGTCGGCGCAATGCGATCGAGCACGCGCAGCGCACGCCCATCGGCATTCGACTCGACTCTTTCATAGCCTGGTTCGCCATGCAGCATGTCTTCGTAATAACGCTCGATGCCAATCTTGCCGACCAGTGTGGTGACTGCATACCGACCGGGATCGAGTTGTGCCTTGTCGGCCAGATCGATGCGCCCGACATAACCGACCAGATGCGAAAATTCATTCGCCAGCGGATAACGCCGGGTCAAATAGGGGACGACATCGACGCCGGGAAAACGATAACGATTGATCGCAAAACGCGCGACCTCGTCCTCGCTCAAATGCAGGCGCAGCGGGATGCTGTCATACCTCGGCGTGCCCGCCACGAGCTGGCGAAAATGTTCGATGTCGTCATCCGACAGCGGCACGACCGCGCCGAGTTCCTGCAGCATCGGATCGAGTTTGCCGGCGTGCTCGGGCACCACTTCTAGGCGATACGCTGGCACGTTGTCGGCAAGCAGCACGCCGTTGCGGTCATAGATCAGACCGCGTGCCGGCGCCAGCCAATGCAAGCGGATGCGGTTGGCTTCCGAGCGTGTGGTGAATTCGTCATGCCGTTGTACCTGCAGGTGATAAAAGCGCGCAACCAGCGCGCTCAAGGCGAGCACGATCGTCGCAAAACCGATGATCGCGCGGATTCGGAACTGATCCGCCTCGCGCGCCGTGTCCTTGATTGCAGTAATGCGCGAATAGGATTTCATCGGTTGGTTTTCATGCGTCCCGCGCACGCAAGCGCGAGCGCAGATCGTCCAGCAGCAGGAAAATCCACGGCCATGCCAGCATGCCGATAAAAGGCGCGATCCAGAACGTCGCTGGTGGTCGTGGATCGCCACCGAATGCACGCATCATCAGCAGCACGACGCGGTCATTCAGCAGTAACGCAAGTATCGCCACGGCTTGTTGCCACATCGGGAAAAATCGCAAACGCGAACGAAAGCGCAGCACGATGAAGGTGAGCGCGACGAGACGTAGCGCCTGTTCGCCGAGCACTTCTCCGGTGAGCACATCGCCGCACAATCCGAGCAGGAAAGCGAAACCCAGACCGACCCGATCTGGCGCCTCCAGCGCCCAGTACACCAACACCAGCGCGGGCCAGTAAGGCTTGAATGCGAGCAATGCTTGCGGCATCGGTGCGAGTTGCAGCATGAACGCCGCGAGAATGCTGCCGTAAAACAACAGACCATGAGCGCGGAGATGGTTCATGGCGTCGTTTGCGCTGCAGGTGCAGTGATAGTTTTCGGTACGGCTGGGGACGGTGGTCCGGGTGTTTGTGCCGGCGGCGGCGGACCGATCGGATCGGCCAGCTCATGCAGCAACAGTACTTCGCCGGCGCGATCCAACTCCGCGCTCGGTCGCGCCACCGCAGCGCCGAAAAGTCCCGACGGATCATTTTTCACTTCGATGATTTCGCCGACCGGAAATCCCGCCGGGAAACGTCCGCCGAAACCCGAGGTCACGAGTTTGTCGCCGATTTTTACATCCGCGCTGGCCGGGATGTTGAGCAGATCCAGCCGATCCACGGCGCCCGTACCAGTGGCAATCACGCGCACACCACTGCGCTCAATGCGCACCGGCAAGGCATGGCTTGGATCGGTGATGAGCATGGCCTTGGACGTGTGCGGCAGGACTTCGATGATTTGCCCGACCACACCATGCGCATCGATCAGCGCTTGGCCGACGCTGACACCTTCGCTGCTGCCGGCGTCGAGCACGATGCGATGGCGCAACGGATCGAGATCCAGATCAATCAACTTGGCCAGTTGCACGCCGACGCCGAGGCCGTTTTGCACGTCGAGCAATTGCTTCAGGCGTTGATTTTGTTCCTGCACTACGCCGAGCCGATTCAGGCGCGTCTGACTGAGCATCAGCGCTTCGCGCAGGCGTACATTTTCTTCGGTCAACGCACTGCGGTCACTGAAGGCGAGGCGCGCATCGTGCGCAAGTTTTGCCGGCATCGCGGCGAGCCGATAAATCGGCTCGATAACCGCACTCGTCCGTGTACGCAGAATTTCGACATAGTGAAAATGTCGATCAACCACCATCAAGGTGATCGCCAGCGCCAAATAGATGACCAGCCGCAAGGTGCTTGACGCACCTTCGGCGAACAGCGGCGAGGAATCGTTGCGGGCAAGCGCCATAAGGTTGAAGCATATATCGAGTCGTCAGCGCGGGGCAGACGACGCAACGAATGGAATCAGAAAAGCCGAGAACCGATCCTGCTGGCGCCGAATCAATCCGGTGCGAAAAAATCGCTGCCGTGCAGATCGATCAGCTCCAGCGCGCGGCCACCACCACGAGCAACGCAGGTCAACGGATCGTCGGCGATATGCACATGCAAACCGGTTTCATCCGAGATCAGGCGATCAATATCGCGCAGCAACGCGCCGCCGCCGGTGAGTACGATGCCGCGCTCGGCAACGTCCGAGCACAGCTCCGGCGGAGTTTGTTCGAGTGCCGAACGAACCGCAGCAACAATCCCCGCGAGCGGCTCGTGCAATGCTTCGAGAATTTCGTTGGAGTTGATCGTGAATGCGCGCGGCACGCCTTCGGCAAGATTGCGCCCGGAGACTTCCATTTCCTTGACCTCGGTCGATGGAAACGCACAGCCGACTTCGAACTTGATGCGCTCGGCGGTAGATTCGCCGATCAGAGTGCCGTGATTGCGGCGCACGTAGTTGATGATGGCCTCGTCGAAACGGTCGCCACCGATACGTACCGACGCGGCGTAGACGATGCCGTTGAGCGAGATCACCGCCACTTCCGACGTGCCGCCGCCGATATCCAGCACCATCGCACCGCGTGCTTCGTGCACCGGAATGCCGGCGCCGATTGCCGCGGCCATCGGTTCCTCGATCAGATACACATCGCGGGCGCCGGCGCCTTCGGCCGATTCCTTGATCGCGCGGCGCTCAACCTGAGTCGAACCGCACGGCACGCAGATCAGCACGCGTGGGCTCGGTCGCAGCAGGCGTGAACGATGCACTTTCTTGATGAAGTGCTGCAGCATTTGCTCGGTCATGGTGAAATCGGCGATCACGCCGTCTTTCAGCGGACGCACGGTGACGATATTGCCGGGTGTGCGCCCGAGCATGCGTTTGGCTTCGGCGCCGACCGCCGCCACCGAGCGCGGGCCGCCGGGGCCGCGATCCTGGCGAATCGCCACGACCGAAGGTTCGTTCAGCACGATGCCCTGGCCGCGCACATAGATCAGCGTGTTGGCGGTGCCGAGGTCGATCGAAAGATCGTTGGAGAAGATGCCGCGTAAACTTTTGAACATGAGGGTTCCGGTGCGCGCTGCGCAACTAGCGAAGAATTGGGAGATGAAAACCAGAAAAGCCCGCTAGTCTAGTAATCAAGCCGGTTTGAAGCAAGCTAAACCTGTGTTAATAATAGGTTTCGTCGTGGATTGTGGCGCTGCGTCATTATGCTAGTCTGCGGCGTCACGTAGGGAGGAGCTGATCGCTTGTTGGTCGATCCGGAAATACTGATCCATTCGATTTTCATCGTAGTACCGCTGCTGATCGGCTTGGCTTTGGTTTTTGTGACGTTTGATGTGGAACAGCTGCGCCGTTCGATCCATTCGAACCCGGGTTTGGCTCTGTACCGGTTTCGAGCATTTCGTTACGGCGCCGCGATGCTGTGTTTCATCGGCGCCGCAACAAGTTGGCTTACGCTTTGAGCAAACAATAATTCGGCAAAAAATATTTCAGGCATCCGTGTGAGCATAGACAGCGCTACCGTTCGACAAATCGCCCATCTCGCGCGCATCAGCGTGGCCGAGCAACAATTGCCAGGGCTCGCCGCCGAGCTTAACGGCGCGCTGGATTTTGTCGGCCAGCTCGCCGCCGCGGATATTGGCGCTATCGAACCGCTCGCGCATCCGCTCGATGAAACGCTGAGCTTGCGCGATGACGTAGTCACTGCCGTCGATCAGCGCGACGCCTTCATGCGTCTCGCGCCCGACGCGCAATCCGGCCTGTATCTCGTCCCCAAAGTCATCGAATAAGGAAAGGCATGAGTTTGCCCAGTGTTGCGCAACTTGCGCAGGATTTGAGCGCACGCCGCATTTCGGCGCGTGAACTTGCCGAGGAAAGTCTGGCACGCGCCGAAAAAAATCAGGCGTTGAATGCGTTTGTCACGCGTTGCGAAAACGTGGCGATGGCCGCAGCGTCGGCTGCCGATGTGCGACTCGCCGCCGGCAATGCTGGCGTGTTGACCGGCATCCCGTTTGCGCACAAGGATATTTTTTGCACCAACGGCATCCGTACCAGTTGCGGCTCGCGCATGCTCGACAATTTTGTGCCGCCGTACGATGCGACCGTCTCGCGTCAGCTCAATGATGCCGGCGCGGTGCTGATCGGCAAGACCAATATGGACGAGTTCGCGATGGGCTCGTCGAATGAATCGAGCTTTTACGGCCCGGTGCAAAACCCGTGGGATACCACGCGCGTGCCAGGTGGTTCGTCGGGCGGTTCGGCCGCGGCGGTTGCGGCCGGTATTGTGCCGTTCGCGACCGGCACGGACACCGGTGGATCGATTCGCCAGCCCGCAGCATTCTGCGGCATCACCGGACTGAAACCGACCTATGGCCGCGTTTCGCGCCTCGGTATGATCGCGTTTGCGTCGAGCCTGGATTGCGGCGGCGTGCTCGCGCGCAGTGCGGAGGATTGCGCCCATGTCCTCAGCGCGATCGCCGGTCACGATGCGGGCGATCCGACCAGCGCAAGACACGCTGTCGATGATTATCCGGGCGCATTGAATCGACCACTCGCCGGCTTGCGCATCGGTCTGCCGCGCGCCTATTTCGGCGCCGGTATCGCGGCCGATGTCGGCCGTGTCGTGCACGCCGCGCTGGCCGAACTGGAGAAACTCGGCGCGGTTCTGGTCGAGGTCGACCTGGTGCATGCCGATCTTGCGATTCCGGCGTATTACGTGATTGCGCCGGCCGAAGCATCGAGCAATCTCGCGCGGTATGACGGTGTGCGTTATGGCTATCGTTGTACCAATCCGAGCAGTCTTGAAGACCTGTACATGCGCACTCGTGCTGAAGGTTTTGGTGCCGAAGTGAAGCGTCGTATTCTGGTTGGCACTTATGTTTTATCCGCCGGATATTACGATGCGTATTATCTGCGTGCACAGCGCGTACGGCGCTTGATCGCGAACGATTTCAATACAGCGTTTGCTCAGGTCGATGTGCTGGCTGGGCCGACCACACCGACGGTGGCGTTCAAGCTCGGCGAAAAAAGCAGCGATCCGCTCGCGATGTATGCCGCCGATGTCAACACTGTGGCGATGAATCTCGCCGGCCTGCCGGCAATCTCGGTGCCGGCCGGTTTCAGTGATGGTTTACCGGTGGGGTTGCAGCTCATCGCCCCGGCGTTTGCCGAGGCGCGGTTGCTGAATATCGCGCACCGTTTGCAGCAGGCCACCGACTGGCATACGCGCACGCCGGAGATCGCGCATGGATAAGCAATGGCAGGCCGTGATCGGTCTCGAAATTCATACCCAGCTGGCGACGCGCAGCAAGATTTTTTCGGGCGCGAGCACCGCTTACGGCGCCGAGCCGAACACGCAGGCGAGCGCACTCGATCTGGCGATGCCCGGCATGTTGCCGGTGTTGAATCGCACCGCGGTGCGCATGGCGTTGCAGTTCGGCCTCGCCGTAAATGCCGAGATCGCGCCGCGCTCGGTGTTCGCGCGCAAGAATTATTTTTATCCGGATTTGCCCAAGGGCTACCAGATCAGCCAGTACGAATTGCCGGTGGTCGGGCTGGGTTTTCTGGCGGTGCGGCTGGATGACGGTCGTGTGATCGATGTCGAAATCACACGCGCGCATCTCGAAGAAGACGCCGGCAAATCGCTGCACGAAGAATTCCACGCGGCGACCGGCATCGACTTGAATCGTGCCGGCACGCCGCTGCTCGAAATCGTCTCGGCGCCGGTCATGCACACCGCGCAAGAAGCGGTGGCGTACATGCGCACGGTGCACACGCTGGTGCGTTACCTCGGCATTTGCGACGGCAACATGCAGGAAGGTTCGTTCCGTTGCGATGCGAATGTGTCGGTGCGTCCGCTCGGTCAAACCACGCTTGGCACACGCACCGAAATCAAGAACGTCAACTCGTTTCGATTCGTCGAGAAAGCCATCGACTACGAAATCGAACGACAGATTCGCGCATTGGAAAACGGCGAGCCGATCGTGCAGGAAACGCGTCTGTACGATGCCGCGCGCAATCAGACCCGGCCGATGCGATCGAAGGAAGCGGCCAACGATTATCGTTATTTTCCCGATCCAGATCTGCCGCCGCTGTTGATCAGCGCGCACGATCTGGATGAGGCGCGTGCGCTGCTGCCGGAATTGCCCGAAGCGCGTCGCAGCCGTTACATCACCGCGCTCGGCTTGAGCGATTACGACGCGAGCACGTTGAGCGCAGACAAAGCCACTGCCGACTATTTCGATGCGGTACGCGCGGCAATTTCGTCGCACGGAAAAACCGATGTTGATGCTGCGCATCATCACGCCAAGCTCGCGGCGAACTGGGTGATCGGCGAAGTCGCGGCGGCATTGAACGATGCAAACTTGAGCATTGAGCAATCGCCGGTCGATCCCGCCGTACTCGCGCAGTTGCTCATGCGCGTACTCGACGGCAGCATCTCGGGCAAGATTGCGAAGGACGTCTTTACGGCCATATGGAATGGTGAAGGCGACGCCGATGCGGTCATCGAAAAACGCGGACTGCGGCAGATTTCCGACAGCAGTGCGCTCATCGCCGTGATTGATGCGGTGTTCGCGGAATTCCCGACCCAGCTCGCCGACCTGCGCGGCGGCAACGACAAGTTGCTGCAGTTTTTTGTCGGGCAGGTGATGAAACGCACGCGTGGCCAAGCCAATCCGCAACAGCTGACAACCTTGTTGCACGAACGCCTGAAAGCGTGACCGCGATTACAAACGTGTCGGCCAGCGCGGAATTTGCGACAATACGAATTCGTGTGCGGCCAAGCGCCGCATCCACCCTTACTTGCCCGAGATGCCCGATTCCATGTCAGCACTGATTTGCGGTTCGCTTGCCTACGACACCATCATGGTGTTTCCGGATCAATTCAAGAATCACATCCTGCCGGACAAGGTGCACATCCTGAATGTGTCGTTTCTCGTGCCGCGCATGCGCCGCGAGTTCGGTGGCTGCGCCGGCAATATCGCTTACAACCTCAAGTTGCTCGGCGAAGATTCGATTCCGATGGCGACGGTCGGTCAGGATTTTGCGCCGTACCGTGCACACATGGAAAAGTGTGGTATCCGCCTCGATCAGGTGCGTGCCTTCGACGACCAGTTCACGCCACAGTGTTTCATCACCACCGATCTGGACAACAACCAGATCACCGCGTTTCATCCCGGTGCGATGTCGAGCTCGCACGAGAACCACGTGCGTGATGTAGCCGACGTGACTTTCGGTATCGTCGCACCCGATGGCCGCGAGGCGATGTTGCAGCATGTCGAGGAATTCGCAGCGCGAGGCGTGCCGTTTATTTTCGATCCGGGCCAGGCCATGCCGCTGTTCAATGGCGACGAATTTCGCAGCATGATCAGCAAGGCGACCTACGTCATCGTCAACGATTACGAATCCGAATTGCTGCAACAACGCACCGGCTGGAGCGCCGCAGAAATTGCCGCAAAAGTGCAGGCTTATATCGTTACCCAAGGCCCGCGCGGATCGTTCATCCATACCGGTGGCGAAACCATCGAGATTCCGCCCGCACGCGAACGTCAGATCGTCGATCCGACCGGCTGCGGCGACGCGTATCGCGCCGGCCTGATCTTTGGCATCATGCGCAAGCTCGACTGGAAAACCGTTGGTCGTATCGCATCGCTGATGGGCGCGCTGAAGATCGAACATCCGGGCACGCAGAACCAGCGTTTCACCCACGCCGAATTTGCCGCCGAATTCGAACAGCAATTCGGTTACGCGTTCTGAAAAAAATCGCTGAAACCACGCCCATGACACCACAAGCCCTGCTGCCGCTGGCCTTCATTCCACTGGCGCTGTTCGCGGTTTATCGCCGCTACAAACGCCATGTCGGACGCCAGCCAATGCAGCCGGTGCGGCTGGGTTTGCGTGCGTCGCTCATGCTGGTGCTCGGTATCGCGTTGAGCATTTCGGCGTGGCCGCATTTCGATGTGCTGGAAAGTGGTGCGGCAGGATTGGCGTTTGGCATCGCGCTTGCGATCGCCGGCATCCGCCTGACGCAATTCGAAAGCACGGCCGACGGCATTTTTTACACACCGAATGTCTACATCGGCCTCGGCATCACGGTATTGTTGCTCGGTCGGCTGCTGTATCGTTTTGTCGTGCTTTTTCCAGGCATGCAAGCCGCCGCGCAGGCGAACGATGCCGACGCGTTTTCGGCGATCCACAAAAGCCCACTGACGTTCGGCATTTTCGCGCTGATCATCGGTTATTACGTGGTCTACAACATTGCGTTGCTGGTGCTCAGCCGACGCCATGCGGTAGCGAATTCGGCCTTGGTTTAAAAACCTGAATTTGTTGGTCCGCTGTCGTCGGAATTCGGATTTTTAGCGTCGAGCAAACCGTGCTTTCGCATCCACGCCGGCAAGCGCTCGGCGAAAATGGTCCGGTCGAAATGACAATCGGCGTGACCACAATCCAGCGGCACAAACTCGCCGCGATCGCCAGCCGCGGCGACATTGCGCATACCTAACTCATACGGAATCACTTCGTCGTGCCGACCATGCTCGATCAACACCGGGCCGGCGTAGTCACGCTCGCACGTGGTGTTGTCCCATGGCACACGCACAACGAAAGCTGGCAGCAGATAATGATGCGCGATATCGACGATCGAGGAATACGTCGATAGCAAAATCAGCCCGCGCGTATGGCGGTTGCGCGCGAGTTCGCAGGCCGGACCACCGCCGATCGAATACCCCATCGAAATGATGCGTTGCGGATCGACCTGCGCTTGTTTCGCCAGCCAGTCGTAGGCGAGATTTTCCGCCTCGTTGATGCTGGCGTAACCCGGTTTGCCGTCGGCGCCGTCGTAGCCCGGAAATTCTAGCTGCAGCACGGCAATGCCGCTATCAACCAGATTCTTGAAGATCGGATACGAATCCTGCACGCGCTCGAAATTGCCGTGGGCAAAAACAATCGCCGGTGCCGCCGCCGTACCCACTGGCGGCACCAGAAAAATCGCCCGCACCTTGCCGAACGATGCCGGAATTTCCACGAGTTCGGCGTTGGCCGGCAGCGGCCCGGCAAAGGCGTGATGGTGGTCGCTGGCCGCCGGGAAAAGTATCGCCAATTGCTTGGCATACATCACGCCGGCATACAGCGGATACAGTAGAAATAACGGCAGCACAACAGCACGCAGTTTCATTGATTTTTATTTCGCGATGGCTTGTATCGAATTGAGCGGATGTTGTCGCGCGACGATTATTGCTTATCGAATTTCGGCAGCGCGGCGCGCAGCATCCCCTTGAGTTCGGGCTGCCCGGCGAACGGATCACTCGGGTTGCGCTGCGTCGAGATATCGCGATAACGGCGTTCGACATCGTCCATCATGTGCGGATGCGAGAGGATGTAGAACTGCTGGTTGCGGATCGCGTTGAACGTGGTTTCGGCGATCTGCGTCGCGGTGAGTTTGCCGCTAGATACCGCCTTGGCGACACCGATCTGCGCGGCTTTTTGCGATGCGGTTGGCGCATTGCCGGGCATGTCCGCTGGTCGATTGCGTTGCGATTGACTGATGCCGGTCGGCACGAAATACGGACACAATACCGACGCGCCGATCGGCGCATCGATCAGTTGCAGATCCTGATAGAGCGTTTCGCTGAGCGACACCACCGCGTGTTTCGACACGTTATAAACGCCCATGTTCGGCGGATTCAGCAAACCCGCCATCGAGGCGGTGTTAACCATATGCCCGCGATATTCCGGATCGGCCTTGGCGCAGGCGAGCATGAGCGGCATGAATATGCGCATGCCGTGGATCACACCCCACAAGTTCACGCCGAGCACCCATTGCCAGTCGGCCAGTGAGTTTTCCCAGATCAAGCCGCCGCTGCCGACGCCGGCGTTGTTGAACACCAGATGCACCGCGCCGAAGCGCTGCATCGTCGCATCGGCCAGTGCTTGCACTTCCTCGGCCTTGGATACGTCGACCTTGAGCGCGAGTACGTTGATGTCCTGCGCCTCGAATTCGGCACGGATCGCATCAAGTGCGTCTTGCTGCACATCGGCCAATACCAGATGCATGCCGAGCGCGGCGCCGATGCGGGCGAATTCGCGACCGAAGCCGCTGCCGGCGCCGGTGATCACGGCGACTTTTCCGAAAAAATCTTTCATGTACTGGCTTCCTGCTTTTTGTGTTTGATCTGATAACCGAGGCGCGGAAAATGCACCGTCACTTCGCCAGCGCGCGGATCAAACCGGCGCAGCAGAAATTCGTTGTGGTATGCCGCGACGAGTTCGCCATCGACCGGATCGGTGCCGTAGTCGCTCGCAGCGATCGTGACGGCATCGCCAACTTGAAACCCCTGCAACTCGAACAGTTCGGGGTTGGTAATGGTTTGTGGCGTGGTTGCAGCCGCAATCGCGATCGCGGCGCTACTATCCATTTTCTCGAAACTGCCGTGGCCGATGGCGTGCAGCCGCTGCATCCACGCCACGACATGTCCATGTGCATCGACGATGCTGCCGATAGCGCCGGCCTGACGCACGAACCAGAGCGGGTGGTACGTTGAAAAATCGGCAATGCTGATTTGCGTACCGAGCAGCCACGGTCGACCATCGGCCAGTTGCTGTTCGATCAGATGGATATAAGCGTGCAAGGTGCTGGTGGCTTCTGCCAGCCCGATGCGCGGCGCGTTGGCGCGCAACGCAGCGCGATCGTTGCCGAATGCTTGGATCATTTCCGGCGGCGCACCGGCGAACATGTGCTGCAGTCCGGCCGGTTGCAGCGTGTACGGCACGGCGCACCAGAACAGCGCGCTGTCCGCCCATAACGCGTGGATACGCGCGCTGCTCGCAATCGCTGGCGGATACAAAGTTGGCGTCGGCGCGAGGTTTTCCAGCACCTCGGCAATCAGTGCGGTATCGCAGTAAATATCCGCGCCGATCTGCAGAATCGGCGTGCGCCGATAACCGCCGGTGAGCGCAACCACATCCGGCTTCGGCATGATCGGTGGAGTAATGACCGATGACCATGCGAGCTGTTTGAAACCGAGCAGGCAACGCGCTTTTTCGGCAAACGGCGAACGCGGGTAATGATGCAGGATCAGTTGCGCCATGAAATCCTCGGTACAGCATTGATGGCGCTGCGGTCAGCGCCATCCGGTTGCGTACGTTAGCAGATCGTGCCGCAAAAGCCCCGCGCGATACGGACTCAGGAAGTTTTCAAAAGGTCGTGGAAATGTTTGCGGAATTTCGCGATCTTCGGTGAGATTACGAGCTGGCAATACGGTTCTTCACCATGCAGCTCGAAATACTGCTGGTGGTAGTTTTCGGCCTTGTAGAAAACCTTGAACGGCACGACTTGGGTGACGATCTTGCCTGTCCATTCGTTGCTTGCGGCGGTTTCGGCGATGGCGTTATCGATCGCGGCTTTTTGTTTGTCATCGCGATAAAACGCGATCGAACGATATTGCGTGCCGGCATCGTTGCCCTGGCGGTTCAGCGTGGTCGGATCGTGGATCGTGAAGTACACGCGCAGCAGATTTTCCAGCGAGAGTTGCGCCGGATCGAACGTGATCTGCACGACTTCGGCATGGCCGGTGCTGCCGCTGGAAACCTGGCGATAATCGGGATTGGCAACCGTGCCGCCAGCGTAACCGGATTCCACCTTGGTCACGCCTTTCAGTTCGGTATAAACCGCTTCGAGACACCAGAAACAACCGCCGCCGAGGGTGATGACTTCGTTATGCGCTGCTGGCGCGGCAACTTCGGCGGCCGCCGCGGCTGGACGCAAACCGCTGCCGCAAATAGCGAGTACGGCGAATAAAAACAGATGGGGCAAACGCAAGCTCATGGCAATACTCGATAGTGGGGGTTGCTGTCATAGACCCTGCATCGGGCTAAATGCTTGCAACAAAAATCATCGTGTTCAGGTACGTAAGGTGAACGGCGTAAAGCGCGTATCGCGATCGTAGTGGTCCACGTTTTCGGCGCGCTTCAAAGCCTTGACCAGACGATAGGTCAGCGGCGTCGCGAGCACTTCCCACAATACCTTGGCCACGTAGTTGGTCAGCATCACTGTGATTACGAGATCGGTGCTCCACACACCGAGGAACGCGGCGGGATAAAACACCAGCGAATCGACACCCTCGCCACACATCGTCGAGCCGATCGCGCGCATCCACAAAAACCGCCCGCTAGTGGCGACCTTGAGTTTCGCCATGACAAACGAGTTGACGAATTCACCGGCGAAAAATGCCATGATCGATGCGAGCACGATGCGTGGCGTCTGACCGAAGATGGTCGAATACGCTGCCTGATCTTTCCAGCCGGCGGCCGGCGGCAGTGCGACCACGACTGCGCTCATGATCGAAGCGAATGCGAGTGCGGCCAGCCCGGACCAGATCACACGCCGCGCGCGTGCGTAACCGTAGACTTCGGTGAGCACGTCGCCGAAGAAATACGAGATCGGAAAAAACAGTACGCCCGCGCCGAATTTGAAATCGCCGAGCAGCGGCAAATGCACCTCGGCGATCTTGGCCGGGCCGATCAGGTTGGCGCACAACAATACCGCGACGAATGCGCCGAGGATCAGGTCGTAATAACGGAATTCACGGGTCGGCATAAACAAGTCTCGGGCGAGGTAAAAGTGCGGCGGGCGGCGGATTCAAGCCGGTTTCAAACATCGGTTCAGCGTAGCGTAAATCCCGGTTGATGTGGATGCTGCTGCGGCGCAAATACGCGATTGCAAGGGTGACGTCCCGCCTATTTCGCGCGGTCTCGGTGCGGAGTAGGCTGCAATCATCCATCCACCGTTCGGATCGGGAGACGTCATCATGTTCAAGCCGTTTACTGCCGTAGTCGTGATTTTGCTGCTGATTGTGTTGTTGCCAATCGGCGGCTTGCTGATGGTGCCGTTGCTGCTGGCTTCGGTTGCATTGTTGCCGCTGCTTGGCCTGTTGCTTGGTGTGGCGTTGCTGGTCGGCATCTTGCGATTAGCCGGTGTGGTGTTGGCCGGTGCGTTTACGCTGATTTTTTCGCTGCTCGGTTTTACGCTGATGCTGGCGGTCGGCGCGGTGCTGTTCGGCCTCGCCATCGGTTTGCTGCATGTGCTGCTGCCGGTGCTGTTGCTGGCCGGTATCGTCTGGCTGATCAGTCGTGCCGCACGCCCGAACGAACCGCGTGCGCTGCCACCTGCGGCGTCGATCTGACCGCGGCTATTGATCGCGCTGTTGCCACACATCCGCGTCTTGTTATGCTCTTGCTTGGCAAGACACTCAGGGAATCGCGATGACCGATAGCGCAAAAAACTCGATCCGTGATCAGGTATCGCCGCAAGAGTGGCAGACGCGTGTCGATCTCGCTGCGTGTTATCGCCTGGTCGCGTTGTATGGCTGGGACGATCTTGTATTCACCCACATCTCGGCGCGCGTACCGGGCGGCGATCATCATTTCCTGATCAATCCGTATGGATTTCTGTTCGAGGAAATCACCGCGTCGAGTCTGGTCAAGGTCGATCTGCGCGGCAATCGCGTGATGGAAAGCCCGCACATGATCAACCCGGCGGGTTTCATGATTCACAGCGCGATCCACGCCGCGCGCGAGGATGCGCAATGCGTGCTGCATGTTCACTCGATCAACGGCGTCGCTGTGTCGGCGCAGAAAAACGGCTTGCTGCCGTTGTCGCAACAGTCCTTGTTCGCGCTGGCCAGTCTCGGTTATCACGATTACGAAGGCGTCGCGTTGAACGAGGCCGAGAAACCGCGCCTCGTTGCCGATCTTGGCGAGAAGACGGCGCTGATTCTGCGTAATCATGGTTTGCTGACCTGCGCGCCGAGTATTGCCGATGCCTTTCTCGCGATGTACATCCTCGAATCGGCGTGCATGATCCAATTGCGCGCGCAGGCCGGCGGTGGCGAACTGGTTGCGATTCCCGATGCGATCCTCGCCGGCATTCTGGCGCAAGCCAAGGCGGTGACGCGCGGCCTCGGCGGCGCGCTGGCGTGGCCGGGATTGTTGCGGCGGCTCGATCGTCGCGATTCGTCGTTCCGCGATTGATGATGGTGGGCAGCACAAAATTTTTACCATGCGCTTAACGTTTTTTGCAGCACAATCCGCGCCGTTGTACCCACCATATTTCCCAAGGAGAAATCGTATGTCGAACCGCATCGCTTTGACGTTCGCGGCCGTTTTGTTGTCCGCGAGTTTTATCGTTCCGAAAGTCGCGCTGGCGGCCGATGCCAAGCTTGAATGCGACATGAAATTCGCCACATCGGGCTGGTCGGTAATCTACAAAACAGCCTCGGGCACCGGCACGATTGTTTGCAACGATGGCTCGCGAATGAAGGTCAACATCAAGACCGTCGGCGGCGGTTTGACCGTCGGCAAATCGTCGATCGACGATGGCCGCGGCAAATTCTCCAACGCGCATTCGATCAACGAACTGATCGGCGACTACGCCACGGCTGGAGCGTCGGCCGGCGCAGTGAAATCGAGCGAAGCGCAGGCGATGACCAAGGGCGAAATTTCGCTCGCCATCTCCGGTACAGGCCGTGGCTGGGATCTCGGTGTGGCGTTCGGCAAGTTCACGATCAGCCCAATGCGCTGAGCAGCAATAATTTTTACTCACCGGCGCCGCAACGGCGCCGGTGTTGTGTTCGCCAGCACAATTTCATTGGGCCGCCGACGTAAGAAATCTGCAACTTCGCTGTCATCGCATCGCCGTCTCAACGTCATCGTGACGCAACCGCGCGGTAAAGATGACGCAACCTCGCCGCGTCAAACTGCGCACCGAAGCTCGAGCTGCTTCGGGCACGGCCTTGTCCATGCGCTTTGCCAATTCTCCCACTTCCATCGATACCCAGCGTCGACGTCTGCTGCTCGGCGCGAGCGCGCTTGCGGGCCTTGCGTTTACCGGCTCGGCCCAGCGCATTCTGGCGCAGCCGCGCTTTAGCAGTTATCCGTTTACGCTTGGTGTTGCCAGCGGCGATCCGACGCCGGATGGTTTTGTTTTGTGGACACGCCTCGCGCCCGAGCCGCTTACCGGCGGCGGCATGCCGGCGCTGGCGATTGCGGTCGACTGGATCGTCGCGCTCGATGAAAAAATGACGCGCGTGGTGCAGCGTGGCAGCATCGATGCCGAACCCGAATGGGCGCATTCGGTGCATGTGGAAGTGGAAGGTTTGTTGCCGGATCGCTGGTACTGGTATCAGTTTCGCGTCGGCGGCGAACTCAGCATGATCGGCCGCACGCGCACCGCGCCGCTGCCGGGCGCAGCGATGCAGCGGCTGCGGTTTGCGGTCGCTTCGTGCCAGCATTTCGAGCAGGGATATTTCAGCGCGTATCGGCACATGCTCGATGACGATCTCGATTTCATCATGCATGTCGGCGACTATATTTACGAAGGGTCGTGGGGTGAGCAGATCCGCCGCCACGAAGGCGCGGGCGCGGTCACGCTCGACCAATATCGCAATCGCCACGCGTGCTACAAAACCGATATGGATTTGCAGCGTGCGCATCAGGCCTATCCGTGGTTGCTGACGTGGGACGATCACGAAGTCGAGAACGATTACGCTGCCGATGTATCGAGCTTCGGCGAATCCACCGAGGATTTTGTGCAGCGTCGTGTCGCCGCCTATCGCGCGTATTACGAACACATGCCGCTGCGCGCACGCAGTCGTCCACAAGGCCGGCAGATGCTGATGTATTCGCAGGTGGGTTTCGGCGATCTCGCGAACTTCCAGATGATCGACGATCGCCAGTATCGCGCCGCGCATGCGTGCGCCACGCCCGGGCATAACGAAGGCCTCATGGTCAGCGATTGCGCGCAACGTTACGCCGCCAGCCAGACCATGCTCGGCACGACGCAAGAGCGCTGGCTGTTCGACAATTTATCGAACAGTCGGGCGCGCTGGAACGTGATCGGTCAGCAGACCCTCATGGCGCCGTTCGAGTCGCGCCAGGACAGCGGCGAATACGCAGTGTGGACCGAGGGTTGGGACGGTTACGCCAGCGCGCGTTCGCGCCTGCTCAATCATATTGCCGATCACGAAGTGCGTAATGCGATCGTGCTCGGCGGCGACGTGCACGCGTTTTACGTCGCCGATCTTAAAACCGATTTCTACGATCAACTCGCGCCGACCATCGCCACCGAATTTGTTGGCACTTCGATCACCTCACACGATGTCGATTACGCCAGCATCATGCGCGACCTGCCGCACAATCCGCACATCCGGTTTTTCGACAGCCGCTGGCGCGGTTATCTGCGTTGCGAAGTCACGCCGGAACTCTGGCGCAGCGATCTGCAGATTGTCGATGACGTAAGCGACGTGAATTCGCGTGGGCGAACGCTGGTCTCGCTTGTGGTCGAAGACGGTCGGCCGGGTGCAAAGCCGGCTTAAAAAACGTCGCAGTCATTAGGGGAAATGCTGCGACCGCATTTCGCGACGTCACAAAGTCCGGGTATGCTCGCGGGTCTTGCGGATCGTCGGTCCGTGGTTCGAGGGAACATCATGATCAAGAATTTCTCGCGCGCACTGCGCGTAGTGCTAGGTTCGGTTTTTGTATTTTCGCCGTTGCATGCGTTTGCCGATGGCGATATTTCGCGTTATCTCGATACACGTGTTTTGCCGGTGCCGGTCGGTACAAGTTTCAGTGTGCTGGCAACGCAGCCGGCTGATCAGGCGCGCAACGTGCCGCGTGCGAATCCGCTCACGGTCAAGTTCAGTGCGCCGGTGAATGTGGTCGGTCAATGGTTCACGCTCAGCTGCGGTACTAGCGGTACGCATACCGCGCAAGTCGGCGGCGGGCCGGTTGGGTTTACGCTGACTCTGGATCAGGCGCCGCTGGCGTTGGAAGCCTGCGTGTTCACCATCGTCGCCAGCCAGGTGCAGAGTCAGGCCGACAATACGACGACCTTGCCGAGCGATGTGATCGTGCATTTCATGGCCTCGGCCGACCTGGTTGATTATTACGCCGGTGCCGATACCAGCAGCGGCCCGGCGCTCAAGGCGTGGCTGCACAATCGCATCAAGGATCACACCTCGTGTCCGTATACCAGCGCGACCTACAATCCGTGCAGCGGTAGCGCGAATACCTGGGTGGTACTGAATCAGGCCGATCAGGATCCGAACAACACCGCCAACATTCTGGATATCTACAAGAACGCGTCGTACACCAAGATTCCCGGTGGCACTGGTGCCTATAACCGCGAACACACATGGCCGAACTCGCTGGGTTTTGCCGAAAGCAATATCACTGTAGCCGGGGTCGACAAACCGAACCCGCCGTACACCGATACACACATGCTGTATCTGTCGGATACCACCTACAACGCGAATCGCGGCAATCGTCCGCTGGGCGCGCTGAGCAGTGCGTGTCCGACCACCGCGACCGCGGGCTGCACCGGATATGCGACGCTTGCGGGCGCGGGTTTCGGCGGCGGCAGCGGGCGTGGTGATTTCGACATCCGCACTGGCGCCGACGGCAACACCGGCCGTTTCGAAATCTGGGATCATCGCAAGGGCGATATTGCACGCGCGGTGATGTACATGGCGGTGCGCTACAAAGGCGGTATCGATGCCGAAGGTATCACCGAACCGAATCTCGAACTCACCGACGATTCCAGCCAAATCATCATCATCAATTCGCGCACCACCGGCCAGACCGCGTACATGGGTTTGCAGAGTGATCTGCTGGCTTGGAATGATCTGGACTTGCCCGACGCACGCGAACAGATGCGCGACGAAGTGGTGTATTCGTATCAACACAATCGCAATCCGTTCGTCGATCACCCGGAATGGGCGCGTTGCGTATTCCAGAATCTGAACTGTCCTCTAGATAGGATTTTCGCCGATAATTTCGATCAATAAGCTTCGATGCAAGCCACGGCGCTGTTGTGATACAGCGCCGCGTTTCACTTAGCAAGCGATCTGTAACACGCGCGGAATATTGCGCAGCGATACTGCCGATCTTTCCAACGCATCAAAGCCGAAACGGCGTTGATGTGAAGCGGAAAATTTCGTCGTCGCAGAGTCGTATCCCGCCGCATGAGCAGCGTCGTTTCCCTGTTTCCCATCCCGCCGGCGATGGCGGTTGTCGTCACCGCGCCAACGTCCGCGACGGATGACATCCGCCACCTGATCAAGCCGACCGCGGCACTGCCGCCGGAGCTGTCGGTGAACGCGGTCGGCGAGGCGCTGTCGCGTCCCGAATACAGCGGATTGATGTCACTTCCGATCGTCGATGCGGGCGGCATGCCCGTCGGCAGCATCAGTCGATTCGAGCTCATGGTGCGCGTATTCATGCGTCCGTACGGCCGTGAGCTGCACGGTCGGCGCCCGATCGCCACGCTGATGAATACCCAGCCGCTAATCATCGCCGCCGATACAACGGTCGATGCGGCCAGCCGCTTCATCGCCGAAAATATTCGTCAACCGATCAGCGACGATTTTATCGTGGTCGATGAGCACGGAAAATATCTCGGCATGGGCGTGGTGCTGGATGTGCTCGGCGCGATGGCGGGCCGCCTGACGCAGCAGGCCACCGATCTCGAACTCGCCAATCGCAACCTGCGTTCGTCGCAAAGTCAGCTCATTCAATCGGAGAAAATGGCGTCACTCGGACAGATGGTCGCGGGCCTCGCGCACGAAATCAACACGCCGCTCGGTTACGTCAAGAACAACGTCGAAATGACACGCGGCATCGTCGCCGATGCACAAACATTGCTGGGTTCGTATCAACAGGTGGTAGATGCGCTGCTCGCGCCGGAGCCGCCGCCCGCACCGATCTTCGAGGCGCTCGTGCAGCAGCTCGAAGAACAGCGCGCGATATGTGATGCCGAGACCTTGCAGGATCTACGTTCGCTGCTTGACGACACCGTATTCGGCGTCGCCCAGATCGGCGATCTGGTCGGCAACCTCAAGGACTTCAGCCGGCTTGACAAGGCGCGTATCGAGCAGGTCGATTTGCACAAGCTCATCGAGAGCGCGTTGAAGATTGGCGGTAATCTGCTACGCAAGAAAAACGTCGTCATCGAGCGCCGTTTCGGCGAGATTCCCGAGGTCGAATGTTCGCCCGCGCAGATCAACCAGGTGCTGCTGAATCTCATCACCAACGCCGCGCAGGCGATCGAGCACGAGCACGGCAAGATCGTGTTACGCACGCAGCAGGTCGGCAAGCATGTATTCCTGCTGGTCGAAGACAACGGCCGCGGCATTCCGACCGATGTTTTGCCGTGCATCTTCGATCCGTTTTTCACCACCAAACCCATCGGCCAGGGCACGGGTCTGGGCCTGTCGATCTGCTACCAGATCATGCAGGATCATCGTGGCCATATCCGCGCCACATCGGTGCCGGGGCAGGGCACGCGTTTCCTCGTCGCGTTGCCGCAACGCGCGCTCGCGGAGCAAGCACAGGCCAGCGAATCATGAGCGCCAATCCGCTCGCCACGGTGTTATTTGTCGACGACGAAGAACGCATCCTGCGCTCGCTCAAGATGCTGTTTCGCGGCCGCTACAATGTGCTGACGACAAGCTCAGGCAGCGAGGCCGTGGCGATCGCCAAACGCCAGCCCGTGCATGTGATCGTCAGCGATCAGCGCATGCCCGAGATGCTCGGCGTGGAGGTGCTGCGCCACGTGCGCGAGGCCTCGCCGCAGACGATGCGTTTGTTGCTGACCGGTTATTCCGATCTGCAGGCGATCGTCGCATCGGTCAATGAAGGCGAGATTTTTCGCTTCATCGAAAAGCCGTGGGATCCCGGTTATCTGCACGATGTAGTCGAGCAGGCGGCGCAGATCGCGCTGCAGGAATTCGCGTTGCCGCAGTTGCCGTCGCCAGCGGTGATCGCGTCCAGCGCAGTTCAGCCGTTGCCGCACGCCGGCGCGAAACTGCTGGTGCTCGATGAAGATCCCGCTACCTGGCGTCTGGTGCGCGAGCTCGTGCCGGAAACGCTCGAAGTGCTGCACGCGGGCAACGTCGAGCAGGCGCTGCAGATTCTCGGTGAACACGAGATCACCCTCGTCATCGCCGAGCTGCGCCATCAAAAGGACGACATACCCGGCACGCTGAAGATACTTAAAAGTTTCAATCCGCACGTGCTCACGATCGTGGTCACGCAGTTGCGCGACAGCCGCAGCTTGATCGAGCTGATCAATCAGGGCCAGATCTACCGTTTCCTGCCCAAGCCGATCAGTCGTGAGCTGTTGCGCCGGAGCATCGCTGCGGCGCTCGAACATTATTTGCAGCTACGCAGTACGCCGATCCTGCTCAAGCGTCATGTCGTCGAGGCGAGCAAAACTGATACCGGTTCGTTGTCCTCACGCCTGCTGGATTACTGGCGTCGCGTGCGCGACAACGCACGCACGCGCGCTTGAGAATCCGTTGTGCTCAACCCAACGCAAATTCACCGCCACGTTGTAGCGCTTGCTGGTACGCGGGCCGCGCGTGGATGCGTGCGAGAAACGCCGACAGGTTTGGATAACTCGCATCCAGCCCGCCACGCGCTGCGGCCGCTTCGAGCGGAAAACTCATCTGGATATCGGCGGCGCTGATTTCATCGCCGGCAAACCACGTACTTTTTGCGAGTTCGGATTCCATGAAAACCAGATGCCGTTTGATCTGCGGTTCGATGAACGAACTCTTGCCACGCGCTGCGATCGCCTTCGCCACCGGGCGCACGAAAAACGGCATCGGGCCTTTGTCGATACGGTCGAATACCAGCTTCAGCAACAGCGGCGGCATTAGCGAACCTTCGGCGTAATGCAGCCAATAACGATAGCGCAAACGCTGCGGTGTGCCGGCGGCGGGAATTAGCGCGCCGTTGCCATAACGTTCGATCAGGTATTCGATAATCGCGCCGGATTCGGCGATGGTCAGATCACCATCGCTGATCACCGGCGACTTGCCCAGCGGATGCACTGCGAGCAATTCCGGCGGCGCGAGCATGGTTTTTTTGTCGCGCGCATAAAACTTGATTTCGTACGGCAGCCCGAGTTCTTCGAGCAGCCAGAGCACACGTTGCGAGCGCGAATTATTCAGGTGATGGACGATGATCATGGCAATATCCTGGTCGCGGTGATGGGCTGACGTTTGCAAAAAAAACCGCCGACGACAGCGATGATGTATCCGCTGCATTGAAGCATATTCATGCCGCCGGCAGGCCGCAAATGGCGAGCTCGTCGGCATTGAATTTCATCTTGCATCCGCCCTTGTCAGACCGTCGACTTTGCAGCAGTCTGTGAGCACGATTTTAGTCGCAATGTTGTTTGGGAAATCCTGAAACCGTTCAATCATCCAAGTGGGGGAATCATGTTAATCGAACTGCAAATGCTGGTGTGGAGCGTGGTGTTGGGATTGGTCGTCGTCGCTATCGCCGCGACCCTCGGAACGCAGCAACGTGGACTCGGCTGGAACGTCGGTGCGCGCGATGGCATTCCGGCGCCGCTGACCGGCGTCGCCGCGCGTATGGATCGTGCATCGCGAAATTTTCTCGAAACGTTTCCGTTCTTCGCCGTGGTAGTGCTGATTGCTATCTACACGCAGCACACGAATAGCTCGACCGCGCTCGGCGCACAGTTGTATTTCTGGGCGCGCGTGGCCTACGTGCCGATTTATGCAGCGGGAATTCCGTATCTGCGTACCTTGGCGTGGACGGTTTCGATCGTCGGTCTCGTGAAGATATTGCTGGTTCTGTTCTGATCGCAGCGCATGCATTTGCCACCTTCACCACGCTGATAATCGCAAGGAAATCGCCGGCATGGCGCAACGTTTGAATGCAATCGCGCTGATCGTGCGCGATTACGACGAGGCGATCGACTACTACACGCGTGTGCTCGATTTCACGCTGGTCGAAGACACGCAACTCAGCCCGGAAAAACGCTGGGTGTTGATTGCGCCGCCTGGGTCGAGCCAGCCACAGTTGCTGCTGGCCAAAGCGGCGAATGCGGAGCAGACGACGCGTATCGGCAATCAAACCGGTGGCCGTGTTTTCCTGTTCCTGCATACCGACGATTTCTGGACCGACTACCAGCGCATGCGCGAGCGCGGCGTGCGGTTTTGCGAAACACCGCGCGAGGAAAGTTACGCCACCGTGGTCGTGTTCGAGGATTTGTACGGCAACCGCTGGGACTTCATCCAGATGAAATCGTGATGATTAAAATCACTGCGAAGAGCTCGATGCGAGCACCGAAAAAATCGCACATGTGTTGACAAAGAAAACCACCCGCGCGGTGACGAAGAAAACCAAAGTAACTACCGCGGAAAAGAGCGCAGGCGCCGTGGCCAGGAAAGCCGGAGCAGTAACCACAAAAAAATCCGCGCGAATGGCACCCGGAAAAATCAAACCAGTCATCGCGAAAAAGACCACACGCGTAGCGGTGAAAAAGCCAAACGCGCGAAGTAGGCTGCGCCGCCAGACACCGATCTCGAGTGCTCAATTGTGCTCGGGATCGGTGGTCTTGAATGTCGCGGCAGTGGCAATTTGTTGCGGCCCGATAATCGTTACTGGCCGCGTCAGCGCTGATACGCACCACACAATAAAGTGAACAACATCAAGACCAGCCGAAGCGCAAAGCTCAGGATGTCCACTAAACCGCAGGAAGGATCGGGTCTACTTGACCGAATATTTAGCCCGCATTTTCTACGCAGGCTGCACTGGCCAGAACTCCTTTGAAGGCTGGCGCAAGGAGATGTGGATGGTGAGAAGACTTGCGCGCCTCTACGAGGAGATCTTCGCAGAATGAACAAATTGCGGCTCTGGCCTCGCGTACGCCATTGCCGGTGAGATACGTGTCCCAAGCATGCTTGAATTGAATGTGGGGTCGGCCTTCTCTTTCGTCGGTGACGTAGCGAACTGACTGGACCTTGCCGTGAGCAACCATATCTCGAAAATTCTCGAGGCTTCTAATTTGTTGGTACGGATTTTTGCCTTTGTGCCACGTGAAGGGCGACAGCTTTTTTACAATTGCGTCAACCTTGCCCTCGATGCCGACCCCCTTAAAGTGTTTCCTTTCTTCACTCCATATTTGAGGAAGAAGTAACTCGCCGCAGAAATTAATGAAGGCCTCGTAAGCCATGTAACTGGTCAGTAGGGCCGGAAGGAGAAAATGAAATGAAGGGTGTTCCTTCATTTCACCCTCTTCAAGCACCTTTGTGGCGGCTCGCCACAAATACTCATGAGGATAGACTTCCTCGGAAACCGAATAGAGCGGCATCATGATGGCTAGCCCGTGACTTAAGAGGTGGCGAACTCGTCCGCCTTGAACGAGATGTTATGCGCCGGCCTTCGAGTCCTCAACGACCTCGAAATGAAAAACTGGGACTTTGAGGCGATCGGTCCGTGCTGCCTGCGCATCCATGTGCATTAGGCTAAACAGAACCGCATTTAAGTACCTTGAACGAGCTTCGGCGATTTCCCATGTGGTTCCGTCGCTTCGCTTGATGTCACGGAGGTTGCGGCATATGTCCGCAACTTGAGAGGACGAGAAGCTCAAAGAGTCTGGTTTGTGAGCGAACAGATTACGCAGTTTTTTGATCGTGCGGAGGTCATCATGTATATGTACTGGTATCAGCCCGAGCGCAAAAGCAATGTCTATCTTTGCTGCAAAAGTGGACAGAGGGGCGTAACCCTCAAACAGCTTTGACACAGGAGCTGCCTCAACAAGCTTCGTCCGAATGTAGCCCTCTAGGGTTTGCTCAAGGAAGCTCGCCGCGAGAATGACCACCGAACGATCTGATTCGCCCTCGTAGTTCTTCTGAAAATCATTGTAGTCATAAAGCATGGGATGCCCTCGGGCGCACAACGCTGAGCTAGGCCGCACTACTGCAGCGACCGCGTGTGCGTCTCATTAGCCTTCAGCTGGTTGCCACAACTCGACCTTGTTTCCCTCGGGATCGATGACCCAGGCAAACTTGCCGTACTCGGAGTCATCGATCTTGTCGAAGACGTTGCAGCCTTCCGCCTTGAGCGCCGCGACCAGCGCGTAAAGGTCCTCAACGCGGTAGTTGACCATGAACGAGGCTTGGCTCGGAGCAAACTGATCGCCTTCCTGCGAACCAATCGACCAGGCGGTCGTGCCGCCCGTGGGCTTGCCATCCGCGTCGGTCCAGTCGAACGCGGCACCGCCCCACGGCTGCACATCGATGCCGAGATGGCGCTTGTACCAAGCCTGCAGCGCAGGTGCGTCCTTTGCCTTGAAAAAGATGCCGCCGATGCCAGTGACTCGTTTCATGTGAATCTCCAATGTGCGGTGGATGTGGCGTTTCTTCTGCGGCCTGATACTAGGACAAGTGGCCGCTGTCGTATTCGCGCAAGATAGTACCGCAGACCGAGTTGCCTTGTTTCTGGATGTGAATTGTCGAGCCGAAAATTCGTACACAGATTTCACGATCGCATCGATTTTACGCGCGATGCATTTCCACGATTTCTCCATAATTGCGCCGTGACACCCGCGTAATCTATCCCTCACCGAAGTGCGCTTGGGGAAGGCGCTCGGTTCTGGCGAATGCTATTGGCCGCGTCTTGTTCGCCGCCGACGTTCGCGTAACCAGCGAGGGAGAGAGTCCGAATGAAAAAATTATTCTTGCCGTTGTGGTTATCGATTGTGGTGTGGTTGAACACGGCTGCATTTGCACAAGCGGCGCCATCTCCACCGCCGCCACCACTGGCGCCAGCGCATGATCTCGGCGTGCGTGCCGTGAGCGTTGGCGCGGGCGCGCCGCTGGCGACATTGAGTGCCGATGAGCTGCAATTTTTCGCCGACGGACTGGCACGTTTCAATCAGGTCGATTCGGTCAGCGGTGGTATTGCGGGCGAGCCCGGCATCGGCCTCGGGCCGACGTTCAACGCCAATAGCTGCGGCAGTTGTCATGCCCAGCCATCGACCGGTGGCACCAGTCCGAGCGCGAATGCGTATCCGCATCTCGGGCCGAATCCGCAACTGGCGATTGCCAAGCTCGACGGCGCAAGCAACACAATTCCGCCGTTTCTGAGTAGCGATGGTCCAGTGCGCGAGGCGCGCTTTCCGTTCGTCGTGAATGCCAACGGCAGCCTCAGCAACACTGCCGATGGTGGCGTGCATGCACTCTTCAGCATCAGCGGGCGCAGCGATGCCGTTGGTTGCGCTCTGCCGCAACCGAATTTCAACCAGATGCAGCAACTCGGCAATCTGACTTTTCGCATTCCGACGCCGGTCTACGGCGCCGGTCTGATCGAGAATATCGGCGATGCCACGATCCTCGCCAATCAGGCGGCGAATGCATCGCTCAAGCAACAGCTCGGCATCGCCGGACATCCGAACACCAGCGGCAACGATGGTTCGATCACGCGGTTCGGCTGGAAGGCGCAGAACAAATCGCTGCAGATTTTTTCCGGCGAGGCCTACAACGTCGAGATGGGCGTGACCAACGAATTGTTCCCGAACGAACGCGCCAATCCGCCAGCAACGTGTTTGCTCAATCCGACGCCCGAAGACCTGACCAATTTTTCGCTGAGCGGTAGCGCGATCGTTATCGATACCGTGGCGTTTTCGAACTTCATGCGCTTTCTCGCACCGCCGGTGGCATCGACCGTGGGCATTCCCGGAAATCCGCCGGCGCAATCCTTCAGCAACGGCAAGGCGATGTTCGCGCAGGTGCATTGCGACACGTGCCACACGCCGGTGCTGCAAGCCGACGTATCGATTTATACGCCCGGCTTGAGCAAACAAAACGCCGCACTGTATTCCGATTTGCTGGTGCACAACATGGGTTCGGGCCTGGCCGATCAGATCAGCCAGGGCGCGGCTGGCCCGGCCGAGTTCCGCACTGCACCGCTGTGGGGTGTGGGGCAGCGGATTTTCTTTTTGCACGACGGTCGCGCGACGCCGCAGAACGGCGGCCTGCTCGCCGCGATCCAGGCGCATTCGAGCGCGGGTTCGGAAGCGAATGCGGTGATCAAATCCTTCAACGCGCTGAACAATCAGCAACAGCAGGACCTCATGAATTTTTTGCGGTCGCTTTGACGCCGGCACGGGAATATTTTTTCCCGTCGTTCCAGCCTGCGCTGAAGCGCTTCTCAACAGCGAAGCTGGTCAATGACGGAATATTTATAGCGCTGCCGCAGATTTGATCGTGCAGCGATTCCGAGTAGATCGCTCATCGCAAACGCTTGCGCTACCATCGGCCCAGTATTTTTACTGCCGCCGGACAAATACATGAGCTCACGTGACGCCTATCGCCACTTCCTGCCGATCACCACGCGCTGGAAAGACAACGACGTCTACGGACACGTCAACAACGTCGAGTATTACAGCTATTTCGATACGGTCATCAACAGCTATCTGATCGGCGCCGGCGTGCTCGATATTCATGCTGGTGCGGTGATTGGTGTCTGCGCCGAATCGCATTGCAAGTTTCTCGGCGAGATCGCGTTTCCCGAAACCATCGATGCCGGATTGCGCGTTGAACATCTCGGTAATTCCAGCGTGCGTTATGGCATCGGATTGTTCCGTCGCGACCAACCAACGCCAGCCGCGCAAGGTTGGTTCGTGCATGTTTTTGTCGATCGCATCACGCGCCGACCGACACCATTGCCGGCGGATCTGCGTGCCGCGCTCGAAGGTCTTTTTGTGGCGCCGCAAGCATGAAAGTTCGCGCCGCGGTTTTACGCGAGATGGGATTGCCGGCGCCGTATGCTGAATCGTTGCCGCTGCGAATCGAGACGGTCGAACTCGCGCCGCCGGGTGCGGGCGAAATCTGCGTGCGTGTGCTTGCCGCGGGCTTGTGCCATTCCGATCTTTCGGTGATCGACGGTTCGCGGCCACGGCCAATGCCGATGGTGCTGGGTCACGAGGCGACCGGCGAAATTGTCGAGGTTGGCACCGATGTCGGTGGCTTGCGGGTCGGTGATCGTGTGGTGTTTTCGTTCGTGCCGAGTTGCGGTCATTGCGATCCGTGCGCAAGCGGCCGCGCCGCCTTGTGCGAACCCGGCGCGCAGGCCAATGCGGCCGGACAATTGCTCGGCGGCGGACGACGCTGGAGCGATACAAAAGCGGTGTCGTTGCAACATCATCTCGGGGTATCGGGTTTTGCCGAATACACCGTCGTATCGGCGCGATCGGCAGTAAAAATCGATGCCGATCTCGCCCCGGAAATCGCCGCGTTATTCGGCTGCGCCGTGATGACGGGCGTTGGCGCCGTGGTCAATACCGCCAAGGTTGCCGCCGGTGAAAGTGTCACCGTGTTCGGCCTCGGTGGTGTGGGTCTGGCGGCCTTGCTCGGCGCGCGCGCGGCGGGGGCTTATCCGTTGATCGCGGTCGATGTGATTGCGGAAAAGCTCGAACTCGCGTTGGCCCTCGGCGCGAATATTTGTATCGACGCGAGTCGCGAAGATGCGGTCGCGGCGGTGCGCGAAGCCAGTCGTGGTGGCGTGATGTATGCGATCGAATCGGTCGGCAGCGAGCGTGTACTCGCACAGGCGTACGCGGCAACGCGCCGCGGCGGCACCACGATTAGCGTCGGCTTGCCAGCGCCGGACAAGATGTTCAGCGTGCCGGCGGTGAGCCTGGTGGCGGAGGAACGCACGATCAAGGGTTCGTACATGGGTTCGGCCGTGCCGTCGCGCGATCTGCCAAGGTATATCGCGATGTATCGCGCAGGTTTATTGCCGGTTGATCGCCTGCTCACGCATCGCCTGGCACTCGATGAAATCAATCTGGGTTTCGATCGTCTCACGCGTGGTCAGGCCATCCGTCAGGTCGTATTGTTCTAGCCCACTCAACAATTTTCGAGCGCTCGCTGCGACGAAAAAACGCTATGTAGACAAACGTACGCACCGCGTTTGTTGCGAGCGCACATGTGCTGTATTGTGATCGTGTTTCACCCGCGCTGTGCCCTGATCACGCTGCGGCACCGGTCGAGGAGGCCAGTCCAATGAGTTCCAGCGCAGCACGCCGTGCGTATTCCCACGGCGAAGAAGTCGCCAACAGCATCACCCACGGATTAGGCGTGCTTTTCAGCATCGTCGGCCTCGTGTTATTGGTCGCCATCGCGGCACGCAATCACGATATCTGGCAGGTGGTTTCGTGCGCGATTTATGGCAGCACGCTGCTGCTGCTGTACACCGCCTCCACTTTGTATCACGCCATTCCGCTGCCGGTGCCGAAACGCATTCTGCAGACGCTGGATCACATCGCGATTTTCCTGCTGATCGCCGGTACTTACACGCCGTTCTCGCTGATCAGTCTGCGCGATAGTTGGGGCTGGCCGCTGTTTTATTCGGTCTGGGGCTTGGCGCTGCTCGGTGTATTGATCGAGCTGAGTTTTCTCAAGCGCTACCACGCGATGCAAGTCGGCTTGTATATCGCGATGGGCTGGATCGCACTGATCGCGATCAAACCGCTCATGGCCGCAGTGCCGTACGACGGCCTCGTGCTGCTGTTCGCGGGTGGAATCGCGTACACCTTCGGCGTGATTTTTTACGTCTGGCGTAGCATGCGTTATCACCACGCATTGTGGCATTTGTTCGTGCTCGCGGGCAGCGTGCTGCATTATTTCGCGGTGCTGTTTTACGTGTTGCCGCGCGCCTAGATTTTGCCGAACGAGGGGCGCATTGCGGATCATTTTGCAGTCTCATGATCGGTCGTGAAGAACCGGCTTTCCGTGGTGTAACCCGGTAACAAAATCATCTTGTCGAAACGCAAGCCGATTTTTTCTAGAACACGTTTTGAACCCAGATTGTCGGGCGCGGTAATTGCCACCACTCGTGGCAATCCGATCACGCCACGTCCGTGGGCCAGCACTGCGGTTGCGGCTTCGACCGCATAACCGTTGCCCCAGAAACGCGACAGGAACGCAAAGCCGATATCGACGTCGGCTAACGTTTCGCGCTTCACGAGTCCGCAGATTCCCACCGCCACGTCGGAATTCCGCAGTGCGACCAGATACAGACCAAAGCCGAATTTCGCATAACTCGCCTGCGGTCCATTCGTTATGTATTGCTGCGCGTCGATGAGATTCCTCACGCCCTTGTCGCCGATGTTTTGCAGCCACGCGGGCTCGTTGACCAGCTCGAAAATGAATTCGGCGTCGTCCGTGTTGAGTTCGCGCAATTGCAATCTTTCGGTTACGAGTATGCTCATTTAATGCTCACCGATGACGGACAAAACACGAGTTGAATCCAGCGCAATATTCGGCATAAAACCGGATTCCAAATTTTGCAGCACTTTGACAAAAGTATTGTGGAGTCACGACGCGCGAAAAATCTCATCCATGTACACGCTCATGTCTTTCGAGCATCGCGATGAACTCGCAGATTTTCCTCGCGCGCGTTTCGGCTTTCTTGACGTTGTGAATCCGGAAAAGAATAGCGTAGCGGTTTTGCCGATTCAGCGTGACAAAAAAATCCTGCGCCTTGGCATTCGCATCGAGTGCGATCTGTAAATCGTCCGGTACCACAGCGCTGCTCGATCCATCGTAGGCAGCATCCCAGCGGCCATCGGCTTTTGCAAGCTCCACCTGGCGTAGTCCGGCGGCTTGCATTCGCGCGGATTCGATCAGCACATCGGCTTTGTTGCGATTGATTTTCGACCAGATGCTTTTTGTCGTGCGCGGCGTGAATTTCTGCAAAAAGAAAGAAGCATCGTCTTTCTGTTTTTGCCCATCGATCCAGCCGAAACACAGCGCTTCTTCTAACGCCTCGGCATACGACACGGTGTTTTTCCCAGAATTTTTCTTCGCCAGCTGCAGCCATAACCCGGTCGATTTTGCGTGATTCTTTTTCAGCCAGATACGCCAGGCTTTTTGATCGACAAAAAGTTGTATCGGGATGGTTCCGAGCGTGTTGCGATCAATCATGGTCATGACATTATCTCGTGGAGGTGCAAGCGCATCCATAACGCATCCTCGGATCAGCAGCCGTCAATAGCCATGCGCGATTCAATCAACGATAAAAAGTTTCGCGCCGAGCAGCGTTGAAGATCGATGCGGTTCTGCATTATCCGCGACTTGGTAACTCATGCCAGCCGTGAGTGTGAACGTGCGGCCATCTTCGAGTTCGGTGCATAGCTCGCCTTCAATGCAGAGAAGAACATGGCCCTTGCGACACCAGTGATCAGCCCTATAACCGGGACTGTACTCGACCATGCGCACGCGGATATCGCCGAAGTTTTGTGTGCGCCAGTACGCCATGCCGGATTCACCCTGATGCTCGGTTTGAGCGATGAGCGACCAGTCCGTGATTCCGAAGGGGACGGCGATGATTTGCATGAGATTCTCCGTGATAATTTGTCGCCGTTGCGACCCGATGCAAAAGCCGGCGTGATGCAGCGAGAGTGTGCATTCCACTAACGCGCCGTGGTTTTGTTGCGATGATAGGTCAGCGTCGCTGCAATGCAGATCTTGAGCGCATCCATCGGCACCTCGTCTGCTACATCGAACACGATCGCGCGATTGCCGTCGAACTGGAATTCGTCCGGGAACAGTGTTCTAAATGTTTCGATCAGATCGGTTTTGCAATTGAAAAAGATCGCGTATTGCGTGGGGTTGGATTTTTTCGCGCCGATGCGGATCGTGCTGCCGCTGCGGCTTTGTATGGTGAGATAAGCGGGCTCGCCCCACTTCAGCGTTTCTTCGATTTCGCCGACGCCTGCGGTGTTTGCGGCGGTCGCGAATATCAGCGCGCGCAAGGTCAGCAGTTTGCTGCGGATCGCCGGCGGATACGCGTCGAAAATGCGCGCCACGGTCGAATTCGAGAACGATCTCATCGTGCTTCGATACTCAGAGATTTTTTGCGTACACGACAAAACCCGAGCGCGCGGCGATCTTGTCGTACAGCGCCATCGCGGTCTGGTTGGTTTCGTGCGTGTGCCAGTACACGCGTGTCGCGCCGGCAGTTTTCGCGTGTGCATACACCGCCTCGATCAAGGCACGACCGATGCCTTTGCCGCGGGCGGCCGCGCCGGTGAAAAGATCCTGCAGGTAGCAAGTCGGGCCGAGCATGATGGTATTGCGATGAAAAATGCTGTGCACGAGACCGAGCAGCTCTCCGTTTTTTTCGGCGACCATCGCGTGCACAGGCTCATACGCATCGAAAAAGCGCGACCATGTCATCTGCGTGATTTCGGGCGCTAGTGCGGTAGCGCCGCTGCGACCGTAGAACGTATTGTAGCCATCCCACAATATCGACCAGGCGGCGAAGTCGCGGTGTTCGATCGGGCGAATAACGACATCGAGAGACACGATGATTTTCTCCAGCAGTGATTTTCTCAGGCGCCGCACAGTTGCCGAGACGGCAACATATCCTCAGCGAAGTTCCTTGCGTATAACAAGTTTCAATCCCGACCATATCGCACTGATCGCGCAAACCTTGATATCGACGAGGCCAATCGGCAGGGCGACTTCGCGGATGATGTCTTCGCTGATATCGCTCGCCACGCCGGAGGATTTTTTCGGCCAGCATGCCCAGATCATCGCATTGGCGCGGATCACTTTCCTGCAGCGCGACAAGTGCTGAGCGAGCATTGTTTTATGCAGTGCGAAAACGATCACCATATCGGTTTCCGCACTCAGGGGTTGCACGAAAATTACACCCTGCGGCAGAGGCTGCAACCAGTCGACAAAATCGTCTGGCGGCTCAATCAGAAATACTTGGCAGGCTTCCTTGATGCCGAGTTTCTTGGCGAGCGGCGTACCCGAATAGCCGATAGCTGGCGCTGGATTCATGCGAACTGTCTTCCGAATTCTGTACGCCACGCCATTGCAGACGTTACATTCACAGATACAAGCACGCAATGCGCGCCACTATCGCACAAGTTGCACGACGGATTTTGTATGGAAACAGCGTTTTATTATCGTGAGCGCAAACGATTTCCGGCGATACTGCTGCTGCTTCTCGTGATGCTGGCGATGGCTGTTGCGCAGGTCCACGCGACGCAATCCGAACCAACGCAAGCAGGCGTCACCGACGTCGCGGATGCGTCCACCAACAAGCTGCAACCGATCGATGTGGTCGGACATTACGATAACGCGGTGGGCACCTCCGATGCGGCTTCGCAGGGCGTGATCCTCGGCAAATTGTTGCAGGATATTCCGTTGCTGCGCCCTGGCGAGGTGCTTGAGTCGATTCCCGGCCTCGTCGTCACGCAGCACTCCGGTGACGGCAAGGCCAATCAATATTTCCTGCGTGGTTACAACCTCGATCACGGCACCGATTTCGCCACCAGCGTCGATGGCGTGCCGGTCAACATGCCGACCAATGGTCATGGCCAAGGTTACAGCGATCTAAATTTTTTGATTCCCGAACTGGTCGATCGCATCGAATATCGCAAGGGCCCGTACTTTGCGCAGAACGGCGATTTTGCGTCGGCCGGTTCGGCGGATATCCGGTATCGCAATTCGCTGGATCGGTCGATCCTCGATCTCAGTATTGGCGACAACGGCTATCGGCGCATTCTCACTGCGGCATCGATTCCATTGCCGTTCACCGCGCCCGCGGGCAATGGTTCCGGCCCGACGCTGCTTGCCGCTTTGGAATTATCCGAAAACAACGGGCCGTGGAAATTGCCGGAAGACATCCACAAGTTCAACGGTCTGCTGCGCGCGAGTGATGGCAATGCGGATCTCGGTTGGTCGCTCGAAGCATTGGCTTACGACGCGCACTGGCGCTCGACCGATCAGGTGCCGCTGGAGCTGATTCAATCCGGCGCATTGTGCCGTTTCTGCGCGCTCGATCCAACCGATGGCGGGCGCTCCGCAAGACAGATTCTTTCCGGCGAATGGCATACGCAGGACAACGACGGTTATCTGCGTACCTCGGCCTATTTCGAGCATTATCGCTTGCAGCTCTGGTCGAACTTCACCTACTTCGAAGCCAACCCGGACATGGGCGATCAGTTCAATCAGCGCGATGCGCGCAACATCCTCGGCAGCAAAATCGCCAACGGTTGGAAGCACTCGCTGTTCGGCCACGAGTCGGTCACCGAAATCGGCGCGCAGGTACGTCACGATGTGATTCATGTATCGCTGCTGGATACGCAGGCGCGAGTGCCGTTTGCAACCGTGACCGACAATCTAGTCGACGAAACCGAGGCCGCGTTGTATATCCAGAACACCACGGTCTGGACCGACTGGTTACGCAGTCTGGCGGGTTTGCGCGCCGACGCGATTTCGCTCGATTTGACCTCGCAGTCGTATGCGCCGAACAGCGGCAAGGTTTCGGATAATCGGGCCTCACCGAAACTTTCGCTGATCTTCGGGCCGTGGCGAAAGACCGAATTTTTCATCAATATCGGCGATGGATTCCACAGCAATGACGCGCGTGGCGCGGTCAGTCAATTCGATCCGATCACGCAGGAGCCGGTCATACGCACACCGGCCTTGGTCGGAAGTTTTGGCAAAGAGCTTGGTGTGCGCACCGAGATCGTGCCGGGCCTGCAAAGTTCGCTCGCGTTGTGGAGTTTGAACAGTGCATCAGAGCTGCTGTACGCCGCCGATTCCGGCGGCACCGAAGCCAACGGCGCGAGCAAGCGCTACGGCGTCGAGTGGAATAATCACATGGTGATCAACCAGTGGCTGTTGTTCGATGCTGATCTCGCGTGGACGCGTGCCCGTTACGCCAACAATAACGACAACGGTGATAGCGGCGATCAGATTCCGAATGCGGTCAGCAAGGTCGCATCGGTCGGCATCAGCGCGCATGATCTCGGGCCGTGGTCGGGCGACCTGAAATTCCGTTACATCGGTGGTTATCCGTTGACCCAGGACGGCAGTCTGCGCGCGCCATCCGCGCTCGTCGCCAACCTGCGTGTGCAGCGCCAGTTGAACGACTGGGCGGCGTTGTCGCTCGACGTGCTGAATCTGTTCGATCGCAAGTATTACGACATCGCGTACGGGCAGGATTACCAGATTTCACCGACCAGCCCGCTGGTGCCGAACGGCATCACTGTTCATCCGGGCGAGCCGCGCGAATTGCGTTTGACCTTGCGCCTCAAACTCTGACGATAAGATGTGCCGCAAGCCCACAGGGGGAGGGCTTGCGGCAATCCGTTTACCAACGCGGGACGACTACGCAAACGTGTTAGTGATGGAACAGCGTGAGAATTTGTACGCCGCTGAATGATTGCGTCGGTGGCAACATGATGTAACACCAGCCTGCCGCAGGATTGAGGATAGTCACGCTTTCGTTATTGCCGGCTTGCGTGGATTTGCCGTCGTAATCCGTCGTGCTCGGCCAGTTGCCGACCTTGGCGTACAAGTCGGCGTTGCCGGTGCCGCCGGAGGTTTGAATCTCCAGACTCGACAAACCTGCCGGTAACAACACCGTGAAGTACGCCGGGTTGGGGCTGTTCGCGCTGATGTTGCTGCGGGTGCAGTTGTCGCCAAGATGCTGGGTATCGGCATCGCTGCATTCTTTCGGTGGCGGTAATGCATCACCATCAAAGCTGTCGTGGAAAATTCCGGTCTCGCTATTGCCGGTTCCGCCGCAGGTGGAGGTGTTGCCGTTGTGGCTGCTGAGGCACGTCAGCCACGTATTCCATTCGCTATCGTGGCTGGTCTGGATGCCGGCCAGAAACGTGCGGTACGCGGCATAATTGCCCGGTCGGAAATAACCCAGCATCGTGGTGATCTGGTCGCGGTGGTTTTCGAACATGAAACGCGTTGCCAGATAACCCCAGTGATACACCAACACCTGTCCGCTGTCGTACGTATTGTCGAACACCTGGCTCAGAGTGAAACCGTGCGTGGCGGCGTCGCTGATCGCATTCGGATTGAGCACTTCGCGATAACTGTAAGACAGATATTCCGCGAGCCCCTCAATGTACCAGACCGATGAGCCGGGCAGGTCCAGCGGGTAATCGCCGAAGTTGCCATACATGTCGAAACGGCCATCGTTGTAGTGGATATATTCGTGGGTCAGATTCCAGATTTCGAACGGCGTGAGCCACTCGGCGACATAACAGAGAAAGCGTGGCTGATTGCCAACGACCGACGGATCGCCTTCGAGATAGATGCCGCCGTTGTTGGTATCGTTGCCGAAAATCACGCCGGAATACGTTTGATAATCCGTGCTCGAACTGAACACCACCATTTCCAGCATGCTGTTGTTGTCGTTCGCGACCGGCTGGTGATTGGTGGCGAGCTTCTGATGGAAATAGCCTTCTTCGTTGCCGACGATGCCACAGGTCTGCGCCACTTGAGCTGGCGTCAGCGTATGCGCACGCAGCTTCAAGGTCGGGCTGCATTGATAACTCACGGTCAATATCGTCTGCTCGACCGCCTGCGGAAAATTGCACAAGTTGAAATAGCTGCAATGCGCTTCGTCAAATGCATATGCATTGCCCGCGGTGGACATGTAGATCGCCGCGCCATTGCCGCCGAGTGAATACGCATCCAGCACCGCTTTCACTTTCGGATGCAGCGTAGTGTGCAGCGGATCGGGATACTTGAGGAATCGCGCGAGTTCGAGACCGGCATTCGCCAGCAGATATTCGTAAGCGGTTCCGACCTGCGCATTGTTGTTGCTGATGAACGCAGCGAGCACCGCGGTGATCGAAGAATCGCTCTGCACCAAAGCCTGGAAATCCGCATTTTGATGGCCGCGAAACAGCACGTTGAACACGTTGTTGACCGCGCTGAGCATGTAGTACGAAGAGTTGTAGCTCGGGCCGTAGCGATTGAGGATGCCGGCGACAGTATTCAGCTGATGCGCGTTCTCCGCGGCGCTGTCGATCAACGTGACGAACTCGCTGAGGATCTGGCCGTGATTGTCGTTCACATCCTGAAAATGGGCGTTGACCGTAAACGCATCCAGCGCCGGACGGATCGCGTTGGCGAGCGCCGTGCCGTAGTTGCCGACATCCGCAGAGTCGTAATACTGCACGTAATAGCCGGCGCGCAAATACGTGATCAACTCGAGCATCTTGTTACTGTCGTTGCCCGGATACGCCGGTGCATCGGCGAGTATCGCGTTGGCCACGCTGACCATTTTTGTTTCGATGAAAGTCTGGCCTGCGGCGCTGCCCGTGATGCTGTAAAGCTGGTTGAGGCAGGTGGTGTCGACGGTTTTTATCGCAGTTACCAACGCGCTGCCGCTGCTGTTGGCGAACACGCTTATATCGCAAGTGGCCGCAGTTTTTTGCATGCGATATTGCGTGGTACGCGGGCGTAGCTGTTGCAGTCTGACGGCGATATCCTGTGGCTGGTCGTAATCGCTGCGAGCGATTTCGCGCAACGTTTCCGGGTCCGCTTGTGGCGCGCGCTCGTTGGCGCCGAGGCGATGCTGCTGTACATGTGCAATTGCGTATTGCTGCGTGTCGCTGCCCTTCGGCGGCAGTGCGGCATTGGCATGAAACGAGAACAAGGATGCGAGTGCGGCCAAGTTTCTGGCGCACCGGAATAGTTGCGTGGACATGGTTTCTCCCGTGAATATTGGTATCGGCTCACCCCTGCGCACCGATTTCTTTTTTTGCTCCATCCCTCGATAGAGTGTGCGGTCGGCATGACTGCACGTTGCCACTGTAGGCGCCGAGGGCCACTGCGGTCTTGTCGGTTTTGCCTGTCATCACGATGGTTTTCGACAATTCGTTCGACGCGATATTGAAAGCGCCGCGGCGTGCGGGTACATAAGCTATCGGCATCTAAACTGGATGACCGAACTCGGGTAATGTTGCTGCGACGTGTGCCGCCGGCGCAGCTTTTTTAGTGGTGTGGAGGAACGATGGCAAACCTTGAATTGATCCAGTGGCGCGAATCGTTCATGGCGAACATCGCCTCCACCGCATACATCGAAGCGATGTTTGATCATATGCCGGATGTGGTGTTCTGCATCAAGGATCGCGCCGGACGTTACGTGCTCATGAGCAAGGCATGTGTCGAGCGCTGCGGCCTGAACAACAAGCAGGATGCGATCGGCAAGACCGCGTTTGCCTTATTTCCCGCGCCGATGGCGGAGCGTTATGCGCGCCAGGACGAACTGCTGTTCAAGAACGGCAAACCGATCATCGATAGCCTCGATCTGACCGTGTATCGCGATCACAGCACCGGTTGGTGCCTGTCGATGAAACAGCCGCTGTACGACAAATCCGGCGACATCATCGGCCTCGCGTGTCTTTCCAAGGACTTGGTCGAGCCGAGCCGCGCGCGCATGATCGACAGCGATTTTTCCGCCGCCGTCGACATGATGCGCGAACGATATGCCGAAACTCTGCGCGTCGAGGATCTCGCGCGACAGGCAAAATTGTCGGTGCCGCAATTCGAGCGACGCATGAAAAAAATCTTCCAGCTATCGGCGGCGCAATACCTCATGAAGGCCCGCGTTGATGCCGCCGCACGCTTGCTGCAACACACCAGCAAGTCGATTTCGGATATCGCCCAGCAAGCGGGATTCTCCGATCAAAGTCGGTTGTCACGCCTGTTCCGTCGCGTCACCGGCATGACGCCCGGGCAATATCGCCAGATCATTCGCGAGTGGCATTGATGCCGGCAGCAATATCGATTTTCCCCCGACATCGGCGTTTCGATAAATAAAATCGGTGCGAGTTAGTTATGCCGGCGTGCGCAGATAAGCGACGAATCCGCGCGCGAGTTCGTTCGCGAGTTTCTTGTCAGTCAACGGTTGCACGACATGCCATAACGAAGTGGGTTCGAGTGCGATTCCCTCGATCGCGCTCCATGCCGTGATCACTGCAATCTGCAACGCGCGTTTCGGCATGGGATGGGCGATCTCGTCGCGATGCGCGAGCAGGGTGTCGACGATGGTTTTGAGATTCGCGGCAACAATCGCACGGACTTCGCTGATGAAATGCTGGTCGGTATCCGTATCCATGAAACGCGTAAGCGCGCGTAGCAGATTCGGATGCTCTCGGTACTGCGCGAAAGATATTGCCATCAGGCGCTGAGTCGTTTCAGCCAAGGTCGAGCGCAGCAGAAGTTTCGCCAGACTCTGCCGATTTGCCTCGCGGCTTTGATTCAGCATGTGCAGAAACGCCGCGCGCAGCAGTGCGTCCTTGTCGGCAAAACGCCGGTACACGCTGGCGGGAGAAACCTTGGCGACCAGTGCAATTCGCGGAATCACTGCGCCGTCGAGCCCGGATTCATCCAGCAATTGCACGGTCGCCGAGAGCAGTCGTTCAACCGTTTCGCGGCTGCGTTTTTGCTGAGGTGCGAGTGAAGCGTTGGTGGTTGGCATAAACGAAGAATAGACAAATGTATTCCAATATGCGAATGTAAATATACATTCACATATTGGAATCGACAACAGCATTGTCTGGTTTCGTCGATTTCGCCCATCAAGTCGCAGGGAAAAGAGTACGCCATGGGAAATGCCAGCATCACCACGCATCAATCTTTGTCGGTATCACTGCCCGATGTTGCATCGGCAATAACGCTGCCGCATGGCTGGAGCATCGCCAGCGGGGCGCCTGCGCTGACGCTGATCGGTCCCGAGCGCGATCTGCAAATTGCTTTTGTAGCAATGGCCGATACCCGTGATAAACAAGCGATGGTTGCCGCGGCATGGCATCTGCTGGATCCGTCGTTCGATCTACCGATCGCACAGCAGAGCGAAGCACCCGCGACCCACGGTTGGGATGCTTGCACGCAGATTCTCTATCGTCCGCCCAGTGCCGAGAGTCGTGTCGCCTTCGCCACCGTCAGAACGCTGGGCGCACGCGTTTACGTGAATCTCGTCACCGGCACTTTGGCCGGATTCGCTCGCCGCGAGGCACAGATTGAAGAACTGCGCGATGCCTGGCGCCCAGATGGTTTGGTCGCAACAAGCCTCGCGGATCGGACTGCAGTTGGCTGGGGAGCGGCGCAAAGTGAAGCACTCGACGCGTTCATTCGCGATGCCATGCACACGCTGCAAGTGCCGGGTCTTTCCATCGCCATCGTGCAGGCGGGCGAGGTGGCTTATGCCGAAGGTTTCGGCGTGTGCAGCATAGACGGCAAGCAGGCGGTCGCGACTGATACACGTTTCATGATCGGCTCTACCACCAAGTCGCTGACGACATTGCTCATGGCGCGCCTGATCGAGCAGGATCATTTTTCGTGGTCGACGCCGCTCACGAAAATATTGCCCGACTTCACGCTTGCCGATGCAGAAATGACCCAACAGTTGCAGATGCGGCACACCGTAGCTGCGTGCACCGGCATGCCGCGCCGGGATATCGATCTGATGTTCAAATTCAATGATGTCACTGCCGAGCAGCGTCTCAGCGAGATGAGCAAGATGACTCCGACCACAGGTTTCGACGAGGTTTTTCAATACTCGAATTATCTGGTGGCAGCGGGCGGTTATGCTGCGGCGCGCAGTTTCGCGCGCGACGGTTCGCTGGATTCGTCCTACGCATTAGCCATGCAGCAATGGGTGTTCGATCCGCTGCAGATGAGCAATACCACCTTGCACAAAACGCAAGGCTGCACGAACTGCGCCGCGCCACATGCGATCGACTTCGACGGTCATTCCGCGCTGATCGATCCGAACATGGAAAAATTTGCCGATGCCGTCGCGCCAGCGGGTGCGATCTGGTCCACGGCGCTCGACATGGCCCGCTATCTGCGGCTGGAATTGAACGGCGGTTTCGCGCCGAACGGAACCGTATTGCTCGCAACGGATGCGCTGCAACAGCGCTGGCGTGGCGGCATAAAAATCGACGGCAATACCAGCTATGGGCTAGGTCTGATTTGCGCCGATGAGCAAGGTCTGGAAGTGATTGGCCATGGCGGCGGCACGTCGGGTTTCAGTTCCGATATGTACTTTCTGCCGGCCAAGCAAATCGGCGTGGTTGTGCTGAGCAATCTGCGCGGCGCACATGTTTTTCTCGCGGCTTTGCGGCAAAAGATCATCGAGATATTGTTTGATGCCAAGCCGACCTCGGCGCAGATGATCGCCGCCGCGATGAAGGCGATGCAGGATGCGACGACGAGCGTGCGCAGCCGCGTAACGATCGATTACGATTCGCTGCGCTGGCTGAACAATTTGCTGGGACGTTATCACTGCGCCGAATTGGGCAACGTCGAAATCAGTCAGCGTGAGGCGGGATATTGGGCCGCGTTCGATGGCTGGGGCAGCAGCCTCGGTAGTGAAATTCAGTCGGGTGAAAGTCGGTTCGTCGTTCTGACCAGCCCGCCGTGGATTGGTCTGCGATTGCGTGTGAATGCCGACCATAGCGAACTGCATCTGGATGGTGGCCAGACGAAATACGTTTTCAAGAAATGCCAGTCGGCGAATTAAAACACGATGTTGATAGCGACGAATCCAGTGCGATCGGTCTGATGCTCACTGCGGCGTGGATTCGATATTCGCATCGATCATAAACAGCTGTTTGTAGCCGAACGGATTGATCGCGAGACGGATCTGCAATTGGCCGCACCTTGCATCGCTGGCACGGTGAAAATCGAAGTACGCGCTCGCGCAATAACGGTGGTTCAGAATATCATCGGACATCGCCCGCTCTGCCGCGAACCGCGCGCTGACGATTTCGATTTCGCCATACTTGCGCACCACATCACGAGGTTTTTGCATGTCGATCCGATCTGCTCTGCTGCTGGCCACGGTCGCGGTCGCTGCATCTTTATTCCTGCGTGACGCTGCCGCTTTGCCGTCGGATTTGCCGGTGGTGATGTATACGGATATCGCCTCGGGGCCGAACTCGGGCGGCGAAAATAACCACGGCGTATATCTGTCGATCTTCGGCAAGAATTTCGGCAGCAACGGACTCGGCAGTCTCGTGAAGGTCAAGATCGGCGGCGTCGAAGTCGACAATTATCGTTATCTCGGGCCCTCGAAAGGCCGCGCCGATATTCAACAAATCAGCGTACAGATCGGCGCGCTTGGCAATCCGACACCCGGCATATTGTTGCCGGTGCAGGTGCTGGTCAACGGCATCGGCTCGAATGTCGATCAGAGCTTCATCGTCAATCCCGGACGGCTATTGTTCGTCGACAATGTCAACGGCAACGACAGTACTGCGATCGCTGGCGATATCACACATCCGTATCGGCACGTGCAGATGGCCGACACGACCAAGGCCGCCTACGGCGCGATGTTGCCCGGTGACATCATCGTCATGCGCGGTACTGGCACGGCTTGGACCGATGCCGGCAACGATACCTATTTCACCAAGTTCATCTACAAGAACGGCACTGCACCGAGCGGTATCACGGGCAGTGGACCGTTGACCGTAATGGCCTATCCGAACGAGGATGTGTTCATCAACGTCGCCGGTGCAACACGCAAAGGTGCGTTGTCCGGCATCGACACGACCAGCGGCATCGACGGTGGGTTATGGATCACGATCGCCGATCTGCGCATCGAATCCGGCGGCAACGCCGGCGCGATTGCCGTGCAGATTGATGGCGACCACTGGCGCATCGTCAACAACGAGCTAACCGCGGCAACCGCAACGAATACCGCCAAGGCTGCCGGCATCAATGGCAACGGCACCAATTCGTTCTGGGTCGGCAATCACATCCACGATATTGCCGGCGGTGTGGCACAGGAAAATCACGGCATCTACATCGATGGCGATGGCTCGTACGAGATTGCCTACAACACGATCGAGCATGTCAGCGGCGGCAACGGCATGCAGATTTATGTCAACGGCGGTAACGGCAGCGATTACGGTAACAACGTCAATTTCCATCACAACCTCGTGCACGATATTTCCAAGCACGGCATCAATATCGCAGACGGCTCGCAGAACAATATCAAGCTATGGAACAATGTCGTCTACAACACGACTTTTGCGAGCCTGCGCTTCAATACCAACACGTTGCATGGCGCGAAGATTTACAACAACACGTTGTTCAATGCCGATACCAGCGGTAGCAGCAACTACGGCGCAATCACCAATGACTGGAACCTGCCGAGCGATGCGCTCGATATGCAAAACAATATCGTCTGGCCGGCGAATGGCATGGCTTACACCGATGGCAGTGTTGGCATCTCTGCGGGCATCGGCACGATCAATAAAAATCTGTGGTTTGGCGGTATAGGCGGCTATACCTTTGACACGCATCCGGTCACCGGAAATCCACTTTTCGTCAGCGCCAGCAACGCCGATTTCCATTTGCAACCGTTGAGCGCAGCGATTGACGTCGGTTCCGCTGCGGTGTCAACGCTGCTGAGTAACGACTTCGATATCGTCGTGCCGCGTCCGTCGGGATCGCTCATCGACATCGGCGCACACGAATACGGAGCGGGTTATGTCTACGACCGGATATTCGCTGGTCGCTTTGAATAAGCGCAAACAGGATTTTCCATCGCGACCGGAATTGTCGCCTCCACAACATTAGCCAGGAAATATCAGGCAGCGGGTGGCGACACGCATGCAACCGATTCGAGAAAATTCGCTACCTCTCTTGGCGTGCGCAGGACAATTACACGTTGCTCAGCGCGCATTTCGGCAAGGCGTTGCAGGATCATCGGTCGGTGTTTCTGTGGGTAGCCGAGAATCCAGCCGATGAATCGCAACGAAAGCCGCTCGTGGCATCCGGCAGCCATCGCCGGACGCACTTGGCCACGATAACGCACACGTCGGATGAGCACTCGCCACAGACATAACCAGCGCGACAGGTCGAGAAAAATCACGGTGTCGCACGCGGCGAATCGGCGTTCCAGCGTACCGCCGAAATTGCCATCCATGATCCACCGTTCGGCCGTGACCAATTGTTCGACTCGCGCCGCCCATTCTGCTTTCGCTGGCTCGATCCAGCCGGCGCGCCAGTAAAGTGCGTCGAGGTGAATCAGCGGCAGTCCGGTGCGCTCTGCCAAGCGCATTGCGAAGGTCGATTTGCCGGCACCACCGGAGCCGATTACGAGGAATCTTTGCATAACGATAGAGATCATCAGTTGGCGCTTTGCAACAGTCGAATATCAGCAATGCGTCAACGAATGATCGTTTTCGATTCAACTCATCACGATGTTTTCGAGATGGAACAAAAACGGCGTGGCCGATTTGCCGGGGCCACCACCGGTCATGACGATATCTGCGCTCGCGAAGCCGAGCAGAGACAGTTCGGTATTGACGCTGGAGAGGATCGCTGAATTCATCACCTCGCCCTGGACGATTTGCGAAACGATACCAATCCACAGCGTCGGCTTGAATTCAAATACCGCCTTCTGCTGCGGAGCAATCGAGGTCTTGGTCGCCAGCAGCTTGCCCGCCTTGTAGATGCTGGCATTGATCGCGCCCTTGGGCAGCATGTTGAGCACTTGCACCTCCTTGGAACTCGTGCCCGCACCCATTGAGCGCAGTCGATCCCCCGAGGTCGTCAGGCTCATCGCATACAACTGGCCGTTTTGCGCATCGAGTTGCGGCGTGAAATTGCCATAACTATCGCTGGCACCGACTTGCATATTCGAAGGAAATTCGAAGGGGTGATTATCGCCCTGACCGCAATAGCGGATAACCAACCAAGCGACAGCCAGTTCGTCGTAATTCGTCGCGACATTCTTCTGAAAAATCACGATTTCGGAGTTGTTCGTATCGTTCGAATTGTTGATGAAGTTGAGCTGGATACCACCCATGATTTTCCCCTGTGAATGAAAACAACGACGTCGCGATCATCGGCCACTGCAGCGGACCATGCAAATCGATATTCCACAAACCGGGCAAAATCAAAACCTGAACTTCACGCCGCGATCATCGGCGCGAACCTGCTCGGTGACGGTGCCGAAAATTTTGAACGGTACAACGAAGCGGGCCATTGCCGAAAAACACTGACCGTTTCTTTGTCGGCAAGCGAGGCAATCGCGAATCAGAACGCTTCGATATACCCCGCCAAGGTCAGGGTCAGACTACGCGATCCTGCTTGTTCAACCATTGCTCGGCATGCAGCGCCGCCCCGGCAATCCGGATCGCGCCGCTGCGGATTTCCGGAATCGCGGTGCATTCCCAGGCACTGCCGCGCAATAGTGGGCCGAGCAGCCAGATGTTTGGCCAGTCGTTGCCGTCGCTGCGACGCAGTCGGCCATCATCGCTGGTGTGCAAACCGAGGCCGAGCGGATCGGCGCTGGCGTGTCCGTGCTGTAACAGGTGCTCCAGCAACGGATGCGCGGCGCTGCGCACGTCGGTATCGAGGCCGACGCCCTGGAACACCAGGTCGGCGTGCACGGCTGTGCGCTGATTGCTGCCGCGTGGCGTGATTTCCACGCGCAGTTGATCGCGATCAGCTTCGACCGCGGCGACCCGCGCCGCGCGGATCGTCAGCTGTCCGCTCGCTTGCAAGACGGCGAGTTGTTCGGCAATCGCAGGCGGCACACGATGCCGCACGATTTCCCAGTAAGTGCGCAGATGACGCAGAAAACGCCGACGCTCGACCAGATCAAAGCGCTGCCACTGTGCTTGCGTGATCGGGCGCACCGCGTCGATCACGGCGCGCCAATCCGGTGCGTGTCTGGTGTGTGTACGCAGCTCGCGCAGCCAGTCGCGCAGACTCGGTTTTTCCTTTAGCGCCGCGAGCAAATCGGCCGCCGCGGAGTAGGTCGTCGACGGTTTTTCCAGATGTACGCCGGGCAGATGGCCGTGTCGCGAAATCGCGATGATGCGCGCTTTCGGGTAGCGTCGCGACAAGGTCAGAATCGTATCGATCGCGGTCAGGCCGGTGCCGATCACGACGATCGTTTCGGCCGATGTGCGTGGCCGTGATTCCCATGCGTTGACGATGTAGCGGCCCGAATCGAGCGCAATCGCGCTGACTCCCGGCAACACGCGCGGCGCCAGCACGCCGAGCGCGAGCACTACCGCATCGGTGCGACGGCGTATCTGCAAACTGTCAGTGATGGTGTAATCGCCGTGCGCATTGTTGTCGAGCGCGAGCGCGGATTCGTGATGCACACGCACCTCGGCATTCGACGCGGCGTTGGCGATCAATTCCTGCACCGCATGCTGCAGATAATCGCCGTAATACTGGCGCGGCACGAAGTCGCTGCCGGCGACATCCATGCCGCGTGTATGCAGATAATTCAGGAATCCGCCGGTGTCGTCGGCGAACAAACCCATCGCCGCGGCGCGTACGTTCAACAGGTGATGTGCGTGCGCTGTGCCGTAGGCAACACCGCGTCCGGGTTCGGCACACCCCGCGTACCAGTCGATGCTGAGTGGGCCACGATGGCGGCGCAATAGTTCGCCGACCTGGATCGCGCTGGCAGCGCCGCCACCGATTACCGCGATGCGCAAAGCTTGTTGCGAACGTGCCGCTTGCGGCGACAACGCGGACGAAAAATCATGGGCTAATGCAGACATGGCCGATACCTCGATGGTCGGCCTGAACTAGACCACAACCTCGGTTAAATCAGCGCAATACCGGCATGATTTCTGGTTGTGAGCTTATGCCGACGAGATATTCCGGCGACAAATTTCGCGAGTGCTCGAAGCCGCGTGCATTCGCCAATCACAACAAGAAGCAGCGCGTGCCGAACCGTGCGGCACGCGCTGCGAAACGGCTTCAGTCGGCGATTGCCAGCGCGCGTTCGCGCCGCTCGATCACAGCCATGTTGGCTTGATCGACCAAGCGCAGATCGCGCAACTCGAACGGTGCGCTCAAACCGCTGCCGGCCAGCGCCGCCGCATCAAAACCGAGTTCGACCTTGCCGCTGCCGGCGTTCAACCACGCCGCCGATTGGCCGAGCGCGGCGGGATGCAAAACACCATCGCTGCCATGACCGTAAAGCACGGCGCTGACCTGATAACGACTGGCGCTGGTCGCATCAATGCCGAAGCTGATCCGCAAGCCGGACGCATCGTGGCTCACCTGCGTGGTGCTGTTGAATCGCGCCGTCGGTGCGCTCACTGCGAACGCGGTCTTGGCATCGCGCAGCAGGCTGAGCTTGCCCATTCTTGTCGCGGTAAATGCGTGCGCTTCCCACAATTGCGGGCCGATCGTGTGGGCCGCATCCGGCGTGAATGTGGCGTTGAAACTGCCGTCGACATTCTTGCTGAAATGCAGGTCGGTGCTGTAGCCGTCCGGCGCAGTGACGATGCCCGATGCGAGTGCCAGCGCGCGCGCATTCCCGCCGTCCTTGAGTGCGGCGTGGAAGGTGACCTTGTTGCCGACCAACACAGTGTCGCGATCCGCACTCAAGCTCAGCACGAGTGTGCTGTCGGGCTCGAATACGTGCACGAGATAACGGCCCTGCGCATTCGGTGCGGCAATTTCCAATTCACCGCTGCCGCCGCTGGGCGCGAGGCGAAACGCCAAACTGCCGTCGGTCACTTCCATGCCGGCGCTGCGCAACGCGCGCGTGTCGGCAACCGTGCTGCTGGCCACACTCGCGCTTTGCGTACTGCCGTTGCGACGGATCAGAATACCGGCCGCATCCAGCGCACCCGCGTTGCCGCCCTGCGGACTCAAGCGGATCAATGCGCCGGCGCTGCTGGTGGTGAGTTTGATGCCGCCGCGCAATTCGGTTTCGCTGACATCGGTCCAGAATTCGCGGCTTTGCTGCACGAACGGCGTTGGCGCGGCATCGAGCGCTTTGGAAGATTCCAGCGCCCACGAAATCTGTGCGGGCTGGTGATCCAGCGCGGACGTGGCCGTTGCTCGCGCCTGCAACGCGGCGCTGGATATTTTTCCCAGCGCTTGCGGCACCTGATCGTTCGCCGACGGCGCAAACAGGATGGACGAGCTTGCCGCAACCGCGCTGACAGAAACCGATCCGGCGCAGAGTGTTAGTATACAAAGATACTTGTTCATTTTTATCTCCGCTCAAAGGTCGTTGCGCAGCACGGTATCCAGGCCGAAACACGCGCGCCGGCTCTGGTTGTGCGACAGGGTTTTTCCGCCGAGGCTGTTGTGATCGTAGAACCACAGCGAGCCGGCTGCGGTCGCACTGCTGCACTCGATGAAACCATCGGCGCAACTCGACAGCCATGCCTTGGTGACTTCGAGACCAACGTTGAGCGTATAACCGCCGCAATACGCATCGCTATTCCACGGCGCAAACGTGACGTCGGTGCCGACCACATCCCAGAAACCCTTGGGCAAGGCCGGGCGACCGGCGGTGCCGAGCAGATTGTTCGCGTTGTACACCGCCATCCAGCTGGTCTGCTGCTGGCGCACCGCATCGTTCTGATAGCCGAGCAGCCAGCCGACTGCCGCCTCGAAAATGTTACCGGCCATCACCGCGTTCGCCAGTGGCGTGCCCGCGCTCGACGGCGCGATGGCGTTGACCCAGCGCACCGATTTGATGATCGCGGGATAACGGCTGTCGTAGGTCGGGTTCGACAGGATCCAGCGCATCACGTTGCCGCCGTTGGAATGCGTGATCACGACCAGATCGTCGATGTGTTTACTGCTGATGAAACTGGTTAGTTGCGTCGCCAGGCAGCCGGCCGCGGCGCTGGCCCACATGTATTGCGAGAAGTCGCAATTGATGACGACGTAGTTGGCCTGGTTCGACAATCCCTGACGCACGGAATTGACCATGGCCGGCTGCCAGTAATCGTTGTAGGCATCGGTTTGTTGTCCGGTGCCGTGGACAAAAGCAACACCGGTAGTGGTGGCGATGGCGCTGCCACAGACGAGAAGCAAGACCAGACTTGCGAGCGATCGAAGCATGGATTATCTCCCGCGGCCCGCAAGCGCGAGCCGCAATCAGGCACCTCGACCGGTGTCGAGCGGACAAGCATCCATGCCACCGCCGATCCTGCCGGGGCGACTATGGGAACGCGTGCGTGTGGATAATGCAGCTTTGTATATTTGTGCGCATGGGTTCCCGACCGTGGCGCCGATTCTCTCCCTCCCAGGCATCGTCGGCGACCGCGCGGACACTGATCTAGGTTTGGGTAAAAGTCAAACGGTTGTTTGAATGCATTGCAGCATTTGTGACGAACAGCACGAACGCAGTTTTGTGCGTTTTAGCGTGCGTCGAAATAATGCGAGGGCATCGCCCGTAGGCATTATTGTCGTGCCAGGCCTTCGCTATATCGCGATGTTTCGTCGCCATGCGGATACGCGGCGCGGATGGTTTTAGTGCATGCGGGTGACCAAAGCCGATCTCACAACGCCAGCAACGCCATTGTTATTGCTGCGGTGCGCTCTGCGATTGCGCATTGCCGTGCCAGCCCGGCACGCGATGCTGCATAACGCGCAGAGTATTTTCGTGCACGCGTTGTTGCAGTTCTGGCGTGATTTGCATAGAGGTCACGCTACTTGTCGTGTTTGATACCTCCGACCGTGATGTCATTGCCGCGGCACCGCTGGTCACGGAGATCGTCGGCGCAGCAAATATGTCAGTGCGATTGTTTGTGTTGCCGCTATTGGTTTGCGCGAACAGCGGCACGAACAAGGTGCCGACGCTGGCCAGTCCCTGATAGTCGCCGAGGAAAAAACCACCAGTGCCGGGCGATGTGGTCACGGGCGCAAGCGCCAGATCGAACGGCGATGCAATCTGGTTTTCCTGCCAAGTCATACCATCGCTCGAACGTGCCAGCCAGTAGTCGGTGAACAGCGTCGCGCGATCCGTGGTGTTGCTGCGGAAATCGTAATAGGTCACGCCGATCATGCCATCGCCGCGCACATGTACGAACGGCGAAAACGCCGGCGTGGTCGCAACGCTGTTGATGCGTGTCGGCGCCGACCACGTGAAACCACCATCGATGGAACGCGAAATCGCGATACCGTCGCGCGCGCCGTTGCTGAAACGCGAATCCTGCCAGACCACATTCAAGCTGCCGCCCGGCCCGACCGCGATCTCGGCCACCAGTGAGCTGTCGCGTATCGCCGTGCCGGTGTCGGGATCGCGTGTGCCGACGCTGAACATGTCAGCGACCTTGATCGGTGTCGACCACGTCACACCGTTATCGGTCGAACGAATCAAGGCGAGAAACGTCGTTGTGATGCCGTTGGTCGCCGTATCGATCTCGGTATACAAATTCACCAGCGTGCCGTTCGGCAGCACCACCACGACGTTGGCGATGGTCTGGTTGTTCAAACCCGGATCGTAGATCGGCCGTGCCGTTTCCCAGCTCGCACCGCTGTCGCTGCTGCGCGTAAAATAACTGGGCCCGAAGTTGGATGTGGTCAGGCGATCCCACACCGCGTAGACAAATTTTGCATTGGTCGGATCGGCGAGTATCGCCGGCTTGTCGTTGAACGCGGTCGCGACGTCGCGAATCAGCGTGACATTGGCACCCCAGGTTTTGCCGCCATCGCCCGAGCGGCTGGCCAGAACGGCGCTGACCGAACCGGCCGCCAACGCCTGGCCATCGAATGCGAGCGCGAGTTGATATGCCGCGCCATCCGGGGCAAAGCTCATCCATGCATTGCTCGCGCGTGCGTAATCGCCGCCGTTGGCGATGGTGCCGCCGCCGCAGCGCGTGAACGGCATCGCGTGCTGGTTCCACGTCACGCCGCCATCCAGCGATAGGCCGCTGACGATGCCACGCGCGCCGCCGCTCGACCAGCGATCCTGTTGCCACACTGCCGCGAGATTGTGCGTGTTCTGCGGGTTGATCGCGAGGTAAGGTTCAACCTCGGCATTGACATACAGCACGCCCGCTGCAGCCACGCCATCACACCCTGCCGCGAACGGCGATAACGCCGAAGCCAGATATTGTGGATCGACAACAACGACCGGTGGTGCTGGCGGTGGTGGCGGTGTTATGGGCGGTGGAGTGACAAGCGGCGTGGTGGGTGAGTTCGATGATCCACCGCCGCAGCCAGCGAGTGCCAAAACCGCGCCAAACAATGCAATGCCTGCGCTGGCCGGAAATGATTTCGTCATGACACCGCACTCCGCTACTGATCGAATCCCACACCACGAGCCTAATCCAATGCGACGGTTTTCATGTCACGCTTTCTATCAAAAACTGGCGGATATGATGGATCCGCAGATCTTTTCCTTCCATAGTACGAGCCTTGGCGGCGAGGGCCGAGAAAGCGTATGCCGCCTCCTGCGTCCAGCGAGGCGGCATGCGTGGTTTTCAGCGATATTTGATCGCCTTGATGCGACCGCTCACTCGTCGCGTGAATAACGCCAGACAAAGCTCAGCGCCTCGACATGGCCGTCGCCCTGGCGACCACCAATGCGATACAGCACCGCACGCGTATCGCTCGCTGGATCGCCGATCCATTCGGCTACACCATCGCCATCGCGCCAGCCGCCGCCCAGCGTGCGGCCCTTGTTGGTCTGGAAAAAAACTGCGCCCACTTCGCCGCGCGACCGTCCCCACACGCCGATGATGTTCTCATCGGCGGCCAGATCGTAATGCAGATGATGACCGCCGGCCTTGCCATGTAGCGGGCCGGGTTTGTTGCCGTAGTGGAACTGAATGCCGTCGATGTGATCGCCCGCATGCAGGTCGATTGCGGTGATGCGCTCGTTGTTCGGATCGTCCTGGAATTCTGTGAACTTGAGGCCGCCGACCGGGCCGGTGAGGATTTCCGTGATCGCCTTTTTCGGTTTATCGGTCACGGTCGGATCGAGATAACGCCACAGTCGTGCGGGTCCGAAAAACGTATCGAGTTCCGCGCTGTATTGCGATAGCGCTTCTTTCTCGTAGATCGGTTTTGCGGTCTTCGCATAGGACTCCGCACCTTTGTCCTCGCTGGTGGTGTCGTTGTATTCCCAGCCGCGCCGGAAGCCGTTGTAGTCGTCGACCACGGCCCAGCGGTGCAGGGTGCTGATGCCGAATCTTTCCGAGGTGTGATCGATGCGTATTTTTTTCAGGCGCCAGTCCATGGCGCGTTCGCGGGCCTTATTGGCAGCGGTAACGTAGGCCACGATCTTGGCCTTGAGCGCCTTCAAATGTTCGGCGGCCTTGTCGTCGTCCTTGCCGTAGATATCCTTGTAGCGCAGGCACAATTCGCGCAGCGTAGCGAGGCGGATCGAACCCAGCGCGATAAAGAACGGTAGTGCTTTTTCAGGATCGCGTTCGTCGAAAAAATACGGCTCGGCGATGTTCAGCGCCGTGAGCAATCCGCCGAAACTGGTTTTTTTTATCTCCGTGCCGTAGTTCTCGGTGTTGTAGTCCGCGAGACTGCTGTGGATGCCTTCGAGCTCCTTCGACAAATCCTTGAGGCGCTCCAGCGCAATCATTTCGCGCACGAGTTCTTTCACGTAGCTCTTCATCTGGTCCCACACGCGCGTGCTCGCATCTTGCTGCGGCCACAGCAACTCCATCAGCGTTTGCAGGCCGCTGCCGACGGTCGGAACCTTGCCGGCCACGGCGATGATCAGCGCACGCATCTTCTCGTTGGTATCGATCATGAAATCGCGATCGCTTGGGCGGTCTTTCGATTCGCCATCGGCCACAAACCGCAGTCGGAAGTTGCTAGCGGCACCGTCGTTATGCTGCACGACCGCGGCGCTATCGTCCTTGCTCGCACCTTTTACGCCGATACGTTTTTGGCTGTGCCGCGCGACGAGATAGAACTCACCGTCGCCGGCTGGCATCGTGCGGAAATGTTCGTTCCACGCACCTTCGGATTGGCCCCATTGGCACAGTTCGACATTGTCTTCGTGCCGGCCGCCAGGCACGTCCAGCGCGCGGTTGCTGTTTTTTGCGATAAGCATGTAGTGCGATGTTGTGATCTGACGGAAACGCCATAATTGGCTGTCGGACGTCAGGTTGGTAGCCATCTGTTTTACGAACTCGCCGTTGTTGGTCGTGCGCGAATCAAGGCACTTGTTGCTGTGGCTGAAATAGATGCGGTAATACGTATCGGTAACTGGCGCAAAAGCCATGGTGGAACCCCCTGTTTGCATAGTGGAAAGTGCAGCGGCCACGCCGGAGCTGGGTCGAAGTTGCGCGCGATGTATGACGTTTTCGGGCGGCTCGCGGAGTGAATCGATCTGCGAGATAACAAGTGCTGCCCGGGCGCAAAAAGTCTCATCAATCGTGTGCGACAAATTCGCTGAGCTTGTCCGCGCGCCTCACGCAGGGGATTTGCGCGGGTCGCAACACGCATGCCTTTGCCGCATACGCGTTGTGCATTTATAAAGTGAGGGCAGCAAGTTATAGTTGCATGCTGACTGCGGCGCAAAGATTGCGCGGCGGCAATTGCAGACGCCAGATTTGTCGATACAGCTCGATAGGTATAAATCCATCCATGTTACTGATGATCGATAACTACGATAGCTTCACCTACAACCTCGTGCAGTATTTTGGCGAGCTCGGTGAAGATGTGCATGTGGTACGCAATGACGAGCTTTCGCTGGAGCAGATCGATGCGCTCGCGCCGAAATTCGTGGTGATTTCGCCGGGGCCGTGCACGCCGAACGAGGCGGGCGTTTCGCTGGCGCTGATCGAGCGGCTCGGTGGCAAAGTGCCGCTGCTCGGCGTGTGCCTGGGCCATCAAAGTATTGGTCAGGCGTTCGGCGGCAAGGTGATCCGCGCCAAGACCATCATGCACGGTAAAACCTCGATGATTTACCATACGGGCCGCGGCGTGTTCGCCGGTTTGCCGACGCCGTTCGAGGCAACGCGTTATCACTCGCTGGTGGTCGAAAGTTCGAGTCTGCCGGATGAGCTCGAAGTCACCGCGTGGACGCAGAACGATGACGGCACGCTCGATGAAATCATGGGCCTGCGCCATCGCACGCAGAATGTCGAAGGCGTGCAGTTTCATCCCGAATCGATCCTCACGCAGCACGGTCACGCCATGCTGAAAAATTTTCTCGACAGTTGATAAAGACATGCCGATGACCCCGCAGGAAGCCTTGCAACGCGTAATTGATCACCGTGAAATTTTTCATGACGAGATGATCGATGTGATGCGCCAGATCATGCACGGCAACGTGTCGCCAGTGATGATCGCGGCGATCCTGACCGGCTTGCGCGTGAAGAAAGAAACCGTCGGCGAAATCGCCGCCGCCGCAAGCGTGATGCGTGAACTCGCGCATCGCGTGGACGTGGCCGATCAAACCCATTTCGTCGACATCGTCGGCACTGGTGGCGACAGCGCCGGCAGCTTCAATATTTCGACCGCGGCAATGTTCGTCGCCGCGGCGGCGGGTGCGCGCGTGGCGAAGCACGGCAATCGCAGCGTGTCGTCGAAATCCGGCAGCGCCGACGTGCTCGAAGCGTTCGGTGCGCAGATCCATCTCACGCCGGCGCAGGTCGGCGAATGCCTGGCCGAAACCGGCATCGGATTCATGTTCGCGCCGAATCATCATCCGGCGATGAAGGCGGTATCCGCGGTGCGGCGCGAGATGGGCGTACGCACGATTTTCAATATCCTCGGGCCGCTGACCAATCCAGCCGGTGCGCAGAATATTCTCATGGGCGTGTTCCATTCCGATCTGGTCGGCATCCAGGTGCGTGTGCTCGAACGCCTTGGCGCCGGCCATGCGCTGGTGGTGTGGGGCAAGGATGGTATGGACGAAATTTCGCTCGGCGCAGCGACCTTGATCGGCGAGCTGAAAAACGGCGTGGTGCACGAATACGAAATCCATCCCGAGGAATTCGGCTTTGCGATGGCATCGAGTCGCAGCCTGCGCGTGAACGATTCACACGAATCGAAAACGCGCGTGCTCGAAGTGCTCGACAATATTCCCGGCCCCGCCCGCGACATCGTGATCCTGAATACTGGCGCGGCCTTGTACGTGGCCGACGTGGCCGATTCGATCACGACCGGCATAACGCTGGCGCGTGAAGTGATCGAGAGCGGTGCGGCGCGCGCCAAGCTCGATCAGTTTTGCGCAGCCACGCAGCGTCTAGCGACATCGGTCGCGATGAGTACCTCAACGTGAGCGATATTCTGCAGCGCATCCTCGCGCGCAAAGTCGAGGAGATCCAGTTGCGTGCGGCAAACGTGCCGCTCAGCGAATTGTCGAAACGGGCGACGAGCGCATCTGCGCCGCGCGGATTCGTGCGCGCGATTCAAGCGCGTATCGCGCGCGGTGATGCGGCGGTGATCGCCGAAGTAAAAAAAGCCAGCCCGAGCAAGGGCGTGATCCGTGCGGATTTTGATCCCGCTGCGATCGCGCGCAGTTACGAACTCGGCGGCGCGGCATGCCTTTCGGTGCTGACCGATATCGATTTTTTCCAGGGCGCCGATGCGTATCTGCAACAGGCGCGCGCGGCGTGCAACTTGCCGGTGCTGCGCAAGGATTTCACCATCGACGCGTATCAGGTTTACGAGGCGCGTGCGCTCGGTGCGGATTGCATTTTGCTGATCGTCGCCGCACTTGATGATGTCGCTTTGCGCGAACTCACCTCGCTCGCCCGCGAGCTCGGCATGGATGTATTGGTGGAAGCACACGATGCCGCCGAACTCGAGCGCGCGATAAAAACCGGCGCGACCTTGATCGGCATCAACAACCGCAGTCTGCGCACGTTCGCGACTTCACTCGATACCACGCTGAGCCTGCGTGATCAGGTTCCCGCCGATCGCATTCTTGTGACCGAGAGCGGTATTCACAATGCTGCGGATGTGGCACGAATGCGCGCTGCCAGCGTGCAGGCGTTTTTGGTCGGTGAGACGTTCATGCGCGCCGTCGATCCTGGCGCTGAACTGCAGGAATTGTTCTTCGCCGCATGAGGTTCGCGCAGACCGTTGCTAGTGACTTGGACAGGCACTAACACGCTTCACGCTTAGGAGGCCTGCTTCGCTGAGCAAGTACCCGACCGTAATTGCGTGAGAGTATGAAGAAAACCGGCCATAGATCTCGGCACACGCCGCGTTGTGCAACAGAGAGTAGGTCTTCTCTGCTCCAGGAAGGGACTCAAGATCAATTGCGCTGCCATAGTTAAAGTATTTCTCTTGATGGACCTCAGGCAATGTCTCAAAGAGCCAGCGGTGCCCCAACTCGTCGACAGCTACGTAACCACGGACAAAGACCCAATGATCGTTGTACGTATCGCGGTCTTTCCATAGTGTCTTGAATGGAAGAAGACCCTCCGCTGCCCCGATAACGGGAGAAGTCGCAAAGACAACGGCAAACATGAGCGCAAAAAGACGTGTTCCCCGCATGGCCTGATGACGTTGTAGAAAAACAGGCCCCGATCTTGCGCGTATGCAACGAGGCGATCAAGTTGGCTACAACATCGATAAGTGGGCGGACTACTGCGCGGTGCCGGAGCAGGCCAGTCAGAATGTCCGGGCGCGTGCAACGTGGACGCGGGATGAAAGCAACGCTGGTCGCGTAATAACCCGCGGCAGGCGGGGTGCTTTCCGCGCGCAACGGCGCCCGTTTTCCGAAGCAAAAAGGATTTTCTACAGCCTCAACGCGTACCCAGCAGCACGATCGTCTTGCCTTTCGCCGTAATCATGCCTTGCTCTTCGAGTTGCTTGAGTACGCGCCCGACCATCTCGCGTGAGCAACCGACGATACGACTGATTTCCTGTCGCGAAATACGCAACTGCGTACCCGACGGATGCGTCATTGCATCGGGTTCTTCGCACAGGTCGAGCAGGGTTTTCGCGACACGATTGGTGACGTCCATAAACGCTAGACGACTGACCTTGCGGCTGGTCTGCAGCACACGATTGGTCAGTTGCGCGCCGATCGCGAACAGGATTTTCGGACACTCCTCGCGCAGCGGGCCTTCGAACAACTGGAACAGGCGTTCGTAACTGATTTCGGCAAGATCGCAGGCGTTGCGCGTACGCACCATCACCTCACGACGCGGCACTTCGACGAACAGGCCCATCTCGCCGATGAACTCGCCGCGATTCAGGTACGCCAGAATCAATTCGCGGCCCTGATCGTCTTCCGACGAGACGGTGAGCGAACCATCGATGATGTAATACAGGATATGCGCCGAGTCGCCCGGGCGAATGATCAGGGTCTTGTTCGGGTAGCGGCGACGATGGCAGAACGACAGAAATCGTTCCATATCGTTGCCTTCGGCGGTCAGGAAAGCGGGCGCCTGAACGCGATTCATGTTCTGGTGCAGCGTATACCGCATGTCTGCCATAGATCGTCCTGGTTGGATGATGTGCGGATTCCGCGTACACGGGCAGCCGTTTAACGCGCTGCCGCGCCCCCTCTAGCGGAGCCGCATTCTAACCAACAAAAAATGCTTTGCGCCATGGGTGTGAAGTCACCAAATCGGGTCGGCGCGAAAGATTGTAGTTTTCACGTCACATGACTTGCCCCATAATCCGCTCCCGTCTCCACCGATCAATGTGAGGTATCTGCGGTGGTAAAGCCACTTCCCCGTTTGCGTCTGCAGGGTTTCAACAACCTGACCAAGGCGCTGAGCTTCAATATTTACGACCTGTGCTACGCGGTGACCCCCGAGCAGCGCGATCGTTACATCGACTATATCGACGAGGCCTACAACGCCGAGCGCCTGACCCAGATCCTCACGGATGTGGCGGACATCATCGGCGCGAATATCCTCAATGTCGCGCGCCAGGATTACGATCCGCAGGGCGCGAGCGTGACCATCCTGATCTCCGAGGAGCCGGTGATCGACAAGCGCGATGCCGGTCGCGATGCGATCAGCGACGCGATGCGCGAGCATCACGAGCAGAACGGCGATGGCGATGCGAGCGTGGTTGCGCATCTGGATAAAAGTCACATCACCGTGCACACGTATCCCGAGAGCCATCCGTTCAACGGCATCTCGACGTTCCGTGCGGATATCGATGTGGCTACCTGCGGTGTGATTTCACCGCTGAAGGCGCTGAACTACCTGATCGACAGTTTCGAATCGGATATCGTGATCGCGGACTACCGCGTACGCGGATTCACGCGTGACGTGAAGGGCAAAAAGCACTTCATCGATCACCGCATCAACTCGATTCAGGAATATCTGGCCAAGCACATTCGTACCAAATACGAAATGTTCGACGTCAATGTGTATCAGGAAAATATCTTTCACACCAAGATGCACATCAAGGACTTCGATCTCGATACATATCTGTTCGAGGCCAATGCCAGCGACCTGTCATTCAAGGAACGCCAGCGCATCGAAACCCAGCTCAAACGCGAAGTCGAAGAGCTGTTTCACGGTCGCAATCTGACCTGAATTTATTGTGTAAATGTGATTCCATTACGCCGACTTCGTGTCGGCGTAATGCTTTGTGGCGTATCAGATGCGATACGCCACGGCTTTCATCACGGCTGATGCCATGCGCATCAGACTTGGAATCGGCGCTGGCAACTCGCGCGCGCCAGCGTTCTTTGCGGCCAGTCCGTGCGCGGCTTCTTCGCTTTGCATCTGCGCCACGATCGCGCGACTGCGCGTGTCTTGCGTCGGCAATACTTTCAGATGCTCACCGAGGTGCGCCTCGACCTGGCGCTCGGTTTCAACGACAAACCCCAAACTCACACGATCGCCGATCAATCCGGCCATCGCACCGAGCGCAAAACTGCCGGCATACCACAACGGATTGAGCAGGCTTGGACGGCTCGCGAGTTCGTCCAGACGCTCACCACACCACGCCAGATGATCGGTTTCTTCCGATGCCGCGGCGAGTAGGTGCGTGCGGATATGCGCATCGCGCGCGGTCGCGGCTTGGCCGAAATACAGCGCCTGCGCGCAAACCTCGCCAGTGTGATTGATACGCATCAGGCCAGCGGCGTGCTGTTGTTCCGTCACGCTCAATTCGACTTTCGGCAAAGCGGCTGCGGGCGATATACGCGTCGCTTCAGGCTTGGCACCCAGTGATGTCGCAAGCGCGCGTTCGGTTTCGACGATAAGACGATCGAGGCGGGAAAGATGACGTGTCAGCATGGCTGTGTTCGCGAGTGGGTGATCAACGATCAATGTAGGAGTGTCGCGCTGCGCAATCAAGCCTGGACCGATTTTTCAAGCATCGAGTTTCAAACATCGAGTTGTTGCGCGAGCAAACTCAGCGGATGTCGCACCGGCAGCGTTTCACTGTGCTGGCGCAGGCCGTTGCCGAGATAAATACGGCAGCCGATATTGCTCGTGAGCAAGACATCGGGCGTGAGCGCCAGTGTCTGTTGCAGCTTTTCGCTGCGCAGCGGCGCGGCGATCTGCGGCTGTTCGAGAAAATAACTGCCAGCCGCGCCGCAACAGCGCGGCTCGCTCGGCAGCGGCATTATCCGCAGCGCCGGAATGCGCGCGAGCAGGGCGCCGATCGCGATCTGCCCCTTGGCCACATTCGTTTGCGTGCACGGCGTATGCAACGCGGCGATTTGCGGCAACGGTTTGAATTGCAGGCGATCGAGTTCGGGATCGGCGGCGATGAATTCGTGGATTTCGCGCACACGTATCTTGCTGTCGGCGGATACCGAATCGCGCAAACTGCCGAAACATCCCGACGCCGAAACCAGCACGGTGTCGACGCCGGCATCGAGAAACGCCTGCCGCGTTGCGGAGGCATCGCTGGGCAAACCTGCATGCCGCGCCAGCGCGCCGCAACAACTCTGCGCGCGCGGCATGACGACTTCATAACCCAGCGCAGCAAGCAGCGTGATGCTCGCCGCATGCGTGTCCTGATCAAACACCGAAGCGACACAACCGAGAAACAGGCCAATGCGCCCGCGCGACCGAAATGTCGGCGCTATGATCGCGGGCCACGCGCGCGGTGCAGGCAACGGCGGCAATTCATGCGCGAGTGCGGGTATTCCTGCGCGTTTGAAAAATGCCTGACCCAGCCGACTGCGCAGCAATGCCAGCACGCCCGGAATACGTCCGAGCTGCAGCAAAAAATTCAGCTTGCCGCGTTGCGCCAGGGTTGCGAGCAACCACCGTCGAGTCCAACTCAACGGCTGAATTTCGCGTTGCAATTCGCGCGTCGCCAGCAACAGGCCGGCGTAGTCCACCTCAGATGGACACGCGTTTTCGCAACTCATGCAGCCCAGACAATGATCGATGTGGCCAAGCAAGGTCGGTGTCGGCGCCAGTTCGCCCGAGGCCAGGCCTCGCGCCAGCGCGATGCGTCCGCGCGGCGATTCATTCTCCTGCCGCCCGATCCGATACGTGGGGCATTGCGGGATGCACAGACCACACATCACGCATTGATCGGCCAGCTGCAGAATGTGCTGACGCAAACCGTTGGCGATTTTTGATTCAGGGGTAGAGGCAAGGGCCATGACTCATGCTATCATTGTCGGCCCACTCGTTTAGCGCTGGATCGCGGGTTTGCACTTGCATGGCCTCGCGGCTTGCATTATCCTGTCGCGCTCTTTGATCCACGCCCCACGGCCATAAGGTTCCACCATGAAAAGCAGCACGATCAGCGCCAAGCCGGAATCCGTGCAGCGCGACTGGTACATCGTCGACGCCACCGACAAGACGCTAGGCCGTCTTGCCACGGAGCTTGCGCGCCGTTTGCGCGGCAAGCACAAGCCGGTCTACACCCCGCACGTCGATACCGGCGATTATCTCGTCGTCGTCAACGCGGAAAAGATTGCCGTCACCGGCAAGAAGATGGACGACAAAATCTATCATCATGTCACCGGCTATATCGGCAACATCAAGTCGATCGCACTGAAGGATTTGCTGGTCAAGCATCCTGAGCGCGTGATCGAAATCGCGGTCAAGGGCATGCTGCCAAAAAACCCGCTGGGCCGCGCAATGTATCGCAAGCTCAAGGTCTACAAAGGCCCCGACCATCCGCATATCGCCCAGCAGCCGCAGGCGCTGGAAATCGCTTAATCGGCAGGAATCAAGATGGCTATCACACAGAATAACTACGGCACCGGCCGTCGCAAATCCGCCGCCGCACGCGTGTTCCTGCGTCCGGGCAATGGCGCGATCATCGTCAACGGCTTGCCGCTGGATCAGTTTTTCGGTCGCGAAACGGCACGCATGATTGTGCGCCAGCCGCTGGAGCTGACCAAGCTCGGCGAAAAGTTCGACATCCTCGCCACGGTCGAAGGCGGCGGCAACTCCGGCCAAGCCGGTGCGATCCGTCTCGGTCTGTCGCGCGCGCTGGTCGAATACGATGAAACGCTGAAGTCTCCGCTGCGCAAAGCCGGTTTCATGACCCGCGATGCACGCGAAGTTGAGCGCAAGAAGGTCGGCCTGCACAAAGCTCGTCGCGCCACGCAGTTCTCGAAGCGCTAATACACGTTCGACCTCTGTTTTTGGGGGATCGTCCAATGGTAGGACTACGGTCTCTGACACCGTCAATCTAGGTTCGAATCCTAGTCCCCCAGCCATCTCATTAAAGCCCTTGATTTTCAAGGGCTTTTTTGTTCCTTGATGTCGGCGGCGCTTGGACACTCGGTTGGACACTTCCGCCGATGCGCTTGCCTCACCATCTCGTTCGTTCTACTTCGGGCATCTTTCATTTTCGAATGAAAGTGCCTGTCGGATTTCAAGCCCTATTCGGGCTGCGCGTGATCAAGCGCAGTTTGCGCACGCGGGATCCGAAACAGGCGCAGCTCTATTCTTATGACCTGTCTCTGCGCTACGCTGATGCCTTTGCTGCGGGAAGCAGCGCGGCGGGCAAGGAAAGCGCGATGAAAAAGCCACCTCCACCCATTGATGACATCATCCGATCCTTTAACTGTGGCGATGCCAAGCGCTTCGATGTCACGTTTGATCCCGTTACCAGAAATGTGACGAGTCTGCGGACCGACGGCACGCCAGCGGACAATGTGGCGGCTCACGCGTTTGTCAAAACCGTGCTGGCCCATTCGGTGCCCGCATCGGTGGCTGAAGTGAAGAAGCCGAGCATCAATCTGACAGCCGCCATGCTGACCTACTCCATGACGGAATCCAAAAGCCTGCGCCCGAATACCTGGAAGCAGCGGCGGCGTGCGAATGATTCGTTCTTGAAGGTGATCGGTGGCGCGACACCGGTGCGCGACATCACCCGACCGATGGCGGCGGCGTGGGCGCAAGGACTTATCGCAAACGGCATGACAAAAAGAACGGCGGGCAATCAAGTCAGCCATGTCGCCCAGGTGTTTGGAATGTTGATCTCCTCGGGCGAGATCGACGCGCCGAATCCGGTCAAAGGTGTTCTCGTCCTGAGCAAAAAAGAAAAAGCCGCCCGCAAGAAAGAGGGGTATCAATGGGAGCCGTTCGAGATCGAGGATCTGCGGCGTATCTATGCCCCCGCCAACCTTGCCAAGACTCGCACGGAGCACGTGCGCTGGGGCGCGTTGATTGGTTTGTATACCGGCGCCCGAGTGGGGGAAGTGGCTCAGCTATTTTTGCGCGACTTCGTCATACGGGATGAGGTGCCGTGCGTCCTGTTCCAAGTGGCAAGCGATGGGCAGACGCAAAAGACGGAAGCGTCCGAGCGCTTGGTGCCGCTCCATCCAGATATCCTCCGGCTCGGTTTATGGGAACGCGTCACTCGGTTGCGCGCCGCGGGACGTGATCGCCTGTTTCCAGATATGCGCATCGACAGCGAGGCCGGCACAGGCAACGCAATCTCCAAGGGCTTTGGCTACTACCTCGGCACGCTCGGCATCAAGCCTCGCCGAAAAAATGGCACGGTGGGCTTTCATTCTCTGCGGAAAAATGTCATCCAGCAGCTCCAAGGCTCAATGCTTCCCGCCGAGCGTCGCCGGGCGTTCGTGGGACACGAGCAGGGGGATGCCGATGTCCATGAAAAAGACTACATGCGTGCCTGGTCGGCGGGAGAGTTAGCGAGTTTATTTCCGGGGTTGCGATGGGGCGAATGGTTGGATTTCGAGGGATTGCGTGATCTGCTGGCCTTCAAGTCATGAAGGCGGGTGGTTCAAGCATCGCGGCGGGGCGGTCACGCAAAATCCGACGTAAACGAGTTTGAACCAGATCATGCCGATCTCTGACCGATTCGGATTTTTGAAAGCCCCCATCACCATCCGCTTCAACAACGGGTGGATCAAGCCGTGTCCTGATCATGCGTCGGTCTTGGCATCGATCGAGGAACGCGAGCACCGCGACGGCTACCTTTATCCGCCATGTATCAGTTCGTGGAGTCAGTGTTTGGGTAGCGCGGATGACCCCGTCCCCATTCCGAATACTACGCGGCCGGCCGCCGTCTTTGGGTTAATGCCATCGCATGATATTCATGTCGCAGATTTTGAAGAGGGCGGCGATTTTCGTCACGAGGACGGTGCGCTGCTCGTTCACCTGATCGCGTTCCTGTATGAAACCCGTTTACAGTTCGACGGATGGAAGTTTGATGGAAGGATTCGAACGCGGGTGGGCTCGTTCCTTTTTCGCGAGGATGTCGCCGAGCACTTTATTGCGTCGGTCTATGATCGGTGGAAAACCTGGACGCCAGAGTTACGCCGGCGATTCATCACGATTCTCTATATGTTTGGACGCGCTCAAAGCTGCCTGTGGGAATGGGAGCGTTTCTCGCAACATTACATGGTGTTTGATGCCCTGTATGCCTTTCAGCTTAAGAACGGCGGGCAAAAAATAGGAGGGCACGGAAAGCGCTTGATCCACATGTGCAACCTCTTTGGTGTGGCTGCAGACGAAACGATGTTTGAGAACTTTATCAAACTGCGTAACGCGCTTCTTCATGAGGCGCTCTGGGATAACAGCACCCCTGGTGAAGCCATGGGCAAGGATCCCAATGTTGACAAGTGGCTCAAGAACTTTAACGCGAGGTTGATCGTCGCGGTGGCCGGATATCAGAATAGTTTTTCACGCTCGAAATGGACGCATATGGGCTGGCAACCATTCGACAAGCGACCCTGATGCGCAGCTCCGTCTTGCCGGTAGAGAGACTTTCATGAAGGACGGTCGATGACGCCGATCAGATCAACGCCGCGCGCTGGTGCGCACCAGGAAGCGACCTATGCGTGAGGCCATCGTCGTGCTGTCGCGCAAAGGGTTTCGCGCGACGAAAGTCACGGCTAAAGAAGTGCGAAGCCGTGAACATGCGCGCAAACTCTGGCCGCTCGTCGCCCCCAACGCGATCCACAAAATGGTCACATGGGTCAGCCCTTCTTTCGATGAAAACAGCAAGCTCGTGCGCCGTTCACACTTTCGTCTCATGCCTCACAAGAGCTATGACCTCAAAGCTGTTTTCGACGAGGAGGAATCGTCACGACAGCGGGCGGCGGCAGAAAGCCAAAAACACCGACAAGCCAAAGACTATATTGCTGCTGAACTGATGCGCCGTCTTGCCGCTGGCTTGGCCTTGCCGTGGTCGTTCAAGGATCCCGATGCGTCAGACTATCCGTTGTCGGGTAATCTGCTCCTGGGAGCAGATTGTGTTGTCACCGAGCATCCATTAAACACACCTTTTGGCAGCCGGTTTCGCCTTGACGTCGCCGTGCTTGGGCCACCGATCGAAAAAGCGCCGATGGTGCTCGGCGCGGTGGAGATCGAGTTGGGGCATGCGTTCGATGGACGCAAGGCACTTATCGGCAAATCGCTCGGCTTCCCGCTGATTTCAATCGACATCACAGAGATGACGCTTGAACAGATCACGCCGGAATGGGCGCAGGGTGCTTTGACAGCGACGACGCGAAGCCATGAGGAGGGTCGCCGACAAACTTATGTGTATCTCCACGACCTGATGTATCCGCTGTATGCGCAACTTCCTCGCTTTCTTGATCGGGAACAGCGGCATCAATATCTGGTCTTCACGGACGACATCACCATCCGCAAGATCATGAAGTGGCTCAAGCGACTTGCCACGACACTGGGCTATGCGAAAGATGTCATTTCCGTGTCGATCGTCAATGCTAAAAGCGAGCAGTCCCGGAAAGTGCTGGCGCACGCGGGCGAAGTGGTCGGAAGCGAGTGGGAGCAGTTCAATAATCGGCAGTGCTTGAGGATCACGTTGCCGCGTCCCAAAGGGCCAACCGATTTACAGTCGCATCGTTTTCATATGACGATGGCGCGCCTCTTGTTGTCCCATGCTGAAGCGTTGGTTGGTTACCAATACTGTAATGGTGTGGGCAACCACTGTCCGGAGGAAGATGTCTGGACCGTGCGCCTCATCAATGAAGAGAAAACCGAGTTCATTACCCACCGGATTTTGCCGAAACGATTGGCGGAACCCATCAATCGGCTGATGAAGGTGGTTGCCGACCTGCAACGAGGTGACCAGGAAGCGGGGTAGATTGGCTGAAGTGTTGTCGTCGCCGGCGCGTCCGCAGAGCATGCCGAACAACGAGCGATTGATATAGCTCCAACTCTCGCTTTTTTCTGATTCACCGGATGGTTTGCCATCGTCCTCATGCGCCTATGCGTGAGCACCGTAGCCCCGCTTGCGAGACGCGCAACACGCCGTGCCGGCATGTCCTCCACGCTGTTGCGGCCTATGGGTGCGCCTCCCGCTTGTCAGCGTGGCCGAGCGGTCTCACCGGCGCCTCCCGTGCCGATGGGAAACCAACCGATGAAACTCATCCGCGACGCACAAGGCCACTACCGAACCAAGCGCGGCACCGCCGCAAGCCAAACTGAAATCCTGGAGGCCGCCGAGCAGATCTTGCGCGACAGGTTCGAGCGCATGGGAACCCTAAGCAGTCCGAGCGATGTGCGGGCGTTTCTGCGGATGCGGCTGGCTGGACTGGATCATGAAGAGTTTCATGTCGTGTGGCTCGATCATCGGCACCAGGTGCTCGCCGTGGATCGGCTCTTTTCCGGCACGATCGATGGGGCTGCGGTGTATCCGCGGGAAGTCATCCGCGCCGCCCTTGCGCACAATGCCAGCTGTGCCATTGTGGCCCACAATCACCCCTCGGGGATCGGGGAACCCAGCTCCGCGGACAGAACCATCACCGAGATCCTGAGGACGGCTCTACTCGCCATTGACGTAAAGCTGCTGGATCATTTTGTCGTGGGCAGTGGTCAGCCGATATCTTTCGCGGAACGCGGGTGGCTGTGAGCCGCCGCTGCGTCACCACGCGCGCACAGACCGCAGATAGTAGCGGAGCCCATAGCCAACGACGAGAATGGCGATGCCAGTCTCGATCTCCATCGGAACCGACAGCCACCAGCTGCCTGCCCTCTCGGGATCCAGATAGCCGGGGAACCTGGTCGCACACTGCTCTTTCCAGTAGTTAAAGGCGGGGCAAAGACAAACCCATAGCAGGGCAATGATGATCGGTAGCACCCTGCCTCTGTCCTCGGAGGACCAGTTCCAAGCAGCCGCCGAACTCACACCCCAAAAAATCAACGACACAAGCGTGATGGTGCCTGTCCCCCAATCGAGATGGAGGGCGGTCTTAAACTCTCCGACCGCAGCAACCCCAACTGCCAAAACGGCAATCGAAATCATCATTGCTAAGTTCGTCTCTCTGCTGTTGCTCATGTTTTCTCCTTAGTGCTCTGAGCCTTGGAAAAGATCGATTTCTGACGATCAAACGCATTCGCAAAACCGTTTCAGGCCCCCTTACCGGATCGAGCCTCTCGCAATCGCCGCCTCGGTCGCCTGAATCTCATCCTCAAAATACGGTTCGGCAAGCGCCGGCGGTGGGGTGCAGGCGCCACTGGTGACCGGTGCGTTCGGAAACGAGAGCGCGCCCCCGGTCAGGGGATAGACCGACGAGGAAAACAGTGGCGTCAGTGCGCCGACATCGTTCGGCCCGGTGTCGTTGCTCGGCTGCGGATCGGCGCCAATCTCCAGATAAAAGGCCAGGGGGCGAAAGCTGCCCACAATGCCTCGTTTCGTGAACATGGGATCGGGCGCATACGGAGATGCGACGCTCACTTGTTCCATCGGTGCCTGGCGCTTTTGCCCGGTGATGCTGCCCACCGGATAGACGACTGCGTTATTCACGTTGCCACCGACAATCAAACGCCCCAAGGTGGCATGCGGTTGGTCGTCGAGCAGCGCCGCCACGCGCACATAGTTGCCCAAGGTGATGTCGGGATTGCCGCCGGTGTTTAAGCGCGTATAGAGCAACTGCGTGCCGATACAGAGACGCGTGGCGTTGATTGGTCGCAAGGCGGTTCCGCCGGACATGTAATCGCAACCTGCCGCGTTTCCCGTCGTCCATGCCCCATTACATCCGGCATGATCCGAGTTGTTCCACACGGTCAAATACGATGGCTCGCGCACATCGATGCTGCCCACCGCGATCCCGTCGGGCTCGTCGCCCAGAGGACCACGATAAGCAACCTGGATTAGCACGTCCGTCGCGTTCACCGGGATCGGATCCTGACCGAAGTCGAAGGTCACCGGCACCGACGCACTGCCATTGAGATCGCTGGCGGACATGGCGAGCGGCGCGGAAACGGACACCTCCTGGAATGTGGTGCGGCTGCCGGCCGCACAGGTGGGCGTGGTCACACTACCGGCGTAGTCAATGACTTTTTCGCCCTGGAGGCTGGGCACATAGCAGGCGTTACGGTGATAGCGCGCGATGGCGACCAAGCGCGGATCACCTGCCGCCGGCGAGGCCACCGTGGCGGCCAGGGTCTGCGCGATGGCGGGCGCCGTCGGCCCGCTTTCGGTGATCGCGGGCGTGTCGTTGCGCAACTTCACGCGCACCTTGGTGAAACCAAAGATGCCGCCGGCGTTACACAAGATCGGCTCGCCCGTGATGGGGGCAAAGACGTTATTGGTGCAGCGCGGATATCCATCGCTGTCGACCGTGTGCGCCATGCCCTGGTCGGTGAAGGCAAACAGTCCATCTTGCGGAGCGTCAACCTTGAGCCGACCGCGAAAAAAGTAGTCGATCATGCCCGCCGAGTAACCAATGGCGCGCGGCAGCAACACATCGGCGTCGTAGCGCATGTTCCGGTAGCTGATGGTGTATTCGGATCCAATGAAGCCGCCGGGCTGAAGCAGGTCGGTCAGGGTGCGAAACATGCTAGCGGTGACAATCGGAACCTTGCCGTTGAAGGCATTCGGCAAGGCATCCACATAGCCCGGCGCGACCGTATCGATGATCGAGCGATAATATTCGAACGAGTTCGCCTGCTTGCCGTTGACGTAGAAACTCAAGCCGATCGGCTGGACCGCCCAAGCCGCGTCTGCCATCGTTTCCTCGGGAAGCGCATAGCTCGGGTTGGGATTGACGGTCGAGCACGGGTCAGAACCGGGACCGGGGCTGAGACATTCACGCATGCCCGGCACCGTGCCGGACGTGAAAAAGCCGCGGTTGCTGAAATCCGACATGCCTCGGCGCGCGCAGACCGGATCACTGCTCGTGGAACCCGTGCCACAGGTCGCGGCCGAGGTATCGACATGACGCGTGGTGAAGTATTTCACAGGGGTCGAAAATCGCACGTTCGGATAGCTACCCAGCACGACGGGCGTGAGCTCGGACGGATACGGAATGCCTTCATCCATGTGTGCCAGCGGATTGCCCGCCAACGGGCTGGCCGCGGCGGTGGCGTAGTCCAGCGTCACGCGATAATCGGTGTAGTCCTCATAGGCTGCGTCCGACCGGCCTTCATTCGCCTCGGCATCACTGGTGAACCACGCGTTGGGAGGCGCGTGCGCATCGTTGCGGGTGTGCTGCGGTTGCGCTCCATCTTGAACCAAGTGGATCACGTGGCCTACCGAGCCGATCGTGGAGGCCCAGCGCCACAGACGCTCCCCCGCGTCCAGGTTGCGATCCATCGCCGTGCGAAAGGTCGTGCCGCCACGGTTGCGCTCCGTGGTCAGACCCCACCAGTAGTTGTTCCGCGCATCCTGCCAACTGAAATGGTTACGCCGGCTCAGGTCCTCGGTATCGGACGCCGGGTGAAGGGGGTCGGTGCGCCCGAGCGCCCACAGGATGGTGCGCACGCAGCCATAGGTGGCGCAGTTATCCACGAAGTCATACGCGCGATCGTTGACTGGATCGTAGAAGTGTCGCAGCGCGCGCAGGATCGGACCATACGGGTCGTCGTCGCGCTGATCACTCGTCGCCCAGTCCCCGAATAAGGGTTTTGCGTCGTTGTCATCCTCGCGCACCACACCGCGCACCAGCCAGCCATCCACGCGGCTTTCGATGTCGAGCTGGGTGCTGGCATTGGGGATGTAGCCACGCTTCATCAACGCGGTGAAAACATCCGCTTCCTGTTGCTGTCGATACCGGATGTGGGCGACCACAAAGGGCGCGGTGGTGCCGGCGGCGTTGGTCGTGGCGGCGTCATCGAAGTAGCCGTCCGGGAACGCGGCGGTCAGTGCCAGCGCTTGGGCCAGGTCATGCGAGATAAAGGGGTTGGTGGGATCGAGCCGGTCAAAGCCGACAATGGGCAAAATCGCGTTGGTGTTGGCGGGATTGAGCACTGAGCGCTGATACGCGACCTCGCCGAGCAGGCCGTGCGTGATGATGTCGTAGCCATAGGCCAGCGAGCTGGCCGCGGTCAGGGCCAGCGTGGCAAGGGCAAGGCGTGCGTTCATGCGGTGATCCTTCCGATGGAGCGTTGAGGCTTAATGCCAATGACTGGCGATACTGGAACTTAGCGCGGCTGCAAGCGCGAAGAGGGCGACGGCGATCGCGGTCGCCAAGCCCACCGCGACATAGGCCATCTGGCGCTCGCCTTTCTGAGCCAGGACGGTGGCCCAGATCACCAGGCCCTCCGCACCCACGAGCACCAGGAGCACCACGATCATGACCCAGCTGGTGCGGTGTTGAAGCACGGCCACGACGCGAAGCAGTTCGATGACGGGAAGCAGGGAGCCACCGACCAGGATCAACAGAGCAGGCATTTCCAACACGCGATGCTCCCGGTCACATGGCGTCGATGCGCCAGACCCCGGACCCATCGATGGCGAGATGGAGCGGATAGGCGTTGACTTGGCCGGATTGCTCCTGAACCAGGAACAGCTCGGCGTTGGTCAGGCCGAGCGTGCCGTTGCCGATCGTTCCCAGGCGCGTGGCGGCGGTCGGCAGGTTCACGCCCAGCGCATTGAACAGCGTGCGGTATTTCTGCTGGTGCTTTTTATGGAAGGCTTGGAGCGCGCCGGGCACATCGCTGGCGGCCATCCGGGAACGCAAGTGCGCGTAGACCGCGCACAGGGTTTGCCGTTGCGCCACGACGCTGACGGCGGTGATCGTGCGCGCGACGGTGTAGGTGTGTGAGGCGTTGTCGGTCACCGTCAGCACGGCTTGGTAAATGCCGGCGGTGGTGTAACTGTGCTTGGGAATGGGCCCGAGACCCGTATAGGTCGCCCCGTCGCCATAGGCCAGCGCGAGGTTGGTCACGGTCATGCTCGACGGCGTGGAGGCCGAGAAGCCCGCCAAGGTGGGCGTGTAGCCTGTTTGGGCGTCTGTCACCAGCGCCACCACGGCACCGGCGGCGCTTGCGGTCACAGCGATGCTCGTGCTCGCGGTCAGGCCATCAATGGTGGTGGCGGTCGCGGTGAGGGTATTGCTGCCGTCCAAGAGGACGAACTGGGGGGTGGAGAACTGGCTGCCGACGATTTGCGCCGCCACACCGTTGACCGAAACACCGGTGTCCGCCGGTCCCGTGAATGTTCCGGTGACTTGAACGGCGTTGCCGGGCAGCGCGCCTGCGGCGGGTGTGGTAATCGTGATGGTCGGTGTGACACCGAGCGTCGGCGGTGAGACGGTGCTGAGCGGTGGGCCGAGGCCGGCCGCAGGTGTTTCAAAGCCGTATTTGAAAATGATGTCGAAGGTGGCGGTCTGGAGGCCACAGGCTTCTTGAGCGTGCGCCGAAAACGTCCCGCAAAACACCAGGAGGAATGCAAACATCCCTATCAGCCGACGTGCGTCGTGTCGTTCCATGGCAAACCTCGGTGGCATCAGGCTGATGCGTTATCCTTTCGGAGACTAGCACGCTGACGGCGGCGGAAAGTGTGTCGTGTTCGCTGTTTTGAAACACGCGGCGATCCGCTGGCGGTGATCAATGCGGCCGGCGTCGCCGAGCGGTTCCGCGTCGAGTGAGCCAGTAGGTGAGAAAGATCGGCGCCGACCAGCCCAACGCCTGCCCCCAAAACCCGGTAGAGGCCAATGCCTTGTTGGAGAGCATCCAAATGGTCGGTTGTTCCTGAACAGTTAACTCTATGAGTTTTTCCAACCTGCGTTGCCCCACAGGTTCTTGCGAGCCGCCGCCGTTCGCTGGTGCGACGTATTCCGCCAAGACGTGGAAACTCTTCCGCCCTTTCCCTTTGGGTGATACGACGAACAACGTGGTTTCGCCTTGTTTTAGATCGATCAAGCGGGCCTCATGCGACGACACACTCAAGCCACCGTCCTCCAGACGCACCGCGACACGGGCGCCCGGGACTGGGGAGGCAACATCCTTGATCCTCACACTGACTTGCGCATCTTCGTCTTCAAGAACGGGGTTCGGCGACACCGTCACGAAGATATCAAATGCATGCGGGGTGGCCGAGCCCAAAGCTCCATCGAGGGCGGTGCTGCTGACGACGGTGAAGATTTTTGGCGGCTCCATTTCTTCGTGGTCACCAATCAAAAGCACCACTGCCAAACACAGGGTGATGCTCGTCAGAATCGCAACGACCTTGCGGTTTAGAAACGACCTTTTCATGACCGACGGACCTCACTGGAAGGGTCGTCAGAGTATGCCTTTCAGATGAAAACATCGAAGGATCGCAGCGCGGTCAAGTCAGTGAACCAATGGAGCAGCCGACCGCTCCCAAGTCTGCTGTCGGGGCGTTTTCCCTCGGGCCATCCATGCGTCGCCGCGCTTCCCGAGGGCGAGGCGCATGGTCGCCGATCCCTGGATCCGGTCTTTGCCGTCCACCAGGATGCCAATCAGCTCCGACATCGTTAAATCGGCGCAGTCAGCGATGATGACCGCGCCGCCAAGCTCCAGCCTACGCCGCACATCCGCGCGCCGTGTCCGTGCTTTCACCTGTGCGGCATCGCGCATCTCGCGTAGCATTTGCCGGGCTTTGAGTTGCCCAAGGCGCTGGGCAGCGATAGCCACTTGCTGGGCAAGTCGATCAGCATGCGTATTCAATGAAGCCCCATCCTTGGGGCGCGGCGTCCATGTTCGAGGGGGCGCGGAGCGGACAGCGCGCGACGGGCGCGGATCTTCTCGCCAAGATGGTCGGACATGGTCGGGACCGGTGGTCGCAGTTCGCAGTCCATGCCGCGCTGCTCAGCGGTCGTGTCGTCCAGAATGCGATGGGTTTGGGCTGCGGTGCGCTCAGCAAGAGCGCACAACGCATCCCACCCGGGCGCCTCGACATAGGTCGGAGCGTATAAAACGGTGGAGCGGTAGATCCTTGAGACGCGGCGGAGTGAGTCAAGGAGATCGATCAGGATTGGGCGGAACTGAATCGGGTCGGGCGTCATGCCAGTGGTGCTCCATGGTGGACGCCTCCACAAATAGCAGAAAAGCAACGAGGCGCAAGCCTGATTAAAGTTAGCCAGCAGTGAAGCACATACTCCTCAGGCTATTAGCAACTGGATTTCGCTGTGCCGTCGTCTGGGATTGCTCGCAGTGCCCGTGCGGTTCGGCCAGTTCGAGGTTTTGTTCTACAGCCTATCGTGAACAAAACGCAGTTATGACAAGATATGTCACCTCTGTCCGATGGCGGCCGATATGAGCAAAACCAAGATCGTTGTCGCTGTCGTTGTCGTTGTATCAGCGATCGTCATTCCGGCGCTTGCCGCATGTTTATTTGGCGATTGGCTTCTCGTCTATTTGCGACCGGGACTAACGCAGCCTTTAGCGTGGATGTTCGTTGGTGCTGTGGTCACAGCTATCATTTATTTTGCCTTCAATCCAATGCCAGTAACCAGTTGGATAGTATCGATGGCGGTCGGTGGAATCTTGTTTGTCATGAGCGTTACATTTGTTCTGACGCTTGTCGGGCTGGGAACAGTTCCTTATGGCATGTCAGCCGCTGCATGGTTAATAGGTGACTACGCAACATGGGTCGTCGGTGGTTATTTGGTTCAGCGTATTCTCTAGATCCGAGGGTGTAAGCGGCGGGGCAACCTTACCGCCCGCCATACGTAAACTGGACCCATCCGATCCCTATCGCTATGAATGCACAGATTATCCACCGAACCGTCGCAGCCTTTCGGGATATTGGTTTGTAGTGGATGTAACGAGCCACGATTTCGTCGAGGCGCACACCGATTTTTCTGCGAGCAGATAAAGTTGGATCACTGTATGCCTTCATGGTCGTTTAATCCTGACTGTGTGATGTCAGGAATAGCAGAACGTGACGAACCCGCAAGGCCCTTCGTGGCCACCGATCTTCTCGCCAGGACTACAGTCGACCTTGAGCAAGAGCGCATCTACGCAAACCTGTGGTTTGCCGCTACCCTTGCGGTGGCGTTATGCGTCGGAGCTTCGCCCCGAACCCCAGCGCCCGGAGGCGCTGAGTAAGTCTGTCGTCAGGTAGCTCGGACAAGTCCTCTTGCTGACCAACCACCTTCGGTCACCAAAACCGCAGGGTTGTGCCTGACGCCGCTCGCGATCCCGTAAGTCCGATCGCACACTTGCGAGACTGTTTCTGTGGATTGATGATCGTACTCTGCAGTTGGCAGATGATGCCGGCTCCCATCATCTGCGGTGATGATTCGCGAAAAGCGTTGGGCCGCCATCGCGGTGTGAAGGCGCTGGTAATCCGCTTCGCTGGCGGCATGAAGTTCAACACGAACAGTAAATCGTGACATCGGAAATCTCCATTGTTCAGCTGAAAAGCCCGGCGCGCTATGGCACGCCGGGCCGTTGTCGCTAGGCTTTTTCTTCGAAGTGGTAGTTGTTCAAGCTGGGCGGAAACTTCTCATCCTTGACCACGCGCCTATCGTGGGTTGCCCCGGCATAGGAGTTGTTGGTGTCGTGGTGCTGCCCATACGTCGCTGTTTTGGGACACACTTGGCCTGACCAATATTTCGCTGCCATACTTAAATCCTTGACTGGTTTTGATTGCTTCCGGGGTTGTTCCTGAAAGCGCTTAGCTTTGTGTTGTGCCTAAGGTGATAAAAACTATACGCTCACGATACGTTCACTGCAACTTACGATAATGTTGGATATGAACTCCGAACATCAACTGCTTGAAATCTATGCAAACTGAACCGCTCCGCTGGAATGTCGTTCAACGCTATGCGTTCCTGGAACAGCGGCTTTACTGGGAAGGACGGGTCCAAAAAGCGGATCTGATCAAGCGGTTTGGTATCTCGGCGCCCCAAGCCACGATCGATGTTGTTCACTACCATCGTCTTTTCCCCGCGAATCTGGCGTATGACAGCAAGGTCAAGGCGTTTGTGGCGGGTGAGGACTTCGAGCCGAACTACATGCGCCCCGACGCGCGGACGTATTTAAGCCAGTTGTTGCTTCTGGCCGACGCCGCGATCAATCCCGCAGACAGTTGGTTAGGCGTCGTTCCATCGCACGCGGCTATCCCCAAGGTCAGGCGTCGCCTGGAACCCGATGTGTTGCGGCGGATCGTCCGAGCCATCCAAAATCGCCAGGCGATCCGGGTCTGCTACCAGTCCATGAACACACCCGAGCCGACGGAACGATGGATCGCTCCACATGGCCTAGCATTCGACGGATTCCGGTGGCACGCGCGCGTTTGGTGCTACAAACATTCGTCGTTTCTGGATTTGGTTTTGGCGCGTTTCACGTTAACCACCGATGACAAGCGACCGGCTGAAATCGATGGGTCTCTGGATCGCGAGTGGAACGATATCGTTGCGATGCGCCTCGCGCCCCATCCTGATCTTTCGCCTGGACAGCAGCGAGCGATCGAACTGGATTACGGCATGGAAAACGGCACGATCGATGTTCCCATGCGCGTTTCCCTGACCTGGTATTTTGAAAGACATCTGTGTCTCGACATCGACGGCCTCAAACCGGAGCGACAGCAAGTGGTTTTGCTCAACAGGGCCGAGGTCGAGCTGGCGCGAAACCCCAAGATCGACCGGGGCTAGTCCCTTCTTCCGCACGGGTGCGATGACACCGCTTGCCAAACGACGGCAAGACTCTAAGGTGGTAGAGGCAGCAACCGCGAGGGATCGCACTTATTGCCATTTTCTACGTCAACCTGAAGACATTCTCCCGGGCGAAGGGTCAGTCTGCCGTGGCCGCAGCCGCTTATCGGGCCGGCACCCAAGCCGGCTTCCGCGATGAGCGCACGGGCGTTCTTCATACCTATGGACGCAAGCGCGGCATTGTGAGCGTGGACATCCATGTTCCAAAGGCTGCGCCCGCATGGGCACGCGATCCAGAAAAACTCTGGAATCACGCCGAGGCCGCGGAGCGTCGCGTCAACGCGCGGGTGGCTTTCGAGTGGATTATAGCGTTGCCTGCGGAACTCAACGGGTTTCAGCGGGCAGCTCTGGTTGCTGATCTTTCGCACCTACTCGTCGACCGCTATGCGGTCGCCACCATGGCCGCGATCCACGCCCCAGATACACACGGTGACCAGCGCAACCACCATGTCCACCTGATGACCAGCACGCGATCGATGGGCGCCACGGGATTCGGCGCCAAGGTGCGCGCACTCGTGGATCAGAAGACCGGGCCTCTGGAGATTGAAGCCGTCCGCGCGCATGTTGCCGCCTTGACGAACCAACATCTGGAGCGCGCGGGCATCTCCGAGCGTGTTGATCACCAACGGCTGCTGGTCCAAGCAAGAAAGGCGGAGGCTCAAGGGGATTTTGGCAAGGCTGCGCTGCTGACCCGCGAGGCGACGATCCATGAAGGGCAAGCTAGCACGGCGGCAGCACGTCGGGGTGAGCGGCTGGAACGCTCCGGCTGGAACGCGATGGTTCATGCGAGCAACGCGCAACTCCTTGAGAAGTTCGTGGCCGCTGCGCAACAGGGAGGCCGATGGATCGAGGCTCCGGCGCGATCCGGTGCCGATCAAGCCCAGGCCGACCGAACACGCGAGGTCGCTGCGGCAACCCCGGGAGCGGACTCCCGTGCGGGGCGGCCGACGCCGTCCAAGGGGCGCGCAGGGCGCACGCCAGCGGGCTCGAAGCTAACGCGGCAGAAACTCAGCGCCACGGGCGGGCGCGGCACGCGTGCTCAAGGCAGAGATGCGGATGTGCTCAACACGCAAGCCAGCCAAGCGAGCGACAGCCGACGCGTCGAACGGGACAGCTCGCAGCGCTACATGGACATGCTTCAATCCGTGATTGAGGAGAACGGTCAGCGAGCGGCAGAGGCGGTGGCCTATGCGCGCCTGTGGAACTGGCCGAGCGCCGATGTTCATGCGCTCGCCGCGCACCGCGTGGCCGATCCGCGCTGCGGTGTGCTGCTGCGCCAGGGAATCGATGCGGCTACCCAACGGACACGAGCTCATAAACTTGGCGAGCGCCGCCGTGCGCGGCACGGTGCGGCCATGTTTGCCACGGCACGAGAGAGGCAGGCGGCGGAACGCGCGGAAGAAAACCAGCCGCCGGCCTGGAAGCCAAAAACGAGGCGAGAATGGGCGGACTTGCGGCGGAAGCAACGGGCCAAGCTGGGGCAGGCAGAACGGCGCGAGTGGCGGGCGCAGGTGTTGGTGAGTGCTCAGGCCATGAGCCGGTATGTCAGCCAAGCTCAAGCGGCAGCCGAGAAGCTGGAACACATCGAAAGCCGGCGCGCCGCCGGATATCCCGTGCCGGGGGATGCCATGCGGTCGAAGGCGGCGACGCTCAGCATCCAAGGCAAAGCGCGCCCGGTGTTTACCCGGCGCCATGAGCCAGCAAAACCTCGGCCGAATGCCTTCCGCATACCGCCTCCCCTCAACGCCAATCTGGAGGCACCGTCTACACAGACGCGCCGCAGGCACCCGAGGCCCTAAACGGATTCAGGGTTCAGGGTTCAGGGTTCAAGGCTCAGGGTTCAAAGCTCGCCGCAAACAGAGCATCGGGCGCGAACAGCTCCGCCGCTGCGGTGGGAATGAGCTGGGCGCCGGCAGCGTTCCAAACCTCACCCCCCGTGATCAGACTGCGCCCATCCGCCAGCAACGTCGCGTGATGAGCTGTGCGGGGTGTGATCAGATGCGCAATCACCCGTGTGAATCGTTGCGTCACCGGATCGTAGATATCCGCATACGGCACCGCGCCGGCGTAGTCGTCCTCGCCACCACACAGCAGCAACTTGCCGTCATGTTGAAGGGTGCTTGTGTGGTTCTCGCGGGTGGTCGTCATGACGGCCGTCAGTGTCGAGAAGTTTCCGCTACTTGGATGAAAGAGTTCAGCCGACGACAGCACCACGCCGGTGCCATTACCCACCGTCGCTCCCGTCGTCACACCCCATCCACCGCTCACCAGCACCGTGCCATCCGGCAACAGAGTGGCCGCATGATAAACGCGGTAAAACCCCATCGATGCGGTCGCGGCAAAGGTCCCCGTCGCCACACGGTAGATTTCGGCGCTCGCAAAAACATGACCGAGCCCATCGGTGCCACCGGCCAACAGGACATCCCCGTTTTGGAGAACCGTCATCGTGGCCTCAAAGCGCGGCCAGAGAGGCATGCCGGTCGCGTGGAATGTTCCAGTGCTGGGATCGTAAAGTTCGGCACTCGGTAAAGGAGTGCTGCTCGCGCCCGGCGGTCGTCCCCCGACGATCAAGACGCGCCCATCCGGAAGCGACGCAGCAGAGGCGCCATAACGCGCCGTGATCATATTTCCCGTCACCCCGAACTGGTTGAGCACGGGGTCATAGAGTTCTGCCGAGGCATAGGGCGGTGGGAAGCTGGTGCCTGCGATCAGAACTTTTCCGGACGGCAGCAGTGTTGCGGTCGCGACGTCTTGCTGCGCGGCCATCGCCCCAGTCGGAAGAAACACGCCCGCGCGAGGGTCGAAAAGCTGAGCTCCGTTGACGGTGGTGATGAGCACTTGACCAGTCGGGAGAAGGGTCGCGGTGTGGTTGTAGAGCGCTTGGGCCATTGCCGGAGCGGGCACAAAGGTGCCGAGTGGTGCCGATACGATGACCGCATGCGCTGGCGCGAGTCCGCAGGCGAGGAGAAGCCACACGAGCAGATGGCGCATACCCATGCTCATGCTCACGCAGACCTGCGATCGTTCAGGCCGAGGCGGTCGGCCACTTGGACATACACCGCGTGGGCCGTCGCTTCCGTCATGCCGCCGGCGAGGCGCACGGAGCGACCGCCATGTTCTACATCGAGGCAAAAGGCCAGCGGCACAAAAGCTTGGTAGTCGCGCTGTTGCTGAGCCGCACCGGCCATCGCCGTGGCTGCTGTCGCACCACCGCGCGCCGCGATGAACACACCGGACGGACCCTGGCCCGACAATGCGTTGCGGTAGAGCACGCGCGTTACTGATCCCCTGGGAATGACCGTGCCGTCACGTAAGCGAATGCCCGCCGGACCAATGTCGAAGCTGCCGCCTGGCTGGCGTTTGGCAGACCATCCCGAAAGCTTTGCGAGGCGCGTCAGATACAGCGCGAGGATGATGCCTGAAACCAAGACAAAGAACGGTGCGATGCCGCGGCTATAGGGAAGTTGAAGCCAAAAAAACCACGGCGCCGCCGCAAAGCAGAGCCACAAAACGACCAGCGGCCGCGGGCCGGTGGCGGGGTGAACAGTGATGCGCGTCCAGCCATCCGCGGATGGATGCTGATCGAAACGGCTTTCATTCTCGCCGAGTGCGCTCGGCGTCGTGCTGGTTGGATGATCCATGATCCTCATTCCCGTTGTGGTTGCCGACAAGGTGTGCGAAGCATAACGTGAATAAAGCTAAAACGGTTAACGCTACTCCGGTTAACCGTTTTCGAACTATAAAGTTCATGACCGTCAGCATCGTTGAGACGGTCCATGCGCAAAACAGGCAAGTCGATACATCGATCTGAGTTCAAGGTCGCGATCCGGTGTCTCGTCGAGATTCGGGAGAAAGCCGGGATCACGCAAATGGATCTGGCTGCTAAGATCAAGCGGACGCAGACCTTTGTCAGCGCGGCCGAGCGTGGCATCCGGCGCGTCGATATTGTCCAGCTCCGAGACATCACGCACGCGTGCGGCACGGACCTCGTTGCCTTTAGCAGGATGCTGGAGGAAGGCATTGCGAGGATGTCGGCGCCCGTTGCCGCGGCTAAGAACCCCCCCCGTAAAGGAACGCGGTAAGCGGCGATACGGGCGTGGTGCGCGGCGGATGCCCACGCGGCAGTCGGCGACCGTAGCGGTTGACACTGGACATGATGATCTGACCAGCTGGATTCGGCGGAGTCGGTAATCATCATCCTTCTTCAAAACGAGGATTAACCCCTTAGCGCCTAGTGGTTGCTGGGCGCTTGTTTTCTCGGGGTTCGCCGCAAAGATAACTTTGAGGTATCGAGACCAAAGCACGATCGTCGAGCGAAATGGGCGCGAACACTGGAAGGAATAAACCATGCCCCTGTGGCAGCGGACGAAAGTTCAAACGCTGCCACGGCGCGTTGTCGACTTCATCGAACAGCGAGGCCGCAACTTCAAAAGCGGCCGAGGAATCGGTGGCGAACTCGGCTGCCGCTGAATACCAGCGCGTCAAACAGCAGGGCAAAGGCCGGCCGATCATTTCAAAATCACTCAAAGGGTGGCGGTTTGTTGCGGTCGGCAGCCGCGTCATGTATGGAAAATGGCCAGCTTTCTCGGATTTTCTCCTGGATCACCTCAAGTGCACGCTAGGCTTGGCTTGGGGTCAGTCCGAAATGGTCAAAGCGCCAGTCGAACAGCATCCCTTGATCAAGGCGCTGGCGGCGCTCGATGGCGTCTCTAAGAAGCACCCGCCCGACCCACTTTCTGGCTTGAGGGAGATGCCAGAATACGGTGCTGTGCGCGCTGTCTTTGGACTAGCCTACGATCTGTATCTGATCGCCCACCATCTGGATGGGCCAACCGATGGAGAAGCATTCGAGCTCTTGCTGTCGCGCTTGCGCCAGACGCAACAGTTTTTCGGTGCGCGACATGAAGCTCGGGTGGCCGGAATGCTGCTGCGGTCGGGCTTTATTCTTCAATGGGAGGATGAGGAAAACGATCGCTCCAAGCGGCACGGTGAGTTCACTGCCACCTTCCCTCCCACCGCGCGATCATTCTGGGTGGAATGTAAGATGCGTCAATCCGACGGGTCGCTGACCTTCACGCACCTTGTCACTGGCGCACTCAAGAAGGAAACCATGCTGGATCGATTGGTCTTTGTCGAACTCCATCAGGCGACCGCTCCGATTGATCCGCAGACCGGTGGCTGGGTGCCATCGGCGATCCGCAAACTACGCGAGCTGGAGCAGCAACCCAACTCCGCCGCATTGCCGCCCGCTTATATCATCGTTTCTAACTTTCCGGACTACCACTATTTGGTGGAAGTGCCTGAGGGGGCAGGTATGGCTTTGGAAGGCTTCAAAACGGACAGCTACCGGTTTGAGTTTGCCCCGTTGCCCGAGATCATCGCCGATCGGGAAGAGAACCCGGAAATCGAATCGTTATGGCGTTCGATCGAAGAACACGATGCGATCCCCACGACCTTTGACGGCTCCATCCTGGGGATAGACCAGCATAACCGCCTGCTGATCGGCAATCGCTATGATCTGGGCGTCGACGGGATCGGCATTCTGCGTCAAGCACTGGTCCAGGGTGACAAGGCAATGTGCGTGATGGAGATGGCCGATGGCACAACGCCATTTTTCCAGTTCGACTTGACGGCTGCCGAAGTGGAAGCTTGGCGTCAGCATCCGGAGACTTTTTTCGGACAGATTGATCGCAACCAGTCTCCGCTCACCAATGATCCGGTTGACCTCTATTCATTTTTTGCCGGAGGCTATGCGAACGCGGACCGGGATTTTCTTCTTGGAGAGCTCGCTGGAGAACCGGACATCGATGCCTTGCGCTGTGCCGATCAAGAGAACGTGGTCAAGCGTTTTGCATTGCGCACGACTGAACAGGCAATACGCATGAGTGGGCCCAGCCAGGAACCCGTGTGGAAGCAACGCTTGCGGCCGCGCAGAAAATAGACGAGTGAAATGAATCGAACTGAGAAATGGGGGGGGCGATCCGCAAATCGAAGCGGCGCGGCGCCGTCGCTACAGCAGGCGTCGCATTGAAGTGGATGGCGTGCGTTTAAGTGAACAAGAATCTCGGTTTTTACACAGCGCCCTGATCCAAGCGATCAAGGTGGACCGTGAGCCGCAGTGGAAGCCGCAGGCGCAGGAGCGAGAAGTCGCAGAGTCACAGCGACGCCTAGGCTAAGCGGTCGGGCGGCGGCAGGCCAATAAGAGTTGAATCATGGCGAACATCCGATGGAATAAATAGTCCCAATGCTCGATGCGAGCGAGTGGGATTTGCGTTGTTTCCGAGTGACGGATCTCAAACCGGTTGCCGATCTGGGTCAAAGCCCGCGCTTCTTCCTCCAGAACCTTTCGAAACTCGACCTCTTGCGCGGCATTCTCTAACAGCATTTGCGCAGAAACTTTCTTGTCGCCATCCAAGGTCTTCAGACGCTCCCACGCGTCCCATAATGTTTGTGTCGCCTGTTGACGCGTGGCGGGCGCCGGATCCCTAAAACTGGAACACGCCTTAGCGATCAACGCATCGAGCGTCGCATCCCCGCTGGGCGGAACTCGGCCAAACTGATCGGACAGCAATGTTGGAATGGGGCGCGATTCGGTAAGTCGGGACACGTCACGCACCAACGGGACGACGATATTCGAAACGAAGGTGGCCACGATCTGCGAGAGTTGACTGGTGTTCGGGAAGTTGTCGTGAATGAGGCGCACGAGATCGAGGCGCTTGTCAGCAATGCGCCGGCAAGCCTCGATCTGTGCGGCAACACGCGCACCGCGCTCGGTAGGCCACCGCAGGGATCCAGACCCGATCATGCCAAGGGGCGGTGTCACGGACGCTGCCCACCAGGCGTCGAAATCGAACGGAGCGAGAACGCTTTGTAAGAAGCCGGCGAGCGGGGCTGTATCGAGCACCAGGAGGAACCGTTCGACGACGCTGGAGACTCCCTGGAATGGAGTCTGGCGAAGATCGGAGACTATATCCGACAACTCGCGCAGCGCAGGGTTCAAGATCGCGCTCATGATCGATGACTCACTCCGTGTCTGGGGGGATGAAGCCATACTGACACGGAACAAGAAAGGTCTGCTATGCGCGATGGCGCGGCCAGAATGGAGCGCGCGCCTTCAACCCTCTTCAACAGACATTATCAGGTTATGCAAATTCGTATGGATCGGCTTCCCCTGCCGATTGGTGCGCCGCGTGCTCGACCGATGTCGCCACCATTGCCCGGCGTTTCCAAGAGGAGATTGCTGGGATGTCAAAGTAGGGAACACGCGGCGACCAGCGCTGCGGCGAAGCGTCAAAAAATCGAGCCTCGGGCGTGACGGCATGTCGAGAGAACCTTTTGGCCAGTGCTCACCAGTATTGTGGCCAGGCCTCGCCAGCAGCGCGGCCAGTCGGTGCCAGCGCCCGCAAGTGGCTATTCTGGCCCAACTGGCCACCAAAACTGGCGAGCACTGGCCGGAACAACGCGAACACTAGGCGCCATGCCGTTTTCGTTCAAAAGCGATGCGTGATTCTTCTCTCTTTCTTGATGCAGGCGCTGGTGAGCGGCGCGCGGTCGCTGGTGAGCACTGGCCACAGCGCTGGTTGACTGGCCGCCACCCAAGCCATTGTTACGTCGCCGTCTTTCACTCCCTCGCCCGGACCCTTTTTGGCCAGTGCTCGCCAGTTTCATTGGCCAGTTCGGGCAGAACGCCGATGTTGTTCGGCGGGTTGCTCTGACAGCGTGACGACACCCTGATCCAGGGCCATCGGATCCGGCGCTCGGCGACGCATCGACGCTCCTGCGAGAGCAATGCGATGAGCGACACTCGTCAACCGGTCGAGAATCCCATCCGCGAGCGTCGGATCACCCAGACGGCGATGCCATGCGTCGATCGGGTATTGCGATGCCACGAGCGTCGAGGCCTTTCCTTCCCGCGTTTCGATCACCCGACGCAACTCCTGAACATCCTCCTGCGACGGACAGTCCACCAGCCAGTCATCAAGGATCAGCAGGCGCGTGCGCTCCAGGCGAGCGCGCATGTCGATCAGACGACCAGCTTCTTTGGCTGTGTGGAGCGCATCCAACAATGCAGGCAACCGCCAATATGCCAACGAACGATTTTTCTTTGCAGCCTCGCGCCCCAACGCGCACGCCAGAAATGTCTTACCAATCCCGGAGGGCCCGGTGATCAGGAGATTGTGTGTGCGGTCCACCCACGCGCAGCTCGCCAGGCTGTCGATCATCGAACGCTTCAAACCGGTGCGCCCATTCGCTTGCCACAACGCAAGGTCGGCCATTGCAGGACATTTCGCCAGGCGCAAGAAACGCTCGGCGCGTTCGTCAGCGCGACGAAGACACTCAGCTTTTAAGAGTGACGCCAGGCGATCTTCAAAGGTGCGCTCCTCGCTTGCTGGATCGTCGAACTGCGAAAGAAGGCTTGCGGCCATCGCAGGCATTTTCAGGTCGTGAAGGGTCTTCACGAGATCATGGGTTGGCATGGCGGGTTCTCCGATTAGCGGCATCCTCGGCGACAAGGCGCGCATGAAGGCGACGGCCATCGGAGACGGGTATGGGCGGACTCACCTGTTGCACAAGACTGATCGGTGCGCCGCCAGCCAGTTGCTGGACCTTTGTCCGAAGGATGAAACACAACCCGATAAGGGTGAGCTCGCTGAGGATCAAAAACACATCCCCGAACTCAGCGGCGCCCATGTGTTCGGCGACAAGAGGGAGTAAGGATTTGGAGAGGGCTCGTGTCTCCTTGACCAGAGCGCGTTCGTATGTCCGTTCGTCCTTGGTTTTTGCGCGAACCTCGGGCATCAGATCGATATCGAATGCCCAGCGCATGTCCGGAAGCGACTGAACGACGGATGGGGGCAGGTATTGTTCGTCAACGAGGACATAACAGGTACCGTCGTCAGAAACATATTGCAACCGACGCGGCGGAGCGGTGTTCATCGGTCCTTGTTCTGTGGGCGATGGGTGGGTCAAGGTAAAAGGATGTTTGGTCGTCATTTGCAGTCTCCGAACGAGTCACCGAGCGTGCGTGCTCGTGCCGATGTCCCACAGCTGCGCGACATGGCTTTAACCTGAAGGTGCAAATGCCAACGCTGGGTGCAACGCAAACGACCTGCCGACGAGCTAGACGCTCGTCGTGCGTCGCCGGAAGATCGATGGTCGGATGGAATGAAGTGGAACCGCGAACGCCTTACGGAGAAGCCTTGTCCGCGTAGTAGTCGGCACCACGGACATTGGCGTGCATGGCAAACGGATCCGGTGGTACGGATCGTTTGTGCAGACCTGTGCGCAAGATTGAGCGAATGCTGGTCAACGAGGGTGATCGGATTTCCAAGGCACGCCGCGCCGCGCTTTCCAGCACCTTGTCGCCATGTTCCTCCGCGAGGCGACGCAGGCTGTCACAGGCCGGCATTCCCAACACAGGCTGTGTGCGTTTGAGTTGATGCCGGACGACATCGCGCAGGTGGGGGCCAATGCGGGTCGCCCACGTGATCATCGCCTCGGGTGAGCGCTTTGCATATTCCCGGTGCGCATCGGTCTGATGCTCAGGGAGCGTGCTGTGCTCCCCGGCGCCGGCTTGACGCTCATGCCGTGCGACGAGTGTGCGCTTGCTGAACAGCTCGATGTGATCCCGCAATACACGCGCCTCGACCTTGCTTCCAACAAGGGCATGCGGCACCGAATAGAAATGGCCGCGCACGAGCACATGATAGTCCTGCGGCACGGTTTGTTCTCCGACCCATTCCGCATACACATATCGGCGCGCAGGCAGCGGGCGCATCGCTGGTGCGTCGATGGTGTCGAAGCGCTCCTTGCGTGTGCCCGGCATTTTCTTGAAGGGTCGGCCATTGAGATCGTGGACGAGTTCGGCCATGCGGGCGTTCAACTCCTCCAGGGAATAGAACATCTCGTCACGTAACCGCGCCAGGATCCACCGCTGCGCGATTTGAACGCCCACCTCGGCCTTGGCCTTGTCGCGTGGGCGGTAGGGGCGTGCGGGAAGGATGGCGATGTCATAGTGATCGGCAAAGTCTCGGTAGTTACGCTGGATCGTAGGATCTGAACCTGTCTTGGTCACGGCACTTTTGAGATTGTCCGGCACAATGATGTGTGGAACGCGACCAAAGAACTCCAGCATCGCCACATGGGCGTGAATCCAATCCGGAACCTGCTGTGTGCGCGTGCAGGTGGCAAACAGGTAGTTCGACGCGCCAAGCACGCCAATGAACACTTCAACTTCCACCTTTTTCTTGGCAACGGGATCAAAAAACGACGCGCGCTGGCCGGAATAGTCCACGAATGCGCGTTCGCCCGCACGGTGTTGCTGCCGCATGACCGTCGGCAGGCGTTTGACATACAGCCGATAGTTGGCGGTGAACTGTGGATAGGACAAAGCGTTCGCGGAATCTTCCTCGCGATACAGCTCCCACAGAAGTTGAAGTGTCGATCCCTTGCGGGACATTTTTTTCTGGATCTCGCCGTAGTTCGGGTTGCGTCGTTGGGGTGAGCCGCGATTGGCCTGGTTGAATGTCGCACACAGCGCATCGACACCGAGCGCGTTCAAGTCATCGCTGGTGAGGCCTTTGGCTTGCACGATGACACGGTATCGTCGCACCGTCGTCTTGGAGATGCCCACCGCGGCGGCAATGTCGCGGTCGGACAGCGCAGTGCTTAAAATCTTGCGCACAGCACCCACCAGTTTTTCGGCGTGATCATCCGAATGCGTGGCGGCGCGCGAGCGGTATTTTCGTGGCATCGATAACCTCTAGTGTCCAATACATGTCAGCGGTGTGTTGCATCGCCGCTATTGCGATGCAACGCTCAAAAACCGCCTCACCTTAGGCCGGACTCGAATGCGTCAAGCGTCAAAAGTGTGCTGCAACGCACACCCGGAGCCGGATGAAGGGATGTGCTGACAAACCTGAAGGTGCAACGCGTGGGCGTGGGTGCAATCTTGGCCCACTACCACGGCAGGCGCACTACATGGGCTTTCGCGATCCCTTTTCTTGAGCGGGCGGCATCTCGCGACCGAGGAGCAACGCGCTTAGGCCCGTCTGTTCTTGGTGCATGACGCCATACCAAATGTCGAGCCATGGCTGGCGATCGGCGATGGACACCCAGGGGAGCCGAACGGCGTCGTTGAGCGACAAGGTATCGAGCCAGCCGCCCTCGCGGAACAGCTGTGTGATCTCGGAGGCCGTGAACTGGTTGAGGATCGCATGCGCCACGATTGTTCCATCACGATCGCGGAGCACGAGAAGATTAGGTTGCGTCAGATCAGGGATCGCGTTGTAGATGGGAAGCGGCGGATCGACCGGGGGCGGCCGCTTTTTCCCCTTCGATGTGCTGGCGGTCCGCTTTTTGTTCCACCAGGTTTCCAGCGCAACACGGTGGTAAGAATCTTCAGCGCGCGTCCCGCCGTGCCGCTTGGTCTTGGGACCATAGACGGGGCGGTCTGTGACTAAAACTCCCTTCACGGTTTTGGCGTCGACGGCAGCGTGGCGGAAGGTGCTATCGGAGACGCGTAACCAAACGACGGCTTGCGGCACGCTGATCGCGTCCAAATCCCCGATCGCCTTGCGGAGTTCATCCAGCTTGGCTTTGCGGATGGCCTCGCGCTGGGCGATCAGGGTGGGGTCTTCTTTCTTTCGGCTGTCCGGATCGGGGCCGGCCAGATCCCGGATCATCGCCTGGCGGCGCGCAACAGCTTCAGGTGTTGCCCCGCGCAGCGTTTGGGCTGCGGCGGCTTGGTGTGCTTCTGCTGTGCTTTTGGATGGCATGGGTTGTTTCTTTGCTTCCTGGCGATACGGCTAAGCGAGACACCCTCTCATTGTATTCATCATTGCCTTTTAACGGTGATTCTACTTAAAAGAAAAGATGATGCGCGCTTTTACCGTGCACGCATGACGCATTATATCGGTCGCTCCATGGTATAATGGCCTTGGTGTCTCAGATGCCTCCCGCCCGCCGTGGCAAAGCTGCTCCGCAGCACTGAAGTTAGGTGATATGTAGTTTTCCTTGAAGTCAAAGACTTGGGATGACGACGGTAGCGGGCGATGTTAAGTCATACCAATTTCTTTCTATTCAGGAGAGTTACATATGAACACCATAACACCACGCCATCCGACCAGCCTTAAGGGCATCAAGCACGCCGCCCAACAGCTTAGACGCCGACAGCCCATGAAGCACGCTACGGCCCTCGACATGGTTGCTAGGCAAGCCGGATTTCAAAGTTATCGGCACGCATTAAATGCGTCGTCGTCAAACGTGGTGCCGGCCAGTCCTCTTCACCCGGCGCAACCCCAACACATGACCTATGTGACCGCGTATTGGTTCGATAAGCGCACTGGCGCGAGGGGGCGAGAAACCCTCAAGGTAAGCCTTTCAAAGCCGCTTGCTGCCATCGTCACTCGCTACCAAACTACCTATTGCCGCGGCCTGATGGGATTTTTGCGCCCGAAACCCAATCATTTAAGGCTATCGTTGCGCGAGCTTCCTCAAAAAGCGGCGCAAGAAGCCATATGCGTCGCTGCTCGCACTTTGGCGTTCATGGATGCGACCGGAATGGTTCCATCCAATAGGGTGAAGATGGCATACCCCGGCGGTAACCGACGAGATCTCATTCCCTACATGGATCACGAAAGCATTTGGATAGATCCCGTCACCCTACGGTACCTGGTGGTTGACGAGCCTTATGAGGGCCGGCTGATGCGCGAAGACACTTCCAGAATGGATTGGGCCCAAGCCTCTGGCTACGATGTCCGGACGCCTCAGTGGGCAGGCATTCACAACCCAGGTGAAACCCATGAGATTCGAACGATCTTGTAGTGGTCAACTAATTTCGGACACCCCGCTAGGGCAGTTCAGGCTGCGGCTCGTTCGTACTCGTTGGGCGAGCGATAGCCGAGTGTGGAGTGCAGCCGAGTGGCGTTGTAGAAGTTGACGATGTAGTTGGTGATGTCGTTGATCGCTTCGGACGCGTTGGCGTAATCGCGCTGCCAGACGCGCTCCATTTTCAGGTTCAGGAAGAAGCGTTCCATGACCGCGTTATCCCAGCAGTTGCCCTTGCGACTCATGCTGCTGAGTAGTCCGTGATCGGCCAGCAACTGACGATGAAGTGCGCTGGCGTATTGGCTGCCGCGGTCGGAATGCATGATCAGGCCAGGCTTGGGTTGGCGCGCCGCGATGGCCATTTGCAGCGCCGCACACACCAGTTCGGCCGGCAGGGTCGGCGCCATGGCCCAGCCCACGATCTTGCGCGAGAACAGATCCAGCACGGCGGCCAGATAGAGCCAGCCACGGCGCGTGCGGATGTAGGTGATGTCCGCCACCCACGCGCGGTCGGTGGCGACGGGGTTGAATTGGCGCTGCAGCACATTGCCGGCGATCGGCAAGGCATGCGCGCTGTTCGTGGTGGCCACGAACTGACGTTTCCAGTGCGTGCGCAGCCCGTGACGCTTCATCAGACGGCGCACGCGATGACGCCCGAGCGTCAGGCCTTGGGTACGCAAGGCCGCACACAGTCGCCGACTACCATAGTTGCCGCCGCTGGCATGGAACGCGGACTTCAGATGCACACTGGTCGAGCAGAGGACGGGGGCCGTCTGCGCACGCTGGCGGGCGGCATAGAAGCCCGAACGGCTGACCTGGAACAAACGGCATAAGCGGGTGATGCCGGCCTCCGGTTGCCAGTGAGTGATCGTGCGGTAGATCACTTCAGTTCCCGGGCAAAGAAGGCCGACGCTTTTTTTAGCAAGTCGTTGTCCTCGCGCAATCGCCGATTCTCGATCTCCAACTGGCGAATACGTTGCTGTTCAGCCGTCAGCGGTTTGCCCAGGCCAGCACCGCCAGCCTGCTCGGCGGCGTATTGCTCCCGCCAGCGGCGCACGGCGCTGTCGACCAGGTTCATGTCGCGGCAGACCTGGGCCACGCTCAGGCCTTGGTCTCGAATCATTTGAACTACTTGCAGTTTGAAGGCTGCATCAAAGCTGCGACGGGCGGATCGGTTCATATCGTTTGTCCTCGTTGGGGGAATGATCCCCTATCGAGGTGTCCGTTAGAATTAGACCAGTACATCTTGCATCTCCTCTCCCATCGGGAGACTGGAGTGCCTTTGGGACCCTTGGTAGATGCTTTGGAGCAACTCCCTTACCCGATCACCCTCGATACTTGGAGCGGAGAATCCGCCCCTGACGGCCCCTACGTCCCGCCCGCTCCAGATGCTTGAGCGCAAGATCGTCGGATAACGGGGTAGGCTCGACGAGCGCAAGGACGCGCTCATTACGTTGTCGACTGAAGGATATTAAGCGACGCATGAAGAGAGGAGAGCGTGCGTAATACTGGCTCTGCAACCAACTCTGTCCGGTTTGGTTCGGCATAAGAGCTGTGAGCGATGGGCAACTGACTCGGATGCTAAGAATCGATGCCCAACTGGGAGTCCGGGCACATTCGTGGCAAGCTATGGCGTCGAACGGTTCCCTGGATGAGCGCTTGATTTCCTGCACGCAGTTCCCTTAAACGGATAGACCTTGGTCTCCCAATCGCAGAACGATTAGTTCAGATTTCGAACCCGTCGCTGGTTCACATGTCGCTGGCATCATTGACCACCTCATCCTGATTTGCGAATCAAGCAATCATCATAAGCGGGCGCGTGGGCGCGGGAAAATCTCTTTCCCAGCGCCGAGGGGTGTAGTGATTGACAAGACCGACGCCTTGGGCCACCATATCGTAGCTGTTGACCTCCCTTCACTGCCAATCTGGTGGAAAAGGTGCGCCGCAAGGCGAGACCGGAAGAGAGACCTTACAGTCCGAGACGATCGGGATTTGGTTCGCGGGTCGCTGCAGGCGACTATTACGCTGATCCAAATAGATGCCTAGCTTTTTAAGCCCCGACAAAGTCTAGTCCCTGCGCAGATATCAGATTTCGCCCCATAGGCCACTTGGCCTAAGGGGCACTGCCAAGGGATAAATCAGATGATGCTCTCGCTCGAACAATACAGCGACCTCACGGTTCAGCTCATCTCGTCAAACGTGACGAGTCAAAATCCTGTTATGACGGCTGCTGCGCTCGGAGAGCAACTGCGCCGCTCCGCACCGGACTCTTCCTTCCGCTCATATGGTTATACCCGCTTCCTGCGTTACCTCGATTATCTTGAAGGTCGTCAGAAGATTGTTTTAACCAAAACCGATCAACAGGCGCTTGCGGTGACGTTGCGCAGCGACCTGGCCCCACCCCCCGTCATTTCCACAGGCTACAATCCACTTCGCAAGCCGGTCTGGGGTGCTTTTGTCTTTTCGGCGCCCCCAGGCCAACGGTTCTTGAATCGGTTGTCCGGCTTGGTTCGCATGGGGTTGCAGGGTGCGCCCAGCCCGGTAGATGAGTGGGTCGAAATCGAGTTGCTCAGCGAATCCATCCAGAAAGTCTGGGCGACTGAGTTCCTTGAACACGAAAAACTCGATAGCGATGCCCTCACAAAAGCACTTGATTCGCATCAGTGGCATCTGGATTTTCCGGTCGCGCTGGAGCAGATCAATCAATCCAAGCGCATCCGCTGGAATCGATTCCGTTCGGCCAAAGTCGCCAAGGTGGTCGATGAGTGGTGTCATCGGAACAAGATCGATTTGAGTATGGTGTTTTCGACACCCTCGGATCCGACGGTTCCGCAAGAACCGGTGCCTTCGGATAACAAGCGAGACCATAGGGTGGAGGACATTCAGCGGCAATGGATTCTGGCGGCGCTCGCCACGCTTCCTTTGGAGGCGTTACAGGCGCTGCCGCTTCCCGCGGGCGCAATGATCAAGACGAATCCGAAGATCAATGCCGTGCTCAGCTGAACGAATGTTCTGCAGGGAGCAGGGGTATGACGATATGTCTTCACATTGGCCATCCGACTGAACGCACTTTCCCAGGGCTAGAAGCCTGTATCACGGGTTATGTCAATCGAGGCGGTTTCAAAGCGCTCTGCGGCGAGTGGCAGGATGTGCGCCATCCCTATGATCATCAAGGCTCTCTGGACGCCAGGGACTTTTGCTCAAATGTCCTCGCCCGTCCCGGTCCAGTCCTTCTGCTCAAACCGATCAAATCAGATGTGCTGGCCGACATCCGCACGCGCCTTCACGGCCGGACGCAGGTGCTTGTCGGCGAGGCCTGCGATGAGCCCACCCTCGCGCAACTACTAGCAGAACTCAAGCGCGGGCAGGATGCTGGCGAGCCACTTCTGCCGATTGATCTGGTCGTGGGCCTGTTGATTGTCCGAAAACTAGAGCGCGACCATTTTTGGGGCGGCGACGCCAAGGGTTACATGTGGCGCGATAACGTGCCCAAAGGGCGCGGCATCGGCCCCCATCTTGTGTCGCGCGTTCCCGAGGTGCTCAACACGCTGGTATTAAACGAGTATCTAATCAAAAAAACCAGCAACGGCAAGCCGAAGTTCGCCGTGAATCCGGATCAAAAGCACATGGTCTATGACTGTCTGCGCGATCGAGATTTCGTAGCGCGGGCCGGGCAACTTTTGCGGCGCAACCCGGGCACAGTGACTGCCGCAGAGCTTGCGGACCTCGACGACTACAAAGATCCCCGCGTCTAGTTAATGCGCTGAGGCAAACGCGGGCAACTCTGGGTGCTGACTCCTGCGGGAGTGAACGCCCATCTTTGGACGGCAACATCCAGCGGCGTGATCGGATAAACGCGGGCTGGGCAGCCTCCCCAATCCCGCCTCAGCTCTCTCGCCACTCCGCCACATCCTCCAGCTCAATCCCCGCCGCTGCAAGCAACTCTGCATTGTTTGGTTCGGGCATAGAAACTTTTAGCGATGGGCAGGCATGGACGCTGACAGGCGGTGGACGGCCATCGTTGGACAGTGAGACCGATCAAGCGGGTTCGTGATGGATCCGGGGTGGATCTCCAAGTTTGCCCCTCCCTGTGATAACGTCCCCAACGCTTGGACACCTCCCTTGGACACTTTTGCCGGGATGTCAGGCGCCACAAAGGCTTATGGGATGCGGGATGTAGGACATGACGTGCAGTCCTAGTCCCCCAGCCAAAATAAAACAGGCCCCCTCGTGGGGCCTTTTTTATTTTAGGTCTGGGCCTGGGATTAGAACCTCAGGTGCGACAAAATCGGCAGGACAGCCGATTTTGAACAGCGAAGCTGGCCCGAAGGGCGGAGTGCATGGATGCACGACGTATATCCTAGTCCCCCAGCCAAAATAAAACAGGCCCCTCGTGGTGCCTTTTTTATTTTGATTCTGGGCGCTGGGATTAGAACCTCAGGTTCGACAAAACTGGCAGGACAGCCAGTTTTGAACAGCGCAACGAAGTGAAGCTGGCCCGCAGGGCGGAGTGCGTGGATGGACGACGTATATCCTAGCCTAATGCTTGAAGACTATGGCTTTCAAGCCAACTTCCCAATAGTCAGTGCTTTCAGCGCATGAATTATTCTACGCACAGGCGCAATGGTGAATTAGTTTAGGCTCAAAATAACTCATTGCACGGCCTAATGAGCTGCGGCATTATGATTGACGCCCGACAAGCTGTTAGCTAGCGTTGCCGATAAATCGCAAATGGAAATGTCTATTGACGCCATCCAAGCCCCTCTTGAACCTACGATGGCAGATGTCAAAATGTGGGGACGTGATGGGATTGCCTTGCCATCGCAGAGTCCGTGGATCAGTGCGCGAAGTTAAGAAATCAAACTATGGGATACATCTATGTGGATCGAGACCGCGACTTTCACGGCTATCGCCGCGATACACAAGGAATTATAACGGGCGGCGAAGGTAAGAAAGTCTCGGATCGATATGTAACCATGTTCGTGTTTCGCACGAGACGTCATGCAAATAGTCACGCCGCTTGGTGGCCGCAGATGCGATTCCCGGCTGGCCGTTATGCTCTAGCATTTATAATCTAAAAACACTATGCGATCGCCCTAGTCTCGGATAAGCCGTTTACGTTTTGATCCTCGGAGAGATTTAAGATGTCGGACGGTGATGCCATCAAAGCACTCGTGAAGGTTCTGCAGAGCATGAGGCCCGGTGGGGCTTTAAAGCATTACATTACACATGCGACCTTTCCGAAGTTCAAGAGCCTCGAGCCGGGAACGCGTGTTGATTTTGAGTTCCCGCTAACTGCGCTGGTCGGAGCGAACGGGATTGGAAAGAGCTCTCTCTTACACGCGCTTTGGGGAATGCCGAAAGGCTACTCGACTTCTCGATTTTGGTTTTCTACGGACCTTGATCCAATTGAGGAAAATCAGAAAAGTCCCCAACGCTACTTCTATGGCCATTGGAACGAATCGTTCAATGGCATTGTCGAGACACGCAAGGCACGCCTCGGGAAAAGTCACGGGCGAGATTACTGGGAGCCTTACCGTTTGAGTAAGCGCGACGGAATGTTGCCTTTGCCAGATGGTGAATTTGAAGGGAAAGCGCAAGATCGCTGGAATCCAGTGACGAGATTGCCGGTGTACATCAATTTGAAAACTACGTTCGGCTCGTTCGATCGTTATTTCTATTTCGACAATGGGCAGTCAGCTGGCGACAAGCGCGATGTGATGCTGCGTGAAGCTCGGAGGTTGAAAACGATTGTTTCTACAAATAAACAGTCTTTCAAACTTGGCGGGATAGAGCGCGTATATGAAAATAGGATGTTGTCGGACCACGAGTTGTTGCATGTGTCCCGAATTCTAGGACGCGACTATGACTCGGCTCGAATAGTCCGGCACTCTCTCTATCCTGGTAATCGTGGCCAAGATCTCAGCGTCATCTTCCGTCGGACCACGGAATATTCAGAGGCATTCGCAGGCAGTGGCGAAATCGCTGCAGTTAGTGCGGTGATCCAGGTGCTCGAGGCTCCGGAGTATTCACTCATACTCCTTGATGAGCCCGAGACCTCGCTTCATCCGGGGGCACAACGAGCACTCCTCCGTTTCTTGCTCGAACAGATCAAGTTGAAGAAACACCAGATTATACTGTCCACGCACTCGAGTGAGTTCCTTTTTGGTCTGCCTCACGAAGCGATTAAGGTTTTTGAGGACAATGGCAATATGCAATCACGTATTTTGCCTCGTAGTTCCGCCTCGGCGGCGCTGAAGCGACTCGGGAAACCACCCGAAAACAAACTACGTATCCTAGTCGAGGACTCACTCGCACAAATGTTGGTGCGACACGCCGCAAATGGCCTCGATCAGGGGGATTCGGAGACTTTAGAGGTCGTCGTCTTTCCCGGGGGCGCAGAATCTATACTGAAGTACCACGGCCCCACCGAAATGGTTTTAGGCCACGAAGTATTCGTGTTGCTGGATGGCGATAAGCGACGAAAAGAAAAATTCAGCGATCCGGATCAGATTCCCAAAGCCAATTTTGCGTTATTGGGCGACATACTTAAAACGGAGATTGGCTGCGATCCTATGCTTCCCATTCCGGGTGGTAATGATAACGTTGGACACACCGACGCAAAAATTAAGGCGCAGTTGGACTATCTACGCTGGTTGCGCGAACACGTAGACTTTTTACCCAAAAAATTGCCTGAGCAGATTGTGCTTGAGGCGATGCATCCTAATACTTCGTATGAAAACGCTACCGCCAAAAAAACAAAGGCTGACTTCAAGTCTGCAATGGCAGATGGCACGGACGTGACATTGAGCTCGCTGGAATTATTGGCTATTGCTAAAGTTAAAATTGCGAAGATCGCAAATGAAAATTCCGACATAACGAAGATTCGCAACCAACTGAAGGATTGGCTTCACGTCTGATGCTGTGATTGGTCATTAATGTCTAGATTATGTCGGTTATTTGCGGCTTCCTTGCTACAACCATTGAGAGAGAAAATGAGCAGCATCCCGGAACGAACCCTCACTGCTGTCGATTTATTCAGTGGCTGCGGTGGTCTGAGCTGCGGGTTGAAAGATGCGGGATTCCGTGTGATCGCCGCCGTCGAAATAGATGCCAAAGCGCAATACACATATGCTCTAAATCACCCAACTGTAAGGCTGTACGATCAGGATATCCGCAAAATTGATGCTACAGAACTATTGCGCAATGTGGGGCTGCTGCCAGGGGAGCTTGATCTTCTGGCTGGGTGTCCTCCATGCCAAGGTTTCTCACGCCTCAGGACGAGAAATCAGAAAACTTCGGTCAAGGATCCCCGTAACAATTTGGTTGCAGATTTCGTGCGTTTCGTAACAGTGATGTTACCTAAGACTGTCATGTTGGAAAATGTTCCTGCATTGGCGAAAGACGGTCGGTTTATACGCATGTGCGGTCAACTCCGTGCCTTGGGCTACAAACTGATTGTGCATGTATTGGATGCGGCGGACTACGAAGTTCCTCAGCGGCGAAAGCGACTCATCCTACTTGCGTCAAGAATTCATGAACCGACTGTTGCCGTTAGATCAATTAGGCGCGTGACGGTTCGCGACGCGATATTTAGTCTAGATGCTCCTTCAAAAACAAAAGACAAGCTTCATAGCCTTCCCGAAAAGCGGACACCAGAAATTCGAAATCTGATTTCGTTAATTCCTAAAGATGGCGGGAGCCGCGCAGATCTTGGTCCAGCGAACCAACTCGAGTGCCATAAGCGAACTGACGGCTTCAGCGACGTCTATGGTCGAATGAGCTGGGATAGCGTATCGCCAACTATTACGAGCGGTTGCCATAATCCATCGAAAGGAAGATTCCTGCATCCGTCACGCAATCGGAATATTACTTTGAGAGAGGCGGCCTTGCTTCAAGGCTTTCCAAAAGACTATCGGTTTGATATTTCTCATGGGAAGGAGGCGATTGCTCTTATGATCGGCAATGCGCTTCCTCCACCATTTATAGCGGCACATGCAAATGCTTTACGGGAGGGTATTGTGGCTATTAAAAAACTGATTTTATGAAATGCTGTCTCGGCTAAAAAATACATTTCCCGGGTAATAAATTTCATCTACGATTCTGATTGCCGCGCTTTTTCGAAATGGCAGGTGTGCTCCTGCAGTACACAAATCAAAGCGGCCGAACGCACCATCTTGACGTTATAACCTGTGTGGCTACACTGCACGGATGGTATACGAACTCAAACTTCGCAAAGTCGGCAATTCGGTAGGTGTGATTCTGCCGAAGGAAGTGCTCGCCCATCTCAAGGTTGCGGAGGGCGATTCGCTGAGCGTGACGGAAGGGCCGGATGACAGCCTGCGTGTGAGTCTGTCCAGAACCGAGGTCACACGCCAGATGGACGTGGTGCAGGACGTCATGAAACGCTATCGCCACACCTTGCGCGAACTGGCGAAATGAGGCAGCCGTTGTGGCTGCTGCGCGAAGTAGTGTTCGCCGCGCACGAGCAGTCATTGGCTCACTTCGGCGGTGGGGATGGCGTGCGTGATGTAGCGATGCTGGATTCCGCACTGGGCAAACCGCTGAATCTTTTCGCGTACGGCAAGCCCAGCCTGTTTGATCTGGCGGCGAGTTATGCCTACGGCATCGTCAAGAATCATCCTTTCATCGACGGCAACAAACGCACGGGTTTCATCGCGGGCGTCGTTTTTCTCGAACTCAATGGTTATCAGTTTCGAGCGAGCGAGGTGGATTCGGCGTTACAAACCTTCGCACTGGCTGCTGGCGAATTGTCCGAGGCAGCATTCGCCGAATGGCTGAGAGTCAATTCAAAACGCGTATAAGCAATCCTGCGGGGAGATTTGGATTGGCATCAACACGCGCTTAGCTTTGCGCTCAGCCTGCCAACGATGGCTGGACACTGCCCTTGAACTTGTCGAGCACCTGATCAAGCCTCGCTCTGATCTGCGAGCCACTTCCAGCGTCACGCTAACGAACCGCTAAAGTTTCGCTCAAGCTTCTCAAGTACGTTTTGATTACCTTTTCGGCCACATCCAGCCGAAAAGGAACGAACCATGCAAAACGTCACTCATCAGATTCAAGTCGATTGCGATCACGGCATTCGCCGTATTGTCGGCACCGGCGCGGTCAGGATTTTCGCGGCCTTGGCATTGCTGGTCTCAATCTTCACTAGCATGTCGCTGGCGCAGGCGCGTCCGCCGGACAGCGAAATTTACGCGCTGGAGACCATCGGCACCAGTCTGAATGCCTATACCACCACCGGTTCCTCGGTATGGAACAACCATCACGGCTGGAGTACCAACACGCCGCCCGATGATCCGTGTGAAGGCGCGTGGTTCGGCGTGCAGTGCGATGCTGGCAATCACCATATCGTCGGCATCGTCATTCCCAACAACAATGTCCACGGCACGCTGCCCGACGCCACGGTTTGGGCGAACCTGCCGCAATTGCTCTACATCTCGTTGAACAACGACTTCATTTCCGGCACGATTCCCGACCTGAGTGTGCTGCCGAACCTGCTCGATTTCAGCATCATCGGCGACAGCGATGTGTTCGGACAGTTTCCGGCTTATCTAACTGGCAGCATTCCATCACTGGCGGCGCTGACGCAACTGCAGACCTTGCGTATCGGCAGCAACCATCTCACCGGCTCGATCCCGGATCTGAGCACGCTGACCAACCTGCAGACCATCGACGTCAGCAGCAACCAGTTGACGGGCACGATTCCCGACCTCACCAACAATACCCAGCTTAGCCTTGTCTCGTTCAGGAATAACTACCTCACCGGCAGTCTTCCGGCGTTGGCGCAGATCACTTTTTTGATGCGTTTTGAGGCCGGCGGCAACTATCTCACTGGCACCATCCCGCCGATCGTCAGTCTGCAATATCTGAGCCGCTTCTACGTCAACAACAACCAGCTGACCGGGCCGATGCCGGACATCCACAACATGCCGGCGATGAATGATTTGAACCTGAGCTACAACCAGCTCAGTGGTCCGATTGAGTGCCTAGGCGTGGCTGCGCCGTGCAGTAGCGGGTTGTCGCAACTGATAGCGATCGACGTCAGTCGCAACCAGCTTGGTGGGCCGTTTCCCACCCTCGATGGCCTCGGCAACCTGCAGTATTTCAAAGTCAGCTACAACCGCATCACCGGACCGATCAAGGCGATGCCGGCGCAACAACAGCAGATGATCAGCGAGGTTTGCCCGAACCCGATGAACCTGACTGCACAGCCCGGCATCGATGACTACTGGCCGAGCACGATCCAAGGCAATCCGAATCCGTGGTGGGGCCCGGCCGGTGCCTACAATAGTTGCGATCTGATCCTGCGCGCCGAGTTCGATTGAGTTTTGCCGCGGTCGATTGTCTGCAGCGCCGATCCATCGGGATCGGCGTAACGGCAAACGCGCGCTGTGCATTTCGATTTTGCGAAACACAATCGCGCGTAATACTGCGCAGCAGGATGCGGCGGGACTAAACTCGGCATCCATGAATCCCATAAGTACAAACGCTTGGCTCAGCGCCGGCAATTTTTTCGAGCATCGCGGCCACCGCATCTTCTGGCGTGCGAGTGGCGCGCCTGACGCGCCGGTGCTTTTGCTGATCCACGGATTTCCCACGTCATCGTGGGATTGGGAAGCATTATGGCCCGAGCTGGCGCAGCGCTATCGGGTAGTAACGCTTGACATGATCGGCTTCGGATTTTCCGACAAGCCGCGCGATTACGAATATTCGATCCTCGATCAGGCGGATATCCACGAAGCGCTGCTGCGCCATTGCGATGTGAGCGCGTATCACATTCTCGCGCACGATTATGGTGATACCGTTGCGCAGGAATTGCTCGCGCGCAGTCTTGAGCCGGGCCAGCGTCCGCAGCTCGCCAGTGTGTGTTTTCTCAACGGCGGTTTGTTTCCTGAAACGCATCGCCCGGTGCTGGTGCAGAAGCTGTTGCTTTCGGCGCTCGGCCCACTCATCGCGAGGTTAACCAGCAAGCGCACCTTGGCGCGCAGTATGGCCCGAATCTTCGGACCGCAGACCCAGCCCAGCCCGATGCTGATCGATGCCTTCTGGCAGCTCATGACTTTGCACGATGGCTTGAAGATCCTGCCGCTGCTCATTCGCTACATGCCGGAGCGCCGGTTGCGGCGCGCGCGCTGGGTCGGCGCACTGCAGCAGGCCGGCGTGCCGTTGAAGCTGATCGATGGCACGCATGATCCGATCTCCGGCGCGCATATGGTGCAACGTTATCGCGAGTTGATCGCCGATCCCGATGTAACGGAATTGCCCGGCATCGGTCATTATCCGCAAGTGGAAGCGCCCGCCAGCGTGTTGGCTGCTTACCTCGAATTTCGCCAGAAATTTCTGCACTAAATATCGCGTGATAGTTTCCGCCGCCGCATTCCGTTCTTCTTGGTAGCACAAGCGGTGCTATCGACTTTGCAGGCGGCACACCATGTCTCTACTTTCTTCTAGGTTTCGTTTACCGAAGCCATCGATCATATTTTTGCCTTTGCTGGTTTTACTGCTCACATCAGCCGGCCACGCGGCAACGATAACAGTGGGTGGCGCGTGCACGCTGGTGGATGCGATTAACGCGGCCGAGACCGATATTGCGGTCGGCAATTGTGCGGCGGGCGCGGGTAACGACGATATCGTGTTGACGACTGACGTCGTGCTTTCGCTAGCCAGCGGCACGACCGGTTTCGAGCCGACCGGGCTGCCGCCGATCACCACGTTGATCACGATCCACGGCAACGGCCATACGATTTCGCGCGCCGCCACGGCTGCCAATTTCATGCTGATCACCGTGTCCAGCTCCGGCGTTCTGGCATTGGATACGGTCACGCTCAGCGGCGGTTCCGGCACGAACACGGGTGCGATAGAAAACGCCGGAAACCTCACCCTGCACAACACCACCATCGCCAATAATCATGGCCAGAATTGCGGCGGTATAATCAACGAAAACATATTAAACGTGACGGGTTCGCTGTTTGTCGGTAACAGCTCATCGGGCAACGCTGGCGCGATTTTCAACTACAGCGGCACCGCGATGTTGACCAATACTACGATCTCCGGCAACAGCTCGGCGTTCGGCGGCGGGCTCAATAATAGCGCGTCGTTTTCGACCAAACCTGCGGCTATCGCCACGCTCGATCACTGCACGGTGAGCGGCAACACGGCGACGTTTTCCGGCCAGAATTTCCTCAATCAAAACGACGCGCAACTCACGTTGAAGGCGACGCTGATCAACGGCGCCGACAATTGCCAGGGCAATGCGCCAACGATCGACGGCGGACTCAATTTCGGTTCCGACGGTTCGTGTACCGGCACCGCACCATTGACCGGATTCGATGCCGCACTGCGCAACAATGGCGGCCCCAGCATGACGCACGCTTTGCTTCCAGGCAGCAGCGCCATCGATATCGGCGCTGCTTGCGGCCTCACTGATCAGCGCGGATTATTGCGCGATGCCCATTGCGATAGCGGCGCGTTCGAATATCTCGACAAGATCTTCGGCAACGGTTTTGAAGCGCCTTAGCGAGGCACGGCTGGCAGTATCTCGCGCGCTGAGATCGGTTCGACGTAGGATGATTGCCCGGCGTCAGCCAACCACCGAATCAGCAACACATCGTCATGTCTCAGCAAGATTTTATCAAAGGTCGCGGCACCGCGATCCAGCCGAATGCGCGGTTTGAATCCACGCATACCGAGGCGCAGGACGATGGCTGGATCGGTGATCTGGAAGAAACGCCGCAGATCACGCGTACGCATATCACCGAGGAGCGCGCGCGTTCGATCATCAGCCACAATTCCTCGCCGGATGTGCCGATCGATGCATCGTTGAATCCGTATCGCGGCTGCGAACATGGATGTTCGTATTGTTTCGCCCGGCCCACGCATGCGTATCTCAATCTTTCGCCGGGTCTGGATTTCGAGACCAAACTCTTCGCCAAGACCAATGCCGCGGCAGTGCTCGAAGCCGAGCTGGCGAAACCGTCTTATCGCTGTGTCACGATTACGCTGGGCACGAATACCGATCCATATCAGCCGATCGAGCGGCGTTATGCGATCACGCGTCAGGTGCTGGAAGTGCTGGCGCGCACCCGCCATCCGGTCGCGATCATCACCAAGAATGCGTTGATCGAACGCGACCTAGATCTGCTCGTCGATCTGGCGCGCGACAATCTGGTGCGCGTGATGGTGTCGATCACGACGCTGGATAATCGCCTGTCGAGCAAGCTCGAACCGCGCGCGTCGGCGCCGCATCGGCGCATCGAAACCGTGCGCGCGCTCAGTGCCGCAGGTGTTTCGGTCAGCGTGCTGGTGGCGCCCGTGATTCCGATGATTACGGATCGGTTTCTTGAAGAAATCCTGCAGCGTTCGCACGCGGCTGGCGCGCAGAGTGCGGGTTACGTACTGATCCGTCTGCCGCATGAAGTGAAGGATATTTTTCGCGACTGGTTGCGTGTGCATTTCCCGGATCGCGCCGAACATGTGATGAGCCTGATCCAGCAGATGCGCGGCGGTCGCGATTACGATGCGCGCTTCGGCACGCGCATGAAAGGCGAGGGCGTATTCGCCGACCTGCTCAAGGCGCGTTTCGCGCGTATGCAGCGCCAACTCGGGCTGGGTTTGCGGTCGGAAAATCCGTTGAATACGAGTCTGTTTCAGCCGCCGCGCAAACTGCAGCCGCAAGGCGACTTGTTCGCGCGCTGAGCCGGAATTATTTGAGCGTTTCGGCGCCCACAATCACTACATCCGCGCGCCGATTCGCGAACAGGCCGACGCACACCACGCCGGTGATCTGGTTGTAGTCGGCTTCGAGCGCGACCGGATCGGTGATGCGCAAATTATGTACATCGAGAATCCAGTTGCCGTTGTCGGTAGTCACACCATCGCGCCAGACCGGCGTGCCGCCGCGTTTGACGATTTCACGCGCAACATAACTGCGCGCCATCGGGATCACTTCGACCGGCAGCGGAAACTTGCCGAGCACGTCGACGCGCTTGATGCTGTCGATCATGCAGACGAACTTGCGCGATGCCGCGGCGATGATTTTTTCGCGCGTGAGTGCCGCGCCGCCACCCTTGATCAGGCAGCGCTGCGGATCGCATTCGTCAGCGCCATCGACATACACCGGAATTTCGCCCGCGCTATTGAGATCAATCACGCGAATGCCGAGCTTCTTCAGCAGCGCCGTGCTCTGTTCCGAACTCGATACCGCTGCTTCGATACGATCAGCCCTGCGCCCGAGTTCCTCGATGAAAAAAGCCACGGTCGAGCCGGTGCCGACACCAACGACGGTGCCATCTTCGATGTAGCGGATGGCTTGCTCGGCGGCCATGCGTTTTTGTTCGTCGCGATTCATGGGGTTTCGGCTTTATTAGTTGATCTGGCGATAATCTTGGTGATTATCGTTCGGACGTTTATACGGCTATTTATAAATCGATCATTCCAGTGCGAGAATGAACTGCCATTGTTCCGCTGTGACTGGCAGTACCGAAAGCCGGTTGCCGCGACGGGTCAGGGCGAAGTCGCCGAGTTCGGGGCGCTCTTTCAATTCGTTCAAGCTGATCGTACGTTTCAGTTTGCGTTTGTAGCCGACATCGACCATCAGCCAGCGCGGTTCATCGTATTTGCTGCCGGCGTCGAAATAGTCGCTCTTGGGATCGAACTGGGTCGGGTCGGTGTACGCCGCGCACAGAATCTCGGCGATGCCGACCACGCCGGGCTCGGCGCAATTCGAGTGATAAAACAGCACACCATCGCCTTTGCGCATGCCGTCGCGCATGAAGTTGCGCGCCTGATAATTGCGCACACCGTTCCATGGCTCGCGTTTACGTTGCTTGAGCATGTCGATGGAAAATTCTTCGGGTTCGGATTTCATGAGCCAATAGGCCATCGTGTTTCCCTCGTTTAGCGAGTGCATGCAATCAACTCGCGCTCGGTCGCGACAAAGTCCATGCGCACGTCCCACGTCTCGCCGGTCAGTTCCGGCAGTTCCTGCAAACTGTAGCCGATCCCGACCAGCAATGGCTTGCTTGGCCGTGCGCGATCCCGCAGGAACGCAAAACTGCGATCATAAAATCCACCGCCGAAACCGAGCCGATAACCGCCGCGGTTAAATCCGAGCAGTGGCAGCAAAACCAGATCCAGCGCGGCCGGCGCAATGCTGTCGGCGAACGCGACATCGGGCTCCGGAATGCCGTAGCGATTGGTGACCAGCGCCGCACCCGGACGCCACGCCGCAAAACTCAAATCGCGTTGCGGCTGGATCATCGGCAGGCAATACGTTTGTCCGCGCCGTAGCAGGCGCGATACGGCGGCATGCAGCGACAATTCACCAGCGCTCGCCCAATAGCCCGCGATAAACGCGCTGTCGAGAAATTGCGGCAATTGTTCGAGCGAGCGCGCCATACCTTCGGCGGCGGCAATGCGCGCGCCGGGCGCGAGGCCAGCGCGGCGCTCGCGCAGTTCCGTACGCTGGTTTTGACGGTTGCCGGGTGCGTTCAAGATCGATTCGCGCAGAGAAGGATGGATACGAATTCTACGCGACCGGCAGACCGGCTTGATCGGATTCCAGAATACGCGGCACGGGCCGCAGCGGCATGAAAATCGACGCAGGTATCAAGAGCGCCGCTTGTATGGGTGCGCTGATCACAGCCATACAAGCGGCGCCCTCCACCATGACGATGCGCATCGAACGACCTTGATCCAGAGGATCAGGTGGGATAGCTGGCGAGGCCTTAGGCTTTCCGCACGAGGCGGACATGCACACAGCTTTCGACGCTGCTAACCCGGGTCGTTAAATAGGACCAAGGCATATGTAAGAATGCGCGGTCGTGAACAGCAGGGGACACCAGTGCTATTTTATGGAGCCTGCGAGCGCGCTATCAAGCTTTATTTTCAGCGCTTGCATGTGCTGCGAGATCGTGCTGGCTTCACTCTGATTGTGTTGCTTCAGCGTGACCAGTTCATGCGCGATATTCAGCGCCGCCAGCACCGCGATACGCTCGGCGCCGGGTGCACGCGCCGCGGCGCGAACCTCGCGCATCTTGCCATCCAGATAACTTGCCGCAGCGAGCAGGCCGTCACGCTCATCCGGCGTGCAGGCGATCAGATACTCACGATCGAGGATATGTACCGTGACTGGTTCGGCCGCGCTCATGCGTTGCTCTCCAGCGATTTCAACCGCACGATCATCGCCTCGACGCGCGAGCGCGCACTCTCGTTTTTCGCGAGCAGACCGGCGCGTTCGGCCACCAGTTGTTCCTGGCTGTGACGCAGGCTGCGGTTCTCTTCGCCGAGGCGGCGACACATCTCGATCAGACGATCAAGCTGCGTGCTGATGTCGCGCAGTTCCGGGAGCGTCGTGATCGTGTCGGTCATGACGTGGACTATAAGCAGGGTTGTCGGGTCCGGTCAACGCGCATCGCAGCGAGAACGCGGCGCGAGTGCGAAATCGGTCGAGAGGATACTGTCCGAGATCACGCCCGGCGGCGCTGCTAGCGCTCGGGATGAGCTGGTAGAATAAGGCTGAACCTGATTTTGCCTATGACCATGAGCCCGCCATCCAGTATTTCCCATACCGACCTCGATACCGAATTGACCATGCTGCATTTCGGTCTCACCGCCAGTGATCTGCATGGTTCGCTGTGCGGTTTTTTATGTGGCGGCGGTCATGCCGATGCGCACAACTGGCTCGGCGCGCTCGCGATCGAGCCGATCGAAAGCATCGCGGGGAAAGCGCATCCGATGATCGATCGACTGTATGCCGAGTGTCGCGATCAGCTCGATGATGTCGAACTGAGCTTCGAGCCGCTGCTACCGGATGTCGATGAAACCCTCGCCGCGCGGGCCGAGGCACTGGTCGAATGGTGTCGCGGTTTTCTCGGCGGCATCGGGCTGGCCGGGGTCGATTCGTCGAGTTCGCTATCCGATGATGGCAGTGAAATCCTCAAGGACTTTGCCGCGATTGCCGCGACGCATTTCGAATTCAAGGATGCCGAGGAAGACGAAACCGCGCTGTACGAAGTTATCGAATTCATCAGAGTCGGCGTATTGTTGCTGCACACCGAATTGTGCGCGCCGCCTGGTGCTGGCGCGACGATGCACTGAGTTTTGTCACTAGCGATTCAACCTCAGCGCCGCAAATTCCGCTTCGAGTAAACGCATGATCGATCAGAAAGAATTCGCTCGCCGCCGTCGTCAGCTCATGCGCATGACCGGGCGCGATGCGATCACCATCGTGCCGGCGGCGCTCGAACGTATCCGCAATAACGATGCGCATTATCCGTATCGGCAAGACAGCGATTTCCATTACCTGACGGGTTTTGCCGAGCCGCAAGCGGTACTCGTGTTGATTCCCGGTCGTGCGCATGGCGAATGCATCTTGTTCTGCCGCGAGCGAAATGCCGAGCGCGAAGCGTGGGACGGACACCGCTACGGCCAGGAAGGCGCGGTCGAAAAATTCGGCATGGACGATGCGTTTCCGATCGACGATATCGACGACATTCTGCCCGGCCTGATCGAAGGCCGCACACGTGTTTATTACCACTTCGGCCGCGATCCGGATTTCGATCTCAAGCTAATCGGCTGGGTCAATCATGTGCGCGCGCAAGTGAAGCAGGGCGCGCGTGCGCCGCATGAATTTGTCGCGCTCGGCCATTTGCTCCACGACCTGCGCTTGTTCAAATCGCGTGACGAACTGCGCGTGATGCGCAAGTCGGCGAAGATTGCGGCGGAGGCGCATGTGCGTGCGATGCAACTGGCGCGTCCGGGAATGAGCGAGAACCAGATCGAAGCAGAGCTGTTGCATACCTTGCGCCGCCACGACGCGGTAGTGTCCTACGAGCCGATCGTCGGCAGCGGCGCGAATGCGTGCGTGCTGCATTACCGTGCGAACAACGGTCCGCTGCGCGACGGCGATCTGCTGCTGATCGATGCCGGCGCTGAATATCAGTGTTACGCCTCCGACATCACGCGCACGTTTCCGGTCAACGGAATCTTCAACGACGAGCAGCGCGCGTTGTACCAGATCGTGCTCGATGCACAGCTCGCCGCGATCGACGAAGTGCGCGCCGGTCGTCCGTTCGATGCCTATCACGATGCGGCCGTGCGCGTGATCACCGCGGGCCTGATCAAGCTCGGATTGCTCAAAGGCAGTGTCGAGAAAAATATCAGCGAAGCCAGCTACCGGCGTTTCTACATGCACAAGACCGGACACTGGCTCGGGCTGGATGTGCACGACGTCGGCGACTACCGCATCGACGGCGTATTCCGCGAACTCGAACCCGGAATGGTCGTCACGGTCGAACCCGGCATTTACATCGCGCCCGATATGAAAAGTGTGCCGGCGAAATGGCACGGCATCGGTATTCGCATCGAGGACGATGTTCTCGTCACGTCTGGCGATCCGGAAGTCATCAGCGCCGATGCGCCGAAAACCATCGCTGCGATCGAGGCCTTGATGGCCGCGGCGCGATCGACACAGGCCGAGCGCAAATAAGGATACCGCGATGTTGTTGTTCGTCAGATTCGGCATATTTGCAGCCGCCGATAGTTTCCCCTGGTCGCAGCGGTCGCGCCGATTCGGCGGGTCGATGCGCGGCATGATTTTCATGCTCGGATTTCTCTGGATGGCATCGGCACACGCGGTTGCCACGCAACCGGTGCATTACGGTTTGTTCGGTGATGTGCATGTCGCGATGCCGAGCGGCGAAGTCAGACGCAGCGTCATGTTGATCTCCGATCGCGATGGCTGGAGCGCGCGCAGTGAAGCGCTCGCGCAGGCGCTGAGCGACGATGGCGCGCTGGTGATGGGAATCGATCTGCCGGTCTATCTGAAGCAGCTGTATTCGATCAAGAACAAATGTGCGTATCCGTCCGGCCACTTCGAGGAACTCAGCGACTGGATGCAGCGGCATCAGGGCTTGGCCAACTTCACCAATCCGTTGCTGGTCGGCGATGGCGCCGGCGCAACCTTTGCGTATGCGGTCGCGGCGCAGGCGCCGGCGGGTACATTCAGCGGACTCGCCACGCTCGGTTGGGACAGCGATTTTCGCGCGCGGAGTTCGATCTGTGTCGGTGATGCCGGAGCGATGACCAAGGCCGACGGCGTGCGCGGCTGGCGCATCGTGCCGGTCAAAAAACTGCCGCCGCCGTGGTTGCCGCAGCCGTATGCGCCGGGTGCGCGCGTGACCGGCATACGCGAAAAAATCGGCGAGACTTTTTCGGCCTTGTCGCACTTCAGGCATGGTGTCAACGCCATGTCCGCAAAGGCCGCTGCAGAACTGTTTGCGATGCAGGTTGCGGCATGGCAAGACAAACATACCGCTTCGGCGGTGTTGCCGGACGATGTCGCCGATCTGCCGCTGGTCGAGGTGCCGCATCAGGGCAATTTTGCCGGTCGGGTCGCGATCATTTTATCGGGCGATGGCGGCTGGGCCGGTCTCGATATCGCGGTCGCCGAGCAGATGGCACAGCGTGGCATCGATGTGATCGGTCTGAGCACGATCAAGTTTTTCTGGCATACGCGCAAACCCGAAGAAGCTGCCGATGCGTTGACGCGCATCGTCCAGCATTACGGTGAAACCCGGCCCGGCGCGGATTTTGTGGTGATCGGATATTCGTTCGGCGCGAGTCTGGCGCCGGTGGTGATCAATCGTGCGCCGCTGGAAATCCAGAATCGCATCAGCGCGCAAGTGCTGATTTCACCCGATGCCGAAGCGGTGTTCGAGGTGAAAGTCGGCGACTGGTTTGGCAGCGCACATCACGACGGTTCGATTCCGCTCGCACCGGAAATCGCCAAGAGCAAAGTGCGCGTGATCTGCGTGCGCGGCAAGGACGAAGGCGCGGATTCATTCTGCGCACAACTCGCCGGCAAGCCGAAAGTCAGCATCCTCGAATTGCCCGGCGGGCACCATTACGATGGCGATTACGACGGGCTCGGCTTGGCGATATTCAACGCCTTGAAATAACCCGCAGCGCGCAATTCTGTTGCAGAAAACCGCTCAGAATTTTTTCAAGCGCAGCCAGCGCGGATAACCGCCATCGACCAGCGCCGCGATGTCGATCAGCAAACTCGGTACCCATACGCCGCGTGGATATGCCAGATACGCGCCGACCCATTGCGGCGCGAATTTTTCCTTGTAACGACGCAGGCCCTGATAGTTGTAGAGCTTGTTGCCGTACTGAAAAGCGAGTGCGGCGAGGCGCTCGTTGATGCGCGCATACGGGTTGTCGCCGACGCGCGATAGCGGTGCCATGCCGAGGCTGAACTGTTCGTAGCCCTGATCCTTGGCCCACTGCATGACGCGCGCAAACAGGAAATCCATCGTGCCGCGCGGTGCGCCGGCGACATGCCGCATAAGATCGACGCTGGCGGTGCCGTTCGGGCCGTAGGGGCGCGACACGTTGGCAAACGCGATCAATTCACCGGCGCGGCGTACCAGCGCGAGCGGACTCCAATTCAAATAGTCGGCCTTGAAATGACCGAGCGAAAAACTTTTTTCGCGCGCGCCTTTTTCGCTGAGCCACGCGTCGGAGACACGTTTGACTTCGGCCAGCAGCGCCGCGTCGAATGGTCCTTCGAGCATCTCGAAACTGAGTTGTTCCTTGGTCGAACGATTCACCGCCTGGCGCAGGTCTTCCCAGCGCTTGCCGATCAGGGTGAACTCTTCCAGCCGCACCAGCGCGAGTTCGCCGAGCTTGAACAAATCGAAGCCGAGGTCGTGGTAGCGGAACAAGTCGGGTTCGAGCACTTCGTAAAACACCGGCACGCGATCTTGGCTGTCGGCGTATTTGCGGAAATCGAGGATTGCGCGCGTGATGCCTTCCTCCGGCCCGCACGGAGAACCGAGCGCGACCAGACGATCGCGTACCGCACCGTAAGCGACGATCGAATGATGATCGCGCGGCGAAAACAAATGTTTGTCGCCGACAAAACTTAGATGTGCAAATTCGCCGCCGCCGTAGGTCTGATAGATATCGCGCGCGTGTTCGAGGTCGGTCTGGGTCGGCAGCGCGAGCTTGGGCCGCTTCACCGCAAACGCCTGCCAGATCGTGTAGATCACTACGCCGAGCAGTGCCGCCGCCGCGCCGCGCGCCATGCGCGAACTGTGTTCGCCGAAACCGAAATAGAACATGTCGAAACTGTCGTCGCCGAGCACGGCGAGCACACCGAGAGCGAAGAACACCAGCACGCACAGGATCAGGCCGCTGTACCAGCCGAGCGTGGTGGCCGAAGTCAGGCTCATCGCACGATGGGTGAACGAGCGTTTGCGCGTGCGCAGCAGTCCGGCCACGGCGAGCAGGAACAGCGCTTCGCCGAAATGCAGACCTTTGGTGATCGCGAGCACCGAGTTGATCAAAAGCAGCCACTGCGTGAGCCGATACGCCACTCGCAGACGTCCGTCGATACCGCGGGCGAGGCCGAGCAATAACACGCCGGACAAGATGCTGAACCACGCCGAGCTTTCGACCGCGACCATCGGCAAATTTTCGCGCACAAGCTCGATATGTTCGTGCACCGATGGCAGCGCCGCCGATACCAGCTGCATCGCGCCGGCACCGAACGTCAGCACCGCGAGCAGGCGCATGCCGAGATCGGCGAACAGGCTCGCGGGTAATCCGATCACGCCGAAGATCGGATGTTCGCGCAGTCGCTCGGCGAGCCGTGACAGCCCCGGAATACGCCGCGCCAGCATGCCCGAGCCGAGGTACAAACCGCACAGCAGCGGCAACAGGTAATAGGCGATGCGGAACAGGATCAAGCCCGACAACACCGATGGCTGGTCGTAACCAGCTTCGCTCAGCGCGACCAGCATCAGGCCATCGAACACGCCGAGCCCGCCCGGAATCATGCTCGCCAGACCGAGCACCGCGGCGCCAGTGAACGCACTCAACAGCAGGCCGGGTTTGACGTGCGCATCGCACAGATACAAACACGCGTACAACACCGCGGCGGCGAGCAGCCAGTCGATAAATGACACCAACGTGAGCTGGATTTTCAACCGCAGCGATGGCAGGGCCTGGTCGTTCGGTAGCCAACGCATGAGGGTGCGGCGCGTGGTCAGGAAAAAATACAGCGGCAGATACAGCGCGACACCGGTCAGCACGATGATCGCGATCAAACGCTGGAATTCGCTGCCGGTGATCGGCAGATAACTGGTGGCCAAAGTGATGATGACCATCAGGCTGAGACCCAGCCAGAGCGTGAGCACCTGCATGCCGATCAGTGCCGCAGTGCGGCTGAGGTCGATGCGCAACGAGTTCAAGCCGAGCAGGCGCACGCCCGAGCCGACCGCGCCGGAGAGGTTCAGCGTATTCGCCATACTGTTTGCGACAAAAGCCAGACGCATGACTTCTCGCGTGGATATTTTCAGGCCGAGCCAGCGCGCGATCAGCAGATCGACCAGGCCGGTGATGGTGACGCCGAACAGCGCGAGCGCGGCGATGCCGAGTGCAGGCAGCGTCGGCACCGCGAGCAAGGTGCTCTGCATGTTGACGCGATCGAAGCTGTCGAATTCGTGCCACACCAGCCACGCCGTGAGCACGAGAAACCCGCACGGTACCATCCAGCGCAAACGCGCGAGCAGGCCGCGTGTGGCGGGCTCGTGTGCTGCGGCGGCAGATTCGGTTTGAGGTTCAGTCATGAGGTCGTGAGTGAATATTCAAGGCGCATCTGCTCGCCAGGCCGGCCAATTCCTGGCACCGAATTACTGCATGCGATGTGATGCATGAGTGCAGCAATGTATCAAGGTTTCTTGTCGGGCGTGTTGGGCAAGCGGACAAATTCGAGCGTGTTTTTGCCGGGTTGCTGGCCGAGATCGAGCTGCATGCGATACCACTTGTCCTCGTGCGCAAAATTCGCCTTGGCGGTGATACGTGTGCTGCCGGGCGTGCTCGTGCAGGCAATTTCAGAGAGCGTGATTTCGGCGTGGTCGGCATTGATTTCTGCGAGCGCAGCGGTGTCGATGGCGTGGGTTTCCGAGGTCTGGAAATCGTAATTGCTCATCCATTGCACGTACAGATACGACTGCGCGAATTGATACGCTTCGACGATGCGGAAAAACCCATGCAGGTTCTCGTGGTGCCAGTTTCCGCATGAAACGACATGACGAATCTGGCTCGGATGCTTGTCAAAAAAATACGCAAAATCCGGTTCCACGGCGTGCGCCGCGAACGTCGCGGCCAGACCAGCCAGCAACGTGGTGATACGAAAAAACATTGCAAAATCCCCTGATGACACACTCTTGCAGCCGCCATCATGCCTGAAATCGCTGCGAAAGGCTGCGCAGCGGGTCAGCAATCCGAGGCTGAGACTGGCTTCAGGCTTGGTCGGCGGGTTTTATCGGCGTAACTGCGGCCTGATCGCGCGAGTGCACTTCGTACCACATCGCATTGAGGATCGCGAAAGCGCAGGCGAGGCCGATACCGAGGATCCAGGTGAAATACCACATGAGCGCAACTCCTAAACCAATAAGGGAGATCCCCCGGCTATGCCGGGGTGGCAGTAACAGTTTGACAATTCCGGGAGTCCATCGAAGAAACTCCGTTCGTGAGCCGCCAAGCACATGAACGGAGAATCCCGATGGACGAGTACGAAAGCCTAAGTCACACGAAATGGGAGTGCAAATACCATATCGTGTTTATACCGAAGTTTCGCAGGAAGAGTTTGTATGGAGATTTGCGTCGGCATCTGGGGGAGGTGTTCCGTCAGTTGGCAGGGCAACGCGAGAGCCGAATAGAAGAAGGGCATTTGATGTCAGATCACGTGCACATGCTGATTGCGATACCGCCGAAGTATGCGGTGTCGCAAGTGGTGGGGTATATCAAAGGCAAGAGCGCGATCCATCTGGCGCGGACGTATGGCGAGCGGAAACGAAATTTCACGGGGCAACATTTCTGGGCTCGAGGGTACTTCGTATCAACGGTGGGTCGAGACGAAGCGCAGATACGAGCGTACATACAGAACTAGGAGCATGAAGATCGCCGACTGGAACAGTTGAATCTGTGGCGTTAACCGGCACCACAAGGTGCCACTGAAACTGGGGACGCGTTAGCGCCCCCGATTAGCCGCTTTGAGCGGCTCACACAATAAAGCCCCCGGCTTTGCCGGGGGATATTTACTGAATCGAATGCGAGGCGCGAATATGCGCAAGCGTCACGCGCCCGCGCAGGACGCGATAGACCCAGGTTGTGTAAGCCAGCACGATCGGCAACAACAGCACCACGCAGATCAGCATGTTCGACAATGTGGCTTGGCTGGAGGAGGCGTCCCACACCGTCAGGCTGCTGCGCGGATCGGTGCTGGATGGAATCAGGAACGGAAACAGCGCGCAACCCGCGCTGAAAATCGTGCCCGCGACAACCACGCCGCTGGCGATGAACGCGCTGCCGTAACGATGTTTGGCGAGCAGTGCGAGCAATGCGAGTGTTGCGCCAATTGCCGCGATCGGCGCAAGCCAGAACACCGGATGCAGCGCATGACTGGCAAACCACGAACCCTGCATCGCTACCTGTTTGAGCAACGGATTCGAGACACCTGCATGCGCCGCCGTTGAGGTGATCGCATAACCCGGCACGCCGATCGCGAGCCAGATTCCAGCGATCACATACAGCGCAAGAAATACCAGCGCAAGAAGCTGTGCGGTGCGACGCGCGCGAGCCGCGATCAATTCATCGGCCTTGAGCGCGGCATAGGTTGCGCCGTGCATCAGCAGCAAGGTCACGCTGACCAGTCCACACCACAACGCGAACGGCGTGAACAACGCGAAAAAGCTGCCGCTGTAAGTCATGCGCATGCTGTCGTCCAACTGGAACGGCAGGCCGAGAAACAGATTGCCGAAGGCGACGCCACATACCAGCGGAATGACCACACCGCTGAAGGTGATGACCCAGTCCCACAGATTGCGCCAGCGTGCATCCGGCATCTTGTTGCGAAAACCGAAACCGACCGGACGCAGGATAAACGCCGCGAGCAACAGCATGATCGCGAGATACAAACCCGAGAACGAAACCGCATACACCATCGGCCACGCTGCGAACGCCGCGCCGCCGCCGAGCACGAACCAGACCTGATTGCCCTCCCAGACCGGCTCGACCGTTTCGAGCAGCGCGCGCCGTTCGTCGTCGTTATGCGTGAGCACGCGCAGCAGTGCTGCGACGCCGAGATCGAAACCATCCATCACCGCAAAACCGACCAGCAGAATGCCGAGCAGCAACCACCAGATCACACGCAGGGTTTCATAATCGAACATGTTCTCTCTCCGGCGAATTAATACGCGGTGATCGGCGCGGATGAACGTGGTTCATCGTCGTTCCACATTCCTAGTCCATCTGGACCGCTGCGCGCGTATTTCAGCATCAGCACGACATCGACAACCGCGAGCGTGGTGTAGAAAACCACGAAGCCGATCAGGCTCGTGAGTACTTGTCCGGCGCTGACCGAGGACACGCCGAGCGCGGTTGGCAGCACGCCTTCGATCGCCCACGGCTGGCGCCCATATTCGGCGACGATCCAGCCGAGTTCAGTGGAAATCCACGGCAGCGGCAAGCTGTAGAACGCCAGTCGCAGATACCAGCGATGTTTCTGCAGCTGCCGTTTCGAAGCCAGCCAGAACGATAGCGCGAACAGGCCGATGAAATAGATGCCCAGTCCGACCATGATGCGGAACGACCAGAAAATCACCGGCACATTTGGGATCGTGCTGTCGGCCGCGGCGGTGATTTGTTGTGGTGTTGCCTTGGCCGGATCGTCGATGAATTTTTTCAGCAGCAGCGCATAACCGAGATCGCCCTTGTGCGCATCGAACGCGGCATGGGCGGCGGCATCGTCGGGATTCTTGCGTAGTGTTTGCATCGCCGAATACGCGATCACGCCATCGTTGATGCGCACCTCGGCGCGTTTGACCAGATCATTGATGCCCGGCAACACGGTATCGAACGAGCGCGTGCCGATGATCCCCATGACCCACGGAATCTGGATCGCCGCATGCGTGGTGCGCGTCGCCATGTCGGGTAATCCGAACAACGTGAACGAAGCCGGCGCGGGTTCGGTTTCCCACATCGCCTCGATCGCGGCGAGTTTCATTTTCTGGTTTTCCGAAACGGTGTAGCCCGATTCATCACCGAGCACGACCACCGACAATGCCGAGGCCAAGCCGAAACTCGCCGCCACCGTCATCGAGCGTTTCGCGAAATCGATATTGCGCCCGCGCAGCAGATACCACGCGCTGATCGAGAGCACGAACATCGAGCCGATCACGTAACCCGCGCTTACGGTGTGCACAAATTTCGATTGCGCAACCGGATTGAAAAACACTTCCTTGAGCGAGGTGACTTCCATGCGCATCGTCGCGAGATTGAACTCCGCGCCGACCGGATTCTGCATCCACGCATTCGCGATCAAGATCCACAATGCCGACAGATTGGTGCCGAGCGCGAGGATCCACGTGCAGCTCATGTGCTGCACGCGCGAGAGTTTTTCCCAGCCGAAAAAGAACAGCCCGACAAACGTGGCTTCGAGAAAAAACGCCATCATGCCTTCGATTGCGAGCGGTGCGCCGAAGATGTCGCCGACGTAATGCGCGTAATACGCCCAGTTGGTGCCGAACTGGAATTCCATCGTGACGCCGGTAGCCACGCCCATCGCAAAGTTGATGCCAAACAGGATGCCCCAGAATTGCACCATGCGCTTCCACACGTCGCGCCCGGTCATCACGTACACGCTTTCCATGATCGCGAGAATCCACGACAGGCCGAGCGTGAGCGGCACGAACAGGAAGTGATACAGCGCGGTCAGCGCGAATTGCAGCCGCGACAGCGTAACGACATCAGCATCGATCATTGGGATCACCGCTAGCGAAGAAAAAATAGGCAGTCATGCACCGTGTACGCGAGTCACGCAGCGAAGCGACTTCGAGCGCCAACACGGGCGTCATACAAAAGATGGGTTCTTCGACACGCCGACCACCATACGCCGTTGTGCGAACTAATGTGTGCGGTGGAATGTCGCAGTGCTGTTGCGAGCGATCAGTGAGTTGGTGGCGGCGCCGGATCGAGCAGTAAATGCTGGATCGCTGCGGCGCTGGCATCGGGGCGCACCGCGGGTTTCAGAAAGGCGTAATACAAACCGACCAGCAGCACGAGCTTGAGCACGATGATTGTTGCCAGTCGCGAAAAATAAAGTCGTCCGGCGCTGGAGCGAAACCACGAGCGCGGCGTATCCGGCAGCCTGTGTGGCAATTGCGATTGAGTCTGCGACGGATTCACGGAGTCATGCTACGCCAACGCGCTGGGCCGTGCGCAATACCCGCCTGCGGTATGTTGTCGCAGGCAGGTTCGTAGATCTGATTTCGATCGATATATCAGTGCGCCATGCAATATTGTCAGCCGCCACCGATTGCGCTTTCTGCGATCGTGGTTTGCGTCGCGGCGAACGCATCACGCGTGAGATTTTCCGGCGCCGATTCGGTACAGACCACATCGTCTTCGATGCGCACGCCGCCGTAACGCCGGAATGCATCGACCTTGCTCCAGACAATGTCGTTGCTATGCGCGCCGTCTTTGAGTTTGGCCAGCAGCATGTCGATGAAATAGATGCCAGGTTCGATCGTCACCACTTGCCGCGGCTCCAGCGTGCGCGTCAGTCGCAGATACGGATGCGCCGCCGGTTTGGCGATCGTGTCGCCGGCGATATTTTTCTGGAATCCGCCGACGTCGTGCACCTGCAAGCCGATGAAATGGCCGAGGCCGTGCGGGAAAAATGCACTCGAAACTCCGGACTCCACCGCACTCTCCGCGCTCATGCGGATGAAACCCTGCTGACGCAAAATTTCGGCGAGCACATGATGCGCATGGATATGCAAATCGGGATAACTCTGGCGGGCGCGTACCTTGGCGCAGAAGTCGAGCTGCGCCGTATCCACGGCATCGATCAACTGCTGGAATTCGCTCGCGTGTGGTGCTGCATAAGTGCGCGTGATGTCGCTGGCATAACCGTGAAAACTCGCGCCGGCATCGATCAGGAACGAATGAATCTGCGCGGGTGGAAAACGCTGCTGATCGGTGTAATGCAGGATCGCACCGTGTTCGTTGATGCAGACGATATTGCCATACGGCAGTTCGTTTTCGCCCTGATGCGCGGCGGCGAGATAAGCGAGTTGGATATCGTATTCGGATTTGCCCTGATGGAATGCCGCCTCCGCCGCACGATGCGCGCGCGCGCCGAGTTTGCTCGCCACGCGCAGCATCACGAGTTCGTAATCGGTCTTGTAGGCGCGCTGGTAGTGCAGGTAGTTGACCACTGCTTCGGGATTGTTTGGCACGTAGTCGCCGAGCGTGGCCTGCGGCTCGGCGATGATTGCGCAACGTGCGATATTTTTCGGCAGCAGCGCAATCGCATCACGACCATCGCGAATGATCTCGATATCGAAATGTTCGGCCCAATAACCACTCGGTGCTTCGGGCACGACATGCCAATAATCGTGCGGTTGCAGATAGATCAGTTTCGGCTTCGCGCCCGGCGTATACACCAGCCACGAATACGGCGCGCGCGTCACCGGCAGCCACGCCTTGAATTGCGCGCTGACCTGGTACGGATACGGCATGTCGTCGAGAAACTGGTAATGCTGCGCGCCGCTGGAAATCAGCAGGTGATCGAATCCGCCAGCGGCGAGCGCGGCATCGGCGCGCTGCTTGAGCGTGGCGATATGGTAGGGATACAACGAGGCGAGTTGAGTTTGCATGGGCGGAATCCGGATCGCGAGGATGCCGCATTGTGCCGTAAACAGCCGCGACCTGTCAGGCTGTCAAATACGCGATATCAGTGGTTTTCGACCAAACGGATTGCCGCTGTGTTAGTGCGGCGGCGGGATTCAGCGTGTTCTAGATCAGCGCGCCCGATGCCGCCGAATCGTGTACCCATGCATCGAGTGCGACCTCGTCGTCCGGGCTGATATCGATGATATTGAAGCCGAGCCAGAATTGCCCCGGCGTGCTCGCCGATTCGCTCCACTGTTCGTGCACGCCGACCTGCATGCGTCGCCCTGTGCCACGCATGCCGGGCAGGGTGAAATCGAATTGATGCAGGCTGTCATCGGCGACTGCTTGTGAGGAAACCAGCATGAGGCCATCGACTGAAACGTTCACGAGTTGACCGGCGATTCTGCCAGTCAGCGCGTTGGTCACCGGGATGGCGACCGTCACCTTGCGGCGGTCACTGCGACGTTTGTTTTTTGCAACATTGCCATTATCGTTTCGCATGATGATTCCGGTGTCGGGCTGCGGTTGATATAACGCGAGGCAGGCTGAAAGTTGTTGCATCGATCAGGGCTGCATCAATCAAGCGGGCGGGCGCGGCGGAGTTGGCGTCTTGCGACCGCCGAGCTGGCGCAGCGTATCCCAGACCGATTTCAATGCGCGGTCGATCAGTGATTCACGCGGCGGACGGAACAAGCGAATCTGGTCGCTCGCCATATCGCGTGCCACTTGTTCGAAGCTGCGTTCGCTTATACGCACACCGCGCGCGTTGACGAACAGGCAGTTGCCGCTGAGCGTGGAATACCACGCCAGTTTGCGCCGCACCGTATCGCCTTGCTGGTTGGTGACAAAATCGAACCACGTGCCGAACGGCAGCGTTTTCAGATGACTCAGAATCTGGCGCTCGATCGCGTTGAGCGGCGCAACGGCGACTTTGGCTTCGGCTGCTTCTGCCACAACCGGTTTTGTGGTGACACCTTTCTTGATCGATTGCGCCGCGACTTCGAGTTTTTCGGTTAGCGCGCTCGCCGTTGCAGTCTCGATTCCATCGACCGACGTGGTGCTGCGGTGGGTGAACAGACGCGCGCTGATCGCCTGGATATCTTCGGCGTACATGCCGACCTGACTCAAGCCCGATTCGATTTCCGCGCGCATTTCCGTCGGCGGCGGCGGCGCGCCGGGAATCGTGCTGTCGAGCAGGCTTTCGGCGATGGTCAGGCGCCGCGCATATTCCTCGCTGTCCTTGCCCTGGCGCAGCAAGGTCAGGGTCAGCGCATCGGTCCACGGTTGCTCCAGCAAAGTCAGCAACAGTTTTGGCGGGGAGGCATGCCGCGCAATGCGTTCGGCGATCGCCGCGGTGGCGAGATAGCGCGCACTTTCGACACGTTCGTGGCCTTGGCTCGCATCGATGGCGCGACGTTCGGCGATCTCGGCCTTGCGCTCCAGCGTCTGCAAATCCCGCGTGATGTCTTCGTGCAGTTGATTGAGGAATTCCGGTGTTGGTCGCGCTTCCGCATTCAGATGCTGCAGCACCCACTGGATTTTTTCCGCGAGCAACGGATCGGGATCGACGCCGTTTTCGTCGCGCCAATGCAGGCTCGCATCGACCAAGGTATTCAGCAATTGACGTGCCGGATGTTCGCGTTGGGTGAAAAATCCTTCATCGCTCAATGCCACACGCAACATCGGCGCGTGCAACTGGTCGATTAATCCCAGTGCGTTCACATGCCGCGGCAACGTCTGTTTGACCTGCTGCATCAGCAAGTCGATCAGGTCGATGGTATCGGTGTGTTCGGGCGTGAGTTGCGGCAGCGGCGCATAGGGATCGATCTGGTGCGATCGACGCTGCATCGCGTGACGGATCTGGTCGGCGGTTTTCGGGATACTGGTCGTCGGACGCGGTCCGAAGTTGCGATTCGTGCCGGCATCCTGAGCGCTGGACGCCTGCGAGAAATCGGCTTGCGGTCCGAGCAAGGCGGTTTGCAGATCGTCGAGACTGATGATCGGCACCGCCCTGCCATCGGCGCGTGCGGGCTGTGAACGCGCGGGCACACGACGGCTGGCGAGCAGTTCGCGTACCGAGGCGAGCAGGTCGCCTTCGGTGCTGGAAGCGGGCGGATTATTTGCTGCTCTGGCAACTGCTTCATTCGGCGCCGCTGCGGCTGCAGCGGGAGCATTCGCAGCGGCGGAGTTTTCCGTTGCTGGTATTGCCGCCGCTTGAGACTGGATCGGTTCGTCGACGGCCGCAGTCGTAGCCGCTGCGCTGCCACTATGACCAGCAAGCGCACGCGGCATCTGCGGGCTGATGCGCAGGTGCGGCAGGATGCCGTTTTTCGCGAGGGTCTGATTAACCAGGCGATACAAAACATCGATCTCGCCCAACGCAAAATGATCGAAGGTGCGATACAGCATCACGCGGTAATCGGTGGTCAGATTCATGCCCGCACAACACGTGCGCAACGCCGTGCAGAGGTTCGCCGGGCCGATCGGCAGGGATTCCGTATCAAAAGCCGCCGATGCCGCCAGCACGCCAAAACGATAACCAAGCGCATGCAGTTGCTGGCTGTGGCGAATGGCGTGGCGCGCTTCGATTTCCTGCAACGCCAGCGATGGTTCCAGCTCGCTGTTTTCGACCAGGCTGAGTTCGGGCTTAATACGGCTGCCGCGAACATTTTCCGCATCGGTCGGCGCGCTGCTGGAGCGGTCGAATCGTGCCAGCGAATCCTCGATCATCTGGATCATCACCGGCGTCATGTCAGCGCGCTTGCGCTTGATTTCACGCAGGCCTTCCAGCGCGTGTTCCTGCTGGTGGCTGTGCACGCTTTTTTCCGCGATATGGAAAAGCTGCTGCTCGCACTCGTTGAGTACCTTGTCCAGCAACGGCGTGAACGTACTGCGGCACAGCTCGAGAATACTTTGCAGATGCGTCAGTACGCGCGCGGGCAAATCGCTGCGCGTGCCGAGACGAATTGCAGCCGCCGGCGTCCGGCGATGATTGGCATCCAACCGACTCATAAACGTGACCAGTTCCCCTGTCCAACGCTTAGTCTATAGCCAGCGCCTTGGCGGGTACAGCGTCTTTACCGAATGAAAGCATGGAAAAAACCTGATGTGGCTCAACCGATTCGTGCTCTTGTAGCTCACACCGGCGGCGAGCTGCGCTGTTCGGCGCAGCTCGCAACTTTTGTTAGCGCGGCTGCCAGACGATGTCGAGAAAGCCCGAACGGCCCGGCGTATTGAAACCGTAGGCGAGCGCGTAATCGCGATCCAGCAGGTTTTCCACACGTGCCGTGAGCTTCCACGACGGTGTCAGCGCATAACTCGCGCGCAGGTTGACCAAGGCATAACTGCCGAGCGTAGTGTTACCTACATCCTGACTTTTGCCACTCCACGCCAGCTCGATACCGGCGCTGGTGCGCTCACCGAAACTGCGTTCGGTCAACGAGGTCAGCTTGAACTTCGGCCGGCGCAGCAGTTGCGCATCGTTGTCTTCGTTGCGCGGATCTTGCCAAGTCGCGGTGTTGGTCATGCTCCACACGTCGGCATGCCAGGCGTGTTCGAGTTCGAGACCGTCGATCGCGGCACGGTTGATATTGATCGCCTGGTACATGCTGCCGCCGCTGAAATCGATCAGGCCATTCACACGCGTGGAAAAGATCCGCGCGCTGAGCTTGTTGGCCGTGTCCAGGCGATATTCCAGACCGAGCTCGGCGCTGTGCGAACGTTCGGGGCGCAGGTCCGGATTGCCGGCGTAATAACCGCCGTAACCAGGCGAGAACTGCTCGTTCAAATTCGGTCCGCGAAAGCCCTGACCAAAGCTGCCCACCAAACGTGCGGCGTCGCTGAGTTGCCATCCGGCCGCGACCGATCCGGTGAACGCGTTGCCGAATTCGTTGTTGTGATCGTAACGGCCGGAGATCTCGGTATCGATCACGCCATACACCGCGCGCCAACCGCCAAACACCGCGCTGTTGTCGTGCGTGCCTTGGTATTGCGGCACGTTGGCGTAGGTGTCGGTGCTCACGCCATGCTCGTGCACGAAGTCCAGGCCGGCGACGAGATGCTGCGTCGATGACAGGGTGAAATCGTTCTGCCACGTCAGGCTCTCGCGGCGCGTGCTGAACAGGCTGAAATAGGCCGGCGTATCGAGGCGATCGCGCTCGGCACCGAAACTCAGGCGCTGTTGCCAGCCTTCCGCAAGCGGGCCTTCCAGATTGATGCCGACCGACTGGTTGCGCATCTTGCTGTGGCCTTCATCGACACCGGGATTGTTGTCGAAATCGACACTGCTTTCGCTGCTCAGCAACGAGCCGGACAAGGTTTGTGAACCCAGCGCGATCGCGCCGCGCGCGGCGATATTGTGATTCTGCAAACCGTCATCATCGGGATTGTAGGAGTAGCCCAACGCATTCTGCGCCGAGAAACCACGCACATGGCGCGCGCCGACCTGCACGCTGAAACCTTCCGCTCCGTTCCAGTTGCCGTAGCCGGCGGATCCTTCGGACGTGCCGTAGCTGCCGATACCCGCAGCGAGGTGGGCGGCATCGAGCTTGCGCGTGAAAATCTGGATCACGCCGCCAATCGCATCCGAACCCCAATAGCTGGCGCGCGGGCCACGCACGATTTCGACGCGCTCCACGGCATCCAGCGGCAGCTGCGCGAAGTCGTAACCGCCGGTGCCGACCGAGGCGACCCGCACACCATCGATCAATACGAGCACGTGATTGGAATTGGTGCCGCGCAAGAACACGCTGGTAGCTGAACCCGGCCCACCGGTGCGCGCGAAATCCACGCCGGGCGTCAGTCGCAACAGTTCGGTGAAATCCTGCGCACCGCTGCGCTCGATCTCGGCGCGTGTGATCACGCTGACGCTGGCCAGACTCTGATCGACGGTTTGGCTGACACGCGATGCGGTCACTTCGACTTCGGGCTGGTTCGGCCCGGATTGGATCGGCGTATCGGCCAAGGCGCTAGCGGACGACAAGCCCAGCACGATGGCGAGAAAAAGCGGAGAAGAACGGTACATGGAGCCTCCTGGATTGCACACCCGCAGATTGATGCAAGGCGCACGGAGACTGGACACACAGCAACGCCAAACGGCACGCGACTGCCCGTCCGTTGCCCGCCGCAACGCCTTGAGCGAATGCGGCACGAGATCGCGCCGCACAGTCCACAGGCCGGTCTCCGGGCTCGCAAGCGGCATCGTGCGATGCCGACCCTATCGCCTTCCCACACTTGCGTGCAGTGGCAGTTGATCGGGTTTGACTTGCTTACCGTTGCGGGGGCAGCGTCGGCATTGGATCGTGTGATCCGCACCGACTTCCCGTTTCACCCATTGGCTATGCGATAAGCCTGGGCACCTGTAGCGGCGCGCAGTCTAGGCGCGCGGGTCATGCAACGCAAGTGGCGCGCGAATTATTTATTGCCGATAGACGTCTGGACGTCCAAAAGCCCGCCATCTTTGATATGGCGCTGCTGTCCGACTGAGGCTATCTCGAATATGTGCGACTTATCTGAATAAAAGTCGTGTGCGTCAAGCTGCGAATCGGCGTGTCCCATTTCGCGCGGGAATGTCGTTCTTGACCTCGAACCCACATTCTTCGAAGGTCTTGCATGACACATTTTCTGGTACGTTTCAGTTCGTCGAATCTGCATTTTCGTCGCGGATGCGCAAGTCTGCGTCGTCTGGTTTTCGTTATTGCAGCACTCTCGGCCAACCCGCCGTTACACGCCAACACGATCAACGTTGATGATGCGAGCTCAGGCAGTGTTGCGGGCAAATGCACAATTCAGGATGCGGTAACGGCAGCCAATACGAATGCGGCTGTGAATGGTTGCGCTGCCGGCAGCGCAGGTCTGGACACCATCCAGTTCGCCGCTGGCATCAGCAGTATTGTGCTGGATACGCCGATGACACCACCGGCAGGCAGCGTCAGTGCAAACTGTATTTATGGGCTTGCCATCAGCGAAGACCTCAGCATCGACGCGGCGCCAGTGGCCGGCAGCGGTATCGCCAAAGTCACGATCCAGCGCAGCGCGAGTGCAGCCACGCATTTCGGTGTGGTCGGCGCCTCGATCTACGATTGCGGCATGGTGCCCGGCTCGAAACTCAAGCTCACGTTGTCGGGACTTGCGATCGGCAACGGCAATGTGGACGGATTGTTCAATGGCAATGGCGGCGGTATCACCTCGGATTTCCTCACGATCAACGACAGCGCGATCAGTGGCAATACCGCGACCAATGGCGGCGGGGTCTATGCGTATACGTCGCTGAGCATGAATACCAGCACGGTCAGCAACAACACGGGCACGTTCAGTTGTGCCGGCATTTGCGGCAGTTCGCTGACCATCTACGGCAGCACGATTAGCGGCAATTCATGCGCCGGTTTCGGTGGCGGTGGCGGCATCAGCGGCAGCCCGGTGAACATTGTCAATTCCACCGTCAGTGGCAACTCGGCATTCACCGGTTCTGGCTCGGGTATCGATACCACGGCATTGCAAGCTACTTGGGTGACGATCACCGCGAACAAGGGAACTGGCTGGTATCTTGGCGTCGGCGGTACTAGCAGCCTTAGCAACACGGTTATTGTCGGCAACGGTGACGGCTCCACCACCCACGACTTCGATACCAGCTTCAGCACTACGGTGGGCGGTGATCACAACTGGATCGGCACGTTCAGCACGGTAGCGCATAACGATCTGGATAATGGCCTGCTGATTCTAGGCTGTGCCACGCCCGGACTTGCGCCGCTCGCCAACAACGGTGGCGGTACGCAAACGCATGCCTTGCTGCCGGGATCGTGCCTGATCGATGCGGGCACCATTACCACCCCAATCCCCGATACGTTGATTGTCAACGACCAACGCGGCTCGGGCTTTGCACGCTTCGTCAACATCCCCAGCGATATCGGTGCGTTCGAATTTCAAGGCGACGTGACCCCCGTCAATGGCGCCTGCGGTGCGGATAATGGCCAGACATTGCCTATCGCGCCGACCCACTTGTGCAGCGCTGGCATACCCAGTGCAGTCAGCGGCGCCGGCCATCCGTGGAGCTGGACCTGCGCCAGCGCGAGCGGCGGAACAACGGCAACATGCTCGGCGACGATCAAGACCTGGACTGTGAGTGCGACCACAACAAGCGGCGGCACCATCAGCCCGGCAAGCCAACTCGTTGACAGCGGTGCGAGCGCAATAGTCATCGTATCGCCGACTTTCGGATACCGGATAACCAGCGTCAGCGGTTGCGGCGGCACCTTGAATGGAAATAGCTACACCACGGCCGCGGCCATTGCCGACTGCGCGATCACGGCCGTATTCTCGGTCGCACCTGCGCCAAGCGCGCCGATTAACGTGCCAGTGTTGTCGCAATGGATGCTGGTATTGCTGGGGGTCGCTCTGCTTGGCATGGCGGCGGTTGCGTGGCGCAGGCGACTGCGTGTCTAGATTGCCGCTCGAACCGCGTTGATCACGATGATCGCAGCGCGTGTCTGCGTTGCTGCGAATTGGCTTGCGAGAGTGCTGCGCAGCGATCATGGTAGGCATCGCAACGCAAGAAATTGCCACATCTTCATTGGAGGAAGTTCTGCATGAAACCGCTGTTTTTCTGCTTGGCGATAATCACGCTCATCGCAGGTCATGGCTTCGCTTACGCCGACCCGATCAGCGCGCCAGCGCGCGCACTGATCGCCAGCATCGACGCGCTCAATGTCGAGCAACGCTGGCCTGCGGGCGAGCATGTGCACTGGGAATCCGGCGAGCCTGACGGCAAACCCGAAAAGACGCCCGGCAAGCACACGCATTGCAGTGCCTTTGTTGCCGCTGCGGCGAAAAAGGTAGGAATATATATTTTGCGCCCGCCGGAACACGGGCAGATCCTGCTCGCCAATGCGCAATTCGACTGGCTCGAAAACCAGGGCGCGCGACAGGGCTGGTTGCCCGTGCGCGACGCGGTCGAGGCGCAGGCGCACGCCAATCGTGGCGACCTCGTTGTCGCCGCCTACAAGAATCATCATGACGACAAACCGGGCCATATCGCGATCGTGCGCCCGAGTGATAAATCGGCGATGGCGATTCGTGCCGAAGGTCCCGAAATCACCCAGGCGGGTGGCACCAATTATCGCGATACGACTTTGCAGCGCGGCTTCGCCGGGCATCCTGCGGCGTGGGCGCAGCATGAGGTGCGATTTTATGCGCACGTGGTCAAATGACCTGAATCGCTTTGCATCAGTTTGGTCAGTGCGCGAGGCGCGCGTCAAGGTATCTAAGGCGAGACGCTGGCACGCTCTAACAATGCCTCGGCGATGTGCGTATCACTGTCCTTGCCGCCATAGTGGCCACGCAGTTCGGCAATCAGTGCCGGCAATTCCGTGCGTAGGCTATCAACTTGTCCCAGCGACATTCGGCATTGATCGCGTAATAGGGCGAACAAACCATGTTCCGTCTTGTCGTTGTGCCAGCGTGACTCGATTTCATCCAGCGCTGCCAGTGCCGCCGCTTTCGGCTGTTCGTTACAGTCGATCAACGCCAAGCCTGCTCGCGCATGGTCGGCCATGATCGGTGGCAAGTCAGATGGGGCGTTCTTGACCGCCGCCAGCGTGCGCTGCAGATACTCGCGTGCCAGGCCAGTTTGCCCAAGGCGTAGCGCAGTCAGACCGACATTCACGTAATTGATCGCCATGTTGTAGCCGGAGTTGCCGTATACCGACTCACTCGGCGCCAGCAGCGCCTGAAAAACCTCCAGCGCTAGCACGGATCGTCCTTGCGCGAGGTACAGTCGACCGAGCAGATTTTTTGCAACCAGGGTATCGCGATGATTGCTGCCGAGGGTGGCGTCGAATCGATCCAGCACGTGATGAATCATCGGTTCAAAATCGAGCCGTCCCAGCGTCATCTCGTTCTCGACCAGTCCCAGTTGCGCGCGCAGTGTTTCTGGATGATCCGCGCCATACAAATGTGCAAACTGTTCTACTGCATCGTGCAGCAGCGGACTTGCCGCGAGGTGATCGCCGCTATCGGCGAGATTTTCCCCGCGCACCAGTAGCAATACGGCGAGGATGTCTGGGTAAGCCGCGTTTAACGCCGCAGACGACTGCATTGCTGCACGCAGGTGGATTTCGCAGGCGTCGTTCTGCGACAGATTATTCGCGTCGAGACCTGCAGCAAAATGTGCAAGACCCTCCGCTGACGACGACATCTGCCGACGCTGCAGCAAAGCCTCGGCTTTTTGCTTTTCGATCTCGGCGTATTGACCTTCACCGGACTCCAGATCGCTGTAAGCAACGAGCGCAGAAATATAGGCGACTTGCTCATCATCGTGCTCGACATCGAGTAAAAGACGCGCCTCTGCAAACGTGTTGTGCGCGGGTTGGTGCATGCTCAGACTCTGCATCGATCTGGCGATGCTGACGAGCAAACGCGCTTGTACCGGCACACCAAGCTCGGGGCGTGCACCCACAATTTTTGCACCAGATTGTAGCAATTCCCCCGCGCCGGTCTCGGGCTTCAGCGTGACGCGTGGATCAGCGTTGCGAAACAGTGTTTCAAGAAATCCGGCAACAGTTTCGGCGCTGCGCCGTTCGGCACGCTCATGCGCAGCGATGATGAGTGCCGCCACGGTAGTTGCCACCAATGCGATCACGAGCACTGCAACGAGCAGTGATGCCGCAGCATGCCGACGCAGGAATTTTTCAATCTTGTAGCGACGCGTATCAGCCACAGCGCGCACGGGCTGTCCGAATAAATAACGGCGCAAGTCATCAGCCAGTGCGCCGACGCTTTCGTAGCGCCGTGCGGGTTCCTCGTTCAAGGCCTTGTGCGTAATGCTTTCAAGATCGCCGCACAATGTTTTGCGCAGAGTCGCCGCTTGTAAACCGCGTGCTGCCGCAAGTGCGTCGGCGTCTATCGTGCCGCCTGCGGTTTTTGCATCGATCTGGAATGGTGCCGCCGACAATCGTACCCGTATGTCGTGTGCCTTGACGCGATAACCGCAAAGCAGTTCATACAGCACCAGGCCGAGTTGATAAACGTCGGTGGCGGTGGTGATGACTCCGCCGTGCAGCTGCTCAGGCGCAGCAAATTCGGGTGTCAGCAACTTGATTTGTGATTGGGTCTGTTCACCATTATCGTTACTGCCGTCGAGCAATTTCGCGATACCGAAATCCAGCAGTTTGACCTGACCTTCGCTCGTGACCAGAATGTTTCCCGGTTTCAGATCGCGATGCACGACGAGGTTGCGGTGCGCATGCTGGACTGCCGCGCATACCGACAGGAATAGTTCGATACGCGCGGCAATCGTCAGTTGCCGTTGATCGCACCATTGTGTGATCGGCAGGCCATCGACAAGCTCCATCGTGAACCACGCGCGCCCGGCTTGCGTGACTCCGCCATCGATCAGATGCGTGATATTCGGATGCTTGAGTGCGGCGAGAATCGCGCGTTCGCGACTGAAGCGACGCAGAATCTCGTCGGTATCCATGCCGCGTTTGATCACCTTCAAGGCAACGCGCAAACCTGCCACGCCACCAATACGTTCCGCGCAATACACTGCACCCATGCCGCCGCGACCCAGCTCGCCGATCACGGCATACGGCCCGATATTCGCGCCGGGGCCGAACTCTTCCGGAATCATCGCTTGAGGCAGCTGTGGCGCGTCCAGAAAATCTTCCTTCATCGGCGCGGAGCCGAGAAGAATGCGCCGTAACCACGGCAATACCTGCGCATGCTCGGCAGGCAGTCGATCAAGCCAATTCGCGCGTTCGAGCTGCGGTAGTTCCAGTGCGATATCGAGTAGGCGGGAAAATTCGGGCCATAGCTCGGATGGGCAGGATGGCAGGCTCATCGTTATTGGTTATTCAAGAAACCCGGCTGACAATAACGACAGCGGTGCGCAGAAGCGGACAGATATCATGTCCCTTTCATCCCGCATCTACCCGGCCAGCAGATCGCGTAGCAGCAGGCGCGCCTTTTCCCAATCGCGCCGTACCGTGCGTGGCGAAATCCCGAGCACCTCGCCGATCTCGTTCTCGCTCAAGCCGCCGAAATAACGCATCTCGGTCATGTGCGCTAATCGCGGCTCAAATTTCTCCAGCGCGCGCAATGCTTCGTCCACGTCCAGTGGCTCGCAATGGTCGACGGCATCTGCACTGCCATCAAGTGATGCCAGTCCTGCCGCATCCAGCCCCAGCTGATCCAGCGCCAGATGCAATGCGCCGTGGCCACGCTTGAGCCGCTGCTGCTCCTTGGCTATATCCACCACCACCGAGCGCATCACCTTGGATGCATAGGAGAAGAATTGATAGCGATTGTCGACTTTCAAATAACGTGCGGAGGAAAGTTTGAGCCAGGATTCGTGCACCAACGCCGTAGTGTCGATCACGCGCACCGATCCGCTATCGCGAATGCGCAGATGCGCGAGCGCTTTCAATTCTGCATAGGCTGCCGACCACAGTACGTCGACGACGACACCCTTGTCGTCGACTGCTTCAAATACCTCCGTGATTTCTGGCATGACGACCTCGCTCGCGCGTGGCGGCGATGTTATCGGCAAAGCCTCAAGCATCGCAACCGCATGCACCGCTGCGCAGGGCTGCTATTCGTTATCGGTAGACGTCTGGACGTCCAAAAGCTCACCGGCATCATCGACTGAAACAAACACCTCGATTGGTCGACAACAGACTGCGCAATCTTCGACATAACGCTGCGAACCGGCGGACGAATCCACCGGTGTCTCGAAACTTTCGCCGCAATACGGGCAGGTGAGATTGACGAAATCGAGCATGGTTTTCACTCCCGCAGAAATAATTGCATGACGTCGTTGAGAAATCGCTGGCCGAGTTCGGTCGGGCGCAGCCAATCGTTTTCGACCGTCAGCCAGCCGCGCGTGCTGGCGTCGTCGAGCTGGCTTTGGATCGTCGTCAGCGGCAGGCCGGTGTGTGCGGTGAATTCGCTCAGCGCGAATCCACCGGTTAGACGCAGCGCGTTCAACATGAACTCGAACGGTAGCTGATCGGCGGCCACGATATCGTCGCCACCAAGCCGCTGCGGCGTGGCGGCGTGACGCAGATAAGCGACCGGATGTTTGACCTTCCAGCGTCGCCGGATTTCGCCATCGGCTTGGCTGAGCTTGCCGTGCGCGCCCGCGCCGATGCCGAGGTAATCGCCGAAGCGCCAGTAGTTTTGATTATGCCGGCATTCCTGTTCGGGCTTGGCGTAAGCCGAAACTTCGTAGTGCGCGAAACCCGCTTCGGCAAGGCGCGCCTGACAGGCTTCCTGCATGTCCCACGCGCTGTCGTGGTCGGGTAGCGGCGGCGGTTTGGCGGCGAACACGGTGTTCGGTTCCAAGGTGAGTTGATAATGTGAAAAATGCGGCGTTTGCAACAAAATCCCTTTTTCCACATCCAGCAGCGCCTGCGCCAACGTCTGCTCGGGCAACGCGTACATGAGATCCAGATTGAGGTTGCTGATGCCTGCATCCTGCGCCGACTTGATCGCGGTTTCGGCTTGTGCGGCATCGTGGATGCGGCCGATGCGTTTCAGCGCGGCATCGTCGAAACTCTGCACGCCGAAACTGATGCGATTCACGCCAGCGCGGCGATAGCCGCCGAAGCTGTCGTGCTCGACCGCGCCGGGATTGGTTTCGAGTGTAATTTCCAGGCCCGGTTGCAGCACCAATCGTGCGCCGACGCCATCCAGAATGCGTGCGATATTTTCCGCCGAAAACAGGCTCGGCGTGCCGCCGCCAAAAAAGATGCTGACCACTTCGCGCCCGGCGACCAGCGCCAAATCCTGATCGAGATCGGCGAGCAGTGCATCGACGTATTCGCGCTGCGGAATCGCCGCTGGCGCGTTATGCGAATTGAAATCGCAGTACGGGCATTTGCGCACGCACCACGGAATATGGATGTACAGCGCCAGCGGCGGCGGGGTGAACATTCGCCGTGGTCGCTACGCTCAGCGCCGCGCCAGGCCGCTGCGCAAATCCGCCAGCGCACGCGAGCGGTGGCTGACGAGATTTTTCATCGCCGCTTCCATTTCCGCCGCGGTTTGTTCGAGGCCGGGTTCGAGGAACAGCGAGTCGTAACCGAAGCCGCCTGTGCCGCGCGGTTCTTCGAGAATGCGCCCGTGCCAGACGCCTTGGCAGATCAGTGGTGCCGGGTCGCGCGCATGACGCAGGAATACGATCACGCAATAAAACTGCGCGCTGCGTTGCAATGCCGGCACGCCCTTGAGCGCTTCGACCAGCTTGGCATTGTTGTTCGCCGGAGTGGCTTTTTCGCCGGCATACCGCGCGGACTTGAGGCCAGGTGCGCCGTTCAATACATCCACCAGCAAACCGGAATCGTCGGACAACGCCGGCAGTCCGCTAAGCCGCGATGCATTGCGCGCCTTGAGCAGCGCGTTCTCGACGAAAGTGAAACCGGTTTCGGGAATTTCCGTAATGCCGAGTTCGGCCTGCGCCACGAGGTTGTACGGAAGATCCGCGAGCAGTTCGCGAATCTCGGCGAGCTTGCCAGGATTGCTGCTGGCAAGCACGATACGGTTGTCTGCGGTTGTCACGATTAGCCCCTGTTTTTTTACAAATATCCGTTTACGAATTCAACCCCAAAACTTTTTAGCGCGCGAGTGCTTCGCGTTGTTTGGCGAATAGTTCGACCATGCCTTTTTCCGCGAGCGCGAGCAAGGCATCGAGTTCATCGCGTCGAAACGCGTGACCTTCCGCGGTGCCTTGCAGCTCGATGAAACCGCCGCCTTCGTTCATCACCACGTTCATGTCGGTATCGCAGGCGGAATCCTCGGGATAATCGAGATCCAGCACCGGCACGCCACGATAAACACCGACCGAAACCGCCGCGATCGCGCCGAAGATCGGATCCTTGCTGATGAGTTTGCGCGCTTTCAAACCAGCCACCGCATCGACCATCGCCACGTACGCGCCGGTGATTGCCGCGGTGCGTGTGCCGCCATCGGCCTGCAGCACATCGCAGTCCAGCGTGATGGTGCGATCGCCGAGCAAATTGCGATCGACGCAGGCGCGCAACGAGCGCCCGATCAGGCGCTGGATTTCCATCGTGCGCCCGCCTTGGCCGCCACGCGCGGCTTCGCGCTGGGTGCGCGTCGCAGTGGCGCGCGGCAACATGCCATATTCGGCGGTGATCCAGCCTTCGCCTTTGCCGCGCAGGAAACCCGGCACTTTTTCTTCGACGCTGGCGGTGCACAGCACGCGCGTATCGCCAAAACTGACCAGCACCGAACCTTCGGCATGGCGCGTGTAGTGACGTTCGATCGTGACCGGGCGCAGGGCATCCGGTGCGCGACCGCTGGGGCGGGAGAAATTGGTCATCGAAGAAGAGGCTATGGGAAAATGGACGCGGAGTTTACCATTGCCAGCCTTGCCTTTATTGACGGACGCTAAAATGATTCGCAGCATGACTGCTTTTGCCAGCGCCGAAAGCGCCACGCCGTTTGGTGCGCTGGCGTTCGAGCTGCGTTCGGTCAATCACCGTTATCTGGAGGTAAGCCCGCGCTTGCCGGAAGAATTGCGCGCGCTCGAACCGCTGTTGCGCGAACGCATCGCGGCCAAACTCACGCGCGGCAAGATCGATGTCAACCTGCGTTTTCGCCCGCTGCAGGCTGGTGCGGCCGAACTCAAGATTGATCGCGAGCTGCTCGCGCGGCTCAGCGTAATCGCGCGCGAACTCGCGCTGGATGTGCCCGAGCTGAAAGTGGGCTTCACCGAATTGTTGAACTGGCCCGGCGTGCTGATCCAGCAGGATATCGACAGCGACGGACTCAAGCAGGCGACGCTCGACTTGCTCGATCAGGCGATCGAAGACATGGTCGCGACCCGCCAGCGCGAAGGCGATCGTCTTGCCGAATTCATCAATGAGCGCCTCAGCGGCGTCGAACGTATCGTCGCCGACGTACGCACGTGGTTGCCGGATATCCGGGCCGCGGCGCGCACGCGGCTCGATACACGCATCGCTGAAATCAAGCAGCCGCTCGATCCGGGCCGGCTTGAGCAGGAACTCGTGATGCAGTTGCAGAAACTCGATGTGGATGAAGAGCTCGATCGGCTCGGTTCGCACATCGCCGAAGCGCGCCGCATTCTCAAGCTCAAGGAACCTTCCGGCCGACGGCTGGATTTCATGATGCAGGAATTCAATCGCGAGGCGAATACGCTCGGCTCGAAATCGGTCGATCAACGAACCACACAATCCGCGGTGGAGCTGAAAGTGTTGATCGAGCAAATCCGCGAACAAGTGCAGAACATCGAATAGCCATGCCCGGAACGCTGTTCATCGTTGCCGCACCGTCGGGTGCCGGAAAAACCAGTCTGGTCAAGGCGCTGCTCGAACGCGAGCCGGATATCGCGTTGTCTATTTCGCACACCACGCGGCCGCCGCGGCCGGGCGAAATCGACGGTCGGCATTACCATTACTGCAGCCGCAGCGAGTTCGAGCAACTGGTGCGGCAGAATGCTTTTCTCGAACATGCCGTGGTGTTCGGCAATCGTTATGGCACGTCGCGTGCGGCGGTCGAAGCGCAGCTCGCCAGCGGGCACGATGTCTTGCTCGAAATCGACTTTCAAGGCGCCGAGCAAGTGCGCGCGCGCATGACCTGCAGCTCGATTTTCATCTTGCCGCCATCGCGTGAAGAACTGTTGCGCCGATTGCATTTGCGCGGCCAGGACAGTGAGGCCGAAATCGCACGGCGCACGCGCGAGGCACGCGCCGAAATGCTGCATCACACCGAGTTCGATTATCTCGTGGTCAACGACGATTTCGAGACCGCGTTGAACGATCTGCGCGCGATCGTGACCTCGCAACGCCTGCGACGCATCCAGCAGACTCGACGTCATGCCGCGCTGATCGCCGATTTGCTGAAAGAGGCATGAACAGGCAGGCTGGTGATGCTGCACCAGCTCGGTTAAGGTAGGGCGCGCCGTATCTGCACATGCTTTTCAGCAGCGTTGCGGCAAGCTGACATTTCTCCTTTTTCCGGCATTCTTTTCGCAACCATGGCAGTAGTCGAATCCTCCGCTTCAAAAGCTGATGCCGATACGCTGGTGCGCGTTCGCGATCTGCGCACCGTGCTCGGTGGCAAGGTGATATTCGATGGCGTGAGCCTGGATATTCCGCGCGGCAAGATCACCGCGATCATGGGCCCAAGCGGCACCGGTAAAACCACGTTGCTGCGCCATCTCACTGGCCAGTTATTGCCGGATGCAGGCGATGTTTTTATCGATGGCCAGAACGTGCCGAAGCTCAGTCGCGATGCGTTGTTCAAGCTGCGCGAGCGGATCGGTTATCTGTTCCAGAATTCGGCGCTGCTGACCGACCTCAGCGTATTCGAGAACGTTGCGTTTCCATTGCGTGAACACGCCAAACTTCCTGAAGAATTGATCCATGCTCTAGTGCTGACCAAGCTGCAAGCGGTGGGGCTGCGCGGCGCGGCGCAACTCTCGCCGGGCGAACTGTCCGGCGGCATGGCGCGAAGAGTGGCGCTCGCTCGCGCGATCGTGCGCGATCCGATGCTGATTCTTTACGACGAGCCTTTTGTCGGCCTCGATCCGATCGCGCTGAATCAGGTGTTGAAGCTGATCCGCACGCTCAATCAAACGCTCGGCATCACTAGCGTTTTGGTCGCGCACGAATTCGCCGCGGTGCGGCAGATCGCTGATCTGGTGTATCTGATCGCCGGCGGCAAAGTCGCCGCGCACGGTACGGTCGATGAACTCATGGCCGATACCTCGCCGTGGACGCGGCAGTTTTTCGGTGGTGAATCCGATGGCCCGGTGCCGTTCCATTATCCGGCGCGGGATTATGCCGAAGATCTTGGTCTGGCCGCGCCCAAGAGCAAAGCTGGAGCGGCGCGATGAACGTTAAGCCGCAACGATTTGCCCCACTGAGTGATTCGATCGCGCAGATCGGCGCATGCACCTTGTTCCTGTTTTCGATCTTGGCTGCGGTGCCGCGTTCGTTGCTCAAACCGCGCCTGTTGATCCAGCAGATTTATTTCATCGGCGCGATGAGTCTGGTCATCATCATGACCTGCGGCCTGTTTGTCGGCATGGTGCTCGGCCTGCAAAGCTACAACGCCTTGAGTACGTTTGGCGCGACCGAAAAAGTCAGCACCTTGCTGGCGTTGTCGTTGTTCCGCGAACTCGGGCCGGTCATCACCGTGCTGTTGTTTGCCGGCCGTGCAGGTACTTCGATCACGGCCGAAATCGGCCTGATGCGCGCGACCGATCAACTCGCCGCGATGGAGATGATGGCAGTCGACCCGATGTCGTACGTGATCGCACCGCGCTTTCTTGCGGGCGTGATTTCGATGCCGCTGCTCGCCAGCGTGTTCAACATGATGGGCATCCTCGGCGGCTTTCTCGTGACGGTGAGTTGGCTCGGCGTCGACAGCGGTACGTTCTGGTCGAACATGACCGATAGCGTCGCGCTCGGCAAGGATATTTTGAACGGTGTGGCGAAGGCGTTTGCGTTCGGTATTGTCTCGACCCTGATCGCCGTGTACCAAGGCTACACGACACCGGCGACTAGCGAAGGTGTTGCCTACGCGACCACGCGCACGGTGGTGTTTTCCTCGATCGCGATCCTCGCCATCGACTTTCTGATGACTGCATTTTTGCTGTGAGTAGATTCCCATGAGCCAGAAACGCTCTTTTCAATTCGGCACCGGGCTGTTCATTCTGCTGGGTTTTGCGGCGCTCGGTTTTCTCGCGACACAAACCACCAGCCTGGCCAACTACACCGAAGGCGCGACCTACAATGTGGTTGGTCATTTCACCAATATCGGCCAGCTGAAATTGCGCGCGCCGGTGAAGATTGCGGGTGTGCGCATCGGTTCGGTCAAGGCGATCACGCTCACGCCGGACAAGCTCGATGCGGTGGTCACGCTCGGCATCGACAAGCGTTATGTGCAGATCCCGGATGATTCCGCCGCCGCGATATTCACCAGCGGTTTATTGGGCGACCAGTACGTTGGCATCCAGCCCGGCGGCTCGCCGGACATGCTCAAGGAAGGCGACCAATTCGTGCTGACCCAGAACGCGATGCAACTCGAAGAGCTGATCGGCAAATTCCTGGTAGGCAGCGACACACCGAAAAAAGATGCGCCACCGAAACCCGCTGCCGATGGCGCCGACAAATCTGCCGCAGACAAACCTGCGCCGCAACCGAACAAATAAACTTCAGGAGATCCACATGCTGCGAATTCTGGCTTTTTCCTTCTTCCTCGGGCTAGCCGCCATCGCGCCGGCACGTGCCGCGTCGCCGCCGCCGGATCAGGTTGTGGCGGGGCTCGTCGACGATCTCAGCAAGACCCTCGATGCGCGTCGTACCGAGTTGCAGGCGAATCGCGAGGAGCTGCTGAAGACGATCGATCGTTTGCTGCTGCCGCATTTCGATATCGACTATGCCTCGATCCTCGTGCTCGGCCAGTACGCGCCGAAGGCCACGCCGGAACAGCGCGCGCGCTTCGCCAAGGCGTTCTACAACTCGCTCGCGCATCGTTATGCCGAAGGCCTGCTCAAGTACACCGAAGGCAGGGTCAAGGTGCTGGCTTTCCGTGGCGAACTCAACGACAAGCGCACCATCGTGCAGACCCAGGTCGCGCTCGACGATGGCAAGAATGCTTCGGTGGATTATGCGTTCCGCAAAACCAAAGATGGCGAATGGAAAGCCTACGACGTAATCATCGAAGGTATTTCCTACATCAGCAATTATCGCAATCAGGTTGCCGCTGAAATCCAGAAAACCAATATCGATGCCTTGATCGCTCGCCTCGAAACTCAGGGCGAAAAAGCTCTTGAATCGATGGAAGACGACAAGAAGTGAGCGTGTCGGCGGCACCGTTCCAGGCAAGTGCAGGCAACACGCCCGGCAGCTTGATGTTGTCCGGAGTGCTGGATTTTGCAACGGCCCCGGCCGTGTTTGCGCAAAGCGGGGAATGGTTCAAACCCGATATCTGCGAGATCGATCTCGCCGGTATCAGCAAGGCCGATAGCGCCGCGCTGGCGATGCTGGTGGTGTGGGCCGCGCAGGTCCAGTGGCGTGGCAATACGCTGTCTTATCGGCACGTACCGGAAGGTTTGCGCGCGTTGGCGAAATCCTGCGCGGTGGATGCGGTGCTGAACATTCGCGCCGATTGAATCGTTATCGCATGGTGGCCGCGCCGATCAATCCGGCATAAAAAAATCCCCGCAGTTCGCGGGGATTTTTTTAACTATCAGAACGGGTCAGTGTTTCGACGGTGGATTCTGCGTGGCCGGTTTGTTCTCGACTTTCTGCTGTTCTTCGAGCAACTTCTCGGCCTGATTATCGTTGATGCCCTGCATTTGATCGAGCACATCACTGGGTGGATCACCCGCATAGATATAATGCAACATCACCTGGCGATAGGCATCACGCACGAACACGTAAGGATCGTAGGCATTTGCCAGCACGCTATCCGAATCAAGCTGGTTGGTGCGCTTGGTGATCAGGAACAGCAGCTCGGGCGTATAGGTGTACCAATCGCCGCGTGCGGCGGGATACATCTCGATCGGATTGTAGAAACTGTCGACCGGGAAATGCAGGATGTCGCGCGCCGTGGTCGGACCCAGAAACGGCACCACGAGGTACGGGCCATCCGGCACACCCCATTTCGCCAGGGTCACGCTGAAATCTTGATCGCTGAGCGGCACGCCCATCTTCGAGGCCGGATCGAAAAATCCGGCGATACCGAAAGTGAAGTTGACCGCAAATCGGCTCGACGTGACCAGCGCATCACGCGGCGCGCCTTGCAGCAGCTCGTTCACCACGGTCACCGGCAAGCGGATGTTGGTGAAGAAATTGCCGATCGAACGGCGTACCGGTGCCGGTGTAACGGCGCGGTAAGTTTGCGCCGCAGGCCGGATCGCGACGCGATCCATGGTCTGGTTGAACGCAAACGTCTGGCGATTGAATTTTTCCCACGGATCGTCGGTGCGCGTTTTGGCGGGTGCACAGGCGGTCAAGACCAGCGCCGCACTTGCACTCAGGGCGAAGTTGAGAATCCAGCGGAATTTGGCAGTCGGCATACAGAAGGTCTGTGTCGGGCGGTGGACGATGTCACTCTGCAACAACGGGCTTGGTTAGTACGCAGTTTCGCCCAAGGATGCTGAACGCATGGTTAGAATAATTGAACTTTGGGGCGTTATGCAGCCGCACAAGGCAGCGCTGCATATTTAGCCGATTATCGTGAAATTGGCGTGCGCATGCCAGCCGCAACGCGGTTCGAGTTTGCCGCGCAGGCGTGCCACAGCGTACAATCGCAATCCGTAAATTTTTGATTACTTTCGATTTTGAGGTTTTTATGGCTCGCATTACCGTAGAAGATTGCCTCGAAGTGGTGGATAACCGCTTCGAATTGGTGCTGATGGCGACCAAACGTGCGCGCCAGTTGTCCAAAGGTGCTGATCCGTTCGTTGATGCCGTCAACGACAAACCAACCGTGCTCGCTCTGCGCGAAATCGCTGGCCGCAAGGTTAATCGTGCACAGATCGACGAGATCGAAAAGCAGGAACGCGCCCGCGCCGAACGCGAAGCGCTGGAATGGGCGGCCGCTGAAGTCGATGACGATATTTCCAAAGGTGGCGATGATTGATCATGGCGTGTAGATACCGCCAGCACGCCCGCGCCTGAGTCATCGGGCGACAGGACGATGCGCGCGGCCTCTGGCAAAACGTCCGCAATACCTGTCGTGCCAGCGGATGTACTCGCACTGGAAAAACGCCTCGCGGCATACCTGCCGCAGGAGCAGATCCTGCGCGTGCGGCGCGCGTATGAAATCGGTGCGCAGGCGCACTCCGGGCAAACCCGCAAAAGTGGTGAACCCTACATAACGCATCCGGTTGCCGTGGCTGGCATCCTGGTCGATCTAGGCGTCGATGCCGAGACGATCATCGCCGCGATCCTGCACGACACCCTCGAAGACACTTTGCTTTCGCGCGAAGAACTGGAACATGAGTTCGGTGCGGCTGTGGCCGAGATGGTCGATGGTGTCACCAAGCTCGACAAGGTGCAGTTCAAGAGTCGCCAGGAAGCCGCAGCCGAATCGTTCCGCAAGATGCTGCTGGCGATGGCGCGCGATCTGCGTGTGATCCTGATCAAACTCGCCGATCGCCTGCACAATATGCGCACGATCGGTTCGATGGCGATCGATTCGCGGCGCCGTATCGCCCGCGAGACGCTCGATATCTACGCACCGATCGCGCAACGTCTGGGCATGAACCAGTTCAAAGCCGAGCTGCAGGATCTGGGGTTTCGCGCGCTGTATCCAGATCGCCATCGCATCATCGAGGCGCGTATCAAGAACGTGCTCGGCAACCGCCGCGAGGCGATGGGCAAGATCGAGATGGCGTGCTCGGCGCGCCTCGATCATGAAAAACTCGCGCATCGCATTGTCAGCAGGATCAAGTCGCCGTATAGCATCTACACCAAGATGCGCGAGGATCGCAAAACCTTCGCCCAGGTGATGGACGTCTACGGTTTTCGCGTGGTCGTGCCGCAGGTGATGAACTGTTATCACGCGCTGGGCGCGGTGCATGGTTTGTACAAACCGCTGGATACGCGCTTCCGCGATTTCATCGCGATCCCGAAAGCCAACGGTTACCAATCGCTGCACACGGTGTTGTTCGGTCCTTTCGGCGCGCCAATCGAAATCCAGATTCGCACCGAAGACATGGACACCGTGGCCGAGCGTGGCGTCGCCGCGCACTGGGTTTACAAGAACGATGGCAGCGCGGTCAACAGCGCGCAGAATCGTGCGCGCGAATGGGTGGCCGGGCTGGTCGACGCGCAAACGCGCGAATCCTCGTCGATCGATTTTCTCGAAAACGTCAAGGTCGATCTGTTCCCCGACGAAGTGTATTTGTTCACGCCGAAAGGCCGCATCCTCGCGCTGCCGCGCAATGCGAGCGCGCTGGATTTTGCCTACGCCGTGCACACCGATGTCGGCGACCACGCCGTGGCCGCGCGCATCGACACCAAGCTCGCGCCGTTGCGCACGCGCCTGAGCAGCGGCCAGACCGTCGAGATCATCACCGCGCCATCGGCCGTGCCGAGTCCGCAATGGCTTGAATACGTGGTGTCGAGCAAGGCGCGCACCGCAATCCGACATTTTCTGAAACATCTGCAACACGAAGACGCGGTCGAACTCGGTCACCGCATGCTCGATCGTGCGCTGGATGCACGCAATATTTCGTTCGATAGTATTCCGACCGACGTGCTCGATCGTTTTGTGCTCGACAACAAGTTCAAGCGCCTCGAAGAGCTGCTCGCCGACATCGCACTCGGCAATCGCATGCCGGATCAGGTCGCGCGTCAATTGCTCGAAATGCAGGGCGATCTCGCGCACACACACCAGCCGCGTGCGCATGAAAAAATTCTCATCAGCGGCGCCGAACGCGGTGTGCTGAGTTTCGCACGCTGCTGTTATCCGATCCCGGGCGACGCCATCGTCGGTTATCTTTCGGCCGGCAAGGGCGTGGTCGTGCATCGCGCCGAATGTCCGAACGTGGCCGATTATCGCAAGACACCCGAACGCCTCGTGGCGATGGACTGGGACGCGAACGTGCAAGGCGATTATCGCGCGCAACTTCGTGTGGAATCCGACAACAAACCCGGCGTCCTCGCAACCGTGGCCGCTGCGATCGCCGAGGCCGATTCGAATATCGAAAATGTCGAATACAAAGAGTTGGACAACCAGTATGCCACGCTGTTGTTCACGATCGAGGTGCGCAACACCCAGCATTTCGATGCGGTCGTGCGCCGCGTGCAACGTGCCATCGTGGTGCACGGCGCGTATCGGCATCCGTAGCCGCTAGGTAACGTTCGTCGATTTAACAACGATCAACGCGCGAGCCAGCCGCCATCGACCGCCAGCACCGCGCCGTGCACGTAATCGGACGCACGTGAGGCAAGGAACACCGCAGCGCCGCCGAGATCGGCTGGATCGCCCCAGCGTGCCGCCGGAATACGTTCGAGGATGGCCCGGTTGCGCATCTCGTCCGCGCGCAACGCGGTCGTATTGTTGGTCGCGAAATAACCCGGTGCGATCGCATTGACGTTGATCCCGCGCGCTGCCCATTCGTTCGCCAACAGCCGCGTGATGCCGAGCAAACCACTCTTGCTGGCCGTGTACGAGGCCACGCGAATGCCGCCTTGGAACGACAGCATCGAGGCGATGTTGATGATCTTTCCGCCACGATTTTCTGCCACCCAGCGGCGCGCAACGGCTTGGCACAGGAAGAAGGCGGATTTCAGGTTCACGTCGACGACGCTATCCCAATCGTCCTCGGTAAAATCGAGTGCGTCGTTGCGCCGGATCGTGCCGGCGTTGTTGATGAGAATATCGATGCCGCCGAGCTGCGCAACGGCCGTATCGATGATTGCCGGCGCGGCTTTGCTGTCGTCGAGATTCGCTTCGATCCACACCCCACGCCGACCTACCGCGGTGATCGCCGCAAGCGTTTCATGCGGCGCGGTGCGCCCGACTGCGGCGATATCGGCGCCCGCCTGCGCCAGCGCAATCGCGATCGCCTGGCCCAGGCCGGTGTTGGCGCCAGTGACCAAAGCGACACACCCATCGAGACGAAAAAGATCGTTCACCGTTGTGCTCATTTCAACTGGCAAATGTCGAGCTGTTGCATGTCGGTGTAGTCGAGATTTTCACCGCCCATCGCCCAGATGAAACAATAGTTGGCGGTGCCCGAACCCATGTGGATCGACCACGGCGGCGACACCACGGCTTCATCATTCTGCAGTACCAGATGACGCATCTCGGCGGGTTGTCCCATGAAATGCATGACGCGTTGATCCGGCTTGAGATCGAAGTAAAAATACACCTCCGAGCGGCGGTCGTGCAGATGCGGCGGCATGGTATTCCACACGCTGCCGGTTTTCAGTACGGTCAGGCCGAGCAGCAACTGCGCCGACTTGCAGGTCGCCGGCACGATGTACTGATAAATCGTGCGCTCGTTCGAGGTTTCGAGGGCACCGCGTTGCAGTGACACGGCCTGATTGATCGAGATCAATTTGGTTTCAAAGCGTGCATGCGCCGGCGTCGAGGCGAGATAAAACTTTGCCGGATTGGCGGCATCCGCTGATGTGAATTCAACCTGCTCGCTGCCCATCGGCACGTACAAACCATCCTTCGGTTGCAGGTGGTAGGTTTGGCCATCCACCACCACGCTGCCAGCGCCGCCACCGACATTGACGATGCCGAGTTCGCGTCGTTCAAGAAACGGTTTGCCTTTCGCCGCCGCCGGTTCGGTTTGCGCAGGCAGAACCACGCGCTGCGTTACCGGTGCCGCGCCGCCAATCACAAATCGCTCGTAGTGCGTGTAGTTCAGCGACACCTGATCCGGTCTGAACAAATCGCTGATCAGGTAACGATCACGCAAGGTGTCGTTGTCGGCGCCGTGGATCGAATCCGGATGCGTGGCGTGGTAGGTTTTGGTAAACAAGGTCGTACTCCGGGCGGTTGGTAACGTAGTGCTTTCGGGCGGATGCATCAAAGCCGATAGGCGCGTTTTGGCAGGCGATAGGCCAGATCGATCGCGACCTCGGTCGCCTCGTTTTCGTCGAGCCGATGTTCGGCGACGAGTCGCGCGAGATAAGCGCAATCAACCCGTCGCGCGGTATCGTGGCGTGCCGGGATCGAGAGAAATGCGCGCGTGTCGTCGTTGAAACCCACGGTGTTGTAGAAGCCGGCGGTTTCGGTAGTCTGTTCGCGAAAACGCATGAGGCCTTCGGGGCTGTCATGGAACCACCACGCCGGGCCGAGTTTGAGCGCGGGATAATGTCCGGCGAGCGGTGCGAGTTCGCGGCTGTAGCTGGTTTCGTCAAGCGTGAACACAATGATCGTGAGGCCAGGCTCGTTGCCGTAACGATCCAGCAAGGGTTTCAGCGCGCGTACGTATTCGGTCGCGGTCGGAATATCGGCGCCCTTGTCGCGGCCATAATTGTCGAACAAAAAACGATTGTGATTACGCCACGAGCCCGGATGAATCTGCAGCACAAAACCGTCATCCAGGCTCATGCGTGCCATCTCGGTGAGCATCTGCGCGCGGAACAATTCCGCATCATTGGCATCGAAGCGACCGGCGACAATTCGCTGGAACAATCGCTGCGCTTCGGCTGTGGACAAGTCGGCGGTGCGCGCGGTCGGATGGCCATGATCCGATGAGGTCGTGCCGATTTGCGCAAACGCATGGCGTCGGAATTGATGCGCAGCGAGATAGCCGTGCCAGTCGTGCGTATCCTCGCCGCTGAGCTCGGCGAAACGCCCGAGCGCATCGCGAAATTGCTCGTGTTCGGGATCAACCACCGGGTCGGGACGATATGCGCTGATTACTCGTCCGTTCCAGCCGCTGGCGCGAATCGCGCGATGATGTTCGAGACTGTCGAGCGGCGATTCGGTGGTCGCCAATACCTCGATATTGAATTGATCGAACAATGCGCGCGGGCGGAATTTCGGCGTCGCGAGCGCCGCGGTGATCGTGTCGTAATAGTGATCGGCGGTAGTGGCATCGAGCGCGACATCAAGGCCGAACAGCTTGACGAATGTCTGGTTGAGCCAGACGGTCGATGGCGTGCCGCGAAACAGATACCAGTGTTCGGCGAACAGCCGCCACGCCGCGCGTGGATCGACAGATTTCGCGGCAGCCGCCGACAGCGGCGACTTCGCGGCAATGCCGAGTTCATCCAGCTTGATGCCGTGGCTGTACAGCATGCGATACAGATAATGATCCGGCGTCAGCAGCAACTCGGTGGCGCTTGCAAACGGCGCGTCGCTGGCAAACCAGGCCGGATCGGTATGGCCGTGCGGGCTGATGATTGGCAGGTCGCGCACGCCACTATAAAGGCGACGGGCGATCGCGCGTTGAGTCGGTTCGGCAGGGAAAAGTCGATCCTCGTGCACGATCAAGGCACGTTCGACAGGACGGAGCGATGAGGCGGCGCGCAAGGAAACCATGCCGCATGATAACGCCGCAACGGTGTTTTGGAAACCGGTGTCATTTTTGCTAGAAGCGATCTACTCAATAGCGGATTTTGCTGCTCATTCGGGCGGCTGGCAGGATTCACGCACCACCAGGTGCGGCGTGAACGCGACCGGCGCGGCATTGCTGCCAGGCTCCTGCAACAGCATTGCGGCGGCGCGCAGGCCGATATCGCGGATCGGCAAACGCACCGTGGTCAACGACGGCCACAGCCGGGATGCGAGCGGACTGTCATCGAAACCGACCACCGATAATTGATCAGGGATGCGCAGCCCAAGCCGATACGCCGCCTTGTACACACCTGCGGCCATCTCATCGTTGAGCGCAAAAATCACAGTCGGGCGCGGAGTCAGCGCAAGCAGCCGCTCCGCACATGCCACGCCGGATTCAAACGTGTAACCGCCTTCGACCGTGTATTTGGCCGGCACCTTGATGCCACGTTGCGCCAGTGTCTGCAGGAATCCGCCGCCACGTTCGCGCGCTGAAAGATAGCGATGTGGGCCGGTAATCAGGCCGATATGCCGATGACCGAGCGACTCGACATACTTCGCCACTTCGACCGCGCCTTCGCGATCGTTGGTCGTGATCATGCTGGTATGGTCGTCGAGCTCGACTGCGCCGATACGCGCATAACGGCAATCGATCTCGCGCAGCATGTCGACCAGCGCCTGATCCTCCGACACGCGCGGCACGAGGATCACGCCATACAAACGCTGCTGCAAAACGAACTGGCGCACGCCATCAACATAATCGGCGTTCTTGCTGTCGCACGGATGCACGACCAGCTCGAATCCCGAACCGCGCAAACTATCGAGCGCGCCGTTCTGCATGTGCACGATGTATTGCGCGTTCGGATTGTCGTAGATCATGCCGATCAGGAACGACTTGCGAAACGCGAGGCCGCGCGCCATCGGATCGGGCGCGTAGTTGTGCTCGCGAATCAATGCCTCGACTTTTTCGCGCGTTTCCGGATGCACCAGCGGCGAACGATTGATCACGCGCGAAACGGTCTTTTTTGAAACGCCCGCGAGCCGCGCGATGTCGTTGATCGTCGCCTGGCCGGAACTACCTGATGGCATCAGTGCCGCCGAGACTCGTTTGCGCAACGGTTTGGCGGGAGGCGCGATCGTCTCGGTCGCCACAACACGATTGCGTCGTGTTGTGGCGGGGGCGGTTTTTTTGGCGATACGACGTGGCGGCATAAGTCTGGCGACAGGCAATCGGTTCAGGGCATGCCGCCGATTCTACGCAGATTGGATGTCTCGCAGACAATCCAATCGCAACCTTGCTCAAAAGCGCACCCGACTCGACAAGCTGCACAGATCGAGTTTTAATGACACCGGTTTCCAAAAGCACGAATTTCATGTCCGAATCTCTGCCGGTTTCACAAAAAGCACTGCGCATCAACGACGATGACGATGTCGCGGTTGCATTACAGGATCTGCCCGCGGCAGAGCGTCTGAGCTTCGGCGATGGGGAGATCATGTTGCTGGCGCCGATCGCTGCCGGACACAAGTTTGCCTTGCGCGCGCTGGTTGCTGGCGACGCGGTGCACAAATACGGTTTTCCGATTGGCCGCGCTACGAGCGCTATCGCCGCCGGTGAATGGGTGCACACGCACAATCTGGGTACGGCGCTGATCGGCGAGGATGCCGCCACTTTTTCGTCGGTAGCGAAGGCTATCGTGGTGACGCATACACCCGACGCGGTCCGCACGTTTATGGGCTATCGCCGCGCCGACGGTCGGGTGGGTACGCGCAACGAAATCTGGGTGCTGTGCAGTGTCGGTTGTGTCGCGCACACGGCGCGTCGTGTCGCTGAACTCGGGGCAATACGACACGCCGGAAAAGTCGACGGCATCCATGCTTACACACATGTTTTCGGCTGCTCGCAGCTCGGCGACGATCTCGCCAATACGCGACGCGTGCTCGCTGCGCTGGCGTCGCACGCGAACGTCGGCGGCGTGCTGATCGTCGGCCTGGGTTGCGAGTCGCTGCAACTGCAGCAGTTGCTCGAAACGCTGGCGCCGGTTGCGTCGCAGCGCATCCGCGCGTTCAACACCCAGCAGGTTGACGACGAAATGGAAGCGGGTGCTGCGGCGCTCGATGAACTTGTCGCGATCGCGGCGCAAGACCGTCGTGAGCCCTGTGCGCTTGCCGACCTCGTGATCGGCCTGAAGTGCGGCGGCTCCGATGGGTTCAGCGGCATTACCGCCAACCCGTTGATCGGGCGCATCGCCGATCGCATCGCGGCGGCCGGCGGCACGCCGATCCTCACGGAAATTCCGGAAATCTTCGGCGCCGAGCATCTGTTGATCCAGCGCGCTGCAAGTACACAAGTCGGTGTCGCGATCGCCGCGCTGGTACAAAAATTCAAACGCTATTTTGTCGACCATGGCCAACCGGTCAGCGAAAATCCGTCGCCCGGAAATATCACCGGCGGTATCACCACGCTCGAAGAAAAATCGCTAGGCGCGGTGCAGAAAGCCGGCTCGGCGACGGTCACGCAAGTGCTCGGTTACGGCAAGCGCATCAACACCACCGGTCTCGCCTTGCTCGAAGCGCCGGGCAACGATGCGGTGTCCTCAACCGCGTTGATTGCGGCGGGCGCGACGATACTTTTGTTCACCACGGGTCGCGGCACGCCGCTCGGATTTCCGGCGCCGACGCTCAAGATATCGTCGAATTCCAGTCTCGCATTGAACAAGCCGCGCTGGATCGATTTCGATGCTGGCTGCGTTCTCACCGGCGAACCGATCGAGACCGCGGCCGAGCGTTTGTTCGAGCTGATCTTGCGCACCGCCTCGGGTGAAACGACGCGCAACGAGATCAACGGCGAGCGTCAGATCGCGCTGTGGAAGACCGGAGTAACGCTATGAGCAACGATCCGGTTGCGCAGCACGATGAAGACTCTTCGGCGCATCTCGATGTGAACGCGCTGAAGCAATTGCCAGCCGATATTCAGCGGCCACGTTACCCACTCGATACGATCGATATCGGCGTGGCCCATCTTGGCCCGGGCGCGTTCCATCGTGCGCATCAGGCGTGGTTTTTTGATGACGCGCTGAATCACGATACGCGCTGGGGCGTGAGCGCGATTTCGCTGAAAACGGCAAGCCTGCGCGATGCGCTCGCGCCGCAAAACGGTTTGTATACCGTGGCGGTGCTCGACGCGACGATTCGTGATCGCGTGATTGGCGCGCTGCGCGAAACCTTGGTCGCGAGCGAGGATCGGCAACGTGCACTTGCGCGACTCAGCGCGGCGCAAACGCGCATCGTGACTCTGACGATTACCGAAAAAGGCTATTGCCTCGATGCCGACGGACAGCTCGATTTTTCGCACCCCGATATTCGTGCCGATCTTGCTGCGCCGCATGCGCCGAGCAGCAGCATCGGTTATCTCGTCGCGGCGCTGCGTCAGCGTCGCGAGCGCGGCATAAAACCGTTCAGCGTGATCAGTTGCGACAATCTTTCCGACAATGGCGGCAAGCTTGGCCGCGCCGTGGTCGCGCTGGCCGGCGCGCGCGATAGCGACCTCGCACGCTGGATCGAGGCCGAGGTGGCGTTTCCGCGCAGCATGGTCGACAGCATCGTGCCGGCCACCGATGCCGCGCTGCGCGAGCGCGTGGCCGCCGCGCTCGGTGTCGAGGATCGTTGGCCGGTGCAGCGCGAGGCGTTTGCGCAATGGGTCATCGAAGATCGTTTCTGCAACGACGTGCCGGATTGGACCGCGATCGGAGTCAACATCACCCGTGATGTCGCCGCGTTCGAGCGCGCCAAATTGCGATTGCTCAATGGTGCACATTCAACCTTGGCGTACCTCGGTTTGCTGGCCGGTCACGAAACCGTGCTGCAGGCGATGGACGATACGGCGCTCGCGATATTCGTCGAAAATCTCATGCGCGAAGATATTTCTCCGACCGTGTCTGTGCCTGCGGATTTTGATCTGGACGGCTATATCGGCAGCGTGCTCGCGCGCTTTCGCAATCGCGCGATGTCGCATGCGCTCGCGCAGATCGCGTGGGACGGATCGCAGAAATTGCCGTTCCGTCTGCTCGCGACGATTCGCGACGCGCTGATCGAGAATCGCTCGATCAAGCGTTTATGTGTGCCTATCGCGGCGTGGCTGCACTTCATCCGACGCGCGTTGGCGGCACAGCGCGTATTGGTCGATCCGCTGGCTGAGATGCTGAATGCGGCGGCGCGGCGCTGTGACGGCAGCGGCACACACGACGTTGTCGAATTTCTCGACATTGGCAAGATTTTCGGTGAGGACTTGCCACGCGATCCGCGCTTTGTCGCGGCCTTGGTTCGCGCTTATGATCGCCTCGCAACGCTGTCGATTGATGAGGCTTTGCGCCGCTGATTCAGCGCTCGGCGCTCCGCGACAATTCCGCCAATCGCAACTTCATTTCAGCAGTGCCGGCAGCCATAACGACAATGCCGGGATGAAGGTCACCGCGATCAACACGGCGAACGCGGCGAGGTAGAACGGCCAGATCGTGCGCATGGTTTCGCCGATGGAAATCTTGCCGATCGCGGTGCCGACAAACAGCACCGATCCGAGCGGTGGCGTGATCAGGCCGATGCCGCCCTTGAGGATCAGGATGATGCCGAAATGCACCGGATCGACGCCGATGGCTTTTGCCAGCGGCAGGAAAATCGGCGTGCAGATGATGATCATCGGCGCGAGATCCATGAACGTGCCGAGTACGAGCAGGATCAGTACCATCAGCAACAGCAGCAGGTTCTTGTCGTGCGTCAGCGACGTGAGCGCATTCACCGCGGCGGTTGGAATCTGCAGATACGCCAGCAGCCAGCCGAACGATGCCGCCGCGGCGATCACGAACAGGATCATGCCGGTCATGCGCGCGGCCTGCGCGCAGGTCTGCACGAAGTCGCGCCAGCGCAGTTTGCGGTATACCAGCGCGGTGACGAGCAATGCATAGCAGACCGCGATCGCGGCACTTTCGACCGCCGTGAAAATCCCGGCACGGATACCGACAAAAATCAGCGCAACCAATAGCAGGCCAGGCAACGCCGCAACAAAACGTTGCGCGACGACAACCATGCCCGGGAACGGTTCAACCGCGTAACCGCGGCGCCGCGCGATCCACCAACCGGTGAACATCAGCGCCACCGTCAGCAGCAATGCCGGGATGATACCGGCGGCGAACAGGTCGGCGATCGAGATGCCGCCGCCGGCCGAGGCCGAATACAGAATGAGGTTGTGCGATGGCGGCACCAGCAGTGCGACCAGTGCTGCGGTAACGCTGACATTGACCGCAAAGTCGCGATCAAATCCACGCTGCACCATCTGCGGAATCATCGCGCCGCCGATCGCCGAAACGTCGGCCAGCGCCGAGCCGGAAACGCCGCCGAAGAACAGCGATGACAGCACGCTGACCTGACCAAGACCGCCACGCAAATGCCCGACCAACGCCGCGGCGAGCCCGATCAGGCGCTCGGAAATTCCACCGCGCAACATGATTTCGCCGGCAAAAATAAACAACGGGATCGCTATCAACGACGCGGTGCCGGCGCCAGCGACCACCTGCTGCACGACCACGATCGGCGGCAGACCGAGATAAGTCACGGTGGCCAATGACGCGCAGATCAACGAGAACGCGACCGGCACGCCGATCACCAGCAGCAACGCGAATACTCCGAACAAAATCAGCGTGGCCATCTTCAGGCGCCTTCAATAATTGGCAACGCGGCGGGCGCGAAAATGCGCTCCAGCGCGAACAACGCGATCAATAAACCGCCGGTCGCCATCGGCAGGAAGTTCGCACTCTGCGGCAATACTGCGCCGGCCATCGGCACCGACCAGCCATCGATGAACAAGGTGCCGCTCCACCACGCCAGCATCAAACCGACTGCCGCGACGATCGTATTCGCGAGGCCCTGCAAAAATCGGCGCAGCGCTGGCGGCGACGATTGCACGAGGATGAAAAAACCGAAATGCGAAGCACTGCGCACGCTGCATGCGGCGCCGAGACTCATCGCCGTCGTCAGCAGCAACAACGCGACCGGCTCGGTCCAGCCCGGCGAATTGTTGAGCACGTAACGCGCAAATACCTGCCATGCTTCGACGCCGGCCATGCCGATCAGCGCGGCGCCGGCGATCAGTATGGCGAGATCCGACAAGCTCGCGAGCAAGCCGCTTGTGGGTAACGATGGAGCGGTAGTGAGCATCACGCCAGCGCCCGGATTTTTTTGTACAGCGTATCGATCGCAGGATCGCGCCGATACGCGCTGAGTGTTGCGGCGGTCGCAGTTTCAAACGCGCGACGATCGACCTCGTTCACCTTGACGCCCTTTGCGATCACATAGTCACGCGATTCGATTTCGGATTTGTCCCACAACTCGCGCATCACCGTGACCGAGCGCGCGGCGATATCGAGCACTAGCGCGCGATCTTCGGTCGCCAAACTTTCCAGCCGCTGTTTCGACATCAACAGCGCTTCCGGCGAATACGAATGTGCGGTCTGCGACCAATAATGCGCGACCTCGAACTGACGCGTGGTGTGAAAACTTTGCCAGTTATTTTCGGCGCCATCGATCAGATGCGTTTGCAATGCGGAAAAAACTTCGCCATACGGCAGCGGCGTCGGATTAGCGCCGAGCGCGCGCACCATGTCCATGAAAATATCCGACGGCGGCACGCGGATTTTCAAGCCATGCAGATCTTGCGGCGTGTACACCGGGCGGCGCGTGTTGTAGAAACAGCGCGCACCGGAATCATAAAACGCCAAGCCGACCAGATCGCGACGTTCGAAACTGGCGAGAATTTCGCGACCGACCGCGCCGTCCAGCGCACGCCGCATATGCGCCGTCGAATCGAACACATACGGCAGTGACAGAATTTGCGTCGACGGAAACGGATTGTTGAGCGCCGCCATGTTCACGCGCGTGATATCGAGCGCGCCGAAACGCGCCATGTCGATCGAATCGGATTCGCGGCCGAGCTGGCCGGAGTGATACAGCCGCAGGCGCAACCGGCCACCGGTTTCGCGTTCCAGCGTGTCGCCGACCCAGCGCAGTGCCTCGACCGTGGGATAACCCTGCACGTGCACATCGGTCGCGGTGAGCACGGTATCACCGCGTTGCGCGCGCGCCGCGGCGCTGGCGAAAAATGCAACAGCGCCGGTCAGCATGGCGCGGCGGGTGATGCTCATTTCGCCGCTCGTGTTTGCATGAAGGCGCGCGCCTCGACCGCGCGGCAACGGATCGCGCCATACGCGCCGAATTCAGCCAGCGCCTCTTGCCCGCTGACGATGTCGTGAATGCCGGTGACGGCGCCTGTGGTGATGAGATCGCCGGCGCGCAAGGGTCGGCCGTTGCGTGCGCAGCGCGATAGCGCAAACGCCAGCGCGGCGAGCAATCCATCAGCCACATCCGATGCAGCGCCAGCGCCGACGCGATGTTCGGCGATCATCATCGTGCAGTTCAATTCGGTTTCAGCCAACGATAGTCCGCCAGCGATTTTCGGCCCAAGCAGCAGACCCGCATTGTTGCCGAAATCGCTGACCACGACGCGCGGCCCGAGCGCGTTGATCGTGGCCAGTGGGCTGCCCGCGGTTTCGATGCCGATATACATTTCTGCAACCATGGCGCGCGCTTCATCGGCGCTCCAGACGATTTTTTCGCGCGGCGCGTCTTCGCCGAGACGGAATACAAACTCGGCTTCGACCGCCGCAAAACCACCCTCGAAAACTGGAAATTCCAGCGAGCGTCCGTCTTGCGCGAGTTGCAGGTTGCGGGCAAAGATCGGCCCGACCAGACGATCATCGCCACCGGGTTCGCGTTGCGCCGCGGCGATATAGCCAACCTTCCAGCCGACGATGGAATCCGGCCAGCGCTGGATTGCTGCGCTCTGGCAGCGATACGCCGCATCGAGCGTGAGCGGAATCGAACCCGGAAATCCATCGAGCGCAACGCCCGCCAAGCGCGCCTGCACAAAACGCTTGGCGATTGCGCCATCGACGTCGGTGCTGTCCATTCTGGTTTCGCTCATCGACTGGCTCACGGTTGTATTGGTGTGATTTGAAGAGCGCTTCAGGTGGCGCAACTGCGTGCGAACCCGATTCCAAAAATGCTCTGGAAACTGTATAAAGGAAACCGGTGTCATTTTCAATCTGCAAACGCATAATCAGCGACATCGACATCGACAGCTTCGGCGCATCATTGCTGCAACACGAAAAGAGGGGCCGCGCCAACTCAGCGGCATTCGAGAGGGTGGAGAGATGAAGGTTTTGAATTCATGTTTTTGCGCGGCGGGATCAATGTGCGTGAGGATGGCATCGTGTTGCATGATTCTGGCGCTCGCGACGCTGACGCCGACGTTGGCGATGGCTGCCGAATCGGCGCTGGCTTTCCCGGGCGCGCAAGGCTGGGCCGCGCATACGCCTGGTGGACGCGACGGCAAGATTCTGCGTGTCACCACGCTCAAGCCGCGTGGTCCGGGTTCGTTGCGCGAGGCACTGGAAACCGCGGGTCCGCGCACGGTGGTATTCGAAGTGGGCGGTGTCATCGATCTGGATCGCGACACGCTTGATGTCAAGGAACCGTTCCTGACCATCGCCGGCCAGACCGCGCCTTCGCCCGGAATCACTTTGGTCCGCGGCGGCATCGACGTGCGCACACACGACGTCGTGATCCGGCATATCCGCATCCGTCCGGGCGATGCCGAAGTCGCGCATTTCGGCGGCTGGGAACACGACGGATTTTCCACCTATGAAGGCGCGGTCGATGTGATCGTCGACCATTGCTCGCTGACCTGGGCGACCGACGAAAATCTTTCATCGTCGGGCAAACGTTTTATTGGCGAAACCCCGGATGACTGGCGCAACAATACCTCCCACCGCATAACCTTCAGCAATAATCTGATCGCCGAAGGTCTTGCGTTTGCATCGCATGCCAAGGGCGAACATTCGAAGGGTTCACTGATCCACGATAACGTCAACGACATCCTGATTATCGGCAATCTGTACGCACACAATTTTGAACGCAGCCCGTTGTTCAAGGGCGGCGTGCGCGGCATGGTGATCAATAATCTGATCTACGATCCGGGCCAGCGCGCGATCCACTACAACCTGATTGCCGAGGAATGGGGCGATCATCCATACCAGTTGGGTCGCCTCGCGATGATCGGTAACGCGATGCGCGCGGGGCCGTCGACGCCGAACGATGTTGCGCTGTTCATGCTTGGTGGCTCCGGCGATATCGAGTTGTATCAGGAAGACAATATTGCGGTCGATCGCATCGGTCGGCCGTTGCCGATCCTCGGGCGCTACACCACCACCGCGGCGAAAATCATCGAACTCAAGCAGCGTCCGGTTTTGCCCGAAGGCGTGAAGCCGATTACCGCGGTGCAAGTGCAGGACGCAGTCATCAACGGCGTCGGTGCGCGGCCGTGGGACCGCGATCACGACGATGCGCGAGTGGTCTCAGACACGGTCGAAGGGCGCGGTCGTATTATCGATAGCCAGACTGATGTCGGCGGTTATCCGCATCAGTCCGAAACACATCAGGCCTTTGTCGCCGAGGATTGGGATCTGGCCACGATGACGCCGCGCAAACCGTATTCCGCGAGAGTACGGCCGCATTGATCGAGCGATGAATAGTTCGATGCAATAACAGTGCGCAGGATCCAGCCCGGACCCTGCGCATGAATTTTTGGCAAATGTTGCAAATGTTTTAAAGTTAAAAAGTATACTTTCGCTCGATGCGCGAGTTAGCGTCAAAACATTGCTGCAGTCGAGTTGTAATCCCAGCCTTGCAGTACCCGCGCAGTTGCATACGCAGCCGATTCTTCCGCGCTTAGCCAGATGCGTATTGCGTCGTGCAACGCGCCCGGGCCGCGGCTGGCGTATTCCGCGAGTCGCGCCTCCTGCGGCGTAAACAGCACGCGGCTGCCATCACGCGCGGTGTAGGTCATCGCGTCCCAGCCGACCGCATCGATGTGGTCGTCCATCCAGCAGTCGATGAACGCGGCATTGCCGCGGATGGCCGGATCGCCGTAACGGCCGTCGCTGAAAGTTCGCGTCGGTCGCCACGGCCGACCAAGCGCCACACTGCGCGCCGGCACTGCAGATTCTTTGAGCAAGCGGCAATCACGAAACACCAATCCGTAGCGTTGAGAAGCGAGTGTGCTCGGCACTGCAACATAACCTTGGCGTTGTTTGCCAGGACGAAAGCGCGAGAGGATCTCGCAATGTTCGAGCACGCACTGGCCGCCCCCGAAGATGAAATCGACGCTGCCGGCGACTCGGCAATTGCGCAGCAGGCAGCGGCCTGAATCGACGAATAGCGTATCTTGCTGGCCGCTGATATTTACGTCTTCGAGCAACGCACAATCTGATCCAGCATCGAGCATCAACGCGACAGCTTGTGCACCGTTCGCGCCGATCGCCTGCAGTGTCGGGTGTGCGATTTCACCGAGATAATCGAAGCCGTTTTCGATAGACATGCTATGCACGCTGAAACCCGGCGCGCGCACGATAATGCTGGCACATCGCCACGTTCCCCACGGCTCACCGTCTGGCGCAAGATGTCCGGCGGCTGCGTCGTAACTCACGATGCATGTTTCGCGATCGTCGCCGATCAGCCGGATATTCGGCTTGTCGATGACGAGTTTTTCGTGCCAGCGCCCGGGCGTGATGCGAATGCGCCAGATACGTTTTCCATCGGCGGGCGCGGCATCGATCGCGGCGCGGACGCTCGCAAAATTTGGGATGTTTGGATGGCTGGCGCGACCGTTCTCGAGTGTGACTACTGCATCGAAAGCTGCCGCGGGGCGCAATCGCAAACAACCGATCGGCGCGAGAGAGGCGAGCGCGGCGGCCTGCAAAAAATGGCGGCGTGGATGGTTCATTTTTCATCGCAACGGCGGAGCATCACGCTCCGCCGTCATGGTTAAACGAGTCATCAAATCGCGATCAGAAGCGCAGTCGAACACCAACGTAATACTCGCGACCAGTGCGGGTATAAACCACCGAACGTTCACCGGTCGAACTCACGTACAGATTGTTCGGCGTGTTGGTGAGGTTGATGCCTTCGAAGCTGAATTCGAGATTCTGGTTGTATTTCCACGAGGTCATGAAGTCGACGTTGGTCGTGCCTTTGGTGCCTTCGACATCGTTGTTGTTGCGTCCCGGCACAGTGGTCAGATAACCATCGCGGTGTGCAACTGATACACGCGCGGAATACGTACCGTTGTCGTAAAACAGTGTGCCGTTATAGGCGTTTTTCGACAGCCCGGTGAGATCGGTCAGCAAGGAATTAGCACCGGTCGAGGTCACGTACTGAATCTTCGAAGTAACGTGGGTGTAATTGATGATCGTACCGAAATCTTTCCAGAATCCCGGCAGGAAAGTGAAGGACTGCTGGTAGCCGAGTTCAATACCATTGAGCTTGCCACCCGGGGTGTTGACCGGAATGGTGAAATCGAAATCATCGGTAGGCAATGCCGCGGTACCGGCGATGAGACTCACTGGCAGACCCGACGCGCTGAACGGTTGCGTGGTATGCGAAACCTGCTCGAACGAATCGATATCCTTGCGGAACAATGCGCCCGAGAGATATGAGCCCGTCGCGAAATACCACTCCAGACCGAGGTCGTAGGTTTTGGCGCGGTACGGATCGAGATACGGGTTGCCACCCGATACCACGCGGCTGCCACCGCTGACGCTGACATTCACGCCCGGCGAGAGGTTGCCGAGATCCGGACGCGTCAATACTTTCGCCGCACCAAAGCGCAACAGCCAGTCGTCAGCGAGGCTCAGTGCGAGGTTCATCGAAGGCAGCGTATCGCTGTAGCTGCGGCTGACCGAGGTCTGCACGAGGCCACCGTTGATGATCGCAAAACCGGTCGAGAATTGATCGGTATCGACGCGACGCACGCCGGCATCACCGCGCAACGGCATGCCGAACACGGTAGTGTCGAAACTGGCCTGCACGTAGCCACCACGATCGGTTTCCTTGACGCTGCGGTTGTTGCCATTCGCGCCGTTGGACGCTGGCGACAGGGAGAACGTGCCTTGGTTGCCGTAGATGTTGAAGAGCTTGGCGAAGGCGTCGATGTTTGGCACCACCCAGCCGTTGGGTGTGCCGCCCGGCGCGCCGAGTTTGCCGCCGAAATCCATGAGCTGGGTGAGATCAGCCAAGCTGGTGCCGGTCGGCAGATTCGGTACGCTGACTTCGGATGCGCGGCGCATTTCGCTGGTCTGGAACTTGTAATCCTTGTCGTTGAGGCCGCCCTTGAGATGCAAATGCTCGGTGATGTCCCACGTCAGATCGATCTGTTTCGCGAGCTCAAGATTGCTGGTTGTGTTCGGGCGCAGGCGCAGTTCCGACTGACCATTCGCAAACGACCAGTTCGCCGGATTGCCGACATCAAAACCGTAGTTGATCGCGGGCAGATTCGGATTGTTGCGGTAGTCGTACGAAAAATTATTGGCGTTGGCGTGATCAAGCGTGACCGTGGTCTGATATGGGTTGGTATAGTCGGAGCGCGAATGGCCGATCATCAAATCGAGCTTGAAATTGTCGCCGAATTTTTGATCGAGATTCAGTGTGGTCTGACCAAACTGCGTTTCGAGTTGGTCGTAGCGACCTTCCACGCGCATGTCGACATTGTCGAATACGCCGTAAACCAGATTGCCGTTCGGTGCGACCACGCCATCCTTGACGATGGTCTGCGGTTTGCCGGTGCCGCTGCGACTGAAAGACACGGCTTCAAGATCGTATTCGCGACGTTTTTCCTTGAAGTCCGCATACAGTCCATCGACCGTAAGCAGGGTGCTGTCGGTGATCTGCCATTGATACGAGCCGGTCAAACCGACGCGGTCCTGGTCGTGGGTATACACGTTGTAGCGTGGCAGGCGCGGGATGAACGTGGTCGGCAACAGCGCGTCTTTAAACGGCGATGCTGCCGCAAAACCGCCACTGCTCGGACCGTTGTCCCAGCGCACGCTGCCGCTGCCTGCTTCGGTGACGTTGCGATGGGTATACGCCGCCGAAAACAGCAGGCCCATCTTGCCATCGTCGAACACGTCGCCGATCAATGCGGTCGCGCGTGAATTGACCTTGTCCGCCTGGATATTCTCGCCGCCCTGCACCGAGCTGGAGAACACGAATTTGTTGAAATCGAACGGGTGTGGTGTATGCAGATCGACGGTCGCGCCGAGTGCGCCTTCGGCGATGTCGGCGGAAGCAGATTTGTGTACTTCGATCTTGTTGAACAGATCGGCGGAGAACACGTTGAAATCGAACGCGCGCGTGCGGTTATTGCCGCCGTTGTTGTCGTCGGCGCCAGTGGTTGCGAGCGAGTCCATGCCGTTGATGCGGACCTGGGTGAAGTTCGGGCCGAGGCCATCGACGGAAATCTGCCGCCCTTCGCCGGCGACGCGCGAAATGCTGATGCCCGGGATGCGCTGCAGCGATTCGGCGAGGTTCAAATCCGGGAATTTGCCAATGTCTTCGGCCATGATCGCATCGACCATGCCGACGGAATCGCGTTTCAGATCGATCGCTTTTTCCAAACTGCCGCGATAGGTTACAACCACATCGCTGAGCTGGGTGGTCTTGTCTTTCGTAGCGCTGGAATTTGCGCCAGGCGATCCGGCGGATTGCGGATCAGCTGCTGCGGTAGTTGCGGCTGTATTGTCTTCGCCATCGGGCTGGGCGATGGCCGTCTGTGCCGACGCGCCGTTTGCACTGCCGTACAATACGAGCATGATTGCCACCGACAATACCGCCCTGAGCGCCCCTGGATTTCCCCGTGTACTATTTTTCACTTTGTATACCCTCCGTACGATTGCTGTGTGCCGCCGCAACTGCAGCCTGATTTATGACACCGGTATCATTTTTTATGTTTAAATATTGACACCGGTGACATAACGAAGCGTAACAAACACCGCAGTGCAGCAACAAGTATCTTTTTAACACTGGTTTTGGAAATGCTGCGGGCCGCACAAATGCTTGTATTTTGGATGATTTTAACAAGCACATGGCCCATGTTGCGACGCACAAGTGATTCGCGCCGATGTTGAAATATCGCTGGCACGATCCGTTTCTCGCTATCCGGACGAGATCGAAAACCTTATCTGCTTGACTCTTTGGCCATTGAATCGGGACGAGTGCAAATCATGTCGACACGCTTTGTATGTTTTGGTGAGTTGCTGCTGCGCCTTGGTGCACCCGGGCGCGAATTGCTGTTGCAATCGCCGCATCTCGATGTGCACGTGGGGGGTGCCGAAGCCAATGTCGCGGTCGCGCTTGCGCACTTCGGTCATGTCGTCGCACTGGTCAGCAGCGTGCCGGAAAATGCACTCGGAAAAGCCGCGCTCGGCGAGATGCGTCGGCACGGCGTGGATACCACGGGGATCACGCGCAAGCCCGGGCGCATGGGTTTGTATTTTATCGAGACGGGCGCGGCGCAACGACCTAGCGACGTTTTGTACGATCGTGCCGACTCCGCTTTTGCCCGCGTCTTGCCCGAGAGCTATGACTGGCCGTATTTGCTCGCTGGCGCGCAGGTATTGCATGTCTCCGGGGTCACTCCGGCGGTTGGCGCGAACGCCGCATCTGCGGCCATCGCAGCGGTAAAGGCGGCGCGTGCCGCCGGCCTTGACGTCGTCTTTGATGGCAATTTTCGCAGCAAACTGTGGCAGGCCTGGGATGGTGATGCGAGCGCGATCTTGCATGAGATTTTCGCGTGCGCCGATCTGGTATTTGCCGATCATCGCGATATCGCGATCGCCTTGAATCGGGATTTCTCCGCGGTGCGACACGACGATATCGCGCAGGTTGCGACTGACGCAGCGTTCGCGGCTTTTCCGCAACTCAAGCGTATCGCCGCGACCCAGCGCCGCCAGCATAGCGTCGATCATCACGAGCTCTCGGCCACATTGTTCACGCGCGATGGCGTGATCGAAACGCCGGGCTACAGCATGACCCCGATCGTCGATCGCGTCGGCGGCGGCGACGCTTTCGCCGCAGGCATGCTGCACGGTTTGTACAGCGGAATGAGCGATGCCGACAGCTTGAATTTCGGCCTCGCCGCGGCCTGCCTGAAACATTCCGTGCCCGGCGATTTTTTGCGTCTCGAAACAACTGATGTCGCCGCGTTTCTCGGCGAACAACGTTTCGATATTCGGCGTTAGAATTCAGCGCCGATCGACGGCTCGATCCGCCGACTCGGCAAAGCTTGCACGACCAAGGCATAATCGTCGCGGTGTGTTTTTACAGGCATGCTGCAGGCCACGCCGCGCTCGGGAGCACGCGGCGGCACGCTCGATCGAGCGCATGGCGACAGTACTAATCCGCGGGGAAGGCGATGGTTTTCAATTCACTGACGTTTGTGGTTTTTTTTGCGCTTGTGCTCGCGTTGCATACGCTGCCGTTTTCGTGGCGTGTGAAAAAAATCAATCTGCTGCTCGCGAGTTATCTGTTCTACGCGGCGTGGAATCCGCCGTTCGTCGTGCTGCTGTGGTTATCGACCGTGGTCGACTGGTATGCGGCGCAGCAAATCGTTCATTCGCAGATCGCATCACGCCGCCGCGCGTGGATGTTGTTGTCGGTGATCGCCAATCTCGGTGTGCTCGCGTATTTCAAATACGGCACATTTCTGCTGGAGAATTTTCGCGTGCTGATGGCCGCTGCGGGCATCGATTATCAGCCGCCGGATTTCGCGATCGTGTTGCCAGTCGGCATTTCGTTCTACACCTTTGCGACGATGTCTTACACGCTGGATGTGTATCTGCGCCGCGCCGAACCGACGCGTTCTTTTCTCGACTTCGCGCTGTTCGTCACATTCTTTCCGCACCTCGTCGCCGGGCCGATCATGCGCCCGACCGAACTGGTGCCGCAGTTCGAAAAACCGCGTCGCGCCAGCTCCGATCAATTGCGTTTTGGTCTCGCCCTGATCACGCTCGGACTGTTCGAAAAAGTCGTACTTGCCGACGGTTTTCTAGCCGGCGCGGCGGAGCTGGTTTACGACGGCATGAGGATTCCCGGTGCGCTCGATGCGTGGGCGGCGACACTCGCGTTCAGCGGTCAGATTTTCTGCGATTTCGCCGGATATTCGACCACCGCCATCGGTGTGGCGATGTGTCTTGGCTTCGCGTTGCCGGACAACTTTCGTTTTCCGTATGCGGCGATCGGTTTCTCGGATTTCTGGCGACGCTGGCACATCACCCTGTCGTCGTATCTGCGCGATTATTTGTACATCCCGCTCGGTGGCAACCGGCACGGCGAGGCGCGCACTTACTTGAGCCTCATGGCGACGATGCTGCTCGGTGGACTGTGGCATGGCGCGAGCTGGACGTTTGTCGTCTGGGGCGGTCTGCACGGTTTTTATCTGGGCGTTGAACGCGCCTTGCGACAGCGTTTTTCCGGCTATCGCCCGAACGCGCTGGCGCTGTTCGGCTTCGCCATATTGACTTATGTTTTGATCAACGTGACTTGGGTATTTTTCCGCGCCAAGGGTTTCGCCAAAGCGTGGCTGGTATTGAGCGGCATGCTCGGAATGAATGCGTCCGCCGTGCCGATTATTTCTGCGGTGCAGCTGCTCATCGTCGCGATCATCGTCGGCGGACTCGTCACTACGCACTGGCTCATGCGCAACAGCACCCTCGAAACCCTGATCGCGCGCACCCCGGTCGCATTGCTCACCGTGGTGTGGGCGTGCATGGCATTCGCCATCCTCATCGAACAAGGCAGCGGCAATGCATTCATCTATTTCCAGTTCTGAGAAAGCCGGTATGGATAAATCCGCGCCCGAGCGATTGACCGCCGCGGACCGACCCGGTGTGGCGCAGCCCGTGCCGGAACGTCCTATTCCGCCGCGGCCATGGCGCAGCATGTTTGTTATTGCGCTCGCGCTGACGCTGCTGCTGACCGGGCTGTGGGAATGGCGCATGCGCAAGCTCGGACTCGAACCCGGCGATCTCGGTGATGGCGCGTCGGCATGGGCCGAACAACGTCGTCGTATCGATACCGAAGATGTCGCGGTGGCGATTGTTGGCGACTCGCGAATTCTGTTCGATACCGACCTCGATCGGTTTGCCGCCCTCACCGGCGTGCGCCCCGTGCAACTGGCGTTGCAAGGCACCAACGCGCGCCCGTTTCTGGAAAATATCGCCGCCGATCCAAACTTCAAAGGCCTCGCGATTGTCGGCATCGCTGATCTTTCCTACTTCCGCAAGGAGCCGGGTTTGATGGGCGATGCGCTGAAACTTTATCGCTACGAATCGCCCGCGCAAAAAACCTCGTTCTGGCTGTATCGCGGCCTCGCGCGTGTGTTCGGATTTCTCGATGAGGATTATCGGCTCAGCAAACTCGTGTTGCGGCTCGATCCCGATCTGCGCACTGGCGTGAAGGGACCTTACGATGCAGTCTGGAAAATTATCGTCAATGCAGATGAGCGGCAGGCCTGGATGTGGCCGCGCATCGAGCACGATGACTACTTGCGCGCACACGCACGGATGGTCTGGACCAAGCTGGTATTTTCCGGTCCGCCGATTGCCGATGACATCATTACGATGACTCTTGCGGCGACACGCAAAGCGGTTGCCACGATCCGCGCGCGCGGCGGCGAAGTGGTGTTCGTGCGGCCACCGTCCGCACCCGAGTTGCGTGCGATCGAAGAGCCGCGTCTGCCACGCGCGAAAGGCTGGGATGCATTGCTGGCCAGCGCGGATGTGCGCGGCATCCATTTCGACGACGATGCGGCGATGCAGGGCCTTAACCTGCCCGAGTATTCGCATCTCACGCGCCGTTGCGCGACGGTATTCACCGATGCGTATGTGCGCCGCCTCGTGCAGCTCACGCCGCGCTTGAGTCTGCGCGCTGATGCAGCGGCGCCGCTTGCGCCGCGTGATTGCGCGCCGTAAAAGATGGCCATATCGGCGCAGGCCGGCCGCGCGTCCACGGATTATGCGTTGCCGCGGTTCTGTTGGCGTAGTGGCATATCCGACTCCGCCGGTGATAAGTTGGATCCTGGCTCTTACTCGAATCCGTTCGCAAAAATACGTTCGCGCGTTGATTCATACGCGCCGACATCAACGATGCCAAGGCTGACGCGCGGGTTGCCGTCCAGATCGTAGTTGCTGGATCCACCGACCGGTGCGTTCAAGCCGCGATTGACCAGCGGCGAACCGGCGGCGGGACGAAAATCCAGCGCGCCAATGAAGCGCGGATCGATCCCCGGATCGTTGCCCACGTCGGCCTGGACAATGGGCGCAGTGACGATGCTGCTGTAACCCCACGAACCTAAGTTGCTGTATAGCCAGATGCGAATCGGGTCGCCGGAGCTGCGACTGTTGAAGTTGATCCCACCAACGATCGCATTGTTCACGAGGCGAAAGGCGGTACCGCCGTTGGAATCGAGCAAGGCACCGAAACCGGCGCCGTTGAGCGACAGCGAGTTGTTGTGCATGTAGACGATCTGCGCCGGGTACTCGGCGAAAATTGCCAGATTCGCATAATTGCTGCTGGAATCGCCGATGACGTTATTGATCAAATAGACGTTGGCAAAGCTGTTCAAGGTGACGACGTTGGTGAAGATGTTGAGTGGTGGTGTCTTTGTATTGTGGCTGCTCAGAACGATGACATTCTGCACGCGCAGATCCTGTTCGAGCGCGCCGAACAGCGCCAATGCCGCCGATTCGCCGTTGTTGCTGGTCGCGCCGTTGCGCAACGTCAGATTGTTGATCGATAACGTCGTATTCGGTGCATCGCCGGTGTTGTTGATACTGAGCACGGCGGTGACGTTTTGGCCATCCAGGATCGTGGTACCGGCTTGCTGATGCTGAAAGTCGCACGGGTCATGGTCATCATACCAGCCACCGGAAATACTCAAATTGTGCGGTTGCGCCGTGCTGTAGCTGAACATCTGCCCGCCAGTAAAATACGTGCCTTGCATCAGCCGGATTTCGTCGATGAGATTGGCGCTGACGCTGGCATCAGCCAAGGCTTGCCGCAGTTCGGTCTCGTTGCTCACGCAGGCCGGGTCGGCGTGACAAACCCCATTGGCAAGACAGACCAGTGCGATCAGCAGCAATACGCGATGCAAGCTCACGAGGTATCTCCCGAGGTTCATTCGCAGCGCATTTGTCGGTCTGCTCGGCGCATACAATTGTGCGCGGACACTATTCATAACCGCCACCGAAAATATGATCCGACTCGAACGCGCCGACATCAAAGCGGCCATAAAGATTGCCGTGTTGGGTATCGTCGAAACCGCGTCCATTCAGCACCAGATCGGTGAAGTCGTCGTTGATCGTGTTCGCATCGTCACAATAATCGGTGGCCAGTGACTTTGAGCGCAGGCGGTAATCGAAATTTGCCGGATTGTTGAAACCCGGCGCCCCCACCTGGCTGCGCGTACCCATCGTCAGCGCGGAATTGCTGCTGATCACGCAATCGGTTTGATAGCTGGTAGCGCCGCCTTGAAACACGATCGGCACACTGCTTTGCAGGATCGATGACAACAACGTCAGCGAGCTGCCGACGCTGCTGAATGAATAGATTTCCGCGGGCGACGATCCGCTGGCATGACTGTTATCGGCGAACGTGCTGTAGCTGATGCGCGTATCGGCGCCGCTGCCCAGATCGATCGTGCTGCATGGCCGGAAGTTCGAACCGTGCACGCAATTGTTGCGGCTGATCAATGCGCCTTGCAGCCGAATCGTGTTCGGCGGATTCGGTGCACCGGCAATACTGCCGACGCTGATTGCCGAACCGGAGTCGGCCGAATTTTGCAGCACTGCGGTCTGGATCAAGCGCACGCTGCCGACCTGCACATTGATCGCGCCGCCCGCCGCAACATACGTGCTGTGGCTATCGACGCTGTTGCCGCGGATCACATTGCATTGCAAATAATTCGCGCATTGCGGTGCCGGCGGCACGCCCGGAAAATCGCGCGACATCTGCAGACTGCTGCCGTTGTACATGAACACAGCGCCGCCCGAATTTGCCGCGCTGTTGCCGGTCAGACTGGTTTCCTGCGCGATCAAACTCACACTCGGGCCATCGAGATAAATACCACCGCCTTTGTCGTCGGCGCGATTATTGGCGATCGAAAATCCGCTGATCGGCGGGCGTGGATCGCCGGCCTGGTATTGCCACGCGCCGATAAGAATATCCACCGGCGTGGTGCCAAAACGCGTGGCGTAAATGCCGCCGCCCAAACCCGACGGCAGGTTGGCGGCATCGTACTGAACATGATTGCCGCTGAGCGTGGTGCGATCATTCTGGATGCGCACCGTGCCGCCTTGCAGATACATGCCGCCGCCCTGGCGCCGTGCAGTGTTGTTGAGAATGCCGACGTCCTTGCCGATCGCGAGTGTCGCCTGCGCGCTCGAAATTCCGCCACCGTAGCTGGCCTTGTTGTCGTGCATCGTCACCCCCTCGATCAACACGTAGGCGCTGCCGAGAATATGCACGGCGCCACCGAATGGCGCATCGCCGCCGCTCAGATCGAGATGGCGCAAGGTGATCGAGCGTCCGCTAGAAGTTCCGGTCTGGATGTCGATCACGCTGTGCGCATAATCGCCTACAACGGTCGCTGCCGGACCCGGTGACGAAAGATCGCAATCGTCGTAACCGCCTTCGATCAACACCGATTGGTTGCCCACCACCAGCGCCTGATTGGTGTAGCCCGCGGTGTTGGTGACAAACACGTAATCGAGATCCGGCCCGTTCGCCAGCGCGGCATCGAGCGCCGATTGAATCGTCTCGTATTCGCAGTGTGCCGCACCGCCCTGGGTGTTGCCGACGATGAAATATTGCGGGCTCGCATGCGCCGTGGCGGAGACGATGAGTAGCATCAGCAGAGCCGTGACGCGACTCTGATAGCCGGTTTTCCGAGTGTTGGGCATCGCCGTTCTCTCGTGGTTGTACCGGCGCGTATTGCAGCAGCGCGGCCAACTCGGGTCTTGACGGATTCGTGAGTGAATCGCGACGAATCGTGATGATGCGCCTGACGCGCGAGCGAATGTCGCTATTTCGATGCTTGCGGAGCAGGGCTGGCGGTCGGAATCAGCGGCGCGAGCAGGGCAGAATCCACGACCAGATCCGCTGATTGCTTGAGTTGGTCCAGTCGTTTTTGTTCGGCATCAGCCGCGTCGGTCTGCCCCGCGCCACGCAAGGCAGCGATGTGCAGTGCGATCGCTTCCGGCTGTTGTTCGAGCCACGGCGCGAGTGCAGGCATCAGTGCGAGCGCGGCGGTGGCATCGTTTGTATCCACGCGCCAGTGGCCGAGCAGCAGCAATGCATCCAGCTTTGGCGGGCCATCGGCACGAGTGGCATTGGCATCGACCAGGCGTTGCAACGCAGCGATCGCTTCCGTCCGTTGACCGTGCGCGTATTGCAACTGAATTTGCACGAGCGGCTGCATCGTCGCCATTTCCGGATTTGCGGGATCCGCCTGGATCAACAAGGCCAGCGCGGCGGCGGCGTGTTCTGCGGCGGCGACATTGCCACCACGCGTGGCGACACGCGTCGCATCGGCGAGTACCGCAGCGTCATCGAGATTCGCTTTCACCGCGGCGAAAAGTTCGTGCGCGGAATCCAGTGCGGCACTCGCATCGCCCCATGCTGCGCGCTGCTCGGCAATCACGCCGCGCGCCCACAAGGCTTTCGCCTGCCAGTTCTTGTTGTCCTTTTGCAGCGCGATTTCTTGCGCGCGTTGCGCCAGCGCTTCGGCTGCCTCGTAATGGCCGAATGTGGCGAGCACGCGCGCGAGATTGGTGCCGACGTGCACCTGCGTATGCAGATCGGACAACTCGCGTGCGAGGGCCAGGGTTTGTTGCAGCATCGGCACCGCGGTCAGCGCGTGGCCCGCATCGAATTCGGCAGCGCCGAGACCGCCGAGTTCGCGCATCTCCAGATCCTTCGAGCCGGCTTCGCGCGCGGCATCGATCGCTTCGCGAAAATGGATCAGCCGCTCCTTGAAATGTCCTTGCTCACCATCGACGATCGCGAGGTTGGCCAATACCGACGACTCGTTGCGCCGGCTGCCGGCGGCGCGCGTCAACGGCAACGCCAGCTCCAGATGCTGGCGCGCCTGGGCGAGATGGCCACGCTTGATTTCGACCGCGCCGTAGGTCGAATGCACACCGGCCAGAGTCAGTGGGCGGCTATTGTCCGGCAGCAGTGACAATGCCTCGTCGAGGTAACCAGCGGCGGCATCACCATCGCCTTTGAAATAATTCGATGCGCTGAGCTGACGCAAGGCCAGCACGAGCAAATCGTGATCACCGCGTTGCCGCGCGATATCGGCCACGCGTTTGGCGTTTTCGACGCTGCTATCGATCTCGTTGGTCGAGCCTTGCGACGTCGCAAGCCGCAAACGTGGCCATAACAGGCCGGGGTCTTGATCAAGGCAGATCTGAAAATATTTCTTCGCACTGGCCTCGTCGCCATGCGCCGCGGCATCAAGGCCGCGCGCATACGCCTCGGCCAGAAACGGGTTGCGGATATCGCTATCGTCGCGGGACGCCGATGCGAGTGGCACGACGCCGAGCCAGCGCTGGATGCGTGCGACGGAATCGACCGCGAGCGGCGTCGGTGAGGTCGCGCGCAAAGTCTCGCGATGTGCGATCGAGCCATCAATGCTGAGGCGCAATTCCAGTTCGTATAACGAGCCAACCCGACGTAATTCGCCACTCACAAAGTGCGTCGCGCCTAGTGATTTTCCGAGTGCTGCCAGCGCCGCCGCATCGAAGCTGTCGTGTGTGCCGACCACGCTCTGCACGAGCTGAGCACCGATCACTTCGACCTTGCCTTGTTCCTGCAGCAGGCTCGCAATCAGGCCCATCAGACCGTTGCGTGTCCATGCCAGTCCCGGTTCAGCGGTCTTGTCGGTGATCGGCAGCACTGCGATGCGCGACAAGGTGCGGCCATCCGCTGCGCTCGGTGGAAAATGCGGGATCAATAATGCTGCGACGATGAGCAATAATGCCGCCAGCGCCGCCAGCCACCAGCCGCGCACCGAGCGTGCCGGCGATTTGATCGCGGCTGGCGATGACATTGGTTGCGGATCGATTGTGACCTCGACTTTTTCGTCGCCTGCGATCAGCACCGGCGCAGCCCATTGCAGGCCGCGGCCATGCACGGTGCGGATCACATGTTGCGATTCGCCATCGTCACCGAGCGCGCGCCGCGCCTTGCTCAGCAGTTGCGATAACGCTGCGTCGGTAACCGGACGCTGGCCCCACAAGGTGTCGTTGATTTCGCGTTTGGAAAGGGCGCGGTCGTGATGAATCAGCAGCAGCGCGATCAGGTCGAAAACCTTGGCTTCGACATCCACCGGCGCATCGCCGCGTCGAATCGCGCGCGTGGCGAGATCAATCGAATATTCACCGATGCGATAGAGCGACGTGGACGGCACGATATTTCCGGCGGCATGCAGTAAAGCCGATTATAGGCGTGTTGCCGATCGCACCGCGCAACATCCGTGGGTTCGCGATTTCGCCGCAAAACCTGGCTGATACAGCGAGTATTTCTATTGTTGCGAAAGCGTCCGCGTATTTGCATGTCTGCAATCACTGCTGTGCAACGTATATCCCATCACCAGCAGTCAAACGGCTGGGCTTTCGGGAGTAGGGTGTGAGTAAAAATCCGGTTTTCCGCAGCATGTGTTGGTATGCGTTGGGGCTTGTTTTGTGTATATCGACCTATGCCCGATTCGCGCATGCAATGGATGGCGATCTCGATCCCACTTTCGGTAGCCCGAGTTCAACACCGGGTGTGCAAACGGGCTCGCTCATTATCGATTTTGGCAATGGCTCGAACGCCCATCAGGATGGCGCGCACCGTTTGCTACGCCAGCCCGACGGAAAATTCGTCGCAGTCGGCAGTGTCGATAATGGCGGCCATCTAGCCATCGGCCTCACTCGCATTCTCAATAATGGCCAGCTCGATATCTCGTTTGGCGATATCGCCACGCCGGGTCGATCGATTACCACTGGCGGAGGTGTCGACTACACGGGCAACGGCATTGCGTTGCTGCCGAATGGCCGGTTCGTGGTCGCCAGCACGATCGGTTATGGCGCGCCGCGTGGTTCGCTTATCGCGTTTCCCGCCAACGGGGGCACGTCGGTGTGGAACATCCAGGATGCAGATGGATCAGCCTACAACGATGTGCTCACGCTACCCGATGGTCGACTGCTGGCGGCGGGAGCCGCAGCGGGAATCTCCTTTCCTGCGTCGAGCGACTTTTCTCTGGTGCTATATGATGCCAGCGGCATATTCATCGACCGGCTCACCACATATTTTGATCTCGGCGGTACCCACAACGACCAAGTGCAACGCATCGCTTTTGTTGGTTCCGTCGATGCACCGAGCCAGCGCCTCGGCTATGTCTATGCGATCGGTTCGGTAACCTTAGCCGACTACGCCAGCGGCCATCACAATATCGAGTGCGGAATCATCAAGGCGGGCCTTTATTCGACCGCACCGCGACTACGGCTGGAGCCAAGCTTCGGCACCGCGAGCAGCGGCAAACTCGTGCTTGATCTCAACACCGCATGGTCAGCTGGCCGCAGCGATGCGAGCGAAGGTAACGGCTATTGTCGTGGACTTTCCATCGGCAAGGATGGCGCATTGTTGATAGCCGGGGAACGGTATTATTTCGGCGATGACAATTTGCAACCGACTGCCGACGACAGCTTAGGTTTCGTCGCAAAACTCGATGCCAATGGCGTTGCCGACACTGCGTTTCACAATCTCAGCTTTGGCGCCGGCTTCGCGTTTTATTTCAATGCCACCAGCTATGCAAGTGGACTTTACGAGGGGCTATGGTTCTCCCTGATCCAAGGCAGCGGCTTGCCATTGTTTGGTGGGTTGATCGCTAGCACTTGTTTCAACTCTCAGACAAATCACTCGTGGGTATTTCGCGGTACGGCTTCTGGTTCGCAAGATCCGACCTATGCGTTCGTCTCCTGCAATGCACCACGGCAGCCTACGGACGCCGGTTACGACGTCGCGCTGGATGGCGTGTTCGATGCTGGTCGTATTGTCACCATCGGAAATATATATCGCAGCTTGAACTCCGGTAGCGCGACGGATTTCGTCTTCATGCGGCATCAGAGCGACCTGATTTTCAGCGATAACTTTGATCCGGGTTATTGAATCAATCGCGTCGTTTTCGTGTTCAGTGCCCAGCTAATCCTGCAGCACCGAACAATGTCGCATTGTGTACTTTGCGTATATGTGAACTTTGTACTCCAACTCCTCGAAAGGATACTGCCATGAAACTCAAGCTCGGATTCATCGCTCTGGTTTTGTTGTTGTCGGCGCCGCTAGCGAGTTGGGCCGATAACGATCTCAAGGATTGCGAAGCTTGCAAGGATCATCCGCTGCTGGCGCGTTATCCAGGTTCATTCCTGCTCGGTGCGGATCAAAAAGGTTTTGAGGAAGCCGCGTTGCCGCTTGGTCCCGCCACGCAAAATGAGAGTGGCGAAAGTATCGCGCCGAAGACACTGAATGTGACGGGCAAACGCACGCGTTTGTTCTATTTTGCGCCGCCCGAACGCAGCGCGCTTGAAGTCTTCAGTAACTATCAGGAAGCCTTGCAGAAGGCCGGCATGAGCGTGCTGTGGACGTGCTCGGATCTGCAATGCGGTAACGATTTCGCGAGTCAGGCGCTGGAATTGCTGCACCTGAATCATCTCGACAATACCCCGGAATCTTCGCTTGGATTTACCAATAGCGAGCGGCCGCGCTACCTGCTCGGCAAACTTGCGCGGGCGCAGGGCGATGTGTATATCGTGGTGATGGCGGCAGACAAAATCGATCAACAACGCCCGGCGATATTCGTGTTGTTGATCGAGAGCAAGCCGATGGAAAAAGGTCTGGTAACGGTGGCTGCCAATGCGCTCGATCAAAGCCTGATCAGTAGCGGCAAGGCTGTGATCTACGGCATCACCTTCGATTTCGACAAGGCCGACATCAAGCCGGAATCAAAACCGCAACTCGATCAGATTGCTCAGTTGCTGCACGATCATACCGATCTCAAACTGGCGATCACTGGCCATACCGACAATCAAGGCGGCGCGGACTACAACAACAAACTGTCGCAACGTCGCGCCGACGCGATCGTCGCAGCGCTGGTTGGAAGTTACGCCGTGGCGGCGAATCGACTCAGCGCGCAAGGCCTCGGTGCATCGGCGCCGGTGGCAAGCAATGACAGCGACGAAGGCAAGGCGAAAAACCGCCGTGTCGAACTCGTCAAACAATAATCACGCGGCGTTATGTGCTGGCCCGGTGCATGCAACCCCGGCCAAAAGCCCGGTGATAGCGAGATCATGAACCGCGATGCGCTGATGCGCTCAGCCGGCAAGCCGAGGCACGATTGACGGCGTGTAGTCCGCTGGTTCCGTGCAGTAGCGTCAACTCGATTGACCCTACTTTGGCTGCGATCCGGTCGCGTGGATGGCGCGTGAATCGGCATGCTGAGTGGGGTGTGGCATGCACATGGCGACTGCTAACGACGCGATTTTTCATGCGCAAAAATATGTTCTGTGCAAGCCATGCGCGATGATGATCGAGCAACGGTTTGCGGCTCAGAATCCGTCACCGAAAAGTTTGTCGTTCTGCAAGCGCAGGAACAGGAAATCGACGTTGCTTGCGGTGTAGTTCACGCCGACGGCGAGCGGCCGGTTGCCATCCAGCAGCAGCGCAGTGACGTATTGCGGCGAACCGTTGCCGGGTTCGGATCCGGGGCTGAAAATGACATTGCCGGCGCTACCGAACGCGCTATCAGGATCGCCGTTGAACAACATGCGGTGGATGCCGAAATCGGCCGGTGCATTACCCTGAAAAAAGCTGTAAGCGTTACCGCCAAAAATAATGTTTTCGCGGAAGTGATCTTCCGAATTATTGGCGATGCTGTTTTGCTGCAGCACCAAACTGCTGATCCCGTTGTAGGCGCCGACCGATTGGTAGATGCCGATCTTTTCGCCTGGCACCGGAGCGCCGCCGAATCCGGCGTTGATAATGCCGTTCGAGTAGAGTTTTGCGACTGCCCAATAACTCACCGTGCCCGATGCGGTCGTGACATACGCTTCGCCGCCGAGCACGATGCCACCGTCGACGCCGATCGCAACCGCGCGACACGCGTCGGCACTTTCGCCGCCCGGAAACTGCCCGTCGAACGGCACAATCGCCAAGCCCGGTTGGGTGGTCGGATTCGGTCCGAAACCAGCATCGAGATCGAGATTCGGCAAGATGAATGCAGCCACCGCGAAATTGGTATCGTTGCTGCCACCGAGGTGTTGCGGTCGGCCTTGCGCCGAACCGGCCACGACCACGCGATTGCCGGCCACCGCGATCGCGCTGGCGTTGTCTTTTACCCCTACCGTGCCATCGGAAAAATCGACAAACTTCTGCATCAACGGATGGCCGTTGGCATCGTGCAGCACGGCGCAAAAATCCGCGCTGGTGCCGCTGACATATTTCTGTCCGGTGCCCGCAGTGAGGATACGGTTATCGGGCAATATCGCAATGGCCGCGAGTGAGGATTGGCTGTCGCAATCGAGGAACTGCGCGCCGCCATCACTACCAAAACTCGCATCGACCGCACCGTTCGCGAGCAGCCGAAACAGTAGTCCGCCGGTGCCGCCGGTACTGGCAGTGAATGTTCCGGCCACGACGATCTTGCCGTCGGATTGCAGCGCAATCGCGCTCGCTGATTCATCGGTTGGTACAGCAAAATCGGCCGAGCTGAAAAAGTACGTACCGATGCCCGGCAGCGAGCCGGTGCCTGCGCCAAAACTCGTGTCGAGAAACCCACTCGTGTTGAGCCGCATAACGATGACCACGGTATGACCCGAAGCAAGCGTCGTGGTGCCTGCTGCGAGAATCTTGCCGTCGTTTTGCCGCGCCACGGCGGTCGCGAAACTCGCACCGGCGTAGGCGTAATTGCTCCAGCCGAGCCCCGGAATGCCGAAGGCCGGGTCGGGTTTGCCATCGTAGTTCTGCGCGCATGCCGCGACGTTGGTCAGACACCCGGCCAGCGCAAGAATCGCGAGCCATCGATGTCGGCGCGATCCGCCGGAATTTCTGTCGGTTCTATTCTGGCTGGTTTGCATGACGTGCTCCCGAATGCGCAGCCAATACCGGCTGCTCGTTCTGGGATATACGTTGCAGGGCGTGCATTGCAGACATTCGATCATTGGCGGATGTCGCTGCCGTTCAGGCGCGATCGTTATCGAACCGGACATCTGTGGGCGGATGAATTCGTGGCGTCGCCCTGACGGGCGTGCGGCGAAAATCTGTCTGCCTGCGGGCGAAAAAATGGCGGTACATATTTTTACTTTGGGGAGCGCAAAAAACAGCGGAGATCGGTGTTAGCCTGCGCGACAATTCCGCGGCAACGCCCGCTCTCTTGCGAGTAAGTACATGCGATTGCATTTGTATACTTTTGCGATATTTGCGCTAGCCGGTTGCAGCGCGCACGCCGCCAAAACCGTTGCCGCGACGCAGAAATCCACCTGCCAGCCGGATGCCGATTGGAACGAGCCCGCGTCGCCGCTGCATATTTACGGCAACACCTGGTATGTCGGCACGTGCGGGCTGAGTGCGCTGCTGATCACCTCCGCTCACGGTCACATCCTGATTGATGGCGACACCGAAAAAGCGCCACCGCTGATCGAGGCGAATATTCGCAAGCTAGGGTTTCGTCTGGCCGATGTGCGCTACATCCTCAACTCGCACGCGCATAGCGATCACGCCGGCGGGCTGGCGCAACTGCAGCACGATACTGGGGCGGTTGTTATTGCGCGCGGTGCCGATGCTGATGCGATCGAACGCGGTCAGGGTGATCGTTCGGATCCGCAGTATCTGGAAAGCAAAAAATTTCCGCCGGTTAGCAACGTGCGGCGTGTCGTCGATGGCGAAATCATCACGCTGGATACTTTGGCGTTGACCGCCCATGCCACACCGGGCCACACGCCCGGAGGCACCAGCTGGACGTGGACATCTTGCGAAGGCGAGCGCTGCCTGCAGCTGGCCTACCTCGATAGCGTCACGCCGTTATCCGACGACGTTTATCGTTATACCGACGAGGTGTCGCATCCGGGTTTTGTCGCGGCATTCCGTGCCGGTCTCGCGACGATCGCAGCACTGCCTTGCGATATTTTGCTCACGCCGCATCCGGATGCGAGCGCGATGTGGAGCCGACTCGGAGCACAGCCCAGCTCACCACTGATCGATGCCGAGGCGTGCCGCCGTTATGCTGCGCGCGGTAACGAAAAACTTGATACGCGCATTGCCAAGGAACATGCCAGCGCGCCGTGATTCGAGCACCGCGCCGCTGATTATTGCGGGGAGTTTTCACGGTGGTTCAACGCTGCCGTGACGACGAATCAGATCCGCTATCACGGCAATAGCGCGCACGCTATTCAAAGCCGTTCTTGAAGATTCGATCGCTGGCAGTGATCGTGATCTGGCCTTCGCTGTCGTAAGCGATCACGTTTCCAGTCCCGCCGACGATCTGCAGATAGAAGGTTTTTTCGATCTGGTTTTGCGCATCGGCGAGTACCGTGATCGGTACCACCTTGCTGGTTTCGCCAGCGAGAAAAGTGACTTGGCCGCTGAGCGCGACATAGTCCGCACCGGCCTTGGCCGCGCCGTCCGCGGTTTGATAGTTGAGCACGATGGTATGCGTGGTCGGAGCGGAAAGTTTGATCGTGATACTGGTTTGCACCTGGCCGACATCCGGCGCGCTCACACTCGCATCGGTCACGCTGTAGAACGGATAGCCCGGGTCGTGATCGTACAGCGCTGCATCGACCGCGGAATTCGCCCCGAGCTTGGCGCCACCCGTCGGTTGGCTGAGCACGAGGCCGAAATGTTCGGTTCCTTCGACCTGGTTATCCAGCACGATCGGAATGTTCACGATTTTGATCGACTCGCCCGCGGCGAAAGTCAGTGTTTGTATCACGCTCGCATAATCCGCCGGCGCGGTTGCCGTGCCATCGGCGGTATTGAACTTGACCGATGCGATGCCGCTGAGTCCGTGCGAGCGCACAATCGCGACCTTGAACAGTGCAACATCCTCGTACGCCTGGACCGGTGTGGCGATATTGAACTCGCCCGCGCTGGCCGGGCCGATCGCGATGCACGGCGAAAATTCCGAGGTATTGCCGTCCGCACTGGTGGCCGTGGTGGTGATAAATCCGCTGACCGGATTGCTCGGCAGTGATGCCGAAATTGCGGCGATGCCATTCACATCGGTGAGCACATTGCTGCTGCCGAGAAACTGCTCGGCTTGACCCATGCCAGTTATATCGCAGGTCGCCGAGAGAAAATATTCGATGCGAAAATTCGCGTTGCGCAACGAACTCAACTGGCCCTGCACACTGACCGCATTCGCGAGCTGAGTGGCCAGCGTGACCACCGGATAATTCTGGCCTTCGTTCGGGCCGTGATCGACATCCAACGTATCGTTCGGCAACGGGCCTTGCGGATCGAGATCGATGCCAAGCCGCTGATTGGCGTAGATGCGATTGCCGAGGAATCGATTCTGCGCGCCGAACCACAGGTAGATTCCATTGTTCGAATTATTGGCAATCACATTGCCCGCACCCGCCGCGGTGCCGCCGATGAAATTGCCATTGGCGCCGTAAATCACGATGCCGAACTGGTTCGGAAAGATGCCGGTCGATGCCGCATTCGTACCGATGCTATTGCCTTCGATGTGATTGCCGGTGGCGCCCGGGCCGTACAGCGAAATGCCGTAATAGCTGTTCGCCGCGATGACATTGCCGGTGTTGGCTGCGGTGCCGCCGATCTGATTGTTGGCGCCCTGGATGCCGATGCCATTTTCGTTATTGCCGATTGCCGCGGACTGGTTGGCGGAGAGTCCGATCACGTTGCTTTGCACTTTTGCCGCGGTCACGGCGGCTTCGAGATTTACACCGCGTTTATTGCCGGAAATCGTATTGCCGCTGCCGGGTTGGCCGATCACGATGCCGCCGCCGCCAACTGCGCGAATGCCGTAACCCTGATTGCCCAACGACGCCGTGCCCGCGGTATTCAAGCCGATCATATTGCGCAGCACGCTGATATTTTGCGCAGGCGCATCGATCGAGATACCGCTGCCGCTATTGCCCGAAATTACGTTGCCCGCGAGGCTGTTGCCGACGCTGATGTTCTGGCCGTAAACGACGATGCCGTCCTCGCCATTCGGCAAGGTCGCTGTGCCCGCGGCATTGCTGCCGATGTTGTTGCTGGCGATCACGAAATTGCTGGTGACAGCTTCGAGAATGATGCCGCTTCTGCCGTTGCCGGAAATCAGATTTCCCGTGCCCGCCGAGCTTGCCCCGATGTTGACGAAGCTGCCGGATATCGCGCGAATGCCGTAATTGGTATTCGGCAGCGCCTGGCTGCCATTCGCTGCGATGCCGATGATATTCGCCAGAATCTGGCTACCCTGCACGCCGATCAATACGATACCGTTGTCGCCATTGCCCGAGATTACGTTTGCGCCACCGCTGGTCGTATCGCCTATCGATGTGCCCACGCCAAGATCATCGACGATGCCGCTGCCGCCATTCGCGATCGCCGCGGTGCCCGCGACATTCACGCCGATGTAGTTGCCGATGATCTGCACGCCGGTGGTTGAATCGACATAAATGCCATCGCCGCCGTTGCCGGAAAAAAAATTGTGCTGCGCCGGCTGGGTCGAACCGATCTTGGTGTTTGCCGCCAACGTGCGTATGCCGCTGCCGAGATTCGCAATGGCGGCCGTGCCCGCCGCGTTGAGGCCGACACGATTGCCGAACAAGGAAATATTGCTGGCGCTGGCGCCGATATAAATGCCGTCGCTTGCGTTTCCGGAGATCACGTTGAAGTCGTTCGTCAGGCTTCCGCCGATCGTGCTCGACGTCGTGCTGTCGATGAATATCCCGGTATCGTTGCCGAGCGCGCTGATACCGTCCGTGCCGAGATAACAGCCACGTACGAAATTGCCGCTGCCGCTGATGATCGCGATACCGTCGCGCGCAAAACGCGTGATGATCAAACCTTGCACCGTCGTTTGACTGGCATCGATACGCAATCCTTCACTGTCGCCGGCGTTGATGCCATCGATGCGGATCAATGGGACGCCGTTGAAGCCCGTTTGCGATTGCGCATTCAGGATGACCGGATCGCTGAGCGCGGGTAGCTCCGACAGCGGGGCAATAGTTTGTGCACCCGTGCCGATCCCGAACAGGATGGTATCGGCACCGGGATTGGCATTGGCATTCAGAATCGCCTGACGCAATGATCCCGGGCCACTGTCGGCGGTGGTGGTGACAGTGAACGTGCTGGCCGACGCCAGCGGCGACAAACCGCCGATGATCGCTAGCGCACAGAAAAATCGGCGGCTGTATTTTTTGCAGGAAATGCGCATGCGAAATTCTCGGAAGAATGGAGTGGTATCCGTTCATTACGAGGAGTCGCGAGCAAAGAGGACATTGGCTTGCGGCGTTGCTGTTGGTTCTCAGTGTTCAGGCAGACGTTGCAGCGCGGTTCGCACTTGCCGCGTCATCCAGTGATCGCTGCCGCGTGTGTGTTGCAACTGGATCAGCGCAGTTTTGATTTCGCTGCGTGCGGCGACAAAATCGTTGTGTGCCGCGAGGCATTCGCCGTGCACAGCGAGCGCCTCGGCATGCCGCCAGCCGTGCGCAGGATCATCAGCCGGGCGCAGCTCCAGCGCATGATTCACTGCATTGCAGCCGGCGGCAACATCGTGTTGCGCCAGGGCGATACGCGCCTGCGCCAGCAGTGCATCGGCGAGGCGTTCGGTGTTGCTCGGCTGCAGCTTGTCGAGGATCTGCAGCGCCTGCTGAATTTGCTGGTTGGCAGCGCCGAGATCGGCGACTGCCAATTCGCCCAGCGCAAAATGTAGATGGGCCGCGGCCACTTCCTGCGGCGGCAAGCCGCTTGAGTCGGCACGCAGATCTTGCGCCAGTTGGTGCTGGATAATTGCCTCGGCCGGCCGACCGGACAAACGCAATACGATGCCGAGTTGATCCATCGTGTACGACACCAGAAAATGTTTTTCGCCGAGTTGCTTGCGCCGTTCGCTCAACACATCGCGAATCAAACGCTCCGACTCGGGCAGATCGCCGGACTCGCGCAATGCCACTGAAAGATTGGCCTTCGAGCCGAGCGCGAACGGATGTTCGGGTTTGCCTTGCGCCACCCAGATCGCCAGCGCTTGCCGGCTGTAATCCGCGCCGCCGACAAAATCATCATGATGCATGTGCAGCACGGCGAGGTTGTTCAAGGTCGCCGCGACATCGGGATGCTGTTCGCCGAGCACGCGGCGTTGCATCGCTAGTGCCTGCAGATACAGCGGTTCGGCTTCATCAAAGCGGCCGAGGCGATCGAACGCACGCGCGTGATTGACCAGCGCAGTGGCGAGTAACGGATGATCAGCGGGCAATAGCCGGCGATAAATGGTGATCGCCTGCTGCAGCGGTGGCAACGCTTCGGCGACATGTCCGGCCTGCATGCGAAACGAACCGAGATTGATCAGATTCTCGGCGACATCCAGATGGTTTTCGCCGTACAACGCGGTGAACATCGCCAGCGCCGCTTCGGTCAGGGTGGTGCCTTCGTCGAGACGGCGCATATCGCTATAAAGCACGGCGAGTTGATTCAGTTGCGCCGCGATTTGCGCGTTCGGCGATTTCAGGTTGGCGCGCGACATCGCCAGCGCCTGCTGCAGTAGCGGCTCGGCTTTTTTGAAGTCGCCCTGACGCCGCGCGATCTCGCCTTGTAGCGCCAGATCATGCGCCACGCTCGCACTGTCGGCGCCGTCGCTACTGCCATGTTGCGCGAGTGCTGCCGCGGCATTTTTCTCGGCGGCAGCATAATCGCCTTTCTCGTATTCGGCGCGCGCGAGTTGTGCGATCAGATTCGCCTTGGATGAATCTGCGCCGGCATCGGGAAGTTTGTCGAGCGCCTGCTGCAGCAGGCGGATGGCATGATCGTATTGGTCCAGTTCGATGTAGATCGCGCCCATCACTTCGCCAAAACGCGCGGCCAATTGCGGCTGGCTGGAGAGCTGCGTATCGAGTCGTTGCGCGCCGGCATCAAGCACATCAACCGCGCTGAGTTTGACTCCGCCCGGTGCGCCTTTTGGATCGGCCACGCGAAAAATATCGATCAGAAAATCGGTCACGGTTTCGGCACGCTGCGCCTGCGCGCGCGCCAGCCGCGCCTCCCACAACGCCAACGCGGTGGTTGCGATCAAGCCGAATATCGCCACGCTGGCCATGACCACGCCGAGCCGATGACGCCGCACAAATTTGGCTGTCCGATACCACGCGCTATCGCGGCGCGCGCGGATCGGCTCGCCGAGCAGGTAACGATGCAGATCCTGCGCCAGCGCATCGGCGGTCGTATAACGCCGATCGGGTTCGCGCTTGAGCGCGGTCAGGATGATGGTGTCGAGATCGCTGCGCAGTCGACGTGCGGGCACCGGCGCATCGGCCGCGGCGCGTTTGCTCGGTAGCGCCGGCGGCGTGCTGTTTACCTGTTTGCGGATTTCTTCGAGTGTTGTCGTCGCGCCGAAATCGTAGGGGCGCTGAGCCGTGAGGAGTTCGTACAAAATCGCGCCGAGCGCATACACGTCGGTGGCGGTGCTGACCGGTTCGCCGCACAGCTGCTCCGGTGCCGCATACGCAGGCGTCAACGGTCGGCCCGCAGCATCGCCGGTCTGGGTTGCATCGATATCGTCGGCGAGCAATTTGGCGATGCCGAAATCCAGCAGCTTGACCACGCCATCATCGGTGACCAGCACGTTGGACGATTTCAGATCGAGATGCACGATCAACGCGCGATGCGCAAATTGCGCCGCGGCGCAAATATCCACGAACAATTTTATGCGCTGTTCGAGCCCCAGTTTTCGCACAGCGCAATGCCGCAGCAGCGGCTCGCCGTCGATGTATTCCATCGCAAAATACGGACGCCCTTCATCGGTGATGCCGCCATCGAGCAAACGCGCGATGTGTGGATGTTCTAGCCGCGCGAGAATTTGCCGTTCGCGCAAAAATCGTGCGAGTAATGCCTCGCTGTCCATGCCGCGCTTGATCAGTTTGAGCGCGGCGCGCTGCTCGAACTGGCCATCCGCGCGCTCGACCAGCAATACAATGCCCATGCCGCCGCGACCGAGTTCATGCACCACGCTCCACGGCCCGATGCGCGTGTTCGCCGCAATCGTGGCTTGCGCCGCGTGCGGTTGCGACCACGCCGCCGCCAAGGCGACTTGCGCGGCGTCGATCGCGTGCTCGAAAGCCGCTTGACCCTGATCGGCAAGCAACAACGCCTCCACATCGCGCTTCAGCTCGGCATCGCCACCACACAACTGCGTGAGCAAATCATCGCGCGCGGCTGGCGCGACCTCGGCGACCTGATCAAAGATTGCACTGATGCGCTGCCAGCGTTGCGTATTCACAAATCGACCGATTTGGCTGGCACCAGCAAACCCAGTTGTTGCACGAGAAACGCACAGGCGCGCCGCCAGTCGCGCGCGATCGTGCGTTCGGTGAGTTGCAGCAGTTGCGCGATTTCGACCATGTCCAGGCCGGCAAACACGCGCCACTCCACGACCTGGGCGCCACGCGGATCGAGCTCGATCAGTCGGTTCAACGCCGCATCGAGTGCGACTACATCGACCAGGTTTTCGTGATCGTGCGCGATCAACTCGCCGACCCCGGTGGTCAACGCGATCTGGCCGCTGCGACGGCGGACGCTACGCCGCCGCGCCTGATCGACCAGGATCTGGCGCATCGCGCGCGCCGCCAGCGCAAAAAAATGCGACCGCTCGAGTCCGGCCAGATGCACGGATTGATGCAGCTTGAGATACGCCTCATGCACCAGCGCGGTCGTATCCAGCGTGGGCTCGTCACCTGCGGCACGGCGTTCTCGGCTGGCCAGTCGGCGCAGCTCATCGTAGACGAAGGCAAACACTTCGGCGGGCGCTCCGGGAAGGGGATTGTCGAGCGTCGCGTCCGAGTTTTTCACCGTGCGTCCCGCCTGAGCAATGACCGGACTATAGGCGGTAATAATCCGAGCAACAAGGCTGGCGCTGATGCGGAAAAAAAGATCGTTTTCAGGCGTGAAAATTCGGTCCGCACGGATTTCAAATCGGCGCTATGCCGCCGCAATCTCGTCCCGCGCTAGCCAACGCCACGCGCGCTCAGAGCGATCTTCGGGTTGCATCGGCCGATCTGCGAAAATAATCGGTAGAGTCATTAGGCGGAAGTGTTTATCATCCTGCAGGCTGATATTAAGCGCGTCTAAGTTGGGTGCCTCTGCATACTGCTGGCGACGGCTTTCTGGTGAGTCATCGATGCATTTGTTCTGTCGCTCGTGCCGTTTGTGGCCACGCCGACGTGACGATTTTCAGGGGGAAAGCATGAAACACATTTTGTTCTCACTACTACTCGTATCGGGTGCCATTGCCATGGGCAGTGCTGCCGCAGAGGATTCGATCAGCACCACCGACGTTGCGCAGAGCAGTCCGGTGTCGTCAGGGAAACCTGTCGAGATTGCGATGAAACGCGCCGGTAGTCCGATCATCGATCTACGCCAGCTGCCAGCGACTCCACCGCGGCAGCGTGAGCGTCCCGAGCGCGAAGAACCGGACGTTATTCCGGTCGCGCTACCGGGTGGCGAGCCGGGCGTCAGCGTGCCGACGCGGCCCGGCCCGACTGCGCCGATGCCGGCCACGGCATCCAATTTCCTCGGTCTGGATTTCGCCAACTGGGGTGCGGGACGTCCACCGGATACGGTGGGCGACGTCGGCCCGACGTATTTCATCCAGGCAGTCAACACCTCGATCGGTATCTTCCGCAAGTCGGACAGCGTCCGGGTAGCCGCGTTCACCTTCGACACGTTCATGAGTCAGGGCAGTTTCGGCAATCTGTGCGACACCGATAACTTCGGCGACCCGGTAATTTTGTACGACAGCTTTGAAGATCGTTGGGTCATCACCGATTTTGCATTTCAGCTGGATGGATCAAACAATGTGATAAATCCGCCCGGTGTGTTTCAGTGTATTGCGGTGTCGAAAACCGGCGATCCAGTCACTGGCGGCTGGAACTTTTATTCGCTGCATCTGACCGATGCGCTCAACGATTATCCGAAATTCGGCATCTGGCCGGACGGCATCTACATGTCGGCCAACATGTATGCCTTTCCGTCGGGTGGTGGATTCCAGGGCACGCGTGTATGGGCGTTCAACAAGGCGCAGATGTATGCCGGTACGGCGTCCATCCAGATCGTCCAGTTCAGCCCGCCGTCATCCGAATTCACCTTGCTGCCGGCCAACGCGCGCCTGCAAACCGGCACGCCGCCGCCGGGTGCACCGAACTACTACAGCACCATTTTCAATTTCCCCAACGCGGTGTCGATTTACAAGTTTCATGTCGACTGGAACAGCATTTCGCTCTCCACTTTTACTGGACCGTTCACCACCATTGCGCCGGCAAGCTGGGCCCCTGCACCGGCCACCGTGCCAGCACAAGGCGGCAACGCCAATGACACGTTGGCGACGCGCCTGATGATGCAGAATCAATACACCAACATCGGTGGGATTGAATCGATCTGGAATACGCATACGGTGCTCGGCGGTGCGGCCGCGACCTCCGCGCCACGCTACTATCAGATCAACGTGACCGGCGGCACGGTTGCTGCCACGACCACACAGGCGGCCACCCACACGCCGGACACCACGGTGAATCGCTACATGCCGAGCTTGGCGCTTGATCGCGCTGGCGACATGGCACTGGGCTACAGCGCCTCGTCGGCGGCCTTGATTCCGGCGATCCGTTATGCGGGACGTCTGGCTGGCGATCCGGTCAACACCTTGCCGCAAACTGAAACCTCGCTGGTCGAAGGCACCGGTGCACAAAACTCCAGCACGCGTTGGGGTGATTACAGCGCGATGTCGCTCGATCCGAACGGCTGCACGTTCTGGTACACCAACGAGTATTACATCACCACCGGCAACAACTGGCAGACGCGGGTCGGATCGTTTCAATTTCCGTCGTGTACTCAAGTGAGCAACGGCACGCTGCAAGGTACCGTCACCGCCAGTGTCGGCGGTGCACCGATCAGTGGCGCGACGATCACTTTCGGCAGCCGCATCGCCACCACTAACGGCAGCGGGTTTTATCAGTTCTCAAGCATTCCCTCGGGCACCTATCCGGGCATCAGCGCCAGTTATCCAGGGCGTGTTTCAAGCAGTGCGAACAGCATCGTGCTGAGCGATGCTACGACGACGACACAGGACTTTTCGTTGGCTTTGGCGCCGACGAATGCGTGCCTGATCGACACCACGCAGGCCGACCTCCAGACTGGCGTTCCGAGCAACGTCGATCTGACCAGCAACCCGGGTGACGTGATCCTGCTCAAGCCAGCCAATGTCGATCAGCAGAACACCTCTGTCACCAACAACGGCTTTGGTTTCACCAGCACGAGCTGGGTCGCCCAGACCTTTACGGCGGGCGTCGCCGGACAACTGACACAAGTTGATCTCGACCTGTTCTGCAGTATCTGTACCGGAACAACACCAAACATCACGATATCGATTCGCGCCACAAGCGGAGCTACGCCGGTACCAACCGGCGCTGATCTTGCAGCCACGACTATCCCCGGCAGCAGTGCAGGCGGTTATTTCAGTGCAACCTTCAGCAGCCCGCTGACGCTCGTGGCCGGAACCCGATACGCTATCGTGGCGCGCGCCGTTTCCAATCCGTCGGCTGGAACCTACGCGTACTTTTGCAGTTGCACGGCCAACACCAACCCTTACGTGAACGGCCAACGTGTTACCTCGACCAACAGCGGCTCGACCTGGACCGCTGATGCAACTGCTGGCGGACGCGATCTCGGGTTCAGGGTGTACATGAAAACCAGCTTCTTGCCCTCCGGCAATTTGATCTCGTCGAACAAGGACAGCAATCTTGCAACCGGTCTGCAACCGATCTGGTCAACCCTTTCGTGGAATGCCAGCACGCCGGCAAACACAGCGCTGGCGTTTCAGATCGCGGCCAGCAACTCGGCGTCCGGCCCGTTCAATTTTGTCGGCCCCGATGGCACGGCGGGCACGTTCTTCAGCAGCAGTGGCGCATCGCTGAATCAATTCAATGGCAATCGCTACCTGAAGTACCAGGCGGATCTTTCGACGACCAATAATGCGGCGACGCCGGTAGTGAATGACGTCACCGTCTGTTACACGGCTCCGCCGCCGCCCGATTTGTCGTTGACCAAGAGTGATGGCGGCGCGTCGGTGGCGCCTGGTGGCACGGTGGCCTATACGCTGACTTATGCGAATGGCGGCGGACAGAATGCCACGGGTGTGGTGTTGAGCGAAACCGTTCCGGCCAACTCTACATTCAACGCCGGCGCGAGCACTGCGGGCTGGGTCTGTACGCCGAACAACACCGCGGGATCGGCCTGCACGCTCGCGATAGGCACGGTCAACGCTGGTGTAAGCAATCAGACCGCGACCTTCGCCGTTACTGCGATCACGCCGATTGCGGCCGGTGTGAGCCAGCTTTCCAACACCGCCAGCATCGCCGACGATACGACGCATGGCGCCGATCCCACGCCTGGCAACAACAGCGCGAGCGATACCACGCCGTTCACCGGTGCGCCCGATCTGACCATCAGCAACAGCGATGGCGGTGCCTCGGTTGCGCCGGGCGGCACGGTGGTCTACACGCTGACCTATGCGAACGTCGGCAACCGCGGTGCCGCGGCAGTGGTGCTCAGCGAAACGGTATCGGCGAACACCACGTTCAATGCCGGCGCGAGCAGTGTCGGCTGGGTTTGCACGCCGAACAACAACGCTGGTTCGACCTGCACGCTGGCGGTCGGCACCATCGCCGCGGGTAGCGGCAATCAGACCGCGACGTTTGCCGAGACGGTCGATAGCACGCCTTCGATTGCGGTCGCGCAGATATCGAATACCGCCAACATCGCTGATAATGGAGCCAACGGTACGGATCCGACTCCGGCGAACAATTCGAGCACCGATACCACGCCGATCTCGGCCGCGGATCTGTCGATCAGCAACACCGACGGCGTGACCTCGGCAACACCGGGTGGCACGGTGACTTACACCATCACGGCGACGAACTTCGGCCCGAGTATTGCAACCGGCGCAACGATCACGGATGCGTTCCCGGCCGCGTTGACATGCAACTGGACGTGCGCTGCCGGTACGGGCGGTGGTACCTGCACGACACCATCGGGTACGGGCAATGTTAATGCTGCGGTTAATTTACCTGTGAACGGTTCGGCGGTGGTCACTGCGGTGTGCAGTATTTCGGCAGCGGCGACAGGTTCGCTGATGAATACCGCAGCGGTCGCGCCGCCGGTTGGAATCATCGATCCAATTCCCGGCAGCAACTCTGCCAGCGACACCGACACACTCGTGCCGACAGCCGATGTCGCACTGACGATTACCGACAATCGTGCGTTTGTGCAGGTCGGCGATTCGCTGAACTATCTGATCAATGTCAGCAATACCAGCGGGCCGAGTAACGTGAGCGCCACCGTGACCGATGTGCTGCCGACAGAACTGTCGAGCGGTAGTTGGGTGTGCACGCCTTCCGGCGGCGCGGCTTGCGCCAATGGCAGCGGCAACACACTCAGCGATACTGCGACGTTGCCGGTCGGTAGCCAGGCTTCGTACCTGTATTCGGCAACGGTCCAGCCCGGCAGCCCGGACGATGTGATCAGCAACTTGGCGTCAGCCGTGCTGGTTGCGGGCACCGATCCGAATCCGGCCAACAACAGTGCCAGCGACATCCCGCAAGACATCATCGTGATCTTCAAGGACGGCTTCGAGGGTACGCCGCTGACATTGTTGCCGGTGGCAGGAAACAGCAGCGCCATCGGCTTCACCAGCGTCCATCTCAAGCTCAATGCAACACTTTTGCAGCGACTTGGAATTGTGCCCGTGGCCGTGGTTTCCGGTGTATCCACCTCCGGCAAGACGTTGTTCACGATCGAGCTCGCGCGCTTCGGTAAAGAGATTGCAGCACGCAGTTTGATGACGGATGCGCACGGTTTGAGCGAGCGTTCGGTTTGGCAGATTCTTGCGACGAATCAGCAGCAACTTGCGCTGGATTGGCAGTCGGCATCGGATCATGTTGCCGATGGCTATCTGAGTGTCGACAGCGGTGGCACAGCAGTGCTGGCAAGCGGTCATGATCAACAGGATCGCCTGATCCATTTGCTGGTGACGGTCGACGGCACGCTGCCCTGGATGAATTTGATCGCGCATTAAATCGAGCTATTCGATCGTCTATCGAGCCCGGGAAACCGGGCTCTTTTTTTGGACGATTTACGTGCGCTTAAGTGTTGCGCGCGTACTTTCGAATCTTGATTTTTGTTCGGAGTTCGCCATGCATACAATCGCTCGGGTGGTTCTGTCGTGCGTGGTTTTGTCGTTCGCGTTTGCCGCGCACGCCGAACGCAATTTCAGCGGAACCACCGCATCCGGCGCGTATTACCAGATCGCCGTGCCCGATGGCTGGAAAGCCGGCGATTCGCTGATCCTGTTCCAGCACGGATTGAGTTTCGATCCGCCTGCGCCGAATCCCGATCTCGGTCCACTTAAGGATCTGCAACTCAGCGAAGGTTATGCCATTGCGGCGTCGAGTTTTCGGCAGCGCTCATGGGCGTTGTTCAGCGCACCGGACGACAATGCCGACTTGCTGGCCGCGTTCAAGCAGCAAGTGGGTACGCCGGGTGCGATCATTCCGTACGGTGGTTCGCTGGGCGGATTGATCGCGTTGAAACTTGCAGAAGATCCGCGCTTCGCTCCTGTGCCGGGCGTGTATTCGGCGTGTCCGCCCGCGGCCGGTTCGCGCGTGTGGGATACCGCGATCGACCTGCGCCTGGCCTACGATGTGGTGTGCCACGACGCCGGCGATTTGCCGACCGGAAAACAGCCGTATCCGTGGGCCTACAATCTCAACGATATTCCGGACAATCTTTCGGATCTCGAAGATCAGGCACTGCTGATTCCGACCTTGATTCCGCTGAATCGCTGCACCGGCGTCAATCTGCCGCAAGAGTTGCGCAACGGCGCGATGAAACGTCGCCTGGCGCAATTGATGGATCTTGCCCACATCAGCAGCGAAAAGTTTTTTGTCACCAACGCGGGATACGCGATTTATGCGCTGAGCGATCTCGTGCGTGCGCCCGACAAATTGAATACGTCCAACCCGTTCACCACGGTCGGCGTGGACTACAACGATGCCACGCTGAATGCCGACATTCTGCGCATCCAGGCCGATCCACTGGCGTCATTGTATTTTCGCTGGGCCTCGGATTTCCGCGGCAACATCGGCAGCGCGAAAGTGATCTCGGTGCAGACCAGTCAGGATCAACTGGTGATCCCGGCCAATCAGTATACTTTGCGACAAACGCTGCCAAGTACACAATTGACCAGCGCGATTGTCAATGAAACCACGCCGACGCATTGCGGCTTTAGCTTGGCCGAAGGAGTCTCTGGCTGGGAGGCGCTGCGCAGCTGGATTGCCGGCGGCGCGCAGCCGAGCGTCAACGATCTGCAAACCGGTTGCAACAACGCCAGCGCCGCCGGGGCGAGCGGGGCGTGCCGCTATGATGCGACCATCGTGCCGCCGAGTTTCGACAGCCAGGTGCGCCCGCGCCCGGCGAGCACCGCGCCGAACGTCGATGCGCGTTACAGCGGGCAATGGTACGACTCGAGCCACAGCGTTGCAGGCGCCATCGGCGTAATGGTTGAAGTGCTCGATGACGGCAGCGCCAACATGACGATGTTCACCTATCCGCGTGCGGGTGTCGTCGGCGCGCGTGACACACCGTCTGGCGCTCATACCTGGCTGACCGGCGTCGGCGAGGTGATCGGCAACGGTATCGAATTTCCCGATGTGCTGCTGCAAGTACCGGATGGCAGGGGCGCCATGCGCACCCAGCATTGGGGGCGCCTCGGTATGAGTTTTGATAGCTGTGAGCAAGGCAGCATGCGCTGGGATTGGTTGTCGCCAGCCAGCTCGCAAACCGTGCCGATTCAGCGGCGCACGCATTTGGACGGTATGGATTGCAGCGATACGGCAACCGCAACCAATGCGACGCAACAGCCTGCGCCAGCATCTTCGTTTTTACCGTAGTTTCTTGTTCGAGTAGCTCGACGATGCGCATCTTTCGGTGACACGCTTCGGTGTCGACAGTGCCGGAAATCAGGTCTGGCTGGCATTGGCGTACGTCGCGATGATGGCGGTAACGAAAACTGCCTTCTCCAGACCCACCGTTCGCCGAGCAAGCCGATATTGGTGACCTGTCGGCCAAACCTAGCAATGGGTCGACAGCGACTATTCGACGCCAGACGACTCAGAACTCCGTGCAGGAGAAAGCATCTTCATTTCGTTTTCTGTTGGTTCGCAAAGGCGTCATTCGACGCTGCTTGCTAGCGGTTGAATTTCGCGGCCCAGCAACGGGCGCAGCCTCACTCGAAGCCATCGACGAACACACTGTCGAGCTCCATCTCCACCGCGCCGATGTCGCAAAAATTGCCGTTGGGGCGTGGCACGCCGCGCTGGTCCGTTCCAGTGCAGTCAGCGGTGTTGACCAGCACCGCGTCGATCGCCGGACTACCGATGGGAAGCAGCCGGGTCTGCGTCGGCCCGCCGTTCTGCGCCAGTGGGTCAAGGGTCAGATTCGAATGATTGCCGTCGTTCAAGGGTGCCGAATTGGGCACACATGTGCCGTCGGTGCCGAGATTGTCGCCGGTCGACGCCAATGCGCCGCCGCCGCAGCTGCCGGCGATGATAGAGCGGCTGATCGATACCGCCCCGTAGCGGAAAATGGCATTCGAGGCGGTGCTGGTTGCCGCGGTATTGTCGATGATCGTGCTGCCGGCGATCGTCAGCACAGCTATGGTGTGGTTGTGGATCGCGCCGCCCGAACCGTTGGCGGAATTGCCACTGAGCGTGCTGTTCGTCAGGGTCAGCACGCCATTGTTGCGGATCGCGCCGCCGGCCCCGCCGAAAGTGTCAGACGATTGGTTGCCGGAAAAGGTGCTCGCATTCACCGCCATGTTTCCGTTGTTGGCGATGGCGCCACCGTTTTTCGACTGGTTATCAACGAACGTGCAGCGATCGATAACGGCGTTGTTGACGTTGTAAATCGCGCCGCCGTTGGCGTTGGAGGCAGGGGACCGGTTACCCTGGAATATGCTATCGCTCACCGCGAGCTTCGCCGTGTTGAGGATAGCGCCGCCAGTTAGGTTGTCCTGAAACGCGACGTAGCTCAGCGTCAGCACGCCAGCGTTTCTGATGCCCCGACTGTTGCGGATGCCCAGCTGGCTGATGTCGACGGTCGCACCTGCCAGCACGTTGAAGATCGTCGTGTCACTGCTCATACCATCCAGCCACAGGTCGTCGGGGCCGGGGCCCACGATTGTGAGACTCTTGTTGATCGTCAGCTCGCTGCCGGTGACTGGTATGACCGTTGGGTAGTTGAGGTTGAAAACGATCGTGTCGCCGGGTGCCGCATTGAGGATGACCTGTCGCAACGTCCCCACGCCGCTGTTAGCCGTGCTGCTGACCATGAGCGTGGCGGCCCACGACGGGGCGGGACTGATGCATACCAGCAGCGAGGCAAGGCAAAGCCAATTCGACCGCCAAAATGAATTTGTCATGGGTAATCCTTCAACTGCATTTTTGGATAAAGGGAGGTTTTGATTTCTCCTGCCTTTGGGTGAACTCACGGACGCGTGCTTCGCCAGGCTCACTGGTAGCCGTCCCTGAAGATCACATCCGACGCCACGCCAGTCACGGTGAACACCACGGCATTGCTGACGATCGAAAAGGTGCCGGTGAGATTTTGATAGCTTGAGTCGCTGATGAAACTGAAATTGCCCGGCGCAAACGCACTGGCATTGCTGGCATGGATCAAGGTGTATGCGGTGCCGACCACGGGTGGGCTGTTGCCGATGCCGAAGTGGAAGCGGTAGGTGCCCGCTGTGCCCTTGAGGAGCGAACGACTCACCAGCAACAGATCGCTACGGGCCCCGGTCGCTCCCAAGCGGAAATTCATCGTGCCGCCACCGTTCCAGGTGAAGGCACCAGTATTGAAGATGCCCACGCTGTCCTGATTGCCGGGAGCGATCGTCGCGCCATTACCCAAGGTCACCGGCCCCGCCAGACTGCCAACCCCGCTGAGCGTGCCGGCCGACACCGTTGTCGCTCCCGCGTACGTATTGAAGCCATTGAATATCAAGGTGCCGGCGCCGGTTTTGCTGACGGCGGCGCCGGTCCCGTTGCCCGGCGTGTAGCCTTGGTCGGTTCTCACGGAGGACACGCTGTCGTCGCCGATGTCGTCGGCAATGGTGTACGTGTCTTCGATATCGAACGTGGTGGGTACGCCGGACATCAGGAACAAGCCGCGGCCCGCTGCGGCACCGTTATTGGCGCCGCTACCGGCCGAGACACTGTTGCCTGCGATCCGCGCTGCGCTACCCGCGCTGCGTACCGTTACCGAGCCGCTTCGAGCGAACACCGCGCCGCCGAACGCTGCGCCGCCGCCGCCAGGCGTGCCTTGGTTACTGTAGCCCGTGCCAGTGCCGCCGCCCACGCCACCTGCGCCGCCGCTCAGGCGACCCGGCTCGGTACTGCAACCGCTGCCACCACCGCCACCGAAACCGCCGTTGCCAGCGGCAGCAACGCAAATTCCCAGACTGGGTGATTCCCCGTTGTTGCCACCGCCGCCGCCGCCGAAGCCGCCGTTGCCGCCGTTGATACTCGTGAACAACGACGCTCCGCTGCTGCCGCCGCCAGCGCCTTCCGAACCATTGCCGCCATTCCAGAGGTAACCGCCTGCGCCGCCGCCACCATTGCTGGCTGGCCCGACGGGATAGCTAGCTGGATGGGTGAAATTGTAGCCGCCGGGCGAGCCGCCACCGACCCCGCCGAGGCCCGCGCCGCCCGGGCCGGCAAGCCGTATCCCAGTCGGCGAGATCGACCACAAACCACCGTCTCCACCGGTGCCGCCACCGCCGCCCGCAACGCCAGCACCGCCATCGCCACCGAGGCCACCTCCACCACCATAATTCTTGCCGAACGTGGGGTCGCCCACGGACGTTCCACCCACCGCGCCGTTGTCGACGAATGACACGCCGACGAGGCTCAAGCTGCCCTGGCTGAATATCGCGCCACCCAATCCGGCAGCGGCGCCGCCGCCGCCGCGATAGGCAGACCCGCCGTTGCCGCCAATGGCACGGCCGCCGGTGAGATTGACGTTCTGCAACGTCAACGATGCATCCGTGTCGATGAAGAACAGGCGCAGGCTGGTCCCGCTGGTCGCACCGGCGGGCTGCGCCTGCAAGGTCACATCGCCCGGGTTGGTTGCGGCGATGGTGATGGACTTGCCGCTAATCGAAAACGCGGTCGGGCCGGGAAATCCGCCGTTGTTGCCCAAGTTGTGCACCGGGATGGCGACCGGGCAACCCAGAGCTGCGCAGGAAAATCCGATGGTGTCGCCATTGCCCGCTTGGCCGATGACGTAACGCAGCGAACCGCTGGTGCCTGTGCCAGTTGCCGAATCCAGCGCGTTATTGACGGTGTAGGTGGTCGCACCGGCAGGGGCGGCGGCGAACAGCGAAACCAGGGCGGCGTTGATGAGCGCGGCCATCCTGTTGGGATGAAACGGTGTTTTCATGATCTTCCTCCACGTGTTGCAGTGGGCGGCATCGCCCCCTGTTCATTCGAACGACGAAACGGGCGCGGGACTGCCATCGGATGTCGATGCGCACGCGAACGAAGGATCGGGTGCTGGCGCGGCCCGAGAACTTGGCCAAGCCGTGAGGCTAGCGACCAGTTCGAGAATCGACGAGGTCCCTAGCGCCGGCCTCACGTCTTCGTGGCCTTCAATTCCCAGCCTGGATAGAAATGCTCGTAGAACCACGGGTAGGTTTTTTCCAGCTCGCTCTGGATTCGCGTCGGGATGTCATGCGGTGCAGGTTCGAGGATCGACATGCGTTGCGGGTGTGGGTATTTGTGCCGGTAGTGACTGTCGCTTTCGTGTGGACGCACGCGAAGGTGCTGCGGATCGAAACGGTGGGGCTCGGCGCCAATGAACGTGTAGATTTCCTGCATCGTCGCCAGCGGATCACTTATCAGGCGCTCGAAGATCACCAAGTGGATGCGTTGCTGGACGGCTCCGGGCAAGTCCTGCACAGCCTCGATCGCGTGCAGCGAGCTGCCGATTACACCTTCCTTGGAGAACAACGTATCGGCGCGACTGTAGCGATCCTGGCCGCCGGTGTGGTCGGCGAAATCGATCAGGATCGTACGCTGGTGTTGTGCCTCGATCGAGCCATAGATCTGGCCGAGGTCGCGTACGCAGATGAGCAGGCGGGCATCCGGTTGGACATGTAGCAGATAGTCGATATTGCGCAGCCAGCCGCGGTTCTTGTCGATCACCACGTCTTTGTCGCAGTGTTGGTACCAGCCGCCCATGAAACCGCGCGCAGCCGCGGTTAGCTGACCGTAGACACGTTCGAAATCGACATCGAGTTGGGCCAGGAAGAACTCATCATCACTAATCCCGTGGCGCAGACGCAGCATGGCCGAACATAACGGCGAGCTGTGTCCATCGCTGTGGATTTGTGGATGTTCGGCCAACAACTGGCAGAGCAGGGTGGAGCCGGCGCGAGGCAGGCCGGAAACACCGACGAAGCGTGGAGTCATGGCGGGATTTCGCTAGAATCGTAAGTCGAGGCAGTCTACTCGATCCGGCCAGGAGCCTTGCTGGGCCAGCCCCCGCGACATGTCGGCGCCGAACGTGCGATACCACATCATCCGGCGTCAGCTCGATTGCAGATATTGTTACGAGGCTCGCACGGATCATCCGGTATGCACTCTGTCTTTCTCCAGTTTTCGATGGCCGAAACCCTAGCTGGTACAGTATTGCTACGCAAGCGTCGGAAGTGTGCGGGATTCGTCAGGAATAGTCAGGAATCTATGGGCAAGCAAAATCAAATACACACGACTAAAGTCGCGCTGCAGAGCCCCTGGAAATTCTGTGTGGCACCGATGATGGACCGTGGTGGCGCACTTTTTTCTTTTGCAAAATCGCTCACTTAGATCGTCCCGTGCCCTCGCAGGAGCACTTGTGGATCATTGAAACGCGGAATATTGTCGTCTGCCGGAAGACCCGGCAGCAAAAAGAGAGTGGCGCAAAAGGTGGGGGGACTTGCGCTGTAAGCGGTTGGCGCAGTAGGCTTGGCTCGTGTTACGCCCGACCCCGAAAACGGTGAGTCGTAGGTGACGCAAAAGTTTTATGGTGGCTGCGTCCATAACGCAGCGATTAAAGCCCGGCCACACCACCTGCACCGGGCACGCTCTTCCAAGAGTGCGGTGGCCAGAGAGCAGCACTGCTGTTCGACTTGTACGACAGCCTAAGGGTTCTTGCCCGAACGGCGTGTGATATTACCCTCAGCTGCGCTTGTCGCCGCATTCCTAGGTCGACTGCTGTCCGACGTTTCTGTTCGATTCGTCGAAAGCCTTCCATTTACGCATGTCACTTTGCGGCCGTTTTGGCGCTTCGTGTGCGCGTGTTTTCGACAGTTTGGGCTTCCGCCCAACCCCCTGAATAACGGCAGCCAACGCCGGTCCTGATCTTTTGCAACGGGCGAATGTGGGTATCCGATTAGTAAATTTTATAGCGACGAAAAGTGATCACTTCAGACGAAGGAAAATAGAAATGACAACAAAACAAGCATCCGACGAAACCGTAAATGGGAAGCATGAAATGAAAGATTCAATGGATCAAGAATATGACCCGAAAAAGTTGTATCGGTGGGATGGCAGGGAGTTTATTGCCATTGAGACGAACGACGTCCCGAAGCTGCCAGTGACCATGGAGGCGTTGGAGGCTGTAAAGGACGTGCGTTCTGCGGTATCGAGAATCATGGCTACCCGGCCTGATCTCGCGATTGTCGCAAGCGCGATGTTGCTTGCAGCGGCGAAACAAGGAGAGATCGCCCAGTTCGTCAAAGAGTACGGCGCACGCATCTATTCGATGTAGGCGTCTGCACACTGCTGCGCGTCATGGCCGCAAGGCAAGTGAGTGTCGGTCACGGTTCCCGTGATCGCGCAAGCTTCCGCAGGCGCAACCGTTGTATCCGCCGATGGCAGGTGGATGCGCTGCAACGGAGCAGTTGCATTGAAGAAATATCGGGTTTACGGAGACCCAGCCTCGTAAGAGCCTTTGTTGATTGAGGGAGCAGTTATTCGCGGGAAACCGCGGTAGGTGCTGCACGTAAACGCTAATGTTCAGCCAGGGCGCCAAAGCCCGAATCGCGCGACATGGAGAACCAAAACGTATTTCATAAACCAAGAGGTGTATGTGATGAAAACGGGATGGAAAGGCAGTCTTGCCGCGGTGCTATCGGTACATAACGCGACAAAATTCAACGGCACCACGGCAAGTGCGGCTACGCGAGACAAGCGGTCCGATGTTCTGTTTGCAGGCTTCGAGGAACTCCGATCTCTTGGATTTCGGTTGGAAGATGTGCGCTCCTTTCGCGGCGCGCATATGAAAGCACTGGGCCAACACTGGGAGAAAAACGGCATGTCGCCGTCAACGCTGCAGGGAAGGATCTCTATCTTTCGCTTGTTTAGCGCGTGGATCGGCAAAGAGGGCATGATCGAGGCAAGTTGGAAGTATGTTGAATCGCCGGTATCTGTACAGCGCACCAGCATAAATCGCGTCGATAAAAGTTGGACTACAAAGGGCGTCGACATTATGCAAAAGATCGCAGAGGTAGGAGAGATCGACGAACGCGTTGCGATGGCGTTGCAACTTCAGGCAGCCTTTGCTCTGCGGGCAAAGGAGGCTTACATGCTGCGCCCTCACCTCGCGGATCAAGGCTCCGTTCTCGCCATCTCGCGCGGGGCAAAGAACGGACGTCCACGGACGCTAAAGATCGAAACCGAGTTTCAGCGCGAAACTTTGGAAGAAGCGAAAGCGTTGGTGGGCGGAACGACCGAATCAATCGGCGATCCCCATCTGACGCTCGCCCAGGTGAAGACACGCTACTACATCGTTTTACGACAAGCCGGGATCACGCGAAAGAACGGGATCACGTCCCACGGATTGCGCCATCAAGTGGCCAATGACCAATACGAACAACTGACTGGATGCGCTTCGCCGGTAAGAGGCGGAGTTAATTCAAATGCACAACTTGATCATCTTGCGCGCATGAATATTGCGGAAGATCTTGGGCATAGTCGGGAAGACATCACGACGCGTTATTTGGGGCGTTAGCGAGTGCGACTCGAGCAGGGCGCGGGTGCCCGCGCAATCACAACCATTGTTCGGGTGGGGAATGATCAAGACACTGGAACTGTTGCGTGGACGTGTCGTTAGAGATCATCGTCGCCGATGCCAGACCGTCGGCATCGTTTCGAGCTTTTAGATGCAAGTGCATCGGTATGCCCTGATCGCATAGGTTGCCTCAGCGCCCCCTGCGTTGGTCACAGTTCGTATGTAGCCTCAGACCCACCCGCGCTCGGCCAGTGACACCGTGCGGTTTCCACCGACGACGATGTGGTCCAAAACCCGCACGCCGACCAGTGCCAGCGCATTCTTGAGTTCCGTGGTGATGTGCTTGTCGGCTTGACTCGGATCGGCGACGCCACTGGGGTGGTTGTGGGCCAGGATGGCCGCCGCGGCGTTGTGCTTCAGTGCGGAGCGAATGACCTCGCGGCAGTGAACGCTGCACCCATCAATGGTGCCTTGGAACAGGGCTTCGACTGCGATGACGCGGTTGCGTTGGTCGAGCCACACGATGTGGAACTCCTCGTGCTCCAGATGGGCTAGGCGGGCGGTGAGGAAGGCGGCGGATTGGCTGGGTGAGCCCAAGGTGTCCAGGCGTTCGAAGCGAAGGCGCAAGATGGTCTCAGCGGCCTGGAGGATGTCGGCCTCGGTGATGCTAGTTTTGGTGGCTTTGCGGTAGGTGCCTTGCGTGTCGCGGATGAGGCTCATATGCGTCGGTTCCCATCGACGCTGGATTGCGCCGGTGAGATCCGGTGACCCCGCCGATGGGCGTCCCGCGCACCTGCAAGGCCGCAACGCAGAGGAGGACACGCCCGCAGGGCGTGTTGCGCTGGTCGCAGGCGGGGTTATGGTGCTCACAGATAGGCGCTATCGCGTTCGAGGGCTGCCAATTTTGATGGGTCCGATAAAGGCTCAAAGCCGTCTGAGTCTCGCTGCCTGAGACGATTGTGCTGGACGATGTGCTCTTCTGACCGAGGGGGCTGGGACCATGCGCCGGGAAATACGAATGATGTTGCGGCTCTGCCGACCGGCGTTGATGGTGGCATGCGTGTCTGGCGCGGCCTTTGCGGCGGGGTGGCGGGCATCGACTCAACCCTTGCTGGAAGCTTTGGCCCCCATTTTGTTCGATGCGGGACTCGCGGGCATTGTTGGCACCGGAACGTGCCTGATGTGGGCGTTGTGGCGTTACTCTCGATGGCGTCGAGGTCGCGGGGTCGTGTGTGACTGCGATGGATTGCTCGGCGCTCAATTTGCAGGCCGGTATGGACCGTACCGACGATGCTTAGCGTGCGGCGACGCTGTTTTGCAGCACCGCTCCGGATAGCGAGAAATTGGCATTAGGGATTCTGGTTTTGTGATGAACTTCCGTGCGGACCATTCAACTGACGAAGCGATCGGCGGAGTACGGTGCCTTGAGTTCTTCAGGAATCGATTGCTCACCCACAAAGAATTTAGCTTGGATAGGACGCCCTGATTTTTCTTTGTGGTCGAAGTCCAGGACTTTTCGAACGAATGTAGGTGATGCCGGATCAGCTGAGCTTGGCTACAAGCAGATGGTAAATTTAAAGGCACCGTCACGCTACATGTGGGTACAACTTTCTAGCCGATCTTGACAACGCTGTGCCATGGTCGCAACTGCACGAGGATAACGAGCCGTAGGATATCGAAGGCGCGTATCGAAGGGGACTTCGCACGGTGGGTCTGGCGCGAATGCTGCCCATCTACTTCCTGAAATATGGGAAGTTCTGCGCCTACAAACGAGGATTGATCAGACGAATCGTAGACGCGCAGCAACGACTATTTCGATGATGCGACAAGAGGATTGTTTGAAGAGAGTTGCTGGCTGCGGCAACTAGCGCAATGAAACATTCAGCATAAGATGCGTCACCTACGACTCACCGTTTTCGGGGTCGGGCGTAACACGAGCCAAGCCTACTGCGCCAACCGCTTACAGCGCAAGTCCCCCCACCTTTTGCGCCACTCTCTTTTTGCTGCCGGGTCTTCCGGCAGACGACAATATTCCGCGTTTCAATGATCCACAAGTGCTCCTGCGAGGGCACGGGACGATCTAAGTGAGCGATTTTGCAAAAGAAAAAAGTGCGCCACCACGGTCCATCATCGGTGCCACACAAAGCACCCTTGCCCCATAAGACCCTGTTCTTTCGACCGATTTTTGACTGGCTTGGCTTATCAGCTCGGGATCTCTTTTGCTCCAAAGAGCAGGTAAGAATGGCTATGCCTTTGCATGTGTGAATGGTGCCCTGGTGTTGCCGGCGTTCAAGCTGACATCAGGGGAAGCTCCGCACGCTGGTCAACCCGGCGACGACGTTTCCGTCTAAAGCTCGCCGAGGGGCGTAGTCAATCTCTTCTGGATTCGCCTGAACTTTTAGTTTGGCTCTCTTGATGATCCGACCGTATCGCTGTGAATCTCGATGCGTTATTTCACTCTGCACCCAGTGTGATCAGGTCACGTGGCGGGCCACGCGCGAATGTCTACACTGCAATTTCGACCTTTTTCAGTATGAGAGCGATTGTGCCGAAGATGACAAGCGCAAAGCTGACGATGAGCAGCGGCGTCTGCAAAACAAGGCCGCCTTCATTGGCATGAGCGGGTTCATCGTTTGTGCGGTGGTCGCCAGCTATGGCCCCGAAATTTTCCGAGGCCCGGCAGCATTGATGGGACTCGCGTTGCTAATTGCCGTAGGGTTTATATTCACGTCGCCGCTTCCCAAATAGCGGGAGACTATCCGTTGAAATCGCAGTTAAACGCAAACGTTTCTAGGAGGCCAGTGCAAGGAAGAACGCGCCGGCGCGGCTCGTAACGGTTGTCCAACGCATTCGATCTATCCCATGGCCGACGGTACAGCCGGGGCCGCGCTGACTATGGATCCTTGCCGCAGCATACGTTGTCGCATCAGGCGATACACGACTGGAATCACCAGCATCGACAGCAACGGCGCCGTCACCATGCCGCCGACCATCGGTGCGGCGATGCGCTGCATGATTTCCGAACCGGTGCCGTGCCCGAGCATGATCGGCAGCAGACCGGCGAGGATCACCGCCACCGTCATCGCTTTCGGACGCACGCGCTGCACCGCGCCTTCGCGAATCGCCGCGAGCAATGTTTCTGCCGTGGCCGGCTCGCCCGCCGCCAACCGTCGCTCCCAAGCGTGCTTGAGATAAAGCAGCATGATCACGCCGAACTCGGCCGACACACCAGCCAGCGCAATGAACCCTACCGCGGTGGCCACCGACATGGCATGTCCGAGCAGGTAGATAAACCAGAATCCGCCGATCAGGGCGAACGGCACGCTGCACAGGATCAGCGCCGCCTCGTCCCAGCGGCCGAACGTGAGATAGAGCAGCACGAAGATGATGACCAGCGTCGCCGGAATGACGACGCGCAGTTTGGCAATGGCATGTTCGAGGTATTCGAACTGTCCCGACCACAGCACCGAATAACCGGCCGGCAATATGACCTGATTGGCAACACGTTCGCGAAGATCGCGCACGACCGACGCCAGATCGCGGTCACGCACATCGACGTAGATCCAGCCCGAGAGGCGCGCGTTCTCGCTTTTGATCATCGGCGGCCCGTCGCTGATGCCGATATGCGTTACCGTGCCCAGCGGAATTTGCGCGCCAGCCGGTGTCAGCAGCGGCAGGTCGCGCAGCTTCTGCACGCTGTCACGCAACTCGCGCGGATAACGCACACTGATCGGAAAACGGCGTCGACCTTCCACCGTTTCGCCTATCGTGTCGCCGCCAATTGCCGCCGCCACAACACTCTGGATATCGGCGATGTTGAGGGCGTAGCGTGCTGCCGCAGCGCGATCGATATCCACATCGATATAGCGCCCGCCGGTGAGCCGCTCCGCCAAGGCGGAACTGACGCCTGGAACGGTTTTCACCGCACGCTCGATGTCGCCGGCGACTTTATCGATGACCGCCAGATCACTGCCTTGCACCTTGATGCCGATCGGACTCTTGATGCCGGTCGCCAGCATATCCAGACGATTACGAATAGGCGGTACGAACAGATTCGTCAGCCCTGGCAGATGCACTGCGTGATCGAGTTCCTCGATCAGCTTTTCTTTGGTCATGCCGGCGCGCCATTGCGCCTGTGGCTTGAAGCGCACCGTGGTCTCGACCATTTCCAATGGCGCCGGATCGGTCGCCGTTTCGGCACGTCCGATCTTGCCGAACACGCTCGCCACTTCGGGCACCGTGCGCAGCATCTTGTCGGTCTGCTGCAGGATCTGCGCCGCCTTGCCGGCCGAGAGTCCGGGCAGCGCGGTCGGCATGTACAACACATCGCCCTCATCCAGTGGCGGCAAGAACTCGCCGCCGAGCTGGGTGATCGGCCATGCTGTGGCGAGCAACAACAGGCTCGCCACGATCAGCGTGAACTTCGGATAGCGCAGCACCGCATCAAGGGCCGGTCGGTAGATCGCGATCAATCCGCGTGCCAGCGGATTGGCGTGCTCCTCGGGAATGCGGCCACGAATCCAATACCCCATCAAGACCGGAATCAGCGTCACCGACAATCCGGCGGCGGCGGCCATCGCATAGGTTTTGGTGTAGGCCAGCGGTGCGAACAATCGCCCCTCCTGCGCCTCCAGCGTGAACACCGGCACGAACGACAACGTGATCACGAGCAGGCTGAAGAACAAAGCCGGGCCAACTTCCGTCGCCGCATCGGCGATCAGGCGCCAGCGCTCATCGTTGCCGAGCGTTTCGTTGTGATGCGCCTGCTGCCACGCCTCCAGATGCTTGTGCGCGTTCTCGATCATCACGATGGCCGCATCGACCATCGCGCCAATCGCAATCGCGATGCCGCCGAGCGACATGATGTTGGCGTTGATGCCTTGCTGATGCATGACGATGAAGGCGGCGAGCACACCGAGCGGCAAAGCGACAATCGCTACCAGCGCCGATCGGAGGTGGAACAGGAACGCCGCGCAGACCAAGGCGACGACCAGGAATTCCTCGAGCAACTTGCCGCTGAGATTGTCGATGGCACGTCCGATCAATTGCGATCGATCATAGGTTTCGACGATCTCGATACCGGTCGGCAAACTCGATCGCAGCGCCGCGAGTTTCGCCTTGACCGCCGCGATGATCGCTTGTGCATTTTTGCCCGAGCGCATGAGGATCACACCACCGACGACTTCGCCCTCGCCATCGAGCTCGGCGATGCCGCGGCGCATTTCAGGGCCGAGCTGGATGCGTGCGACATCCGACAGCAACACCGGCACGCCGTTGGCGCCGACCTTGAGCGGGATACTGTGAAAATCCTCCAGCGATTGCAGGTAACCGCTGGCGCGCACCATGTATTCGGCTTCGGCCAACTCCAGCACCGAGCCGCCGGCTTCGCCGTTGGCGTGCTGCACCGCCTCGATGATTTGCGCATGCGTGATGCCATAGGCGCGCATGCGATCCGGGTCGAGCACGATCTGGTATTGCCGCACCATGCCACCGACCGAGGCGACCTCGGCCACGCCCGGCACGGTCTTCAATTCGTAACGCAGGAACCAGTCCTGCTCGGCGCGCAGTTCGGACAGATCGTGTTTGCCGCTGCGATCGATCAGCGCGTATTCGTAGATCCAGCCGACGCCGGTCGCATCCGGCCCCAGCGCTGTGCGCGCCGCACTCGGCAGTCGCGATTGAATCTGATTGAGGTATTCCAGCACGCGCGAGCGCGCCCAATACAGATCCGTGCCGTCCTCGAACAGCACATACACATACGATTCGCCGAAAAACGAATAGCCGCGCACGGTTTTAGCACCCGGCACGGACAGCATTGTTGTAGTCAGTGGATACGTGACCTGGTTCTCGACGATCTGCGGCGACTGCCCCGGCCACGTCGTGCGGATGATGACCTGCACGTCGGACAAATCCGGCAACGCATCGACCGGCGTTTGCTGCACGGCATAAACGCCCCACGCCGCGAGAAACAGCGCCGCCAGCAGCACCAGAAAACGGTTGGCCAACGACCAGCGAATCAGTGTGGCGATCATGGTCTGCCCCCATTCGGCGCGTTGCTTTCTGTGCTGCCGCCGAGTCGCGACAGCGTGCCGGTCAGACTCGCTTCCGAATCGATCAGGAATTGCCCCGACAACACGACGGTATCGCCATCCTTCAATCCTTCCAGCACCGACGTCTTGCCACTCGATTCGTCGCCGATACGAACCTCCTGGGCACGAAACCGCCCGTGCCCCTCATCGACGATCACGACGCTGCGCAGGCCGGTCGCGATGACGGCCTCAGTCGGCACGACAAGACTTTCCGCCACGCCGACAGACGAAGCTATTTCCACGTGCGCAAACATCCCGGGCGCAAGCCGTCGCGCAGGGTTGGCTAGGACAATCCGTGCCATCTGCGTCCGTGTGATCGCATCGACCTCCGGCAATAGCGCCTCGATCGTGCCGCTGAAAGACTCGCTAGGGAATGCGGGTAGCGTGGCCGTGACCTGTGCGCCCGCACTGATGCGACCGACTTGCATCTCGGGAATGGCCGCATTCATCCACACCGTATCGAGGCCGTTGATGCGCAGCAGCGAGGCGCCAGCCATCACGGTCGCGCCTTCGCGAACGTTGAGTTCGCCAACGACTCCCGCGCGCGGTGCGCTGATCGTGATGCGTGTTTGCGCATGACCACTGCGCTCGATGGCGCGGACTTGCGCATCACTCATGCCAAGCAACAGCAGTCGCTGGCGCGCGGCATCCCGTATCGCCTGCAAGCCTTCGTTGTGCGTGCGTCGCAGCGCAAGATATTCCTCCTGCGCCGCGGTCCAGTCCGGTGCGATCAGCGTGAGTAGCGGTTGACCTTGTGCGACCGTAGCCAGCGGTGATCGGACCAGCAACTGTTCAACAATGCCTGGTACGCGACTTTGCACGACGCTCACCGTGCGCTCATCGAACACCAGGCTACCTGTGGCGCGCACGATCAGTGCAAGCGATCCGCGCTCGACGCGCGCGGTGCGCACGCCGAGGTTCTGCACGTCGCGCGGATCAATGTGCACGCCGCCGGCATCCTCGCTCGCTCCGCCGGCGTACTTCGGCACGAGCTGCATATCCATGAATGGCGATTTGCCGGGATGATCGAAATGCTGCACGGGCACCATCGGGTCGTACCAGTACAGGGCTTTCTTGTCCGGTGCGGCAACGTCGGATGACGGGGGCATGGATACCGGGCCGCTGCGATGAACCAATACAAGCGTCGCAGCAACGCCCAACACAAAGGCACCGATCAGGAGGATCAATTGAGGAAGACGGCGCATGGCTCAGTGCTCCTGCGGAAAGGCAAAATGGAGCGCGGCCCAGGATTGGCCGAGCGTGTTCAACAAGTCGGTGTAGACCAGCCGTTGCTCGACCATCTGATCGAGCGCACTCAAGGAGGCTTGCAAGTCACCACGCCCGCCACGGTAGGCCGCGAGCGCGGCATCGGCGCGATCGTCGGCCAGCGGCAGCAGCTCGGTTTCGTAACGGTGCACACGATCCTTGGCGCTGCGCCAGGCGGCGAGCGTCTTGCGCAATTCCGCCGTGTGCATGCGTTGCGCGGCCGTGCGTTCCGCGGTGATTTGGGCGACCGCGGCCTGCTTCGAGGCGATTATCGGATCTTGGCGGGATGCCGCAAAGATCGGCAACGGCACACGCAGTTGCACGGTTATGAAGTTTGAGTAGCGTGGTCCGCGTTGGGCGTAGTCGAACTCGACCGACCAATCCGGCGTTTTTTCTGCGCGCGCCAAATCCACCTCGGCCGTTGCTGCCTGTTCGGCAGCGTCATACGCTAGCAACTCGCGATGATGGGCGATGTTCGTGAGCAGCGCGTCGGGATTGCTGCCGAGATTCGACCAGTCCGGCGCGTCGCCGAGCGGGCGATCCTGTGCATCCGGCAGCCAGCGCGCCAACTCTGCGTTGGCAGTTTCGAGATCGCGCTCGCCCTCGCTGATGCGATCCTCCAGCATGGCCTTCGCGGCAGTGGCAGCAATCGCATCGGCACTCGCACCTCGTCCTGCACTGAGCGCCGCAGTCGCTGCGTCGATCTGGGTCTGCGCGCGGGCTTGCAGGGAGTGCAGCAGTACCAGGCGACGCTCAGCGGTCTTGCGCGTGATCCACGCCCGCGCCACGGCTTCGTTCAAGGTCAGGTGCTCGGTGGTCAGCAGTGCGCGCTCACGCGCGGCACCGGCCTCGGCACGTTCACTGCGCAGGCGGCGCTTTTCCGGGCGCGTGAACGTCTGCATCAGGCCGATCTTGCGCTCGGTAAAATTATCGCGCGTCAGGCTGAAACGTTCGTCTGTCGTTACCGGCAGGCTATCGATGCCGAACACCAGTTCCGGATCGGGCAATTGGCCGGCCGGCAGTACCGTGTGCTCGGCAGACTCGACGGCAGCCTGGCGTGCATCGAGCGTAGGCGCGTGGATTCCGGCGAGTTGCACGGCCTCATCGAGGCTGAGCGGTGTGGCCTCGCTTGCCGATGCGGCAGCGAGCCACAGCAAAAATATCGACGCCGACAAATGGGAAATATATCGCCGCTGAATCCAAAAACGGACGCGGCGCGAAAGCGCAAAAAATAAGTGAGGCATATCAGCTCCAACAACAAAACCAAAGAGCGTCGCGCAAGCACGACACAGAGGACGGTCAGACGTTGGAAGCTAGATCAGGAAGCGACAGAACTGCACGGCCAAGGGCGGTGCAGTGACGCGAGTCAGCGATACGTATTGCTCGGAAGATCGCCCGGAAAGCGACTGCGCGAAATCCACAGAAAATACCACCGCGGCCAGTGCGAGCTGCGCCACTGTAGGAGCCTTACCATGCTCGGCAGATGGCACCGTCGGGTAGCAATGCTGATGACACAGACCGGGACGTTGCGTATCCGCATGAGAATGGCATGGCGGCAGCGTCATGCTCGTAGCGTGGGAAAAAGATGTGGTGACACCGGCGCCCGTGGCTTCGGTCGGACAGACGTAGCTGGCCACGGCCCATTGATTGACCAGCAGGCACACGAGTGCCACGACAGTCACCCAGAAGCGGGGTGTCCGTCGTCGAAGTCGTGCAAACAAATGTCTGGACACTCTCATGAGAGGTAGCCTAGCGTACTCCGATCCATATTGCAGCGAAGCGATAACGGGTGATGAAGTTTCCGCCCTCGCGCAGCATGAGACCGAATACGGCGCGTTGGCTTTCATCGTTTGTTACCAGGCAGCTCCAAGAAGCGCTACGCTTACTGGGTTCGAAGAGATGCGCTCGCGGTCTTCATAGCCGTGCTTAGAGAGGACCAGAGATTGATCGCGACAGAGGCAAAAACGCACTGGCAAACCGTGTACCAGACGAAGCCATCCACCGCCGTCAGTTGGTATCGGCCCCACCTAGAACTCTCGCTGACAATGATTGAGCATGCGTTGCCAGATCGAGCCGCAGCCATCATCGATATTGGCGGCGGTCAATCGACGCTGGTCGACGATCTACTGGAACGCAACTATTCCGATGTCAGCGTGCTGGACATTTCGCGAGCAGCCATTGAAGGCACGCGTGCCCGGCTCGGCGGTGTAGCGGATCGCGCTCGCTGGCATGTTGCTGATATCACGCACGAGGATCTGCCGACGCAACGCTATGACCTCTGGCACGACCGCGCCGTATTTCATTTCCTCACGACAGCAGCTGGCCGCGCGGCCTACTTTCGTCAGCTAGGCCAAGCTCTTCGACCGCGCGGGAATGTCATCATCGCCACCTTCGCTCCCGAGGGGCCAGCGAAATGCAGCGGCTTGAACGTAGTGCGTTATGACGCAAAATCACTGCTAACCGTTTTCGGCAACCGATTTGAACTCATCGGAAGCACCACGCACGTGCATGAGACGCCGTTTGGAACGCAGCAACCATTTAACTACTGCCACTTCACGATGCGGTAACTGCCGCAGACGCTTAGTCAATCTGCGGCAACGCCACAACACGACCGCTCCAGTTGGATCGGAGGACAGGGAACGCTACCGTAGGAACAAAACACGCAGCAGTGGCCGGGCTTGGGACGTAGCAAGGCGCCGCACCCCGTGCATTCATGGAAGAAAATGCAGGCATCGGTCGGCATCGTTTCCATGGCCTGATGCCCGCAACGTGGGCAGCTCAGCAGAGATTCCATTAGTGGGATCAGCGTGCTCACATCAGAGATAGGTACGTTCCTCAGCGTTTGAAAAACTGACCCCAAGTTTAGGCAGTCTGCACTTCGATGGTGACGTGTGAAAGCGACGGGTACGCAGCAAGCTTCGTGCGGAAATAATCTGCGTCATGTCCCTGGGTTGTTTTCACCGCGACAATTGCGCCCAAATGGCCCGGGCCCAAGCGCCATAGATGGATATCTGTCAGCGTATCGCCGTCGCGTTCGATGGTTTGTCGGAGCTTGTCCGCCATGCCGACATCGGGCGTCATATCCAGCAGGATGGCGCCGGTGTCGCGGATAAGCCCATACGACCAACTGGCAATCACGCACGCGCCCACGATGCCTGCGAGCGCATCCATCCATAACCATCCGAACGTGCGCGCCAGCAACAGCCCGACGATCACGAGTACCGAAACGGCCGCATCTGCGATCACGTGAACCACCGCGGCGCGCATGTTGTTGTCGCGGTGTGCTGCGCCGTGCGAATGTGCATGCTCTTCGAATTGGACTGGATACGCTTCGTGGTCGCCGATGCGAACGTGCGCCGTGAATTCATGCGGTTCCGGAATTTCCTCGAGCGATTCCAGATAGTCGACTTTGTCGATCAGGGTGAATCGCTGGCGTGCGCCGTCGGGCCTTACCGTTTCGATCATGATCGATTCTGCGGCGAGTCGGACGTTGCCCTCGGAGCGCACCCGAAAGCGCGGTGGCACGCCTTCCTCGAAGACCTCCACAACGATCGTTCCGACCCGCGTCTGAATGAGGTGCGTCTCGTCACCTGCATGCGCAGCTGAATGACTATGGCCGTGGTGATGGTCGTCGCCGCTCAGCAACCATGCACTGAGGACATTCACGCCCAAACCCAGAAATGCGATGGGAATCGCCTCGGCAAAATGGATCGGCACCGGGCTGAAAAGGCGACTGACCGACTCATAGCCGATCAGAATGGCGATCATGGCCAGAATGATCGCGCTGGTGAAACCGGCCAGGTCGCCGAGCTTGCCGGTGCCAAACGTAAACCGAAGATCGGTCGCGTGTTTGCGCGCATAGGTGTAGGCGAGCGCGGCAAGCAGCAACGCGCCGGCATGCGTACTCATGTGCAGCCCATCTGCCACGAGGGCAATCGAGCCGAACAGCAAGCCGCCAGCGATTTCCGCAATCATCATCGCTCCACACAGCCAGATCACGATCCAGGTCTTGCGCTCACTCTTCTCGTGCCCCGTGCCGAGGAAAACATGAGCGTGCTGGAGCGATGCCGCGACGTTATTTGTCTCGTCCATTGGAAGGCTCATTTAAGGTAGGTCCTGACCACTTCGAGGAGCTGCTCGGTAGCATCGGCATCCAACGCATCGGGATACTTTTTCGTATCAACCAAGTGCGTACGCACGTGCTCCTCAACCACTTCGGCCATAAGACCGGCCATCGCACCGCGCGCGCCGGCAATCAGATGCATCACCTGATCGCAGCCCGCTTCACTACCGAGTGCACGTTCGATCGCCTCGACCTGGCCGCGAATGCGACGGACACGTGCGAGGAGTTTTTTCTTTTCACGGATGGTGTGGGTCATACACTACTTTAGCATAGCCCCCCTAGCTATATGCGCAAGGGGCGCTAGAGAACAAATCAAATTTTTGCGCGCTTCAGCCGCAGCGCATTGCTGATGACCGAGACGGATGAAAAGCTCATTGCCAGGGCCGCAATCATCGGGCTGAGAAGCCAGCCGAAAAACGGGTAAAGCACCCCGGCTGCAAGGGGAATACCCAAGACGTTGTAGGCGAAGGCGAAGGTCAGATTCTGGTGAATGTTGCGCACCGCGGCCAATGCTAAGCGACGAGCACGCAGGATGCCCGCAAGCTCGCCCTTGACCAGCGTGATCTGCGCGCTTTCCTTGGCGATATCCGATCCGTTGCCCATGGCGATGCCGACATCGGCGGCAGCGAGTGCGGGTGCGTCGTTGACCCCATCGCCGGCCATCGCCACGTGTGCGCCCGCTGCTTTCGCTGCCGCTATCCAGTCGGCTTTATTCGCGGGTGTCTGACTCGCGTGGTATTCGTCGATGCCCAGTTGTGTAGCCACCGCGTGCGCCGTCACCTCGCTGTCACCGGTGAGCATGACCAGTCGAAGTTTTTCGGCCTGCAACGCGGCCAGGGTCTGGCGTGTGTCCTGTTTGATCGGATCCTGCACTGCGACGCAGCCGACAAGATGGCCGTCCCGCGCCAGGAACATGACCGTTTTAGCTTGGCTGCGCAGCGCGTCCGCACGGCTTGCCATCGGTGCCGGATCGGCGCCGATCGATTCCATCAGTGCGGCATTGCCCAAGGCGACGAGCGCAGTGCCGATCGTGCCACGAACACCTTGCCCAGTGACCGCGGCAAAATTGCTGACCTCGGGAGCCGCTATCCCGCGGCTTTTCGCACCGTCGATAATGGCGCGCGCCAAAGGATGTTCGCTCGCCGCCTCCAGCGCCACGGCGATGGTCAAGAGTTCGGATTCGGCAACGTCCGTTACTGTTAAGACATCGGTCAACACCGGTTTGCCTTCGGTCAGCGTGCCGGTTTTATCGAGCACCAGCACATCCACATGTGCCAGTCCTTCGATGGCTGCCGCGTCACGAAACAAAACGCCCACCTCGGCACCGCGCCCACTGGCAACGGTGATGGAGATCGGCGTGGCCAGACCCAGTGCGCACGGACACGCAATGATCAGCACCGCGACGGCGTTCACGATGGCGTATGCCAGACGCGGCTCGGGACCCCAGATCAGCCACGCGGCAAAGGTCAACAACGCAACCGCCACCACAGCCGGCACGAAAAATACCGAAACGCGATCAGCCAACTTTTGCAGGGGCGCTTTTGAGCGTTGCGCTTTGCTGACCAACTCGACAATTTGCGACAACACGGAATCGCTGCCGATACGATCCGCCCGAATTTTCAGGCTGCCCGTACCGTTCAGCGTGCCACCCGTAGTGCGGTCATCGATGCGTTTTTCTACAGGGATGGGTTCGCCGGTCAGAAGCGATTCGTCGATGCTGCTGGTGCCATCGATCACTACGCCATCAACCGGCACTTTTTCTCCGGGACGTACGCGCAAAATATCGCCCACCCGGACTTGATCGAGCGCGATGTCTTCTTCGCTGCCATCGGCGGCAATGCGACGCGCGGTCTTCGGCGCGAGATCGAGCAACCGGCGTATCGCCTCGGAGGTCTTTCCACGCGCGCGCAGCTCCAACCACTCACCCAACAGCACCAGCGCGACGATGACGCCGGCTGATTCAAAGTAGACGCCGACCATGCCGTGCATATCCCGCATGGCGGGCGGAAACGCTGCTGGCAGGAACGTTGCTGCCAAACTGAAGCCGAAGGCGACCAGGACCCCCAGGCCGATCAGCGTGTACATGTTGGGCGAACCGATGAGAAGACCATTCCAGCCACGCCGGTAATAATTCGCGCCGGCCCACAGCACAAGAGGGGCCGAGAGTGCGAGTTCAATCCAGCGCAGTATGTGTGCCGTGGTCTCGCCGAAATGCACGCCAAACAGATGCGGCCCCATCGCGATCAGAAGTAACGGAATGGCAAGTGCCGCCGAGACGAAGAATTTGCGCCGCACGGCATCAAGCTCGCTATCGTCCTGCTCGCTGCTCGGCGTCATCGGCTCCAGGGTCATGCCGCACTTGGGACAATTTCCTGGCCCGACCTGCTGAATTTCCGGATGCATCGGACACGTGTAAATGGTGCCAACGGCCACAGGCGGTTCCATCGGCTTGGGCGTGGCGTGGAGGTAGCGCGCTGGTTCAGCAACAAATTTGGCGCGGCATCCCGCCGAGCAAAAATAGAACGTTCGGCCGCTGTAGTTCGCATGGTGCGCCGAGGTCAGCGGATCGACTGGCATGCCACAGACGGGATCGCGTGCTTGCTCCGAAGTACCCGGGCCGCCTTTGGACGAGCAGCACGAATGCGCCGTCGTGATCGGTTTCACAGAGCCGGGGGGCTGCGATGTGGAGCTTGTGGGATGTGGCGTGCTGCACACAGGTTTACAACACGATCGCGTCGAGCGCTTGGCGACGTCGCTGGACGCCGTTGGCGCGGCGGTCTGGGGTTTGATCGAGTGCAGGTTCATACATTCTCCTTGTGGGTGAGCGCGCCCAGAATGGGACACGCCTCCAAATTCCCTTCTCCCGGGCATGCGGCAATCAACTGATGCAGTCCACGGCGCACTCGCTGCAATTCGCGGATACGATGATCGATATCTGCCAGACGCGATTCGGCGCGCGCCTTAATGCCACGCACGCCACGCTCGCGATCCGTGGACAGCGTGAGCAGGTCACGAATCTCATCCAGCGTGAAGCCCAATGCCTTGGCGTGGCGAATGAAACTCACGCGCTGCACGTCCGAGGCGTCGTAGTTCCGGTATCCCGACGCCAAGCGTGTGGCTGCTGGTAACAGGCGGGTCCGCTCGTAGTAGCGGACGGTATCAATTCCGACACCGGCACGTTTCGCCATTTCACCGATCGAATAGCTGGCCATTTCGGTCCCTTCCTTCAAACACGAGGGCTAAGGCTAAACCTTGGACTAGAGTCCAGAGTCAATAGCCATTTCTTCAGTGCGCATCGGGGGATGCCATTGCGGATGCATAGGTTGCAAACGTTGCCCGCAATGCCTAGGTCGATTGCCAACGGATGGCGATAATTTTCCAGGCGCCATTCTGTTGTTTCAGCGTCAGCATTTCGCTGCTCCGCGTGATGCGCGTTTGGCCTTTTTCGGTCTGCCGTAAATCGGTTTCGCTGCCGATCGTGGCAGTCTCACCCATCGAGCGGGAGTCAAGCGAGATGGGGGGCTTTGGACCAATTTACCGAAATGAGCAGTCACGGAGTCTTCAGATTTCTGTTGGCCCGAAAACATTTCATCCGACAAACCTTGAGTGCAGAACTCGTTTTACCTGAACAATAATTGCTCGCCCGAAGGCTCGACCTGCTTATCTTCTTGGACTTCTAGAGTGGGCATTGGCATACGAAAAGTGAAGCAGGTTTGCGTCGCTTGTGATGAGACAGTCAGCGTTCCGCCGTGCGACTTGGTAATTTCAGCGGCGATATAAAGTCCCAACCCAAGCCCCGGATCTTGAGTGTTGTCCGCCCCGTGAGAAAAAGGCTCGAATAACCTCGCTAACCTATCAGCCGGGATGGTGGGGCCGCCGTTGGTAACGGACATCTCAAACGTCTTGTCGCAACTATGTATCCGTACCTTCACTTGCTGATCTGCAGCGCCGTGGGTAACTGCGTTCGTCAACAAATTGGCGAGCAACTGAGCCAATCGTCGGCGGTCGCACGTGACCGGGAAAACGATACTAATATCGCTTGAGATGTCACGCTCAGCGTAGACCGACTGAACCTCCGCGATGACATGTCGTAGTTCATCAGCCAATCCATCCTCTTGCCGAAGGGAGAGCGGAATGCCATCGCCGAGTCGACCGCGTGCAAAATCCAGAATATTCTGAACAAGCTCGGTCATTCGACCGCAGCTACGTTCAATTCGAGCTATGGCGTCAGTTGATGGTGCATCGGCTACTGTTTGCCGGAGCTGGTAGGTACCGAAGCCGATGGATTGCAATGAATTTCGCAAGTCATGCCCCAGCACCGCAATGAATCGCTCGCGCATCTTCGCGCGTTCGCCAGCGTCGAGGAGCGCTTGATCACTTTGCTTGAGCAAATCTTCGGTATCGCGTTGGGTTGCCGCCAATGCTACGAGTGCCCCCCGGATTTCCGAGAAACTGGGTTGCTCGATTGGGACCAACGGTGCAACGTAAAGTGCTGGGAACAACTTGCCGCCCAGTCGTCCGACCGGGTGGGCAACAATGGATTGCTCTAACATGACAAATCCCGTTTTACGGATGGGCGTCGGACAAAAGCCGAGTTCAATCTTGCAGGGGTATTGCAAAGATTACCGATCCCGAGAGGTGAGCGTATCTCGGACGTCATTGCTCGATCTGTACGCTGACGCACATAAGTGAAAGCTTCGTGAGGGTGGTCGTGCTATCTATGTTTTCGGCCCGAGGCCACCTTCGTAACGCCCCGCGAGGACGCCACCCAAGACCACAAAATGGAAGCCGCGCACTACGCGCATGCGGACTACATCAATACCAAGCATCACCCGGACGAAGCGACCCCAGCACTCCGCCGAAAATCATTGCGATAGAACCGCCAAGCAAATCTCGCCGTTAAGGCCCGCATTTGCGGAGCTCAAGGTTTCGGCTTGACTAGAAATCCCTCCTCGCGACCTAAATGCAGTGGTTTGCCGCGTAAAGGTGCGCGTCATCAAGACAGATGAGGGATAAGCAGCCTGCTAGACGTTTTTTCTCATCATCAACACGCCTGCCGACACGAGCACGAGGGCCAGCAACAGCAAAAACGCGGGCGAAAGTATTGGCAGTACGGTAGGGACCGACGAGAAAATGGGACCGGAGACCGGCCCACCGGCGCATACGGTGACATGGCTGTTGTCCAGGGTCACCGCACCATTTCGTGCCAACACTCTTCCTGACACATTTGCGCCGGTGTTCAAGGTGGCACTGGAAAGCGCGACAATGCTTCCCTGCAGCGCGGTACCCGTCCCTAGAGTCGCGGAGCTGCCGACTTGCCAGAAAACCCCACAAGGCGATGCGCTGTTGATCAACACGACGGACGCGGCGCTCGCTGTTGTCAAAGTGCTGCCAATCTTGAAAACGAAAACTGCATTGGGATTGCTTTGACCATCCAAGGTGAGCGTGCCCGTCAGCTGAGCAGAGGTGGAAAAGCAATAGACGCCTGGGATCAGCGTCTTGCCGCCCAAGTCCTGACCGGTCAGGTCGGTGTTGCAAGGCGCACTGGCCAGATTGTTGTAAGTAGTTGTGAGGTCAGTCTGGGCCGAGCCCGCAATCGTATCGGCGGCGTGGATCGTCCCTCCTGTCACGATTCCAGGGGGGAAGCCGGTGACCGCGCTGCCCGGTGATACGCCAAGATTGCCGTTAATCACGGTAGGCGTAGCGGTATTGGTCACCGTCGAGCCGCCCAGCACCGCAAAGGAGCTAAGTTGGGCCCATGCAGGCAATGAGCTGCAAAGCAGCATGGCAATTCCGAACGCGAGCCTGCTTGCACATTTCCTTTTCATTTAGTAGCTCTTCCAAAATGACTCAGATAGACATGCGCTTCGGATTACCCACACTCACCGTACCGGCTCGGATTAGATTCCACGCTTAAGATTTGCACAAACACACCATACCTTGGAATCAATCTGCAATCTGTGCGGCAGCGTACATTGTGGGAAGGTCTAAATACGGCACATATCGTTTGTCCTCGTTGGGGGAATGATCCCCTATCGAGGTGTCCGTTAGAATTAGACCAGTACAGCCGGCGTTCAAGCTGACATCAGGGGATGTTCCGCACGCTGGCCAATACTGCCGGCGCTATCTCGACGATGACATCGAAAACAGGTGGCCTGGCGATCACAGTGTGGGCATACCCACGGTGAGTTGCATTGGGGTATGCCAAACGCGGCGCGGCGATCTGCATCTGGGAATTTCTGCGGGAGCCTCGATAAGTCACCGCTTGAGCTATTCGCGCTGCATGCGGCATGCTTATACATGGTTCTATTATCAAGAACTGAAAGAGGGCGCGGGATCTATGCCAAGCAGGCCGAGGCCGAAGGAATGGAGTAAAAAAAGAAACGTAACTGCGCTCACGGTCCGGTTGCAATGGGTGGCGTGCTCGTCGCGAGCGCGAACAAATTACCGCTGTTTACTTGAGGAGATAAGCATGTCAATCGAGACGAGTGGACGATCCTCTATCGAGGCCTTATTCATCGAGCACGAGGGTCGCGATCCGACCCTTTTGTCGTCACCGGGCGGGCTTATCGACGCCTTAGTCAGTTCACTGGATGCCTTGAGCGCATTTCGGGCGATCAGCCCCTTGGAGCAGAGCTATATTACCTATCGGCGTGATGCCAAGATTCCCGGCAGAGACTGAATGTTCAGACTTCCCAAGAGACTTACTAAATGCGTTTGCACTTCGCATCTGGATATGGGGCGTGTGAGGCCGCTATCCCGCAAGCATGCCCCTCAGCTAGTTTTGGTCGTGCTCGCCCTAGTATTTTGCATGTCTTCGGCAGTGCATGCGACTCAGATTGGCTGCGCTGGCACGACGGGCGACAGCGGAGGCTTGATAGAGGCAATCACCAACGCGAACGACAGCGTTAGCGGTGCCGATACTATCGAGCTCGCTCCGCTATGTACCTATACATTCAGCGTTGCAGATAACTGGTGGTATGGCCCCAACGCGCTTCCACCGATTGCATCGACCATCGTCATCAATGGTAATGGCGCCACTTTGCAAGCTACACATGTTGGCGACCCGACGCCGATGACAGTAAATGCATTTCGTTTCTTTTATGTCTCCGGCGGTCTCGAATTACGCGCCGGTAGCTTGACTCTCAATGATCTAACGCTGAGTGGCGGCTATGCCAAGGGAGGCGATAGCTGGACGAGAGGCGGAGGCGGCGGTGCCGGCATGGGCGGGGCTATCTTCAATCAGGGTCGACTCACACTCGCGGCAGTCACCTTGACTGGCAACGTCGCGCAGGGTGGAACCAACGTCATGAAAGCATTAACCGGAACCTATGGAGCGGCGTATGGCGGTGGCGGTATGGGTGAGGATGCACCCATCGATGGCGACAGTGGCAACGGTGGTGGATTTGGCGGTAGCTTTAGCGGTGTCGGTGGCCTAGGGGCCCCTATCGGGCAATCAGGTGGCGGCGGAGGCGGCGGATTTATCACGGGGTCAAACGGCAATGGATCCACGGGAGGTGGTATGGGCGCCCTTGGCAATGGTTCTGCGGATGGTGGCGATGGCGGTTCTGGCAGGACAGGTGCTGGTGCGGGCGGTGATTTTGGCACCGGCGGTCACCGTGGCGATATTCCTACCAATAATGGCAGTCCAGGCGGCGGCGGCGGAGGCGGAGGTATCGGCGGTGGCGGTGGGAGTTCAGGAGCTTTTTTGTCGGATGGCGGCGGCGGTGGTTTCGGCGGCGGCGGTGGTGGTGGCTACGAAGATTTCATTTACGGGATAGGTGGTGTTGGCGGTTTTGGCGGTGGCGGCGGCGGTAGCATCACCGGCGCTGAAGCGGTGCAAGGTGGTTTCGGCGGCGGATATGGATTCGCCGAAAGAGGCGGGAGCGGAAGCGGGATGGGCGGCGCAATCTTCAATCATGCAGGAACTGTCGACCTGACCAATGTCAGCATCAGTGGGAACGCAGCCAATGGAGGTGCAGGCGGTGATGGATCCGGTATAGGCGGCGCAATCTTCAATCTCAATGGTGCGGTCAGCATGAATTTTTGCACGATCGCAGCCAATAGCGTGTCAGGCACCAACGGCAACGACGCGAGCACAGGGGCCAGCGATAGCGCTATCTACTCGCTGGCGTATGGCAACGTGATCCAGAACGGTTCAGCAAGTGCAGCCTCGCTCCGCATTGCTAACAGCATCGTGTATGGCAACGGCAGCGCGACCAACGACGTTGCAAACAATGTCGTCCCAGGTACGCTTGCAACTAACTCAGGCAATACAGCCACGGTCACATACGTCGGCGCGAATATCATAGATTCGTTCGGAAATTTTGGGTTGGCAAGCAGCGTTGGCTCGCCCCCTATGACAAATGATCCGAAACTTGAGCCGTTGCAAAACAATGGTGGTAACACGCAAACGATGGCGCTACAGGCAGACAGCCCGGCCATTGATGCAGCAATCCCCTGCGCACATTTGCCGGCGACCGATCAGCGAGGGAACGCGCGTATCTGGGGTTCTGCACCTGATTTAGGGGCATATGAGTACGGGTCATCGCCAGGAAGAAATGACGATATTTTTCGCGCTGGATTCGATAGCACCTACAACTGTCCGTGAACTAGATTTGCAGAGAAGCCCCGGGCCACGTCTTCCAATGGTTGTGTCGAAATAAGGCTCGGGCATACTTCGTGTAAATCTCACGACCCTTGCTGAAAAGGGGTTGGTCGAACTCGGCGGGGAAAATCCGCAGCGGACGTTGACGAGCGATGAACTCTCCAACGCGATGGCCAAAGGCCATGCCGTGACGCAGGCGCGCACGCGCATGCTGGAAACCCTCTATTTGGCGTATCGGCGCGATGATCAGACCTTGCGGTCACTCGACCATTTGCCTGCACCGAAGTGAGGTGTTGCCTGGCGATCGGTGCGATCGCCAGGCAACACCCGAGCCATCGCGTCCGGATCAGCCGGCGGCGTCCTTGAGTTTCTTCAGCGTGCGTACCTTCATTTTCATGCTGGCCGGCTTGGCCGCAAACCAGCGCTCTTCCTTGGTGAACGGATCTACGCCCTTGCGCTTGGGTTTGGCGGCCACGGCATGGGCCGTGATCTTGAGCAGGCCGGGCAGGGTGAAATGGCCCGCGCCTTTCTTGTGCAGCGAACCAGTGATGGCATGCTCAAGTGACGTCAGCACGGCACGCACGCCCTTGGCATCCACACCGCTGTCGCTCGCCAGATGCGCGATGAGCGCTGTCTTGGTCAATACATCGGTAATCGGTTTGCGCGCGGATACTTTTGCGGCGATCTTCTTGGTCGTTGCCATCGGTATTTTCTTCCTCGATTGAAAGGGGAGTTGCGAGAGCGAGTGTAAAGCCAAATTCCGGTGACGACACACGCACGCCGGGTGCATGCGTAGGCGCTGCCTACTCGGTGTCCTGAAGCTGACTCGCCAGATCGACTTCAAGCAACCAGGCCAGCGGTACACCCAGAGCGACGGCGAGTTTCTCCATGTTGTCCAGCGCGATGTTGCGGCGCAGACGTTCGACATGAGCGACAAACGTGCGATCGAGTCCGGCTTCGAGCGCGAGTGTGTCCTGCGACCAGCCGTGGATCGCGCGCAACCGTTTCAGATTCAGTGCGAGCACTTCACGGGGATTGGCGCGGGGAGGGGTGCGTTTCACCCGCCCACTGTCGGTGTGTAGCGTGTTTACGTCACCGGTGTTAAAGTCACAATCGTAGTCTTTGTCGTTCGATTTTTTCGGAGTTCACATGACCCTGCATCCCGCGCTTCGGCTGCTGCTGAAAAGTCTGGCCTTCCTGGTCAAGGCCGCACTGGTTCTGGCCTGTGTGTCGATCTGGCTGGCCTTCGTCGTGCTGGGCATCGTGCTCCGGAAAAGCCGCACCCAGCAGCATGACCGTGGCGTCTACCACGAGTTGAGGAGTATGGAAGTTGCGTTTCCACCCTTCATCTACGGGCCGATGCCGCCCGAGTAGAAAATGGTGCGTGCGCTGATCCCTCGGTATCCTGTGTACAACACGTTGAAGACCGTCGCACGCTCGAAGTCACAGTAGATGATCCTGTGGCTGTTCACGTATCCGGCGCTGTTTATTCAGCTCGGCGTGGCCAAGGATTTATGAGTACATTTGCGGGCTGTGCGCGAATGCCTGAGACAATCGTCTCTCTGGGTACTCTATTCAGCTTTTGCGTGATCGTCTGCGCAAGGCAAATGTCTTACACGCAAAGCCGCGAACTACGGACATAAGTCGTCACTTTCCGCTGCTAGGCTACGGCAGAACTGCCGTCTGCCATTGCGCGCGGCAATGTGGAGAGCAAGATTGAATTCTGAGTTCCAATGTAATTTCAAACGATCGGAGAAGGGAATGGCAAAGGTGAAAGGGATATTGGGTTTGGCGCTCGGCGTGTTCTTCGTCGGTACGCTCAACGCCTCCGTGCAGTTGCAAAATTTCACGGTCGAGCCATCGATACCCCCGCCGCCTGCTCCCGCATTGCCGAAGCCACAACCCTCGAACCCGAAGGTCGGGGTGACCACGCTGAATACGTTGTCGACGGTAGATTCCTCGATCGACTACACCGACCTGATTCGTTCGCAAAGCGCGGTCGGTTCGCTGGATGGCGGATTGCTCGGCGAGTCGATTGACTACTACACCGGCCAGACCGATTTCGTCGCAACCGATGTCAGTCTGCCGGGCAACAATGCGTTGCCCGTCGCGGTCGGGCGTCGCTACCATGTAGCGAATCACGCCGGCGGTGTCCTGGCCGGCGCCTTCGGCGATTGGGATCTGGAAATCCCCCATATCGAAGGCGTCGTGGCCACCGCGACCGGCTGGACGGTTCCCGGTGCAGGTACGGATTCACGCTGCACCTATTTTGCGGCCCCGCCGGCGACCACGGTGACGACACCGAACGGCACGGGAACAGTCACAACCTCCGTGCCGTCCAGCGAGTACGGCGTGGGTTACGCCATCGTCGTGCCCGGCGCCGGACGTCACGAACTCCTGTTGCGTGCATCGGGCAATACGCAGAGTCCCGGCAGTGGCTATCCGATCGTCTCGCAGGATTGGTGGGCCTCGGGATGCGTGCAGCGCGCCGGTGTTCCGCTCGGCAATCCGCCGACACCCGATGAAGGTTTCCAGGTCAAGTCGCCCACTGGCGTCACTTACACCTTCGATCAGTATTCGGCGCGATCCTATCCTTCGTATCAACGTCCGGCAGACAGTACCACCGCGGGACTGATGGCAACGCTGCCGCGTCAGCAGGTCTGGATGCTGCCGACCAATATCACCGATCGTTTTGGCAACTGGGTCAACTACACCTACACGACCAATGGCGCCACGCTGTCGCTGAGGACGATCACGTCCAGCGACGGCCGCACCATCACGTTGAGCTATTCCGGTGACCAAGTCAGCTCGGTCTCGGATGGCACGCGCACCTGGTCGTATGGGTATTCCGCTGGATCGCTGAGCAGTGTGACCTTGCCCGATGGTTCCAGCTGGGCGATCAATTTTGCCACCCTGAACTCGACCAGTTGGACTTACAGCGGAGCTACCTGCACGTCGCTGCCGACACCCTCGTTCAACAGCTCGGCGAGCGGTACGATCCGGCATCCGACCGGCGCCTCCGGCACCTTCACCTTCACCGTGACGCGGCAAGGACGCAACGGCGCGCCGAGCAGCTGCCTGAGCAACAGCGCCGGCGTGCAGTTCGCCGCCGTCCAGCCGAGCGTGTACGACGTGCTCGCCCTGACCCGGAAGGTGATCACTGGCCCCGGCATTTCCTCCTTGCCTTGGACACTGGCCTACGCCGGCTGTTCGTCGAGCTCGTGCAGCGCCAGCAAGACCGCGACCGTCACCGATCCGCTGAGCCACACCACCGTCTACACGTTCGGCGCAACCTACAACGCCAACGCGGATCTCGATACCGAAGGCCAGCTACAGAGCAAGGTCAGCGGCAGCGGGCTGCGAACGGAGCAATACACGTATTACACCGCCAGCGGCCACGCCTATCCCTCCCAAGCCGGAACGCCCGCACAGGTGCGCGGCGACCTCGCCCCCCTCACGACGCTACGTCCCACGCAGAGCGTGACCACGACCGTCAATGGCGCGAGCTATACGCAGACCATGGGCAGCCCGGACGCCTACGGCTACCCGACTTCGATCACGCATCAGGGATCGAGCAGCAAGACCGACACGCTGAGCTACAACCACAACACCACGACCTGGGTCCTCGGCACGCTGTACAGCAAGTCCGATGCTGCGCAGGAATGGTATGCCTACCTGAACAGCTACAGCCAGCCGACGATCATCGATCGTTTCGGTCGGCAGGATCGCAGCATGAGTTATGCCGGCGACGGCACGTTGCAGTCGATTACCGATGGCGCAAGCCACACCACGTATTACTCCAACTACAAGCGCGGCATTCCGCAAAGCATCACCCATCCGGGCGGTGGCTCCGAGTCACTATCCGTCAACAATCTGGGCGGCATCTCGACCTGGGTAGACACACTGAGTCACCAGACCAGCTACGGTTTCGACAGCATGGGGCGGCTGTCCAGCATCAACCCGCCGGCGGGTTACCACTCAACCAATATCTCCTGGTCCACCGGCAGCGGCGGATGGACGCGCACGGAGACGCGCGGCAGCTACAGCAAGATCGACACCTACGATGCGTTCCTGCATTCCACCAACACCAGCGAAACCAATAATCGTATCGTCAACCGCACCTTCGATGCGGATGGCCATGCGACGTTCGTTTCCTATCCGTATTCGAGCAGCGGCATCACCTCGGTTTACGATGCGCTCGGGCAGTTGAAATCACAAACGGATGGTGGTGCATATCCGATCACCTACACCTACGGTGCCAATGCGTTGACGGTCCTCGATCGCAACGGGGAGAGCACGCTCTACAACTTCCTGACCTACGACGGTCCCAGCACGGCATGGCCGACCTACATCGCTGGGCCGATCGCGACGACCAACATCACGCGCGACAGCTGGGGCAAGCCCACGTCCTTGCAGCGTGGCGGCGTTACGCGCAGCCGGACCTACAACAGCAATCAGTTGCTCTACACCACGACCGAACCGGAAAACGGCACGACCACTTACGGCTACGACGGGGCGGCGAATGTCACCTCAATCAATCACAATGGCGCATCGACCGAAACGCTCGGGTATGACGCGCGCAATCGCCTGAAAAGTGTCAGCTACTCCACGGGCGATCCGAGTGTGGCAATGACCTGGCGCACGGATAGCCAGCTCGATACCGCGACGCGTGGGAACGTCACGCTCACACGCGGCTACGACGGCGCAGGCTTGCCGACCTCCGAGTCGTACGTGATCGGCTCGGCGACCTACGATCTGACCTATGGCTACGACCTCGATCAGCATCTGAGTTCGCTGACCTATCCCGACAACACCGTCATCAACTACAACCCCAATGTCTTCGGTCAGCCAACTACATCGGGCAGCTACGCGACCGGCGCCAGCTATTACGCCAACGGCGCGATCAACGGCTTCAGCTACGGCAACGGCATTGCGCATACCTCGTCCCAAGAGTCTCGCCAGTTGCCGTACACGGTGACGGATGCCGGCGTGTACTCGTACAAGTACGGCTACGACGGCAATGCGAACCCGACCTCGATCACCGATCAGCTCAGTGGTACGAACACCAAGGCACTGACCTATGACGCCGGCAATCGCCTGCACACCACGAACGCATCGAGCCTGTGGGGCAATACCACCTTTACCTACGATACCCAGGACAATCTCACCGCCGACTCGACGGGCAGCCTGAGTTACACGATCGATGGTTCCAATCGTCTGAGCAATGCGACGATCGGCGGTGTCAGCACCGCGCTGACGTATGACACACGCGGCAATCTGAGCCAGAAGGGCACGGGCAGTACGGCGACGAACTACACCTTCGATGGCAGTAACGAATTGACGAAAGTCGTGCAGGGTGGCAACACATACACCTACAGTTACGATGCGTCTGGACGCCGCGCAACAGCGACAACCTCGGTGATGGGATCGTCCGGCTTGGTGCCGACCCTGCAGGTCGCGAGCATCTACGATATCGGCGGACATTTGGTCTACGAGGCATCGACCGCAAACCCGAATCCCGATCTAATTTTCGCGAATGGTTTCGAGCCGGCCGTGTCGCCCTCCACGACCACGAAATATTTTTATCTCGGCAGCCATGCCGTTGCCAAGGACAGCAAGAACGGCGCGATTGATACGCTGCTGTACCTGCATACCGATCCGCTCGGCTCACCCGTGGCGCAAACCAGCACCACCGGCGCGATCGCGGGCACGACAACCTATCTGCCTTATGGCGGCCGCTACGCGAGCACCGGGACAGGCAACAGTGCGGGCTTGGGATATTCCAGCCACTACCTGGACGCGAGCGGGCTGATCTACATGCGTGCGCGGTATTACGATCCGCAGTTGCATCGATTTATCAGTGGCGATCCGAACGGCGTCGATGCGGGCACGGCGCTGAATTACAATCGGTATTCGTATGCCGGCAACAGCCCGTATGCGAAGTACGATCCGAGCGGGAGGGAATCGGCGTGTGTACTGAGGAGAAGTTGTGCGGGCAACGGAATAGGATCAGGCAGTGACATCCCTATGGCTGTTGGCGGGGCAGCGGCTATCGCTGTAGGGGCTTACGTAGGTGCGGAAGTGATAGGTGGCGCCGCGGCCGTTTTGAGTCCTGTTGCCGCAGATATGATTGCTTACGGTTGGATCAACGGATTTTTGGCCAATCCCTACACCGTGGCTACTGTCGGTGGCGCTGCCTACGAAACTGCGCTGATGGTGGGGTCGGGGGCGTTTAGCCCAACATCGACCGCTAGCATGGGTGACCTGACTGAAGCCGAAATAAATCAAATTCAAGGAGTGGTAAATCAGGCTGGACGCCCCTTAAGCGTTGTCGGTTCGGCAGCGCAAGGAGCAAGAACAGCTGAAAGCGATATTGATTACGTTGTCGGCCCAAGCAGCCTGCCTCACTATGATGGCCTTGAAGGCGAGCTTCCTGGTATCGACCCCGATCATGGCATCATTCCGGGATATCCAAATCCAGACATAGGACCAAGCATACCTTTCGAGCCTACCGACTTTCCCGATGGAGATCCGTTTGAATAAGTGGGGATTAATGTGAGTGCACTAATTCGATTCTGGTTTGAATTTGAACCGTCGCCCAAGCCCTCTGCGTTGAACTTGGGCTGTGGAATTACTGCATATAACTATGATGATGCACTGGGCCTTTTGGAAGAGCACGTGTTCAAAAATAAGGCGTGCCCCGAGATAATTCGGCATACGGCTAACGTCGATGTGCTCTCACTTGATGCGAAACACGTGCTGCCCAATATGGGGCTGGTGACGAAACGAGGGATTTGGTTTCCGATGCTCTGATATTTTTCATAGACCTCGACAGAAGCTTCTGCTTCGGTTATGTCTGCAGCAGACACTGTGAACGTATCAGGTGAGGGGCAAGTATTTACGATCCCCAATGAACAATTACCAAATCTTTCGCCACCTACAATCGATGACTCGATGCCGATACCTGATGACGGATGGTGAGGGTAGGCGGCAAGAATTTTCGTGAATCTAGGAAAAGCGGAACATGATTTTATATCGACCGGTAGACATACACGAGCTTAAGCTCGTGTATGAGAGTGGGATGAAAGAATTCCCACCTCGACTAACGGGGCAACCTATCTTCTATCCGGTTTTGAACTTGCAATACGCCAGCGAGATTGCTGAACGATGGAACGCGACGGGGCCGTCGTTTTCAGGATACGTGACGAAATTTGTTGTGGATGATTTGTGCGCGGCTCGATATGAACCGCATCAAGTCGGCGCGAAGTATCACATGGAGCTTTGGGTTCCCGCCGGTGAATTGTCCGCATTCAACACGCATATTTCCGCGCCCATCGAAGTGGCATCGGCGTTTTTTGGAGAGAATTTTAAAGGGTACGTTCCCGAGCGGTTTGGATTGAAGGGCAAAAATGTCACCGAGCAATTCGTTGCGCTGGCGCATACCCTTGACTACAGCGGCATGGATTTCAAGATGGAGATCAAGGCCAACCACGCAGCCGTATTTTTGAACCACGCGTTTTGGGTGCAACACAATTTTTCCAGCAGCGGAATCGATGAAAGCACTCAGCGTCGAGTGCTTAAGGCAATCGATAACATCTGGTACGAGGCATTTGCGAATATGGTTCTGCCAAAGCCCCCTTGACCCGCTTCCAGTCGTCGGACGCGGCTGGATTTTCGAGCTTCATGGCATGATAGAAATTGGAAGCTGTAAATGGACAAGATAACGATTTCAGTCCCAGGATTTGATGCCGTGACGCAGGGTGAGCAAATAAAAGCGCATTGCGGTCGGGCGGGCAGTTCTGAAAGATATTCGGGTGGTGGGATTTCTTGTCGCTCAGATCGTTATCTTTTTCGCGTTACTGCGGTATATATTTATTCCCTTTCCGCACAGATGCGCGCTTCTATTTCTGCGTGGCATGCATTGCCGTCGCCTTCCTCCTTGGCAGATACATCACTGAGAAGGTTTCGCGTGAAAATAGATTGTTTACTTAGCAAAATAGCATTCTCGTGAGAGAGGCGTACTTAGCTAGATCACGATACGAAAAGTTTTGAGTATTGAACGTACCGATATGGCCAAGTTGAAACATATTTTCTCTGCGATGCTCGGTCTCGCCCTGTGCATTATGAGTGTGCTCGCTATTGCGGCGATTCCGAAATCGGAACGTAAGGTTCTGACGACGCTCTATCTGGCGACAGGGGGCGATGGTTGGAATATCAATAACAATTGGTGTAATGGAACATGCCCGCTTATAGGCACGCCAAAGTTCAACGCGCCGGGGACCGAATGCACTTGGGCGCACGTCACCTGCAACGCGGACCAAACGCACGTGACGGTGCTTGTTCTTGGTGACAATAATTTGGTGGGACAGCTCACGTCGCTCCAAGGCTTGACCCAATTGCAAGCCTTCGCGGCATCGTGGAACAATCTTTCGGGATCTATTCCGGATTTCTCAGGCATGACCTCCCTGCAGGACATTGATTTGAGCACCGATCAGCTATCCGGCTCTTTTCCGGATCTGACGAAATTGACAGGGTTGTACCACATTGATGTCAGCTTCAACCAACTGAGCGGCTCGATACCTGACTTCTCGAACTTACCTTTACTGGAAGGCATAAATGCGAACAACAACCAGTTGTCGGGCACCCTTCCGCCGCTTGTTGGTCTGCCGCAACTCCAAGAGCTGCAACTAAGCAACAACCGCTTCTCTGGTGCGATGCCAACGTTCGCCGGTCTTTACGACCTTGATCTGATTACCCTGGATGGCAATCTTCTCACGGGGTCGTTGCCCGATTTGTCGGATCTCAATGTCGGTATTTTTTATGCAGACCACAACCAGCTTACCGGTTCGGTCACACCAACAAATAATTTGGATATCGCCAGAATTTGCCCAAATCCGCTCAGTCTTGAACCCAATGCCAATGATGCGGCATGGGACTATGCGACCCGAAACACACCGTGGTGGGGGCCAGCCGGAGAAGGATGCGATCACATTTTTTCTGATCCGTTTGGTGAATATTCAAATACAAAACCCCTCTGACGTTGCGCACTGATTGCTTGGAATTATGGTGTTGGTAAATCGACAAGAGCCCTATGGAATGGCGATCAGGCGCAGAGACTTCTTTGCCCGCATACGATACTCAGGTTAGGTGCCCGCGCCTTCCCCCCCTGTAGTGGCGCGGCACCGACCGAAAGGCGGCTCCCTGAGCCGCCTTCTTTAGCTCTTTTACTATCACATAATCTCTTTTATGTGATCGTTTCCCGCTGTCGACCCTAATTTGACGTCCGAAACTGGGGCTGGCAAAAAAAGTAGACCTCAGTAACCCATGCGGAATGATTTAAAAATGACACTCTGATCAGCTGTATTAAGTCGAGCATCGAGCGAGCGGAGATATGTTTTGGTCGTTACGAGTCTTCCCAAAATGGAGTTATTTCGGCGCCCGGAACACGAACAAATCAGGACTTTGCTCACGGCGAATGGTGATCTGGATCAAGATAGTTCGATCCGCCCCAAACATCGCATTCTGCTGTGCAGGCGTCAGAAGAATGCCACCGACATCGTCATACCCGAAGGTTTTGTAGCCGGCGGATTTTGCTTTCACCTGGGGCAACGCGGTGACACTGATCTCCAGGTTTTTCCCCACGGAGGTCAGCAATCCCTTCAGACGCGTGCAATTGAACAAAAGCGCACGGTACGACTTGTCGTCTGAGTAGACATGGGCGTCGACGAGAACGTCCTCCTGCACAGTTTTTGTGAGCTCATCATCGACATCGTCTGCCGTCGGGGCGGTATCGCCACTGGGCACATAAGCTTCAATCAAATAGTCCGTCACGGGCTGTGCCTGATTATCGATCAGGTGGATCACCGTGTTCTGATATCCCTGCGTGTTCTTGTCGAGGTCCTGGCTTACTTCCAACGTGCCGCTGGCTGCCTGCAGCGCATCGCAGTAATCCTCGAAGGTCGCATCGTCTGTAGCGAGTGCGTCAAGAATCCTCGGCAGGGTGTCGGGATTGGTACCACCTTGTGCGATCGTGCCGTGATTCTCGCCAGCAAGGCGCAGGAATGCGGTTCGACCGACGTGAGCGATCGATTCGTAAACGGGATTCTGAGGATCCGTGGAAAAGTCCGCACGGATCAGAATCGGATTGAGGTTGGCGGTAGAGACCCGAACCGTTCCATCACTTCCCGCTGAGTTCGCAATGGCGCGGATGCCGGAGTAGCCGATCGTGCCGACCAAGACGGTGCAGAGCACCCGATTGGGTCCATACCAGACGTTGGCTGGATCAAAACGATCTTTGAGGGCAAGGTTCCAACTGTACGGACTCGCAAGCTCCAGCCCCTTCAAAATATGTGTCCCGGTCTGGAAAGGCTCGTTTAACTTGAACCCCTTGACCACACGACCGAGGAACGACTGGCCCGTCGTTGCCAAGGGCGAGCCGAAGTTCGCGGGTGCGAGCATCACCAGGCGCTTGATCGGATTCGTGGCAGGTTGAAAGAAAGCCGTCATCCAGTCCCGTACCACGAGTGCCCCGGTGCTGTGCACGATGACATCGACGGACCGAGGCGCCGTCGGCAGCCCGGTGCTCTTCCAGGCCGTATTCATCGCGTTGCGCAAGTCCGCGTAAGTGACTTCGTCGTCCATGGACACGTAGTCCGCCAGCCGGATGGTCGCAACCGAAAGCGCGGGGTTCGCCTTGCGCAGAAGACCGGCAAGAAAGTCGAAGGAATCGGCCGAGTCGCTCCAGCCATGAACAATTACCAACATGTCAGTCTCCGAGCATTAGCGCGTTGAGCGTGCGATCGTTTTTTGTATGCGAGAAATTTCGACGGAGAGATGAGGCATACAAACCACGCGACGCTCATCATGATCAACGCCAATGTCCGGGCGATGACATCTGTCTCCCTCCTGAATAGGAGTCGGCGCGTGGCGATTTGTCTCACCCTCGGCGAAAACTCAAGGATGCAGTCTTACCAGTCCGAACAGCTCGGATCAAAATCTCGTTGCGCCGCGCACACCACAGACTGCGGATCGATTGCCAGGCGCTGCGCAGGCTGCGCTCCGCGCAGATATCCCGTGGGCTGAAAAAACCAGAATACCGTTTGCCATCCGAGGCGCGTCAACGGCGTGAATGCAAGGACTTCTGGCATGGAGGGATGGATTGACCCATCCGTTTGAAATTGGAACGCCGGATACAAATGCTGGTTGCGGAAAATCACGCCTAACAGGCGCTTTTCCTGCTTTAGATGACTCAGGTATTCCACGGGATCGGCATCACAGATGGCTACATTGAGACGCGAAATTACTTCAGCGGGTGTCAGCCACGATTGATCCCGTAAAAGATCATTGCGCACCTGGCGCGCGACTTCGAGGGGGTCAACGAATACCTTCGGTGTGTCCGATAGGGCGTCCAACGGCGGCCATGAAACGGGCTCTTCATCCTCGTTTTCTGAATCTTTCGATTTCATGCGGGATATCTCGATGGGCGTCGGGTGACGGTGTGGTCTGGCGATACATTGTGCCAGCGTCGTCGCACCGTTTGCGACACCAACTTCCAGATCTTCGGGATCGCTATACGCAGCGAAGAAGCCGTCGGATTGGCGCGCTGGATTGCGATGCTCAGGCGCCTTCCCAGCCGTGAATCGGGTGCTGGTCGAAGCGGTCAGAGTTACCCAAAACGCGCCCAAGTTTTGACTATCAGAATGACCTGATTGCACCTACCGGGCGCAGCGAAATTCGTTTCGCCCGCCGCGACTGCCAGAAGTCGTTTAACTACGAACTATGCCTAAACCGCGGCACGGTACACCGCGATCGGACTCGCCCGATTCGACGTGACAGTCCCTGCCGGCAACGGACGAATGGTGCCATCGCGTGCCGTCTTGAGGATCGCCTCCATCGCCGGACTAGCGACGGGAATAACCACTTCAAAACTGCAGGCACAGGTCAGCACAATTCGCGATCGACTGGTCCTGCCGTCGCGTTGCAAAATCGGGTGTGTGCAATGACGATGCGTAAACCTTACGTCCCGTAGTGCAGCGTGATTGTCATCGTTCTTGCTCTTGCCGAAAAACCCGATTGCGATGGTCATAGCGTTTCTCCTCAACCCTGTTTGGACTCGGCCCGAGCGGAGTCGTTTGAACATTCTGTCGTCGATATATGCAGAACAGCTGAGCGATCCATCGCCGGCCTCAAGCATCCTATGCGGCGAGCTTTTCTGCGGAGTTAGTTTGCAGGTACCGCATGCGCCGGGATATGGGCGGCGTCTGAATGTCGTGTAGGAAATTTCCTACATCGCAACTGATGCCGAATCGATTTTGTGGCGGCGACCTCCAGGGCAACCGGCAAAGGAATACGCCATGGCTTCGGCCTTCACGCGGCCGAACATGTGGTTTCCTTGAATCTGATCCTGGGATCTACGGGGTGCGCCAGTTCCCCGACCGCTGCGCTCTACCTCAATGCCGTAGGCATTGAGGTAGGCGAGTTCGCTACGAAGATTTGGCAGTACCATCGCCGCCCATTTCCTCGAGGCGGTAATTCGTCTCGGAGGCGACTACCTTTCGAGTTTTACTTACTTTCTGGATTGGCAAAATCGCTCGCGACGGGCGCGGTCGTAGCGCTCGATATCCAGCAGTTGTATCCCACACTGGGCGGGTTCACGACGAGGAACGTGCTCACCGCATTCTTGAAATCCAGGCCGATCTGGAAACGTACTACCCTATCCGGGAGTGCGGCAGGATGGAACGCACCGAAGGCGTAGACACCGGCGAGTCCCAGTGCCCACATCTTGACGGAAAGCTCGACCGGCCTGGGGGAAACGGGTGACAGAAACATGGATGTGGCCGACTCGATCAAGGTTTTCGGGTCGATCGAATAGCTCGTCGAAACCCGCATGCCGACATAACGGGAACTTGGCTGCTTGAGTTGTGCAGTGCAGTCCTTGTCGTGCGCCGGGTCTTGAGATCCCGTGGACAGTAACGCTCGCACATGAGTCAACGTGAGCGATACCTTGCCGGATTGTTCCGAGCCGTCTGCCCAGGCGGATGAGCCGCAGAATGCGGCGAGCAGGGCGAGGGTGGCGGCAGAAGCGGATTTCTTGATGGACATAGTCTCTCTCCAGTGAGTGGGGAAATGAACACGGCACATCCCGACGATCTTCTGCACAGAACGTGCAGCGAATGCAGGCAGCGCTATGACTGCCACTATTCAAAGGACTAGGCACAAGGACAAATGTCTCACCTGGCAAGTCACGCAGGCTTTGGATGAGCGCGCTCCAGTGACCTTGCCGAAATTTAGTCTGCCCAGCGAATTGTGTTGGCATTCGGTCATATTTGTAAGCCAGAATGCGCTCGTCCTTAACGGGCTTTAATACCGGCATCTCTTTCGTTCTGGGGTCTTTTCAATGTCATTGGGAATCATGGCGCGCTGCGCCTTTGTCGTTCTGTGCGCGAGCGTGCGTCTGGCTTGGGCCGATACCGCGATCTTCATCAACGAAATTCATTACGACAACGTGGGTGCCGATACCGGGGAAGGTGTCGAAATCGCCGGACCCGCCGGGACCGACCTCACCGGCTGGAAGGTTATTCCCTACAACGGCAGTGGTGGGGGCCTTTACGCGCCAGACGCGACAGTGACCCTCTCCGGCCTCATTCCCACGACCTGCGGCGGCTACGGTGTCATTTCGGTACCGATCGTCGGACTGCAAAATGGTGCGCCCGATGGCTTGGCGTTGGTCGACAGCCACGGTGTTGTCATCCAGTTCTTGAGCTACGAAGGCATGTTTACCGCGACCAACGGACCGGCGTCCGGTTTACTCAGTTCCGACATCGGCGTTTCGGAAAGCGGTTCGGGTGCAGTCGGTCTGTCGCTGCAACTGTCGGGTAACGGCACCCAATACAGCAACTTCACGTGGCAAGCTGACGCAGCGTCGACGTTCGGTGCCTGCAATACCGGACAAACCTTCGGCACACCGCCTGATATCGCCCCGGCGATTACCAGTACGCTGCCCGCCAACGGCGCGACAAATGTGGCGCTGAATGCCTCGCTGTTGCTGACCTTCTCCGAAGCGGTGACCTTGACCAGCACCGCCGCCGATGTGCTCTGTACGAACAGCGGGTCGCACAGTGTCCTCATCAGTGGCACCGGGAATGCCTACACGCTCAATCCCGAGACCGACTTTGCGGTGGGAGAGAACTGTACGGTCACGATCGCCGCCGACCAAGTGACGGATCTGGACGGTATGCCAGACACCATGGCGCAGGACTACAGCTTCAGCTTTGCGACCGTACCGGGGGATGTGCCACCCACGGTCGCGACCACTGCGCCGGCGCTCGGCGCGATCGGTTTTCCGCGGGCTGCGAATCTGCAGATCACGTTCTCGGAGCCGGTGGCATTGGATACGAACTGGTTTCAGCTGAGCTGCGATGCCAGTGGTGTGCACACGGCCGTAGTGACGGGTAGCGGTGCGCTGTACACACTGAATCCGGATATCGATTTTGCAGCGATCGAACACTGCACGTGGATCGTCCTAGCCGATCACGTATACGATCTCGACGGCACGCCGGACGCGATGACGGCAAACGTCACCATCACGTTCGACACCGCGGCCGGTGCGACGGACTATTACGCGGGCGTGGATACCAGTAGCGGTCCTGCGCTGGAAGCCTGGTTGCACAACCGGATCAAGGATCACACCGCGTATCCGTATTCGGGTGGCACGACCAATACCTGGACGATCCTGCGTGCGGCGGATGAGGATCCGATGAACACGAACAACGTCGTCGACGTCTACAAGAACGTGTCGTATCCCAAGACCAGCAGCAGTCTCAATCGCGAACACACGTGGCCGAACTCCTACGGGTTCAATGACATTACCGCGGTGGGTGGCAATCCCTACCCTCCCTACACCGACTGCCACATGCTTTACATGGCCGACAGCTCGTATAACGAGAGTCGCAGCAACAAGCCGTACGGCAACTGTGCCGGAACCGGCACTTGCGTGGAGAAGACCACCCAGCTCACGAATGGCTTGGGTGGTAGTGGCCACTCGAACCTGACGTCATCGACGCGGTGGGAGACGTGGGATCACCGCAAGGGCGATGTGGCACGTGCGATCTTGTACATGTCGGTGCGGTATGACGGGGGAACGAACACGCAAGGACAGGCCGAGCCAGACTTGCGTGTCACGGACAATGCCAATCTGATCCAGACGACGGCGTCGGGCGTGACCGTTGCGATTGCCTATATGGGCATGCAGTCCAATCTGCTGGATTGGAATGATCTGGATCCGCCGGACCAGGGCGAGCAGTTACGAAACGAAGTGGTGTATTCCTTCCAGCACAATCGCAATCCGTTTATCGATCATCCGGAATGGGCGCGTTGCGCGGTTGCGAATACGAACTGTCCGGTGATTGTCGATGAGATTTTCCATGGCGATTTTGAGACTCCGGTCGCGACGGTGCTTGTTCATTAGCGGCGCGGCCGTGTAAATGACGCGCCGAATCAGGTCGTGATCGGCTTGAGCTGCTGCCGTTGCGCCTCGCCCCTCATCGACGTCTAGCGTCAAAACCGATAACGGCGGGCGCGCAAGTCGCCGCTGTACCCGTGTGTCTCACCCACCACGGGAAACGCAGACGACCGCGCGCGGCGCCGCGAAAACGTATATCACACTCACCGGTGACGCACCGAGAGCATAGTCATTTTGCGTCGCGTAAGCGGCAAATCGATATTTCCTGTCTATTTACAGAACGGGGCAATATTGGGACACCTATTACTGTCGAGTTTCACGTGGGATTGAGCTGGCACCTTCATCAAAGCTTGTGCTGCCGTCTGCCTTGCCACGACAGACTTTAGGAGACATTTCGCGGCTCAGTCTTGGGCGAAATCAACAGGCGCCCATATCGCGATGCGTGCGGCACACGCAAACTTCGGGTGCAGAAAGCTTGCGCCACCTGGCACAGGAACTTGGCGACGGAGCGCTCGGGGATTTTCGCTTGTCGCCCTGAGACTATTGCCGCTCTGCCAACTCTCTTATCTCAACTACGTGAGTTTGGCACTCAATGGCTACGCTGCAAGAATTTCTTAGTGATGAAGTGGTTTTACTACTTGCGGCGCTGTGCGCGTGCTTTTTTTCAACTTCTCACAGGTCGAAGCAATACGGCCGCGCTCCTGTATGGACGCATGCCAGACGGTAGCCAGTATTTCAGTCCCGAACCTGTCCAACTTCTGGTCGCAACGGTGGCTGGCGCGTCTTGTTCCGAAATCCGCACAAACATCGTCAAATAAATTGTAGTCGCCAATTGACCACATTTTGAAAAGGGATACTTATGCTGGCCTGGGGGAAAAGCGTTTCAAAACCTTTTCGAGATCGAGTTCTGGAAATTGGCGTAAACCTCGCGATCGACCCGAGCTATCTCATGGCGTGCATCGCGTTTGAGAGTGCGCGCACTTTCAGCGCGTCGATAGTGAATGCAGCAGGGAGCGGTGCCGTTGGACTGATTCAATTCATGCCACCTACGGCGCAAGCGCTGGGCACAACGACCAAGAAACTCAGCACCATGAGCGCCGTTGCCCAACTCGACTACGTTGAGAAATATTTTGCGCCGCAGAAAAACAAGCTCAAAACGCTTCCAGACGTCTACATGGCGATTCTTTGGCCGGCGGCTGTTGGGAAGCCAGGCAGCTTCGTGCTGTTTGATCGATCGGATCAAGCGAATCCGAAAAGATACGTGCAAAACGCCGGCCTCGATTACAACAAAGATGGACTCATCACGAAGGATGAAGCAAGCCGTCGCGTGGCTGAGGTGTTGCAGATCGGTTTGCAGCCTGACAATGCGAGTAATTGAGAATAAGAAAACTGTATGGCGCCCGCCATCCCACACGGTGTACTCGTGTTTCTTCAATGACACGTCAAGCACCCCTCGGTAACGCAGGATAAACAGTGATGTCAAACCTAACTCAAATGTCAGCCAACGATATTGTGGCGATTGCATCTGCAGGCGTCATGGGCCTTGCCGCTCTCGTCGTCGTGGGCACTCTCTTTAGGCCAAAAGCACCACAAGCACGCGTGCTATGGATGTGCATTGCGGTTCTCCTTCTCGGAGCTGTCGTCCAATTGGCGGACAAATGGATGCAGTACTTTGTCAACGGGAAGCATTTTTTGACGGTCAATATCACGCCTACGCCTAGTACATTTTCGTACTTCATCTCTAATGAAGAATCGGGCGGGCTTCAAAGCAAGCCTTATATATGGCTAGCTGGAGGGCCTTCGCAGTGTGTTCCGAATCAGTCGGGATACGATCCGGCCTATAAGGATTGCCCCGGGTTCGATCAAACCTTTCCATTGCTATCGAACAGCGATGTCATCGATGTGTCGGTCGAAGCCATCATGGTGGAGCTCCATGGTCGGCTCTTAAAAGCGCAGTTGGCCAGTCGCTCAAACGCGAGTCAGCTCGCGTCTCTGACGGTCAAAGACGATCGCGAATCGCAGATTAGCCAAGATCTCTCTACTTCTGTAAAGGCGCATTGATCCATGTACCTCAGAACCCTCCTCTTACTGCTCACAATCATTGGTGCGGCTGACGCTATGTGCTGCCCAAGCACGGCGACTTCGTCAGCTACCAACAAAGCGTTAGATGCCGTAAAAAACGCCAGATATTCGAGTGACATTGCGACGGCGGAAAAGCTTCTAGAGCCTGTGCTCAAGGCGGACCCCGACAACGTGCGAGCTCTGTATACACAAGGGCTCATTCATATTGACAAGAAGGAGTTCGCTGACGCGGAAGCGTCGGTATCCAAGGCTGCACAGATCCAGCAAGAATGTGCGGCAACGATCACCTCGCCCGACTATAGCGTGTACAACACGCTCGGCTGGGTTCAGATGATCCAAGGAAAGAACAAAGAAGCAGAAGACAACTATCTCAAGGCAATAAAGCAAATTGGTGCATCGAACCCTCAGTCCTTGATGCGGGCAAATAGCAATCTCGGATACCTGTATTTTGCGGAAGGCCGTTTCGCTGATGCGAGGCCGTATTTGAGCGAGGCATCGGCGGCAGGCTCGAAAGGTGCGGAAACTACGCTTAAGCAGCTGACAGACGCGCAAGCGCAGTACGACAAGGCTATCGCGCCCCGCGTCTTCGTGCAGGTGTCGGATCACGCACCTAAAGAGACCGGTCAAGCCGCCATCCAAACGCTTAAAGCGCTGCACTACAACGTGCCTGATCTTCAGATCGTGAATTTGGTGCCTAACACCGATGAGGTTCGTTATTTCCACGATGATGATAAGGCGAGGGCAGAGGCCCTTGCTCTGCAACTGACGACCGCTAACCTAGGGAAATTCAACGTCAAAGATTTCGTGGGAAAGACGCCGGGTGTGACGGTTCCGGAAAAGCAATTTGAAGTGTGGTTTGCCAACGGGAAAAATTAGTGGCACGCGTCGGCGATGATTTCTGAGCTGCCTGCGCGGCAGTGAACGATCGTGTGGATGTGTCGACCGCTATCAGTGTTTTCTGAGCTGCCTGCGCGGCAGTGAACACCACCGGCAAGCCGCTCGTGATCGACATCAATTTCTGAGCTGCCTGCGCGGCAGTGAACGCAGTGGGGCGCCACCGAGATCGGCATCAACTTTTCTGAGCTGCCTGCGCGGCAGTGAACAGTCAACGCACAACTTTCAAGGCTCCGATAATTTTCTGAGCTGCCTGCGCGGCAGTGAACTTTCGCTACGTGGCGATCACCGAGTACGACTTTTTCTGAGCTGCCTGCGCGGCAGTGAACAGCCTGCGCTTTCCGCCCGGCCAATGGATGATTTTCTGAGCTGCCTGCGCGGCAGTGAACCATTTGATGGGTATTTTTGCACGCGCGGAGCGCAATCTTTCTGAGCTGCCTATGCGGCAGCGAACGACACCACTCGCCGTGGCTTATCGTTTCAACCTTTCTGAGCTGCCTATGCGGCAGCGAACGATGGGGCGGATGCTGTCGCTGTCGCAGTGCATTTCTGAGCTGCCTATGCGGCAGCGAACTTACTGCTGCACTCAAGCCCGTCATGGCGATGTTTCTGAGCTGCCTATGCGGCAGCGAACGTTGAGCCTGAAGTGATTTGCGACGTGATACCTTTCTGAGCTGCCTATGCGGCAGCGAACCCTTTACTCTTCGTCGCCGCTTTGGGCCTCAATTTCTGAGCTGCCTATGCGGCAGCGAACGCATCCGTCATCACACGCCTCGACGACGTGAATTTCTGAGCTGCCTATGCGGCAGCGAACGCTTCCGCCGCCCGCAAGCATGTGGCGCCCTTTTTCTGAGCTGCCTATGCGGCAGCGAACATGCGTTACCTGCTCAAGATGATTTTCAATGTTTTCTGAGCTGCCTATACGGCAGCGAACAGCCTATGGCGCTTGCCCGGCACGCTGTGGGCTTTCTGAGCTGCCTATGCGGCAGCGAACACTGCGCGTAATCGACGCCACAAACATCGTCCTTTCTGAGCTGCCTATGCGGCAGCGAACACACACCGTGCTCCCGGTTGGCGGCAGCACCTGTTTCTGAGCTGCCTATGCGGCAGCGAACGAAAAGCCGTTACCTTCGTATGTCCGCCCGGTTTTCTGAGCTGCCTATGCGGCAGCGAACATGGTGTCGCGGTGCAATCGCCCCCGGTTGGCTTTCTGAGCTGCCTATGCGGTAGCGAACGGTCGGGGTATAAGCACGCGCGCGACAAACGTTTTCTGAGCTGCCTATGCGGCAGCGAACCCTGCGCCCGGTGCAGCGCATGCACTACCACTTTTCTGAGCTGCCTATGCGGCAGCGAACACGCCGGCGTGCGCGGTGATCTGGCGCGTGACTTTCTGAGCTGCCTATGCGGCAGCGAACCTCCATGGGAAACACCGCGAACGTACGCTTCTTTTCTGAGCTGCCTATGCGGCAGCGAACATGCGCGACGCACACGCGCGGTTTGACGAATTTTTCTGAGCTGCCTATGCGGCAGCGAACCGATGCGCGCGCTGGCTCTAATCAGCCGCTCATTTCTGAGCTGCCTATGCGGCAGCGAACAGCAGGTTGAAGCTTACCGGGGGGCTTTGGAATTTCTGAGCTGCCTATGCGGCAGCGAACTAGGCGCAGCAGAACGCGCGGCGCATTTTACTTTTCTGAGCTGCCTATGCGGCAGCGAACCAGAACGGGCGCGGGGGCATCCGGGCGGCAACTTTCTGAGCTGCCTATGCGGCAGCGAACGACCTGGTCACCACGGTGACCTCGGAATTCAATTTCTGAGCTGCCTATGCGGCAGCGAACTCGAGATGACGATGAAAGGCTTCGACTCGGAATTTCTGAGCTGCCTATGCGGCAGCGAACGCGAACCCAGCGATGCTTTGCGGCGGCGACATTTTCTGAGCTGCCTATGCGGCAGCGAACCTGGGAGCGGCGGCGGTATGGGCTTTTCCGTGTTTCTGAGCTGCCTATGCGGCAGCGAACAATGCGCCCTGATCCTCAACAACATGGGTGATTTTCTGAGCTGCCTATGCGGCAGCGAACCGCGCGCGCTTATTCCAGAGCCGCTGGCCGTATTTCTGAGCTGCCTATGCGGCAGCGAACCGATCGGGCATTTCATTGTGCTGGTCGGTCATTTTCTGAGCTGCCTATGCGGCAGCGAACATGGTCTTCGTGGTTCACGTCTTTCTCCTGACTTTCTGAGCTGCCTATGCGGCAGCGAACTCATTTCTCCTTCCCTTTCTTCGACCACCAGTTTTCTGAGCTGCCTATGCGGCAGCGAACGTAGCAGGTATGGCTTTGTCAACGTAGATCGTTTTCTGAGCTGCCTATGCGGCAGCGAACTGGCGTCAAGGTATGCACGAACGTCGGCATATTTTCTGAGCTGCCTATGCGGCAGCGAACTTTCGGCTGCGGTAGGGTATGGCGTGTTTCCTTTTCTGAGCTGCCTATGCGGCAGCGAACGCCTCTATCTTGCGCTGATCCATACCGAGCACTTTCTGAGCTGCCTATGCGGCAGCGAACCCAACGCGGTCGCTCAATGTGATTTTGTAAGTTTTCTGAGCTGCCTATGCGGCAGCGAACTCGGCGCATCACCGCTCACGCGGATCTGCATCTTTCTGAGCTGCCTATGCGGCAGCGAACGGCATCCGGGCAGCGACGGCTGATATTCTCGTTTTCTGAGCTGCCTATGCGGCAGCGAACGTGCGGGGTGCCGCAAAACGGGCATTTTACGATTTCTGAGCTGCCTATGCGGCAGCGAACCTATGTCGATCCTGAAAATCGCACATGGTACTTTTCTGAGCTGCCTATGCGGCAGCGAACGATTACTTGCGCGAAATGCAATAGCACGGGAATTTCTGAGCTGCCTATGCGGCAGCGAACCCGAGCACAAGCCCTCCGAGCGGCCACACTTTTTTCTGAGCTGCCTATGCGGCAGCGAACATCGTAGGTTTCGCCGCGGCCGCCGGGGAAACTTTCTGAGCTGCCTATGCGGCAGCGAACCCAAAGCGGCGCAGCGAGTGTACGCGCTCGACTTTCTGAGCTGCCTATGCGGCAGCGAACGATTCTATCGATGCGCTAACTGCCCGCGTTGCTTTCTGAGCTGCCTATGCGGCAGCGAACTCGTGCGCCGATCAAACCGTAACGCTCTGCCATTTCTGAGCTGCCTATGCGGCAGCGAACGAAAGCAAGTGCGGCTAGCAGTAGTGTCGAACTTTCTGAGCTGCCTATGCGGCAGCGAACACGAAGATCCGATCAACAGCAACAACGCTTAGTTTCTGAGCTGCCTATGCGGCAGCGAACTGCTGCTCGTCTGTTGGATACACGTGCTGATTTTTCTGAGCTGCCTATGCGGCAGCGAACCCTTTGAGGTCAACCGCAGCACCTTTGGTGTCTTTCTGAGCTGCCTATGCGGCAGCGAACATGTCCGGGCGCGATGTGGCCAGCGTCCATGATTTCTGAGCTGCCTATGCGGCAGCGAACACCTGCGGAAATCGAAGCCGTACTCAAGACATTTTCTGAGCTGCCTATGCGGCAGCGAACGGCTACCGCACGGGGATGACCCCGGATGCGCATTTCTGAGCTGCCTATGCGGCAGCGAACGAAATGTGTCCCGATGTCAAGTGGGTGTCACATTTCTGAGCTGCCTATGCGGCAGCGAACACGTAGGCAGCATTGTGATCACCTGGACAACCTTTCTGAGCTGCCTATGCGGCAGCGAACGATAGCCGCCTTTATGGCCCACTCGCGCCGGTTTTCTGAGCTGCCTATGCGGCAGCGAACTCAGGAACCAGATGCGTGTATATCTCCGTCGTTTTCTGAGCTGCCTATGCGGCAGCGAACGCCCGATTACGCATCCAAGCTGTTCAAGAAGTTTTCTGAGCTGCCTATGCGGCAGCGAACCGTATCTGTAGCGCTGCGGAGATCTTTCTTCATTTCTGAGCTGCCTATGCGGCAGCGAACACAATCGGGCAATGCCGCCGCACACGCGTTAATTTCTGAGCTGCCTATGCGGCAGCGAACCAATCGCCAGCCGCGTAGTGCGCCAGTCTATATTTCTGAGCTGCCTATGCGGCAGCGAACGAACGCGGTGAACAAACCTTCGACGACGTCGGTTTCTGAGCTGCCTATGCGGCAGCGAACGGCTGGCGTCGGATCGGTCACTGTGACATTCGTTTCTGAGCTGCCTATGCGGCAGCGAACTGTATTCGCCGATATACATCGCGCGCTGTAGCTTTCTGAGCTGCCTATGCGGCAGCGAACAAAGTCGGTGTATTTAAGCGGCTTGAATTTCATTTCTGAGCTGCCTATGCGGCAGCGAACTTTCCTTCGATGGCGACGCCGGTAGATCCGTTTTTCTGAGCTGCCTATGCGGCAGCGAACGGTTGTCGCTTGTCACCGGGCCGGGCAGCAATTTTCTGAGCTGCCTATGCGGCAGCGAACTCCTGAATCTTTTTTGCGACGTATGGTTCGCATTTCTGAGCTGCCTATGCGGCAGCGAACTGACGGGGCAGCTCAGCCACGCCGCCAACGTATTTCTGAGCTGCCTATGCGGCAGCGAACCGGTGGGTAAAGTCGTCGCGAATTTCACGGCCTTTCTGAGCTGCCTATGCGGCAGCGAACCGAACGCGCTCATCCGGCCACCTCGTCAGCAATTTCTGAGCTGCCTATGCGGCAGCGAACCTCACCGCCGACCAGGTGGCGCAGTGGCTGATTTTCTGAGCTGCCTATGCGGCAGCGAACTTGGTCGAATCCGCCGAGGCGGATGCGCAGCTTTTCTGAGCTGCCTATGCGGCAGCGAACGCCGCAGTGGACGTGGTGTATGACAGCCGATATTTCTGAGCTGCCTATGCGGCAGCGAACAATTGACCGAGTCATCAGCGTGGAATTTATCGTTTCTGAGCTGCCTATGCGGCAGCGAACAACGAGAACCTATACACATCATTGTGCAGCAATTTCTGAGCTGCCTATGCGGCAGCGAACACAGCCACGCTTTCGACCTCGCATGCAGTCCATTTCTGAGCTGCCTATGCGGCAGCGAACGCGCGCTGGCGGGCATACTTTGCGGGTTTATATTTCTGAGCTGCCTATGCGGCAGCGAACCATCCGGGACTATATTGATTCTCAATTTTGACTTTCTGAGCTGCCTATGCGGCAGCGAACTCATCATCACTCAGCGGCACATACCCATCTATTTTCTGAGCTGCCTATGCGGCAGCGAACCGTGCGTTGTCTTGTGCCGACAGCGGCAACGTTTTCTGAGCTGCCTATGCGGCAGCGAACGAGGCATGGGACGAAGAGAATGGCGAAGAGTTTTTCTGAGCTGCCTATGCGGCAGCGAACATGCTTGCCGCAGTTCAGCAGCGCCGCCATCTTTTCTGAGCTGCCTATGCGGCAGCGAACGAGGGCAGCAACGCCTACGGCGGCTGGTGGCATTTCTGAGCTGCCTATGCGGCAGCGAACGCTTGGGTCATGGCGCTGAGCATCACGCAGATTTTCTGAGCTGCCTATGCGGCAGCGAACCGGTATGGCTCGGTCGTGCCTTCGGAAATTGATTTCTGAGCTGCCTATGCGGCAGCGAACAGCGGCATCGCCAGCAACGCGGCGGCGACTACTTTCTGAGCTGCCTATGCGGCAGCGAACCGTGGGTCGACCACAGCAAGTATTGGAGCATCTTTCTGAGCTGCCTATGCGGCAGCGAACGTGGTGGTGCCGGTATGGTTGTATACGTTGAATTTCTGAGCTGCCTATGCGGCAGCGAACAACTCGGTCTTGACGATGAACGGCTCGCTCAATTTCTGAGCTGCCTATGCGGCAGCGAACGTTGCCGGTCACTTGAATGCATCCTCGATAGCTTTCTGAGCTGCCTATGCGGCAGCGAACATCACCAGCGCGTACACGTGACCATGCGGCGTTTTCTGAGCTGCCTATGCGGCAGCGAACTCTGCGCCGATCAGCGCTGTGTGAATGGGTGGTTTCTGAGCTGCCTATGCGGCAGCGAACTTGTGATCGGTGTCCTCGGTGCGCTCGGAATTTTTCTGAGCTGCCTATGCGGCAGCGAACCACCCGAGCATCGTTGCGTGGCTTGTTGCATGTTTCTGAGCTGCCTATGCGGCAGCGAACAAGTGATAGCAGACAGAAAAGATGGCACGTTATTTCTGAGCTGCCTATGCGGCAGCGAACCGAAAATATGACTAGAGCCAGCAGACGGGATATTTCTGAGCTGCCTATGCGGCAGCGAACACGGGACTAGGTTACGCAACACGTACGGCTAGTTTCTGAGCTGCCTATGCGGCAGCGAACCCTGCGCACGCGCTTGAGCGCATCAAAGATATTTTCTGAGCTGCCTATGCGGCAGCGAACGCGTCACCCATCGGGCGCGCCGAACTCTTGATTTTCTGAGCTGCCTATGCGGCAGCGAACCGATCGAGCAGAAAGCCTATACGGATTTCCAATTTCTGAGCTGCCTATGCGGCAGCGAACTGCGCCTTCGCGCTCCGCACCTTTCACCAGACTTTCTGAGCTGCCTATGCGGCAGCGAACGCGGTGGCGCTGCTGGAACATCGGCCTATGATTTTCTGAGCTGCCTATGCGGCAGCGAACGGCAGTTCCGAAGCCCACGCGGCTGATCCATTTTTCTGAGCTGCCTATGCGGCAGCGAACGTTGCAGCCAGATTTTCCTGTTTCTGCAAGTATTTCTGAGCTGCCTATGCGGCAGCGAACCATTCTTCGGCGCTCAGCCAAACACCTTTGCGTTTCTGAGCTGCCTATGCGGCAGCGAACTCGCCATGCACTTCTGCATCACGCGCGATGATTTTCTGAGCTGCCTATGCGGCAGCGAACCATCTTTCAGTGCTTAGCGCTGGGCCTTTACTTTTCTGAGCTGCCTATGCGGCAGCGAACGTGAAGCCGTGGCGGCAGGATGTCAAAGCAGCTTTCTGAGCTGCCTATGCGGCAGCGAACTCCACTTGCGTGTAATCCTGCAGCAAGTTCTCTTTCTGAGCTGCCTATGCGGCAGCGAACCATGGTCGATTGAGCTGCAACGGTTCGTCCCTTTTCTGAGCTGCCTATGCGGCAGCGAACGCGTCACCAGGGTATAAACGGACGTGCCTACTTTTCTGAGCTGCCTATGCGGCAGCGAACCAAAGTTGCAAAGCGAGGGGAAACTTGCACGCTTTCTGAGCTGCCTATGCGGCAGCGAACTGATTGATAGCGAGGGCGAGCATGTCAACCAATTTCTGAGCTGCCTATGCGGCAGCGAACTATGCTCCTTGATAGCTAGCCTGTCTGACTAGTTTCTGAGCTGCCTATGCGGCAGCGAACCGCTTTATTCGCACACCGATTGTGTGCCGTGTTTTCTGAGCTGCCTATGCGGCAGCGAACGTCGGCATTTGCTCGCTGCTAATCACCGCGCTTTTCTGAGCTGCCTATGCGGCAGCGAACCGTATCAAAAGCCGCTTAGAAATTTTCTACTTTTTCTGAGCTGCCTATGCGGCAGCGAACACCAAGAGGGTTCTACCCCGTTATGGCGGACACTTCCAACAAGGCCGATGATCGGCAAAAAGGAGTGTCATGTCCAAGCGAAGAACATTTAGTGATGAGTTCAAACGGGAGGCAGTGGGTCTGACTCATCAGGCCGGTGCCAATGTTAGCCAGATAGCTCGCGATATCGGTGTGGGTGAAGGGGTGCTGAGCCGTTGGCGGCGGGAATTGGCCAGCGGTAAACGCCACGCTTTCCCGGGCTCTGGCGTACCGCGGGATGAAGAGATGGCCGCACTCAAGCGTGAGCTGGCGCGGGTCAAGAAGGAACGCGATTTTTTGCGCGATGCGGCAGCGTTCTTCGCGAAGGAATCGCGTTGAAGTTTCAGACGATCCAGCGCTGCCGCACGGTCTATCCCGTGCAACTGATGTGTCGATGCCTGAAGGTATCGAGCAGCGGTTTTCATGCGTGGTGCAAACGCCCCTTGAGTGCGCGAGCGAAGGACAACCAGCGATTACTGGTGCAGATAAAAGCGCTTCATAGCATCAGCGATGGGGTACTGGGCATGCCACGCATGCATGAGGAGCTGAGCTATGCCGGTGAAACGGCGAGTCCCAATCGGGTGGCACGCCTGATGGCCAGCAACGGATTATTCGGGATTCCACAGCGGCGAGCCTGGCGCAGCAAGCGTAGCGGCGTGCGACCGCTGCACGTGCGCAATCATCTGCAACGTGACTTCTCGGCGCTGGAACCCAATACAAAATGGGTCACCGACATCACCTACATCCACACCGGCGAAGGCTGGCTCTACCTCTGCACGGTGCTCGACCTGTTCAGCCACACGATCATTGGTTGGTCCATGTCGGGTATCCAGGATCGTCACCTGGTTCTCAAGGCGGTGCAGATGGCCTGCTGGCAGCGAACGGACACCACGCCCGTGGTGCTGCATTCAGATCGAGGAACCCAATTCACCAGCGGCGAATATCAACGCTTCCTCGCCGATCACCACCTCATCAGCAGCATGAGTGATGTGGGCCACTGTGGCGACAATGCTGCCGCCGAGGGATTCTTCGGTATGCTCAAGCGCGAGCGCATTTATCGCCGTCGTTACCTGTCACTGGCCGACGCACGCTCGGATGTTTTTGACTATATCGAGCGCTTCCACAACCCACGTATGCAACGACGACTTGATAAGCTAGACCAAAGATTTATAACCTTAACTCAACCGTCCGCCAAAACGGGGTAGAACCCAGAGCAGCATTCCGCACAACGAAATTGCTTTCTGAGCTGCCTATGCGGCAGCGAACGCAGAGGTTTACGACAGTTTCTATCGCGAAATTTTCTGAGCTGCCTATGCGGCAGCGAACTTTCAAGCGAGGCGACCTCCTGATGGATTGGTTTTCTGAGCTGCCTATGCGGCAGCGAACATAAATTACGGGAGCTTGAGCGCAACCTCACATTTCTGAGCTGCCTATGCGGCAGCGAACCTCACCGTTGTGACAGCGCCACCAATCCATCATTTCTGAGCTGCCTATGCGGCAGCGAACGTCGGCGCCGGTTCAACGGTTTTGCGACTACTTTTCTGAGCTGCCTATGCGGCAGCGAACAACAGTGTGAGTCCACCGCCGCTTCGCGCATTTTTCTGAGCTGCCTATGCGGCAGCGAACTAGAGCGGTGTAAATATATTCCCTATGTTTTCAATGAACGTGGCGCATATAGCTTGGCTACCCCAAATTTTTCAGGGGCAGCCAAGCTGCTGATTTTGCAAGAGAGAAAAATTTCCTTTCGGAAAGGGTCAGAACCAAGGAACCGTTGCGTTCTGACTCAATCCATAGCAATTGAAAATGCCTTCCGTGGGGCGATCCGTTCGATTGCCGAGTTCGACGAAAAGACAAAAGCGTTGTCCGGTGCTGTGGCTTCGCAGGTTCAAGTACGGCAGATCCGGTTCCCGTTCAACCGACGATGGTATTGCGGAAACTGCCTGTTCGTAGGTTTCCCCTTTTCGTGCCATTCGCCGCCTGCGTAGACGATCAGCGTTTGTCTTGAATTGCCGGCGTTTGAACACCTGAAATTTTGTGGATTCCGGAACGGGCGAGATAGGAGACAAATGAATATGGTCACGCATTCCCGTGAGCCAATTCGTAGCGTCCAACGCCAGAAGATCTTGCTCCGATCCGTGCAATCTCACGGTGTTTCCCAGCGTGCGTGGCTTGAGCCGATATTGCGGAAAGCTCACGCCGATTTGATCGCTATGTTGCGTCACCAATGCACGATGAAATTTCGCATAAAGCGCCTCCAGAAGAAGGATCGCGGAGAATTCCGGGTCAGGAAGTAATTTGATGTCGAGGTAATGGCTCAGATTCATACCTCAGCCCGCCTCGCCGAATACGCCGCCGCGGATCAGTGTAGCGATTACGAAATGTTGTTGATCGATCTCCGGCGTCTTGTCCTTGAGAACCCATCCATCAAGCAGGGTGTAGAAGTCGTCCTTGGTGCCACGTGGCTGGCGGTACGCCTTGCCCTGAGTCGTCACCGAGCCATAGGGCTCTACCGCGATCGGGCCGTTTTCATCCGATTCTTGGTACCACGTGTCGATGGTGCGAATGGCATTCCCGAGTTTCTGTGAATGAATGCCTGCAATGCCGTTTACTTGGTACAACGTTTTGCTCTTGTCGCCGCGGCTGCGGTCAAGGATCAGCTCCTGCGAGGGGAATACCTCCTGACCAGCGCCGATGCGTGCAAAGGCAGTGATTCGCAGCAGCACGTGTTGTTTCCCGGCGAGGCCTTCACCGATCAAGGTGGCGAGTTCAGTCAATCCAGCGGCGATCTTCGCGTCTGTTGGCGTATCGAAACCGCGCAGCGGTAGCGCTAGCGCGTCGAATGTCCATTCGGATTTGGCGGCTCCATCAACTAGGTGCGCGATACGAACCTCAGCGGCTTCTGTGCCGATGCGATTTCGCCATAGAAAGCGACCGTTGGCGAGATTGCGTGCGTAGCGCCGCGCGAGTTCGCCGAAACCGTTGGCATCGACATAGCTTTTCACCGTAGCAAGCAATTTGAGGCGATAGTCCGCACCGTTGCACGCGGAGGGCGAGCCCGTGCCGCCGAGTACACGCAGGGTGAAACTGATTTTGAGCGTATCGGCATCTGCGGGAAGCGCTGCGACATCGACCGTTTGCAGATTCGGATTCTCGATGGCTGCATCGAGCTTGGCCGGGTCTTGCTGGCCTGCCTTGAGGCGATTGGAGATCGTGCCGCGTACGGATTTTTCGTTGATGACGATGGGTTTCCAGTTTGCGCTTGCACCGCGTTCACTCCACGCGCCAGCGAAGAAAAGTGCATCGGACGGATCGAGTTTGCGTTCAAAAGCGAGGACAGAAGCAGTTTTGAGAGATTCATTAGCCATGATGAAATTCCTTGTGGTTTGATAGGACGTTCAGTCGAAGTCGTATTGAGCAGGTGGCGCGTAATCGTTGCGGCAGCGATAGAGGCCGTTCTCGGGCTGACTGTCCGCATACCAGAGCATTTGCTGCGGCGATTGCAGACGATGCGCACCCAACCATTCGCCCATCGAATAGAGGCTTTCGACGAAACAAAACGGCGTTTCCGCATCCCGTGCATTGGCGACCATGTCCGCGTCGAGCACGTCGCTCAGCGCGCCGTAGCCGACGGGGATCGGCACGATCCAGCCGGCGCCCTTGCGGTCGTGTGTCCACCCCACGGTTCGGCGTTCGGCATCCTTGCTCTCGCCCGGCGCCGTATCGCCATGCCAATTGATGCGCGAGAGCGAGAGCCACGCGTCGAGGCGAGAGCTTCCCGAATTTTCTGTCTGCAACTGCTGATGGCGTTGTGCAATCAGGTCGTCACGTGCAACCAGAGCGGAGCCGGGCAGCCATCGCAATTTTGCGGACTGGAATTTAGCGTTGCGGCCTTTTTCGTCTCCGCTGAGTGCTACGACATAAGGCATTTGTCGATGAGCGGATACGTTTGCGGGAACCACGCTGCCACCTGCGATACGCATTACATCGAGATGTCCGCGCACCTGCTTCGCGAGCAGTTGGCCTCTATCAGTCGCAGCATCGAGCGCGTTGCCTTGCACGGCAAAGATCAAGGTGAGGTCCAAATGGATGCGGCCTTCCTGGACAATCCCGGCCACGCTGCCATCACGTTCGATCGGATTGCGCGTCTGATGGAACGCGCCCGCATCGTTGCGGTATTGTCCTGGCGACGACTGCTCCTGATGCGCGTGGCAAACCACACCGACGGCGTTGAACTGGATGTCCATTCCCGCCTCATGCGTGCGGCGTTCGAGTGCCCACATCGCCCCGAGAAATGCCGTCATCGAAGGAAAGCCGTGCGTCTGCGGGCTGGAGATCGCATTGGCGTTTTGCACACGTAAGCGCGGAATCACCAACAGGTGATCGAAATGCGGGCATTCACTCATGGGTACTCTCCACGGCTTTCGTCGGCGCAACGGCGCGTCGCTGCATCGTCACCGGCCACGCCGCATCCACGATAGCCTGACGCGCCCAGTGCGCATGTTCTGCATCACCTACCGATAGCCCTTTTTCAAGCAGAATCGCGTTGAGCCAGTTGCCGAAACGATGTGCTACCTCATCGGGCCAGTCGCCCCATTCCCGTGCGGCAATGAAGGCGCGATCTTCCTCGGCGTACTCGTCGCGGATCGGGAGTTCCGCTCGGTCAGGATCAAGCCAGAGCCGCTCGCACAACGGCAATTCGCATTGATCGTCGCGTGTCCATCCCGGGTCGAAGCGCGCGGAGATCTCAGCCCCGAATGCGGCCAGACTTTGCCCGAGCGCCTGCTCGATGAACTCGCGCTTCACTCGGGGTTCCATGGTCTTGCCCGGGTTGCTCGTGAGCAGGCGGCACAGCGCATCGACGAGATCACCTACGCCTTCATATCGTGCGAAACGCGATAGCGCGGTATCGAGCTTGAGCAGGGTCTTTGGTGTCGTGAGATCCCATGACGGTGGCAACGAAGCCAGCAGGTAATTCACGCCACCGCGTTCGCTATTGAGCTGACTGATATTCTGCGGTTTGGTACCGCCGAGTTTGCGCGCCAGCAATTGGCGATAGTCGCGATAAAAGCCCTCGTGCGGTTTGCGCTCACGCCATGCCTGTCGCGCGAGTTTGTTGCTTTCACCGAAGCGTGCGTCATTGATCTCGGCATGCACGGCGTGGGTGAGTGTGCTGGAGAACATCGGTTGCAACAGGTGATAGCTGGCGTTGTCCGTTGGTTCGCCTTTTACGCACCAGTAGAGTTGCTTGGCTTTTTCGTGCGACGACCAGCTTTCGACGGGTCGTAGAAGGCCCTTGAAGGCATTGGCCCATGTCTTGGCAACTGCAACATCGTCGTGTAGTGCCGTGAGCAGGTCGGTGTCATCGACTTGCATCCAGTCCAGCAGTCGTTTGCCATCCACCTCGATCTTGAGAAGCTTGTAAACGTCCAGCGCAGCGGCGTTGCCGACGATATCGTCCGCGTAGGAAGCGCCCAGCACATGCGTGCCAATCTCCGCATGAGCGGGAAGTGTTTCCGGCGCGGCGTGCAAGTTGCTGCCGCGTGCATCCGGATGGGTTGCCTTGAGGACATGCGTGACGGCCTGGATCTGGTTCACGCGTCGCGCGGCGTCCGCGAGCCACGCGCCATACTCGTATTTCGATGAGGTGGTTTCGTTGGTGTCTTCGCTCGTTGCCTTCAGTTTCGCGTCGCGCCGTTCATGGATGAACTGGGTGATGGCGGAGCGAAAGAGCGCAGAACGAGTGGTTCGTTCAGTATCTTCGGTCATGATTAGAGATTCCTTGTTCGACTTGACTAAGCCGGAGCTGTAGAATCCCTACGGTAACTTCGCCGTAGGGATGTGATAGGTACGAGGACGCAGCCCTCAGTTCGGTATGCCAATCATGCAGTTGCTAATCACGTTTCCTAATCCTCCTTTTCGCGACATCCTCGCGCTTAGGGCCGGGGCCAACCGGCAAGTTGCTCTGTGCTCGGGCCGCGCCAACGGCCCGAGCGATCTCATTAGAGCATGGCTATATGAATTTATCAACCATAGTATCCCCGCTCTTTATAATGCCGATTAGGTAGCTCAGAAAATAGTCTCCCCTCTCTTTGATTTTGAAGGGCCTTTACTGCCGCACAGGCAGCTCAATGATCTAGTCAGCCATCGCCTTTCTTTGCAAAGCCTAAGCAGGAGTGATATCGCCAGCCGTAATTACAATTTAGAGCTCTTGTAATGGTGAATTTCTCGCCGCAAGTGCGCAGCGAGAGTTCTTGCGCAACGGCTTGATCTTCGAGCAGCTCAAGCAGCGAGTTGCTGCCCCACGCGGCGATGCGTGCTCCCATTTTGTTCTCGATCGGGACGATAGCGAGCAGGCTATTTTGTATACATGTGTAAATTGTGGGCGCGCCGCGATGCAGCGTTTTCTCGATGCGATGCAGAACGAGATCGTCGCCATCTTAGTTCGGTAAGAACACGAGTTCGACTTCGGGTATCGAGTCGTCGCGGAACGGCTGCTGCTGCGGCAGCACGCCGGTCAGCGCGGCCCGCGGGTATTGCCACGCGCTTGCCGCGTTGAGTTCATTTCTTGGCGATTTCGCGCCGCGCGGCACGGGGCGCGCAATCGCGTCGAGGTCGGCGGGCTCCATCATGTCGGCGAGGCGTGCGTGTTCCAGATCGACGAGTTTCGTTTTGGGTTCCCGCCTGTCCGCAGGTTCCGGTTGGATACGCGGAATCGCCGTGATGCACTCGTATTCCTCTTTGCGCAGCAGTTTTTCGAGACGGTGGCTGGTCAGTCGGAACGGATCTGCGACACGTTGTCCTTCCGCTTCGAATCCCGGGCACACGAAGGCGGCCGCGGGCTGGTTGTCTTTGTCCTTGGGCGTTTCGAAATGCCGCAGGTTGGTATCGAAGACGAAGATGTTCGGCGACGTGCAGGGCTTGTTGCGATGGCGCTGTACGCGACCGGCCAACTGGATCAACGAGCGCATCGATGAGGGTTCGGCGATGGCCCAGTCCGCATCCCAATCACGCCCGACCTCACAGACAGGAGAGGCGAGCACGACAAACACGTGGTTAGTTTCAGGATGTGCGTCGATGGCGTTGCGTATTTCCGGCAGCGTGTAGACAGCCTCAGATTTGCGGCGGTTGAGTGTTGTATCCAGCCGGTTCTCGATGGCTGAGCGCAGCAGTAGCGGAAAGCGTGAGTGATATACGCAAAGATGAATACGGTGCTCCTCCGGCGCACCGAGCCGGAACAGCTCCAACGCGACATCGAACAGCGGCTCGATGTTCGCCATGCGCACCAGCCCGAAGCTGATGCGCTTGCCGCTGGTCGGGCAGTTCTCCGCGTGCGCGGCATGCGCTTGAACGATGGCGCCTTGCAACTGCTTGGCGAATTCGCGCCGGATATCGGCTTCCTTCCTGGCGGCGATCTGTAACGGCAGCAGTACAGCGCAACGCCGCGGCTCTGCTGTGCGCAATTTGTCCACGCGCTTTTGCACGAACCCGGCGTGGTGCAGCCGAAACGATTCCACGCTGCCGCAACTGTGAGCGCTAGCGCCGCATTCGTCCGTCCAGAGGCAGGGGATTTCCAGTGACGCGGCTGCGCTGATCTGTGTGCCACGATTGCGCTGATAGTGTTCGCGTCCCGCGCGATAGGCGAGAAACATGCCTTCCACCAGTGCTGGCGGCAGCGTGGCGGAGGAGATCAGCACACGCGTGCCGAGCAGCCCGGCCCAATGCATCAGCCGTGCGAGCGCGGGCAGATCGGGCAAGTCGAAATCATCGAGTTCGTCGAGCACAAGATCGCTGCTCATCAGACGCAGCATCGGTGCGATCTGCCGGCCTGCGCGCAGGCTCTCCGTCGCTGGCATCAAATGGTCGATCGTGCAGACGAGCATTGGCGCGGAAAGCAGCGAGCGGATCGCGGGATCGCTCATCGCCTTGCCAAGCAGGCCATCGTCGGCATAGGCGCCTTCATACAGGACATGCCCATCTTCTTCGATCAGCGCCTGAATCGAAGCCGAGCCGGTGGCTTCGGCTTTCTCCAGATAGTAGTCGAACAGGTCGCGACTGGCTGAACCACCGACACGCACGGCCAGTTCGTCCTCGTTGAGATGCAGGTCTTGCCGATATGCGCGCCCGGTTTGCATCGTCAGTGTGCGCAACCCGAGCGCGAAGGTGCAGCGCATGCCAGCGTGCGGCTCGGCGAGCGCGTTCATGATACGGGCGTTGGCGAGTGTCTTGCCGCAGCCGGTCGATGCCATGTTGACGATGAAGGCGCCATGTTCGGCGGCCTGCCTGCGCAGATTTTCGGCCGCATCCGCCGCCCAATCCTGCCAGCGGAAGCGAGCGGTTTCGCTGCGCTTGCGCAAGCCTTTGTGGCGAGCCAAACGAGGCAGCCTGTGTTCAAAGCCGGGAAGCGAGCGCACGATGCTACCAGCGCCGCGTGCAACGCCCAGCAGATGCTCGTCCAGTGACTGCTTCAGCGTGCCGTCGGAATGTGTGTTCGCAAAAAGGTGGCCTTTGCCATCGCCCTTGACGCGTTCCGGTGAAGCAGGCGTAAGACTGGAATAATTATGATCGGCGAGCATCAGGCCAAGGCGCGCCAGATGCATCGCATAAGGGTTGTCGAGCCACGCGCCTTTGTCGGGACGGCGACGCAGTGTCTGCAATCGTGCAGCCAGTTGTGTGGCTTTCGATCGCCACTTTGGATGGGCCGTCGGCAAGATGTCGGCCAGATCCCAGTAGCGTGCAATGTCTTCAGGCGACGCGGCACGCTTGATTTCATTCCAGCCGTGCGTAATGCCTTCGAGGATGTTGGCGAACTGCTTCGGAGCGAATTCGGGCGACCGCGCACCCAGCCAACGCTGTTCGTTTTTGTCGTCGTATACAGGAACGACCGGCAGGCGATGATGGGTCACGACCAGCCATGCGATGGCCGCAGCCAGCGGCGGCAATTGTGCGAACGGCGGCGGCGCTGCATCATCCAGCCCGTCCCGCCAATAGCGGCCTTGCTCAGTCCAGCGGGCGTCATCCGCAGCGGTTGGGGCAGCCAGGCGCCTAAGCCATGTCTCATCGTCGTCAGTGCCGACAAAAGCGGCGAACATACGCAGCGAAACCCATTCGTGGCGGTAGAGATTTTTTTCCATGACTGGTTTGCGCAGCCGCCCCTGGAAGGCAACGCTGGCTTTACCAAGGTCATGCAGCAAGGCTGCCATTTGCGCGAGCAACTGGATGTCCTCGCCGCTGTGCCAATCGTTCTCGCTCGCGTTGCGCAGCACGTCGCGCGTGGTCGTATTGGTCGGCACCGCGCCTTCGGTATTAAAACGACGCATATCGCCGACGATCCAGATCAGTTCGCTGTGATCGCGACCACGGATCCAGTGGCAGGCGACAGCGGTGTTCTTACGAGCCGTCTTGCGCAGCAGTCGGCGCAGGGTATCGAGGCCTTCGCGAGTGATCGGCGTCTGCCACGTCCGTTCACCGCGGCGTTCGGCGAACTGGTCGAGAATGCGTCGCGTCTCGGTCAACGCGCGTTTGTCGCATTGGGATACCAACAGAACATTCATGGTGCAGACAACGCCATTTTTTCGGCAACGGCCTTGACCGTGTCGATCATGAAATCCAGTGACTCGCTGCGGCTCAGATTCTCGATGCAGGACTGGCGGAAGTCTTGTTCCTCGTCGCCGCGCATCGCCGAAATGAAAGCTTGCGGCAGCACAATCGCATCCTTGACCAGATCTGCAATATCGAACACGAGCCCGCCACGCCGCGTTTTTCCATGCAATATCGCGAGGCCATGCGGCAGGCCGAGCACCCATGCTGCGGTGGCGCCCAGGCCGTAAGCGAGATAGTTGCCATGGTCGAGAAAACGGTTGGCCGGATCACCGCCATCACCACGCTTGGCGCGCACAAAATCGCCATATTGCATGGCGCGCGCAGCGAGCTTGAAAAGATGCTTGGTGAGCCTCGCTTCTTCCGTGAGCAGGAAGGTGTTGTCGGGAGCGAGGTCGATCGCATGCAGTGAGCTATCGAGTGCGGGCTCGAGCGTTTCGGCGCGAATAGTGAATCCGGCATCGCGTAACGCACGATTGCCCAGCCAGTACTCGCGTATTCTTTGCAGCCGTGCGCGTTGAAAATGCTTCGCCGCTTCCAGTCGCAAGGCATCGTCGAACCAGAAGCGCACCCAGCGTTGCAAATATTCGGTGGGGCGATATTCGCTTTGTGGCGAAAACCAGGCGACGTCCATATCGACTTCGTTGGCACTGAATAATGGCGTGCCGCCACCACCGCAAAAACCTACCAGTACACCGGCCTTCGCCAGTTCGCGCATCGCCGATTGAGTGACGGATGTTCCCGTGCCCAACAACACAGTCGTGGTATTGGCGATCGGAATATTCCAATACAGGGAGCGCTTGCCTTCATCGGTGACGTATTCAACGCGCCCGCCATTGACCAATACCCTGCAGTGTTCCAGGTAATAGATGTGCGCACGTTTAGAATGGAGGATCGATTTCAGATCCGAGGGGCGAAGTTCCTCCATGACATTTCCCCTTCAATGCGTACGAATATCTTTTGATCTTGACAGGAATTAATCTCAAGGAGTGAGACCTTCATCGTAAGACGTCCTTGTGAAGCTGGTGGTTTGACTTAGCATCACTGATTGCATGGCGCCCTTGATGGTTCGCGTCTCGATCATTTCTCACTTCATTCCGCGAGCTGAGAACAAAGGTTGCTGGTATTTTCATTCCTTGGAATGCGATATCTATGTGGGCGTCGGATTCGCGACGACAGGTTGAACACCCTGGTCAATTTTGAGCGTAAATTACCTTGCTCATCTGGTCAGTTTTAAGCGAGCGCCAGCAGTGCCGCGACTGCTGCACGCGATGTTGTTGTCCAAGCCTCGTTCGGAAGCCTCGCTGCGATTGGCTTGCAATTTTCTTCGCTGAGGTTCGGCGCTAATCAGGTAAGGTTTTGAGCCTCCCAATAACCGGGGTGGTTCAGTAGTGCTATCAGTCTTGTTCGAGAATATCGAGCAGAGCTTGCTGTCGCCTTGTGGGAAGTGCTCGAAATCGCTGTAGCAGTAAAATTTCGCTCGAAGACTGCGTGTGATCGTTGGGGGAGTCAATTAAATCTGCATGTTTGGCTTTCACGTGCTCGTGTTCTTGCTGCGCAGAGACAGGGTCCAAAGATCTTTCGCTGATGCGATTTTCTCTTATGTCGCTCTCGCGTTCATTCGACCACCGAATCGCCGATTCTTTGCTGCGAAAGGATCGAGTTTCGTTATGAAGCATCTTGTTGCTAAGCATGATCCGAATCGTCGCGCGGTAGCTTAGGGAGCCGTCCTTCAGTCGACGGGCGATGATGGTTGCCATACGGTGCTCCGAACTTGCGGCTAATCAAGATTTTGGACGCCAATACTTTGGAGAAAATTGGCACATATTTAAACGGACCAGATGTTCAAATGCTGGGGGCCTTCATCAATTTCTCAATCGAACGTCGGCGGCCCGCAAGTGAGTGTATCGCTTCAGAGTTGCCCAGCTACGGTGCCCCGTAAACTGGGCGACTTCGTGGATCTGGTATCCGAGTTCGAATAGACGGCATGTGGCTTCGTGACGTAAATCGTGGAAACGCAAGTCCTTGATGTTGAGTATTTTGCAGGCGCGTGTGAAAGCCGAACTCACAGATTTGGAGTCGTACGGAAAAATGCGCTCATCTCCGCTCCTCGGCTGACGGTCGATAATTTCCAAGCCTTGCATGGAGAGTTTGACGGAAATGTCATTGCCGAGCTTCCGGGTCGGATCCTTCATACCACGTATAAGCGTCGTCATGGATTGGCGGTCGATATCGTTCCAGCGCAGGCGACAGATTTCGTCTTCACGCCGTGCCGAGTGGATCGCGAATCGGATAAGTTCGTGCATCGGAATTTGACGACGACCATCGTTGCGATCGAACCAGCTTTCAAGTTTCGCGATCTCTTCCCCGCTGGGACGCCGTTCGCGTTGATGTGATTTGCTGGTGAGCTTCAGATGTCGACTCGCGTGTGATGCGTCGTCGATTGCTTGAACATTGGCAAGAACACCCCAGGCAGAGCGTGCGGTTTTTAACACGGTACGCAACCAAATTAGGTCGTTGTTGACTGTTGCGGGGCCGGTTCCGGCGATGCGACGGTGACGGACATGTTCGACGACCTGTTCAGTGGTCAGGCCTGCTGCATCCCAGTGGCCTACTAGCCTCCGTAACAAGCCAAGGTGACTCTCTTTTGTGCGCCCCCACTTCTGTATTGATTTGAACTCGGTGATGTAGCGATCGATCAACGAAGCAATATCCGTCTTGTCATTTTTCCCTGTAGCGATGTTGTTCACTCCGCCACGGTCTTTGAGCTCGACCTCGCGTTGCCGAGCCCAGCTTTTGGCGAGTTCCAACGCTCGAAATGATAGAGATTCGGCATGTACGACAATGCCCTTGCGCTTGATCGTGATGGTTGCTCGGTAACTCTTCGAACCGTCTTTCAGGCGGCGTGCGATGATACTAGCCATGGCGGTAGTCCACGAGTGGTTGTCCAACGCATTTTGGACGTTTTTTGGACTACCTGCAAGAAATTGATTTTGCTAAACTATTGATTCCAAGGCTTTCGTTGGAGCACCAGAGAAAAGCGTAAAATGAGCCAATCCAGTCAAAAATCGGTCGAAAGAACAGGGTCTTATGGGGCAAGGGTGCTTTGTGTGGCACCGATGATGGATTGGTCTGATCGGCATTGCCGGTATTTCCATCGTCTGCTCACGCCGAACGCGTTGCTCTATACCGAGATGGTGACTAGCGCGGCGATTGTGCATGGCGATCGCGAGCGCTTGCTCGGGTTTAATGCGGCGGAGCAACCGGTGGCGCTGCAACTCGGCGGCAGTGATCCGCGCGAGCTGGCCGCCGCGGCGCGCATCGGCGCGGATTTCGGTTATCGCGAGATCAATCTGAATGTCGGGTGCCCGAGCGATCGCGTGCAGTCCGGACGCTTTGGCGCGTGCCTGATGCGCGAGCCGGAACTGGTCGGCGAATGTGTGCTCGCGATGCGCAATGCGGTGTCGATTCCAGTGACGGTGAAATGTCGTATCGGGGTCGACGAGCAGGACGAATACGTCGATCTGCAGCGTTTTGTTTCGGTGCAGCGCGACGCTGGTTGTCGTGTGCTGATCGTGCATGCGCGCAAGGCCTGGTTGAAGGGTTTGAGCCCGAAAGAAAATCGCGATGTGCCGCCGCTGAATTATCAGCGCGTGTATCGGCTCAAGCAGGAATTTCCCGAGCTCGATATCGTCATCAACGGCGGCATCACCGATGTGGCGGCAGTGCAGCAACATCTGCAGCATGTCGATGCGGTGATGCTCGGTCGCGCCGCCTATCACGATCCGTACATCCTGGCCGAACTCGAACACACGCTGTACGCCACGCCGTTGCCATCGCGCGATGACGTGTTGTTGCAGATGCAGGAATATGTGGGCGCATGTCGCGCGCGTGGTATCGGCCTGCATCACATTGGCCGCCATCTGCTGGGCCTTTATCTCGGTCAGCCGGGCGCGCGAATTTTCCGTCGTTATCTAAGCGAGCACATGCATCTGCCGTATGCGGATTTCGACGTGCTGGCCAATGCGATGGCAGCGACCCGGGCGCAACGTCAAGCTGCTTAGTTTTACGCGCCGCCGCGCACGATTTTCGCCAATTGCAAATTGAATGGCACGCGACGTAGCACTTGAGTACCCTTGGCTTTCGTTAAGGGGATTCCATGACTGCTGACAGCGCACGCGCGCCAGCCACAGCAATTCTAATCGGTCGGTGCCGGCCTGGTTCGGCACGTCGGTCATGGCATTTGCTGCTACGTGTTTTTGGCTTCGTCATGCTGCTGTGGCTGCCGCATGCGCGCGCGTTGGAAACTGTGGCTGGCCCCGCACTCACCGCAGAGTCCGAATTGCGCTGGACCGGCTATCGACGCTTTTCCAGTCGGGAAGGTCTGCCGCAGAACAGCGTGTCTGCGTTGGCGCAGGACCGCGATGGATTTGTCTATGCGGGCACCGAGGATGGCGTGGCGCGCTATGACGGTCGCAGCTGGCGTGCCGTGCCCATGCCCGATATTGCGCGACATGCGTTTGTGTTGCGCCTGCTCGCGGGCGCCGATGGCAGCCTGTGGGTAGGCACCGATCAAGCCGGTCTGGTGCATTACGCCCACGGCGTGATGACGCCGGTGCCATTGCCCGCGGGTGCGACTGAAACCGATATCGAGGCGTTGGCCGTGGCGGCGGACGATGCCGTCTACGTCGGCACATCGCGATCACTTTATCGCTGCGATCAACACACCTGTCGCGAACTGGTTGCGGCCCGTGGCCTGGAAGTCGCCGTGCTGTTGCCCGGTATTACTGCGGATGGTCCGTGCCTGTGGATCGGCACCAACGAAGATGGTTTGTATCGTCTCGATGGCATCAGCCGCACTGATCATGAGCCGACTCTTGCCGCATGGCATCTCGGTCGCGAAGATGGTCTGCCGAATTCCGCGGTGCGTGCGCTGGTGCAGTGGGGCGGCAAGGAGGGGCGCGATTTGTGGATCGGTACCGGTCGCGGATTAGCCCGGCTGGCCGATCAGCGTTTGACCTTGTACACCGCGGTGCCAGGCATTGTAGAGGGCGGCGTCAGCGTGCTGTTGCCTGGCACCACGCAGAAAAATGGCGCAGTGCTCTACGCCGGCATGTCTGCTAGCGGGCTGGCGGAAATCCATGCCGATGGCAGCTGGCTGCGGCATACGCGCGCCAACGGTCTGCCCGAAGAAGAAATCCGCTCGCTGCTGGAAAGCGATGCCGCAAGCGGCGCGCCGGTGCTGTGGGTCGGTTCGCGCAACAGCGGCATCGCGCGGCGCGATGTTGGTACGTGGTCGGCGTTCGACGAGCGCAACGGTCTGCCGCATCGCGTGGTGCACGGCATCGGCGAGATCACTTTCCCCGACGGTTTGCACACGCACTGGATCAGCACCAGCACCGGTGCCGTGCGCTGGCGCGACCAGCACTGGGAGGCATGGTTGCCGGCCAAATATGCCAGCCGCGTGATCTATTCGATGATCCGCGTCGGCGAGAACATTTGGGTAGCCAGCAATCGTGGCCTCATTCGCATCGGGCCGCGTGATAGCCAGGAATACAATTCGGACAACTCCAAGATTCCCGGTGTCGTAGTCAACGATGTCAGCTACGACGCCGATGGCGCGGATGCCGGCAGCATCTGGATCGGTACGCATCATGGTATTGCGCGCTTGCGCGATGGCAAGCTTGAAAAAGTGGAAGTGCCGCCGCTTCGCCAAGAGTCTTTTGTGCGTGTATTTGCGCATACCGCACTGGCCGGTGGCGGCAGCCAACTGTGGGCCGCAGGCGAGGAAGGCATTGCTTATCGACGCGATGGCAACTGGAGCGCGCTGCCGCAGGATTGCCTGGCCCATGTGTCGGTAATGGACCTGCGCGAGCAAGGTTCGCCCGGCGCGAATCACGCGTTATGGGTGGCGCATCGCGACGGCGTAACGCGCATCGATCTGGATCACGATCTGCAATGCACGACGCCGAACGCCAGCGTGTTGCCGACAGAAATCATCTACCAGCTTCAGCTCGATCGGCTCGGTCGGGTTTATCTGTTCGGTTATCAAGGCGTGGTCCGGCTCACACCCGATGCGACCGCGCCCGGCGACGTGCAGCGTATGCGCAGCGAACGTTTCACGATGGAAGATGGCTTGCCCGCGATGGAGTTCAATCGTGGCGCCTCGCTGCTCGATAGTGACGGCCGGATTTGGGCCGACAGCATCGAAGGCGCGGTGCTCTATGATCCTGCTGCCGAGCGCGCGCCGCCGCCGCCACGTCCACTGCGATTACTCTCGGCGCAGATTGAAGGTGATGGTGCGAATCAGCGGCTGCGCGATGGCGCGGTGCTCGATGCGAACGCCAATAATGTCGTGTTCGAATTTGCGTTGTTGTCGTATCAGCGCGATCACCTCACGCGTTATCGCACCGAGCTTGAAGGCCTCGACGAAACCCGCGACGAATGGACCGCGACCGGCGTTCGCAGCTATAACCGATTGCCTGCCGGCGACTTCACTTTTCGCGTCTATGCGCGAGACGGTTTTGGCGTGGAAGCGGTGCCGATCACGCTGAAGTTTTCGGTGCGCCTGCCGTGGTGGCGCACGCCGTGGGCGGTGGTAATGTATGCGCTGGCACTGATTGCCTTCGGCATGCTGGTGGATCGCTGGCGCACGCGTGCTCTGGAACGTCGCGCCCGCGCGCTCGAAGCCGAGGTCGCTTTGCGCACACGTGCGCTGGCAGATGCCAACGATCAGTTGCAGCGCGCCTCGCTCACTGATCCGCTCACTGGCCTGTGGAATCGGCGTTATTTCGATCTGGAACTTCCGCGCGAAAGCGAGCGTGCGTTGCAGCGCGCGTTGGCCGGTGAAAAACATGCCGATCTGACTTTGGTATTGCTCGACCTGGATCATTTCAAATCGATCAACGATCGATACGGGCATCCTGTGGGCGATGCCGTTCTGGTCGAGCTTGCTGTGCGCCTGCAAGCGGTTATGCGCAGCAGCGATCTTGCGTTGCGCTGGGGCGGCGAGGAATTTTTGATCGTGTTTCGCGATGCCCATTTCGACGCCGCCGCGATGCTCATAAAACGTCTGCTCGCGGCAGTTTCGGAGCAGCCGTTCATCGGCCCGTATCATCGTATCGATGTGACGTGCTCGATCGGCTGGGCGATGTTTCCGTTTCGCCACGATCAGGCGCACGCATTGTCGATGCAGCAGGTGCTCGCGCTTGCCGATGAAGCTTTGTATCGTGCCAAGGATGACGGTCGTAATTGCGCCTACGCTGCCGTGCCCGATGGCAAGCTCACGGCATGGCAACGCAGCGGTGGCGGCGCTGCGATAAAACCGCCTGTTTTACCGGCCCTCCCGACCACATGATCGTCACCAGCGTTACCGAGTTTCTCGCGGTATTTTCCGAACAGCGTTTTCCGATGCAGGCGCCACCTTGCGCGCGTGCGGCATTCCTGTGCAGCCCGCTGGGTTTTGCTCTCGCTACGCAATCGGCTCAGGACAATCGCTACATGGATTTGTCGCAGCACGTCGATCCGGCCCGCGCACTTGCACAGCACGCGCAACTTGCGGCGGCCTTGTCGCAGGAGTTGCCGGTGATCACTTTCCCGGGCGATCCGGCAACGCCCGATGCAGTTTTTCCGAACAACGTTTTCGCCACGATACATGGACGCCTTATCGTCGGCGCGATGCGTCATGCGGTGCGCCAGCGTGAGGCGGCGCGGCCGGATATCCGCGCATTTTTTCGCGACAACCTCGGGTATGAAGTTCTGGATTTGTCCGGCGCCGCGCAAGTCGCCGAGCTCACCGGTGCGCTCGTGATCGATCGTGCGCGTGGCATCGGATTCTGCGGACTTTCGGAGCGTTGCGACATGGCGGGTGCGCGTGCCATGCACGATGCGTTTGGTCTGAATCTCACGTTCTGTTTCGAACTTGCTGCCAGCGAATACCACACCAACGTCGTGCTTGCGATTCTCGCTGGACGCGCCGCCGTAGTGGCGCCGCTGGGGTTTGCCGATGCGGCGGTACCTGCAGCAATCGCGCAGGTTTACGCGGGCCGAGCGATCACGCTTGATGATGCGCAGAAAACCGCGTTCGCCGGCAATGCGATCGCACTCACGCCTGGCAGCGTCTGGTTCAGCGCGGTCGCGGCGGCGGCATTGCACAGTGAACAACGTCAACAATTGCAGGCATGGGGATTTGCGTTGCGTTGTGTCGAGCTCGATGAAATCGAAAAAGCGGGCGGCAGTTTGCGTTGCTGTGTCGGCGAGATTTTTTGAAGTCGACGATTCGTGGTCGCGAGCCGCACGGCGGCTGCAACTGCAGCCAAACCGCATGATTCAGCGCAAATTCAATGCGCCAGCCCCACAGTGCGACTCATTCGCAGGCTTGCAGCCTGCACCTGCCCGGTTATCATTCCACGCATGTCGATCCGCACAACCTTTCCGGTGCTCAGTCTTGCCTTGTTTCTGGCGGCGGGATCGGCGCATGCCGAGGTGACCCTGCAGCAGGCGATCGAAAAGGTGCAACGCGATACCGGCGGCAAGGTGTTGTCTGCCGAACCGATCCAGGTCGGCAAGAAAAAGATTTATCGTATCAAGGTGCTCACGCGCGATGGACAGGTGCGCGTGATACAAGTCACAGCCGACGACAACTAATATCAAGGATATTGCATGCGCATACTGCTGGTTGAAGACGAAGCGCCGTTGCGCGAAACCCTGGCCGCGCGATTAAAGCGCGAAGGTTTTGCGGTGGATGCCGCAGCCGATGGCGATGAAGGCCTGTACATGGGTCGCGAAGTGCCGTTCGATGTCGCGATCATCGATCTCGGATTGCCCAAACTTTCCGGCATGGATCTGGTCAAGGCGCTGCGCGATGAAGGCAAGCGTTATCCGATCCTGATCCTGACCGCACGCACGAGCTGGCAGGACAAGGTGCAGGCGCTCAAATTCGGCGCCGACGATTATCTGGTCAAGCCTTTCCATGTCGAGGAGTTGCTCGCACGCTTGAACGCACTAGTGCGACGCGCCAGCGGCTGGACCAAACCTATGCTCGAATGCGGCCCGATCGCGCTCGATACCACGGCGCAAACCGTCAGCGTCAACAAGCAGGGCGTTGACCTTACGAGTTACGAATACAAGGTGCTCGAATATCTGATGCTGCACGCGGGCGAGCTGGTCTCGAAGGCTGACCTTACCGAGCACATCTATCAGCAGGATTTCGATCGCGACTCGAACGTGCTCGAAGTTTTCATCGGCCGTCTGCGCAAGAAACTCGATCCGGAAAACCTGCTCAAGCCGATCGAAACCGTGCGTGGCCGCGGTTATCGTTTTTCGATCCCGCGCTCGGATGGCGATGAGTAATTTTGCGATGGATAATCCGCGACGCTTGAGTCGCGGCGAATAAGTCGCGACGAGGCCGATTGGACATGGCGCGCCGTCGCCCGTTGTCGCTGCAAGCGCGCTCGCTGCTCGCCGCCAGTGTGGCGCTCGCAGCATTTCTCGGCCTGACCGGTTTTGCGCTCGACGAGGCGATCTACAACGCCTTGCGCAGCTCGCTGCAAGAGCGCCTGCAAACCTATCTGTACGGTTATCTGGCGGCATCGGAAATGAACCGCTCCGGCCAGTTGCAACCGGCCGAGGAACTGCCACCCGATCCGCGTTTCAATCGTCCGAGTTCCGGTTTGTATGCGGGAGTCAGCGGCGAAAAAAATTCATGGCGCTCGCGTTCGGCGATCGGCAAAAACCTGCCGTTCGATAATGTCCTGCCACCGAGCAACGAGATCAAGTTCAGTGGCCCGGTCGATACCGGTAGCGGGCCGATTTATCTGGTCAGCCTTGGTGTGAACTGGGAAGTGCCGAATCGCCGCAACAAGGTGCCGCTGACGTTTCACGTCGCCGAAGACGCGAGTGTGCTCGATGCGGAATTGTCGGCGTTTCGCCGCACCTTGCTGGTCTATCTCGGTGGCCTCGGATTGTTGCTGCTGCTGTTGCAGTTGCTCGTGCTGCGCTGGAGCCTGTTGCCGCTGCGGCGTGTATCCAGCGACTTGACCAAGGTCGAGCGCGGCGAAACCGAGCGTCTGTCGGGCCGCTATCCGCTCGAGCTCACTGGCCTCACGACCAGCGTGAACGGCCTGATCGAAAGCGAACGCGACCACCTCAAGCGCTATCGCAATACGCTTTCCGATCTCGCGCACAGCTTAAAGACGCCGCTCGCGGTCACGCGCAACCAGCTCGAATCCGAACCCGACGGCGATGCATTGCGCGGCGCGATGATGGAGCAGGTACGACGCATGGATCAGATCGTGGCCTACCAGCTTTCGCGCGCGGCGACGTCGGGCCAGCACACGTTCGCCGCGCCGGTGGCGATCGAGCAGCACGCCGAAGAAATCGTCATGAGCCTGGAAAAAGTCTACGCGACGAAAAATATTTTGTGCGAGTTCGACATCGATGCCAAGGCGCGTTTTTATGGCGAGCAAGGCGATCTGCTGGAGCTGCTTGGCAACCTGCTCGAGAACGCCTTCAAATGGGCGAAACATCGTGTATTGCTGACGGTGAAAAGTATCGGTGCCACCCAGGCCCATCGCAGCGGTCTGCTGCTGTGTGTCGAAGACGATGGACCCGGCATTCCGCCCGAGCGGATCGATTATCTTTTGCAGCGTGGCGTGCGTGGCGATGAGCGTGTGCAGGGCCACGGCATCGGCCTGTCGATCGTGCAGGATATTCTCAAGGCCTATCGCGGCGAACTCAAGGTCACGCAATCCGAAATGCTGGGCGGTGCAGCGTTTCAGGTTCGCATTGATCGCACGTGAGTTTCACGGCGATATCAGTCGATCGTGTTACTGGCGGCATCAATGAATCTTGCGCGGAAAACTCAGGCATTGCGTTGTCATACCTCGCGCCTTTATTGTGATCGTCTGAGCCGGCTCGTTCCGGTATTTCCATCCTCTTCTCCGGAGAATTTCATGCTCTCGCACCGACTCGTGTTCATTGCCCTGATTACGTTGCTGCCGCTGCACGCCGTTGCGGCCGCGCCCGCGCCGGGCTGCGGCGATCAAAGCAAAGTCGCTGCCGCACAACGACTCAAAAATACCGCGCGCTGGTCGACAGCCAGCGAAGTCGACAGCTTCGGTTACGACGTGTATCGCGGCGACGCGGAAAAAGGTCCGTTCGCCAAGGTGACCAAGTCGCCGGTACTTGGCGCAGGCACCACCGATGAAACGCACAACTATCAGTACGCCGATGACAGCATCGATCCGTGCAAGGAATACTGGTATTACGTCGAGTCAATCTCGACCAAGGGCGCGCGCGAAAAATTCACGCCAGTGTTCAAGGCCGGGGCCAAGCTCGGTGCGGATGGCAAGCCGGTGGTGAAACCGGCGGATGCCGCGACCAAGACCGCGCCCTCCGAAAAACATTGAGGTTCTATCCTCATTGGTGACGACCCAGTCAGCGTCTGATCGAACGCCGGATTTGAGTGACCAGGTTCCGGCGTAGTCAGCAAGCGTGCCTGCGCCGGGCGGATTCGGTATCCTTTCGCATCGCTCAGCGCAGGACGTTTCATGCCGTTACGATATCTCGAACTGGTTTTATTCAGCACTTACACCGAATTACGCGCTGAACGCGAGCGCAGTTATCTCGGATTTGTCTGGTGGGTGCTGGAGCCGGCGATGATGATGGCCGTGTTTTATCTGGTGTTCGCGGTGGTGTTGAAATCCAGCGCGCCGGATTACGTGCCGTTCCTGCTGGTCGGCCTGACCAGCTGGCAATGGTTCAAATCCTGCGTCAGCCATGGCGGCAACGCGATCTGGAGCAACCTCGGTCTGATCCGTCAGGTCAAGCTGCCGTGCCTGTTGTTTCCGAGCGTGCAGATTCTCGCCGACACGGTGAAATTCCTGTTCATTCTCGCGTTGCTGATGGTGATTTTGTGGTGCAGCGGCTACAAGCCAAACATCACTTATGTCGCCCTCTTGCCGGTGCTGCTGGTCGAGCTCATATTTGCTGCGGGTGCCACCTACATGGTCGCCGCAGTCACGCCGCTGTTGCCGGATTTGCGTTTCGTGATCGAACAATTCCTGCAGGTGGTGATGTTCATTTCCGGCGTGGTGTTTGCGCTCGATAGCGTGCCGCCGTCGATGCGTGTGTGGTTCGCGCTGAACCCGGTCGTGGTGCTGGTGGATTCTGCGCGCGGCATCCTCATGCATGCACGCTGGCCGGACTGGTGGGCGTTGGCGCAGGTCGCCGGCATCTCGTTGCTGATGTGCGCGCTCGGCATTTATCTGGTCGCACGGTTCACGCCGCGCTACGTCAAGCTGGCGATCTGACATGGCGAGTACACAACTTCAGGGCGCAACCGAGGCGCCGTCCGCTGCGGGTGAACTGATCGTCTCTATGCGCAATGTCGGCGTCGCTTTCAGCGCCAAACGCCGGCTCGGCGAGAGTCGTTTCTGGGCGCTCGAAGACGTAAGCCTGGAACTTCGACGCGGCGAGCGTCTCGGTATCATCGGTCGCAACGGCGCCGGCAAAAGTACCTTGCTGCGCGTGATTGCGGGCATCGTCGGGCCGGATCGCGGCAGCGTGGAACGCGCGCCGATCTCGTGCCAGCTACTGTCGCTGATGGTCGGATTTTCGCCGCACCTGAGCGGTCGCGATAACGCAATCCTGAGCGGCATGATGCTCGGCATGCGTCATCGCGACATCAAACAGCGGCTGCCGGCAATCCACGAATTTTCCGAGCTTGGCGAATTTTTCGAACAACCGATTTCGAGCTACTCGACCGGCATGCTGTTGCGTCTCGGATTTTCCGTGGCGATGCAGGTCGAGCCCGACGTGTTGTTGATCGATGAGGTGCTCTCGGTCGGCGATGCCGAGTTCCAGGAAAAATCCGGCGCCGCGTTGCGCGAGCGCATGCGCAACGGTTGCACCGTAGTATTTGTGTCGCACGAGGATTCGCAGGTGCGGCAACTCTGCGATCGCGCGCTGTGGGTCGAGCATGGCAAGAGTCTCATGCAAGGCCCGGTTGAAGACGTGCTGGCCGCGTATCACGCGGTGCTGCACGCGGCGCCCGTCGCAAAATGAAAATGCGATTTGTCGAGATCGGATTGTTTTGTCATTGGTCAAACGGTTGCCGCATGTGTCGCCGCTGATGTTGCAGTCAATCCTCTGGAACGGCCAGCGTCTTGCGATCGAGCTGGACGCTCACACCGAGGATCGGCGCGTGGTGCTGGCTCTCGATGGTCTGTTTTTTTCAGAGCGGATCGTGCCGGCGCAACAGCGGCAGGTGCATTTCGATTTTCCGTTTGCGCCGCAGGCGGGAGGCGAGTTCGGCATCTCGTTGCGGCTAGAACCGCAAGGCATCGAGTTGCTGCCAAGACCGTGGTACGTACGTTTTGGCGAAGCTGCAAGTCATGCGATGCCGGCATCGGTAGCGCATGAAACATCCGTCGTCGCAGTTGCGCAGCAAGATCTCGCTCCGCTACTCGACGCGACGATTTTCTCGCCGTTGCAGCAACCCGATGCGCTGCATGTGCCGGTCACGATCATCGTGCCGATCTACAACGCCAGCGAACTTGTGCAGCGTTGCATCGAAGCCTTGATCGAACACACGCAAGGCCCGGCGCAATTGCTGTTGATCGATGATGCTAGTACTGATGCTGCGATCGCCCCGCTGTTAGCGCGATACCAAAATTCCCCCGGCATCACCGTGCTGAGCAATACGCACAATGTCGGTTATACGCACAATATCGCGCTCGGCTTGAGCCATGCGCCGCAAGGCGATGTCGTGGTGCTCAACGCCGACACCGAGGTGGGCCCGAACTGGTTGCTTGGTCTGCGCCGCGCGGCGTATGCGCGCGCCGATATCGGCACCGCGACGGCGGTTTCGGATAACGCCGGCGCGTTTTCGGTGCCGGAACTGGAGCGGCACAATCCGCTGCCGACAGCGTGGTCGTTGATGCAGACTCAGCGCGCGCTGTGGCAACAGGCCGGCCTGCTTACGCCAGCACTGCCGACCGGCAACGGGTTCTGCATGTATGTAAAACGCGCCATGCTGGACCAAGTCGGTGGCCCCGATGTGGATGCTTTCCCGCAAGGTTACGGCGAAGAAAACGACTGGTGTCAACGCGCTGAACACACCGGATTTTCGCATGTGATCGCGGGCAATGTGCTTGTGCGTCATGCGCGTAGCGCGAGCTTCGGCGAGGCACGGCGCGAATCGCTTGGACAAACTGGCATGGCGGTGTTGCGCGAGCGTTATCCGCATTACGAAGCCGCTGTCGGCGCGACATTATTTTCGTTCGAGCGACGCGTGCTGGACTGGCGTGTGCGCCACATTTATCGTTCGGCACTCAATGCAACAACACCGCTGCGCCCGCGGGTTTTGCGGATCGTGGCGCTGCCGAGTGAGGTCGGTGGCGACGATGCAGATGCGCTAATCGCATTCGCACGCGATTTTGATATCTGGAAGTTGGAATGCCGTCAGCAAACGATTCTGTTGATGCAATATTCCGTCGGCGGCTGGCGTGAAATACAACGCGCTAGCATCGCGCCGTGCCTTGAATTTGCGCCAGCGACCTGGCTGCGCTATGACGAAATTTTCGCGGGCTGGGTGCAGCATTACGCGATCGATCTCGTGCATCTGATCGATTCGCGCGGGCACAGCGGACATCTGCTCGCGCTGAGTCAGTCGCTGGGGGTGCCGTTGCTCGATACGCGCGACGCACCGGCCTTGTCATGCGAAGCGATGAGCATTACGCACCAATACAATACGACACTGAATTCACGCCGTTGTTTTGCCTCGGCCATGTCGCAAGGCTGAGTCGTATCAAGCTTTGCGGAATGCCAGCATATGCTGTCCGCGCGGATGTCTCCAATCGCCGATCACCTCAAGGTGCAGCCCGGCGCAGTCGGCCAGATAACGATAGGCGGATGCGTGTTGATGAAACGGATCGCGATCAAGATGGCTGACCACATCGCCCGGTGAATGTGTGATCGGATCAATGGCCGCAGCATCGGCAGCCGGAAAATACGTCGCATAAAACACACCGCCATCGGCCAGCACTTGCGCCACGCCAACAAGGCATCGCTGGATCTGGTCGAGATGCAGATGGGTGAAAACCGACACCGCCAGCAGCCTATCGAAACGCTGGCCGAAACGCGTCAACGCGAATTCGGCGTCACACAACAGATGCGCATTGCGGTGCGCGAGACCGTCGCGCTCCAACTCGATGCGGCCGCCTTCGAGCAGTGAGGCATTGATGTCGATGCCGTAATAATTGCCGACATCGAGATAACGCACGAAGTGCAGGCCGCCGCGCAATGCACCACAGCCGAGATCGAGCAGGCGATGTTGTGGCTGCAGTCCGCGCTCGCGCAGGAATTCGAATTGCATCCGACCAACGTCGTCCCACAGACCGCCGATCAGATCGCGATGTGCGCCGCTGGCGAGCTCATCCGCGCTGAGCTGGCGCCAATAGATATTGGTGCCGCGCATGGTTTCGGCGCTGGCGGAAATTGGTTCGTCGGCGGACTGTTGTTTCACGCTATCGCACCCGGTTGCATCGTGGAAAAAAACAGCCACACTGTGGCGATGAATAGTTGGTCCTGGCGCACTTCGATCACCCCGCGCACCCGTCTATTGTTGATGGTAGCGCTTGCCAGTTTGCTGGTACAGCAAGCGCTGCTGTGGTGGATTTATTATCACGCTGGTGCAAAACAACTGGTCGGTGATGAGCAGCAATATCTTGCCGCGGCGCGCGCCGTGCTTGCCGGCGGTGCGTGGCATCCGAGCCATATCTGGCCGCCCGGACAATCGTTGCTGATCGCATCCATGCAGGGTCTGTTCGGCAGCATGATCGTGCCGATGCAACTGTTGCAGACTGCATTGTTCCTGGCCTGCGGCGGTTTGCTGTGGCGGCTTTGGCGACGTCTCGGCGGCAGTCGCCTCGCGGCCGCAATCGCTGCGGGATTGTTCCTGCTGAATCCGGGCGATGCTGCGTATGCGCATTATCTGTGGCCCGAAATTCCGCACCTGTTCTGCATGCTGTTGACGCTGAATCTGTTGCTGCGCGATCCGCAAAAAGATGCCGTCGCTCGTCCGCATCTCGCCTTGTTCGCGGGGCTGTCGCTGGGCCTCGCGCTGATTTTCAAAAGTTTGCTCGCGGCATTCTGGCCGTTGTTGCTGATTTGCTTTGTGGAATGCTGGCGGCCGTTGCGGCTGCAATGGAAATCCGCCGCGACATTTCTTCTCGGCATATTCCTGATCACCGCACCGGCGTTGATCGCGGGACATCGCAACACCGGCCATTGGTCGATCGCCGACAGTTCTGTATTCAATCTGGTCGCGGGACTGAGCGATCGTGCGCGCAACGATTATGTCGACGAGCCAGTGGCCAATCTGTTCGGCGACTATCTCAACAGCGGCACGACGGCGGATCAGCGCAATGCCTGGGCGTATCAACAATTGGAGAAACGTCTGCAAGACACGCCGCCTCTGGAACTGTTCGAACAACAGTTCGCGCGGCAGTATTTTCGCCTGTTCGAGAGCAAGACATTGCTGCTGACGCAATTGCCCGGGCCGACTTGCGCGGGTTATATGAGTGCGTATCACGACACGCCGCCCGCTGCGGTTTTTGCGTTGCGCTGGTCATCGCATTTGCTGCACGCGCTGATTCTGGTCGGCTTCGCTTTCGGTCTTTGCCTGTGGCGCGAATGGCGGTATATGTGGCTATGGTTGTTGCTGGCGAGTGTCGGTTATCAGCTGGCCTTGTATTCCGGCCTGCACGTAAAAGCGCGTTATCTGTTGCCGATGATTCCGGTGTTTTGCTGTTTCGCCGGTGAAGCCTATGCGCGGATTTTTCAACGTGATGCGCGACTCGCCATCACGCCGATGCGCCTGCTCGCGGCGAGCCTGCTTGCTGTGACGCTGTTGTTTCTCGCGTTCGCCGGGCCGTGGATCGATGGCTACTGTCGCGGCTGATTGAATCGCGATTTCGATGAATTCGCCGCGACGCAAAATGTGTCGCGGCGAGGTGGTAAATGTCTTTTACTGAATCGGTTCGAGCAAGGCGCGCGCCTGGTCCAGACGCTGGCTGTAAGCGTTCAAGGTGCTGGCGATGAGATCGACATAACGCGTGACCTGATCCCACTGTTTCTGTTCGATCGCCTCACGCACGCCGGGCAGAGTTTTTACACCGTAGCCGGTGTACAAGCCTGGCGCATAAAGCATGTGCTGATACCAGTCGCGGCCCGGCAGACCTTCCTTGCGCGTCAGCAGCAGCTCGATATTTTTCAGCTCGTCGTTCAATTTTGCCGCACGCTCACCACCAAGTTGCAGGCCGTACTGTGCCTGCGTAACCAGCGCCTGATCGTAAGCGTTGGCGCTGCTCTTGAGCTGCTTGATGGCGTTGTCCAGCGCGTTCAGATCGATGTTCGGCGGGGTTGCTTCGCTGCCCGGTGCGACGTAGCTCAGCTTTGGATCGGCGGCGAGTTTGTAGGCATTCATTGCCACGAGCTTGTTGATGGTTGCGGTTTGTTCGAGCTGCTGCGCGGCGAGTTTGTGCAACTCTTCGGCATAACGCGCGATCGTATCGGCGAGATTGCCGAAACGCAGCGGCAATACATCGGCATCGGCAAAACGCAGTACGGTGTGACCAACGGTTTTTGCGAGCGCGATGCCATACGCGAAATCCGGATCGCCGAAACGCACGTAGTGATCGAACGAATCGTAGATCGAATGGTAATCGCCGCCGTTATCTTCGCCGCCGTAACCGAAGTCGAGCGCGGCGATGCCGAGATGCTGCAGGAATGGTGAATAATCCGAACCCGATCCGAGCGCCGAAATCGGCAAATCGTGTTCTGCCATCATCGCGGCCTTCGCCATCGTCTTGGCATTTTCGTTTGCACCGGGCGCGTTACCCGAGATGGCGAGTTCGGCGCGACGACGTTCGAGCACACTCACGCCAGTTTGCGGATCAGTGATGCCAGCGGCGATTTGATCGACCACATGTTCCAGCGCATGCGAACCGCCGACATTGAGGAAGCCGCGCCCGTTGTTGTCGGTGTTGATGTACAGCACCGCTTTGCGCTTGAGTTCGTCGGCATGGGTTTCGGCCCATTCGGTCGATCCGATCAAGCCTTCTTCTTCGCCGTCCCAGCTCAAATAAACGATGCTGCGTTTCGGCTTCCAGCCGGCCTTGTGCAACTCGCCTAGCACGCGTGCTTCTTCGAGCATCGCGACCTGACCGCTGAGCGGATCGGATGCGCCGAATACCCACGCATCACGATGGTTGCCGCGCATCACCCATTGGTCCGGATACAACGAGCCGCGCAAGGTCGCGACGACATCGTAGGCCTCGACCTGATTCCAGTTGAACGCGAGTTTCAGATGCACCTGCGCCGGGCCGGGGCCGATGTGATAGGTGATCGGCAATGCGCCGCGCCAGTTCGCCGGCGCGACCGGGCCGCCGAGCGCCTTGAGCAGCGGCAGCGCATCGCCGTAGGAAATCGGCATGACTGGAATTTTCAGCAGATCGGGTGCGTCTTCGCGCTTCAGGCGTTTCGCATTTTTGGTCGCGCCAACACCGGGCGTGAGTGGATCGCCGGAGTAGATCGGAATGTCCGCGACCGAGCCACGTTGCACGCCTTGTTCGCTGCGAAACGGACCTTGTGGATAGGTGTCGCCTTGCGCGTAACCGTCATCGTGCGGATCGGAATAAATCAGCGCGCCGATCGCGCCATGCTGTTGTGCGAGTTTGGGTTTGATGCCGCGCCAGGTCTGGCCGTAACGCGCGATCACGATCTTGCCCTTGACGCTGATGCCGCGGCGTTCGAGTTCCTTGTAGTCGTCCGGCGCGCCGTAATTGGCGTAGACCAGTTCGGCGGTCACATCGCCATCGGCGGAGTAGGCGTTGTACGGCGGCAACACGCCGTCGCGAACTTTTGAAGTCGCATCTTCGGCGATTGCCGGCTCGTCGATCTTGGCGGTGTAGCGTGTCGGTGCGACGAGTTCGAGCAGACGCTCTTTCGGCGTCGGGAACAGCACAAAGAACGTTTCGATGTGCGCATCCCAGCCCCACGCGGTGAACTGCTTGAGCACGAATTCGGCGTTGGCCTTGTCATGCGGCGAGCCGAGCTGGTTCGGCTGCGATGACATCTGCTGCATCCAGCTGCGCAGATTGTCGGGCTTCAGATCGGCATCGAATTTTTGTTCGAGTCGCGTTTGCGCGGCCGCTGATTCGGGCGCATAGCCGATCATGTTCGCGGGCGCATCGGCAGCGCTTGCGCCGAGGCTCAGCGCACAGGTCAGTCCGATAAAAACAGGTAACAAGCGCAGCGGTTGCAGCATGATCGGCTCCAGTCGAATTGAAACCCGAGTATAGCCGCAGCGTCCGCCGCTGCATGTTCCAGAAGTACCGCGCGGCGCGCTAGCCGGGATTTTCCTTGGCTGGCACTGGCGACACTTTGGCCTGGCCGGTAACGATCTTGCTCGTACCCGTCGCGCCCGTGTCGAAGCCGAGTTTGGAAATCTTGTCCGGCAAATTGTTTTGCGGTGTCAGTTGTGGATCGCTGATCAGCACACCCTTGACTGGCGGGTCAACCAGATAGATCCGACCGAACGCATCGTGATCCTGCTGCGGGTCGCTCGTCAGCACATGCACCTGTGCGAGCTGCGCGGTTATTTGCGCGGGCGGCGCGGGCAGAGCAAAGCGTGGCGCGTCGGCACGATACTCAGCCTTGGCCAAACTCTTGCCCTTGATATCTTGCCAGTCGACGCTGACCTGACCGTGGAATTCACTGCCAGGCAGCGCCACCTTGATTTGCGGCTGCGCGTGCCAGCGTTCGGCATCGAGCGCGAGCATCAGCGCATCGCGTTGCCTTGCATCGTTTGTCGCCGGATTGATCGGCGGCGGCAGCAGACTGAGTTCGCCGATCGCGTCGCGTCCCACGCTGGGATCCGCCGCATACACGAGCACGCCCGCAGGCGTTTGCGCCGTGCTCGGCGGTGGCAAGGTAAAACGTGCTTCATCGACGTTGTAGCTGACCGATTGCAGTACCTTGCCGGTCGCATTCAGCCAATCGACGTTGACCATGCCGTGAAAACTGTTGCCCGGCAGTTTGACCGCAACCTGGGTGCTCCAGCGATCTGCGCCGCGGGCGAGTGCGAGCGTGTCCTTGGGTCGATCGAGCACTAGCGCCGGGTCGCCGAGCAGGTTGTAGGTTTCCACCAGCGTGCGATCGGAAATCTTGCGTTTGGCCTTGATGATCGCAGCGCCGATCGTCTGGCTCGGCGTCAGCAGTTCGGCGATCAAGGCCTTGCTGTAGGCCGGATCGGGCGAGTTGCGCCAGCTTGCGGCGAACACCGCCACCGCGCCTTTGTCCGGTTCGCGCAGGAAACGTTCACCGATCGAATCTTCGGTCGGATTATCGAACGGCGCCGAATAACAGGTCATGCTCAGCACCATCGGGAGGCGTGCGCCGTTTTGCAATTGCGAGACGTCATCGAGCGTGAACAGGTCGTGGTTCTTGCGCAGATCGGGCGGCCCGGTGCGCCAGATAAACCGACCGCCGTGACCGAGAAAATGCACGAGCAACTGGCCATCGTTGAGGCTTTGCTTGATGTCGGATTGATGCGCGAGATTGTCCTTTTCGGCGGCATCGCCATAGATCTTTCGCGCCGCGAAACCTTCTGTTTCGAGTTGCGCTGCGATCTCGTCGGAGGCGGTCTGGAAATAGCTGTCTTCGTTGGCGATGAACATCACGTCGCGGCGCCACGAACCGGGCTGCGGCTTGGTGAAATAAGCGATTGTCTTGTTGACGATGGCGGTGACATCGGACGGCTCGACCACCGGAAAACGTCCGATCGCGACTGTCGGATGGAAATCATCCGTGGTGAAAGTAACGAACGGATTGTCGCTCGCCGACTGGCCTTCTTCCGAAGGAAATTGCCAAGTCGGAATCAGGTTGCGCGTGACCAGATCTTTTGGCTTGGTACCGTAGGCAGTGGCGGGAATTCCGTCGAAATGATCGGGTATCAACAATTCGTAGTCGTGCGTGGCCCACTTGGCCATGCTCGCATCGTCCGGATTTTCATGCCGGATATCGAAGCTGGCATCACCGACCAGCAGCACAAAACGCGGTTTGGTCGGCCAGTGCTCGACACCGTACTGCACGAGGTTGCGGATCGCGCGCGGATGATCGATGCCACCGTTGAACTGATCGTAGATCTGATTGACATCGATCACCGCGACCTTGAGTCCGTGCGAACGATGGAATTCGGCTAAAGGTTCGATCGCAGCGATCAGACGTGGATGCGCGACGATCAGGTAATCGAAGCCCGAGTCGGTTTTGCGCAAGTCGCCGGCAGCCACCGCCAGCAATCGCGATGGTACGAGTGGCTGCGCATTCGCCAGCGGATATAAAGTGACATTGGCCGGTACGTGATCGAAATTCCAGCGACTGTTGCCGGCAGCGTGCACCGGCATATAAACACCTTTAGCCGTATAAACGGCCGGAGCGTGTGTGCCGTTCTGCTGCAATTCGATGCGCGCGGGCAGCTTGCCATCGAGCATGAACGGCGCCGTGCTGGCATCCAGCGAACCGCCGATCGGATAGTCGAGTTCGATGAAATTGAACATCACCACGTCGACCAGCGGGTTGTCTGACTTGGCATCGGCATGGCGCACCGGCACGCGCAACGTGAGCGTGTTGCCGCGCGCCTTGAGCAAGTGCGCGGGGATACGAATTTTCTTGCGCACTTCCTCGCGACCGTCCCAGCTGATCGATGGCAAGGTGCTGCCATTCAATACCATCTGCACGGCGTGATCTTCCGATTTGACGCCATCGCTTGGCGGCACATCGGAGAGGCCGCGGAAATCCAGTGTCGCGCTAATTTCGGTGTCGCGTTTACCTGCAAAATCGGCGAGATCGAAATCGAAAGAGAACGGTTGCGCATCGGCGTGAGTGAGCTTGGCCCATTGCCACACGTCGGGTTCTTCGCCGGGCTTCACCAGCATCTGGTTGAGCCGGATCATCAGATTATCCTGCTCCAGATGCAGGCGACGAGTGAGCGTGGTGCTGGCGATGGAAACCGCTGCGCTGCCGGTTTGTTCGTGCATACGCGCATGCTGGCCGGGTTCGGCGCTGAGCAGGTAGACGTTGGCGATGCTGTATTGATCGAACCAACTGGCCGGCCCGTGCAGCGGCTCGCCGATCCATTCGATGCCTGATTTCGGACCGAATTTTCCATCGCCGCTGTCGAGCACGCGCAGCGGAATTTCCTTGTCTTGGTTGCGCAGCACCAGATCGGCGCTAGTACAATCTTGCAAACCCGGCTGGCTGGCGATGATGCTCGCATAGTCCAGCGCATACACGCCGGCTTGCTGCAGTTCGATATGCAGGCTGCCGCTGCATGTGGGCGCGGCAATTGCGGATGCGGCATGAAATAGCGCCGACAGTGCGCCGAGAAAAAACAAACGTCGATGAATCATCGGAAAATCGTGGCCTAGTCGGCGCGGAATGCAGCGCTGTGCAGACCGGCAAGGCTAGCGGGGGAAAACCCGCATTGCAAATTCACGGGTTTTATAACGCATCTCATATCAGGAGCAAGCTGATGAAATCAGTGCCGCCTCAAGCGCAACATTTCTTCGCGTCGACACCTCGCTGCCAACTTATTTCATAACGCCCGGCAGCAGCGATTGCCAATGGATGCCATTGCGCATTTTCCGTGTGACAGCGCTAGCTGCGGGATCGGCCTTGCCGGTTGCCGCGGCAGTCGCGCCGGATGCAGTGCCGATGCAACGCGTTTCGGCGGCGACGCCGGGTGTGGCCACGCAGGTAGGCGCGGCGACATTATCGGCAGATGCGCCATCGGCATCGGAACTCGCCACGATCTGCGCGCCCGGCATATTCGCCTGGCAGGCGCAGTCGTTACTCGCGAGCATATTCATCGATGAGCTTTCGCCCATGCGCAGGCCGCCTGCGTATACACACATGCTTTGCGCCAGCAGCGCAGCGCCGACAAGGATAATGAGACCAAGCAATTTCATGGCTTTCTCCGGGATGCATCTGGGTGGCTGATGCGGAGCGTTACGCATAATCGCACGTCTTTCCGCACCGTTCTAATGCCGCGAGAGTGGGAAGCAGGTTCCGTGCCAGAAGTCATGCTCGTGGCGGCTGTTTGAAATCAATCGTTTAGCCGGAAAAGGTGATTTTCGTAACACGCCAGCGGACACAATTGTCCGAACCGGACACTGTCCGGCACGTTCACGACGCGCAAATTTCAGTTGACGACCGGCAAAACAACGTTAATCGGCGCTGAGGGAAATGGCCGAATCCGCGGGCATTGCGATGCAGCAAGCCAGTTCGCGGTCGCGTCACTACACTGCGCCCTCATGAATATCGCCATTCCTCTCGATTTGCCGTGCGTTGATTTACCTTGCGCGCGGGTAATGCCGCGCTTCCAGCCCGGCGGTTACGCACTGAAGCGCGCGCTGATCTGCGGTATCCGTCGGTTACTCGCGCGCCGCGAGGCGATCAACAAGATCAATGTGTTTCCGGTCGCGGATGGCGATACCGGCAGCAATCTCGCGTTCACGCTGAGCGCGGTCGGCGATGCGCTCGGCAGCATGCGCACGGCATGCGTTGACACCCTGTTGCGCCGTGCTGCGAGCGAAGCGATTGATGGCGCGCGCGGCAATTCGGGCGCGATCCTCGCGCAGTTTCTGCAGGGCATTAGCGATTCATTGAAAAACGTCAGCCGCATCGATGCGAGCAGTTTGACCAACGCGATCAGCTGCGGCTCGATGCAGGCGCGGCTCGCGGTGGCGCAGCCGGTCGACGGCACCATCCTGTCGGTGATCGGTCGGTTTGCCGAATGCCTGCGTCAGCAACGCGCTGCCGGCATCGATGACCTGCGCGAAATCTATGGCCGAGCATTGCAATCCGCGCGCGAAGCACTCGCCGCCACGCCGCAGCAGTTGGCGGTATTGCGCAAGGCCGGTGTGGTCGATGCCGGTGCGCAGGGATTTGTCGAACTGCTCGAAGGCATCCAGCAATACATTCAGCGTGGTCGCGCCGCGCTGACCGATCATGCGCAGGAAACCTCATACGCCGGTGCGGATGGCGTATTGAGCGATAGCGCGAAGTTCGATGCCGCGAGCCATCGTTACTGCAGCGAGTGTGTCTTGAGTGCTGACGATTTGGATCGCGATGCGGTGCGCGCGGCGCTTGATCAACTCGCAGGTTCAAGTCTGGTGATGGCCGGCACGCGCGAAAAATTGCGCATCCACATGCATCTGGATCAGCCTGAAACCTTGTTTGCCACGCTCGCGCAATTTGGTCGCATCAGCGCGCACAAGGCCGACGACATGCGCGCGCAGAATCGTTCGCTGCACGTCAGCAACACGGTCGCGATCGTGGTCGATTCCGCTGCGGATATTCCCGCCGCAACACTGGAACATTTGCCGCTGCATGTGGTGCCGGTGCGGTTGAATTTCGGCGCGCAGGATTATCTCGACAAGATCTCGCTATCGAGCAGCGCGTTCTATCGCGAGCTGCGCGAAAACCCGATCGCGCCGCGCACGTCGCAGCCGCCGCCCGGGGATTTTCGACGGCTGTTCGAGTTCCTGCTCGCGCATCATGCCGAGGTGGTTTATGTCGGCCTGTCGCGCGCGCTCAGCGGTACCTTGCAGGCGGGGGAGGCGGTCGCAGCTAGACTCGATGCGCAGCGTATTCATGTGATCGATACCCGTAACGCATCGTGTGGTCAGGGCCTGCTCGCGATCCAGGCGGCACAACGCGCGATGCAAGGTTGGTCGGCGGCGCAGATCGTCGCCGAGTTGCGCACGAGCTTGCTGCAGATCCAGACCCACGCCTACATTCGCGACATCAGTTATGCCGTGCGTGGTGGCCGCATCCCGCCGTGGACACTGCCGCTCACGCGCTGGCTGAAACTGGTGCCGCTGGCGAAGATGGGGGTGCACGGACGGCTCAAGGTTCGTGGAATTTTGCGCGGTACGGATCGATTGCCCGAGCGTTTTGCGCAAGACCTTGTCAAGCGCCTGCCAACTGGTCGGCGCTGGCAGGTGCTGGTCGGACATTGCGATTGCCTTGATGAAGGCGAGCGCCTTTGCGCGGAAATAAAACGCCGATTACCCGAGCTGCAATCCTGCGATCTGGTCGAAGCCGGCAGCGCGATCGGCGCGCATGCCGGGCCCGGTTCGATGGTCGTGAGTTTCATGCCTGCGCCGATCGCATAAACGGCGGCGTTCAAGCTGGCATAATTGCGGCTGCGATTTTTCGCCTGTCTGCCGGATCGCCTGCCTGTGCTGCTGCTGATTTCCAAACTTCTCATCGCCTATCTGCTCGGCTCGATCGTCGGCAGTCTCGTGCTCGGACGCCTGCGTGGCGTGGACATTCGCAAGCTAGGCAGTGGCAACGCCGGCGGCACAAATGCCTTTCGCACACGCGGCTGGCGTTTTGCGCTCGGCGTGGTGCTCATCGATATCGGCAAGGGCGCGCTTGCGGCGTGGATCGGCTTGCTGGCGTTCGGCACAAGCATCGCTGGCGAAACACTTTATATGCACGCACTGGCCTGCGCATTGTGCGCCACGATCGGTCATGTCTGGCCGGTGTATTTTGGTTTTGCCGGAGGCAAGGGCGTGGCCACCGTGGCCGGTGCCTTGCTCGTACTGTTGCCGCTCGCCGTGGTGCCACTGCTGTTGTTGTGGCTGCTCGTGATCGGCGTCAGCGGTTATGTCGGGCTCGCTTCGGTCAGCATCGCGATCGCATTGCCACTGGCTGGCTGGTGGCTCGCGCCAATATCGCAGCGCACCGACGTGCTGCTGTTTGCTATCAGCATCGGAGTGCTGCTTTTATTCACGCATCGCGCCAATGTGCAGCGCCTGCTCGCGGGCACGGAAAATCGTTTCGAACGCGCGCGCGTGCTGACACGTTTACGGCGCGCCTGAGTGGACTCACGTTTATTATTGTCGGCGCTGTCGAGTGAGCGCGCGATATCCGGCACCGAGCTCGCCACGCGTCTCGGCGTGACCCGCGCCGCGATCTGGAAACAGATCGAAAACCTGCGCGAACTCGGTATCGTCATCGAAGCCGCAGCCGGTGCGGGTTATCGTCTGGTCTGGCCGGTCGAGCTGCTTGATGCCGCGACCATTCGCGCCGGCATGCCGCCAGCGTTGCGCGATCGATTGTCCGAACTCGATCTCCGCTGGCAGGTGGATTCGACCAATAGCGAACTGATGCGCCGCGCTGCGGATATCTCGCTCGACCGGATCGTTTGTCTGGCCGAAACCCAGAGCAGCGGTCGCGGCCGTCGTGGCAGGTCGTGGCATTCGCCGCTGGCCGGAAATTTGTATTGCTCGGTGCTGTGTCGTTTTCCGCACGGTATGGCCGGATTGTCTGGACTGAGTCTCGCCGTCGGGGTGGCGGTGATACGTGCGCTGGCCGATTGTGGTATCGATGAAGTCGGCCTGAAGTGGCCGAACGATGTGCTCGCGCGCGGCAAAAAACTCGCTGGCATTTTGGTTGAGCTCGGTGGCGAATTTCTCGGCCCGTGTCATGCCGTGATCGGTGTCGGCATCAATCTGCGTTTGCATGCAGCGGATGATGCCATCGATCAACCGTGGATCGATTTGGCGACTCTCAGCGATGCCGCACCGCCATCGCGCAATCGGCTCGCCGCGCATCTGATCGCGCGTTTGCTCGAAGCGCTCGATGAGTTCGCGACACAGGGTTTCGCGGCGTTCGTCGATGCGTATGGACAACACGATTTGCTTGCCGGAAAACCCATACGCCTCAGTACACCGCAAGGCGCGCAAGATGGTATCGCGATCGGCGTGGATGAGCGTGGTGCGCTGCGTGTGTCGGAGTCGGGTGTGATTCGCAGTTACGATAGCGTCGAAGTCAGCGTGCGCAGCATCTAACCAAAAACTGCAACGTTGCTACGTCGCAACTTGGCAAATTCAGTGAAACCGTTATTCACCCGATCGGCATCGAAATCACTAGTGAACACGAAAAATCTATTGCTCGACCTCGGTAATACGCGGCTCAAATGGGCGCTTGCGGATGCCGCAGGTTTGCATGCCGGCGCGCCGCTGACGTATGCCGAAGAAACACTCGCCGCAGGTCTCGTGCGGCGTTGGCTCGATATCGAAAAACCCGCACACGTGTGGGCGGCGTCGGTCGCTGGCGCGGCGCGCGAAGCCGATCTCGCGACTGCCGTGCGGCAACGATTCGATTGCGCCACGAGCTTCGTGCGCTGCGTCGCGAGCGCATGCGGTGTGCACAACGCGTACCCCATTGCGGATCGGCTCGGCATCGATCGGTTTCTCGGCTTGATCGCGCTGCATCAGACCGAGCGTGCGCCGGTGTTACTCGTGAGTTGCGGTACGGCGTTGACGCTGGATCTGTTGGCGTCGGATGGCCGACATCACGGCGGCTTGATCGCGCCGAGCCCGGCGCTGATGCAACACGCGTTGTACGGCAATACCGCGCAGTTGAAAGCGGGTGGCGATGCGCATTGGGTGGCGCTCGCCGACAACACCGATGACGCGGTTTTTTCCGGCACGTGGTTTGCCGCGGTAGCGCTGGTCGAGCGCGTGTTGGCGCAGGCCACGAACCAACTCGACGCGCCGGTCGAGTTGGTGCTCAGCGGTGGCGCGGCCAATGAGTTGCAAGCCGCGCTCGGCGGGCTTGGCCGGATCGAACCGGAGCTGGTGTTGCGTGGTCTGTCGGTGTACGCGGCGGAACATCCCCGGCGTTGAGTGATGCATGAAATCTGCGCGGCGCGCACGGGTCGGCTAGAATTGTCCATCGCGCGCATTATTTTTCGCGCTTCTCCTTGATGACCGATCCGAATGTTTGTTCGCGCTTTCTTTCTACTGCTGCTGGCTCTGAATATCGGTGTCGCGAGCTGGCTGATCTTTGCTCCGCATCCGTCGGCGCAAACGTTGCCGGCGTCTGATCCGGGAGTCTCGGCGCTGGTGCTGTTATCCGAACGCGAAGGCGCGCCGGGCGCGAACAGCGTGGAGCTCACCGCCGCACCGGAAAGTGCTGCTGATATTCGCGCCGATACCTGTCGCAGCATTGGCACGTTTCCAACCCAGGCCGACGTGCGTCGTGTGATCGATGCGCTCACGCCGCTGGTCAAGCGTATTCAATATCGCGAAGTGCGCGCCACCCAGGCGCGTGGCTACTGGGTTTATCTCGCCGCGCATGAGAGTCGAGAACAGGCACTCGCCGCCGCGCGTCTGCTTGCGGCGAAGGGTGTGCGCGATTATTACGTGGTGACCGCGGGCGAAAACCAGAACACGATTTCGCTCGGCCTGTTCCACGAGCAGGGCAACGCCGAGAAACGTCGATCCGAAATTGCCGCGCTGGGTTTTGCCGCGCAGGTGATCGCGCGTACCGAAGAATTGCCGGTGTATTGGGTGGATTTCGCCGAGACTACGGCGCGCCCGGTCAACTGGCGCGCGCGCGTGGCGAACTTCCCGGATGCGCAGGAACAATCGATCGCGTGCTTTTGACGATCGATTGCCTCGACTGGGTTGAATACGATGCTGCGGAAAAGTCGCGGCTGTGCATCTTGGTAACGCGAACGCGCGTATGACATCGCGATGGCGTATGCGGCAGCACCAAATCGTTCGCGCATCTTGCTTCCTGGCGTGGCGCGCGGATAATGCGCGGCTTTCGCCTTCGGTATGAACCTTATGACTCAGCACACCATATTGAATGCCACGCACCGCGCGCTCGGTGCGAAGATGGTCGATTTCGGCGGCTGGGACATGCCGTTGAATTACGGCTCGCAGATCGAGGAGCATCATCTGGTGCGGCGTGATGCCGGCATGTTCGATGTGTCGCACATGACCGTGGTCGATCTCACCGGCCCGAGAGTGCGCGAGTTTCTGCGTCACCTCGTCGCCAACAATGTCGACAAGCTCAAGGTGTCGGGCAAGGCCCTGTACACCTGCATGCTGAATGAGCGCGGCGGTGTGATCGACGATCTGATTGTGTATTTCATGAACGAAGATTTTTTCCGCCTCATCGTGAATGCCGCGACGCGCGAGAAAGATGTTGCCTGGATCACGCAGCAGGCAGGCAAGTTCGAGGTCGCGGTGAAGGAGCGCCCCGAGCTTTCGATGATCGCGGTGCAGGGTCCGAACGCGCGTGAGAAAGCGCTGGGTTTGTTCACGCCGGCGACGCGGACGAAAGCCGAGAAGCTCGGCAAGTTTTCTGCGACAGAAGGCGATGGTTTGTTCATCGCGCGCACCGGCTACACCGGCGAAGACGGTTTTGAAATCGTCGTGCCCGAATCGAACGCGGTCGAACTGTGGAACAAGCTGCTCGCCGCGGGTGTCAAGCCGGCCGGCCTCGGCGCGCGCGATACCTTGCGTCTCGAAGCAGGCATGAATCTTTACGGTCAGGATATGGATGAAGACATCACGCCGTTCGAGGCTGGTCTGGCATGGACGGTATCGCTCGATGCGGGGCGTGATTTCATCGGCCGCGCCGTGCTCGATCAGCAGAAGGCCGATGGCGCAAAACGCGCGATGGTCGGCCTGGTGTTCGACGACAAGGGCGTGTTGCGCCACGGCCAGCGTGTGGTCACGGCGCTCGGTGATGGAGAAATCCTTTCCGGCAGTTTTTCGCCAACGCTGGGCAAGTCGATCGCGTTTGCGCGTGTGCCGACCGGCACTGCCGACAAGGCCGAAGTGGACATCCGCGGCAAGCTCGTTCCAGTGCGTGTGGTCAAATATCCGTTCGTGCGCGACGGCAAGCCGTGCGAAGGCGTTTGACTGCGCCCATTTCTGCCACAACACTTGCTGTATTAGAATCGTCTCATTCCTGTTTGTTGTATCCGCCCTCTTCCCACAAAGGACCACGCCATGAACGAAATCCCCGGCGATCTGAAATTTCTCAAGACCCACGAGTGGGCCCGCGTTGAAGACAGCGGTCGCGTCACGGTCGGCATTTCCGATCATGCGCAAGCGCAGCTCGGCGATCTGGTCTATGTCGAATTGCCGGAAGTCGGTGATCGCGTCGAAGCCGGCACCGCCAGTGCGGTGGTCGAATCGGTGAAGGCCGCATCGGATGTCTACAGTCCGGTATCCGGCGAAGTCGTCGCGGTTAACAGCGCGCTGGCCGACAAGCCCGAAACGATCAACGAAGACGCGTACGGCGAAGGCTGGGTTTTTGTGGTCAAGCCGGACGATGCCGCCGCCGACCTCGAAGAGATGCTCGATCCCGACGCGTACGCGGAATTGATCGAAAACGATTCGCACTGATCACTTGTCGCTGCGCAGTTATTGCTTCGTACCAGACTGCGTCAGCGGCACCGTAGTTATCCTCGTGCTGATCCTGCCGCGCAGGATCGGCAACTATTGCTCGACTTCGAGTGATGGAGTGCGGTGACGGATTGAATGCAATCTGTCGATGACTGCACTTTTGCAAATGTACCGATCGCGTTCGCGCCCGGCTGCTTAACGACCCACGGAAACCGCCATGCCTTTCATTCCTCATTCCAACGCCGACGTGTCTGCGATGCTCAAGACGATTGGTGTCGACAGTATCGAAACCCTGTTCGATGAAATTCCGGCCGAGCTCAAGATTCCCGAGCTGACGCGGGTGCCGCCGGGGCTGAACGAAATGGATGTGACGCGCCTGTTGAAACAGCGCGCGGCGATGGATGGCACGCCGCTGAATTTCGCCGGCGCCGGCGCTTACGAACATCACATCCCGGCAGCGGTGTGGGCGATCGTCACGCGCGGCGAATTTTACTCGGCGTACACGCCGTACCAGGCCGAGGCGAGCCAGGGCACGCTGCAACTGATCTATGAATACCAGACGATGATCACGCGCCTGACCGGCATGGACGTCGCCAATGCGTCGCTCTACGACGGTGCCACGGCGGTTGCCGAAGCGGTGTTGATGGCTGAGCGTTGCACCAAGAAAGCGCCGGCGCGTGTGCTGGTCGCCAAGACCTTGCATCCGGCGTACCGCAAGACGCTGAAGACGATTGTCGAGAATCAGAACATCGATGTGGTCGAACTCGACTTCGATCTTGCCAGCGGCGCGATTTCGCCGGCGTGGCTCGCGACGCAGGAGCTCGGCGAATTTTCCGCGCTGGTGATTCCGCAGCCGAATTTTTTCGGTGTGCTCGAAGATGTCGACGCACTGACCGACTGGGTGCATGCAAAAGGTGCGCTGGCGATCGCGGTGGTAAATCCGATGTCGCTCGCCGTGCTGCAGTCGCCAGCCGAGTGGGGCGCAAGCGGTGCAGATATCGTGTGCGGCGACGGCCAGCCGATGGGCGTGCCGCTGTCTTCCGGTGGCCCGTACTTCGGCATCCTCGCGTGCAAGAAAGAATTCGTGCGGCAGATGCCGGGGCGCATCGTCGGGCGCACCACGGATCTGGATGGTCGCGACGGTTATGCATTGACCCTGCAGGCGCGCGAGCAACACATCCGTCGCGCCAAGGCGACCTCGAACATCTGCACCAACCAGGGTCTGCTGGTCACGGCGGCAACCATCTACATGGCGATCACCGGGCCCGAAGGTTTGCAACGCGTCGCAGCCAACAGCATGCAGAACACGCGCGCCTTGCGCGAAAAGCTCACTGCGATTCCGGGTGTGGCCGCGCTGTTCTCGCGACCATTCTTTCACGAAGTAGTTTTGCAATTGAACAAGCCGGCAAGTGAAGTGATCGAGCTGCTCGCCAAGAAAAACATTCTTGCCGGTGTCGCGCTCGGCGAAGAATATCCCGAGCTCGGCGATGTGCTTCTGGTGTGTGCGACCGAGACAAAAACTGCCGACGATCTGGACACGTTTGCGCTCGCGCTCGCCACAACACTCGCATAAAATTTTTCGCAAATTCGCGCAAATCACCCGCATCACACTGCAGATGTGCGGCTTGCGCCGTGCCTTTGCAGCACGCACTTAGAATCCGTTCATTTACGTCGCAAAGTTTGCGGCGTTTTTTTTTGTGTCGTGCATGAGGAAAAAATTTTTCTGCACGAAATTTGAAATGCGGAATGTATCGCGCATCGAATTCATTTTTCGGAGTCGCAAAAAACCGCGCCGTTATGCGGTCTGCGCAAGGTTCGGTGGATCGGGCGTCATGGACTTTCGTATTATGGACGTTTAGACGTATAGATGTATAGACGTCTATATTGATATTGCGGATATGCTTGCGCGATTGTAAAAAAATGTCTCCGACAATCCATCTGCAATATCTGTCGACTCGCAATGTGTTGAGCCGCATCACAAATTTATTGACAGTAAAACTTTACAGGAATAGCTTTTGCGTCGGCGTAACACACGCGTAACGGAAACTATGTCGGCATCAAAGTTCGTCGCACCTTATATAGACCACGGCCGGAAATCCGACGCCGTAAAAAAAGTGACGGTATCCATACCGCTTCACATCCTCCGACTTCTCTCTGATGAACGCACCCGCCGCCAGGTGGGTAATCTGCGTCACGCCACCAACAGCGATCTGCTGTGCGAAGCATTTCTGCACGCTTTTACTGGGCAACAACTACCAACCGACGAGGAGCTTAGACGCGATATGGCTACCATAAAGAAAGCAGTTGCAAAAAAACCCGCCGCCAAGAAAACGGCTGCCAAGAAAACCGTAGTAAAGAAAGTAGTTGCCGCGGTTAAAAAACCGGCAGCCAAGGCAAAAGCGACCACCGTGAAGAAGACCGCCGCCAAGAAACCGGCAGCGAAGAAAGTTGCAGTGAAAGCTGTAGTCAAGAAAGCAGCAGCCAAGAAGCCGGCAGCGAAGAAATAATCGCTCCGGTGTGCAACACGCGCGAATCATGCGACTCTGATTCGTGCGTGGCATCACCATTACAATACGTATAGTCAAGCCTGCTTCCTCTCCTTGCGGTTGCCCAGCGCAAGGAGAGGCTCTCCTCAGGTTCGTTTGAAAAATCTCCAGGCCTCGTTGTGCCGCTGTGTCCATCGCCAGCGCGCCGAAGCCACGCAAGAAACTGGCAAGCCGCGCGGGTAAAGATTAGGATGAAGGCGCGGATTCACGTGTCCATTCAACCGAGGTCATCATGCGTTTCATCCTGGGATTGCTGAAATTCCTGATCGTTCTTCTGGTGCTGCTGATCGGGGTAGCATTCCTGCTACCGGCGAAGGTGCATGTCGAGCGCAGTATCGTCATCGATCGTCCAACCTCCGAAGTATTCGCCGTGGTGAACAGTTTCAAATTGTTCAACTCGTGGTCGCCGTGGGCCGAGAAAGATCCGAACGCCAAATATACGTTTGAAGGTCCGCGCAGCGGCGTTGGCGCGAAAATCAGCTGGGTCGGCAACGACCAGGTTGGCAGCGGCAACCAGACCATCACCGAAAGCGATTCGAAACAAGCTGACAAGCGTGTCAGCAGCGCGATCGATTTTGGCGAGATGGGAAAAGTATCCGCCGATTTTTTCCTAAGTTCCGCGCCCAAGGGTAGTCAGGTGCGTTGGACCATGGACATGAATCTGCCAATGTCGTTCGACCAGAAGTTCGTTTCGAACCTGATCGGTCGCTACATGGGTTTGTTCATGGACAAACTGGTCGGCCCCGACTACGAACGCGGTTTGGGCAAGCTCAAGGTTTTGCTGGAAGGGTTTCCGAACGTCGACATAGCCGGCATGGACGGCGAGCCCGTCGAGCTGGCCGCGCACAAGATTCTGTTCGTGAGTGCGCACAGCAGTAACGACGTTGCGGCAACGTCCGCCACGCTCGCAGCTGCTTACACGCAGATTCGCAGTTATGCGCTCGCCAACAGGATTCTGCTCATGGATGCACCGCTGTCCATCACTACCAGCTCTGATGCGAGCGGCTGGCAATTCGATGCGGCCATTCCAGTGGATCGCATCGATGGCGCCGCCGATGATCAGGTAAAATCCGGCACCACGTATGCCGGAAAAGCAGTGCAGTTTTGGAGTGTTGGCGCTTACGACAAACTCACTGACAGCATTGCTCGGGCGTATGCGTGGCTTGCAGTGAACGGGTATCAGCCGGCGGATCGTTTGATCGAACAATATATCGATGATCCGGCCAGTATGCCGGTGGAACAAGTCCGCACGCAGATCCAGATTCCGGTCAAGTAGCTGAGCCTCGAATGACGGTCGACTAATTAGCAGTTGCGAAAATCGACGAGAAATGCGATACCTTGCAGTGCAAAATAAATCAGCGAAAGCCAAGGGGATGGCCGCCGCTTTTCTGGCCTCGTGTAGCATTCAAGGATAGAGTTTCGACTATGCAGGTGGTGTTTCAGGGGTGCTCCAAATAACGCCATGCGCAAAAAAATCATCAAAGACTCCAACCGCGGCAATGCAGTGTTTGCACCTGCGCTAACGTGGCGACCACTTTCCTTGATCCTGTGCGGTGCGCTCCTTGCCGCTTGTCAGGATCAAGCTCCCGCGCCCAAGCCTGCCGATGCGCCCAAGCCAGCTGCGGCCGCTGCTGCTGCGGTGGAGCCTGGTTCAGTCACGCCGGATGCTGCTGCCGTGCCATTGACACCGGCAGACATCAATCAGCTTTTGCAGGACGCCCGAAAGCACTTGCAGGCGCAGCGTCTGGTCGCGCCGCCGGGCAACAATGCGCTCGAAAATTATTCAAGAGTGCTCGAAGCGGATCCGAAAAATCTCACAGCAAGAGACGCGCTGCGTGAGCTGTTTCCGTTTGCGGTGAGTGTGGCCGAACAGAACATCAATTCTGGCACGCTGGATGAGTCCGAGCGCATCGTGACCTTGATGAGCAAAAGCGATCCGAACAACAATACCTTGCTGATCCTGCGGGGCAAGATCGACGCCAAGCGCAAGCTCGCCGATCAAACGCAGAAGGACAAGGACACCGCGCTCGCCGCAGCTACCGCGGCCGCCGCGGCAAAGAAAGGCACGCCGACCTCGCCATCGCCTGCCGATGCGGCGACGCCAACCGCGGCTACTCCTGCAGCCGCACCGGCGCCGGTCGCGGCGGCGCCGACACCAGCGCCCGCTCCTGTGGCGGCAGTGCCTGCCGGTGGCGAAAGCCACGATGCCAAAGCCATCGCCACCCCATCGCCGGAATATCCGCCGGCGGCGTATCGCGCGCACACGGATGGCTGGGTGCAGGTTGCATTCACCGTTACCGAGCAGGGCGCAGTCGCCGATGTGAAAGTCACTGGCTCGCAGCCGGCGCGTGTATTTGACAAGGCTGCGGTCAGCGCAATTCAGCGCTGGACATTCACGCCGAAGATGGAAAACGGCAAGGCGGTTGCAGCACAGATGAGTCGACGTCTCGAGTTCAAGGCTACTCAGTAGCCTCTTCTTTACGACTCGTTACAGCGGCTGCCGCCTGGCGCGGCAGCCGCTGAGTATTGTTGACGGTCACATGCGTCGGCTTCGCCGTTTCGATGCCGGCCCAATCGACTTGTGGCATGCCGAGATAACGATCCAGCACCATCGGGATCAATCCCGCCGGCATGCCGCAATCGCAATTCCACATCATCACCACGCCAAAACGATACTTCGGAAAAAACGCGATCATCGCGCGATAGCCCTGTACTGCACCGGCGTGATAATCCAGCGTCTCACCGGCATAATCGAACACGCGCCAACCGAGAGCGTAATTAGCATCGCGCACGCGGCTGCGTCGCCATGGCGCACCGCGCGCTTCGATTGGTGTGGTGATGCGCGGCCGGTGAATATCATCCAGAACATTCTGCGGCAGCACATCGGTGCGTCCGCCCATCTGCGCGATCAACCACGACGTCATGTCCTTGATGCTGGCGTTGACGCCCGCTGCCGGCGCCACGTGGTAGTAAGCTTCCTTCGCTTCCATCGGCAACCATACGCCGCCGCGCCGAGTGTGCGGGCGCGCCCAACTCGCGCTGGCTTCGAGTGCAACCTTGCCATAGGTCGCGGTGTTCATGCCGAGCGGATGGAACAAACGCTTCTCGACCTGGTGATAGAAAAAATCGCCGGTCAACGCGTAGGTGATATCGCCGATCAAACTGTAGGTGATGTTCTGGTAGCCATAGCACTGGCCGACCGGACACGCCATCGGCACTTCCTTGAGTTTTTCCACGAGCAGTTGATATGGCTCGTCCTGTTCCAGCAAATTGTCGTAGGTGTTGTGCGGTAGGCCGACGCTCTGGCTGAGGATTTCGCCGACCGTGAGTTGCGCGCTCGCCGACGAATCATGCAGCTCGAACGCGGGCAGCACGCTGCCGATTCGCGTCTCCCATCCGAACAATCCGTCACGTACCATCAGGCCCGCCAATCCGCTCGCGAACGCCTTGGATAACGAAGCGAGACGAAACACCGAATCTGCCGTCACCGGCAAACGTTTGGTCGCGTCGGCGTAACCGATGCCGCGTTGTAGCAGAACTTTATTGTCCTGCACGACAGCGACCGCAAGCCCCGACACCTGGCCGGATTGATCGACCAGATCCAGCCATTGATCGAGATTTTTTGCGGTATCTTCGGCGTTGCGCGGACCCGCGCTTGGATTGGCCAATAACGACGGAGCAACGGTCGGATTTTTCTTGCTCGCCGCCGAAGCCGCCTTGGGTTTGGAGCGTGCCGCATGAGCATCGAGAGTCGGCATCGCTGCGAGGCTGGTCGCCGTCAGCAGCAGTACCAAATTACGAACATGATTCATTCGCTTGTGTTGTCCTCTGGGGCAATTCTACCCGTGGTATTCTTGGTCTGCATGGAACCCTGCAGGGTGCAAGGATCTTAAAGCAAAGATCGGCGCAGCGAGTTAGGTAATTGTTTGCAGCACGCAGGTAATCCTGAGTTGATTCGCATCGTCGGCATGCTTCCAACAGTGCATGCCGGACATTCTATCTAGCGCAACGTTCTGGAGGAAAGGAATATGAGTTTGCTGATTCTGCTTATCATCGTCGGCGTGGTCGTGTTCATGGCGATCGGCATCTACAACGGCCTGGTCACTGGACGCAACGGTTACAAGAATGCGTTCGCACAGATCGACGTGCAACTCACGCGCCGCTACGACCTCATTCCGAACTTGGTCGAAGTCGCCAAGGGCTACATGAAACACGAGAGTGAAACGCTCGAAGCCGTGGTTCAGGCGCGCAACTCGGCTGTCACCGGCCTCAGCGCGGCGAAAGCTAATCCGGGCGATCCGAATGCGATGCAGCAGTTGTCAGGCGCAGAGAATGTGCTCACGCAATCGGTCGGAAAATTGTTCGCCCTGGCCGAAGCGTATCCCGATCTGAAAGCCAACCAGACCATGATGCAATTGTCCGAAGAACTCACCAGCACCGAGAACAAGGTCGCGTTCGCACGTCAGGCCTACAACGATGCGGTGATGGGCTACAACAATCGTCGCGAAGTGTTTCCAAGCTCGTTCATCGCCAACATGTACGGCTTCACCGCCGCAACGCCGCTCGAAATCGAATCGCCGCAGAAACGCGAAGCGGTCAAGGTTTCTTTCAGCTAAGAGTTTCTCTCAAAAGACGTAACAGTCGGACACGTTCACCACGCACTGAAACAGGAGCGCCACGATGAACTTCTTCGAACAGCAGGAGCGTGCGCGCAAGCACACGCGCCACATGCTGATGCTGTTCATCGTGGCGGTCGCGGCAATCGTGTTCGCGGTCGATCTGGTGCTGGTCATCGCGATGAACAGCGGCGGCGGCCGGCACAGCTCCGCGCATGTGACGATGAGCATTTTCAGCCCGGGTGCGTTGTTCCTGTCGACGGCGATCACGCTCGCCGTCATTGGCCTGGCATCGCTGTACAAGATATCGACCTTGCGCTCGGGCGGCTCGGCGGTCGCGTTGCAACTCGGTGCAACCTTGGTCCCGGCCGATACCACCGACTTCGCGTATCGACGTCTGCGCAACGTCGTAGAAGAAATCGCGATCGCGTCCGGCGTGCCCGTGCCGGAAATTTTCGTGATGGAAGACGAACCCGGCATCAACGCGTTTGCCGCCGGTTACACCACTGCCGATGCGGCAGTCACGGTCACGCGCGGCGCGATCGACAAACTCACACGCGAAGAATTGCAAGGAGTCATCGCGCACGAATTCAGCCACGTTCTCAACGGCGACATGCGCCTCAATATCCGCCTGATGGGCGTCGTGTTCGGCATCCTCGTATTGTTTATCGTCGGTCAGAAAATCGCCCAGGGTGGATTCTGGTTCAGCAGTTCCGACGATCGTCGCAACAACGGCGGCATTGTCGCTTTCGGTTTTGCACTAATGGCGATCGGCGGCATCGGCCTGTTTTTTGGGCGCCTGATCAAGGCCGGCATTTCGCGCCAGCGCGAATATCTGGCCGATGCTTCGGCGGTGCAGTTCACGCGCCAGACCGTCGGCATTTCCGGCGCACTGAAAAAAATCGGTGGCCTCGCCGAAGGCTCGAAACTCGGCGTATCCGACAAGGAAGAAGTCGCGCACATGTTGTTTGGCGACGGCATCGGTTATTCGGCCATGTTCGCCACGCATCCGCCGCTGCCAAAACGCATCCGCGCGATCGAACCGAATTTCAACGAGAGCGAATTCGCTGCGATCGCCGCGGCGTGGTCGGAGCCGGTCGCCGCATCGGACATGGATGGCAGCAACGTGTCGATCTCGGGCCTCGCGCCGGTCGGCGCCGCGACGATGGTGCAGCGTGCCGCGCAGGCTGCGGTCGTCGCCGATAAAGCCGCGCCATTACCCGCCGCGAATGCGCAACTCCACGTCAGCCCGCAGATGGTCGTGGCACAAGTATCCGCGCCCGGCAAGGACGATTACCAGACCGCCGGCACGCTCAATAATGCGATCCCGGATCGCATGCGCAGTCTGGCCTACACGCTCGATCGCGCGATGCCGCTGATCTATTCGCTCGTGCTGGAACAAGCGCCGGAAATCCACACGCGCCAACTGGCATTGATCGAACGTTATTACGACGCCACGATGCGCCAGAAAGTCGAGGAGTTATTGCCGGAAGTCGCCGCGCTGCATCCGATGCAACGCCTGCCGCTGGCTGCGCTCGCTTTCCCCGCGCTGCGCAAACAACCGCGCCCGGCGCTGCAGACTTTTGTGCTGGTTTTGAATCAGCTGATCCAGGCCGATGGCCAGACCAGCCTCGAAGAATATTGCCTCGCCAAACTCGTCAGCGTGCAGGTGATCGAAGCGCTCGATCCATCGCGCAGCGCGTCGATCGGCCGCAACAAATTGCCGGACTGCGCCACCCAAATTACCAATCTGTTCGCCATCGTCGCGCGCTACGGCAACGACGACGAACCTGCCGCGCGTCACGCCTATCTGCAAGGCATGCGCGAAGTATTGCCCGACAGCATTGCGCCATACGCGCCGCCGAAAGAATGGACGATGGCGATGGACGGCGCATTGCGTGCGCTCGATCTACTCGCGCCCGCTGGCAAGGAATTATTGCTGCGCGGTTTGACTGCCGCGATCAGCGCCGATGGCAAAGTCAGCGTCAGCGAAGCCGAACTGCTGCGCACGATTTGCGCTTCGTTGCATTGCCCGCTGCCGCCGCAACTTGATCAGGTCGCGTGATAAAGGCCAAGCGCGACAATGCAATCGCGCCATGAATTTCTGTTGATGCTCGCTGGCTGCGGCGGATTTCTAGGCGGACTGCTGCATGTCGTGGCGCTCATCGGTGGCCCGCGATGGATCGCTGCCATTGGTGCGCCGCCCTGGGTAGTGCAATCCGCACAGCGGGGAACGTGGATAGCACCCGTTGGTGCTCTCGTCATCACCGTCTTGATGTGGTTGTGCAGTGCCTACGCTTTTTCTGGTGCGGGGATGTTGCGGCGTCTGCCGTTGCTGCGGACGGGTCTGTTTTCGATTGCACTGGTATGTATTCTTCGTGGCATTGTGTTGGTGCCGCTGGTCGTCTATTTGCACCTGGAACTGATGGCTCATATTGGCAGTTTTGAAATCATCGCTTCGATGATTTGGCTGATCATCGGCTTGTTCTTTGCGTTCGGCCTGCATGGCATGCCGAGAAAGCATCGCAACCCAAGCCGACCCGGCTAGTTCTCATCTCGCGCAATAGCTTTGGCGCGTACCGCGCTAGCTGCCGCAACACGGCTGTCCCCACTAGCCCGCCAGAATCAAATCGCTGGCTTTTTCCGCAATCATGATCGTCGGCGCATTGGTATTGCCGGTCGGTAACATCGGCATCACTGACGCATCGATCACGCGCAAGCCGCTCACGCCGTGTACGCGCAATTCGGCATCGACCACCGATTGGACATCGTTGCCCATCTTGCAGGTGCCGATCGGGTGATAAATGGTTTCGGCCTTGCGCCGGATAAACGCTTCGATCTCGGCATCGGATTGGATGGCGCTGCCCGGAAAAATCTCGTCGCCACGATACGGCGAAAATGTCGCGGCGGAAAAAATCTGGCGCGACAGTTTTACGCCTTCGACCAGCATCGCCAGATCGTGCCCATCGGCATCGCTCAGATAATTTGCATGGATCGCCGCCGCATCGGCCGGATTTGCCGAGTGCAAACGAATCGCGCCACGGCTGTGCGGATGCAATGCGCACGCGTGCATCGTGTAGCCGTAACCGGGTAGGCGGTTGCGGCCATGATCGTCGAGAATCGCCGGCACGAAATGGAATTGCATGTCGCAACGGTCATCCGTCGCCAGCCGCGTACGCACAAATCCACCGGCCTCGGCCACGTTCGATGTGCCGGGGCCGCGGCGCTTGAGGTAATAATTCCACGCGGTGGAAATGTCGCTGATCTGATCGTAAGTAATCGGCTGAGTGCAGCGATCAATCGTGCAGATGTCGAGATGATCCTGCAGATTTTTACCGACGCCGGGCAGCGCGTGCTTGACACGGATATCGTGCTTGCGCAATTCATCGGCCGGGCCGACACCCGATAGCATCAGCAACTGCGGCGAGTTGATCGCGCCGCCGCACAGCAAAACCTCACGCGCTTCGGCACGTTTCAAGCGACCGTGATGACGATAATCCACACCAACCGCGCGGCCAGATTCGATCAGCACGCGTTGCGTTATCGCGCTGGTGCGCACAGTCAGGTTGGCGCGCCCGCGCACCGGGCGTAGATAACCTTGCGCGGTCGAACAACGCGCGCTGTTTTTCTGCGTCACCTGGTAATACCCGAAACCTTCCTGCGTGGCGCCGTTGAAATCCGTGTTCGTGACAAAACCGCTCGCCGCTGCGGCATCGAGGAAAACTTGCGACAGCGGATTGTGATACGTCAGATCCTGCACGCCGAGCGGGCCGTCACCGCCGTGCAGTGCATCGGCGCCGCGTGTATTGCCTTCGGCGCGCTTGAAATATGGCAGCACCTCGTTCCAGCTCCAGCCCGGGTTGCCGAGCCCGGCCCACTCATCGTAGTCGCCCGCGACGCCGCGGATATAACACATCGCGTTGATCGAACTCGAACCACCGAGCACCTTGCCACGCGGCCACCATAGGCGGCGATTTTCGAGCTGCGCTTCGGGCTCGGTCGAGTAATTCCAGTTGACGCCTTTTTGCCCGACCAGCTTGGCGATGCCCGCAGGCATGTGGATAAACGGATGCCAGTCGCCGGGTCCGGCTTCGAGCAGCAGCACGCGTTTGGAGGGATCTGCGCTGAGCCGATTGGCCAGCACACAACCGGCAGAACCGGCACCGACAATCACATAATCGTAGGTCATGACTTTCTTGTTTTTGCGTGGAAGCCGAAGGCTAGTCGGCGAGGCTAGAGCAGATGCTCCAGAACTTCGATCGCGTCCCCCGCACGAATCACGCCTTGGCCACGCGCGATCAGGTTCTGGCCGAACGTAACGCCGGCCGGCGTGCGCCGATAACCGATCAACGTGCGCAGCGGTTCGCCATCCGGGCTGAGTTCGCCGCGCGCGGGATCGACCGTAGTAAACACACAACGCGTGCAGGATTTGACTACATCGAATTCGATCTCGCCGATGCGAATTCGTGACCAGCGATCTTCGGCATGCGCTTCACATCCGGCGACCACGAGGTTCGGACGGAATTGCCACATGCCGACCGGACGCACGAGCCGTGCATTCAAGCCATCCAGCGCCGCTTGCGAGATCAGCAGCAGCGGATACGCATCGGCAAAGCTGACTTCGTCACCGGCACGCGCATGCTCGGTAACCACACGCGCGCAGTCATCGTCCATAAAAACCAGGCGACATGGTCGTCCGAGAAATGTACTGAGCCAGACGTTCGCGGAAGCATCGGCGAGTTGCGCGGCGACGATATTTTTCCACACCGTGACATCCAGCCGCGGCGCATTCGCTGGCGGAAATGAAACGTGCAACGGCGCCATCTGCGGCGCCCGCAGTATGAGTCCGGTAGCGACCGGTTCGGCTTGCAGCAAGGTCATCCGCGCCAATTCGCGACCGGTAATGAAACGCGCATTTTCATCCACGATCATCCAGCGCCGATCGTGGGCGAGGCCGCGCTTCTCGACGACGGCGGAAGCCAGCGTGAGTTGTGCGCAGGATTTGATCGGGTAGATATGCAGCGAAGCCAGTGTTGTGCTCATGCGCGCAGAATACGGTATTGCCCGGCCCGCGCAAATCTGCGACGCATCGAGCGTGCTGTCGCAGCGTTCGCAAAGGCAGTCGAATTTTCTCCGGCTTCTGCTAGGCTTTGCATTCCGCCTCGGTAAAGGAACCGCGCTGTTGAGTAAGTCAGGTTTGTCGACGTGGTTGCGCACGCATTTGTGGGTGGATATCAGACGCGAAGAGTGGCCGGCGTTGGCCCTGTCGTTCGCGTATTTTTTCTTCGTGCTCGGCGCGTACTACGTGATCCGCCCGGTGCGCGAGCAACTCGGTGCGCTGAACGGTTCGGCATCGTTGCCGCTGTTCTATGCGCTGACGTTCGTAGCCACACTGATCCTTACGCCGGTCTACGGCGCGCTGGTCGCGAACTATTCGCGCAAGCGTTTCATACCGCTGGTCTATGTGTTTTTCATCCTCTGCCTGCTCGCTTTTATTCCGTTGTTCGAGATACAGGGACAGCTTAATCCGCGTGTGCTCGGCGCGGTTTTTTTTGTCTGGGTTAGCGTATTCAACTTGTTCGTAGTGTCGGTATTCTGGAGTTTCATGGCCGACATTTTCAGCGTGCAACAGTCGCATCGTCTGTTCGGCGTGATCGCACTCGGCGGCACGATCGGCGCCGTGGTCGGACCATTGCTTGCCGGCGCGCTGGTCGGCTATATCGGTATCGCATGGTTGCTTGCGGTTTCTGCGGGCATGCTGCTACTCGCGCTGGCCTGCATCTTCGGCCTGATTGCGTGGTCGCGGCGCCATCCAGTAGCAGGCGACATAAAACGTGGCGAGGCGGTGATCGGTGGCAGCATGATTGCGGGTGCGCAGTTGGTGCTTGGCTCGACGTTCGTGTGGTACGCGTGGACAGCGCCGAAGCAATGGCTGTCATCCCTGTTCGGACGCAGCGCGACGGCGCAAAAGACAGCGCCCGATGCGCGCACGCCGTTCCTGCGGCGCATGGCGTTGCTGATGCTGCTCGGTGATTGTGTAGGCACTGTGCTGTTTGCGATGCAGTTCGATGTTGCCAAGGCGTATTACCCGGATGCCGTCGCGCGCACGCAATTTTTTGCGCATATCGATCTGGCGACAAATGCTTTGATAGTCGTGTTGCAGGCCACGGTCGCACGCTGGTTGCTGATGCGTTACGGCCCGACGCCGGGGCTGGTGATTCCGGCGCTGGTCAAGGCCGTTGCGTTGCTGCTGGTGGCCGCACTGGCGACACCGCTGGCGATTGCACTGGCGATGGTGTTTTCGCGTGCTGGCGCGTACGGCATGGAGCAGCCCGCGCGCGAAAGCCTGTACACGCGTGTGGATCGCGAAACGCGCTACAAGGCGAAAAATTTTATCGACACTGCGGTATGGCGGTTCGGTGATTTCGGTGTCGTGAATGTGCTCTCGGGCCTGCGTTTGCTCGGCATGGGCGTGCCGGGATTCGCCCTGCTCAGTGCGCTCGCGGCGAGTGCATCGGCGTGGCTGGGCTGGCGTCTGGTGCGCTCGTCAGGCTTGGCCGTCGAGCATCATGCCGATCAGCAGGCGCCGCAGTCGCCGTAGTCGGCAGTTGATCCGCCAATCAAAAATAAACGAGAGCGATACATGGATATCGAAACCATTTCCGAGCAGCGCAGTTTCGGCGGTGTGCAGGGTTTTTATCGGCACACATCAGCGGTATGTGCAGCGCCGATGCGCTTCGCCGTCTACACGCCGCCGCAAGCCGCGCACGGCAACGTGCCGGTGTTGTATTACCTGGCGGGGCTCACCTGCAGCGAAGAAACCTTCGTCATCAAGGCCGGCGCGCAGCGTCTTGCTGCCGAACTCGGCCTCATGCTCGTGGCGCCGGATACCAGTCCGCGCAACACTGGCATTGCGGGTGAAAACGACTCTTGGGATTTCGGCACAGCAGCGGGATTTTATGTCGACGCGACACGGTCGCCGTGGTCGAAATATTTCAACATGTACAGCTATGTCACACGTGAATTGCCGGCGCTGATCGCGGCGAATTTTCCGGCGGATGCAACGTGTCAGGGCATCTTCGGCCATTCGATGGGCGGACATGGCGCGCTAGTCTGTGCGTTGCGCAATCCGCAGCAATATCGATCGGTTTCCGCATTCGCGCCGATCGTTGCGTCTAGTCAGTGTCCGTGGGGCGAAAAAGCCTTGCCGCGTTTTCTCGGTGATGATCGCGCTGCGTGGAAAAATTACGACGCGACCGAACTCGTGCAGCAGAAAACTTTTCCGGGCACGATTCTTATCGATCAGGGCGAAGCCGATAAATTTCTGGTGGAACAACTCAAGCCCGAGTTATTCGAAGCGGCATGTGCGAAGGTGGGCCAGGCGCTGATCCTGCGGTATCAGCCCGGTTACGATCACAGCTATTATTTCATCAGCACATTCATCGAAGACCATCTGCGCCATCACGCAGCGGCGCTGACGCAGGATTGAGTTTTCTCGCGGCGAGACGAAGCGCGTTGTATTTCAGTCGCGTTTTTGGCGCGGCGAAATCCACATCTTGATCGACGCGCGAAATACGGTTTTCCCGGCGCCGTCATTCACTTCGACCGGCAGCACAAACTCGTAACCGTCACTGCTTGATACCGGCAAGATATCGAGTTTTGCGCGTGCGTGCATCGTGCCGACTGCCTTCTGCAAATATTCCACCGTCATGCCTTTCGGGATCCAGCGCATGTCGCCGGGCAGGCTCACATCAGTGCACAGGCCGGCAGCAAGTTCGGCCATATTGCAGAGTGCAATCGCGTGCACGGTGCCGATGTGATTGGTCACACTGCGGCGATGCCGGATCGACACCACACATTCGCCGCTCGCGAGCGTTTCTATCAGCGGATGGATGCTCGCGAAATAGGGTGCGCGAAAACATACCAGACGCGAAAACAGCCAGCGACCGCCGGGCCAGCGCGTCAAACGCTCGTAGGACTCCAGTACCGAGCGCATGACGTGGTTTCTCCGATTCGATCAGGCCGCGGAACGTAATGCGGGACGTTTCGCCTGCTTGACCGCCGCTTCGAGTTCGCTGCTGTCGAAATCATCGACCGCAATAAATTCGGCGACAGCCGCGCGGGTTTTTTCCAGCAGTTTGCGTTCGTCGCCGCTGATCACTGCAAGCTGTTCGGCTTCGATCAGTTGTTCGGCATGATCGAGTGTTTTCAGCGTGCCGCTCCTAAGCGCCTTGGCGATCTTGCGTTCCATCGGTTCAGCGGCAATGACCTCGCCGAGCACGGCGTGCATGCGGCCGATCATGTTGTTCGGCGCCGGTGTCAGATACAGCCACTCGCCGAAGCGCGTGCGGGATTCCGACGGTGCCAGCAACAGCTCGCAAACCTTGCTGCCGAGACGATCGCTCGGCGTCTCCTCGCGCCGACCCAGCGGCATCACCAGTGCGCGCAAAACCCACGCGACCGGGCGCACCGGGAAGTTGCGCAATACGCCGTCGAGTGCGGTCTGCATCTTGTATACGCTGTCGTGAATCGCCCACGCCAGCAGCGGCTGATCGGCGAGCGGGCGACCTTGATCCTCGTAGCGCTTCAGCATCGAGCTTGAAATATACAATTGGCTCAACACATCGCCCAGGCGTGCCGAAAGTTTTTCTTTCCGCTTGAGTTTGCCGCCGAGCACGAGCATCGAGGTATCGGCGCACAACGCCAATGCGGCGCTGTAGCGATTGAGTTTTCGATAATAACGTTTGGTGTATTTGTCGCCGGGTGCGGCGCCGATGGATCCATGCGTGAGGCCGAGCACGAAGCTGCGCACGGCGTTTGAAATCGCAAAACCGATGTGCTTAAACAACAAGGTGTCGAAGGTTTTCAGGCGCGTGCGGTAGTCCGGTTCCTGTGCCGCGAGCATTTCCTGGAGCACGTACGGATGGCAGCGAATCGCGCCCTGGCCGAAGATCATGAGGCTGCGAGTGAGAATGTTCGCGCCTTCCACCGTGATGCCGATCGGCGCCCCTTGCCAGGCCCGACCGAGATAGTTTTTCGGGCCGAGAATCACGCCCTTGCCGCCGTGGATATCCATCGCGTCGGTGATAACCTGGCGACCCATATCGGTGGCGTGGAATTTTGCGATGGCCGATGGCACAGCGGGTTTTTCGCCACGATCGACCGCTGCGGCAGTCGCGCGAGATAGTGCAGTCACGGCGTAGGTGTAACCGCCGATACGCGCGAGCGCTTCTTCGATGCCTTCGAAACGACCGATCGACATGCCGAACTGCTTGCGCATGCGCGCATATGCGCCGGTCGCGATCGTGCCCATCTTCATCGCGCCCGTGGCGTTCGACGGCAGCGAAATCGCACGACCCACCGACAGGCATTCGACCAGCATGCGCCAGCCGTGGCCGGCCATTTCGGCGCCGCCGATCAGCTGCGACAGCGGCACAAACACATCTTTGCCACGCACCGGGCCGTTCTGGAACGGAACGTTCAGCGGGAAATGGCGACGGCCGATTTCGAGACCCTTCACATCACGCGGCAACAACGCCAAGGTGATGCCGATATCTTTTTTCTCGCCGAGCAAACCGTCCGGATCGTACATGCGGAATGCGAGGCCGACCAAGGTCGCGACCGGCGCCAAGGTGATGTAGCGTTTGTCGAACGTCAGGCGCACGCCGAGCACGGTCGCGCCTTGCCACTCGCCCTTGCAGACGATGCCGGTGTCGGGAATCGAGGTCGCATCCGAACCGGCGGTTGGGCCGGTCAGGGCGAAGCACGGAATCTCGCGGCCGTCGGCGAGACGCGGCAGGTAATAATTCTTGTGTTCGTCGCTGCCGTAATGCAGCAGCAGTTCGGCCGGGCCAAGCGAGTTCGGCACCGCAATCGTCGAGGAAACCGTGCCCGAAATACTCGCGACTTTCTGCAGCACCGCGGAGTGCGCTAGTGCAGAGAATTCGAGGCCGCCGTATTTTTTCGGAATGATCATGCCGAAGAATTTGTGGGTCTTGATGAAGTCCCACACTTCCGGCGTCAGGTCGGCGCGTTCGTGCGTGATTTCCCAATCGTTGATGATCTGGCAGAGCTGTTCGCACGGCCCGTCGAGAAAGGCTTGCTCTTCCAGACTCAACTGCGGCACCGGTTGCGACAGCAATTGTTTCCAGTCCGGTTTGCCGCTGAACAGCTCGCCTTCGAAACCGACTGTGCCGGCTTCGAGCGCAACTTTTTCGGTGTCGGAAATTTCCGGCGTGATCTTCTGATAGATCGCCAGCAGCGGCGCGGTCAGGCGCTTGCGGCGGAAGTCCGGCAGATTCAGCGGCACGACAATCAACGCGAATATCGCCGCGCTGATGATCGTGCTGAGCCACGAGCTTTGCGCAACCATGGCGGCGATGATCAATGCGGCAGCAGTGACGATGCTCCAGTTGCGCAGGTTCACGCGCAGATACGCGCAGGCCAGCGAGCTGACAAGTACGGCGAGAATCGGATACCAGGAACTCATGGTCTTACTCCTGTGAAATCCGCTGCTGTTTCGCGCAGCGGTTGAATGAATTCGAGAACGGCGTCGGTGAATACATCATTGCGATCGCCGACCAGCATGTGCGTGGCGCGTGGCACGGCAACGTGTTTTGCGTGCGGCACCAACGCGAGAAATTCGTCGATCGTCGCGCTCGATACGATGTCGCTTTCGCTGCCGCTGATGAGCAAAGTGGGAATGCGAATGGCCTTGGCGGCGATCGCAAGATCGGCCTGTTGTTGGGTGCTGTCGCCGGCGACGATATCGAGCAGGCGCGGATCCCAGTGCCAGCGCAATCGGCCATCGTCGCGCGGCACGAGGTATTTGCGCAGGCGTTCGCTCGGTGTGCTTTCGCGGCGTTGCGGCAGGTATTCCTTGATCGCTGCAGCGGCTTCATCGAGATCGGCAAAGCCATCGGGAAACGCGCGCATGAACTTGAGAATGCGTTCGACCCCGGCGGTTTCCCAGCGCGGAGTGATATCGACCAACACCAGCGCGCGAAACAGCCCCGGCCCGGCTTCGGCTTCGGCGGCGAGCGCGAGCAGGCCGCCCATCGAGGCACCGACCAGCACCGGCGGCGCGGCACATCCACGCGCAATCTGGATCAGATCGCTGGTGAACTGCTGCATCGAATAATCACCGCCTGGGAGCCAAGCGCTGTCGCCATGTCCGCGTCCGTCTGCACTGATGCAACACCAGCCTTGTTCAGCGAGCTGCATCGCGGTATTGCGCCAGGCTTGGCGGGTCTGGCCGAAACCGTGCGCAAACACCACGGTCGGCGCGCTGGGATCGCCGAAGTATTCGAGCGCCAGATGCAGGCCATCCGCGGCTGGCAAGCGGACTTGCGAGCTGGCGCGCGGCGGGGTGGAAAATATTTCGACGGAAACCATACCGCCGAGTATGGTATTTGCGCCCAAGGCTGTCAATACGCACGCGTATGGAAAGTATGGAGCGCGCCGATTAGTTAGAATGTCGGATCGCGTGCGCTGCACTGCGGCTTCACCTTTCCACTGGCTTGCGTCACCATCACCGCATGTTGAGTATCGTCAAAAAACTGGAACGCCCTTCGCGCCTGAGCGCCACCGATTGGGAAATCGGTGCGCTCGACATGATTGCGGAGCAGGGCGTGGGCGCTGTCGCGGTCGAATCGCTGGCGCGCCGGCTCGGTGTGACCAAGGGCAGTTTCTATTGGCACTTCGCCACGCGCGAGGCCTTGCTGAAGGCCGCACTAGAACGCTGGGAGCGCGACGACGAGTTGAACGTGCTCGGCCCGGTCGAACCGATCGCCGACCCGCGCGAACGTCTGCGCGAATTGTTTCGCCGCACCAGTCGCGAAATAAAATCGCACGTGATTTATTCCGCGTTGATGGGCGCATTGGAGCACGCTCAGGTCGCGCCGCTGATGCGCCGCGTTGGCCAGCGCCGCATGGATTTTCTGACCATCGCATATCGCCAGGCCGGCATGGAGCGCAGCCAGGCGGTTCATCGCGCGCGGCTTGCTTATTCGGCTTACGTCGGATTTTTGCAGCTCTCGCTGCAGCTGATCGTGCCGCGCATGGATCATGCGCAATACGAATCCTATGTCGAACACACCATCGCCTCGCTGATTCCTGACTGATCGGGATCGGCATTGCCAGGCTGCACCGCTGCGCGATCGCAGCGCGCGCGCCATACCGTTTTTATCAGCTTTGGGCGCAAGCCTTCGAGGAATTCATGGCAAGCAAATTGGAAACACTGAATCGCTGGGTCGATGAGGTCGCGCGACTTACCCAGCCCGATCGCATTCATTGGTGTGACGGCAGCGAGGCCGAGAACGAAGCGCTGACCGAACTCATGCTGGAGTCCGGCGATCTGATCGAACTGAACCCAAACACGCATCCGAATTGCTATCTGCATCGCTCGCATCCGTCGGATGTCGCGCGTGTAGAACATCTGACCTTTGTCTGCACCGAGAACAAGGACGATGCCGGCCCGAACAATCACTGGATGGCGCCAACCGAAGCGCACGCGAAGATCGACGCGTTGTTCGCCGGCAGCATGCGTGGTCGCACCTTGTATGTGATTCCGTATTGCATGGGGCCGATCGATTCGCCGATCGCGCGTTGCGGCGTGGAGATTACTGACAGCGCTTACGTGGTCGCGAACATGCGCATCATGACGCGCATGGGTGCGGCGGCACAGGCGCGTATCGAGCGCGAAGGCCGTTTCGTCAAAGGCCTGCATTCGGTCGCTGAACGCGATCCGGAAAAACGCTTCATCATGCATTTCCCCGAAGAACTCGCGATCAAGTCGATCGGCTCGGGTTACGGCGGCAATGCTTTGCTCGGCAAGAAATGCCATGCGTTGCGCATTGCCTCGTGGCAGGCGCGCAGCGAAGGCTGGCTGGCCGAACATATGCTGATCGTCGGCATCGAAAATCCGCAGGGCGAAACGTTTTATGTCGCCGCGGCTTTTCCGTCGGCGTGCGGTAAAACCAACCTTGCGATGCTGATTCCGCCCGCCGCGTATCTAGGCTGGAAAATCTGGACTGTCGGCGACGATATCTGCTGGATGCAGCCCGGCGCCGATGGCCGCCTGTGGGCGATCAATCCCGAGGCCGGTTTCTTCGGCGTGGCACCCGGCACCAGTGCCAAGACTAATGCGAATGCGCTGGCGATGCTCGATCACGACGCGATCTTTACCAACGTCGCGGTCACCGCCGATAACCAGCCGTGGTGGGAGGGTTTGAACGACACCGTGCCGGCGAAGGATTGGCAAGGTCGCGACTACGATCCAGCGAACGGTCCGGCGGCGCATCCGAATTCGCGCTTCACCGTGTCGGCGCGGCAATGTCCGAGCTTCTCGCCGCACGCGGAAGACGCGCAGGGCGTGCCGCTGTCCGCGATCATTTTCGGTGGACGGCGCGAGTCGCTCGTACCGCTGGTGTTCGAGGCGCGCGACTGGGCGCACGGCGTGCTGGTCGGTGCGAGCATGGCCTCGGAAACCACTGCCGCCGCGACCGGCGCAGTCGGCGTGGTACGTCGCGATTCGATGGCGATGAAACCTTTCTGTGGCTACAACTTTGGCGACTATTTCAGCCACTGGTTATCGTTTGCCGACAAGGCCGGCAAGCTGCCGAAAATCTTTCACGTCAACTGGTTTCGCAAGGGCATGGACGGCAAATTCCTGTGGCCGGGATTCGGCGACAACATGCGTGTGCTCGAATGGGTAGTAGCGCGCTGCACGGGCAAGGCCGCGGCGATCGAAACGCCGATCGGCAGTCTGCCACGCGCGCAGGATCTGAATCTCGATGGTCTGGCGATCGGCGCGCCGCAACTCGCAGCGCTGCTGGCGATCGATCATGCCGGTTGGAAAAAGGAAATCGCGGCGATCGGCGAATATCTCGCCTCCTACGGTACGCATACGCCGCCGGCGTTGCATGCCGAACAGCAACGTGTGGCGGCCGCGCTGGCCTAGTCGCGCGATCGTGATGCGGCATGCGGCAACGCGCTCGTGAAGGCTTTTTATTGCCATCATTTCGTTTTGCCGTTGCCGCCTGAACATCGTTTTCCGATGAGCAAGTACGCGCTTCTATATCAGCGCGTATTTGCCGATGCGCAGGCGCTCGATATAGAGTTGGTCGAGCCGCAACCCGCCAGCGAAATCGATTTGCTGCGCGTGCATACGCCGGATTATGTGCAGCGTGCGATTCGCGGTGAGTTGACCGCGACGGAGCAGCGCAAGATCGGTTTTCCGTGGTCGGCGATGATGATCGAACGCTCGCGCCGATCCGCCGGCAGCACGATGTCGGCGCTTGAAGCCGCGCTGCGCGGTGACGGTGTCGCGGTCAATCTCGCGGGCGGCACGCATCACGCGTTTGCCGATCACGGCGGTGGCTATTGCGTGTTCAACGATACCGTGATCGCCGCGCGTTACGTGCAGGCGCTAGGATTGGCGAGACACATCCTGGTCGTGGATCTGGATGTGCATCAGGGCGACGGCACAGCCGCAATCACACGTGAGGATGACTGCATTTTTACGTTCTCGATGCATGGCGAGCGCAATTATCCAGTGCACAAACAGCAGAGCGATCTCGACGTCGAATTGCCCGACGCTTGCAGCGATGTCTTGTATCTCGATCAGCTCGCGCAGTTTCTGCCGTTGGCGATTGAACGCGCGGCGGCGGATGCGGTGATCTATCTGGCCGGTGCCGATCCGTATGGCGGCGATCGACTCGGCCGGCTCGGCTTGAGCAAGCCCGGCTTGGCTGAGCGTGATCGTTGCGTACTTGCCGCGTGTGCGCGACACGGCCTGCCATTGGCGATCAGCATGGCTGGCGGTTACGCGCACGACATCGACGATATCGTCGATATCCATTTTGCGACGATCCGCGCCGCGGCAATACATGCTCGCGCGCTGTCCACATGTTCGTCGCGCGGTGTCGGCTAAACCATTTGCGCCGGTGTCGCATCCAACGGACACCATGAATGCTGCGATACTCTCTTTCCCTATGGCATTAGCCGACCGACCGCAGGACGAAACCAGCGACGCGCAGCTCGTGCGTGGCGCGCAGAGCGGGCAGGTACGCGCGTTCGAGGCCTTGTATCGGCGTCATGTCGGGCGCGTGCACGGCGCCGTGTGGCGGCTCAGCGGCAGCGACTCGGCGCGGGCCGAGGAGATCACCCAGGAGGCGTTCATCCGCGCCTGGCAGAAGTTGTCGAGTTTCCGTTTCGAGAGTGCGTTTTCGACGTGGTTGCATCGTCTTGCCGTGAACGTCGCATTGATGGATATTCGATCACGCAGCAGCCAGCCGGCGCATGACGATGCCGACGACGCGCTGCAGAATATCGAAGAAGCATTACCGGCATTTTGCGCCGCCGAACGTGGTGATCTGGAGCGCGCCGTTGCGGCGCTGCCGCCACGAGCGCGGGCGGTTTTGGTACTGCACGATATCGAAGGTTGGAAACACGAGGAAATCGCCGGCGAACTCGGCATGGCGGTCGGGTCATCGAAAGCACAATTGCATCGCGCCCGCGGCATCTTGCGGCGCGTTTTAGGAGAAGCGGCATGAACGAATTCGAATGGCAACGCCAATTGCGCACACTGGCGCAGCCGCGCGAGCCGCAGAACGATCTGTGGGCGAACATTGCCGCTGGCATATCTGCGCAGCAGCAATCGGCGCGACGCGTATCGCCGATGCGCTGGGCCTGGGCTGCAGTTGCGATCTTGTGTGTCGGGCTCGGCAGCGTGTTTGTCGCGCAGCAATACATGACGCAGAACGATCCGAGCAATATTGCCGGCGTGGCTGCGCCGACAACCAGTGCCATGCCGATCGCCGCAACAGCGTCGAGTGATGGCAGCGATCATCTTGCGCCACGTCTTTCACGCACTGCACTCGATTGGGCCAGCCCGAGCGAACGCCATCTCAGCGGCGCCGCACGCGAGCTGGACAGCGCTACCGCCGAATTGCAGCAAGCCATGGAAATGCGCCCCGACGCGGTATTTCTGGTTGGCTTGTTGAATCGCACGAATGCGCAACGCATGCGCCTGACACGTCTTTCCGCGACTGCGGGTTGAGGATTTTTATATGAAACTCACGACAATTTTTTATGCCCTCGCGCTGTTGTTGCCCGGCATCACTTTTGCCGGCACGCCGATCAGCGAAACCCGCGCGTTGCACGTCGACGCCAAGGTGGATATCGAAAACGTGCGTGGCGCTGTCACCGTCAGTGGCTGGGACAAGGACGAAATCAGCATCACCGGCACGCTCGGCGACGGTAACAAGGGTCTCGAAATCGAAGGCGGCGGATCGCATCTGAGCGTGCGTGTCGAAGGCGAAAAAAAGAGCGGCTGGTTCGGTGACGGCCCGCGCTCGGATACGTTGCTGAATATCAAATTGCCGCGACGCGCGGTGGTCAAGATCGAGGTGGTCAGCGCCGATGTCGATGTGAGCAATCTGTCCGGCGTTTCGCTCGGCATCGAAAGCGTCAGCGGCCAGATCAAGGCGCAGGCCGAAGTCGGCGAGCTGAACGTCAACAGCGTCAGCGGCGGCATGCAATTGAATGCGATCGCCAAGCGCAGCCACATCGAAACCGTGAGCGGCGACATCGACGCGCGCGGCATGTCGGGCAAGGTCAAGCTCGAAACCGTTTCGGGGCGGGCGCGGTTGCAGGCAAGCACGCTGCACGATCTCGATGCGGGCACTGTCTCCGGCGATATCGAAATTCATGCCGCGCTTGAAGGCGGCGCACATGTCGAGGCGGAAAGCATGAGCGGCGCAGTCAAGATTTTCGTGCCGGCCAATCTGTCGGCGCGGATCGAAGCGGAAAGTTTCAGCGGCAGGATTCGCAGCGATTTCGGTACGCCGAAAACGCAGGAGTTCGGCCCGGGCACGAGCCTGGAAACCACGGCAGGCGCGGGCGAAGCGAAGATCTCGCTGAACTCGTTCAGTGGTGACGTCACGCTGAAAAAAGAGTGATGCGAGAACGTCGCGACAGCAGCGAGCGGGTTACTCGCTGAACAGTTTTTTGAGCTCGGGAATGTAATCCGCGTAGGCCTGCCAGCGCCCGATTGATCGGCTGTAGATCGGTTGGCGAACTTGCCATAGGCTGGATGTACCAACCGATACCGTTTCCGGTTTCGCTGCGAGCAAATCCTGCTCGCTGAGTTCCAGCCATGCACCTAGAGCGGCAAGTGTGTTTTGTGGATCACTCGCGAGCTGCTCGTAATGCACGGTGTGAATCGGCAGCGGCGAGGTTTTTTTCCAGTGCGCCATCAGCCGATTGCAGCCCTGCAGCACAGCGGCGATATCGGCAAAGTCGTAAGCGAAATCGTTTTCGCGGCCCGCGAAATATTGCGACCAGATCGACAGTGCGGTATCGCGGCTGCTGCGCTGGCAATGGATGATGCGCGCGTTCGGAAATAGCGTCGCGATCAGATCGATGTTCAGAAAATTCAACGGTTGTTTGTCGATCATCCAGAACGCATTGGAATCGTCCTGGCGCAGTTGCTGCAGATATGTGTCGGCAACTTCGCGCAACGCCTGCGTGTCGATCTTGCCCGCCAACGACAAGCGTTGCGCGAGGTAGGGTAGCCATGCGAGTTCCCCGCGATTGCAAACGTCCGGATGACGTCCGAGCAATTCGGCGACGAGGGTGGTTCCCGAGCGCGGTGCGCCGACGATGAACAGCGGCGCAAAATCTTTTACCGGCGCGAGTGGCGCGGGCAATTTTCGTGATGCGAGGCGTGCCTCGACCGCGCGCCGCCAGTTCTTTCGCGACCATTCCACGAGATGATTCGCCATGGCGTTGGCATCGCTGAAATATCGCGCTGCTGTGGCGTAGTCGCCGATATCGTCATGCGCCTTGCCGAGTGCAAACAGGATTGACGCGCGCGCTTTGTCATCGGCGGTTGTGCGTTGCAAACAATCTTGCAGCAACGCGAAATCAGGATGACTGGCGTCACGATAACGTTGTGCATTCGTCAGCGCGAGCGGCGCTTGCCACTCCATCGCGCGTGGATTGTGCGCGAGTGCAAATAGATACCGCTCGCGCGCCAACTCGAAATTGCCGAGCTGGATTGCGATCATGCCGGCGTAAGCGTACAGACGCGCATCGCTTGATCCGGCCGCAATCGTCTTTTCGCAAAGGGCGGCGGCTTCGTGTTTACGACCGCACTCATCCAGCAACTCCACCGCCTGGATGATGGATTCGATATCGGTCTGCACATGCTCGAACAGAGCAGAAATAGTCACGCCGACGGCATGCATTTTCCCTTGTTGCTTGAAAATTTTGGCGAGCAGGAATGTCGCCGCGATATCGTCAGGATGTTGCTCCAGCAAATAGCTCAGTAGTGCTTCGGCACTCGGGTAATTCTTTTGCTGCGAGAGTATTCCGGCGAATGCATAAGCGAGTTCGCTCGATGCGGGATAAAGAACGGTTGCCCGTTGCAACAACGCACTTGCGATCAACGTATCGCCACGCAGGATAAAAAGACGGGCACAGTCCAGCCATTCTTCTGGTGGATGTTTTTCCAGTTGCGCCAGCAAAACGTCACGCGCAAATGCGGTGCCACGCTGTTCAGCGGCGCGTTGATATTCCGCGATACGCTCGGCGCCATTTTTCATATTCAGCATGGGTATTCGTCAGCTATTGCCATCGGGGAAAAGCTTGACCAACTTTGGCAGATAGGGCGCGTACGCCTGCCAGCGATTGATCGAACGATGATAGATTGGCTGACGTGCCTGCCACATGCTGGATGTCGCAATCGACGATTCCGCTTTCGGTTTGGTATCGAGTAAATCCTGTGCCGGCAGTCCGAGGAATGCCTGCAGTGCAGTCATGGTTTGTTCTGGCGCCTGTACCATCTGCGCGTAATCGACAGTATGGATTTGAATTGGCAACGTGGCGCGCCAGTGCGCCATGATGCGCGCGCAACCGCGTGCGAGGCCGGCAATATTCGCAAAATCGTACGCGAAACCGCCTTCGTCGCCAGCAAAATTCTGACTCCAGATTGACAGTGCTGTATCGCGCAGATTGCGTTCGCAATAGATGATCTTCGCGTTCGGAAACAAGGCTGCGATCAGGTCGAGGTGCAAGAAATTCAGCGGCTGTTTGTCGATATACCAATGTGTCGGTGGATCGTCCTGGCGCACTTGGGTGGAATAGATTGCCGCGGCTCGGCGTATTGCCCCGGCATCGATTGCTTGCGGCTGTTGAAAAAATTGCTGGGCCAGAAACGGTATCCATGGCAGTTCGCCGCGCCCAGTGACATCGGCATGCCGCATCAATCTTTCTTCCACCAGCGTGGTGCCGCTGCGTGGCAGGCCGACGATGAATACGGGTGTCCAGTCTTTATCCGCCGGGGCATGCAACGAAAAAATGGGGTGGCGGATTTTTTCGTCAATGGCTTGCTGCCAATCCGCATCCGACCAAGTCGCGTCGCGATCGATCAGCGCATTCGCCTCGCTCAGATGTGAGGCAGCTTCGGCGTAGTCGCCGATGTCGTCATAGGCTTTGCCGAGCGCAAACAACGTCGATGCACGTACGCTATTGCTCAGGTCGGGATGTTGCAGAAAATTCTCGAACAGTGCGAAATCCGGATGCTGCGAACTTGCATAACGCTGAGTGCTGGATAATGCCTGCGGGATATGCCATTCGCGAACGCGATCATCGCTATGCAATGCGTGCAAATAACGTTCCCTGGCAAGATCGAATTGGCCTAGCTGGACTGCATATCGACCTGCGTGCGCATACAGGCGCGTGTCGTGCATCCCGTTTGCGATGGCTTTCTCGCAGAATTCCGCCGCTTCTTTTGCACGTCCACACTGATCGAGAAATTTCACCGCGGCGAGTGTGGTTTCAATGTCCGCGCTATTCGACTCCAGTAGCGGCAGCAATGTGCTGGTGGCGGACGATAGCTTGCCTTGTTCCTTGAGGATTTGTGCGAGCAGAAACCGACTGTCGATAAAGTCGGGACGCATCTGAATCAACGCACGCAACAGCGCTTCGGCTTCGACATCATGCGCGCTCAGGCGAAACACGTTAGCCAGCCAATAACCGACTTCCACCGAATCGGGGAAACGCTTGCCGGCCGCGGTGAGCAGATCGGCTGCCTCTGGGAGCGCGCCACCATCGATGAGAGCTTGCGCGCAATGGATCCAGTCTGCCGGCGGGAACCGGCCGAGTCGCGCTTGCAATGCTGCCAGCGCCGCCTGCGGATCAAAGCTGTTCAGATCCCTGGCGTATTCCGCGATGAAATCGGCTGCGGTATTTGCTGCTGTCTCAGGCGAGCTGGCAGCTGTTTCAGGATGGCTCATGGATACTTCTCTGAGAATATGACAATGGTAACTGGAATTTCGCAGCGAGCCATAACAGTGACGCGACGATAGCGGGCTGACGATCACTAAATCCGGCTGTTATGATGCGGCGAAAACCAGGCGGCTATCGATGAGCAATATTCTCTGGCTGGCTTCCTACCCGAAGTCTGGCAATACATGGGTGCGAGCCTTTCTCGCCAATCTTGTCGCGAATCAGGCGGCGCCATTATCGCTGGCGCAGTTGTCCAGTTATTGCGATGACGAGGCGCGACCCGATCTCTACAGTGAAATTGCCGGACGCCCGAGCACGGAACTGGACATCACCGAACTGTGTGCCTTGCGCAGCGAAGTACACGCACGCATCGCGACTAGCAGAGCGGGGACGGTCTTCGTCAAGACGCACAACATGGCCGGCAGTGTCGACGATTATCCACTGCACAATATGGCGCTCACGGCGGGTGCGATCTATGTGGTGCGAAATCCGCTGGATGTCGCAGTCAGCATGACCCATCACTTTGGCTTGACCCTCGATGAAGCGATCCAGCGTCTCGCGTCGGATGATGTCGCAACGCTCAACGATGCGATGTTCGTAAGCCAGCATCTCGGCTCATGGTCGCGCCACGTGCAGAGCTGGAGCAATAGCGACAATGCGAAAATCCTGACTATTCGGTATGAAGATATGCTCGAAAAGCCGCTCAAATGGTTTGGCAAGATCGCCCGTCTGGTAGGAATGGATAATGATCGTAGTCGGGTCGAGCGCGCGATTCAGCATGCCAGTTTCAAAACCCTTTCGAGCATCGAGCGTCGCGATGGGTTCGTGGAAGTATCCAGCAAGACCGAACGCTTTTTTCGGGCGGGAAGCGCCAATCAATGGCGTGAAAAATTCAGCCGGGAACAAGTGATTCGTGTCATCGGCGATCACCGTGAACAGATGAAGCGTTTTGGTTATTTGCCTGCAGGTTTTTGAATAGTGTTCACTTCACGCCTGCGCGCGCGCCTGCATTGGGCGGAAAAAGCAGATACGTGGAGATGATGTATTTGTCGTTTGAAATCGGCGGCAAACCGGCATGTTGGAACATCCAGTACGGCGGGAACATCAATAACCGACCGGCCTTCGGCGCGATCTTGATGCCGAGGTCACAGAACTCGGTTTCGCCGCCTTCGGCAACGTCGTTGAGGTACCACAAAAACACCATGTATCGATGTGATAGTTGGCCGAGCGCATCGAAATGCGGCTGGAAACCCTCGTCTGCACCAGCGCGATAACGCTTGATACGCAGTTCCTGATAAAAACTGTGATCCTGAATTGGCAGCGTCAGGTTTTGCTCGGCGTTGTAGCGCGCCAGGTAGGTTTCAATCTGTGCGATGAAAAATCCTTTGAAGGCATCATCGGCATGCGGCGTGATGTCGACCTCGGTCCAGGCGCTTTGCTCAAGGCCACGTTCCTGATTGCGTCCGTGCGCGATATGCAGGTGGCTGGTGCGATCAAACGAGGCGATCAATTGAGCACAAAACTCGCGCGGCAGCGCATCGTCGTAGCAGCGCACGAATTGGCTCAGACTATCGCTTTTCTGCTCTGGCATAACTCTCATCTCGTATTTTGGTGCGGGTTCAACAAAAAACGTCGTCACTATATCAGGGCAAAAAAAAACCGCGCGGCTTGCACCGCGCGGTTTGTCTTGAGCGTTTAACTATTGCTTAGAACTTCACGCTCAAACGTGCCCAGTAGTAGCGGCCAATGGTGTCATACGTATTCACGTCGACGTTGGCGTTGGTCACGTTGTTCGAGTAGAAGAACGTCGGCTGCTTGTCGGCGATATTGTCGATACCAATATCAACGCGGGTATTGATCGGAGCGATGTTATAGCCCGCAGTCAGATTGTTCTGCGTCCATGCGCCAACGTGGCCCACGAGCGGAACTTTCTCACCACCGATATAACGGGCGGTCCAACCGGCCGAGAACGAACCCAGGCTCCAGTTAAGGGTGCCCAGACCACGCCAGCGCGCGATATTGCCGAACTGCGAGTTGTACGTGCCAGCGGAATGCACGACGGTGGTGTTGGGACCATCAATCGTGGTGTTGTCATACTGCGCGTTGTACGTGGTGTCCAGACCCACGGTGAACTTGCCGAACGACGTTTCTGGCAGACGATATTTCGCACCGAAGTCCACACCACGCACGTCGAGACGACCGAAGTTGGTATAGGCGGTGTTGATCTGCGAGATCTTGCCACCGGCAACAACGATGCTGGAGCAGTACGGGCTGGCTGCGTTCTTCGCGCAGAGGTTGGCGATGGTCTGGCCGGTCAGGCGCACGATATCGTCCTGCAGGTAGACGCGCCACAGATCGGCGCTCAGCGACAGGCCATCGAGCCAATGCGGGTCGTAGACCACGCCGAAGTCGAAGGATTTGCCAACTTCTGGCTTCAAAACCGTACCAGCAACTGCTGCGCCGGAGAAGAAGGTCTGAACCTGGCTACCATTCTTGGACAACAAGCCACCGACAGGCTTGGTATAGGTATCGAAGGATGCGGCCAAACCAGCGAACAACTCGGTGTTGTTCGGTGCGCGGAATACCTGCGACACCGTACCACGCAACAGCAGGTCTTCCAGCGGACGATATTCGAGCGCGGCTTTCCAGTTGTTGGTCGAACCGAAGGTGTTGTAGTCCGAATAACGATCACCAAGATCGAGGTTCAGGCTATGCACGAACGGCAGATCCTTGAGCAGCGGGATCAGGACTTCGGCATAGACTTCCTTGACGCTGAAACCACCTTGGAACGGCGTGCCGCAAGCAGAAATCTGCACAGCGCAATTGCCGTTGGTCAGATTGGCGCGAGCGATATAATCCACCGTGCTGTGGGTGTATTCCTTGCGGTACGAACCACCAGCGGCGAGGCTGACTGTGCCAGCCGGCAGGTCAAACAGGTTGCCGTTGATATTGAACTCGGCCTGACGCTCGGTCTGCAGGGTGTTTTTGAACGGTGCGGCCGAATACTGCTTCAGGATGGCTGCGGTGTTCGGATCGTTCTGGTTGAAGATATTGACGCAACCGCCCTTGCCCGTGCTGTTCGGGATACAGTTCGCGCTAAATGAGCCGCTGGCTGCCAAGTCACCCGTCGCCAGCGAACCGAAGAATTGGTTGAGCGCGCTCAGATGACCATAGTTCAAACTGGCATCCCACTGCCACGACGTATCGGCGATCGCACCCTTCAAACCGGCAACGACCTGATCGGTGGTGGTGGTGAATTTCTGGATACGCGGGCCAATTGCTGCCAGACGAATCGCGAGATCCTGCGAGCCATCGCTAACTTGGCCGTTATCGCCGAGGTAACCGATATTAGTGCCGAACGGGTTGTACGGGCTACCGGCTTCCAACGTGATGTGCGCGGAATACAAATCGAGCGGCAGCGGTGCGAGCTGCGAATTCGACTTGGTCTTGTTGTGGAAAACGCTCATGTACGCTTCAACGCTATCGGTGAGCTTGTAGTTGCCCAGCACGTATGCGTTGGTGCGTTCTTGCGGCGTAAAGATCAGGTTGATTGCCTGATAGTTGTACGTATCACCGGTGCCGGTGGCGGTACCGCTCTGGAAGCAGCGGAACTTGGCCGGGATACCGCCGCCAGCAGGCGCTGTGGCGTCGAACGTACCGCCGGCGCTATCACAACCGGCAAACTGCGGTGCCGAGATGTAGCCCGACGGCGAAGCGAACGAGCCGCCCTTCGTCACCGGGAAACCACCGTCAGCCTGCTGTTTCTTGCCGAGAGTCAACGCAAACTTTCCGTAATCGCGATTGCCGGAATAAATGCCGTCGAACTTGTTGTAGTCGATACCACCGACGATGCTGCCCTTGTCCGAGGTCTGGCCAAAGGTCAGGTTGAACGCTTTGCGCTCGCCGTCGTCTTTGTCCGAGATACCGTAGCTGGTGCTCAGCTCGGCGCCCTGGTAATTGGTGCGCATGATGAAGTTGACTACGCCACCGATCGCGTCCGAACCGTATACGGCAGAGGCGCCGTCGGTCAGCACTTCGATACGTTCCACGAGGTTGCTCGGGATGGTATTGATGTCGTTGTTGAGGATGCGGCGACCGTTGATCAGTACCAAGGTACGATTCGTGCCCAAACCGCGCAACGAGATAAACGTACCGCCGGTACCACCACCGTTGTTAACGGAAGGGTTGTTGGCGTTGCCGGAAATGTTCGGCAGTTCCTGAACCAAGTCACCGACGGTGAGCTTGCCGCTCTTTTCGATTGCGGCGCGATCCACCGTCAGCACTGGGCTGGCAGTTTCAACGTCGACGCGGCGAATGCGCGAACCGGTAACCTCAATGGTTTCCAGCTTCTGGCCTGAATCTTTGTTTGCGTCCTGTGCAAAAACAGGCATCGCACTCATACCGGCAACGGCGGACACGCCCATGAGGGCGAGGCGCACGGCCGATGACAGCTCGTTATTCGATAGTCTCATTTTACTCTCCAACGTCAGACTTATGACTAAATTCGGGACTAGTGTTCCCATCCTGGGATAGCCGCTACGGCTCACCGAAACCCTCGGTAGCGGACGATACTAGCAACAATCTTTTAACATGGGAACCCCTGCTGCCTTAACATGACGGGCATTACCGGGGTATGACGGTCGCCAGATTAGCGTCAGATAAGGGAAAGCGAGGGCCTTGCGTCGTTTGCAGATAATTTGTAAATGCTTGACGATGTTGGACGCCTGCTGACAGTTGCTGCAGCGGCTGGAGGAAACGCGAGGATTGCGCTGGGCAGACACGCTCGCGAGCAGGTCGTTCGGGATAATTAGTCTCGCTTATGCTGCGAGCTGGAGCCCTGGGGCCCGGGCGAGAGGTTAATCCGTGCCGAGAAATCAGAGGTCCTGATGATATTGCACGTACGGCATGCGCGCTTGTGTTGCATCGGGATCGCGCGCAGCAGGAGTAAGCGATAACGGCGGGGTGCCACTGGACCACAGGTTTTGCGTGCCGATGCTGAGCTGGCCCTGCCAAGGCGTACGCCACGAAACACCGAGATCAATCGCGGAGAAGTGCTGGCCGATATTGACCGGGGCAGCAGGGGTTATCACACGACCGATGACCACGCCACTGAGCGCTCCGTGATTCAGGCCCAAGCTGAGAGCTGCCTGATTGAAACTCAGTTCGGGATTGAATCCCAGCGCGTTGAGTTGGATGCGGCTCAAGCTGGCGCCGATATCGATATTGTCTTCGATGCTCGGCCACCAATGCGCGTGCGCGGCGAGAGTGGAGCCCAGGCCAGAGGTATAGCCTGCGGTTCCGGGAACAATAATATTAGGCAACGCGGAGGCGATCGGATCATCCGTCACCGGGCTAAACAGATCGGCTGCAGCCGGAGTGATATGCGAAAACGGCGTGCTAGCCCCATTCAGCCATGACATATTGTAGGTAATGTCGAGACCGAAGTTGCTGTTATTAGACCAGCCAGCGCCGATGACGGCGTTGTATTCGCTGGCAATAACTGGGGTATTGCTGCCGCCGATCGCGGATGCCCAGCATGGCAGGCCCAATGTCGAATTGGCGCCAGGAACGCACGAAACTTCGAGGCTCGCGGCCGTGGTCGGCGTAGTCAGCAAACGTTCGCCGAGGCCTACATTCACGTTGTAGTTGTAGTTTTCACCGAGCCGCAAGCCGATATTGCCACTAACAGCCCCGGTGATATCTACCAGACGCCAGTCGGTAGGCGCGCCGATTTGCGGCGAGGCGGGCCGCAGCGGGCCGCTGCTTGGCGCCGACAACGCTACCAGCGCGAGCAAGCGACCGTCCTGGGAGCGGAACACCGGCATCAGTTGTGGCGCGCCGCTGGTCTTTGGTGTGGTATTTGCAGCGCGCAAAACATCGGCAATATTCAGCGAATAACCCGGTGCGACCTCGCCATGCGATGGCACAGGCGCGTTTTGCGCGTGGGTTAACCACGGCAGCAGGCCAAGCATCAAGCTGGTGACGAGAAAACGACGCATAACACCCATCTAACTTTTATTTGTGCGTTGCTGAGACTGTTCCCCGCTGACCAAGTTCCATCAGCGAGACCCCTTACAAACGCCTATTTTGGCTGCGAGTATAACTGAATTCCAATTAAAAATTAACAAGTTCGTGCAAGAACTTTGTGCGGTTACTCACATTTATTGATTGGTGCGCGGGGCGGGTGATACTGGCTGATCGCTGAACAATAGCTCGATATCGACGCTGTCGAAGCGATAGCTGGTGTTACAGAACTCGCAGATCACTTCCGCCGTACCGTCTTCGCGCACCGCGGCCAGAGCTTCGTCGTGGCCAAGTGCGCGCAGCATGCCGCCGACGCGCTCGCGCGAGCAACTGCAGCCAAAATGCAGCGGGCGTAGCGCCGCCAACCGTACGTCTTCTTCGTGAAACACGCGTTGCAGGAGAATCTCGGCAGGCAGGTTGAGCAATTCCTCGGCACTCAACGTGGCCAGCAAATGGTTGACGCGGTTCCACGCATCGGCATCGACCACTGCATCGTGACCGCCCGCGCTGGCGACGCGTTGCAGCATGATACCGCCGCAGCGAATGCCGTCACTCGCGAGCAATAAACGCGTTGGCAATTGTTCGGAACGATCGAAATATTGCTCGAACGCGGCGGCCAGACTGGCATTCTCCTCGACCGAGACCAGGCCTTGCGAGCGCAACTGGCTGTCTGCATGCTCGATCGTGATTGCCACAACCACACCGCTGCTGCCGACCGGGAAATCCGCGGCTATCTCGTCCTGCCAGCGCGCCAGGCCGCGCAAACGGCCTTCATGGGTGCATTCGCTGAAAACCAGCGGCAGGGTTTCACCGCCTTTGAGCTGGATTGACAGCCGACCCTGAAATTTGATGTTGCCTGTGAACAAGGCGCTGGCGGCCAGGGTTTCCGCAAGCACTCTCGCGACCGATGGCGGATAGTCGGCACGCTCGCGCACGTGAGTCCAAGTGGATTCAAGCCGCACCATGGCTCCGCTAACGCCCGCGTTCTCGAGCATGAAACGTTGCAGAAAATCAGAATTGTCGGCCATGCTCGATCCCGCGTGCGAAAGTTGACCCTCATTGGTGGAGGTCGTGACAAGGATTGCAAGTCCTCGCGGGACAGGATCGACGATGCGATCATGGCCGCATCGTTGGCAGCCCGATTACCTTCATGAACTCGACATCACCCAGCATTACCAAGCCGCGCGGCGCATGGCGGCGTATCTGGCGCTGGACTTGGCGTTTGTCGCTGTCGTGGCTGCTGTTGACGTCGCTGATTGTGTTGGTGCTGCGGTTTGTGCCGCCGGTCACGAGTGCGTTCATGCTCGGTCGCTGGATCCATGCGCATGCCGCTGGAGAGCGGGATTTTCATCTGCGTTACCAATGGATTCCATGGCAGCAGGCGGGCAACGAATTGCCGATTGCACTGGTCGCTTCCGAAGATCAGAAATTTCCGATCCATCACGGCTTCGACGTGCAGGCGATTCAAGATGCGCTCGATGAAGCCGACGCGGGAGAAAAATTGCGCGGCGCCAGCACGATTTCGCAGCAGGTCGCGAAAAACCTGTTCCTCTGGGGCGGGCGCAGCTTTGTGCGCAAGGGGCTGGAAGCTTATTTCACGGTGTTGATCGAGTTGTGCTGGCCGAAGCGCCGCATCCTTGAGGTGTATCTGAACATCGCTGAATTCGGTGACGGTATTTATGGCGCCGAGGCGGCCAGCCGTATTTATTTCCACAAGCCTGCGAGTGCGCTGAGCGCGCATGAAGCCGCGTTATTGACTGCGCTGCTGCCGAGTCCGCGCCGTTACCATATCGATCCGCCGACGCCTTACGTATTGCGCCATGCTGCTTGGGTCGAACGCCAAGTGCACCAGTTGGGCGGGGCGGCTTATCTCGAACACTGAACGAGATTTCAGCCTGTGGCTGGCTCCAGCGCGCCATGTCGGCGATAATGCGCGGCTCAGGCCTGGCGCCGCACACTTTTGAATAATCACCGCATGCGCGCACTCAGTCTGGCGCTTAACTTCACGCGTCGCGAAATCCGCAATCGCTACCTCGGCAGTTTCAGTGGCGGCCTGTGGGCACTGTTGCAGCCGCTGATGCAGCTTGCGGTCTACAGTTTTGTATTCGTCTACATCTTCAAGGCTGTACCGATTTTCAAGGCGGGCGCGCAGAATGCGGTCGCTATCGGTTTTGTTCCGTTTCTGGTGATGGGTTTGTGGCCGTGGATCGCGTTCTCCGAAGCGATCACACGCAGCACCACGGTGTTGCCGGAAAATGCCGGCCTGATCGGCAAGGTGGCGCTGCCGCGCGAAGTGCTCGTGATCGCCAGTGTCGGCGCGAGTTTGACCTTGCACCTGCTCGGTTTCATCGCGATTTGTATTGCGATGGCACTGTGGGGTACGCCGATCAATTTGATCATGTTGCCGTTGGCGTTACTGGTGTATTTGCAGATGGCGCTGCTCGTACTGGGACTGGGTTTTCTGTTCTCGGCGCTGCAGGTTTTTGTGCGCGATCTTGGCCAAGTGTTGACCCAACTGATGATGTTGTGGCAATTCACCTCGCCGATATTCTATCCGCGCGAAATCTTGCCCGAGCCGTATCGCGACTGGATGGGGTTCAACCCGTTCAGCTATTACCCGGAGCAGATGCGCGCGTTGTTGCTCGGTTCCGAGTCGATCGCGCCTGGCGCGTGTTTCGCGGCTCTGATCGTGGCGCTCGCGGTGCTGGCGTTGGGCATTGTCGTGTTTCGCCGGCTCGACTCGCATTTCGAGGATTTCCTGTGAAGCAGTCCGCGAAAACCGGCTTGCTGGTTCAGGCACATGGCCTGAGCAAATCCTATCCCAAGGTTTTTCATCGCAGCGATCGCCTGCGCGCCTTGCTGCGCTTGTTGGCCGGGCGTCGTGAGGTCGATGCGACTACGGTATTGCACGACATCAATCTCGAAGTGTGGCGCGGTCAGTCGGTTGGGTTGATCGGCGAAAACGGTGCTGGCAAATCGACCTTGTTGAAACTGATTTCCGGCGTGCTCACACCGAGCGGCGGCAACGTCAAGGTGCATGGCCGTATCGGCGCGTTGCTCGAACTTGGCGCGGGCTTTCATCCCGAATACAGCGGCCGCGAAAACATTGCGATGAGTGCCGCGTTATACGGTTTGAGCAGCGACGAAATCCGCCAACGACTGCCGGAAATCATCGAGTTCGCTGACATCGGTCATTACATCGACGAGCCGGTAAAACATTATTCATCCGGCATGGTGGTGCGGCTCGGATTTGCGGTGGTCGCGGCGACACGGCCCGATCTGCTGATCACCGATGAAGTGCTGGCCGTCGGCGATGAATCGTTCCAGAAAAAATGCGTGCGCTGGATCGAGGAATATCTCGAAACCGGCGGCACCTTGCTGCTGGTGTCGCACAGCATGTATCACATCCAGAAACTCTGTAAGCACGCGATCTGGCTGAAAGGCGGCGTGATCTCGGCACAAGGCGATGTGTTCGATGTGACGCAGGCCTATCTGTCCTATCACGAGCGAAAAAACACCACACAGGCGCCGCAGCGCGCCGTGGTCGAAGCGCAGGGTATGGAGTTTCATTTGCTCGATGTCTGGCTCAACGATGAGTCGCACGAAATGCCGCTATTGCTCGAACACGGCGAAGAGTTGCGTGTGCGCGCCACGGTACATTCACGCGATGGTCGTGTGCCGGTGGTGATGCTCGGCATCGCGCGCGCCGACAGCACGCCGGTGTATGGCGTCAGCACCGAGATGGACGGCGCCGAGGTGACTTTGCAATCGCCCGGGATCTACATGGCCGAGGTGCGCCTCCCCGCTCTATGTTTGCTACCTGGCGGTTACACCGTGCGCATGCATGCACTGGATACGGAAGGCGTGCGAATGTTCGATACGATCGAGCGTGGATTGACCATCCGCGGCAATGCGCGCGAGCTCGGCCTCGTGCGCCTGCCGCACGTCTGGATTACCCCGGATATTTTGCCAAGCTTGAGCGGCGGCAAGGTCGATACAACGTCATGAGTACGGTGAATACACCCCCGCTGGAATTCAACGGCGAGCGTTTCACGCCGGAGTGTCAGCGCGAGATCTGGTATGAGCACTGGCATCGTTATGCATTTGCGCGTGAACTGGTGCAAGGCAAGCGCGTGCTCGACGCTGCGTGTGGTGAAGGTTATGGTTCGGCGATGCTCGCCGGCGTGGCGCAAGCCGTGTTGGGCGTGGATATTTCGGACTCAGCCGTAGAGCACGCGCGCGCGCGTTACGGCGCGCAGACAAATCTGCGTTTTGCGCAAGGCGACGCCACCGCGCTGGATTTGCCGGCGGCGTCTTTCGATGTCGTGACGTCGTTCGAGACACTCGAACATGTGCATGCCCACGATGAACTTGTCGCGGGATTTGCGCGAGTTTTGAGCGATGACGGCGTGCTGCTGATTTCCTCGCCGGACAAACTCACCTACAGCGATATTTCCGGATTCCGCAACGAATTCCATGTGCGCGAACTGTACCGCGATGAGTTGCTGGTTTTGCTGCGGCGATATTTTCCGGCAGTGCGATTGTATGGGCAGAAACTGCTGTTCCAGTCGGTGCTATGGGCGCTGGATGAAGGCGATGCCAAAGCCTCTGGACATATTGCTGCCACCGCGGCGCAGGATGGTCTCGACATCAGCGAAAGTCTCGATTACGCACCGCTGTATTTCATCGCCGTGTGCAGCAAACGCGAGCTGCCGTTGTCATTGCCGGGACTCGCGTTATTCGGCGACCGCGAAGAATCGGTATACGCGCATTACAATCACGAAGTCCGCAAGAACATGGCCGCTGGCGGACGCATCGCCGAGCTCGAGGCCGAGCTCGATACGCTGCGCAACGAAACCGCAAAATTGCCGGCGGCGCGGGCGGTAACTGCGGAACCGCACGTCGCCAGCAGCATCAAAGAACCGCGCCCATGGTGGCGCGGCTGGCGTTAGTCGCCGCTATTCACAGCGAAAAATTTTCATGGAAAAGAACGTGGATTATCAAATCAACTATGGTGCGGTTCCGGTCGGCGCAACCGCTGCGGTGCGGCCTGATCCGAATGCGCCGCTGTATGCCTCGGTCGATGGTTTTGTCGCCTCGCTGTCGTCCAGCGAATGTGTGTTCATGGCCAAGCGCGATGGCGAGCCGCACGTCATGACCTTCCAGGTTTTGCAGGCGATGGATCAGTGCCGCGAGTTCCGCACGCTGGACGAACATATCGCGCGTATTCTCACCACGATTCCGAATCTCGGCAATCAGCGCGAAGGCATGCAGCGCGTGCTCGAAAGCCTGATCAAGCGTGGCCTGATGGTCGCGGAAAAAGATTTCATCACCGAGCTCGCCAACGTCGCACCACGCGTGCAAGCGCCGTTGCGGGCGATCTTCATTCGCGCCTGCGATCGACCGGCGCAGCTTGAGCGTTTGCTGATTTCCTTGACCGATTACGAACGGCGTTTTCGTGCGGGCCGGCACTACGTTTTACTCGACGATTCGGTCGACGAAAAAAACATCAATCGCCAGCGCGATCTGTTGCGTGAATTCGCGCGCAGCACGGGCTGCAAAGTCAGCCATATCGGCGCGGGCGAGCGCCGCAAACTAGCCGAACGTCTGCAGAAGGCGTTGCCGCAAAGCCGCGCGATCCTGCCGCATTTGTTCGAGCGCGGAGCCGAGCCGCGTTTCGGTGGCGGTCGCGGCTGGAATCTCGCTCTGTTGTTGTCGGCCGGTGCGCGTATGGCCTTGTTCGACGAAGATCAGCGCCTGCCACTGCGGCGGTTCGAAAGCGCACGCAGCGGACTCGATCCCGATCCAAACGGCAAATCCTTCGCGCGCTTCTACCGCAACTTCGACGGCGCGCAAGGTGCGGGCGAAGAAGTCAGCGAAGATCCGTTCGCCTTGCACCTCGAAGCCTGCGGCCAGTCGCTCGGCGCGCTGAGCGCCAATGAAGCGTTTCGCCTCGATCGCCAAGCGCTGCGTGGCTTGAATCTGAGTCGGCTGAGTCTGCTCTCGCCGGAAGCACACGTTATCAGCACGCTGCAAGGCACGTACGGCGCGTCACGCACCGAATCGGGGGCGTGGATGTATCAAATCGATGCCGAAAGCCGCGCCGATTTCTGGCGTGATCGCGACAGCTATTTGCGCAACGTCGAGTCGCGCAATCTCTGGTACGGCGTGCCGCAAGCGCGTGTATCGAGCGCCGTATTTTTCTCGCCGTTCGTGTTCGACAACAGCCTGATGTTGCCGTGTACCAACCCGTTGGGTCGTGGCGAAGACGGGCTGTTCAGCGTCGGCACGAGCTTTTGTCATCCCGATTCGGTGGTGATGGAATTGCCGTTATCGATCGGCCATGTGCAAGAATCGGAACGCACGCGCTCGGACAAAACCATGCAGGCGCACACGCCGCGTTTCAATCATTTCCTATGCGATTTCATCCAGCGCCAGGTGCCGAGTCATCGTGCCGGCGATCCGGGCCAACGCATGCATTTGTTGGCCGAAGTTCTGCGCGATCTGGCCAGTGCGACCGAGCGCGAAAGGATCGCGCATCTGCGCGAATATCTGAGTTTCGCGCGCGCCGATTTGATCGAACGTCTGCAGCAACAACTCGAAGGCGCGAAGGATGCGCCGGTGTATTGGGAAGCCGACATGCGCGCCATCGTCCAGGCGAATGGCAAGGCGCTGACGACGAAATCGGCGCCGCGTCTGGCCGACTGGGATGATGCAAGCAGCGAGCGCGATTGCGCCGATGCGCTGAGTAGCGAATTGCGCCAGCTCGCCGATGCGTACGCTGTGTGGCCGGCGTTGTGGCAACACGCGCACGAGCAAGGCGACAAGTTGCTCGCGGGATTGTGATCAGCGCGCGCGCAGTCGATCCGGCGATGAAATTTCCCCGGCTTCATCCGTGCCCGCGTTGACCAGTATCATCATCGTTGCCGCCGACAGCGGCGCGACGCTTGAAGCCTGCGTGGCGCGTGTGCTCGCGAGCTCCGCGCGGATCGAGTTGATCGTCGCCGACAACGCCTCCACTGATGGCGCGATCGAGCGATTGCAGCAGCGATTCGCCGCTGACGACCGTCTGCGAATTTTGCGCAACGAAAAGAATCTCGGCTTCGGCCCGGCGTGCAATCTTGCCGCGTCCCAAGCTCGCGGCGATGCCGTACTTTTTCTCAATCCGGATTGTTTTATCGAGGCAGACAGCATCGCGCGACTGCGCGATGTATCGGCGCAGCAAAACGATGTCGGCCTGATCGGGGTCTGCATTTGCGAACCCGATGGCCGGCCGGCGCGCGCGATCCGCCGCCGCGATCCGCTGCTGCGTCGCGCACTCATGAGTTTCAGTGGATTGTCGCGCTGGGAAAATCGCTGGCCCGCCTTGCAGGGCGTCGAAATGCCGCCGCTTGCTGCAGCGAAAAATGCATCGGTCGAAAATGTCGAAGCGGTATCCGGCGCCTTGATGTTCGTGTCGCGCGAGGTCTTCGAAAAAATCGGCGGATTCGACCCCGGTTATTTTCTGCACTGCGAAGATATCGACTTGTGCCGCCGCGTGCGCGACGCCGGTTATCGCGTGTTGTTCGCCAGCGATCTGCGCGTGATTCATCGCCAGGGCAGTTCGAGTCGCCATCGCCCGGTTTTCGTCGCACGCCACAAACATCACGGCATGTGGCGCTGGTTTCGCAAGTTTGATCCGGCGGCACGCAATCCGTTATTGCGCGCGATCGTCTGGCTCGGTATCTGGGCGCATTTTGTGATCGTCTGGCCGCGACTGATCTTCTCGATGCGGCGACAACGGCGCGCCGCTTGAGTGGATTTCTCAACGTCTGCGGCGTAGCGTCGGCGCATACAAACCTGCGGAGCAAAACACGGTGATTCGGGAAATTCTCAAGATGGGCGATCCGCGTTTATTGCGGATCGCCAAGCCGGTGACACGGTTCGATACGCCGGAACTGCACGAGCTGTTGCAGGACATGTTCGACACCATGCGCGCAGCCAACGGCGTGGGTTTGGCCGCGCCGCAGATCGGCGTCGATCTGCAGGTTGTGGTATTTGGGTTCGAGCATAACGAGCGTTATCCCGACGCGCCGCCGGTGCCGCAAACGGTGCTGCTGAATCCGCAGATCTCGCCGCTGTCCGAACTCATGCTAGAAGGCTGGGAAGGCTGTCTGTCGGTGCCGGGATTGCGCGGCGTGGTCAGTCGCCACGCGCAGATTCGTTATTCAGGCTTCGATCAATTCGGCGCGTCGATTGATCGACTCGCCGAAGATTTTCATGCGCGCGTGGTGCAGCACGAATGCGATCATCTGATCGGCACACTTTATCCGATGCGCATCACCGATTTTTCGCGCTTCGGATTTACCGAAGTATTGTTTCCGGGAATGGATCCGAACAGCGACGATTGAGCGGCGCCGCACATGCGCGCCACTCAATCATGATTTCGCGGTTCGCTGTGATCAGACCAATTTGCGATATTTGATGCGGTGCGGTTGATCGGCATCGTTGCCGAGGCGGCGCTTTTTGTCGGCTTCGTATTCGCTGTAGTTGCCCGGGAAAAATTCAACGTGCGAATCGCCCTCGAACGCCAGAATGTGCGTGGCGATGCGATCCATGAACCAGCGATCATGCGAGATGACCACGGCGCAACCCGGGAATTCGAGCATCGCATCTTCGAGCGCGCGCAGGGTTTCCACGTCGAGATCGTTCGACGGTTCATCGAGCAGCAAAACGTTGCCGCCGCTCATCAAAGTCTTGGCCAGATGCAAACGCCCGCGTTCACCGCCGGAAAGTTGGCCGACGATCTTCTGCTGGTCCGCGCCTTTGAAGTTGAAGCGGCCGATGTAGGCGCGCGACTGGGTTTCGTATTTGCCGATCGTGATGATTTCGGCGCCGCCGGAAATTTCCTTCCACACGGTGTTCTCGGCATTGAGCGCATCGCGTGACTGGTCGACGTAGGCGAGCTTGACGCTCTGGCCCATCGTGATCTCGCCGGAATCCGGTTTCTCGCTGCCGATCATCATGCGGAACAGGGTTGATTTACCGGCGCCGTTCGGGCCGATGATGCCGATGATCGCGCCCGGTGGAATCTTGAAACTGAGATCGTCGATCAATACACGATCGCCGAACGACTTGGTGACGTTCTTGAACTCGATCACGTTGTCGCCGAGACGCTCGCCGGGCGGGATATAGATTTCGTTGGTTTCGTTGCGCTTCTGGTAATCCTGCGAGTTCAGTTCCTCGAAACGCGCGAGACGTGCGCGGTTTTTCGAGCGGCCGCCCTTGGCGTTTGAGCGCACCCATTCGAGTTCGTGCTTGAGCGCTTTCTGGCGTGCCGATTCGCCCGATTCTTCCTGCTTCAGGCGATCGCCTTTCTGCTCCAGCCACGACGTGTAATTGCCCTTCCACGGAATGCCGCGACCGCGATCGAGTTCGAGAATCCACTCGGCCGCGTTGTCGAGGAAATAGCGATCATGCGTGACCGCGACCACGGTGCCCGGGTAACTCTGCAGGAAGTGTTCAAGCCACGCCACCGATTCAGCATCAAGATGGTTGGTCGGTTCGTCGAGCAGCAGCATGTCGGGCTTCGACAACAGCAGGCGACACAACGCGACGCGGCGCTTTTCGCCGCCGGACAAATTGCCGACCTTGGCATCCCACGGCGGCAGGCGCAGCGCATCGGCGGCAATCTCCAAAGTGCGATCGAGGTTATGACCATCGGCGGCATTGATGAGATTTTCCAGCCGCGCCTGTTCGGCAGCGAGCTTGTCGAAATCGGCATTTTCATCCGAATACGCGGCATAGACTTTTTCGAGATCGACCTGTGCCTGCATCACCTCGGCCACGCCTTCCTCGACGATCTCGCGCACGGTCTTGTCGGAATCGACCAGCGGCTCCTGCGCGAGGTAACCGATTTTGGTGCCCGGCTGCGGCCGTGCTTCGCCGTTGAACTCGGTATCGACGCCGGCCATGATGCGCAGCACGGTGGATTTGCCCGAGCCGTTCAGGCCGAGCAGGCCGATCTTCGCGCCGGGGAAAAAGCTCAGCGAAATATCCTTGATGATTTCGCGTTTCGGCGGAACAGTTTTGCTCACGCCGATCATGGTGTAGATGTATTGCATGGTGCCTCCGGGGCGTGCGCGGCAATCGGTACGTCAGAACTGACGCTCCGGTTTTCAATTTGTCGCAGATGGTCGGCATTATAGCGGCTGCAAGCGCCGCGCGGCGACGGATTTAGCCGAAGCCGCAAGGTTTTATCACGTTATCGATTGCGCGCCGTGGTCAGGCCGTGCAGCAGCAAATCCAGCAAGGTCGCAAACGCGGCGTCTTCGCCGGCCCCCGCCCACTTGTACGACATCGCCGGGTTGTGAAAGCGCGACGTGGCATTGAATATCGCCAGCGCCGTACTCGTCACATCGACTTCGCGGAAACTTTTGTCGGCCACACCAGCGGCCAAGATGAGCTCGATCTGCGCCAGCAGCTGCGAAATATGTTCGCCGACTACTTCGCGTGCATCGTTAGCCAGTGCGTTGTAAGTGGCGAACAGCTCGGGATCGCCCAGCAGCTTTTCACGCTTCACCGAGCGCAGCGCGCTGAGCCATGCACGCAGGCGGTGTTCCGGCGTGGTTTTTCGATTGGCGGCTATCGCCTGCAACGGCGCGGAAACGCGTTCGAGCCAGCCGCGCAACACCGCATCGCGCAACGCCGCCTTGCTGGCGAAATGCCGATATACACTGCCGTGGCTTACGCCGAGCGCCTGCGCCACGTCCACCACAGTCGCCTTGCTCGGGCCGTAACGGCGCAGCACGTCTTCGGCGGCAACGAGGATGCGTTCGACGGTGAGTACGGATTCGGTCACGTTTGTTTCCAGCGGGCCACGAGACTATCGACGACAGTCTGCAACGACGTGTCTGATCGCACATGTTCCGTGTTTGTGCGCTCGAAGTCGATCCAGCCGCTGTTGAAACCTTCCAGCATTTCGATGCGTGGTGCGCTGCGTTCCGGCGGCGTGCCTTCGGCGGCGAACCGGGCGGCCCAGGTTTGCGGCGGCACTGCGATGGTCTTTATAACGCGACCACAGGCCGAACCGAGTGCGCCCGCCATATCCAGCGGTGCGTAACTTTGCGGGCCTTCGATTTCGATCACGCGGCGCCCGCTCCAGGTCTCGCTCAGCGTTTGCGCAATCACACGTCCGATATCGTCCGTTGCCACCATCGGAATCGCGCGGTCGATCGGTTGCAGATAGCTGCTGAACTCACCGACATTCATCGCCGATGCGATGTCCCATGTCAGGTTTTCCATGAACCATGCGGCACGCACGAAGGCGCGCGGTATCGGCAATTCATCCAGAGCCTGCTCAAGCAGATTGAGTTGGGTGATGAGGCCCAGCCCGTGCGAATGCTGCGCACCGACTGAGGACAAAGCCACCAATTTTGGCGGCTTTGCAGCGCTCAACGCAGTGCTTAATACATGCAGCAATGCACGAGCTTCGGACAAGCCCGGCGCCGGCGCAAAGTTGGCTGGAAGCATCACAAACACACCCTCGACATTCTCGAATGCTGCGCGCAAGGCTTCGGCATCCGACCAGTCAGCGACGACGACTTCAGCACCTTTTTCAAGCCATGTCTCGCCTTTGGCGTGCTCGCGAACGATGGCGCGAACGGCGTGACCGCCGCGCAATAAATGCGTCGCCGTGGCGTGGCCAACCTGGCCGGTTACACCCATGATTGCGTACATGATGTTTCCTCATTTGTGATTGCACGGGACAACGGTTTTCGCGGCTGTCGGCATGCGCGGTAAGAGTTATTTCTTATCGTGCAATCGCTCGCTCGCGCCAATCGAATTAGCCTGCGGCGCGCTCGCTATCCAGCATCTTCATGCCCTGCGCGTTGTAGCGATCACCGGCTGCGGCATCGGCGGGTACACTCTGTTCTATCCCGGCCAAATCCTGTGCGTCCAGGTGCAGATCGAGTGCGCCGAATGCCTCGGTCAGACGTGCGCGCGTGCGCGCGCCGATCAGCGGCACGATGTCTTCACCACGTGCCAACGCCCAAGCAATGGCGAGCTGGGCGACGCTCACGCCGCGCTCTTCCGCGATGACACGCAGCAGCTCGACCAGCTCGAGATTGTGATCGAGATTCCCGCCTTGGAAGCGCGGGTTGTGCTGGCGAAAATCGCGCGATGTGGTCGCGCGATCCTTCGACCAGTGCCCGCTGATCAAACCGCGCGATAACACGCCGTAGGCCGTCACGCCGATGCCGAGTTCGCGACAGGTCGGCAGGATGCTGGCTTCGATGCCGCGCGAGATCAGTGAATATTCGATCTGCAGATCACTCACCGGCAAAACGGCATGTGCGCGACGAATGGTTTCCGCGCCCACTTCCGACAAGCCGAGATGACGCACATAACCGGCCTTGACCATGTCCGCGATGGCGCCGACGGTTTCTTCGATAGGCACGGCGGGATCAAGCCGCGCGGGTCGGTAGATATCGATGTAATCCGCGCCGAGGCGTTTGAGGCTGTAGGCGAGTGCGGTTTTGACCGCGCTGGGACGCGTGTCGTACCCGTGCCACTGACCATCGGGGCCGCGCTGCGCGCCGAATTTGACGCTGAGCTGATAACTGTCGCGCGGCCTGCCATGCAACGCCTCGCGCAGCAACATTTCGTTGTCGCCCATGCCGTAGAAATCGCCGGTATCGAGCAGGGTGATGCCGGCATCCAGTGCCGCATGCACGGTGGCGATGCTTTCGCCGCGATCTGCGCCGCCGTACATGTCGGACATGCCCATGCAGCCTAATCCCAGCGCAGAAACCGAGGGGCCTGTTTTACCGAGTTGACGCATTTGCATGATGTGCTCCGTGTTGACGGCAGGAAGGTGCGACGAACAATAATAGTTGGAATGACAGATGTCAAATATTGTCAGTTAAAATTATCAAAGCTGTCCGCTGGCGGCATCGCGCCCCCGCCGCTACACTTTCGGGCTACCCGCACAACTCACGAGGCCACGGATGTTTCCCAAGGATTGCAAGATCGCCGGTTACGATGATGAACTCGCGCGCTCCATAACCGACGAACGCCAGCGCCAGGAAGATCATGTCGAACTGATCGCCTCGGAAAACTACGCCAGTCCGCGCGTGATGGAAGCGCAAGGCAGCGTGCTGACCAACAAATACGCTGAAGGTTATCCGGGCAAGCGTTATTACGGCGGTTGCGAATACGTCGATGTCGCCGAAAAACTCGCGATCGCGCGGCTCAAGCAATTGTTCGGCGCGACTTACGCGAATGTGCAGCCACATTCCGGTTCGCAGGCAAATCAGGCCGTGTATCTGGCGCTGTTGCAGCCCGGCGATACGATCCTCGGCATGTCGCTTGCGCACGGCGGTCATCTCACGCATGGCGCCAAGGTCAATATTTCCGGCAAGCTGTTTAACGCCGTGCAATACGGTGTCAACGAGCACGGGCTGGTCGATTACGACGAAGTCGAAAGGCTCGCGATCGAACACAAACCGAAGATGGTGATCGGTGGTTTCAGCGCGTATTCGCAGCTCATGGACTGGGCGCGTCTGCGCGCGATTGCCGACAAGGTGGGTGCGTATCTGTTCGTCGACATGGCGCATGTCGCCGGTCTGGTCGCCGCCAGTGTGTATCCGAATCCGGTGCCGCACGCGCACATTGTCGCCTCGACCACACACAAGACCTTGCGCGGCCCGCGCGGTGGTTTCATCGTCGCCAACGCGAGTGAAGAACTAGAGAAAAAATTGCAGTCGATCGTCTTCCCTGGCATCCAGGGCGGCCCGCTCATGCACGTCATCGCGGCCAAGGCCGTGGCGTTCAAGGAAGCACTCGAACCCGAGTTCAAAACCTACCAGCAGCAAGTCGTGAAGAATGCCAAGGCGATGGCAAAAACCTTTATCGAACGCGGCTACAAGATCGTGTCCGGCGGCACCGAAAATCATCTGATGCTGATCGACATGATCGGTCGCGACATCACCGGCAAGGATGCCGAAGCCGCGCTCGGCAAGGCGCATATCACGGTCAACAAAAACGCCGTGCCGAACGATCCGCGCTCGCCATTCATTACCTCCGGTTTGCGCATCGGCACACCGGCGGTGACCACGCGTGGTTATCTCGAAGCCGATTGCATCGAACTCACGAACTGGATTTGCGACGTGCTCGATGCGACCGCGGATAATGCCGTCATCGCCAAGGTGCGCGAGAACGTCACGGCGCAATGCCGCAAGTTTCCGGTGTACGGATAAAAGCGCTGCGCTAAATGCATTGTCCCTTCTGCCAGCACGAAGACACGCGCGTGATAGATTCGCGCGTTTCGGAAGACGGCGCGACGATTCGCCGCCGTCGCGAGTGCGAGCAGTGTAGCGAGCGATTCAACACCTTTGAAACTGCGGAAATAAAATTGCCGGCGCTGGTGAAAAGCGATGGCCGACGCGAAGCATTCGATGAACGCAAGCTGCGCATTGGCCTTGAACGTGCGTTGCAAAAGCGCCCGGTCAGCAGCGATGCGGTCGATAACGTGCTGCGCGAAGTCGTGCGCCAGTTGCGCGGCGTGAACGAACGTGAAGTTCCGTCGCGCCGCGTCGGCGAGTGGGTGATGGACGAGCTCAAACGTCTCGATCAAGTCGCTTACGTGCGTTTCGCTTCGGTGTATCGGCGCTTCGAGGATGTACAGGCGTTCCGCGAGGAAATCGAAAAACTCGAACGCGATCTGCCCGAGATCGAAGGCCTGCAATTGCCCTTGCTCGGCAACGTGCAAAACATCACGCGCAAAGCCTGATTCGGCGCATGTCCGGCGCGCCGTTTAGCGACGAGAAAATCGTCGATTCGTGGAACACCAACGCCACCGCGTGGGGCGAGGCCATCCGCGCCGGGCAGATCGAAAGCCGCACGCTTATTACCAATCAGGCGATCATCGATACCGTACTGAGGCACGAGGGCACTTCCGTACTCGACCTCGGCTGCGGCGAAGGCTGGCTCGCGCGCGAAATGACTGCGCGTGGCAAACACGTGCTCGGTGTCGATGCCGTGCCAGCGTTGATCGAACAAGCGCGTGGCGCTGGCGGACGATTCGAGGTGATGTCGTATGAAGACCTCGCTGCCGGAAAACTGCACGAGCGCTTCGATTTGATCGTGGCGAACTTTTCGCTGCTCGGCGAAGATTCGGTGGCACGATTGTTTGCCGCTATGCGCGCACTGTTGAAGCCGCGCGGTGTGTTTGTCGTGCAGACCATTCATCCGCTGCAAGCGTGTGGTGAATCGCCGTATGTCGACGGTTGGCGTGCAGGATCGTGGGCCGGATTCGGCAGCGATTTCAGCGATCCGGCGCCGTGGTATTTCCGCACGCTGGCATCGTGGGTGGAGTTGTTTGTCGCGCACGGTCTCGAACTGGTCGAGCTGAACGAACCGCTGCATCCGAACCGCGGAAAACCCGCGTCGGCGATTTTTGTCGGCAAGCGTTCAGACGGCTGACGACAAGATCGCAGCATGTTTGGCGCTGGAGAAACTTTCCTGCGGATGTGCTGGACATGGCGACAAAAAAGTCGCGCAGGTCGAACGGACTTCGCAAGCCGGGCATCGTTGCGGTTGACGCTTTGCTGGGCAAACGACACTATTCGTTCGGGGAAATTAAACTTCGTAAATCTTGAGGGGAAGATTATGTTTTTGCGTGCATTAGTTGCAGTTTTCATGGTTGCCACATTGAGTATGGCGGTGCCCGCGCACGCGCGACATGACGACGACAGCGTCGAATGCCGATCCAGCGGCTACAAGTACAACGAGTGCGAAGCGCCGTTCCGCCATCCGCAGTTGGTGCAACAGCTCTCCGACACCGAATGTGTGGTCAATCAAAATTGGGGATACAACCGCGATAACGGAGCGATCTGGGTATCCGAAGGCTGCGCGGGTGTGTTCGCGGATAGTCGCGGCCAGGATTCCAGAAACGATCGCGACGATCGTCATTCCGATCGTGACCGGCACGACGACCGCGGTGACCGCGGCGATCGCAATGATCGTTCGCGCGAAGAAGTCGTCGAATGCCGCAGCAGCGGTTACGCCTTCACGCGTTGTGACGTCAGTTGGCGCCGCGCGCGTTTGATTGAGCAATTGTCCGGCACGCGTTGTGTCGAAGACGAAAATTGGGGAATTGATCGCGACGGTTTGTGGGTCGACAAGGGCTGCGGCGGACGTTTCGCCGGGCACTAAACTGCGCGTCGTTTCAGCAGCCACATAACCGTGTTCAGCGCCATCGATCATCAACACATGGCGCACGCGTTGCGCCTGGCTGAGCGCGGTCTGTATACAACAGCGCCGAATCCGCGCGTCGGTTGCGTGCTTGCGCATGGCGATGAAATCGTCGGCAGCGGCTGGCATCAGCGCGCTGGCGAGGCACATGCTGAAGTGTTGGCGTTGCGCGAGGCGGGTGGTCGCGCGTATGGCGCGATCGCGTACGTCACACTCGAACCCTGCGCGCATCACGGCCGCACGCCGCCGTGTGCGGATGCGCTGATCGCGGCGGGCGTGGCACGTGTGGTGGTCGCGATCGAGGATCCGTTTGCAGAGGTCGCCGGGCGTGGCATCGCACGTCTGCGCGATGCCGGAATCACGGTCGACATCGGTTTGCTGCGCGAGCAAGCGTACGAGCTCAATCGCGGATTTTTCTCGCGCATCCAGCGCCAGCGGCCATGGCTGCGGGTCAAGCTCGCAATGAGTCTCGATGGCCGCACCGCGCTCGCGAACGGCCAGTCGCAATGGATCACTGGCGAAGCCGCGCGCACCGACGTGCAGCGCTGGCGCGCGCGGTCTTCGGCGATCCTCACTGGCAGCGGCACGGCGCTCGCCGACAATCCGCGCCTGACCGTACGCTTGCCCGATACGACGCCGTTTCAAGCGCCGCTGCGCGTGCTGCTCGACACCGATTTGCGGGTAACGACGGCGATACATTTGTTCGACGCTAGCGTACCAACCTTGGTCTATCACGATGCGACGCCGGCACAATTATCGACGTCAGCTAAAGCGGGTCGAGCAAACATTGAATATCAACAAATCAATCGCACGCACGATGGCCGGCTCTGTTTAACCGCGATGCTGCAAGATCTCGCCGCGCGCGAAATCAACGAGCTGCATGTCGAAGCCGGCCCAACCCTGTGCGGTGCGTTGATCGCCGCCAATCTGGTCGACGAACTGTTGCTGTATATTGCGCCCTGCCTGCTCGGCGATAGCGCGCGACCGCTGCTGGTTTTGCCGGAATTGCACGCGATAAGTGATCGCAGCACCTGGCGCACGCTTGAACAACGCCAGTTCGGCCCCGATATACGCCTGCTGCTCCGACCCAATTCCTAGAATCTACCGTATGTTCACCGGCATCATCCAAACCTTGGGGCGCATCACGCGCATCGAGCCGCGCGGCGGCGACCTGCGCCTCAGCATTCAGGCTGCTGCGCTTGATTTTTCCGATGTGCGCCTCGGCGACAGCATCGCGGTATCGGGCGTTTGCCTGACCGTGGTCGCGCTCGATGCCGCAACTTTCGCCGCCGATGTCTCGAACGAAACGCTGGCCTGCACCACGCTCGGCGCGCTGACTTCGGGCGCCGCGGTGAATCTCGAAAAAGCCTTGCGTCTGGCGGATCGGCTCGGCGGTCATCTCGTGTCCGGGCACGTCGATGGCGTCGGCAAAGTTGTCGCTGTGCATGCCGATGGTCGCTCGCAGCGCTGGACGTTTGAAGCGCCGCAGCAACTCGCGCGTTACATCGCCGCCAAAGGCTCGATCTGCATCGAAGGTGTCAGCCTCACGGTCAACGATGTGCTGGCCAATCGCTTCGGCGTGAATTTGATTCCGCACACGCAGGAGCAGACCACGTGCCATGCCTTGCGCGTCGGCTCAGCAGTGAATCTCGAAGTCGATTTGATCGCACGTTATGTCGAGCGTTTGCACAGCATGCCCGCCGATTTGCCGGATCAAACCAGTATTGTCGATGCGGAGTTTTTGCGGCAACACGGATTTGCTTGATGGCGCATCGCTGAAAAAAACTAGCGTCATTGAAAAAATAAGCCGTCATTCCAGCGCAGGCTGGAATCCAGTTCTTGTCGGCAGATTGTTGGAGGGCTGGATCCCAGCCTGCGCTGGGGTGACGTGCCAGGATGACGGAAGTTCTGGATGGCGAAGCAAGACTTTCAACTTTTCCCAGCGTCGAATTCCGACCACAAAAATCATCGGATCAGCACTATGTCCTTCAACAGCATCCCTGAAATTCTCGACGATATTCGCGCCGGGCGCATGGTCGTGATTCTCGACGACGAAGATCGCGAGAACGAAGGCGATCTGGTCATGGCGGCATCAATGGTGCGGCCCGAGGACATCAACTTCATGGCGCGTTACGGCCGCGGCCTGATCTGTTTGCCGCTGACCAAACAGCGCTGCGAACAATTGCATCTGCCGCTGATGGTTAGCGACAACCGCTCCGGTTTCGGCACCAATTTCACTGTAACCATCGAGGCCGCCGAAGGTGTCACCACCGGCATCTCGGCCTATGATCGCGCGCACACGATTCGTACCGCCGTGCGCCCGGACGCGAAGCCCGAACACCTTGCCCAGCCCGGCCACATCTTTCCGCTGGCGTCGCAACCGGGCGGCGTATTGATGCGCGCCGGACATACCGAAGCCGCAACCGATCTGGCGTGTCTTGCGGGCCTTGAACCGGCTGGCGTGCTGGTTGAAATTCTCAACGAAGATGGCAGCATGGCGCGCCGTCCCGAGCTCGAGGAATTTGCGAAATTGCACGGCCTCAAGATCGGCACGATCGCCGACCTGATCCGCTATCGCCTCGACACCGAAAAAACCGTCGCGCGTGTTTTTGATGAAACCGTCGATACCGAATTCGGCGAATTTCGTCTTGTGGGATATCGTGATGTGCTCACGCATGCGCTGCATTTCGCCCTCGTGCGCGGCGACGTTGCCGACGGGGCGCCTGTGCTGACGCGCGTGCATCTGCAGAACACCTTGTCCGATGTATTGCATCTCAAACGCGACGATCTCGGCGTGACCATCACCGGCGCGCTGCGGCATATCGCCGAAGCCGAACGCGGCGTGGTGGTCGTGCTCGCCGCCGCGCAACAAGGCGAAAGCCTGCTCGCACGTTTGCAGAAAAGCGACGCCGCAAAATCCGAAACCGCAACGTCGGCTACGCCCGCCGAATGGCGCAATAACGGCCTTGGCGCGCAGATCCTCGCCGACCTCGGCGTGCACAAGTTGCGCGTGCTCGGCACACCGAAGCGATTCCTCGGTTTGGCTGGGTTTGGGCTTGAAGTGGTGGAGTATGTGTCGGTCTGATCGTTCGCTGCATTTGACTTGAGCGCATTTGTGTAGCTACAGTAATAAATGAAAATCGAGTTCGATCCGGTCAAGGATGCAAGCAATACAGCCAAGCATGGCGTCTCGCTGGCCCTGGCGAACGAACTCGATTGGCAAGCGGCGCTGGTGTGGATCGATGATCGCTTCGAGTACGGCGAGTTGCGCATGATCGCGCTCGCGCCCAAGACTGCAATCCTCTACTACGTAGCCTTTGTGGAGCGTGGTGAGCTGCGACGAATTATCAGTCTGCGCCGAGCCAATCGACGTGAGGTGAAACATTATGTCCAAACTGTCTAAACGACCTGCCATCACGCTGCCTAGCGTGAAAGAAGATCGAGCCATCACCACTGCGGCAAAGGCTGATCCTGATGCGCTACCGCTCACACCGAAGCAATTGCAGGCCATGGTTCCGCTGCGCGCGTTGCGTGGTCGGCCCAAATCCGAGAGTCCGAAGCAACTCGTATCGGTGCGCTACAGCGCGGAGGTTCTGGCGTATTTCAAATCCACTGGCGAGGGCTGGCAATCGCGCATGGATAGCGTGCTGCGCAATTACGTGGCGCGCCACTCGCGTCGAGCGTGACTGGATACAACAATCTCAAGTTCGCTTCGCAGAGTTAAGCTGCGATAATCCCCCGACGTTTTCAAAGCGATCCCCATGCAAATCATCGAAGGCACACTCATTACCCCATCCGGTCGCTTCGCGATCATTGCCGCGCGTTTCAACGGTTTTATCGTCGAGCCGCTCGTTGCTGGCGCGCGCGATGCACTGCTGCGGCATGGCGTGAAGGACGACGATATTGACCTGATCCGCGTGCCCGGCGCTTGGGAGTTGTCGCAGGTGGCGGGGCAGGTCGCGAAGGGCGGCAAATATTCGGCGATCATCGCGCTCGGCTGTGTGATCCGCGGCGCCACGCCGCATTTCGATTACGTGGCGGGCGAGGCGGCGAAAGGCTTGGCGCAGGCCGCACATACATATGGGGTGCCGCTCGCGTTCGGCGTGCTGACCACCGAAAACATCGAGCAGGCGATCGAGCGTGCCGGCACCAAGGCCGGGAACAAAGGCGCGGATGCAGCGATGGCCGCGCTAGAGATGGTCAATTTGTGGAAAAAACTCTGATGGCCGCACCGCGCAAGGATGGGATCGACCTCGCCGCACGCAGTCGCTCGCGGCGCCGTGCGCTGCAGGCGGTTTATGCGTGGCAGCTCAGTGGCAATTCGATGAAATCGGTGATCGCGCAGTTCAGCCAGGAACAGGAAATGGAGATCGCCGATCTCGCCTATTTCGAAGACCTGCTGCTCGGCGTGGAAAAACACACTGCCGAGATCGACGCAAAATATGCGCCGTATCTGGATCGCGAAGTTTCCGCCGTCGATCCAATCGAACGCGCGATCCTACGCATCGCCGGCTACGAATTGTTGTATCGCATCGACGTGCCGTATCGTGTCGTGATCAACGAGGCGATCGAAGTCTCGAAACGCTTCGGCGCCGAACACGGCCACACCTACATCAACGGTGTGCTCGACAAAGCCGCCGCTGCTTGGCGCGCGCAGGAACGCAGCGCACCGCGCTGATACTGAGGCCGTTGCCATGGCCGAATTTTCCCTGATCGAAACGATTCGCGAACGTTGTGCTGTCGCGCGCGATGATGTCCGCCTGGGCATCGGCGACGACGGCGCGGTGCTGGCGGTTCCGATCGGTCACGAGCTCGTGGTCAGCACCGATACGCTGGTCGCGGGCGTGCATTTTCCGCTGCAGACCGCGCCGTTCGATATCGGCTGGAAAGCGCTCGCAGTCAATCTCAGCGATCTCGCGGCGATGGGTGCGAATCCGGCGTGGGCGACTCTGGCGCTGACCTTGCCGAGCGCCGATGCGCCGTGGGTCGAAAAGTTCGCCGACGGCTTCGCCGCGCTCGCACGCGAACATCAGCTCGCCCTGGTCGGCGGCGATACCACGCGCGGCCCGCTCAGCATCACCATCACCGTGTTCGGTTTTGTACCTGCCGGCGCGGCGGTCACGCGCGCCGGCGCCAAAGCCGGCGACTGGATTTGTGTGACCGGCACCCTCGGCGATGCCGCAGCCGGATTGGCTTGTGTGCTGGCGTGCGAGGATGGCGCAGACGAATTGATCGGGCGTCTGAATCGTCCCGCGCCACGCATCGCTGCTGGCCTGTTGCTGCGCGAAGTTGCGAGCGCGGCGATCGATATTTCCGATGGCCTGCTCGCCGATCTCGGCCACATTTGCGCACGCAGCGGCGTTGGCGCAGAGGTGTGTGTGGACGATCTGCCGATGTCAGAAGCGTTCGGCGAATACGCCGATGCGCCAACTCGGCAACGCCTGCAACTCGCCGGTGGCGACGATTACGAGTTGTGCTTCAGCGTCCAACCGGATCGCGCACCGGCGTTGTTGTGGGATCTAGCGCAGAGCGGATGTGCGGCGACACGTATCGGCCAGATCGTGGTGGGCCGTGAAATTATGCTGACCGATGATTCCGGCGCACAGATCGAAATGCCGCTGCGTGGCTGGGAGCACTTCGCCTGATGGCACTCGATGCCGCGCAACGTCGTCACTTGATGTCGGATCCGGCCGGCTGGATCGCGAGCGGATTCGGCTCGGGTCTGAGTCCGCTCGCGCCCGGCACGGCGGGCTCGCTGGCGGCGCTGTTGCCGTATTTTTTTCTGCGCGAATTGCTGCTGCCGCTGTATCTGCTGGTCGTCGTACTGGCGTTTGCGCTCGGCGTCTGGGCCAGCGAAAAGATCGTGCGCCGATTGCAGCTCGACGATCCCGGCGTGATCGTCTGGGATGAATTTGTCGGCCAATGGATCGCGCTGATCGCCGCATCGCACGACTGGCGCTGGATCGTCGCCGGTTTCGTTTTATTCCGCTTTTTCGACGTGCTCAAGCCGTGGCCAGTGTCTCTGGCGGATCATCGCATCAAGGGCGGATTCGGCGTGATGTTCGATGACGTGCTTGCCGGAATATATGCTTTGATCGTGTTGCAATTGGCCGCACACTGGTTGAAATAAATGATACGGCGCGCTTATTCCGACGGCAGCAGTTTGCCCGGATTGAGAATGCCGTCAGGATCGAATTGTGCCTTGATCCGACGCATCAATTGCAGCGTGACCGGATCGAGCGCCAGCGGCAGGAAATCGCGTTTCGCCAAACCGATGCCGTGCTCGCCGGACAGCGTGCCGTCGAGTTCGAGCACGAGTGCGAACACCGCACTCAGGCAGTCGGGCGCATTCGCCGCTTGCTGCGGATTTTCCGGCTGATACAACAGGTTCACATGCATATTGCCGTTGCCGGCGTGGCCAAAGTTCACAATGGGAATTTGATACTTTGTGGAAATTGTACGCAGCCCGGCGATCAGTTCGGGCAAGCGCGAAACGGGCACGACCACATCTTCGTTGATCTTCTTCGGCGCGATCTTGCGCAGCGCCGGCGACAGTGCCTTGCGAGCCGACCACAACACGGCGACTTGCGCCGCTGTTTCGGCGATGATCAGTTCGATCAAACCCTCACCACGCGCGGCGCGCGACACCGCTTCGACCGCTTCCGGCAATGCCAGCGGCTGGCCGTCGACTTCGATCAGCAACATCGCCGCGGCTTGCGGAATCGCATCGCCCGCGTGCGATCGCGCGAGACGCAGCGCTTCACCGTCGAGAAATTCCAGTGCGCATGGCGTCACCGGGTGCGCCATGATGCGCGCCACCGCGGCGGCCGCTGATTCGATACTGTCGTAGGTGGCGCGCATGGTGCGCTTGGCCGCGGCCAGCGGCGTGAGTTTGAGTGTGGCTTCGGTAATGATCGCGAGCGTGCCTTCCGAACCGATCAGCAGCCGCGTAAGGTCGTAACCAGTGGCTCCTTTGCTGGTGTAAACGCCACAGCGAAATTCTTCTCCGGCGCCAGTGATCGCGCGCAGGCCCAGCGTGTTTTCGCGCGGACTGCCGTATTTCACCGCGCGCGGCCCGGCTGAGTTGCACGCCAGGTTTCCGCCGATGCTGCAAAACGGTGCGCTGGTCGGATCGGGCGGCCAGAAAAATCCCAGCGACGCGAGTGCGGTTTGCAGGTCGCCATTCAACACGCCGGCTTCGACCACCGCATAACGGTTATCGACATCAATGCGCAGGATGCGATTCATGCGTTCGAACGACAGCACCACGCCACCTGAAATCGGCACGGTTGCGCCGGTCGTGTTGGTGCCGCGACCGCGCGCGGTCAGCGGCACCCGCGTCTCGCGACACAGCCGCACCAACGCCAATATCTGCTCGTGCGTCTGCGCAAATACCACCGCATCCGGCGTGACTTGGCCGCGCGAATTGTCGTAGCCGTAGGCGTAGCAATCGGACGTTTCGGTCAGCAAGGCGTCGGCTGGAAACAGGCCGCGCAATTGTGCGAGGAAGTCGGCGCTGAGATTCATGCGGCAATTATGCGCTCAAGCAAACGCATCAAACGCGCTGCGTTGCCAATCGATGTTTGGTTGCTGTGGGGTGCCACTGCACGACACCACGTCGAACCGGCACGGCTGTTGCGCGAACTGCGGCTGCGCCTGCAAATACAGCGACGCGGTGCGAATCAATTTTATGCGTTTGCCGGCGCCGACCGAGGCCGCGCCATCACCGAGCGCGGCGCGGTCGCGATAACGTACTTCGACAAAAACCAGCGTGTCCGTATCGCGCATGATGAGGTCGATTTCACCGAAGCGGCTGGAGTAATTGCGTGTCAGCAATTGCAGTTTCGCACGCTGCAAATACGCCAGCACGATGTCTTCCCAGATATCGCCGGTGGCGCGCATCGAAGCGATCGCGCTACGGTGCGCTGCTCAGGGTCAATTCACCGTTGATCGCGCGCGCGTTGCCGTTTTCGAATTGCGCCCAGATCAGCAGGCGCTGCACGCGGCCATACGCGTCGATCGAAAGCTGGCCGGTTGCGCCGGGCTGGTAACTTTCCTGATGGCCGCGCAGAGAATCCAGATACGGCATGAGATTGTAGGCATCGAGTCCTAGCGCAAACAGGCGTGCGCTCACGCCGCGCGCGGTTGGCAGATTGCGTGCAAGCTCGCTGCGCAAAGGCACGCCGGCGGCGATATCGAACAGCCACGGCGCATCGCAAAACTGCACGCCGTCGAGATCGCGGTCGAGCCCTTGCGTGGCGCTGCCGGCATACACATGCGAAGTCGCGAACACCGGCATTTTGTAACCCGCGATCTTGACCTGCGGCAGCAGCAAACGCGCCTGTTGTGGCCGCATCGCGATGAAAATCCCATCTGCCGGCACGGTCGGTGTGTCGATATCGTTTGCTGTGGTCGCAGGCACGGTTTTGGCTGTCGAAAAATCCGCCAGCGCCTGCTTGATCGGACTGCTGTAATTGACGTCGGCATCACGCACTCTTGCTTCGCCGAGGATACGCCCGCCGCGTTGCTCGAATTGCGCACGGAACGCCAGCGCTGCACGCTCGGCCCATTCGTCGGTCGCGGCAAAAATGGCAGCGCGAGTGATGCCGCGCGCGATCATGTGTTCCGCCACTTGCGCGCCTTCCGCGTCCGGCAGCAAGCCGAATTCGACGCTGCCGGATGGCGGATTTTCACCGCTGTCGGGATGGTTTAGTGCGAGCACCGGCACACGCAAATTACCTTGGCGAAATAATTCAGCGACCGCTTCTTTCGACAATGGCCCAGCCACGCGCTCGGCGCCGTCGTTCACCGCGCGCTGGTACGCGGCGACGGAATCCTGCGGCGTCAGCCCGGCATCGTAGCTGCGGATTTCCGGACGCTGCTCGGGCGCATCGGCAAAATACGCTGCGAAAAAACCATCGCGGATCGATTGCGCGACCGAACGCAGCGGACCATCGGTGGGTAACAACAACGCGACCAGATGCACCGGCTTGTAACCTTCGCGCGTCATGCGATTGTTCTGATCCGGCGTCAGCGTGCCGATCGGTAGCGCCGGGTTCGGAATTTCCTGCGGCAAGGCTTGGCCGTTCTTGCGCAGCGCGCGTTCGATCCACGGCAGCAGCGGGTCGTTGCCGGTCAACGCCTGCGCTTGGCGCTGCAAGACCTCTACGGGCGCCTTGGCCAAAGTTTCAACGATCTGTGTGCGATTCTGTTCGCGGTCGCCATCGCTCAGCCAGCGATCGAGTTGCAGGCGCGTGCGCGCGCTGCCGATCGGATCCGCATTCGCGGCTTGCGCGCGCGCGCGCAGTTCGAGCAGGCGCAGGCGCAACGGCATCGGCAGGCCGTTGTCGCTGCTGCCGAGCAATTCCACCGCGCGATGGGCATCCTTGCGGCTCAGCGCGATCTCGGCTTCGAGCAGGTCGTAGCGGATGATCTGATCGTCGGCGAGCTTGCGCCGTTTGACGTCTTCAAGCGCACGCGCCGCGGCTTCGAGATCGCCTTCCTGACGCAGCGCTTCGGCGGCGCGCAAGTGGTAATACGCGCGATCGGCGAACGCCGCATCGCCCAGATCGAGCCACGCTTGCGCCGCCGCATGGAAATCGCCCTTGCGCTGCAGTTGTTCGGCGTGTTGCGCCTCGGCACTGTCGTCGCCGCGTGTGCCGATGCTGCCGCAACCGGCCAGCAAAATGCACAACAACAGGGTCGGCCAGCGGCGCGGCGAAACTAGCGGCGATAAAGTCATGGTGATCCATCCGGATTGCAGGTTCGCAGATGATAGCGGATTGGATTCATGCCGATCCAAAATGTCGCAGCGTACATCGGTGAAAAAGCGTCTGGCCGTATCGAGCTGCGGCAGGTTGTAAACTGTCGGGCACGCAATTCGCGCGCGTTCGCGCATTACAGGAAACCGCATCATGCAATCCATTGGCACGCTTTGGGTGGTCGCCACGCCGATCGGCAATCTCGATGATTTGTCGCCGCGTGCGCAGAAAATCCTGGCCGAGGTCGATTTGATTGCCGCCGAAGATACGCGCCACAGCCATGCCTTGCTCGCGCGCTACAACATCGCGACGCGCAGTATCGCGTTGCACGAACACAACGAGCGCGAGCAGTGCGAAAAACTCGTCGCCGATCTGCTCGCGGGCAAGAATATCGCACTGATTTCGGATGCCGGCACGCCGCTGATTTCCGATCCAGGATTTCGCCTCGTGCGCTCCGCGCGCGCCGCGGGCATCACGGTGCGGCCGGTGCCGGGTGCGTGTGCGGCGATCGCGGCATTATCGGTAGCAGGATTACCGAGCGATCGATTTGTGTTCGAAGGTTTTCTGCCGGCGAAATCGAGCGCACGCATCCAGCGCCTGCGCGAACTCGGCGGCGAAACCCGCACGCTGATTTTTTACGAATCCAGTCACCGTGTGCGCGAATCGCTGGCCGACATGGCAAGCGTGTTCGGCGAACAACGCCCGGCCGTGCTCGCGCGTGAACTGACCAAACTATTCGAAACCGTACTCGACGCCACTCTCGCGGATTTGATGGCGAAACTCGATGCCGATGCCAACCAGCAGCGCGGCGAATTTGTGCTGATCATCGGCGGCGCGGAAGAGGAGGGCGTCGACGGCCGACTCGCCGAAGGCCGACGCGTGTTCGCGGTGCTGCGTACCGAGCTGCCGCCGAGCCAGGCAGCAAAACTTGCTGCCGCGATCAGCGGTGCGCCACGCAAATCGCTGTATGCATTTCAGCCAGACGAATAGTCGCGTGGTGAGATGCGGATGAATATGGCAATCCCAGAACGGAACATATGGTTCTGCAGCGAGCGTCGCGAAAGCGAAGGATTCAGCATAATTTTTACTGATGGAATCCAGCCATCCGTCTTCAATGCTTCTTGAGGTTTTGCGCTTTGCTCAGAGCGTCGCGCGCCTGCTTCGTACGCGGTTCATCCGGGCCGAGAAATTTCTCGCGCAGGGCGGTTGCCTCGGTCAGCAGGCGGATGCCTTCGGGGCGGTCGGCATCGCGCTGGATCAACAACAATCCCAGCTCGTAACGGCTGGTCGCGGCCAGCGGGTGTTCGGCCTGCGGAATGTAGCCGGCGTAAGAGGCGAGTGCCGCGTGCAGTTCGCGCTCCGCGCCGGCCGTATCGCCTTGATCGCGTAACGCGAGTGCCAGTAAGTGGTGGGCCATTGCCGTGTAGCGCGAATTTTCACCGTGAATTTTTTGCGCCGCCGCCAGCGCGTCGGATTCCAGTTCGATAGCTGCCTTAGTATCGCCACGCCGGCGCTTCACTTCGCCAAGACGATAAAAGGTGATGAAGCCATCGTGCGCTGCAAGACCGGGCTTGTTTTCCTTATCCATCACTTCCGCCAATTCGTTCTCGGCGCGTTCCAGATTGCCCTGCAACATGTGCATGAGGCCGAGATTGCCAAGAACGATCTGTGTCCCTTGATAGTCGCGCCCGTATTTTTTTTGAAAAATGTCCAGTGCCTCGGTCAGGATGCGATCTGCCTCGACCAGGTCGCCGCTATCGATCAGAACGAGTCCGAGATTGATCTCGGTGCCCGCCAATGTGGGATGTTCGTCGCCCAGTTTGCGCCGCTGCGCGGCGAGCGTTTGTTCCAGTGCCGCACGTGCCTGCGGATAAAGCCCGAGATGAAAATAGGCCAGACCCAGATCGCGACGCACTGACAGCGTCACAGGATGATCGGGGCCGAGCATCTTTTCATCAGTCGTCAGCGCCTGTTGTTTCATCTGCCTGGCTTCGGCGAACCGCGACTGGCCCTGCAGCGCCATGCCGAGATTGGCGCGCGCATTGGCTACGTCCAGATCGTCGGGACCGGCGTCACGCGAAGCGACGGCGAGCGCTTCGCGAAAGTAGGATTCCGCTTCCTCGGGTTTGGACAAACCCCAGCTAGCCGCGCCAGCGTCCAGTAGGGCGTCGTATAACAAGCGGGGGTCGACCTCGGCATTCCGCACCAGCGCAAGTACGGCATCGGCATAACGTTTAAGCGCGGCGAAGTCGCGCTGATCACTGGCAATACGCGCCTGGGTACGCAAGACGCGGGCAAGATCGACGATGGATGCGTTCGGCAGTGCGTCGACTCGGGTTCTCGCGTCATCGGCAAGCGTCGCGGCGGATTTCAAATCGCCCAAACCCGCTAGCGTATCGGCGCGTTCGACTTGCGCTTGCGCGAACAAGGACGTCTGTGCGTCATTCGTTGCCAATACCTTGATCGCATCCGCCTGTAACTTGTCGGCCTGATCATACAAACCGAGCTGGTAATAAATGCGCCCCAGTGTTGCCCCGATCTCGGCTTTCTGCATTTGATCCAGATTGCGATTGCGGCCGATGCGCTCGGCGCCGCGATCGAGCAATTCGTGGGCGCTGACCTCTCTGCCTTTGGCTTCGCGTGGATCCACCGCGGTAAACAGGCCAAATAGAAAATCTTTTACCGCGAGCGTGGTGCGCGCCTCGTGTTCGGTCTGGCGCGCCTGCCAAACCACTACCGCACCACTGCCGACGAGCACCAGCAGGATGGTCGCTGCGGCGGCCAGCGGCAACCAGTAACGTCGCACAAACTTGCGCAGCCGATAACGCCGGCTACCGCCGCTGATCGCGCGACCGTCAAGCCACGCGCGCAGATCTTCGGCCAAGGCGCTTGCCGTCGGATAACGCGTATCCGGTGTCTTCGACAGCGCGCGCTGAATGATGCGCTCGATATCGCCGCGCAATACCCGTTTGAGCGCTTGCGGCGATACACCGCGCGCGGCCGCGATCGCCTGAGCGCTAGCATCAGTGCCGAATTGCGGCGGTGCATCTTGGTCGTTGCCGCTTGCCGGTTCGGCGGGCGACGTGCGCTCGATGGCGCGGCTCAGAGGTTCGGGATTTTCTTCCAGGATGGCCTTGATCAGTCCGGAGCTGCCTGCTGCGACGCGCCGGTAAGGCATATGTCCACAAAGTAAAAAGTATATAAGTACACCCAGCGCATAGACATCCGTGGCGGTGGTAATCGGCTCGCCGAGTACTTGTTCTGGAGCCGCAAATTCGGGCGTCATCAATCGGTTTTGCGTGCCGGTCAGCGCGTCGGCGGCGGCGTCCTGTTCGAGCAGTTTGGCAATGCCGAAGTCGAGCAGCTTTGGTTCGCCTGCATTCGTCACGAGGATATTGGACGGTTTCAGATCACGATGCACGACCAGATTGCGATGCGCATAGTCGACCGCCTCGCACACTTTCACAATCAAGCGAATGCGTCCGCGCACATCGATGGCGTGTTCGTCGCACCAGCGCGTGATCGGCTCGCCCGCGATGAATTCGAGTGTGAAATACGGCGTGCCATCGGCGCCGACGCCACCATCGTGCAACTGCGCAATGTTCGGATGCGTAAGCCGCGCGAGGGTTTCGCGTTCGCGCAAAAATCGCTGACGCAGCTCGGGCGTGGAAAATTCGCTGCGTAGGAATTTCAGCGCGACCTGATGCCGGAATTCGCCGTCGGCGCGTTCGGCGAGATACACCCGCCCCATGCCGCCCACACCGAGCAGACGCAACAGACGATATACGCCGACACGATCGCCGATGGCACTCTCGGCCTCGGTCGCTTCCGGCAGTAGTCGGCCGAGCAGTGCGGTCGCGCGATCGGCTAGCACGCTGGATGTCGCGAGCGGCATATCGAGTAACTCGCGCAATCGCGAAAGCAGTGGCGGATCGTGCGCGCATTCACGCTGCAGCCAAACATCGCGTTCGGCCTCGGGTTGTTCGAGCGCCTCATGGAACAATATCCTGACGCGCTGCCATTGTTCGTCCACGCTCAACCTCCCGGTGCTGCCAGCATCGATTCCTGCAGCAAGGCACGCGCAAGTGTCCAGTCGTGCTGCACGGTGCGTTCGTGCCGACCCAGCGCAACGCCAATTTCCTTGAAGCTCAGGCCGGCGAAAAAATGCCATTCGACAACGCGCGCGAGGTCGGCGTCGCGGCTGGCAAGTCGGGTCAGCGCGGCGTCGAGCTCGAGTGCCTGTTCGGCGCTGTCAGCACCCATGTTCAAGCCTTTTTCGGCATCGGTGAATTCGGCGCCGCCGCCACGCTTGATACTGCGATGCCGACGCGCGTGGTCGACGATGATCTGGCGCATGGCGCGCGCTGCCAGCGCAAAAAAATGCGCGCGATTCTGGATTTTCACGACGCAGCGCTGGTTCAACCGCAGGAACAGTTCGTGCACCAACGCGGTGGACGTCAGCGATGAGCCGGGCGCCGTATGTTTCAGGCGCTGCGCACAGCGTTTCAATTCGTCGTACAGCGTGGTGTAGACCACATCCTGCGCGGCGATATCGCCGGAATTGGCTGCATTGAGCAACTCGGTAATCGCCGATTCGCCGGTCATGCCTGTACCTCCGCGTGGACGTTTGATCTTATCAGTTCAGGCCGCTGCCGAGACGGCTGGCGAGGTTGTCGCCGTCTTTTTGGCGCAGTTTGCGTTTTAGCAGGGTAGACAAGTTTGCACGGCAATGACCATCCTGCGGAGACACTCATGCGTTACTCGATAAAACCAGCAACTTACTTCGATGTAGTTGTTCGCTATGTGAAGGCTACGCTGTTTCTTGCCGTTGCCGTTGCCGTTGCCGTTGCCGTTGCCGTTGCCGTTGCCGCAACACCGGCATTCGCGATTACCTTGTGCGTCACCAATGCGACACAACTGCAAACCGCGCTCGATAGTATCTCCGATGGCGGAATCTACAGCGGGATTTACGCCTCGAACACGATACTCGTCGTAAAAGGGCTGTACAAAACGGGTGCGGCCACCCAAAACACCGCGTTCCACTATTCATCGACGATGAATCAGACATTCTACATTTTCGGTGGCTACCGCGGTGCGTGTCCGAATCCGATCGCCAGTTTCGATCCTACGCTCAGCGTGCTCGACGGCAACCATGCGCAACCCGTTCTCGAAATCGATAGCGCCATCGGCACTGTCGGCGTTTCGCAACTGACTATCCAGAATGGCCAGACCGGCGGTGATCCTGCCGGCCTGAGCATCAACAGGCATATCGGCGACAACAGCGGCGCCAGCGTGTTCAACAACATCATCCAAAACAACATTTCCACGAATGGCCTGTTCGGCGGTTTATTCGTGGCGTCCGGCGGTACCGCGTTGCTTCACGTGCAAGGCAATCTGATTGCCAACAATCACGCGGATAACGGTTATGGCGCCGGTGCGGTGGTAGGCAACGGCGGTCAAATGGGCGTCTACGCCAATACCGTGACCGGCAATACCGTGACGATGGCCGGTAAAACCGGCGGCTTGACGTGCAGCAGCACCGGGGTCGGCTCGGTCCTCAACAATATTTTCTGGAACAACAGCAATGCCGGTTTGGATCTGGACGCCGGCCGCATATCGCTGGCCTATAACGACATCGGCACGCTGGCCGGTGTAGCGCCCTTCGCGACCACCGGTGATGTGTCGGTTGCGCCCAAATTCGTCGACGCGGCCAACGGCAATTATCGCCTGGCCGGGAACTCGTCCTTGCTGGCGGCGAGCGATCTGATCGAAGGCAATTTCGATCTTGACGGCAATCCATATCCCGCACACGGCAAGGTGGACATCGGCGCTTATGAAGAAACCATATTCATCGACGGATTTGATGGTGGTTGAGCGAAGACGACGATGGTCGTCCCTGCATTCTTTGCGCAAATACGTACTGACGATTCAGCAAACATCGATTAGGAGCTCGCATGAAAACCATTCTCTCGAACCACGTGTGCAAAATTGCGGCGTTTGCCGTGTTCGCTACCGCGCTGCTCGCCACCAGCCCCGGTATTCAGGCGCATACCTTTTGCGTTACTACCGCCGCGGGATTGCAAAACGCAATGAACGACTCCTCCGACGGTGGCATGTATGCAGGCGAGGACAATCAGGTCAGAGTCGTCAAGGGCACCTACAAGACCGGCGCCGCTACGGGTAACGGGCCGTTTCATTACCTTAATTTGTCAGGCTCGGGTTCCTTTACGCTGTGGGGTGGTTGGACCGCCGGATGCGGCAGCAAAACACAAAAAGCCGCATTGACCATACTCGATGGTAACCACGCGACCCGTGTGTTGTATCTGCGCCAGGTAGCCAACGAAGTGGCCGTGATTTCTTTCACGATCCAGAACGGCGAGACAAACAAAAGTGGCGCGGGCCTGGCTATCAATGACGCCCTTGGCGACAACAGCGCGGTATCCGTGCAAGGCAACATCATTCGCAATAACCACACGACCAACTTGGCCGGTGGCATTAACGCCTCATCCGGCACGAGCAGCTTGTACCTGTGGGGCAATTTGATCATCAACAACAGCGCAGATTCAGGCTACGGTGCGGGCGAATTAGTCTCAACCATCGGCGACGTCGTGCGTAATACGGTGAGCAACAATACAACAACAACCGCGGACGGCAGCGGCGGCCTCTACCTTTACGATTCCAATGTTGGATATGTGTTTTACAACATCTTCTGGGGCAATACGAACTCCGGGATTCACCTCGCCACCTCGAACGTGCAGCTTGATTACAACGACGTGGGAACGTCCGCTGGATTCGATCCGATTAGCGCCGTCGGCAATGTTTCGGTGAATCCAGGCTTTGTGGATGCAGCCAGTGGCGATTTCCACCTGACTGCGGACTCGCCACTGCTCGGCGCGATGCCGGTCGACGCGCAATTCCCCATAGTCGACTCGGAAGGTAACTCGTCGCCGGCATATGGCAAGAGCGACGCGGGTGGGTATAACGAAACCATTTTCAAGTATGGCTTCGATGGCGGTTGAGCACAGAGTCATATGCGCGGTGATCAGCAGATGCACATGATTGGTCATCAGCACATCGGCATGGATATCGAGCGCGTGCTTGTCGCAAGCGACCTGCAGTTTTTCCAGAAAAGCCGCAATCGTCATCGCTGCGGAGATGGCGGGCGAGGGTCACGCCGTCTTTTTGGCGCAGTTTGCGTATTACCAAGGCAGACAAGCCTGGAAAGGCAATCGCCCGAGCGGAGACCCCATGCAATCCACGCCCATTTGTTCATACCTGCCCAATGGCCTGCGAGTGATCCTTGCAGCCAGCCTTTTCGCCGTTAGCGGCTGGTCTCACGCGCACCCTTTTTGCGTGGCCACAGCGCAGCAGTTTCAAGATGCGCTAACCCAGTCTTCGAATGGTGGTGTGTACAACGGCGAAGACAACGATATTTACATGGTCGGCGGCACATACCATACCGGCGCTGCCACCGGCAACGCACCGTTTTTCTACTACTCGCCCAACTCGACGCACGCCATCAAGATCGTCGGGGGTTATGCCGCAGGTTGCAGTACAGGCACCTCGCAGACGCCACCGACCACGCTCGACGGCGGCGGCAATACCGGTGTGCTGACGATTCGCAACAGCCACGGCAATGTCATTGTGCAGCAACTGACTTTGCAAAACGGCGAGAGCGCTGAGCCTGGCGCCGGGCTGCAGGTGAACTATCTGGTCACGGTCAACGCCAGCGTACTCATTCGCAAGAACATCATTCGCAACAATCACTCCAGCGTCGATGCAGGAGGTCTGTATGCATCGGGTGACAGTCGACTGAGCGTCATCAGCAACCTGATCGCTGACAACAGCACCGACGCCAACTACGGCGGCGCCTATCTGACCGGATTTGGCCTACCCAGCCTTGTCTATAACAACACGGTCACGCAAAACTTTGCTTCGACGACCAGCGCTACCGTGGGCGGGTTGTACTTCGGTGGCGGCGCGGTCGTGGATATCCTCAACAACATCTTCTGGAACAACAATAGTGTTGGGCTTTATCTGGGGAACAGCAGCGCTAATGTGGTATTCAACGCCTATGGGACGTTGGGTGGAAATGCGCCAGCGGCGACATACGGCAACTTCGTCAAGGTCAACCCGAAATTCCTCAATGCCAGCGGCGGTGATTTTCATCTCATTGGCATCTCCCCTTTGCTGGGGGTGAGCACCGAACTAGTCACTTACGACGATCTCGACGGCAATCTGCATCCACAAAGCGGCAAGGTCGATCTGGGCGCGTACGAGGACACCATCTTCACCGACGGGCTCGATGGCGGTTGAGCGCAGTGGGATGCGGTAACCAAAAGGCGCGACGCTCGCGATCGACACTAGGCGCGAAACATTTCAACAAGTCGAAATGAAAAACGGCAATGCCACGTGGTGGTCATTGCCGTTTTATTTCTCGATGTTGCTACTCAATCACCACGGTTGCCGAGCATCGACAACCGTGGTGGCGTGACTCATGGGCAGCTTTCGAAGTCGTCGAGGAAGATGACGTCGGTAATCAGCGCTGTCGTCGTGTTCGCGGAGTTGTTGCTCGTGACTGGATCGCTACTGGTTGCCGATGCTACACCGCTGAACGCGATCGGATTGCTGCCGCTGTAGTTCTTCGGCACACATACCGTTGTGGTCACGGTCTTGCTCTGGCTCGGCGCGAGTGTGCCGAACGTGCACGGGAACGCGCTGGTGCAATCGCCGCTGTTGCTGGCGAAGGTCAGGCCGGGTGGCAAGGTGTCGGCGAGTTGTACGGCTGTCGCCGCGGCCGGGCCATTGTTGGTCACGGTGTAGGTGTAGGTGATGGCCTTGCCTGGCGGTGCCGTCGCTGGTGCACTGATCGTGAGCTGCACATCCGCACCGGTGCCGGGCAGCGTGGTGTTGACGCTGGCCGTGTTGTTGGCTGGCACCAGATCGCTGGAGTCGCTGGATACGCTTGCGCTATCGACGATCGGATTGCTGCCGCTGTAGGCCGCCGGGATGGTGTAGGTGATCGTGGTCGTCTTGCTCACGCCATTGCCGATACCGGCAAAATTGCAGGGCAAAATCGCACAATCGCCGTTGACCGATATCAGCGTGAGGCCAGCAGGCGTCGGGTTGTTGAGCACCACGTTCTGTGCCGTATCCGGTCCGTTGTTGGTGATCGTGACGACATAAGAAACGTTGCTGCCGACAGTCGAGTTAGCGGGGCCGGAATTGGTCACCGACAGATCCGCTACCGGCGTACCAACGGCGGCGTTCGGCAACGGCCATGCCCATGCGCCACGTGAGCGGGTGAATGCCGCGAGCGTGGTGAAGCCGCGATCAACTACGAGTTCCCAGACCATGGCGCGCGGGAATCCTTCGAACGCGTACCACACTGGCGAATTGACCGTGATGTCATCGGTGTAGTACAGGCCCCAGTCGGTACCGGCGAACACTTGTTGCGGCAGGTTCGGGTTCGGCATGATCTGCTCGACCGGGACATTCGGCAGGTTGCCGGTCTTGTCCTTCCACGTGAAGCTCGGGCAGTTGTAGGCCGAGCAGGTGACCTGGAACACGTGGCCCGGCTGCCCCGGCGTGTTCTGGTTGAAACCACCGACGGCGGCATACGCCACCAGCGCATTTTGCGGATCGAAACGCACGCCGAAGATCGGGCGGTTCGGCAGCACGTTGTTGTTGTCGGTGACGTTGACCGCGGTCGCGCAGTTCGGATCCGTTGCCGGCAGTGTCGCCGGGCAGTTTGCCGTTGCCGCAGTACCGAGGCCGAACACAATCTGCACATTGCCGTCGTTGGTGCCGACCGCGGCGACCGTCGGGTCGGAGAACGAATACGCCACGTAGTTGATGTACGAACGGTTATCGGCGCCGATGATCAGGTTCTGCTTCGTCAGGTTCGGCGTGCGTGCCTTCCACGATGCACGCATGGTCGTGGCGCTCGAGTTTGCCAGATCGGTGGTTTCCCACAGACGGTTCGTGCCCGCGAGCATGTGGTTGCAACCACCGGCCGTGGTGCAGCCGCTGCCGGGCGCATCCAGCACGCCCCATTTGTAGATGTCGTAGGACATCGCGAAGATCGAGGCCGACAGATCGCCGGTGCCGCCCCAAGTGCCGCCGGTGTTGGCCGACGCCGTTGAGAACGAGCCGCTGAGCGGATTCGCGTTGCCGTAGGTCAGGCTGCGCGCCAGCGAACCGTACTGGCTGGAGTTGAACCACACGTTGTTGATCGGCTCGATCTTGTTCATCGTGCCGTCGCCGGAACAGTTCGAGGTCCATTGCACCGGACCGGTCGGCGTGCCGGTGAACTTGGTCGCCGAGCAGCCGTTGTCCTGCGCGCCTGCGCCGATCGCCGGCGTCGCCGAGTTGGCGAAGTTCGCGGTGATATCGCCGAAGTAGAACTCGATGCTGTTGATCGTGGTGTTGAGTTGGCGGAAGCTCGGCAGCGGCGCTGTGGAAGTGGCGTTTTCGGTATAGAACACGCCACCGTCCGTACCGATCAGCATCTTGTCCGGATTGCCGGGGAAGAAGGCCAACGCATGTTGATCGACATGCACGTGATCAAGCGTGCCGGTGGGTTTGGTGCCCCAGCCGCAGGTGACGTCGGAATAGTTCGAGCCGCCGTTGGTGGAGCGATACAAGTCGTAGCCGGTGAGGAAAGTGATTTCGGGATTGCCCGGCTGCACGGTCAGCCTGGCGTCGTACCACATCTGGCCACCGCCGCCAAACGAGCTAGATTCGCAACCGAGGATATTGTTCGTCGAGCCGCTGGTCGTCCCGTTGTTCGAAGCCTTCTGTACCCACGTGTCGCCTGCGTTGTCCGAGCGCCACACGCCGAGTACCTGGTATTTGGTGCTCGGTGATGTCTGCAGTGACTGGAGCATGGCGTACATCGTGTTCGGCTGATCCGGCGATATGGCCAGTTCGATGCGGCCGAAGTTGAGTTGGGGCACGCCATTGCCTGTACCGGCCGGCCAACCGCTGTTGAGCAGGGCCCAGTCGCCGGTCGCCGGACAGCCGCCACTTGGGATCGCACTCAGTCGGTACACGCCGTTCGAGCCATTCTGATCCAGATCCGACTGCACCGGTGTGGCCGAACCGCGCGTGCCGATCGCGACATACAGGCGCGTGGTGCCGTCGCCATTGTTGACAGCCTGAAGTCCGGTCACGTCCTGACGCTGCGGCGTGCCGCCGGTTGCGTAGGCATTGGTGTAGCACGGGCCGGTCCAGTTCTCGCCGGCGTCGTACGAGAAGTACACGCTGGTCTTGGTGCCGGCGATCACGTTGTTCGCATTGTTCGGATCGACGATGACCTTGCCGATCGCTTGGTACTGCGGGAACACGCCGCTGATACCGGCGTAATACGGGCTGAACTTGTCGGTGCCGAGCACGCGCCAGCTTTGGCCCTGGTCGGAACTCTTGAGCACACCGACCGCGCCGAACGAGAACGAGCCGAAGTTCAGGTCGCCGGTGCCCGCGTAGATCGTGTTGTGATCATGCGGATCGATCGTGATGTCCGAGATCGACAGGCCGGTCACTTCCGGCACGTCCGTGACAACCTGCCACGACGTTGTGTTGGCCGGAGGAGCAGTGAGCGAGCAGCACGTGGTGGTCTTCCAGATACCGCCGCCATCCGAGCCCATGTAGGCGATGGTCGGATCGACCGGGTCGACTACGATCACGTTGGCGCGCCCCGACACGCTGCCGTAGGTATTCTGGGTATTGTTTTCCGGCATCGGACCGAGCGGCACGAAATGGCCCGGCAGCAGCGTCAGCGGTGAATTGGGCACGAGTGCCTTGTTGTAGGTTTTGACACCGGCAGGAATCGCGGCAGTCATCGCGCGTTCTTCGACCGCCGCCTGAGCCGCCCAAGTCGGATCAAACTTTCCGGTAGGATAGGTGTTGCGCGTGATCCAGAAATCGGGATCCGGCGGCGTGTCGCCATCGCCGTCCCCATCGTCGATCAAACTCTCGTGGTCGTGCCACCAGTTCTGCAAAGACGAATGAAAAAACGCGAACGCAGTTACCGAAGCGATGCACGTCGCAAAGACGGCAGCAGAAATTTTACGCATGTTGGCCCCAGCATATGATTGTTGTTGCCACTGTCCCAGTCGTGGCGGTTGGCACGGGTTGGGTGAATACCCACCGTGCCCTTGATTCGGCATCACGCGGCAAGGTACCGAGTGAGGCTTAACTCGTCGTAATCTATCCATCTCTGGATGTATATGCGAATCCGCCGATGAGGCTTTGCATAACTTTACAGATGCGGCGCTGCTGGAGTGCGGTGCGTCTGCGTAGTGGGGAGTTGTCGAGACAGGCGTCGATGCGTGTCATGACTCCGCTGGAGCCGCGTTGGGCGGGCAACTCCACCAAAAGATGCAGCGCGATCGCCGTGTGCACGGTCATCAGCGAATCGGCAGCGAACCAGCCCGTGATCCTACGCAATCACGGGCTGGTCGGCATCACTACTGCTGCAGCACGAGGATCTTGAAGCTGTCCGGTAACACGGGTGCGCGCGGATGTGCCTGAGTTGGCGTGGCCGGCGGTGTTGGGCCGAACTCCGCAGCAGCGAGATAAATGCGATGTGTGGTTTGATCCAGCGCCATCGTGCGTGCGCTCTTTTGCGTCGGAATGTTGGTCAGCACTTTGTAGTGATCACGATCGGTCTGCTGGATGATGGTCACGGTGCCGTCTTCGCCGTTGGAACTCAGCACGAGTTTGCGTTCAATGTCGAACGCGGCGGCGTCCGGGCCTTTGCCAATCGGCACGGTCGCGACGTGTTTGCCGGATAACGCATCGGTGACGATCATGTGGCCGTTCTGGCAGACCGAAAACAGCCGCTGCTGCTGGATATCGAACGCGAGGCCGGACGGTTCTTCGCAGTCCGGCAATTTCCAGGTGCTTGTCACTTTCGCAGTTTTGGAATCGATCGCGGTGAGCTCGGCGGTGTCTTCGATATTGACGAAAATACGTCCCTTGCCATCGGCAGCAGCGAACTCGGGTTTGCCACTGACCGGAATGGTCGCGACGACTTTTGCCGTGTGCGCATCGATCACGCTGATGTCCTTGCTGCGGCCGTTGAAAGTGAATACGCGTTGGCTCGCCGCATCGAACAGGATCGCATCGGGATTGTGGCCGCTGACTGCAATCGTGCGCGTTGGTTTGAGCGTAGTCAGATCGAACTCGGTGACGCTGTCGGCGCGGCCATTGCTGGTGTAACCACGCCCGAGTTCAGGTGCGAGTGCGATGCCATGCACGCCCGCGGTGTCGGCGATCGTGCCGAGCAGTTTTCCGTCACGCGTATCCATCACCAGCACACGATCGCTGCGGCTGATGAACAGGCGGTGGCTGGCTGCATCCACCGTCAGATAATCCCAGCCGCCATCACCACCGAGAGTGTAGTGAGTGAGCGCTGCCGCGGCTGGTGGCGCCACGGCCGTTACCGCGGCGACAGCGTTGCCCGCGAGGCCGGCGGACATCAGAAAAATACCGATTGAGTTACGCATGAAACACTCCGTTTGTTGAGAATAGGACGACTGTGTAACGATCAGGCACGCGCTGTTTTCGACAACAACGCATACAACGCCGGCATCAGCAACAACACCAGCGGCACCGCAAAAATCAGACCCGCGACGATGCTGATCGCGAGCGGTTGTTGCATCGATGCGCCGCTGCCGAAATTTACCGCCAGCGGCAGCAGCGCGAGGATCGCGATCGACGATGTCATCACGATCGGACGCATGCGTTTTACGCCGGCAACGATGAGTTGATCGTGCGTATGGCTGGTCGCGATATCGAGCTCGGCAAAATAGAAAATGCCGACCTCGGTGACGATGCCGAGAATCATGGTCATGCCCATCAACGACGAAATATTCAGCTCGGTGCCGGTGATCCACAGGCCGAGCAATACGCCAGTCAGTGAGCAGAATGTCGTGATCAGCAGGCTCAGCACGATGCTCATGCTTTCGTACAAAAACATCAGCAGCACCGTGATCAGCAACACTGCGGCGATAAAGACGATAGTCAGATCCTGGAACGAACTCTGCTGTTGTTGATACAGGCCACCGTACTCGATGCCGACCTGCGCCGGCAATTTCAGTTGTCTCACCGCAGCCTGCACATCGCGCATCGCCGAGCCGAGATCGCGACCTTCCAGGCGCGCCGTCACCGCGACCATCGGCCGCAGATTTTCGCGATTGATTTGCGCCTGGCCCTTGCTGATTTGCACGCTGGCGATGCGTTTTAACGGCAGCGTATGACCGTCGCTCGCGCTGAGCGGCAACTGCTCGATTTGCGCGATGCGCTGGCGCAGATCGCCGGGTGTCCAGAGCCGCACGTTGATGAGTTTTTCGCCGCTTTGAATCGAACCGCCGATACTGCCTTCAAGCGCAGTGTCGAGCTGGCGGCTAATCGTTTCAGGGTCGATTCCTTCGAGCGCGGCGGCGGTGCGGTCGATCTGCACGTCGATCGCATCACCGGCGATTTTCACGCCGTCGAAAACCTCGACGATGCCGGAAAATTTTCCGATTGCCTGCGCGACCAGCTTGCCGCTGTTGCGCAACTTCGCCGGATCGGCGCCGAACAGTTTGACTTCGATCGGTTGCGGGCTCGCGATCAGGTCGCCGAGCAGGTCTTCCATGAGCTGCGCGGTCTCGATGCGCAGCCCCGGGATTTCCGTTTCGACATGTTCACGCAGCTCGGTCATCACTGCTTCGATGCCGCGGCGGTGGCCGGATTTGAGGCGGATGAAAAAATCGCCTTCGTTCGCTTCGCTGAGTCCGCCGCCGAGTTGCAGTCCGGTGCGGCGCGAATAACTCGCGACGTCGGGCGATGCTGTGATCAGCGTTTCGACCTTGCGCAACAGCCGATCGGTTTCGCTCAGCGAGGTGCCGGGCGCGGCCACGTAATCGAGGATAAAACCGCCTTCGTCCATCTTCGGCATGAACCCCGAACCTAGCTTTGCATAGGCCAGCCAGCCCACGACTACGCAGCCGCCCACGATCAGCAGCGCCCACCACGGCCGCAATAGCCACATCTGCATGCGGTGTGCATAAATATCCTGCGCGCGTTGCAGGCGCGGTCCGATTTTTTCGAGACGCTGCGCATCTTCCTGCGTGACCAGCCGATGCGTGAGCAACGGCACCGCCAGCAGCGCGACCAGATACGAGACGATCAAACTCGCCACCATCGTCAGCGCCAGCGCCTTGAAAAAGCCACCGGTGATGCCGCTCAGAAAACTCAATGGCACGAACACCACGATCGTCGCGAGTGACGAACCCGTAAGTGGCCGGAACATTTCGCGCGCGGCCTGCAAAGTGATCTCCATCGCGCTCGAGCGCGCCTCGCCGATGCGTCGCACGGTGTGTTCGAGCAGCACCACGGCATCGTCGACGATCAATCCGACCGCCGCGGCGATGCCGCCGAGCGTCATGATGTTGAAACTCATGTGCAACAGCCCGAGCAATAACACGCTGATGCAGATCACCACCGGCAGCACGAGCGCGATCACTAGCGTCAGGCGCAGGCTGCGGAAGAATACGAACAGGATCAGCGCGGCCAGAATCGCGCCGATGATGATGGCATCGCGCACGCCGCTGGCGGATGAAACAATCAGCTCGGATTGATCGTAGAACGTGCCGACCTGGATATCGGTGGGAACTTGCGCCTGCATTTTTGCCAGCAGATCGCGCACATCGCTGACGAGTGCAACGGTGTTCGCGCCGCGCTGCTGGCGGATGTTGATCAGCACCGCATCGTGACCGTTGGCGTTGACGCGGGTCCATTCCGGCTGTTGACCGAGGCGCACGTCGGCGATGTCCGCGAGCGTCACGACGGCAGATTTTTCAGTCTTGACGATGCTGCGACGGATATCGTCGAGATTGTGCAATCGCGTATCGACGATGGTGAGATACAGACGGTAATTATCCTCGATGCGACCGACCGCCATCACTTCATTATTCGCGGCCAGCATGCGCGTCACTTCGGCGCTGGTCAGGCCGACGGCTTGCAGGCGCAGCGGATCGAGCAGCACCTGATATTCGGCCTGACGCCCGCCGAGCACTTCGGCATCGATCACGCCACCGATCGCGAGGATCGCGGGCTTGAGTTGGTAGGTGGCGAAATCGCGCAGCGCGACCAGATCATCGGTTTTCGAGATCAGGGTGAGGCCGAGACTTGGAAACACGGTCGGGTCCATGCGGCGCGTGGTGAACGTCGTGCCGGGCGGCAGTTTCGGCAGCAGCCGATTGACCGCTGCCTCCATCTGCAATTGCGCCGCGACCATGTCGGTGCCCCAGCCCAGCGTGAGCGAAACTTCGGCGCTGCCGCGGCTGCTGGTCGAGCGGATTTTCTCGACCTTCGGCACACCGCGCAGCGCCAGTTCGAGCGGCCGCGTCACCTCGGTCACCATGCGATCGGCAGGACGATCGCCGGCATCCACGCTGACCACGATGCGCGGAAAATCGATCAGCGGAAACAAGCCGACCGGCAATCGCCACGCGCTGAAAAATCCGCCGAGCGCGAGGATCAAAACCAGCAGCAGAATCGAACGGCGATGGCGTTCGAGCCAGGAATCGTTCACGGCTGATCCGCCTCGATGTTTACGCGCATGCCGTCTTCGAGTTCGTAATTGCCGCTGATCGCGATCACTTCGCCGGCTTTGAGTCCATCGACAATCTCGATGCGCTGGCCGTCGTCGATGCCGGTCTTGACCTCACGCTCTTGCGCCTTGCCCGCGGCGATCACAAACACATGCGCGCTTTCGCCCTCGGGCAAAACTGCGCTGCGCGGTACGCTGAGCACCGCGCGCGCAGCGGTCAGGATGCGTGCGCGCACGGCGCTGCCGGGAATCAAATCCGCTGCATCGTTTATGCGTATCCACGCCGCTGCGAGCCGGGTTTGCGGATCGATCTGACGCAGCGCCTGTTCCACTTTTCCGGTCATGGTTTCGCCGCCTGGCCGCAGCAGACTTATTTCGACCGACTGGTCCTTGGCGATGTGCATCAACTCGGCAGGTTCGATCGCAACACGCACGCGCAACTCGCTGCCTTCGGCAATTTTCAACAGCAGCGTATCGGCGCCGACGACATCGCCCGGGCCGATCGCGATCGCTGCGATCACACCGTCGGTTTCGGCGGCGAGCGTGCGCGCGGTGTTTGCGCCAAGCCGCGAACGCGCCGATGTCAGTGCCGCCGCGGCGTTCTGTTGCGCCTGCTGCGCCAGCGCGACTTCGCCATTCGTGGCGAGGTGTTGCGCCAACAGATTTTTCAGGCGAGCTAATTCTTTTTCGGCAAAATCCGCATCGGTTTGCGCGTGGCTGATTTCGAGTTCGCTGGTTGCGGTGCGATGCAAGATCATCAGCGCGTCGTGCTTGTGCACCGTCTGCCCGGGCGTGACCAGCACGCGCTCGACACTCGCCTGATACGCCACCGAATACGCATGCATGCGATCGATCGGCACTTCCACCGTACCAAAGCCCGACACGGTTTCGTGCATTGTCGCGACTTCCGCTTTGGCGACGTGGATCGATGCGGTGACGACGGCTTCTTCCTCGGCGTATGCGATCCCGAGCGCAAGCAAACTCAATGCGACGATGCCGCGGGCGTGGCGCAATCGATTGCGCAGATTTACTGCCATAACAAAACTCCGACCGTCAATTCGAGGGTGACTTCACCTTCCGCCGCGGCCTGCGCGAGGGCGAGGGCGGCAATCTGTTTGTCGAGATGAGCCGCGCGTGCGGTTTCGTAAGTCACGAGCGCGACATCGCCGCGTTGCACCGCGTTATTCAATGCCTGAATTTCCGGCTGCATCTGTTGCAGCTGCTGCCGCAACAGTTCGGATTGCGTTGCGATCCGCTGCAGCTCCGTGAGCTGCGTGGCGATTTCCGCGCGCGTTTCATGCAGGCGCGATTCGTACTCGATGCGCAATTGCTCGCGGGTCGCTTCGGCGACCGCGATCGCGCCACGATTGCGATTCCACAACGGCAATGTCAGCGCCACACTCGCGCCCTTGCTGTAGATCGGCGTGGTGTCGCGCGCACGGTTGAGCGTAAGTACCGGCATTGGATATTGCGCGAGAATCGCATGGCGCGTTTCGGCTTGCTGCGATTGGTAACCGTCGCGTAGCGCACGCAGATCAAGGCGCTCGCTGCGTGCTGTTTCGAACAGACTATTGGCGTCGAGTGTCGAAAAATCGCGCGCGATCGATTTAGCCGCAAAAGGCAATCGCTGCTCGGGTGTCGCGCCGAGGGTTTGGTTCAAGGACAGGCGCGTGGTTTCGATATCGCGCGCCAGCGTATGGGCACGCTCGGTCGTGTCGAGCAGCGCGACTCTTCGCAGCGCGAGATCGTCGAGTTTCGCATTGCCCGCATCGACATTTTGTGTGGTCAGACCGAGCAGGTTTTGCGCGGTGTTTTCGGCGTCCGTCGCGAGCGCTTGTTGCTGTTGCAAAAACGGCAGACGCCGCGCCAGCAAACGTGCCTGATTGGCGACGGTCCATTCCTGCCACGCGATGTTTTTCTGCACTTCGGCCGCGGCGGCTTTCGCCTTCGCGCGTGTGGCGGAATGCAACAGCAATGCCGCGATATCGAATCCCGCGCTGATGCCGTACGCATTCACCACACCGACGCTATCGGGATGATCGGCGCTGATGCCGATCTGCAAATCCGGCAGCAGTCCCGCGGCGAAAACCTGCGCCTCGGCAATGCCGCCTTGCGCTCGCGCCGCCTTGAGGCCGGGGTTTGTCAGCACCGCGATCAGACCGATCTGCATATCGTTCCATGGCCCGGTGGGGTCGATGTCGAGTACCGGCAAAAGCGTCGAAGGATGTGCTTTGGTATCGGCCGATATTTGCTGCGGATCGAGTGGCGCGAGCAGCGACGACGCATGCGCATCAATCGGCTTGTCGACATAACGTGCGCAGCCGGTCATCACGGAGCAAGCTAACAAGGCCGCGCACAAAAGTCGGCGCAGATTGAAAGCCGCGTTATCAGCAAATTGATGCAAGAAAATGTGCATTCAGAGTTCCGGAAAAATGACACGCACTCTCAGGCCCGAACCGATAGTGGCGTCGTCGAGCCGAATTTTAGCCGCATGCTGATCGGCGATCCGCCGCACGATCGCCAGGCCGAGTCCGCTGCCGCCCGGCGCCGAGCCCGGGCGTCGATAAAAACGGTGGAATACGCGTTCGCGATCTTCGGTTGGAATGCCTGGGCCGTTGTCGACAATCTCGATCACGCAACGCTGATCGATCCGATACAGCACCACATTGATACGCCCCGCAGCAGGGCTGCAGCGAATCGCATTGTCGATCAGATTACCGAGCAGGATCTGCAACGCGGCGGCATTGCCCTGAACGAATAATTGCGGCGATTCGATCAGCCCGATGTCGATGTTTTTTTGCGCGGCAATCGCCGAGCGTTCGCCCACCGTGGCTGTGACCAGATCGTGCAGATCGACGCGCTGCAACTGGCTCGCGCTCAACTCGGGCTCATGCCGTGCCAGGGTCAATAACTGATCGATCAGATGAGCGGCGCGCGCTAGGCCGTCGTGCAAATCCGCGAATGCGATACGGCGATCATCGTTGTTGCCGGCGCGCTCGGCGAGCTGCGATTGCAGCCGGATCGCGGTCAGCGGCGTGCGCAATTCATGCGCGGCATCGGCCGTAAATGCACGCAGCAGATCCAGCGATTGCGCGAGGCGTAGCAGCAGGTCGTTGAGCGAGTCGATCAGCGGCTGGATCTCGCTCGGAAATTCAAAATCGGATACCGCATGCAACGATGCCGAGTTGCGCGAACGTACCGCCGTTGCGAGTCGCGCGAGCGCGCCAAGCTCGGTGCGCAACGCCAACCAGATCACCAGCGCGAGCCCGGGCAACAACAATAACAGCGGGATCGAAACGCGCCACGCCGCGCCAGCCGCATGCGCCGAACGCACGCTGGTCGGCTGCAATACTTGGACAAATCTTTCGGGCTGTTGCGCGGCGTAAATGCGCCAGCGTTCGTGCGTGGTTGCGACCGTCGAAAAACCCGGTACGACACGTTGCACTTTGCTCACGCGTGGGTTCGATGAATACACGAGCTCGCCGCTGGACGAAAAGATCTGCAAGGCAAATTCCTCGTCGCGCATTTCGTTCAGCGACAAGCTGGCGCCAGCGGCGTTGAACGCTCCGTTCGGCAGCGAATCGACGATCTGGCGCAGTTGCTGATCGAACAGTTCATTGACCTCGCGTCGCGCCATGAAATACACACCGAGCGACGACAGTGCGATGCCAAGAATCAGCGCTGCGAGAATTTTCAGCAGTAGTCGATTGCGCATCGATCTCATGCGGGCTTGTCCACGACTTTATCCACCACATAACCGACGCCGCGCACGTTGCGAATGATCGACTGGCCGAGTTTCTTGCGCAGCGCGTGGATATGCACTTCGATCGCGTTGCTGTCGATGCCGTGACCCCAGCCGTAGAGTTTTTCTTCGAGCTTGGCGCGTGACAACACGTGGCCAGGGCGTTCCAGCAACGCGTGCAGCACCGCAAATTCGCGCGCCGAAAGCAGCACCGGCTGCTCGCGCAAGGTGACCTCGTGACTGGCCGGGTTCAGCCGCAAACTGCCATGCTCGATCTGCGGATCGACCCGTCCGCTGGCGCGCCGCGCCAACGCTCGCAGCCTTGCTGCGAGTTCGTTCAGATCGAAGGGTTTGGTCAGGTAGTCGTCGGCGCCGGCATCGAGTCCCGCAATACGATCCTCGATCGCATCCTGCGCGGTGATAACGAGAATCGGCAGCGGATTCTTGTGTCCACGGGTTTCGCGAATAATCTGCAGACCGGATTTTCCGGGCAGCCCGAGATCAAGCAACAACGCATCGAATGCATGATCCTGCAACGCGCGCTCGACCGCATCGCCGTGCATCAGCCAGTCGACCGTCATTCCATCCTGCGTCAGTCCGCGCTGCACGCTGCGGCCAATCATCGCATCATCTTCGACTAGCAATATGCGCATGGTATTACCTGTTTTTATTGCGGAGAGTCGAACATTGGCGCGGCATTACGCGTGCAACATACACCGACGCGTGTGCATGCTGACAAGCGCCGCTTAGCGGAGACTTAATTGCAACTCTCAATCAACAAGGTGGTGGCAACGATACGAGCCCCCGGGATGACCAGGTGCCGTTTTTGTTTTGCAGAATTTGAAAGTGGCTGGCGCTTGACACCAACGTCTGCGGGACTGGCGAATCAATCCAGGTTGGTAGCTTGTTCCACCACGGGCTGAACGCCTCGCACTTTCAACTGGCGCTGTTTTGCGTCGAAGGTATGCGAGGGCACGCTGACGCAGGCATCGCCTGCTTTTTTTACTACGTGGAGGCATTGCCTCGATTCATTGCGCCGACTTACGTTGCTTGTAGAACTCAGCTATTTGCGGAATGAAGCGCTGCGGATTCGCTCCGGCGAGATTGGTCAACACGACGATGGCCAAGCCATCATCCGGGTAAACAACGAATGCGGCTCTGGCGCCACCGATACCCGCTATTTGGCGGTGGGGAGATGTCTGCAGCACGGGCCATCCAGCAGCCCAATCGCTATCAGCGCCGCTGTTCAATTTTTCTGGCACCCACATCTTCTGAACAGCAGCCTTGCTGATCAGTTGGCCGTTCGATAACGCGATGATCCAGTGCGCTACTTCATCTGCCGTGGTTTGGATTCCACCACCGGCCCAAAGACTATAAGGGATCTCGTAGATCCATTTCGACAAGCGGTTGCCGTCGTCCTTCGCCAGGGTTCCGCGCGGCGTGGTGGCGTAGATCGTCGCTGCATTGGGAACGAGGTCGTAGCTGTCGCCGAATGTCGACAAGGGCATTTTTGCGACGGCGAATTGATGCTCGGCGATGTACTGCTCGTAGGGCGTCTTCGTTTGTTTCGCAATGATCTGAGCCAACAAACCATAGTTGGTCTGATTGTAGGCAAATCGATCGCCAACCGCTGCTTCCAATGGCAACTTTTTCACCGCGTTCCAGGCATCCAGTTCCGTGCCGCCGCCGATCGAGCCTTTCTGGTCGACGATGTCCGGCAGGCCCGAGGTATGGCCGAGAAGTTGACGAATACGAATGCCGCGCCAAGCTTCAGGCAGGTCGTCCAGGTAGCGCGAGACGGGAGCATTCAGATCGACCAGCCCGGCCTCGACCAATTGCATCATCGCGACGCCAGTGAATGACTTGGTGGCGGAATTGATCGGAAACAAAGTTGTGCTTTTGGCAGGCACGCGGTTCTCGACGTTGGCCAGGCCATAGGTTTCGGACAACACGATTCGATTGTCCTTGATGATGGCAACCTGCACCCCGGGTATGCGTTGCTCCTTCATCTTCTGCTGTAGCAACTGCTTGGTCAGTGCGTTGGCCTGGTCCAATGTATTCGCCGCGGTGCCAAGGCAAGGCAGCCACAGTAGAGCGGCGACGATGATCGTTGTGACGCGATACTTTCCAGATGACATGGATCTTCCTGACGCGAATGATGTGATGGGTAACAACCGCCTATCTTGCTATCTCGTGTCGAGCGGGCGCAGCGTTCAGATGCGCCGCATGGTTTCAGGGTTTAAACAGGCACCGCAGAGCAGTGACAAGGCCCACCAAGATAAGCCGGACATCAGTGCGCTGATTCGACGTGAAACGTAGTTGCAGAAAAATTCCATTGACGATGTTCAAGCCAGGCGCGAGCCAACAGCCAGACGTGCAGACCCGAGGCGCGTGACTCGATGCTAGCGAGGTCGTGCACGCCAAGCAGAATGTCCAGCACTGGCTTGGCGCAGAGCGCAGGAATCGACGTGCTGCCGATGTGCTCAATGTGCACCGGGATGCCTGCGAATATCAGCGCCAGCTGTACTGCTGCCTCGTTGAACTGCGACGGCCATGAGTTCCGGTATTCAACAAGGTTGACGGAATGCATGACTCGTTTCGTGCGGCATAGCGGCAGGGTAAGCGGCAGGGGCTGGGAACAAAATCTCGGCAATGCTCTTTAGTCAGCGGTTTCAGAATACTCGCTTGAGGCAGGCAGTTGCCACGAGTATCGCAAGAGCAAGTAACAACAAACCGAACGTGCCAGACGCCGGTATGCTCGCAATTGGCGCGGCTGCGAATTGGTTGATGCTGAAAAATGCAGTCGGATCGCTGCCTGTTTTCATAATCTCAGCGTTGTACGCGCTGGCTGAGTAATAGATGCCGCCGACAACGGTATATGTTCCCGCCACAGAACCGCCGATGTAAGTATGGCCGGCTGACGCAACACCGTTCTGGTCGGTGAGGACGCTCTCTCCCGACTGGTTGTCAGAAAAATGTCCGTACATTGCCTGGGGCGGAAGCACGCAGCGCGGATCTCCCGCAAAGCAGATGCTGTAGTTCGTAAAGAACTCAACGGTAAGTCCAGGAATCGGGTTTCCTTGTGGATCGACCACGCGAACGGAGAAAATTGCGGGGATTTCCACGCCCGGCGCGCTTACATTGAAAGAGTCGCTGCCGATGATGGAAATGGTGAGATTGGGATTCGGATTGCGGACGTCCGCGCATGCCAAGTTGGAGGCTACGCATAGAATGAGAAAAGCCAAAAGTCGTAAATTTCGCAAGTTCGTTACTCCGCTTAAGCATTGTTTGAATCGTATAGCAATCCTGCCTCGCCGATAGATCATTCCACTTTCAAAAATACAAATCTACGTTTGCTGGCGGATTAACGCCCGAATTAAGCGGCGTGCCGAAGGCACGTGCGTTTTAATGAATCGTTAGCTGTCTATCTGACAACTGTCTGGACGTGCCGCATTACTCTCGCCGAGAGCTGAAAGAGATCTTTGGCGCTGACTTTGTATTGTTCAGATATTTCGAAAACATCTACCGCATTACTTACCCGTTTCGAGCCTGGATCTGGGTAACGACCAGCCCAAACAACAAAGTGAGAAAGGCCCCTCAATATCGCTTGATCTTTTTTGCTGAGTTCTGGGATGAAGTTGGCAAGCTCGTCTAACCGGTGGTGGAAGTGATTCTTCTCTTGCTTGGTGAATTCGTCCACGCCCAGCTTGATTAAGATCATAGCCTTCAAGCAGATTTCGAGGCTGTAGCCGACCAGCATTAGAGCTACGGCGTGGTATTGGCTGTGACAGATCGTCCTCAGATTTGATGGGATGCTTTCAAAGTTTGGTGGGTTCTTTACCAAACAGATCGCCGCTTCGGAAAGTGCGTTCGCATGACTCAGCCACAGAACTGGATTCTTCAGATCTTCGACGGTTGGGGGCTTTGTGATGTCTATGGGAAAGCCGTTTGCGGTCGCCAGCAATCCCCACTTGTGCCATGCAAGCGCGCTATAACCAAACGGATCCACTGCGAATCCGTTTGGGTCCAGTTGCAGAGATGATTCCATAGACAGCTAGCGCTGGAGTTAAGTGGCCGCTGCCACGAATGCGCCTGAGTTTACGCCATGACCACTCGCAGCGGTCAGCTTGAGCGAGTAGTTAGACGCTGCCGTCTGAACTCACTTTTTGTGCGCCTCCAAGTATTGAATAGCTTCGTGGGCGCTTTCTTGAACATGCGGCGAACTGTCTATTAACAGAGCCTCGATCTCTGGGATCGCTTCGACTGCTCCCAGCTCCGCAAGTGAATATGCTGCGTTTGCACGAACATCTGGCGACGCGTCATGCAATAGCTTCTTCATGCTTGGTATTGCTTGGACAGCGCCGAGATTACCCAGTGAAACTAAGGCGTTTTCTCTAACCGATTTACTCGGACTGCCCAACGCCTCGATGAGTGCAGGAACAGCAGATCTATCGCCAAGCTCGCCTAGGGCTGCGGCCGCATTGTAACGCTGCCACTCGGTGGTACCGTCTTTCAATCTATCGATGTAGGCGGCAACAGAAATGCCTGGCTCGGCAAAGATGTGATCATTGAGCTTAAGTTGGGCATAGATGCGACCGCTTCCCAATGTGGCAAGCAGCGCTACTAGGAAAATTCGCATCGAGCGGTTATGACGCATACACCAGCGCCTAACTAGTAGTAGGAGTGGCGGGAGTGTTGCGCTGAGGCGGCGTAAAGTCAATTAGGCATAACCGAATTTTATTGATCTTCAAATCTCGCTTGTTGCTGCCAAGCCCATATCGTTGTGAACCAGATTTTAGACCACCTAAATTTTTACGGATGAGTGGATCTCAAATTTCGGCGCTCGTTGTTACATGATTGCCTCACCAAATAATTTTGGGCTGAATGGCGGGTTCTAGCGTGCGCCGGTTGCTCGCACAAAACGAAGTTGCGAACAGCGACGAAAGCGCTGTCCACCGCCCGCCAAAATATGTGGTGTCGCATTCTATCGCCACTGCGGGCACCGTGAATTTTCCTGCCTCGTTCGGTTCGCACGCGCGATCAAAACTCGCCCGCGCCACGATTGTTCACACCTCACCCCGCCGCCGCGCACGCAGATGCCTGAAAACCCCTGCTTTTTTCTTGACAGTGCCTACTCGCGGGACTAATGTGGGCCGCAGTGGTTTTTCGTGGTGATTGGTGGGTTTGTGTTCCAAGGCGAAAGCGCGATCACGATTGATGAAAAGAACCGTCTGGCGATCCCGACGGTCTACCGGGAGCTGATTGCATCAGCTTGCGCGAATCGTCTTGTGTTCGTCTATAACCCGTTCGAGCACGGCTGCTTGTGGCTGTTTCCCGTGCAGGAGTGGGAAACGGTGCGCGATCAGGTCAACGCATTATCCAACGTCAAGCGTGTGCATCGCGATCTGCAGCTCAAGCTGGTCGGTGCGGCAACACCGGTGGAGCTGGATGGCAATGGTCGCGTGCTGGTGCCGGCCAGTCAGCGTACTGCGGCAAGCATCGAACGGAAAGTGGTGTTGCTCGGCATGGACAGGAAATTCGAGTTGTGGAGTGAGCAAGCCCATCTCGCCAAGATTCGCCAGACCATCGGTGAAGACGAAATCAGCGATGACATGCTGGAACTGAAATTGTAGTGAACGACTCACTCCCTGACGAAGCACGACAGCACATGAGCACGCAGGGTTTGAAACATATTCCAGTGATGTTGCAAGAAGCGCTCGACGGCCTAGGCATCAGGCCGGACGGCTGTTATCTGGATGGAACGTTTGGTCGCGGCGGGCATGCGCGCGAAGTGTTGCAAAGGCTGGGGCCGCAAGGTCGCTTGCTGCTGATGGACCAGGATCCAACAGCAGTGGCGGTGGCCGAAAAAGAATTTGGTGGCGATGCGCGTGTGGCGATTCGCTACGGCAGTTTCGCCGAGCTGGGCAACTGGAGCGCGACCGAAGCCGGGCTGGATGGTGTGTTGCTGGATCTGGGTGTGTCCTCGCCGCAACTCGACGAGGCGGCGCGCGGATTCAGTTTTCAGGCGGATGCGCCGCTGGATATGCGCATGAATCCATTGGCCGGCGAGAGCGCCGCACAGTGGCTGGTGCGCAGCAGCGAGCGCGAAATCGCCGAGGTGTTGTGGGGTTACGGTGAAGAACGGTTTGGACGTCCGATCGCACGCGCCATTGTTGAGCAGCGTGCCGAGATGGCGATCGAAACCACCACGCAACTGGCCGAGCTGGTGGCGCGTGTGGTGAAAAAACGCGAGCCGGGCAGACACCCGGCCACGCGCACGTTTCAGGCGTTGCGGATTCAGGTGAATGCGGAGTTGCAAGCTCTTGAGCACGGATTGGTAGGTGCGCTCGCGCGGCTCAATACCGGCGGACGTTTAGCGGTGATCAGTTTTCACTCGCTGGAGGATCGTATCGTGAAGCGCTTCATGCGCGAGCAATCCCAGGCGCCAATGACGCGTCGTGGTTTGCCACCGCCGCCGGAAACGGGGTTGAAGTTGAAATTGATTGGCGGCGCGCAGTTTCCGGGCGATGCCGAGGTGGCGATAAACCCGCGTTCACGCAGTGCGGTGTTGCGTGTGGCGGAGCGGCTGGCATGAGGCGCGCAGGATTATTTGCGCTGACCGTGTTGCTGCTCGCGGTGATCGGTAGCGCGATTGCGGTGGTGTTCGAGCGGCAGGAAGGTCGACTGCAATTTGTCGAACTGGATCGGCTGCAAAAAGAACGCGATGAAATGAATTTCGAGTGGGGCCGTCTGCAAATTGAGCAGGCGACCTGGGCGGAAAACAACCGAATAGAACAGATTGCACGCAGTCAGCTCGGCATGGTTTCGCCCAGCGCTGCGGAGACGGTCATCATAAAAAGGTGAAACGGCGGTGAGGGGGAAAACCTACTACGCCAGCAAGAATACGCCGCAAGGTCGCATTGACCAGGCAGCGTCTGCGCCGCAGCAATGTGGCGCACCGGAGCGTCGCGAATTTGCGCAGGCAGAATCGTGGCGCTTGCTCGTGTCCGCTCGCGCGGTGATCCCATGAAAACCACGCGCGGCAAAGTCATCGTCAACACCCGCGGCCGACTCTACGTTGTGCTGATGGTGCTCGCGCTCGGCTCGACCGCGCTGGTCGTGCGCGCGGTCGATCTGCAAGTGGTGCGCAAGGATTTTTATCAGGAACAAGGCGACGCGCGTTATCTGCGCGACATCGCCATTCCGGTATCGCGCGGCATGATCACAGATCGCAACGGTGAGCCGCTGGCGGTATCGACGCCGCTCGATGCGATCTGGGCGGTGCCGCAAGATTTGCTCGATCATGCCGATCGATTCAACGAGCTGGCCAAGGCGCTGGATGTCGATGCCGAGGAGTTGCAGCGGCAACTCGTGAGCAAATCCGACAAGCAGTTCATCCCGCTCAAGCGTCACCTCAATCCGGATGATGCCGCGGCGATTCTCAATCTGCGCATTCCGGGTATTTCATCGCAGCGCGAGTATCAGCGTTATTACCCGAGCGGCGAAGTGATGGCGCACGTCATCGGCTTCACCAACAACGACGATCGCGGCCAGGAAGGTCTGGAGCTCGCGTTCGACGATTGGCTATCCGGCAAGCCCGGCGTCAAGCGCGTGATGCAGGATCGCCTCGGTCATGTCGTTGAAAGTGTCGAGCTTGTGCGCGAGCCGAAACCCGGTCGCGACCTGGCGTTGTCGATCGATCGCCGCTTGCAATATCTCGCGTATCGCGAACTCAAATTGGCCATCGACAAGAACAAGGCGAAGTCGGGTTCGATGGTGATTCTTGATGTTGCCACGGGCGAGATTCTGGCGATGGTCAACCAGCCGTCGTTCAATCCGAATTCGCGCATCAATATCGATTTCTCGGCACGCCGCAATCGCGCCATGACCGACGTGGTTGAACCTGGTTCGACGATGAAACCGTTCACGATCGCCGCGGCGCTCGAAAGCGGCAAATGGAAGCCGACCTCGATGGTCGATACCTCGCCGGGCACGTTCCAGTATTACGGCTACACGATTCGCGATACGCACAATCACGGCATGCTGAATCTCACCGGCATCCTGACCAAGTCGAGCAATATCGGCGCGGCCAAGATCGGCATCAGCATGGATCGCGAAGTGCTCTACAACATGTTCAACCGCTTTGGTTTCGGCCAGACGACCGGCTCAGGTTATCCCGGCGAATCGCCCGGCGTGCTCGCGCCCGCCAACAAGTGGGGGCCGGTGGAAAAGGCGACGATTTCTTACGGCTACGGCCTCAGCGTGACGCCGCTACAACTTGCCAACGGCTACGCCGCACTCGCGCGTGGCGGCCGTTCGCATCCGCCCACGTTCGTCAAGGATGCGGTGAATCCGGACGCAGCGATCCTCGATCCGCAGATCGCGCAGACCATTATCGGCATGCTCGAAACCGTGATCACGCCCGAAGGCACCGCGCCGCAAGCGGCAGTGAAAAACTTCCTCGTCGCGGGCAAGACCGGCACCTCGCGTCGCGCGGTCGGCGGCAGTTACGAGAGCCGCTATGTATCGCTGTTCGCGGGCATCGTGCCGGCGAGTGCGCCGCGTCTGGTCGGCGTGGTCGTGATCAACGATCCCGCGGTGAACGGCAATTCGTACTACGGTGGATTGGTCTCGGCACCGGTGTTCGGCAAGGTCATGGCCGATGCGCTGCGCCTGCTCGATGTGCCGCCGGACAACATCAAGAACTGGTATACCAGCGGCCCGCAAGCGGGGCAGGCGATTGATGCCACGATGCCGTTGCCGCTGACTGCCGCTGAAGAAGAAAATTCGGCGGAGGTTGTGCCGGAATGAACGCGCTCCGCACCGCCATGAACCTGCGCGATCTGCTCGCCGATGCGGCGCTGCCTGCGGCGCTCGGCGATATCGTCGTGCGTGGTTTGCAACTCGATTCGCGTTTGGTTATGCCGGGCGATGCGTTCGTCGCACTACGCGGCGCACATCAGCACGGCATTACGTTTGCCCCGACGGCGTTGGCGCGAGGTGCGCAGGTCATTCTGGCCGAGGCACCCGCGCCCGTCGCATTCGCACCGGTCGCATCGTCTGAAAATCAGCCGGTGCTGTGGATCGAACAACTGCGCGATCAGCTCGGTGGCATCGCGTCACGCTTTTACGGCGCGCCTTCGGCAACGATGCAAGTGATAGGCGTCACCGGCACCAACGGCAAGACCTCGACTGTGCAATTGCTCGCGCAAGCGCTGAGCAGCGTCGGTTTGACGACAGCCAGCATCGGTACGCTCGGCGCAGGTTTACACGGCGCCTTGCGCACCGGTGAACGCACAACGCCCGACGTGCTCAGTGTGCATGCCTTGTTCGCCGAATTTCGCGATGAAGGCGCGAGTCATGTGGCGATGGAAGTTTCATCGCACGCGCTCGATCAGGGCCGCGTCGATGCGATTGCGTTCGACATCGCGGTGTTCACCAATCTCACGCGCGATCACCTCGATTATCACGGCGACATGCAAAGTTATGCCGCCGCCAAAGCGCGCCTGTTCGCGTGGCCCGGATTGAGCTGCGCGGTGATCAACGCCGATGATGCGTTCGGTCGCGCACTGCTGCAGCAATTGCCAGCGAGCGTATCCGCATTGAGCTACGGCATCGATGCGGCGAACGCGGATATTCGTGCGAGTGGAATCGAAACCTCGGCGCACGGTTTGCGTTTTCATCTGCATACGCCGTGGGGCGACGGCGCGGTGGGATCGTCGTTGCTCGGGCGTTTCAACATTGCCAACCTGCTCGCAGTAATCGGTTGTCTTGGTGCGTTGGATTTCAGTTTCGCGCAGATTCAAAATGCGATCGCGCAACTCCAGCCGGTAGCCGGGCGCATGAATCGCCTCGGTGGCGAAAACGCCGCACCGCTGATCGTGGTGGACTACGCGCACACGCCCGATGCGCTCGAACAAACGCTGAGCAATTTGCGCGCGCACAGCGCCGGCCGTTTGATCTGCGTATTCGGTTGCGGTGGCGAGCGCGACCAGGGCAAACGTCCGCAAATGGGCGCGATTGCGGAACGTCTTGCGGACGTTGCCATCGTCACCGACGACAATCCGCGTGGCGAAGATGGCGATGTGATCGTCGCGCAAATTCTCGCGGGATTTTCTGCGCCGAACAACGTCACTGTCGAACGTCGTCGTGCCGCTGCCATCGCGCTCGCGATCAAGCAGGCGCGCCGTGGCGATGTTGTGCTGATCGCCGGCAAAGGCCATGAGGATTATCAGGAAGTCGGCGGCAGGAAATTGCCTTTCGACGATCTGCAAGTGGCGCGCTCGGTGATGGGGGCGCATACATGTTGAATCTGCGTCTCTCCGATATTGCACGGCTCACCGGTGGTCGCCTGCATGGCGCCGATGCAACCGTGCAAAACGTCGCCACCGATTCGCGCCAGCCGCAATCTGGCGCAATGTTCATCGCGCTCAAGGGCGAGCAATTCGACGCCCACGATTTTGTCGCCGACGCGCAGCAACAAGGCGCGATTGCGGCATTGGTCGGTCGACAACTCGATCTGCCGATGGCGCAAGTCATCGTTGCCGATACCGAACGCGCGCTCGGAGCAATCGCCACGTTCGTGCGCGCCGCCCACAACGCGCACGTGGTCGGCATCACCGGCTCGAACGGCAAGACCACGGTCAAGGCTCTGGTCGCGTCGATCCTGCAGCGCGCCGGTCGCACGCATGTCAACGCCGGAAATTTCAACAACGAAATCGGACTGCCGCTGACCGTGCTCGCGCTACCCGCAGACGCCGAGTTCGCGGTGCTCGAAATGGGCGCGGGCAAACCCGGCGACATCGCATATCTTGCTGCCATCGCCAAGCCACAGATCGGCCTCGTCAACAACATTGCCGCGGCGCATCTTGAGCGTATGGGAAATCTGCAAGGTGTCGCGACGACCAAGGGCGCAATCTATCAAACGTTGCCGCAAGACGGTGTCGCGATCATCAATGCCGACGACGCGTTCGCGGAATTTTTCGCCGGACTCGCAGGTGCGCGACGCATCGTGCGATTTGGCATCGAGCATCGCGCGGATGTGAGCGCGAGTGTCCACAACCTTGGCGCAAATAGCACATTCACCTTGCACACGCCGTTGGGCGATTGCGAAGTCGACTTGCCGCTCAGCGGTTGCCACAACGTCATGAACGCGTTGGCCGCGAGTGCGATCGCGATTGCGCTGGATGTGCCGCTCGAAACAATCAAGCTCGGACTGGAAAATGCCGCGCCGGTGAAAGGGCGATTGATCCGCCACACCAGCGCGCTCGGCTGGACATTGATCGACGATACCTACAACGCCAATCCGGCCTCGACCGCCGCGGCCATCGCAACTCTCGTGCTGCAACCGGGCGAGCCGTGGCTCGTGCTCGGTGACATGAAGGAGCTCGGTGCCGATGCCGCACAACTGCACGCCGAGATCGGTGCGCTGGCGCAACGCAGCGGCGTGCGTCGGCTGTTCGGCGTCGGCGAATTGACACGTTCGGCAGTCAACTCTTTTGGCGCGGATGCAACGCATTATCCGGATCAACAATCGCTCGGTGATGCCTTGCGCCGCGAGATCCATTCCGGCGTGGTTTGTCTGATCAAGGGCTCGCGTTCATCAGCGATGGAAAAAATCGTGACGGCCTTGCTCAGTGCCAACGATGCGACGCACGGAGCACAGCATGCTGCTTGAACTTGCCAACCATTTGCGCGATCTCTGGGGCGGATTCCATCTGTTCCAGTACGTCACGTTTCGCACCATCATGAGCACGCTCACCGCGCTCGTGACGTCGTTGCTGTTCGGCCCGATGGTGATCCGCAAGCTCGCTGCGCAGAAAGCCGGGCAGGTGATTCGCATCGATGGTCCTCAGTCGCATTTTTCCAAGGCTGGCACGCCGACGATGGGCGGCGCGCTGATCCTGCTCGCGCTCACCGTTTCCACTTTGCTGTGGTCCGACCTGCATAACCGCTACATCTGGATCACGCTCGGCATCACGCTGGCATTCGGCGTGATCGGTTTCTACGACGACTATCGCAAGATCGCGCTCAAGGACAGCCGCGGTCTGCCGGCGCGTTGGAAATATTTCTGGCAATCGCTGTTCGGTCTCGGCGCGGCACTTGGTTTGTATTTCACTGCGAGCGTGCCGGCGGAAACCGCGCTGTATGTGCCGCTGTTCAAGCAGGTCGCGATTCCGCTCGGCGTGATGATCGTGCCGCTGGCGTATCTGATGATCGTCGGCTTCTCGAATGCGGTGAATCTCACCGACGGCCTCGACGGTCTGGCGATCATGCCGACCGTGCTCGTCGCCGCCGCACTCGGTGTTTTTGCTTACGCCGCAGGCAACGCGGTGTTCTCGAGTTACCTGCAGATTCCAGCGATTCCCGGATCGAGCGAACTGTGCATTTTCTGCGGCGCGCTGGCCGGTGCCGGCCTCGGATTTTTGTGGTTCAACGCCTATCCCGCGCAAGTATTCATGGGCGATGTCGGCGCGCTTGCCGTCGGCGCCGCGCTCGGTACGGTGGCGGTGATCGTGCGCCAGGAAATCGTGCTGTTGATCATGGGCGGCATCTTCGTCATCGAAACCGCCTCGGTGATCATCCAGGTGGCGAGTTTCAAGCTCACCGGCAAACGTGTGTTCCGCATGGCGCCGATCCATCACCACTTCGAACTCAAAGGTTGGCCCGAGCCGCGCGTGATCGTGCGCTTCTGGATCATCAGCGTCGTGCTGGTGTTGATCGGCCTCGCCACGTTGAAGGTGCGCTGATGTTCGGCATGAATAATCAGGCACGACGCAAGAGCGATATCGACGGCCAGTTCGACACCGGCCTGTTGCTCGCCGCAGCCGCGCTCGCTGCGCTCGGCGTGATCATGGTTTCGTCCGCGTCGATCGCGATCGCCGACGGCCAGCACGTCGGGCCGTTTTATTACCTCACGCGTCACCTGGTATTTCTTGCCCTCGGTTTGACCTTGGCGACGGCGATGACCAAGGTCGAGCTGAGCTGGTTCGAGCGCAACAGTTTTCCGCTGCTGCTGCTCGCGGTGTTCCTGTTGCTGCTGGTGTTCGTGCCGGGCATTGGCATGCGCATCAACGGATCGCGGCGCTGGATCCGTCTGGTCGTCGCGAGCTTCCAGACTGTCGAGGCAGTGAAGCTGTTGCTGATCATCTATCTCGCGAGTTACCTCGTGCGTCATCGCGATAGCGTGCAGGGCAAATTGTTCGGCGTGATCAAGCCGCTTGGCGTGGCATTGATGCTGGTCGTGCTGCTGCTTGCGCAGCCGGATTTCGGCAGCGCGACTTTGCTGATCTGCGTTACCGTCGGCATGATCTGGCTCGGCGGCGCGCGTCTGCGCAATCTCGTTTATCTCGCGATTCCGGCGATGCCCGCGCTGGCTTGGGCGGCGTTGTCGCAGGACTATCGCGTCAAGCGCCTGACCTCGTTCCTGAATCCGTGGGAGAACCCGTTCACCGATGGATTCCAGCTCACCCAAGCGCTGATCGCGGTCGGTCGCGGCGAGTGGTTCGGCGTTGGCCTTGGTGCGAGTATCCAGAAACTTTTCTACCTGCCCGAAGCACACACCGACTTCATCATGGCGGTAATCGCGGAAGAACTCGGGCTGGCCGGCATCGTGCTCGTGTTGCTGTTATTCGCCGCACTCGCTGGGCGCGGTTTTGTGATCGGCATGCGCGCGATCGAGCGTGGCCAGCGCTTCGGCGGATATTGCGCGTTCGGTATTTCGTTGTGCCTGAGCCTGCAGGCGATGGTCTCGATCGGCGTGAATCTCGGCGTATTGCCGACCAAAGGTTTGACCTTGCCGCTGATCAGCTCCGGCGGATCCAGCGTGATGATGACCTGCGTCGCGATCGGCATGCTGCTGCGCGTGAGTTATGAATTGAGCCGCGCCGAAAACATGGCGGACAATCTTGCCGACGCTGCCGCTAATGCCGAAGGTGTGCGCGCATGACGACGCTGACATCACAGTCGTCTGCACCCGTGCTGATCATGGCCGGCGGTACCGGCGGACATATTTTTCCGGGCCTTGCGGTTGCCGCTGAATTGCGCAAGCGCGGCGTGCCGGTGGTCTGGCTCGGTGCGGCGGGTGGACTTGAAACGCGGCTCGTGCCTCAGGCCGGCATCGAACTCGCAACGCTGCGCATTGGCGGCATCCGCGGCAAGGGTTTGTTGACCATGATCGGCGCACCGCTGCGCATTCTGCGCGCGGTGTATCAGGCCTGCGCGGTGCTGCGCCGCGTGCGTCCGCGCAGTGTGTTGAGCATGGGCGGATATGCCGCCGGGCCGGGCGGAATCGCCGCGTGGTTGCTGCGTCGCCCGTTGCTGGTACACGAGCAGAATCGCATTCCGGGCGTGACGAATCGCGTGCTCGCCAAACTTTCGCGCAAGGTTTTGTGCGGATTTTCCGATGCGTTTGCGAATGACTCGCGCGCGCAGTGGGTAGGCAATCCGGTGCGCCGCGAGATCAGCGAGATCGCCGCACCGGGGACACGATTTGCGACACGGGACGGCGCGCCGCGTCTTTTGATTCTCGGTGGCAGTCTCGGCGCGCAAGCGCTCAATACGCGCGTGCCGCAAGCGCTCGCCCGTTTGCCGTCGGCGCAGCGTCCCGATGTGCGTCATCAGTGCGGCACAAAGCACGTCGATGCGGCGCGCGCCGCATATTTCGACGCTGGAGTTGCCGCGATTGTCGAACCCTTTATCGCAGATATGGCTGAGGCGTATGCGTGGGCCGATCTCGTGATATGCCGCGCTGGCGCATTGACCGTGGCGGAACTCGCCGCTGCCGGAATCGGCGCGGTGCTCGTGCCGTTTCCGTTTGCGGTGGACGATCATCAAACACGCAACGGCGAAACTCTGGTCGCAGTAAATGCGGCATTGCTGCTACCCGAATCGGCGGCCAGCGCTGAACGTATTGCCGACATTCTCCGCGAGCTGCTAACGGATCGCGCACGTCTGCTGGCGATGGCAAATGCCGCACGCACACTGGCGAAACCGGATGCCGTCGCAGTGATCGCACAAGCCTGTATCGAGGTCGGCGCATGACACCGACTCGCCTCAGTCCGCACGAAGACATCATGCAGGATTTCCGTCGTGTGCATTTCGTCGGCATCGGCGGCGTCGGCATGAGCGGCATTGCCGAAGTGCTGCAGAATCTCGGCTATTCCGTTTCCGGTTCGGACAAAGCTGATTCGGCGACGACACGTCGCTTGGCACAACTCGGTGTGCGCATCGAGCACGGTCATGACGCGGCGCATGTAGCCGATGTCGATGTGATGGTCGTGTCGAGTGCGATCAAAGCCGACAACCCGGAATTGTTGGCAGCGCGCGAACGTCGCATTCCGGTCGTGCCGCGCGCGGAAATGCTCGGCGAACTCATGCGCTTTCGTCGTGGCATCGCGGTCGCCGGTACGCACGGCAAAACCACCACCACCAGTCTCACCGCAAGCGTGTTGGCCGAAGGCGGACTCGATCCGACCTTCGTCATCGGCGGCCAGCTGGTATCGGCTGGCGCGAACGCGCGCCTCGGTACCGGCGAATATCTCGTGGCCGAAGCCGACGAATCCGACGGTTCATTTTTGATGTTGAATCCGGTGATCGCGATCATCACCAATATCGACGCCGATCATCTCGAAAACTACGGCAACGACTTCGCCCAGTTACGCAAGGCGTTCGATGATTTTCTGCACCGCCTGCCGTTTTATGGCGTCGCGGTATTGTGCGTGGACGATGCCGAAGTGGCCGAGCTCGCTGCCGCGACGACACGCCGCACGGTCACATACGGTATCGAAAACGTGGCCGATGTGCGCGCCACGGATATCCGCCAGAACGGCCAGCAGATGCATTTCGATCTGCATCTTTCCGAGCATGCGGATGCGTTGCCTGTTACCTTGAATCTGCCGGGTCGGCACAATGTCTTGAATGCGCTCGCGGCTGCCGCGGTGGCGTGGCAGCTCGGCGTGACGCCTGAGGCGATTCAATCCGCGCTCGCCGGATTTCAAGGCGTGGGTCGACGTTTTCATGTGCGCGGTGAACTCACACTCGATCAAGGCACCGCGCTGCTGGTTGATGACTACGGCCATCATCCGCGCGAACTCGCTGCGGTGTTCGAGGCGGCGCGCGGTGGTTGGCCGGAACGGCGTCTCGTTGTCGCATTCCAGCCGCATCGCTACAGCCGCACGCACGATCTGCTGGACGACTTCGCCAAGGTATTGGCCGAGGTGGACGTGCTGGTATTGACTGAAATCTATGCCGCCGGTGAAACCCCGATCACGAATGCCGACGGTCGCGCGCTGGCGCGTGCGGTGCGCGCGCGCGGCAAGGTCGATCCGGTGTTCGTCGAGCATCCGAGTGAATTCGAATCGGAGTTGCCGGCGTTGTTGCGCGATGGCGATGTGCTGCTGCTGCTCGGTGCCGGCGACATCGGCGCAGTCGCCAGCCAACTTGCGCGCAAGGGCAATCTGCAAGCGCCCGCGCCGGGTGCGGCAAAACCAAAATCGGCGAGAAAGAAGTGATGCAAGTGGCTCAGAAGAAAAATTCCGATCCCAAACAATTCGGCCGCGTTGCGGTCGTATTGGGCGGCAATTCTGCCGAGCGCGAAGTGTCACTGAATTCCGGCGCGAATGTGCTCGCCGCGTTGAAATCACGCGGCGTCGATGCGCATGCGGTTGACGGTGTTCCGGCCTTGCTCGATGCATTGCGCGCCGGACATTTCGCGCGCGTGTTCAACATTTTGCATGGCCGCGGTGGCGAAGACGGCGTGCTGCAAGGTGCGTTGCAATCGCTCGGCGTGCCGTTTACGGGTTCCGGCGTGCTTGGCTCAGCGCTGTCGATGGACAAGGTTCGCACCAAGCAGGTGTGGCAGGCGCTGGGTTTGCCCACACCTGCGTACGTTGCGTTGAAGCGCGGCGAAGATGTGAGCGCGGCGATCGCGCAACTCGGCATGCCGGTGATCGTCAAGCCGTCGCATGAAGGTTCGAGTGTAGGCATCACCAAAGTGCGCAGCGCGGCGGATCTGCCTGCGGCGATCGAGCTGGCGGCGCGTTACGACGGCGAGCTCGTGATCGAGGCTTTGGTCGAAGGCGAGGAATACACCATCGCGATCTTGAACGGCGTCGCCTTGCCGAGCATCCACATCGTGCCGAAAGGTGGTTTCTACGACTACCACGCGAAGTATGTTTCGGACGAGACGCAATACATTTGCCCGGGTCTCGACGGTGTTGCCGAGGAAGAAATTCGCGCGCTGTCGCTGCGTGCGTTCGACGCCGCTGCGTGCGCGGGCTGGGGCCGGGTCGACGTGATGCGCGATGCGCAAGGTCGCAACTGGCTGCTCGAAGTCAACACCACGCCGGGCATGACCAGCCATTCGCTGGTGCCAAAAGCGGCGCGTGCGGTCGGCATCGAATTCGAAGAATTGTGCTGGCGCATTCTCGAAACCAGCATGCTGGAGACAGCGCCATGAGAGGCGGCTTGATTCTCAAATTGCTGGCGTGGGGTTTGGCATTGAGTCTGGTCGTGCTGCCGATCGTCGGCGTGCTCAACGGTTGGTTTGCCGGTGAGCGCTGGCCGGTGCGTTCGTTGCAGGTCGAGGCCGAGTACAACCATGTCAGTGCCGAGGAGATTCGCGCCGCCGTGGCGAATCATGTCGGCAACGGATTTTTTGCAACAAAGCTAGATGAATTGCAGGCTGCGGTCGCCGCGTTGCCGTGGGTGGAAAAAGCCGAAGCGCGCAAACATTGGCCGGACATGATTCTGCTGCGTGTCACCGAATTGCAGCCGGTCGCGCGCTGGGGCGCGAACAAGCTGATCAGCGCCGATAGCCGGATTTTTGCCGCGCCGGGTGCCGAGAACATGCAGGGCCTGCCGCGACTCGCCGGCCCCGATGACGCGCTGGCAAATGTCATCGCGTTTTATGCCAGTGCGCAGAAAATTCTTGCGGGCAGCGGCATGACCGTCAACGGCGTCGAGCTCAGCGAGCGCGGCAGCTGGAAACTCGCTTTGAGCAACGGTTCGGAACTCGAACTCGGTCGTGAACAACCCGAGCAGCGCCTGCAACGTTTCATCAACGTCTATCCGCGTTTGCTGGCCGGACACACCGGCAACTTTGAAAAAGTCGATCTGCGCTACAGCAACGGCTTCGCGATCAAATGGCCGGAGGCGCCCGCGAGCGTTACTCCACCCGCAGTCAAAAAACCGCAGCCGGCCGCGCCGGAACCTGCGGCAAGAGGCGTGACATGAAAGGCAAAGGTGAAAAGTCGCTGATCGTGGGGCTGGATATTGGCACCTCGAAGATCGTCGCGATCGTCGGCGAATACGCGCCGGGCGAACCGGTCGAGGTGATCGGCATCGGCTCGCATCATTCGCATGGATTGAAGCGCGGCGTGGTCGTGGATATCGAGTCGACCGTGCAATCGATCCAGCGCGCGATCGAGGAAGCCGAACTCATGGCCGGCTGCGAAATCCGTTCGGTGTATGCGGGAATTTCCGGCAGTCATATTCGCTGCCTGAACTCGCACGGCATCGTGCCGATCCGCGACAAGGAAGTGACCGAAGGAGATCGCGAGCATGTGATCGAAGCCGCACGCGCCGTCGCAATTCCGGCCGATCAAGAGCGTTTGTATTCGGAAGCGCAGGAATATGTGATCGACGGGCAGGAAGGCATTCGTCATCCGATCGGCATGAGCGGCGTGCGCCTCGAAGCGCGCGTGCATCTGGTCACCGGCGCAATGAGCGCGGCGCAGAATATTCGCAAGTGCGTATCGCGTTGTGGTTTGAAGGTAGACGATCTGGTGCCGCAGCAAGTGGCATCGAGCTACGCCGTGCTGACGCAGGACGAGCGCGATCTCGGTGTATGTTTGGTCGATATCGGCGCCGGCACCACCGACATTGCGATCTTCACGCAAGGCGCATTGCGTCACACCGCATCGCTGCCGATTGCGGGCGATCAGGTCACCAACGATATCGCCGTGGCGTTGCGCACACCGACGGCACATGCCGAAGAAATCAAGGTCAAGTATGCGTGCGCACTCGCGCAACTTGCGCATGCCGAAGAAACCATCCAGGTGCCGAGCGTCGGTGATCGGCCGCCGCGTCGCTTGGCGCGCCAGACCCTGGCCGAAGTGGTGCAGCCGCGCTACGAGGAATTGTTCTCGCTGGTGCAGGCCGAGTTGCGTCGCTCCGGTTACGAGAGTCTCGTTGCGGCCGGCATCGTGCTCGCCGGTGGCGCGTCGAAGATGGAAGGCGTGGTCGAACTCGCCGAAGAAATTTTCCACATGCCGGTGCGCATCGGCATTCCTCAACACGTGACCGGACTGGCCGATGTGGTCAGCAATCAGATCCATGCGACCGGTGTTGGTCTGCTGATTTACGGCAGCCGCCAGGAAACCCGCAATGCCAACGGCAGCCAGCGCAGCGGCGCGGCAAGCGGTTTGTGGGGCAAGGTCAAGAACTGGATTGCCGGCGAATTTTAGTGAAAAGAAAACAGGGCGGCGGCGTATAGGCATCGACTGATAGGCGCCGTCGAGTAAGGAAATGCAGTGGCGGACAGATTCAAGAAATGCGAGGCAAGGATGTTTCGCAAAAGGCCCGAAACGGGCTTCCATCTCGGATGAAACGTCCGGGCTGGGCGGGGTGGTCAACGCCAGCCGCCCCCGTCACCGGAGCAGTTCAGCGCCGGCGAACGACAACAATATTGGTAGTGTCCTTACGGAGGATGGGAAATGTTTGAATTAGTCGAAAAACTCGCACCGAATGCGATCATCAAGGTCATCGGCGTAGGCGGCGGCGGCGGTAACGCCGTGGCTCACATGGTTCTGTCACAGGTCGAAGGCGTGGACTTTTTGTGCGCCAACACCGACGCCCAAGCCATGCGTAACAGCGGCGCCAAACTCACGGTGCAGCTCGGCGCGAATGTCACGAAAGGGCTGGGCGCGGGTGCCAATCCCGAAGTCGGTCGCCAGGCCGCGTTGGAAGACCGCGAGCGAATCGTGGAAATCCTGCAAGGTGCCGACATGGTGTTCATCACTGCCGGCATGGGCGGTGGCACGGGCACGGGTGCCGCACCCGTGGTCGCGCAGCTGGCCAAGGAAATGGGCATCCTCACCGTGGCGATTGTGACCAAGCCGTTCCCGTTCGAGGGGCGTCGACGCATGCAGGTGGCAATGAAGGGCATCGAGGATTTGTCGCAACATGTCGATTCCCTGATCACCGTGCCTAACGAGAAACTGCTGACCGTACTCGGACGCGACGTGACCATGTTGTCAGCGTTCAAGTCGGCCAACGATGTGTTGCTTGGTGCGGTACAGGGCATCGCCGATCTGATCACGCGCCCGGGTCTCATTAACGTCGACTTCGCCGACGTGCGCACGGTGATGTCGGAAATGGGCATGGCGATGATGGGCACCGGCACCGCGAGTGGCGATGACCGTGCCCAAGCGGCGGCTGAAGCGGCGATCAATAATCCGCTACTAGAAGACGTCAATCTGTCCGGTGCGTGCGGAATTCTCGTCAACGTGACCGCTGGCCCGAATCTGACCATGCGCGAATTCGACGAGATCGGACAGGTGATCCACCAGTTCGCTTCCGAAGACGCCACAGTGGTGGTCGGTACCGCGCTCGATCCAGAAATGCAGGATGAAGTGCGTGTGACCGTGGTCGCTACCGGCCTGAATCGCGGTGTGGCAAAAATGCCGCTGCGCAAGGAAGAGGCGGTGCAGCGCACCAATGCGATTCGTCTGGTTGGCGCGCGTACTGGTACCGACAATGTGCCATTCGACTACGCCGCTGCGCCGACGAGTTTCCGCAGCACGCCAGCCGCGCGCAATCACGCCGCGAGTGAAGCACCGAACTTGCCAGGACCGGAAACCCAGATCGACTATCTGGATATCCCGGCATTCCTGCGTCGTCAGGCTGATTGAAGCCCGCAAACCCGGTGCGTGCTGCGCGCGCACCGGGAGAATGCGTCTGGTTGGCGTATCGATTTTGTGCATGAAATCGATCCCGCGCAGGCGCTTTAATGCTGAGTCTCCGCGCGCGTTTTGATGAGTGTGGATGCGGCTTATTCGCATCTGAGAGGTGGGTTTGATCGATGTCAACCTGTTGTGTAAATGCAACAGGTTGTGGGGTTCTTGCCATGGTTTGCTTTCCACGGCAAAACCGCTGTGCTAGCATCGCTCCGCAATCGCTCCTGCCCCACGGGACAAAAAAAAGAAATGATCAAACAACGCACGTTGAAAAATACCATCCGCGCGACGGGTGTCGGCATCCATACCGGTGAGAAGGTTTACATGACCTTGCGCCCGGCAGCAGTGGATACCGGCATCGTTTTCCGTCGTGTCGATTTGAAAGTACCGGTCGAGATTCGCGCGAGCTGCGAGAATGTCGGCGATACCAGCTTGTCCACGACGCTGGTCAAGGGCGATGTCCGCATCGCCACCATCGAGCACCTGCTCTCGGCGATGGCCGGCCTCGGCATCGACAACGCTTACGTCGACCTGAGTGCCGCCGAAGTGCCGATCATGGACGGCAGCGCGGGTCCGTTCGTGTTCCTGCTGCAGTCCGCAGGTATCGAAGAACAGTCAGTACCGAAACGTTTCATTCGCATCAAAAAATCCGTCACGGTACGTGATGGCGACAAATGGGCGCGCTTCGAGCCGTTCGATGGTTTCAAGGTCGGTTTTTCGATCGACTTCAATCATCCGATTTTCACCAAGCGTGCTTCGACTGCTGAGATCGACTTTTCTACAACGTCGTTCGTGAAGGAAGTGTCACGCGCGCGCACCTTCGGTTTCATGCGTGACATCGAAATGCTGCGTGAGCGCAAGCTCGTGCTCGGCGGATCGATGGATAACGCGATCGTGCTTGATGACTATCGCGTGCTGAATGAAGACGGCCTTCGTTACGAAGACGAGTTCGTCAAGCACAAAATTCTCGACGCCATCGGCGATTTGTATCTGCTCGGACGTAGCCTGATCGGCGCATTCTTCGGTCACAAGTCGGGACACGAGCTCAACAACAAATTGTTGCGCGCAATGATGAGCGACGTCACGGCCTGGGAAGAGGTCAGTTTCGACGATCCGGCCAAGTTGCCGATTTCTTACGCCCATCCGGCGCAAGCCGTCTAAAAACGTTGCAATAAAACCATCAAAACGGCGCCCGTAAAGGCGCCGGCGAGGGAAGATCACTCGGCGAAGGACGCCAGACGAAGATACAAGGCCCGCAATTCGGGGTCAGCTAGAGAATTCGCTGCTGTACGTAAATGTGCAGCAGCGGCTTGCGAAAGGGGCTTCGGCCTTGCTGCGTTCGGGGGAACAGGCAGCGAGGGCGCCACTTTGACGGCAAATTTTTCGACACTCGCACCGAGGGCAACACGGGCTTCGGCGAGCAGGGCGGTTTGGTAAAGCCTGAGCTTTGCCGCCCACGTGGAAGAGTTCGCTAGAAAAACGATCCGACCCGAGCGCACATCAGCCAGGCGACATTGGCTACGAAGTGGTTCGGGGAGTGGACGGCGCAGTTTTCGATCCAGTGCTTCCAGCACGCGCGAGCGCTCAGTGAGCGACGCGAGGGAAGCGCACTCTGCAGCACGAATCGGCCCGGACAAGGGCGGCGATTTTGGGTTGGAGGGGGGCGAAGATTGCATGGCAGAAACCGGATACAACGAAGAGACGTGATGAACATCATAATCGTTGCCAGGCCGCATGCGGCACCTGTATCGATAGATTTAAACAGTTGGCGCGGACGTTTGAAGGTAGGCTTGGCGGTTACGCTGTGTGGTTTGACCTGTGCTGGCTTGGGCGTTTGCGCCACGCTGGTGATTGCCGGACCTAGCGATCATGCGCTGGCCGGAATCCGCGCGATGCACGCGCAGGTTCTCGCCCAGCAGGGCGCACTGGATGCACTGGATGCCTCATCGCACCGAAATCTGGACGCGTTGGCATTGAAGCTGGGCGAATTGCAGGCACAAGCTACGCGCTTGAATGCACTCGGTGAGCGTTTGACCCAGGTCGGCAAGCTCGAAGACGGCGAGTTCGACTTCAAGGAAGCGCCGGCATTGGGCGGCCCCGAAGATACCTCGGCGCCGTCGCATGCGCTGGACGAACAATTTTCGGCGTCGATCACGCGCATGCACGCGCAGTTCGATGAACAGGAAGCGCAACTTTCGGTGCTTGAAAATTTATTGCTGGATCGCAAGATCAGCAACGCGCTGCTGCCGCAAGGCATGCCGGTCGCGACCGGATACATCGGCTCCGGTTACGGCGGTCGCAGTGATCCGATCAATGGCCACAGCGAATTCCATAGCGGTATTGATTTTGATGCAGCACCGGGTACGCCGATCCAGGCCGTCGCGGAAGGTGTCGTCACGTGGAACGGCGAACGTCCGGGTTACGGCAATGTGGTTGAAGTCGATCACGGCAACGGCTACATGACACGTTATGCGCACAATCAGCAGAATATGGTGGCGGTAGGCACGCGCGTGCACGCTGGGCAGATCATCGCCAAGGTCGGTTCGACCGGACGCGCTACCGGTCCGCATTGTCACTTCGAGGTGTGGCTGGACGGACATCCGGTCAATCCGCTGAGTTATGTGCAAGGCAAGCATCACAACGGCTAGATATTCTGAATCTGCGTTCGATCGATCTGTAAGACTTTGTAGAGAAATCGATTCGGCATCGCAGTAAACGCAAGCCGGCAGCTTGAACGATTGCCGGTTTTTTGCGAGCATTTATGCGATTGTTCTGCTGCGTATTCTTGGCAAAACGATCACACTTGAATGCGTTGGCGCGGTTCGCCAAGCAATCGTCGCGCCCTTGAAAGCACAGTATTAAACCCAAACTGGTTTGCTTTGGGCGGAAGCCGCCGTATCATGCGGCGGCTTCTGCTTTTCAACTGCGGGCGTGAATTCCCGCACGTATTACCCATTCCCTTTCGTCACCTTTGGTTTCCCATGTTCAATAATGTTCTGACGCGCATCTTCGGCAGCCGCAACGAGCGCCTGTTGCGCCAGATGAATAAAACCGTTGTGCAGATCAACAAGCTCGAGCCCGCCACGCAGGCGCTCAGCGATGATGAATTGCGCGCCAAGACCGACGAGTTCAAGCAGCGTCTCGCCGCTGGTGAAACGCTTGACCAATTGCTGCCCGAGGCCTTTGCCGTCGTGCGTGAGGCATCGCAGCGCGTGCTTGGTCTGCGCCACTACGATGTGCAATTGATCGGCGGCATGGTGCTGCATTCCGGCAAGATCGCCGAGATGCGTACCGGCGAAGGTAAGACGCTGGTCGGAACCTTGCCGGTGTATCTCAATGCATTGACCGGCACCGGTGTGCACGTCGTCACCGTCAATGATTACCTGGCGCGGCGCGACTCGGCCTGGATGGGCAAGGTCTACGCGTTCCTCGGCATGCGTGTCGGTGTGGTTTATCCCGGCATGAATCACGCCGACAAACACGATGCGTACGCCGCCGACATCACCTATGGCACCAATAACGAATACGGATTCGATTATCTGCGCGACAATATGGCGCTGTCGCGTGACCAGCGTTATCAGCGCGGCCTGAATTTTGCGATCGTCGATGAAGTCGATTCGATCCTGATCGATGAAGCGCGCACGCCGCTGATCATCTCCGGTCCGGCCGACGATTCGCCGCAGCTCTACATCAAGATCAATCGTCTCGTGCCGCGTCTGACGCGTCAGGAAAAAGAAGAAACCGGCGGCGATTATTGGGTCGACGAAAAACAGAAGCAGGTGCATCTGTCCGAAGAAGGCATGGAACACGCCGAGCAGTTGTTGCGCGCTGATGGCATCGTCGGTGCCGACGAAAGCTTGTACGACACGGCACATCTCGCGATCGTGCATCACTTGAATGCGGCATTGCGCGCGAATGCGCTGTACCAGCGCGACGTGGATTACATTGTGCGCGATGGCGAAGTGATCATCGTCGATGAGTTCACGGGTCGTACGCTCGCCGGTCGACGCTGGTCTGATGGTTTGCATCAGGCGGTGGAATCGAAGGAAGGCGTGCCGATCCAGCGCGAGAACCAGACACTCGCTTCGATCACGTTCCAGAACTTCTTCCGCATGTACAAGAAGCTCGGCGGCATGACCGGCACGGCGGATACCGAAGCCTACGAATTCCAGTCGATCTACGGTTTGGAAGTGGTGGTGATCCCGACGCATCGACCAATGGTGCGCAAGGACAATCAGGACATGATTTTCCTGAAGCAGAATTTCAAGTTCGATGCGGTGGTCGAGGACATCAAGGATTGCCACGAGCGCCTGCAACCGGTGCTGGTTGGAACGACCTCCATCGAAACTTCGGAATACATCGCCGGCTTGCTGGTCAAGGCCAAAATTCCACACGAAGTGCTCAATGCCAAGCAGCACGAACGCGAGGCGCATATCGTCGCCCAGGCCGGCCAGCCCGGCGCGGTCACGATCGCCACGAACATGGCCGGTCGCGGTACCGACATCGTGCTCGGCGGCAATTTCGAATCCGAAATCGCTGCCTTGGGCGAAGAGCCCAATGAGGCCGAACGTGATCGTCTGCGCGCCGCGTGGCAACAGCGCCATGATGCTGTGCTGGCCTCGGGCGGTTTGCATATCATCGGCACCGAGCGCCATGAATCGCGCCGTATCGATAACCAGTTGCGTGGTCGTTCTGGCCGTCAGGGCGATCCGGGTTCAAGCCGTTTTTATCTGTCGCTCGAAGACAGCTTGTTGCGCATCTTCATGGGCGAAGGCGTGGCGCGGTTGATGCGTGCGTTCGGCATGAAAGAACACGAGGCGCTGGAAGATCGCCTGATCACGCGCCAGATCGAAAAAGCGCAGCGCAAGGTCGAAGCGCACAACTTCGATATCCGTAAACATCTGCTCGAGTTCGATGACGTCGCCAACGATCAGCGCAAGGTGATCTACGAACAGCGCAACGAGTTGCTTGACGCTGACAATATTTCCGAGAACGTCGACAATATCCGCTACGACGTGTTCTCCGATCTGTGCCGCAAATATGTGCCGCAGAACAGTATCGATGAACAGTGGCGCCTCGGCGATCTGGAAAAAGCGCTGGATGACGATTTTGGTCTGCAGCTCGATCTGAAACATTGGGCCGAGGATCAGAAGGAGCTCGACGCCGATGACGTGCGTGATCATGTCATCGCGCAGATGGAGCGCTATTTCCGCGAGAAGGAAACGCTGGTCACTTCCGAAGTCATGCGCGCGCTCGAAAAGCACGTCATGCTGACCGTGCTCGACACCACCTGGAAAGAACATCTGTCGAGCATGGATTATCTGCGTCAGGGAATTTACCTTCGCGGTTATGCGCAGAAGCAGCCGAAGCAGGAATTCCAGCGCGAATCGTTCTTGCTGTTCCAGACCATGCTCGAGCGCGTCAAGAGCGAAGTCGTGACGATGCTGGCGCGCGTGCGTGTGCGCAGCGAGGAAGAAGTTGCGGCGATGGAAGAGCAACAGCGTCTGCAACAGGAGCGTGTGCCGCTGCAGTTTCAGCACGCCGACGCAAATGGTTATCAGGCGGAAGGCGCGCCGCCGGCCAACGTCGCGCCGGACTCGCAGCCGCTCACGCGTGAGGCGCCGAAGGTCGGTCGCAACGATCCGTGCCCGTGCGGTTCGGGCAAGAAATTCAAGCAGTGCCATGGACGACTCGCCTGAGATTTCCGCCGCGAGCGCGTAATACATCGCGATCATCATCGGCTTGCGACATCGTCTGAAATAACCCCCGAGCCGCGCTGAATTCAGCGCGGCTCGTTCATGTCTGGATCAAGGCCGCGCACATGAAAAAAACGCCTATGTATGTCGTTGCCGGCGTGATCCGCGATGCGCGCGGACGGATCCTGCTGGCGCAGCGACCACCAGGAAAACATCTGGCGGGACTGTGGGAATATCCGGGTGGCAAACTCGAAGCCGGTGAAACTCCCGAGCAAGCATTGGCGCGCGAGTTGCACGAAGAACTCGGTATCCACACCACGGCGATGCGACGGTTGATCCGCATTCCGTGGCATTACCCGGATAAAGACATCGTACTCGACGTATTCGATGTGCTGGCTTACAACGGTGAGCCGAGCTCGTGCGAAGGCCAGCAATTGCAGTGGCATGCGCTCGGGGAATTGTCCGGTGCGGATATGCCACCAGCGGATCGCCCGGTGCTGGCGGCGCTCAAGCTGCCGCATGAATATGCGATTTCGCCGGAGCCGACAAATCCCGCTGAATTTCTGACAGCGCTGGATCGCGTGCTCGCGCGCGGCGTGCGTCTGGTGCAACTGCGTGGCAAAACCATATCACGCGAATTGCTACGCGAACTGGTTCCCGTGGTGCTGGATCGTTGTCGTGCGGCGAATGCCCGATTGCTGTTGAATGGCGATATTGCGCTGGCGCAGGAATTTGAACTCGACGGCGTTCATTTGACGTCAGCGCAATTGATGCAGCATTCGTCGCGACCGCTGCCGACCGAGCAATGGCTAGCAGCGTCGTGTCACGACGAAGCAGAGTTGCAGCATGCGATGGCGATTGGCGTGGATTTCGTCACTCTCTCGCCGGTGTCGCTGGCAAGCAGTCATCCGCATGCGCCTGTCATGGGCTGGGAGGGCTTCGCCGCGCTTTGCGCGCAGGCAGCGCTGCCTGTGTATGCCCTCGGTGGTTTGCGCTCCGCAGACGCCGATACAGCGCGTGTGCACGGCGCGCAAGGCATAGCGGGTATTTCGACGTTTTGGAGTTAGGCGATCGGCGGTTATCAGAACCCCGGCGAAATGCGGCGTGGTGTGACGATCCAGATTCAACTGCTAGTGCGATACCAGCGTCAGGTAACGTTGATGCAATTGCTCGACCGCGGCATTCAATTCTTCCAGCGTGCCGGTGTTTTCGATCACATCGTCGGCACGCGCCAGACGCGCCGAACGGCTCGCTTGCGCTGCCAGAATCTGCTGCGCAAGTTCCACGGTGACGCCGTCGCGTTGCAGCAAGCGCTCGATCTGCAATGATTCGGGTACGTCGATGACCAGCACGCGATTTATCCAGTCGTAGTCATGCGCGGATTCGACCAATAGCGGAATCGCCAGAATGCTGTAGGCCGTTGCATCGCGACGCACCCGCGCGTGAAGTTCGTCGCGCACACCTGGATGCAAAATCGCTTCGAGCTCATGCCGCAGTTGCGGATTGGCGAACACGCGCTCGCGCATGTATTTGCGGTCGAGTTCGCCAGTTGCGGTAATCGCATCGCTGCCGAACACGCGCGTGATATCCAGCAATGCCGGTTGACCGGGAGCTACCAGTTCGCGTGCGATCAAATCCGCATCGTGCACACACATGCCAAGCTGTTCGAATTGGCGCGAGACTGCACTCTTGCCCGATGCAATGCCGCCGGTGATTACAACGACAAGCCGTCCGCGATCAACTGCGACGGAATTCACCCCAATCCCAGCGTGTGTTGCCATAACGCGATGATCTCAGCGCCCCATACAAACTGCACCCAGCCCGCAATCGCGATGAATGGGCCGAAGGCAAATGGAATGGAGCGATCCTGGCCACGCAGCAGCATCAAGCCGCCACCGATCAAGGCGCCGACGAGGGACGACAGCAACACGATCGGCAGGATGCTGGTCCAGCCCATCCATGCGCCGAGCGCGGCCAGCAGTTTGAAGTCGCCATGGCCCATGCCTTCCTTGCCCGTGAGCAGTTTGAACAGCCAGTACACCGACCACAGACTGAGATAGCCGACGATCGCGCCGAGGATGCTGGTATTGCCATCGACAAACAGCGGAACCAGGGCAATCAACAAGCCAAGCCAGAGCAACGGCAGCGTGAGATTGTCCGGCAATAACTGCGTGCGCGCATCAATGCCACCGAGTGCGATCAGCGTCCAGCTGAAAGTCAGTCCCGCTGCGGCCTGATAGGTCAGGCCGAACTTCCATACGATCACGGCTGAAGCGATGCCGGTCAGCAATTCCACGAGTGGATATTGGATCGAAATGGGCGTTTGGCAGTGCCGGCAGCGACCGCGTAGTACCAGCCAGCTAATTAGCGGGATATTTTCGAAGGCGCCGAGCGCATGTTTGCAGTGTGGGCAATGCGAAGGCTCACGCACGATGCCCGGTGGCGCGGGAGTCGGCGTGGTTGGTGCGTCCAGTTCAAGGAATTCGCGGCTCTGCTGTTGCCAGTCGTGCAGCATGCGCGCCGGCAGACGCAGAATCACGACGTTGAGGAAACTGCCGACGATCAGACCCAGGACGCCAGCGAGCGCCACGCTCGCCACGGGCGAGGCTTGCAGGAGTTCAAGCATTGAATTGGTGCTGTGGGCGTATGTGTGGAGTCGGGTTACATCGTTGCGGCGAGTTTGAAAATCGGCAGATACATACCGACCACGATACTGCCGACAACCACGCCGATAATCATCATGATGAACGGCTCAAGCAGAGTGCTCAAGGTATCGACCGCGTTATTGACCTCTTGCTCATAGAATTCGGCGATCTTGAAGAGCATGGTGTCGAGTGCGCCCGATTCCTCGCCAATCGAGACCATCTGGACCACCATGTTCGGGAAAAGATTGGTCTGCCGCATCGAGAGTTGCAAGGAATGACCTACGGATACGTCTTCGCGTACTCGCTCGGTCGCTTGCGCGTAGACGATGCTGCCGGTTGCGCCGCCAACAGCGCTGAGTGCTTCAACCAGCGGAACGCCGGCTCTGAATGTGACGCCAAGAGTACGGGCAAATCGCGCGATTGCTGATTGATGCAGGATTTTGCCGATGACCGGAATTTTCAGCATGACGCGATCAATCAAGTGGGCGAAAGCGGGCGAGCGATTTTTCAGCATGACCAAACCGACAATCGAGCCGATCACCACAGCTAGCACCAACCACCAGTAGGCGATCAGAAAATCCGAGCAATTTACCAGCATCAAAGTAAACGCCGGAAGATCAGAGCCCGCTGCTTTGAAAACGGTTTGAAATGTAGGCAGCACAAATATCAACAAGACTGCAGCAACCAAAAACGCCACCGCCAAAACGATCGCAGGATAAAAAAGCGCCTTCTTGATCTTGGCCTTTATGGTTTCGAGATTTTCCTTGTACGTGGCGACCGTATCCAATACCGAATCGAGCACACCAGCGGCTTCGCCCGCACCTACTAAGTTGCGATAAAGCTCATCGAATTGCACCGGATATTTGGCCAGCGATTCGGTCAACGACGAGCCACCCTCGATTGATGTCTTGACATCGATCAACATGTTTTTCATGCGAGGATTGTCCTGGCCACTAGCCACAATCTCGAAGGCTTGCACCATCGGAATGCCGGCCGCCATCATCGTTGCCAGCTGACGACTGAAGACCGCAATTTCACGCGCAGTAACCGTTTTTCCGGCAGCGCCAAACAGCGGTTTACTCTTCGGTTTGATGGAGGTGACGTTGATACCTTGGCGACGTAGCTCCGCCTTGACCATCGTTATCGATTTACCTACATGGTCGCCCTTGAGCTTGACCCCGCGCTTGTCAGTTCCTACCCATTGAAACGGCAGCATCTGATTGACCTGCGCTCGCGCAGCGCCGGTTGTTTTTCCGGCTTTGATTGCGGCTACTGTTGCCATGGCTTAATCCTTGGTGACGCGGTTGATTTCGGTGAGGCTCGACAAACCGTTTTTCAATTTGAGCAATGCAGACTGGCGTAGATCACGAATCCCTTCGGAGCGAGCTTGGTTGGCGATTTGCGCCGCGCCACCGCCCTCAAGGATGATTTGTCCGATCGACTCGGTGATCGGCATCACCTGGTAGACACCAACGCGCCCCTTGAACCCTTCATTGCAGGAAGAGCAACCCAAGGCATCGTAAAGATGCAGATGCGGAATTTCTTCCGCGGTAAAACCTTCCTTGAGCAAGGCTGCTTCGGGTAGCGTGAACGGTTGTTTGCAATCGTGCAAACGTCGCATCAAACGCTGTGCGATAACCAGTGTTACCGAAGAAGTGATGTTGTAAGGCGCTATGCCCATATTCATCAAACGTGCAATGGTTTGCGGCGCATCGTTGGTATGCAGGGTGGACAACACCATGTGGCCGGTTTGCGCTGCCTTGATGGCGATCTCCGCCGTTTCAAGATCGCGAATTTCGCCGACCATGATCACGTCGGGATCCTGGCGCAAGAACGAGCGCAGTGCGGTAGAAAAGGTCATGCCGCGCTTGAGATTGAACTGTACCTGGTTGATGCCGCTAAGGCGTATTTCAACAGGGTCTTCGACGGTCGAGATATTGCGCCCTTCGGTATTCAGTATGTTCAGCGCAGTGTACAGCGATACGGTCTTGCCGGAACCCGTCGGGCCTGTGACCAGCACCATGCCATACGGCTTGTCGATGGCGTTGAGGAACAACTCTTTCTGATCCTCCTCATAACCGAGCTTGTCGATACCGAGTTTGGCCGCCGAGGCATCCAGAATACGCAGAACCGCTTTTTCCCCGAACAAGGTCGGGCAGGTGCTGACACGAAAATCGATGGCCTTGGTTTTTGATAGGTTGAGTTTGATACGACCATCTTGCGGCACACGTTTCTCGGCGATATCGAGCCCGGACATCACCTTGATGCGAGAGCTGATGCGCGGGCTCATCTTTATCGGCGGTGCGGCCATGTTGCGCAGAATGCCATCCATGCGAAAACGCACACGGTAGGTGTTTTCGTATGGCTCGAAATGAATATCGGATGCGCCGCGTTTGATCGCATCGATCAGCACTTTGTTGATGAAGCGTACTACCGGCGCATCGTCGGTACCGGTTGCATCAACGCCAGAGCTTCCCGCCTCGCCATCGTCGCTGGTGTCACCAAGCTCGAGATTCTCCAGGCCCTCTGAGTCTTCCAATCCATCCATGATCGGACCAGCTTGGTTCATCGCCTGGTCGATGGCGCGATCCAGTAAATCCTGTTGTACCAGAATCGGCTCAACCGCGAGATTCGCCTGGAACTTGATCTCATCCAGCACACGCTGATGGGTGGGATCGGAAATGCCCACAAACAACCGATTGCCACGCTTGAACAGCGGCAAAGCCTTGTGCTGGGTGATGGTTTTTTCGCTGACCAGCTTGATCGGAGCCTGACTCAGATCAAGTGCACTGAGATCAAACAGCGGCAGTCCAAACTCCACCGAACTTGCCAGCGCCATTTTTGCATCGCTGATCAGGGCGTGCTCGACCAGATAGCTCGCCAACGGCGTTTTGAGCCGCGTGCTCGCTTCAATAGCTTTGCGGATATCCACATCGGTGACGGTGCCTTCTGCCACCAGCCTGCGAGCGATGCCGTTAAGACCCGCCAATGCCATTGGGTTCATTTGCGTTGCCATAATTCCCCACGCTTCAATCCAGATCAAATGTACCGCAAAAGGGGCAGTGAATGAACTACCATTTGCAACGGAACCAATAATTTGCGACAACATCCACAACTTGGCCTCACAATACATACGCACGATCCAAGCCCGTGCCACACTAAACCGAGTCGCCAAGCCGCATCCTGGGGGAACCTTGATCAGTATAATTTTGCCCGCGAAGAACGAAGCCGCGGCACTTGCCGGCGTGTTGCCGCGATTGCGCGCAGCCTATCCAGACGCAGATATCGTGCTGGTAGACGACGGCTCCAGCGATGAAACGCGCGCGGTTAGTCTGGCCAACGGCGCGCGCGTTTTTTCACATCCCTACTCTATGGGCAACGGCGCTGCCATCAAGCGTGGCGCGCGTGAAGCGCGAGGAGATACCTTGGTCTTCATGGATGCGGATGGCCAGCATGAACCTGAAACTATTGCGCGTTTGTTGTCGAAGCTGGATGAAGGCTACGACATGGTGGTCGGCGCGCGGGCTTGGTCGGGCCAGGCTGGCGCCGCGCGCGGTTTTGCGAACGCGTTTTACAACTGGCTGGCGACGCGCATGACTGGCCACAAAGTCATGGATCTCACCTCGGGGTTGCGGGCTGTGCGCGCCGACAAATTCCGCGAATTTCTGCACTTGTTGCCGAACGGATTTTCATATCCAACCACCATTACGATGGCATTCTTTCGTAGCGCCTACGCGGTGGCGTATGAGCCAGTTCCCGTGCAAAAGCGCATTGGCAAAAGCCATCTGCGCCCGATTCGCGACGGAATCCGTTTTCTGCTGATCATCTTCAAGATCGCCACGCTATATTCACCGCTGAAGTTGTTTGTACCAGTGAGCGTCGTGTTTTTCCTGCTGGGCCTCGGACACTACACATATACCTTTTTTATCGCTGGTCGATTTACGAATATGAGCGCGCTATTGTTCAGCGCGTCGGTAATCGTGTTCTTGATCGGGCTGGTGTCCGAGCAGATCGCAGCGCTAATTTATAGCAAGACCGGCCGAGGCTAAGCGTGGGTGTCGAAGTGTTGCGTCGAATTGCACGGTACCTGCGCAAGACACCCTTGCACCCGCAGTGGCTGCTCGGCAACAACAACGCAACCGGTCGCTGGGTGGCTGATGTTGCGCGGGGCCGTATTCTCGACATAGGTTGCGCAGACCGCTGGATAGAGCGGCGGCTACCGGCAGGAAGCGATTATATCGGCCTGGATTACCTCATCACCGGCAAACATATGTATGGAGCAAAACCACATTTGTATGCAGATGCAAGCCAGCTGCCGCTGACTAGCTCATCAGTCGATACAGTTGTATTGCTTGAAGTAATGGAGCATCTCCGGCGGCCCCGCGAAGCGCTAGAGGAAGTCATGCGTGTACTGCGCCCCGATGGACGACTGCTCTTGTCCATGCCTTTCCTCTACCCCGTGCATGACGCGCCCTACGATTATCAACGTCTCACGATCCATGGTTTGATTCGTGATATCGAGGAGGTCGGTTTGCATGTAGAGGAGCTGACCCCTACTTTGGGCTCGGCGGAGACGGGCGGTTTAATCGCATGTCTTGCCATGGGCGGCATGGCGGAGCTGGCGTTGCAGCGACGCAGCTTGTCGTGCGTGCTCATTCCGTTGTTTTTGTTGGCTATTCCCGTTGTCAACGTTTTTGCGTGGGCTGGTGGTAGGCTGTTGCCTTCATGGAGCGCAATAACGGCGGGATATCGTGTTGTGGCAAGCAATTGCACGTGTGGCGAGCAGAATTGCGGGCTACTTCCAGACGGCATCAGACCGGCGACATCGAGTAGTGAGGTTTCGATTCCATGATTCGTGGTTATCAGCGTGATTTTTCACTTGCTTATGAATCGATGAACGCGGTGGATGATCGCCAGCGCAAGGCCGCGACCATGCTTGCAGTATTGTGCGAAGCGCTGGGCGACAAGATCGGCAGCGCCAGGTTACTTAATCTCGGCTGTTCGACTGGCATAATCGACGAGTATCTCGCGGGTCACGTCGCGGCCGTGACTGGGGTGGACATCGATGAGCCGGCTATCGCGCTTGCAAGCTCGCGCCGCACTGCGCCGAATGTCGAGTTTCTTCTAGACGATGCCATGCGCCTGTCGTTCGCGGATGCCAGTTTCGAAATCGTGATCTGCTCGCAGGTCTACGAGCATGTACCCGATCCGGTGAAAATGATGGGTGAAATCCACCGCGTGCTTCGTCCGGGAGGTGTGTGTTATTTCGCCGCGACGAATCGCTGGGCGGTCGTAGAGAAACACCACAGGCTGCCATTTTTATCCTGGTTGCCACCGGCGCTGGCTGATCGCTACATCCGGTTGTTTCGTCGCGGCGATGCCTACTACGAGCGGCATCTGGGTTATCAGCCGCTATTGAATCTGGTGTCGCAATTCCGGGTGGATGACTACACCGGGAAGATACTTGCCGCGCCAGATAGCTATGCCGCAGCCTACATGTTCAGAGGTCAGTTGAAGCCGTTGTTTGCAAGAACGATGTTCAAATATCTTCGGGCGTTATTTCCAGGATACATCTGGCTGCTACGAAAGTAGTGCGCGTTGTACGGTTGGCCACGCGAGCGACATACGAGCAGATCAAATGACAGAGGATTTTGTATCAGCGGATCGCTCAAGCTCAAGCTTGGTTTGGAAATTCGCCGCTGGTATCGTGACGATAGCCTCGCTGGTGTGGGTGGCCTGGTTACTGGTCAAGGTCTGGCCCGATATTGTCGAGCACGGTACACAGATACTTCTTGTGCCATTGTTAATTGGTTTTGCATTATCACTCGTAGCGTCATATCTCACCTTCGAGGCTTTCGCCACGTTGGTTCGAATTCTCGGCATTTCGCGCATGCCACGTCGTGAACTCGCGCATCTGCATTTTACCGCGCAACTCTTGAAACATCTGCCGGGCCGAGTATGGGGGGTTGGCTATCAGTGGGCAGCGGGGAGTGCTGCCGGTTCGTTGGGCGATTGGCTGTGGGTCAATCTGGCGCATATGCTACTAGCCACTTTTTTTGCGCTTTGGAGTTCATCGCTCGCACTGGGGTTTTCGCATGGACTGAAATGGGGGGCTCTCACTGCAGTAATCGGAATGATGGGCTACGTTGTGGGGTGGCTGATCGTGTCCTCGCATCGTCTTTCCAGCTGGCTGACGTTGTTGCCTGGCAGATTCGGAAAACTGAGTAGCGGCATATCAGCGACTCTTGAAAAAGCGCCCGCATCCGCGCGCGTGAAAGTATTTCTTCTTTTCTCGGTCAGCTGGCTTTTCTACTACGCATCCTGGTTTATGAATGGGATGGCGTATCCGCCGCTTGGCCCGAATGCAGCAATGCAACTCTGTGCGTATTACATGCTTGCGTGGTTTGTGGGCTATCTATCGCTGTTGACGCCGTCCGGGCTCGGGGTGCGAGAATTGGTTTTTGCTTGGCTAGCGAAGGATTTCCCCGGTGATGCGGTTGCGATCATGGCTCTCGTCGGGAGGGTCGGTTCGCTGGCAGTCGATTTGGTGTTAGGGCTGGCGTTTGCGCCATTTGTGCCACGCAAATTGTGATCTGGCCAATCAGTAGGCGCCTCTTGCGGAAACCCTGCGCAGTGCTTACGCGCGTGATGAAGGCTTGTCGGCACGGATGATTTACACGATGACTTTAGCCCGGGACACGGCATCGGAAAAAAAGATGCGAGGGCGAAAATCGCATTCCGATCCACGGAACAACTGCTACGACGTAGGCTGCGACTCGCAGTGGCGGCGCTAAAAACTGCATTGATCTCGACCAAAATTTTGCTCGGCGCGAAATCAGACTGCGGAGTTTTCCTACTATCTGAAAATAGGAAAGTGCGCCAATCCGAGTTATGGATACGTCTTCAAATCCGGCGCGTTCGAGCAGATGCTTCAGAGGGCGTGTAGCGAACCACAAGAAATGATGCGGCGGAAAATCGCCGTCGCTCAGCTTTCGATCGAGTCGGGCCAGAAAGCGATCCCGATTCGGTACGCTGCCCGCAATCAAGCAACATGGATTGCCGAGACTGGTGACTTGTGCGAGAAAATTTTGGGGCGAGTCCTGATGCTCCAATACCTCGAAAAAAGTAATTAGATCGAAGCGCTGACCTCGTTCTTGGCAGGCGCGAGTATAATCTTCAAGAGTCATGGCAACGGCTTTGTCGAGCCCAAATTTTCCTCGGGCTACTTGTATGCTTTTCTGATCGAGGTCAATTCCGTTGGGTTCGAAACCCGCCTCAGCGAGGCGGCTTAATACGGCTCCGTCACCGCAACCGATATCCAGCGCGGCACCTACATTTTTTGGTAGCGCACGAAATAGAGGCTCAGCCCATCGGGGGAAAGGGCGTGTGCCGGAATGGTAATCCTCATACGCTTCGAACCCCTCACTTTCGTAGACGCTCGGATCCGCTTTCAACGGCCACCAGAACAGCATTTGGCACGCAGGGCAACTATATAGCGTGTAAATTTCGCGATTGTGAGTCGCGTGGTGCTGACACAGCGGTGCAAATGTCTGTGCCTGTCTCGCGCAAGTCGCGCAATGCACTATCAGTTCCGCTGGTGTTTCCGAAGGCATAACCATTCCCATGTTTTTTTGATGCCTTCACGCAGGCTGGTTGTAAGCGTCCAATCGAAGCACTGCTGCATTTTTTGCGTGTCGAGAACGATACGCTGAACGTCGATTGTTCTGGTCGATTCATAGTGTACTGAAAGTGTATCTGCGCACACCTCTTCGATAATGTTTTTTAGATCATTGAGGCTGTGCCCGACACCGGAACCCAAATTGAAGATGCCCGATGCATCCTTGTCGCCAAGCACGCATTCTATTGCCGATACGACATCGTCGATATAGATGAAATCCCGAATTACCGAACCGTCACCCCAGATCGTCATGGGTGAGTGATCGAGCATGTGTTGCAACATTGTCCGAATCACACCGAATCCCTGATAGCGTGGTTGGCCGGGACCATAAACGTTGGATGGCCGCAGGATGATGATCGGACTACCGGACGCACGCTGAAAGCATTGCAGAAAACCTTCGGCCGCGACCTTGCCTGCGCCATAGAATGACAGCGGCTTTAGTTCTGCAGATTCTGAAACCAACTCTTGCTTCGGGTTTCCATACACCGTGCCCCCGGAAGATATGTAGATAAGCCGTACCTGCGGGTGCTGCTGTAGTTCCTCAAGCAGGCCGAGCATCGGAGCGATGTTGAGGTTCGCCTCGAGAGAAGGCGACTTGCTGGAAAGGCTCGGTGTAGTGGCCGAAGCCATATGTACAACCGTACTGGATTGCGGAATCAGACGGCGGATCAATTCGCTATTTTCGATGCCACCACCGTGAACAGTAACTCCATCCGGAGTATTCATGGTGATGCTGCGGGTTAGGACATGGACGTCATATCCGCGGTCACGTAGGCGTATGCTCAGCGCACGGCCCATGAACCCGGCGCCGCCCAGTAATACTATCCGTCTACTGTTGTTGCTTACGGACATGCCGGTATCAGCGTTTGGTATACATCGGCATAACGCTGCGCACAGTTATCCCACGTGCCGATTTCTGTCCGAGCACATAATTTTGCGGCAGCGCCGATTTCTATGTTCATGCTTTTTGCATCCAGCGCTTCCACGGCCTCTCCGACATCCGCTGCTGCAGCGCAAAGCCAGCCAGTGTGTTTGTGCACGAGCATATCTTCATGCGCGGGAATGCGCGACGCAATGATAGGCAGGCCAGCCGCCATGGCTTCAAGCATGACTTGGGGTCGACCTTCGGCATGTTGACTCAATGAAATCAATCCCTTTGCTTGCGCAAACCAGTTCGAGCACAGCGACTCTGGCGTGGCCGGACCGTGATAGTGCACCCAATCGGGCACGGGCATGGATTGTTGCATCGGGCCGAACAGGTGGAGCTCGCGGTTACCATTGTTGAAGAAGGGCTCGCACCAATCGAAAAGCGTACCGATCTTGCCTCGCGTAAGGCGCGATACGCATAGCCACTTGGCAGGATCTGCGGGCTTGCGCTCGATGTCGAACCAGCGCGGTTCGATGCCGAATGGTACAAAGTGGATGGTCGCCAGATCACCGAACATACGCTGCAAGTGCGGCGCCATCCACTGTGCGTTGGGACAGATAGCAACCGGTCTCCCGCGAAACACGCGCCTCAACAAGTGCGTCATGCCCGGCAGCTTCAGCAGTTGCATGTCGGTACCAAGCACCGTCGTCAGCAGAGGAAGGTTGTTATGGGGGAGTACCAGCGTATTTTGCAACCAGTTGACGTGATACACGTCGATGCCTGACTCGCGTCGATACAGGCCGTGCAACATGTTAAGCAACTTTAGCGGCGCCGCAAGCCCACGGATGGCGCCGGTTCGCATCAGATGGGCGATGCCGCCAGCCGCCATCAACGTTTTTAACCAATCTGAATCGGCAGGAGTCGCCGCATACTCGACATTCTGCGGCAGTTCTCCGGGTGGGGACCACAATCGAAGTTTGATATCCGTTCGGCGCGCAAGTGATTCGACCAGATGGCGAATAAACAATCCGCGCCAGTCGCCCAGATCTGCCGGATAAGAGGTGCTGGTCATTAAGACACGCAAGGGAATTCCAGGGTTTGGCAAACCATTCGCCTCAGCTCGCAAGCAAAATTCCATCCCAGCAAACTTGATGGTGTTGATCAGAACGCCGTTGTACGATCTACTGTGTAGGCATGCTTTTCGATATCTGAATCAGTTTTGCCCGTGCGATTTTGTATCTGCGGCAGCTTTTTCATTGCGCGCTTGCGCCAGATAGCCACGCAGCTCATCGACGTCGTACTGTTCGGCGGGCGAATAGCGCGTAACCCGTGCCTGTAGCTCGTCAATAGCATGTTGCGAGACGTCAAGCTTGCCCAAGTTCAACGCGTAATACGCCAGTTCGTGGATGGCTTGCAAGCCGCCCGGGTTGTCAGTTGCCGCGTCGGTAAGCATTTGCAGCGCCTTTGTTTCATCCTTGCGGAAGCTTGCGATATGGGCGCGCAGGACAAGCATTTTTTCCGCGCGATCGGGCATCCGATTGGTGACGTAGATTTCGCCGAGTGTCGCGAGGAGCGCATCGAAACGATCGACATCCAGCTGCGGACACATCGCATGGGTCACTTGATCGGCGTCGAACAGCAACATGCCGGTCACCATGATGTCTTCCGGTCGGTTTTTGACCATTTCCTCCATGCGTTCCCACTGCACTCGGTGGTTGGATACGGTGCAAGCGACATTCAAATCAAGCGTTAATGGCCAGAAGCCGTTGGGTTTGAGTTGCTGTACTTTCCTCACGCCGGCGATAACCTTGTCGACGTTTCCGGCGCGAACATCGATATTGATCATTTCATTTTGTGCGCGTGGCGAAAATGGGTGATTTTCGGCCTCGTGATTAATAAAATCGTCCGGCGTCGACCATTGATGGGCGCGCACCAGCGTGGCCGCCGCCAGGCCAAGAAAGGGTACGGCGAGGCCGAGTCGCGCCACCTTCATCGGCGCATCAAGCAAGAAGCGTGCGACGTAATAACCGATGGCGAGCATTGGGCCGAACAGCGCGAGGTAATTACGGTGCTCGAATGCAAGTTCCAGCGGTATGACGGTCGACTCAAGCAACTGTGCGGCCAAGTACCAAAGTATCGCAAATGCGAGCGCCGGGGCGATCCGGCGTACAACAAGCGCAGCTAGTGGCAGAGCGAGGATAGCTGCAAGTACGATCCAGGCCCACGGATCGTTTGCCTCCCTCGTGGTTATATCGTCGAGATACAGCCCCATGTGCCGGATATCCGGGAATAGAATCGTCCCGAGATACCGGAACACAACAAAGGGTTCCGTCAGCAGCCGTTCGCCGAGCGTAAATTCGCGTGACGCGTAATCCTTCACCAACCACGGCACTGCAACGAGACAACTCAGGCCGCCGACCAATAGCGGCAGCCAGCCGCAGTAGGCAAACAGCGCACGGGTTCGCTGGTCGCGGCGAATGAAGTGTTGCGAGGGATCGGCGGCAACGAGGTAGATGACCATCACGAATACCGGAAACAGAATGGCGTTCTCTTTCGAGAAAAGACCTAACCCCACCACCAGCCACACGGCAGCCGCCTGCAAAATTGCGAGGGGGTTGCCTGTCGCTGTTGTAGGTTTTTCGATGAAGCGCAGAAATGCCAGCAAACCGAGTCCAACGAACAAGGCCGAGAGTTCTGCCATTCGCTGCACGACGTACAAAACGGCGCTGACCTGGATCGGATGCAAGGCCCACAGCGCAGCAATAAAAAGCGCGGCAAAGTCACGTCGTCGCGACAGATAGTCCGGATATAACAGCGCCAGCAGATGCACCGCCACGCGCCAGAAAACCAGCGTAACGAGCCAGTGCAGTATTAGGTTTACCACCTTGTAACTGAGGGCGGCGACGCCGAAGTATCGATAATTCAGATAAAAGCTCAGGTTCGCGATCGGTCGGTGCAGCAGGCCGGTGCCGTTCTGGCTGATTGCATGCCAGATCTCATTGAATGTACCCGTGGCCGCACGCGCCGCTTCGAGGTTCGATAGATCATCGAGCTGGAAAGGACCATACAGCCCCGGCACGAATGGCAGCATGCACAGGCCAAGGAACAGCGCGGCAATGGTTTTTTTCATGTGCGAGGCGAAACTCCTAGGAGGCAGGATTTGTCTTCCGATCATAACGATTCCCGACCTAGCTCGCTAAGGGCAGGCGGGCCTTGTCGCGCGACGTGCGCAATCTTGATCGTGCGTACGGTGGCGGCAGCCAGAACCGCGGCAGACCAGTGTTTAATGGCGCAGAAAAAAAGCGAACTATGTACGGATCGATGCCGCGCCGAAACCATTGCTTCCGCCTGAATCAAGGCAGTACCAAAAGTCGAACTTTGCGTTACGAATACAGCAACGCTGCGCACGCCTTCGTTATCTACTCCGGCACGGATATCTCGGTTGCCTAACTGAGGTTATCGGAAGCAAATCACGATGGCCACACCGCAGTCCGTTATTGCAGGCAAAAAAACCCCGGCTTGAGCCGGGGCTATAGCACAACTTGTAAAGGAGTATTAGCGGCAGCTAGCTGGCGAGTACTTAACCTGGGTGCCGGTCGTGCTGCAGACCCACTTGACCGAATTGGAAATGGTCGTACCCGTAAGATTGATGACGGTGACGCCAGCGGTGACGCCGGTGCTGGCTGAGTTCGGAACCGTAAGCAGGGCCTTCGCTGCAGCGAAGGTATACGTGACCGGACCACACATGCGCGACGCAGCACCGGTGCCGAAGGAAGCGAGCGCGGCCGGGAAATGCGTGTTGCTGATGACGAATTCCGATACGCCGGTCTTCAGCGGGGAAAGATTGTTCAGGCATTCTGTGGTACGCGCACGGATCGTATAGTCACCGTATGCCGGGATGGCGATAGCGAGCAGGATGCCGATGATCGCGATAACGATCATCAATTCGATCAGGGTAAAACCCTTCTGGATATTGGTTTTGAAGTTATTCATGGGGAGGTTCCTTGGTGAAAGTTAGCTAACTTTGCAACGATTATTGGTGAACTTCGACTTTGACTAGCAGATCCGGTACCTGACTTGCTGGTCGGCAACGTCCGATGCTCGTGGTGGCTTGAGCAGGATTCGTGCCACAAACGCGTCGAGTTTCTGTCGCTCGCGCAATTTCGTGACGCGTCAGAGCTTTTTTCTTTGGATCGACTGTCCTGATGTGTGGCATTTTCCGCTTCATGCCATTTCTTTAACTGCGGCAAATCGGAGGCAGCGTTTGATGTTTTCTGGGTGTGACGCGCATGGTCACAATGTGACGCATGGCGGCAATACTTGCCCTTCGGACTTAATGCTGCCGGCTTGCGAGTGGTTTCCGAGTGCTTTATGAGTTGCATCCTTAACTTGCTTGATCAGCGGTAGAACGTGCGCTTACCAAGGATCTACCGAAATCGCCTGAATTACCTTGCCGGTACGGCTGGAAATCAACATGCTCAGATCATGCTTGCGCGCAATGAGCGGCAGATAAGCGAGATCATTCTCATCAATCTGATTTTGCCTCGCCACTTCGTCGATCTGATTCGCGGCTTCGGGGTGCTTCGCGCGCAGGGTATCCAGTTTTCTGGAGTGAGCGACAATTGCCTGAGTTTGCTGTTCATACGGAACATAAAATTCTGGCATATGTTCGATATCTTCTTTCGCCACGGCGGATGACCACAACAGATCAGACTTCTTCTGCGCGTCGGTCGGCAGCGCCGCACCCACCAGTTTCGGGCCAGACCATGATAGTTGCTGGAATTCCGGCTGCTTGCCTTTTTGCAGTGCTGCATCGTCCAGCTGATTTGCAAACACCAAGGTGAATCGATCGATCGCAGCAACCAGGAAAACCGGTCGGGACTGCAGCACAATCGACAAACCGTAGGCCAGCGAGCAACATTGCACCAAGGCGATAAACGCAAGGTCGAATTTCAGGCCGGGTTTGCCGCTGCGAAAAATAATCAGCGTGATCAGTGGCCCCAAGGTAACGTCGACCCCGACCAGCAGCAGCATGAGTTCGTCGGCTCCGGCGGCGGAAAAGAACGGGGGCGGGTACCAGATTTTCAGGAACACAAACCCGATGATCAGCGCGATCGCCAAGCTGATAAAAAGATGAATGGCTGCGGCTTTCCAGCGAGACATCGCTATCGACTCCTCTTGATATATGGCTTGTATCGGTGCTGGTTGAAATTAGTCGGACGAAAATTTAGCCAAACTTGCTCAGCTTTGCAAGAGTGAGACTGGCGTTAATCGATGCCGAGTTTCTTGAGCTTGTAGCGCAGTGCGCGAAAGGTAATTCCGAGCTTTTTCGCGGTGGCGGTTTTGTTGTAGCGGCTTTCGAGCAGGGCTTTTTCGATAGTTTCGCGCTCGATCTGGCTGATGTATTCGTCCAGATGCACGGGGCCATTGCTGTTATCGTCGTCGTCCTCATCTTCCGGATCGACGGAAGCGGCTGACGTGCTCATGTTTGCATTCGGTGCAGTGCGCGATGCCTGCGCAGCAAGGCGCAGATCACCCGCTTCGATCACGCCGTTTTCGCACAGGGCAATCGCGCGTTCGAGGATATTTTCAAGCTCGCGCACGTTGCCCGGGAAATCGTAGGCATTCAACGCGGCGAGCGCCGCAGGCGTAAGTTTTGGCTGAGCATCACTGCCGCCGGCCAGACGTTCGAGTACGCGCGCAGCCAGCAATGGCACATCTTCGCGGCGCTCGCGCAGCGCGGGCATGTGCAGTTCGATGACGTTGATGCGGTAATACAAATCCTGACGAAACGTATTGTTTGCTACCAGCGCTTCGAGGTTTTTGTGGGTGGCGGAAAGGATGCGCACATCGACCGGCACTTCATCGCGGCCGCCGATCGGACGCACTGCTTTTTCCTGGATCACGCGCAGCAGTTTCACCTGCATATGCAGCGGCAATTCGGCCACCTCGTCGAGGAACAGCGTGCCGCCTTGGGCAACCTTGAACAGGCCGTCCTTGTCGGCGTGCGCTCCGGTAAAGCTGCCTTTGCGGTGGCCGAAAAATTCGGACTCCATCAGCTCGCTCGGAATCGCGCCGCAGTTCACGGGGACGAATGCAGCGCTCGCGCGCGGGCCCTGTTCGTGGATCAGGCGCGCGGCCAATTCCTTGCCGACGCCCGACTCTCCGCTGATATAAACCGGCGCCTGGCTGCGCGCGAGTTTGCCGATCGTGGCACGAGCAAGTTGCATCGCGGCTGAGTTGCCCAGCAATTTGCTGGCCGCATCAATTACCGGCATACCGCGACGGCTTTCGCCAAGCTTGAGCGCGGTTTGCACCAGACGACGCAAAATACCGAGATCGACCGGCTTGGAAACAAAGTCGAAAGCGCCGGCCTTGAGCGCCGTCACCGCGGCATCCATATTGCCATGCGCGGTGATCATGGCCACGGGTGTGTCGGGGTGCGCGCGGGCGATCAGCTCGACCAGCTCTTGGCCGCTGCCATCCGGCAGGCGCATATCGGTGAGGCACAAGGCATAGCGCTGCGTGGCGAGTTTCTGCTTGGCATCGGCAACATTGCCGACCGCATCCACCTGCAAGCCCATGCGTGAAAGAGTGATATCCAGCAGTTCGCGAATATCGCGCTCGTCGTCGATGACCAGTGCGCTAGGCTTGCTCATGATTCCATATCAGTCAGGATGATTCACTACGTGAAGCGTAAACCGCTGCGCGGGCGGAAGCAAAGTTCGCTGCGATCGCATCGGCAATACTCGTGGTCATTTCGCAGGGGCATCGCAATTGTGCGTCAACATCAAGCGCGAATGCGGCGATAGTCTAACTGATTGGCAGATAAAATCCGCGGCTCGATCGGTCTCAATTCACGTCGGCAAGCTACTTCAGCCTGGCGCTGGCGACAGCGTGATCCGAAAGCAACTGCCGCCACCGGCGCGCGCGACATAATCCAGCGTCGCCTGATTCGATTCGCACATCTCGCGTGCCAGATACAAACCCAGGCCCGTGCCGAGTTCGTGCGTGGTGTAGAACGGCTCGAAGATGCGCGTGGCAACGCTCGACGGAATGCCCGGGCCGCGATCGATGATCTCGATGATCGGCGCAACATTCGGGCCGCCGCGCCGCGCGGAAATGCTGACTGATGCGTTCTGCTCGGGCATGCGTCCGTAACGCAGCGCGTTCTGCACGAGGTTCCATAACACTTGCTGCAATTGCTGCGGATCGATCAGCGCATTCACCGGCTGCGGCGAAGGCGTAGCACGCAATTGATCCGATCCGAGCACGTGGTTGGTGCTGTAGTCGGTGATGAATTCCTGCACCCATCGATTCAATTCGATCGGTTCGGGGCGTGACGGTTCGCGACGTGCGAGTTGGCGTACATGCTCGATGATCTGGTTGAGTCGCCCGCAATGGTTGATCACGATGCCAACCAGATGTTGATCGGTGATCGCCAGTTCTTCGGATTCGGCGAGTAATTGCGCAGCGTGCTGGATTGCCGCGAGCGGATTGCGGATCTCGTGTGCGATGCTAGCAGACAAGCGCCCGAGCGAGGCCAGGGTAAGCTCCTCGGCGCGTCGTGATAGCAGGGCATTGTCGTCGAGAAATACCAGCACGGCGCCGTTGTCGTCCTGCGGCGTGAGTCGCGTGAAGCGCGGTATACGCTCGCTGCCATCTTCAGCGGTGATCGGTTGGCTGGTGTTTTTTTGGCCCTGACGCCAGTGCCTGAGTCGCGTGGCGAGTTCCACCGAGAGTTTGGCGAGTTCCTGCACGCCGGGTTTTGGCGCGCCGAGCCAGTTGCGTGCGGCCTCATTCATGCGGTGCACGCGATTTTCGGCATCCACCACCAGCACACCAGTCTTGATGCGACGGATGATGAGCTCGTTGATCAACGCAAGATTGGCCAGATCCAGCCCGCGTTGTGTTGCCAATTGCTGCGTGGCGCGCATCTGTTTGCCGAGAATGCCGCTGAGTAGTGCGGTGGCAAAATAACCCAGACCGATCAGGCCGAGTTCGAGTGGGTTGTGCTCGGAACCTTCCAGGAATTTGTAGATGTTCTGCGCCAGCACGCACATTGATGCCACGGCGGCGAAAAAGAACGCCATGCGCGGCGTCAGCAATACCGCGCTCGCGCCGATGTTCACCATCAGCAGCATGGCAATGCTGTTGATGGGATCGCTCAACGACAACAGCATGAGGCTGCAGGCGACGATATCGATCAGCATCGCCGACGTCACGATCCAAAACATCGGCTGCGATTTGCGCCGCACATAAGAAAATGCGATCAGCGTAAGCAATATATAGGCAACCGCATTCACGCGTGCCAGCCACGGATCGGTGAACTCGATCTGTTTTGTGACCAACGGGCTGAACGTCAAGCCGATGATGATGCAGGCTTGCAGAATCCGAAACAGATGTAGCGCATACAGCTCGCGATGTGGCTCGCCATCACCCTCGTTGGCCGCTATGAACATCGGGTCGGCGCTGCGCATGTCGGTCCCAGCATTCGGGGTTGTCGGAGGTTTGACGCGCGGATCGCTCATTCTGCTCAAGCCCGATCTGGGTGCGAAAAGTAGGTCTGTAGAAAGACAATATTGCGTCTGCGCGACTGCAGCAAACAAACATCGCCAAGTGGTCGCACGACGGCTCAAGCACTGGCCAAGTATAGCCAGCTCGCGAACTCAGCAGCAGATTAGTCGAAAAGACTTTTTTTTGTTGGAGGCTTTGTCCACAATACGCGACTAACCTGCAGGAATCCGGCATCGCGCCGGTAATCCATGTGCAGATTTCTTTGCTGGCACGCGCTGTTCGCACGGCGCCAGCCTCCGCTTATCCAAGCGTTTCTTCAAGGTGTATGCATGAACTTTCACGAGTATCAGGCCAAAGAATTGTTCGCGGCTTATGGCATTCCGGTTCCCGCCGGTCGGGTTGCGGAAACGCCGGAGCAGGCGGTCGAAGCCGCCAAGGCGCTCGGTGGCGAGCAGTGGGTGGTCAAGGCGCAAATTCATGCGGGTGGCCGCGGCAAGGCCGGCGGCGTCAAGCTGGTCAAGACTTTCGATGACGTCAAGGCAGCTGCCGCTAAGATGCTAGGCACGAGCATGATCACGTATCAGTCGGCCGGCCGTGCGTTGCCGGTCAACAAGGTGCTGATCTCGGAAGCTAACGACATCCAGAAGGAGTTGTATCTTTCGATCCTCGTCGATCGCGCCACCAAAGCCGTGGCGTTTATCGCCTCGGCGCAAGGCGGCGTCGATATCGAGCAGGTCGCCAACGAAAATCCGGAAGACATCCTCACCCTCGAAGTGAACTTCGTCCAGGGCCTGCAGCCGTATCAGTGCCGCAAGCTCGGTTTTGCGATGGGTTTGAATGCGAAACAGGTCAGCCAGCTGACCAAGCTCATGCTCGGCCTGTACAAGCTGTTCAACGAGCAGGATCTCGCGCTGGTCGAACTCAATCCGCTCGCGATCGTCGCCAACGGCGATTTGATGGCGTTGGACGGCAAGGTCGATTCCGATGACAACGCCGAATTCCGTCATCCCAAACTCGCCGAGATGCGCGACGAAACCCAGGAAGACGCGGCTGAGGCGATCGCGGTCAAGCACAACCTCAACTACGTCACGATGGACGGCAACATTGGTTGCATGGTCAACGGTGCAGGTTTGGCGATGGCGACGATGGACGTGATTAAGCTTGCTGGCGCGGAGCCAGCGAACTTCCTCGACGTCGGCGGCGGCGCGACCAAGGAGCGCGTGACCGAAGCGTTCAAGCTGATTCTGTCCTCGGACAAGGTCAAGGCAATTCTCGTCAACATCTTCGGCGGAATCGTTCGCTGCGACATGATCGCCGAGGGCATCATCGCCGCGGTGAAAGAAGTCGGCGTGAAGATTCCGGTGGTGGTGCGTCTCGAAGGCACCAATGTCGAGAAGGGCCGCGAGCTGCTTGCCAACAGCGGTCTCAAAATCACCACGGCGGTGGACCTCAACGATGCGGCGAAAAAAGCCGTGGCAGCGGTGGCCTAATCGCTTATTTCCAGCCGCCTTGAACAATGCGGCAACGGCGATCGCGCGGCGCTCGCTGAGGATGTGGAAGCACTGCGGACTGCAACCAGTCGCAAGCTCCGAAACCAGACAGGAATTTTTACGATGAGCGTTTTGATCAACAAGCACACCAAGGTGATCTGCCAGGGCTTCACCGGCCAGCAGGGCACGTTCCACTCCGAGCAGGCGCTCGACTACGGCACCAAGCTGGTCGGCGGCGTCACGCCGGGCAAGGGCGGCGGTCAGCATATCGGCCTGCCGATCTACAACACGGTGCAGGATGCGGTCGATGAAACCGGGGCCGACGCGAGCATGATTTTTGTGCCGCCGCCGTTCGCCGCAGACGCGATTCTGGAAGCCGCCGATGCGGGCATTCGCGTGATCGTCGCGATCACCGAAGGCATCCCGGTGCTCGACATGTTGCGCGTCAAGAATGCGCTGAAATCGTACCCCGACACCGTGCTGATCGGGCCGAACTGCCCGGGCATCATCACGCCGGGCGAATGCAAGATCGGCATCATGCCGGGCCATATCCACAAGGTCGGCAAGATCGGTATTGTCTCGCGCTCCGGCACGTTGACTTATGAAGCCGTGTTCCAGACCAGCAACGAAGGCCTCGGCCAGAGCACGGTCATCGGCATCGGTGGCGATCCGATCCAGGGCATGAACTTCATCGACTGCCTCAAGCTGTTTCAGGACGATGCGCAGACCCAAGGCATCATCATGGTTGGCGAAATCGGTGGTTCGGCCGAAGAAGAAGCGGCTGAGTTCATCAGCGAATACGTGACCAAACCGGTCGTGTCCTTCATCGCTGGTGCCAGCGCGCCAGTCGGCAAGCGTATGGGCCACGCCGGTGCGATCATCTCCGGCGGCAAGGGCACGGCTGCAGCCAAGTTTGCGGCGCTCGAAAAGGCCGGCGTGACCACCGTGAAATCGCCGGCGGATCTCGGCAAGGCCATGCTCGCGCGCATGTAATGCGCCACACCAACGCGTAAACTTGAAGGCCGCGAATTATCGCGGCCTTTGTTTTTTCAGAGATAGAAGATGGCAAATCTGCGGCTGGCGCTGGCTCAATTCGATTTCCCGGTCGGCGCGATTGCGGCCAATACCGAGCGTGTGCGCAGCTTGTTGCGCCAGGCACGCGATACGCATCATGCCGATGTGATCGCGTTTCCCGAACTCACGTTGTGCGGCTATCCGCCCGAGGATTTGTTGCTGCGTCCCGCGGTGTTGGCCGCGTGCGCAAATGCGTTGCCGGCGCTCGCCGCTGAGGCGCGGGGAATCGCCGCGTATGTCGGGCATCCGCACAGTCTTGGCGAGGTCTACAACGCCGCGAGTTTGTTGCGTGATGGCGAAGTCGCGCTGACGGTGCACAAACAGGCATTGCCGAATTACGCTGTGTTCGATGAAAAACGCTATTTCCGTCCCGGTCATGAGTCGTATGTTTGCGAAATTCGCGGCGTGCAAGTCGGCCTGTTGATCTGCGAAGACATCTGGGAAATCGAACCTGCGGCAAAGGCTGTGGCGAACGGCGCCGAATTGTTGCTGGTGATCAATGCTTCACCGTTCGATACCGAAAAATCCGCGCAGCGCGAAGAGTTGTTGATCCGCCGCGCGCGCGAAAACAATGTCGCGATCGCTTATCTGAATCTGGTCGGTGGTCAGGATGATTTGTTGTTCGACGGCGGTTCGCTGCTGGTCGATGCCGATGGCACGATCAGCGCACGCGCCGCAACCTTCGAGGATGTATTGCTGATCGCCGACTACGACAGCGTCACGCGTCGATTCAGCGCGCCGCACTGGCCGCACGATATCGATGCTTCACGCACCGCGCGGGTCTACGCGGCACTCGTGCGCGGCACGCGCGACTATATCGAGAAAAACAATTTCCCAGGCGTGTTGCTCGGACTTTCCGGCGGCATCGATTCGGCACTGACCGTGGCGATTGCGGTCGATGCGATCGGCGCCGAGCGTGTCAGCGCGGTGATGTTGCCGACGCGCTATACCTCGCAACTGAGTCTGGACGAAGCCGCTGCTCAGGCGCGTACGCTTGCCGTTGATTATCAGGTGTTGTCGATCGAACCAAGCTTCCAGGCTTTTCTGCAAACTCTCGCGCCGGTGTTTGCCGACCGCGCACTTGATACCACTGAAGAAAATCTGCAAGCGCGCTGCCGTGGCGTGATGTTGATGGCGCTGTCGAACAAGTTCGGCCGCATGCTGTTATCGACCGGCAACAAGAGCGAAATGGCGGTCGGCTACGCCACGATCTACGGCGACATGTGCGGCGGTTATGCGCCGCTTAAGGATGTCTACAAAACCGAGGTTTTTGCGCTCGCGCGCTGGCGCAATGCGCAGGCTGACGGCAAGCGCGAGATCGCGGGGACGACGTGTTGGGTGATTTCGCCGGTGGTGATAGATCGTCCACCTTCGGCGGAGCTGCGCGACAACCAGACCGATCAGGATTCGTTGCCGGCCTACGATGTGCTCGACGCCATCCTCGAGCGTTTCGTCGAGGGTGAGCAATCACAGGCGGAGATTATCGCCGCCGGTTATGACGAAGCGATGGTGCGTCGAATCGCGCGGCTGGTGTTGATCAACGAATACAAGCGCCGCCAGTCGGCACCGGGGCCGCGTATCAGCCGGCGCGCATTCGGTCGCGACCGGCGCTATCCGATTTCATCCGGCTGGCGTTGAGCCAACCGTTGTCGATTTGGTGCGTATGCGTTACAGCGTGCTGTCGTCCGCGGTGCTGTTTTTGTTGGTGAACGGAATCACACGTTTCCAGAGCGGCGGATGTTTCGGCCAGTTGCCTTTGTAATACGGGTGATTCGGGTAATTTTGCTTGAGCACGCGCTCGGCGTCGGCGGATAACTTGTCTTCACCGAGTGCCTTGTAGCTCATCACCATGATCGCCAGCGCATCGCCAGCTTGCGGCGTGCGCTGATAGTTTTCGATCACGGTGCGGCTGCGATTCGCCGCCGCCAGATAAGCGCCGCGACGCAGGTAATACTTGGCGACATTGACCTGCGAGTTGGCCATGTTGTCGCGCAGGTAGATCATGCGCTGGCGTGCATCGAGTGCGTAACGACTATCGGGAAATTTTGTGATCAGCTCGCTGAAATCCTGGAACGACTGGTTGACGAAACCCTGGTCGCGCTGGGTCATGTCCTGGCCGACGTAACGCGTGAGAAAGCCGGTCTGGCGCGAGAAATTGACCACGCCGCGCAGGTAATAGGCGTAATCGACATGCTTTTGCGTGGGGTAGGTCTTGATGAAGCGATTGAGCGTGGAATACGCTTCGTCGTCGTCATGCGACTTGTATTGCGCGTAGGATAGTTCGAGCTGCGACTGCTCGGTGTACGGCCCGAACGGGAAGCGCGCAATCAAACGCTTGTAATATCGCGTTGCCTTGCCCACGTTACCGTCGACCAGCGCGGCTTTTCCTTCCGCGTACAACTGATCCACCGGCAAGGTTTCGGTGACTTCCTCTTTCTTGGCGCCACGGTGACAGCCCGCGACGAACAGCAGGGAGATCAGAATCAGTAGAACAAGCTTAGGCACTCGCATGTGAGAAGCACACTCTGCAATCATCAAGACGCGGGATAATAGCCGAAACTGCCCCGGCTGACGTTGAAAATATGTTTTTCCGCTGCGCGTTGTTGCGCCATTCATCCAATACGGCCCGAGAAACATGAACGAACCCCTTGCTACTCTTACAGTTCGGCTACCGCTGACGTCGGCCGGACGCCGCCTCGATCAGGTGCTGGCCGAGCTGTTTCCCGATTATTCGCGCAGCCGCCTGACCAGCTGGATCAAGAGCGGCGATGCATTGCTGGACGGCGCAGTCGTGCTGCCGCGCCATCTGGTGCGCGGCGATGAAACCGTCACCCTGACCGTGCGCATGGTGCAGGAAGTCGAACTTGCGCCCGAACCAATCGATCTGGATATCCGCTTCGAAGACAAGGATGTCATCGTCATCAACAAGCCAGTTGGCTTGGTGGTGCATCCGGGCGCTGGAAATTCGGCAGGAACCCTGCAGAATGCGCTGCTGCATCACGATCCGAAACTGGTCGAAGTGCCGCGCGCCGGCATCGTGCATCGTCTGGACAAAGATACTTCGGGCCTGATGGTGGTAGCGCGCAGCTTGCGTGCGCACACATCGCTGGTCGATCAGTTGCAGACGCGCAGCATGCATCGCCAGTACGAGGCCGTAGTCAACGGCAGTCTGATAGCTGGCGGCACCGTGGATGCGCCGATCAGTCGCCATCCGCATGATCGGCTCAAGCAGTCGGTGCAGGAAGGCGGGCGCGAGGCGGTCACGCATTATCGTGTGCGCGAACGTTTCCGCGGGCATTCGTTGCTGCAACTCAATCTGGAAACCGGGCGCACGCATCAGATTCGCGTGCACATGCAACACATCCGCCATGCGCTGGTTGGCGATTCCTTGTACAGCGGAGGACTGAAGCTGCCGCGTGGTGCGAGTCCTGAATTGATCGAGATATTGCGCGGCTTCAAACGCCAGGCGCTGCACGCCGAGCGGTTGGAATTTCTGCATCCCAAGTCCGGCAAGCTCGTGAGTGTGGAAGCAGCCCGTCCGCCGGATATGGAGAGGCTCATCGCCGCGCTGCGTGCCGATACGCAAGGCGCCGATCCGCGCTGGCGCGATAGCGAATGACGATAAAACCCGCGTGGCCGCCGAATCCGCAGCAATGGGTGTTGCCGGATTGGCCGGCGCCGGCTTCGGTGCGCGCGTGTGTGAGCACGCGGCTCGGGCCGGGTGTGAGCTTGGCGCCGTTCGATCGTTTTAATCTCGGTTCGCGTTGCGGTGACGTGGTAGCGCTGGTGGAGGGGAATCGTGCCGCGTTGACCGACTCGCTGAGCCTGCCTGCGCCTCCGGCTTGGTTGCATCAGGTGCATGGCACCACGGTGGTCGAAGTGGATGCCGTGTCAAGAATCACGAATGTCAAAGTCGAAGCTCAGGCTGATGCCTCGATAACGTGTCGCCGCGGCAGCGTACTGGCAATACTCACAGCAGACTGCATGCCGTTATTGATTGCCGCCGCAGATGGTTCCGAGATCGCCGCTATTCACGCTGGTTGGCGTGGGCTTTGCGACGGCATCATCGAAGCTTGTATTTTTCGCCTGAAAACGCCGTGCGAAAATTTGCTGGTATGGCTTGGCCCGGCAATCGGGCCGCGAGTGTACGAAGTGGGTGACGAAGTGCGTGCGGCTTTTGTCACACGTGATCCACAGGCTGTTGCTGCGTTTCAAGCTACATCTCCGGGCCATTGGCTGTGCGATTTGTACATGTTGGCACGACAACGTTTGGCGCAACTCGGGATCACGCGCATCTATGGCGGTGACCTGTGCACCTTGAGCGATAGCGATCGTTTTTACTCGCATCGCCGCGATCAGATCAGCGGCCGCATGGCGAGCCTGATCTGGATCCAGTAAGCGCTGTTGCGCTTGGAATGCATGCTGTCTGACCCTATCTAGGCAGTCTGTGCGGCGTTGCGCCGTTTTCCATTTTTCGAGAGAAACCTTATGCGCATGGATAAACTCACCTCGCGTTTACAGCAGGCTTTGGCCGATGCCCAGAGCCTCGCCATTGGGCGCGACCACAACATGATCGAACCGACCCACGTCATGCTGGCGCTGCTTGATCAACAAGGCGGCTCGACGCAACCGCTACTGGCACAGGCCGGCGTGAATGTGTCGGTACTGCGCGCGCGCTTGAGCGAGGCGCTGGATCGCTTGCCGAAAGTGCGTGGGCAGGAAGGCAATCTGAATGTCTCGAACGATCTGAACCGGTTGCTCAATCTCACCGACAAGTTTGCCCAGCAACGCAATGATGCGTTTATCGCGAGCGAATTATTTGTGCTTGCCGCGCTTGATGACAAGGGCGAGCTCGGTCAGGCATTGAAGGCAGCCGGTGCGCAGAAATCGTCGCTGGAACAGGCGATCGAGCATCTGCGCGGCGGCGATGCGGTGCAGGATGCGAACGCCGAGGAAAATCGCCAGGCGCTGCAGAAATATTGCATCGACCTGACCGCTCAGGCCGGGTCTGGCAAGCTCGATCCGGTGATCGGGCGTGATGAAGAAATCCGCCGCACGATCCAGGTTTTACAACGTCGCACCAAGAATAATCCGGTGCTGATCGGCGAGCCCGGCGTCGGCAAAACCGCGATCGTCGAAGGCCTCGCGCAGCGCATCGTCAATCACGAGGTGCCGGAAGGTTTGCGCAATCGGCGTGTGCTCGCGCTCGACATGGGCGCGTTGATCGCTGGCGCAAAATTTCGCGGCGAATTCGAGGAGCGACTCAAGGCCGTGCTCAGCGATTTGTCGAAGCAGGAAGGCAACGTCATCCTCTTCATCGACGAACTGCACACGATGGTCGGTGCCGGCAAGGCCGAGGGTTCGATGGACGCCGGCAACATGCTCAAACCCGCACTCGCGCGCGGCGAGCTGCATTGCATCGGTGCGACCACGCTCGACGAATATCGCAAGTACGTCGAGAAGGACGCGGCACTCGAGCGGCGTTTCCAGAAAGTGTTTGTTGGCGAGCCGAGCGTGGAAGATACGATCGCCATTCTGCGCGGCCTGAAAGAACGTTACGCCGTGCATCACGGTGTGGAAATTACCGATCCCGCGATTGTCGCGGCAGCCACGTTGTCGCATCGTTACATCGCTGATCGGCAACTGCCCGACAAAGCGATCGACCTCATGGACGAGGCCGCGTCGCGCATTCGCATGGAGATCGATTCGAAACCCGAAGAGCTTGATCGCATGGAGCGGCGCCTGATTCAGCTCAAGATCCAGCGCGAGGCGCTGAAGAAAGAAAAAGACAATGAATCGAAGCAGCGTCTGGCCGATCTCGAAACCGAAATTGCCAAACTCGACCGGCAATTTTCCGATCTCGAAGAAATCTGGAAAGGCGAGAAGGCGATCGTGCAGGGTACGACCAAAATCAAGGAGGAACTGGAAAAAGCGCGGCAGGAAATGGAAGCCGCGATGCGCACGCAGGATCTCGCGCGTTTGAGCGAAATCCAGTACGGCAAGATTCCGCAACTCGAAAAACAACTCGAAGCCGCACAAGCCGTCGAGATGAAAGGCTTCAAGCTGTTGCAGCAGAACGTCACGGCTGAGGAAATCGCCGAAGTGGTTTCGCGCTGGACCGGCATTCCGGTGTCGCGCATGCTCGAGGGCGAACGCGACAAATTGCTGCGCATGGAAAGCGAATTGCATCAGCGTGTGATTGGTCAGGACGAGGCGGTGAAAGCCGTGTCGGATGCGATCCGTCGCGCCCGCGCTGGGCTATCCGATCCGAATCGACCGAACGGTTCGTTCCTGTTTCTCGGCCCGACTGGCGTCGGCAAGACCGAGCTGTGCAAGGCGCTCGCCGAATTCCTGTTCGACAGCAATGATGCGATGGTGCGCATCGACATGAGCGAGTTCATGGAGAAACATTCCGTGAGTCGTTTGATCGGTGCGCCGCCGGGTTATGTCGGTTACGAGGAAGGCGGTTATCTGACCGAAGCCGTGCGGCGTAGACCGTACAGCGTGATCCTGCTCGATGAAGTCGAGAAGGCGCATCACGACGTGTTCAATATCCTGCTGCAAGTGCTCGACGATGGTCGTCTCACGGATGGTCAGGGCCGCACCGTGGATTTTCGCAATACGGTGATCGTGATGACCTCGAATCTCGGCTCGCAATACATCCAGGACATGTCTGATAGTGGCCGGAGTAGCGGCAGCGAAGAGGATTACACCCAGATCAAGGCTGCCGTAATGGGTGTGGTGCAGGCGCATTTCCGGCCCGAGTTCATCAATCGCCTGGATGAAATCGTGGTGTTCCGCCCGTTGGAAAAGGCACAGATTCGCGCCATCGCGCGCATCCAGACCGACTATCTCGGCAAGCGTCTCGGCGAACGCCAGCTCAAGCTCGATCTGACCGACAACGCGCTCGATCTGCTCGCGAATATCGGTTTCGATCCGGTGTATGGCGCGCGACCTTTGAAACGATCGATCCAGCAATTGATCGAAAATCCGCTCGCGCAGAAAATTCTGGCCGGCGAATTTGTGCCCGGAGATACGGTCAGGATCGATGCCGATGCGGGGCGCATGTTGTTCGGCAAAAACTGAGCGCAGGAGCAAGTGCGCTTCCGCCGCATGCTGTAATCTTGCGGCTTGTGCGCAAACTTTTGCATCCGCCGCCGCGCAAGTGGTGATGCAACTATGGAGTTCTGGAGAATATCGAATGCCGATTTACGAATACGAATGCGCAACGTGCAACCAGCGTTTCGAGCGCCTGCAGAAAATTTCCGATCCCGATCCGGGCGTTTGCCCGAATTGCGGCGCGACCAAAATCCAGAAATGCGTGACCGCACCGTCGTTTCGCCTCGCCGGCACTGGCTGGTATGAAACCGACTTCAAGAAAGACGGCGACAAGAAACGCAACCTCGCCGAAAAAAGCGAAACCAGTTCAAGTGGCGAGAGCAAATCCGAGAGCAAGCCGGTCGAGAAAAAAGCCGATGCACCAGCCGCACCCAGCAGTGACAAACCTGCCAGCACCGTGACCAGTACCGCGTCCTGAGTTCCGATAAATCTCGTACAGCGACAGTTTGGTTTGAATATGCTATCTGGTAATCGCGGGTTGCATTAAGCAATCTAAATTAAACTTGGGAGGGTAGAAAAATGATCGGTAAATTATTGGCAGGATTGGTCTTGGTGGGGGCGGCGCTGTTTTCCGCACCGCAGGCGCAAGCGCAACGTGGCGGCGCGGTATTTGATTGCGCAAGCCACGGTTTTCGCTACGAAGAATGCAATATTCCGTTTCGTGGTGACGTGCGTTTGCTAGAGCAACGTTCGGGTGCGCGCTGCATTGAAGGCGAAACCTGGGGCACACGACACGGCCGCGTCTGGGTAGACAAGGGTTGTTCCGGACGTTTTGCTCCTGATAACGGCGGTGGCGGTGGCGGCGGTGGCTGGCGACCGGGCCCGGATTGGGATCGCACGATCAGCTTCGGTTGCGGCAGCAGCCAGTACAACTACAATTTCTGTCAGGTCGATGTCGGTGGAGGCGGCGCAGTTGTGTTGCAGCGCCAGACTTCGGGTACGGCATGTATCGAAGGTCGCACTTGGGGCTGGAATCGCGCTGGCGTTTGGGTAGACAAGGGTTGTTCGGGCGAATTCACGATCCGACGCCGCTGGCGCTAATCCCGAACAGCAGAATTCCGCTGCTTTTTGCACCGACGCCCGCCTTTTGGCGGGCGTTTTGTTTGCAGTGCAGCACAAAGCCCTTTAGGATTCTGCGCCCACCCTTTGCGCCGGATACGCTGGCGCGGCTTCTTTGGAGTTTTACCGCATGCGCACCCACTACTGCGGTCTCGTCGACGAGACCCTGATCGATCAAACCGTCTCGTTGTGTGGCTGGGCCGATACCCGGCGTGATCACGGCGGCGTGATCTTCATCGATCTGCGCGATCACGAAGGTCTGGTCCAGGTAGTGGTGCAGCCCGACAACAACACCGCATTCGCCGCCGCCGAAGCGGTGCGTTATGAATTCTGTTTGCGCGTCACTGGCACTGTGCGTGCGCGCCCGTCGAGCCAGGTCAATGACAAGCTCGCCACCGGCAAGATCGAAGTCGTGGTCGACCAGATCGAAATTCTCAATGCCGCCGCGCCGCTGCCGTTCATGCTGCATGAAACACCCGGCGAGGAAACGCGTCTGCGTTATCGTTATCTCGACATCCGTCGCCCGCAAATGCAGCAGACCTTGCGTATGCGCACGCGCCTCACGCAAACCATTCGGCGCTTTCTTGATGCGCGCGGATTTCAGGATATCGAAACTCCGATCCTGACCAAGGCCACGCCAGAGGGTGCGCGCGATTATCTGGTGCCGTCGCGTGTGCATCCGGGTGAGTTTTATGCGTTGCCGCAGTCGCCGCAGTTGTTCAAACAGTTGCTGATGATGGCTGGCATGGATCGTTATTATCAGATCGCGCGTTGTTTCCGCGATGAAGATTTGCGCTCCGATCGGCAGCCCGAATTCACCCAGCTCGATATGGAATTCGCCTTCGCCAACGAACGCGATATCCAGGATCTGGTCGAAGACATGATCCGTCAGGTGTTCAAGGAAGTGGTGAACGTCGAGCTCGATGCCGAGTTCCCGCGCATCACTTACGCCGAGGCGATTCGCCGTTTCGGTTCGGACAAACCCGACCTGCGCATTCCGCTCGAGCTGGTTGATGTCGCCGAGCATGTGCGGCACGTCGAGTTCAAGGTTTTTTCGGCGCCGGCCAGCGATGCGAGCGGTCGCGTCGTGGCGCTGCGTTTGCCGAAAGGAGCCGAGCTCAGTCGCAAATATATCGACGATCTCGCGCCGTACGTTGCACGTTATGGCGCGAAAGGTCTGGCGTGGATTCGCGTCGATGACCTGAGCAAAGGTCGCGAAGGTTTGACTTCGCCGATCGTGAAGTTTCTCGATGACCGCGCGGTCGAAGGCATCTTCACGGCGGTCGGTGCGCAGACTGGCGACGTGATCTTTTTCGGCGCCGGCAACTACAAAACCGTGTCGGACTACATGGGCGCGCTGCGGCTGAAAATCGGTAAGGACAACGGCCATATCGAAAAGAGCTGGAGTCCGCTCTGGGTGGTCGATTTCCCGATGTTCGAGTACGACGAACAATCGCGTCGTTACATGGCCCTGCATCATCCGTTTACCGCACCAAGCATCGACGATGCGGCCGATCTGCGCGCGAACGCGGCGAACGCGGTTTCGCGCGGCTACGACATGGTGCTCAACGGCAACGAGATTGGTGGTGGTTCGATCCGTATCCATCGCTCCGACGTGCAAAGCGCGGTGTTTGATCTGCTCGGAATTTCCAGCGAAGAAGCCGAAGCGAAATTCGGCTTCCTGCTCGAAGCGCTCAAGTACGGCTGCCCGCCGCATGGCGGCATCGCATTCGGCATCGATCGTATCGCGGCGCTGATGTCTGGCACCGATTCGATCCGCGATGTGATCGCGTTCCCGAAAACCGCGAGCGCGCAGTGCCTGCTGATGGCCGCACCATCGGCCGTGCCGGAAGTGCAGTTGCAGGAATTGCATGTGCGTGTGGTCAAGCCGGTCAAGGCGAATAGCTAGAGTTTCGGCACGTGAGCGAACACATTCTGTTGCTGCACGGCTTGTGGATGCGCGGCTTCACGCTGTTGCCGCTGAAGCGTCGCCTGGCGGCGGCAGGTTATGTTGTGCACATCGGCGATTACGCCAGTGTGATGCGTGGTGTGGATGACAGCGTGATACGACTGGTCGAGCGCGCGCGGCGCTGGCGGGCGCCGCGTTTGCATCTGGTGGGGCATAGTCTGGGCGGCCTGATTGCATTGAAAATGCTGCAGCAGGCACCAGATCTGCGGTATGGAAATGTGGTTTGTCTGGGCACACCATTACGCGGCAGCGCTGCCGCACGCGGCTTGGCGAAACTTCCGGGCGGGCGCAGTTTCCTCGGCAAAAACCACAACATGCTGCAGCAAGGGTTGGCGGAATGGCAGTGTCCAACTCCGCTGGGCATGATCGCCGGTCGTGTCCCGGTCGGCATCGGTGCGTTGCTCGCGCCGATTACATTGCCACACGATGGCACCGTCAGTCTGGCGGAGACGGAATTGCCCGGCCTGAGCGACCATTGCATCGTTTCATCCACGCATACTGGTTTGGTATTTTCGCGGCAAGTTGCAGACCAGATCATCGCCTTTCTGCAAAATGCACGTTTCAGCAACGATTGACGGATCTTGCGGCGATGCAGCATGCAAGCGTGTTAAGATTTCATACTTCGAGGTTGGCAGACAGTTTCATGGCCGGTCATGGTTGTAGAAAAATATCTCCTCGCGCAGAAATGCGCCCGCTGCGCCGCGCGGCGAATGCGCTGAGTAGCGGTTTGCCTACTCTGATCTCCTTGCGGAAACGCACGCCTGGTTAAGCCTGCGGTCGTGCATGCCGTGCGCGTTCGTGCGTATCGGCCGACCCGGCGTGTCCTGCGCACCGTCCTATCATGACCCGCATCCTCGGCATCGACCCAGGCTCGCAACGTACCGGCATCGGCATTGTCGATGCGGATAGCGCGGGCAAATCCAGCTATGTGTTTCATACCGCGTTGAGCTTGCTCGACAACGCCACATTCTCGCTGCGGCTGAAACAGATTTTCGATCAGCTGTCCGCGATCATCGACGAATATCGTCCCGATGAAGTCGCGATCGAGCGCGTATTCATGGCACGCAATCCCGACTCCGCCTTGAAGCTCGGCCAGGCGCGCGGCGCGGCAATCTGCGCGGTGGTCAATCGCGATCTGGACATCACCGAATACGCGGCGAAGGAAATCAAGCAGGCCGTTGTCGGCACCGGTGCTGCGGATAAAACTCAGGTGCAACACATGGTATGCATGTTGCTGAATCTGACCGGCAAATTGCAGGCTGATGCGGCCGATGCACTCGCGGTTGCTCTGACCCACGCGCATACGCGCACGAGTATCCTGCGCCTCGGTATTCCGCGCACGGCATGGAGACGCAGACGATGATCGGACGCTTGCGAGGTGTATTGGTATCGAAACAGCCGCCATGGCTGGTGATCGATGTCGGTGGCGTCGGCTACGAACTTGAAGCGCCGCTATCGACGATTTTCGATCTGCCCGAAACCGGTCGTGAAGTCACGCTTTTCACGCATTACGCGGTAAAAGAAGACACGGTCGCGTTGTACGGTTTTCTACGCGAGTCGGAACGCAGCATGTTCCGCGCCTTGCAGAAGGTCAGCGGCATCGGCGCGAAGACGTCGCTGTCGGTATTGTCGGGTGCGACCGTGGATGAATTTGCGCGGCTCGTGCACAGCGGTGATATCGCCGCACTGACACGCATTCCGGGCATTGGCAAGAAAACTGCAGAGCGAATCGTCGTGGAGTTGCGTGATCGAGTCGAGGCGCTGGGCGCGGCAGCGCTGCCCGGCTTCGGTAATCGTGCGGTACCCGCCGATCCGGTTTCCGAGGCCACCGTGGCGCTGCAATCGCTGGGTTACAAACCGGTGGAAGTGACGCGGATGGTCAAGGCCGCTGCGGCAGAAGGTGACACGGCGGAAGCGATCATCCGCAAGGCGCTGCAGGCGGCGTTGCGTTGAATTTTTTGCAAACTGAAACAACCCCGAATTACTTAGTGATGTTGTCATACTCATGAGTCCACAGAACCCCGATCAAAAACGCCAGAGCATGAAGGCGCTGGCGCTTGGCGCGCTTGGCGTCGTGTATGGCGACATCGGCACCAGTCCGCTGTACTCCGTGCAAACCACGTTCGGCACGCATGGCATCGCGCCTGATCCGGCGAATATCCTCGGCGTGCTGTCGCTGATTTTCTGGTCGCTGGTGATGGTTGTTTCGCTGAAGTACGTCGTCTTCATCATGGGCGCCGACAACCGTGGCGAAGGCGGCATCATGGCCTTGCTCGCACTCGCGCAACGCGGCGTAAAGGAAAATCCGCGCGCGCGTTGGGTGATCATGGTGCTGGGCATTTTCGGCGCGGCGCTGTTCTACGGCGATGGCGTGATCACGCCTGCGATTTCGGTATTGTCCGCGGTCGAAGGTCTTGAAGTCGCGGCACCTGCGCTGGTGCACTACGTGGTGCCGATCACGCTGGCGGTGCTGATTCTGTTGTTCATCCTGCAACGTAGCGGCACGGCCAAGGTCGGCGCCGTATTCGGCCCGATCATGTGCGTGTGGTTCGTCAGCATTGCGTTGCTCGGCGTGCATGCGCTGATCCAGCAGCCGACCGTGTTCAAGGCTTTGTATCCGGGGTACGCGGTGCAGTTTTTCATCAACAACGGCTGGCACGCGTTCGCCGCACTCGGCGGTGTGGTACTGACTTTGACCGGCGCCGAAGCGCTGTATGCCGACATGGGCCACTTCGGCAAAAATCCCATCCGCCTGGCGTGGTTCGGTTTTGTTTCGCCAGCGTTGGTGCTGAACTATTTCGGCCAGGGCGCGTTGCTCATGAGCGATCCGAGCGCGGTATCGAATCCGTTCTACAAGATGGTGCCCGAACCATTGTTGTATCCGATGATCGGCCTCGCCACCGTAGCCACGGTGATCGCGTCGCAGGCGGTGATCACTGGTGCGTTTTCGATGACGCGTGAGGCGATCCAGCTCGGCTTTTCGCCGCGCATGGAAATCGTGCATACCTCGCAACGGCAGATGGGCCAGATCTACATGCCGTGGATCAATCGCACCTTGCTGCTGCTTATCATTGCGGCCGTGATCGGCTTCGGTTCGTCCGAACATCTGGCTGCGGCTTATGGTATCGCCGTGACCGGCACGATGGTCGCGACCACGCTGCTCGCGCTGGTTGTGGCACGCCGCCAATGGCATTGGAACAAACTTGTGGTGCTGGCAGCGGGCGTGATTTTCTTGATTATCGATTTGTCTTTCTTCGGTGCCAACCTCATCAAGGTCGAACACGGCGGCTGGTTCCCGCTCATCCTCGGCGCCGGTATTTTCACGCTGATGACGACATGGCGGCGCGGGCGCGATCTGGTGCTGCGCGAGCTCAAGCAAAGCGGACTCGCGCTGGAGCCTTTCATCACGAGCATCATGGCGCACCCGCCGACACGCGTGCCGGGCACGGCGGTGTTCCTTACCGCAAGCGCCCATTCGGTGCCGAACGCATTGCTGCACAATCTCAAGCACAACAAGGTGCTGCACGAGCGCAATGTATTGCTCAAGGTTGCGGTGCTCGATGTGCCTTTTGCGGATAAATCCGAGCGTCTCGAAATCAATGCACTGGGCCACGAGTTTTATCGGCTGACGATACGCTTCGGTTTCAGCGAAGATCCGAACATCACCGCCGTGCTGCCGCGTTGCGAAAACATGGATCTGCCATTCGACATGATGGATACGACGTTCTTCGTCAGCCGCGAAACGGTGGTCGCGAGCAATCGGCCCGGCATGCCGTTGTGGCGCGACAAACTGTTCGCGTTCATGACGCGTAACGCGAGTTCGGCCACGGCGTTTTTCCAGATTCCGGCGAACCGGCTGATCGAGCTTGGCACGCAAGTCGAGATTTGATTTGGCCGTCCAGATGCGGCAGCTATTTTGCGCATCGAACTAAACTGAACATGAACGCGCGGTGTTGGTCGGCGCGATCGTGCCGACACAGCGCACCGCAGGCCTGCATGCCCTGCCATAATGCCGCCATGCTGAAATTGCGCCGCCCATGACCGATTCCCGCCTGATCGCTGCTTCCGCCACGCGCGAAGACGAGCTGCTCGACTCCAGCATTCGTCCGAAAAACTTGTCCGAATATCTCGGCCAGGTTGCGGTGCGCGAACAGATGTCGATCTACATTCAGGCGGCCAAACAACGCAAGGAAGCTCTCGACCACGTGCTGATCTTCGGCCCGCCGGGACTCGGCAAAACCACGCTGTCGCACGTCATCGCGAATGAGCTTGGCGTCAACATGCGCAGCACGTCCGGCCCGGTGATCGAGCGCGCCGGCGATCTCGCCGCGTTGTTGACCAACCTGCAGCCGCACGATGTTTTGTTCGTCGACGAAATCCATCGCCTCTCGCCGGTAGTGGAAGAAGTGCTGTATCCGGCGATGGAAGATTTTCAGATCGACATCATGATCGGCGAAGGCCCGGCGGCGCGCTCGATCAAACTCGATCTGCCACCGTTCACGTTGATCGGCGCAACCACACGTGCGGGCTTGCTAACTGCGCCGCTGCGCGATCGGTTCGGCATCGTGCAACGGCTCGAATTTTATACGCCGGGCGAACTCGCCGCGATCGTGCGGCGCTCGGCGAAAATCCTCGGTATTTCGTGTGCGGACGATGGTGCGGTCGAGATCGCCAACCGTTCGCGTGGCACGCCGCGTATCGCCAACCGGCTGTTGAGACGCGTGCGCGATTTTGCGCAGATCAAGGCCGACGGCATCATCACGCGTGAGGTCGCTGCGGCGGCGATGGTGATGTTGAATGTCGATGCCGAAGGTTTCGATCAGCTCGATCGCCGCCTGCTCAGCACGATCATCGAAAGTTTCGATGGTGGCCCGGTAGGTGTCGAATCGCTGGCCGCAGCGCTCAGCGAAGAACGCGGCACGATCGAGGATGTGGTCGAGCCGTTCCTGATCCAGCAAGGTTTTCTCATGCGCACCGCGCGCGGACGCATGGCGACCAGCAAAACTTATCGTCATCTCGGTTTGAAGCCGCCGCCGCGCGCGAATCAGCCGCAGCCCGAACTGTTCGTCGATGACAATGTCTGATCCCACGGCGGCGGAACATTTCAGCTGGCCGGTACGTGTGTACTGGGAAGATACCGACGGCGGCGGCGTGGTTTATCACGCGGCGTATTTGTGTTTTTGCGAGCGCGCGCGCACCGAATGGCTGCGCGCGCGCGGCATCGAACAAGAGCGTTTGCGCGCGGTCAGTGATGTCGTGTTTGTGGTGTGCGATGTCAACCTGAAATTCCGCAAGCCCGCACGGCTGGACGATCTGCTCGACATCAGTGTCGAGGTGCTCGAACGGCGCTCCGCGAGCATGACGTTTCAGCAGCGCCTGGTACGCCGCAGCGATGGTGCATTGCTGGTCGAGGCGCGCTTGCGCGTGGCGTGTTTGCACGCTTCCAGTTTTCGGCCGCGGCCGATTCCCGATGATTTATTGCAGGAGATTCCAAAGGCATGAACGGCGATCTGAATATTCTTCAACTGGTGCTCGGCGCCAGTTTGCTGGTGAAGTTGGTGCTCGGCGTACTCGTGGCATTTTCGTTCTTGTCGTGGGTGATCATCTTCCGCAAGAAGGCGATGCTGGATCGCGCGATGAACGGCGCGAATGCGTTCGAGGAACGTTTCTGGTCTGGCGCCGATCTTGCGGTGCTACATCGCGAAGTCACCGCTGAAAGCGATCAGATCACCGGCATCGAAAGTATCTTCGAATCCGGTTATCGCGAATTCGCGCGACTGCGCCAACGTCGGCAGATGGATTCGCGCACGATGCTCGAAGGCGCGCAGCGTGCGATGCGCGTGGCGTTGTCGCGCGAGATCGATCGGCTCGAACAGAATCTGGAATTTCTCGCCAACGTCGGTTCGATCAGTCCGTACATCGGCCTGTTCGGCACAGTGTGGGGAATCATGGGCGCGTTCAGCGGCCTGGCGTCGGTAAAAGAAGCCACGATCGCGATGGTCGCGCCCGGAATTTCCGAAGCGCTGATCGCGACCGCGATGGGTTTGTTCGCGGCGATTCCGGCAGTGTGGGCATACAACCGCTACGCCACGCGACTCGAACGCATCACTGTGCGCTACGAGAGTTTTCTCGAAGAATTTTCCTCGATCCTGCAGCGCCAGGCGCACATCGAAGATCACGGCAATGCGTGAGAAATTTAACCCTGCGCTCCCCATCGTCACGTTGAAAGCATGACCATGCAGACCGGACAACGCCGCAAGCGCCGCAAACTCAAAGCCGAGATCAACGTCGTGCCGTACATCGACGTGATGCTGGTGCTGCTGATCATTTTCATGGTCACCGCACCACTGCTGAATCTTGGGGTGGATATCCAGCTGCCGCAATCCGCCGCCAAGGCGTTGCATCCCGACAAGGAGCCGGTGGTCATCAGTATTGACGAAAAAGGTGCGTATTTTCTAACCCTCGGCGGCACGCCGCGCGAGCCGATCGATGGCGCCGCACTGGTCAAGAAAGTGTCTGCGTTCGTGCGCCAGAATCCGGATGTGCCGGTGATGATCGGCGGCGACGAGCGTGTTGATTACGGCAAGGTCTATCAGGTGATGGTGTTGCTGCAGCAGGCCGGTGTGCCCAAGGTCGGCCTCATGAGCGCGCCGATCCAAGAAACCAAACCACGCTGATGCGAATCGCTTCGGTTATGCGCAGCACGACAGACCTCGGCGGCGAGCGCTGAGCATGGAAAAAACCGGCGACAAACTGCGCGCGTTTTTCTACGCCCTGCTGGTGCATCTAGTGGTGGTGGCGATTGCCGTGCTCGGAATGTTCTGGACCAATGCGACGAGGCCGGTGACCTTGCCGGGGCCGGTGATCGAGGCGGAACTGGTCGGTGTCGCGCAAGCGCCGAAAGCGCACGCGGCGAGCAAGTCGAAACCGACGCCGCCGGCACCAGTGACTCCACCTGAACCGGTCAAGCCGCCGACGGCAGAACCGGCAGATGCCGCACCGCCACCGAAGCCGACGCCGCCCAAACCGACACCGCAGGAAATCAAGCGCGATCAGGCTGCCCAGGCCGAGATCTTGCGGCAGGATCAGAAAAATCAGGAGCGCGTCGCCGAGATGGCGCGCGAGAAAGCCGACAAAGCGGAAAAGGTCGAGGCCGAGCGCAAGCGTCAGGAGCAAATCCTGCTCGAACAGAAAGAGCAGGAAGAACAGGCCAAACGCGAGCAGGCGATTATCAAGGAGCTGGACGCCGCCAAGAAAAAAACCGAGGCTGCCAACAGGAAGCTCAAGCTCGAACAGGAAAAACAAAAGCAGCTCGCCGATACCAATGCCAAGCCTGCGGCGAAACCGCCGGCGGCGCCGCAACGCGCACCGGCGGCTGAGGTGCCTGAAGCGGAGAAAGCGCAGACCGGCATGAACGGAACCGATGCGAGTTTGCTCGGTGAATACAGTGCGGCGATCCAGAATGCGGTGACGTTAAATTGGTTGCGGCCAGACAGCGCTCAAGGTGGCCTTAGTTGCGTCGTTCACATCACGCAGATTCCTGGCGGTGAGGTTTTGAGCGCGAACGTAAGCGGCGCATGTAATGCCGATGCCATCACGAGAAACTCTATCGAGCAGGCAGTCAAACGCGCAGCACCGTTGCCTTACAAAGGTTATGAGAAAGTGTTTCAGCGTGACCTAAATTTGATTTTTAAGTACAACGGATAACGGATGAGGAAACCTATGAACATGCCAAAAATTTGGATGAGAGGTCTGGCGCTGTTGCTGGTGGTGCTGAGTGCAAGCTTGGCGCAGGCACAAGGGCTGAGCATCGATATCGTCAACGGTACGCCGTCGGCATTGCCAATTGCCGTAGTGCCGTTCGCCTTCGAAGGCGCGGGCGTGCCACCTGACGTTGATGTGTCGGAAATCATGCGCAACGATTTCAACCGCTCGGGGAAATTCCGCGGTTTGCCAAAAGCCGACATCATCGAGTTTCCGACACGTCAGTCGGAAGTGAAATTTGCGACGTGGAATCTGCTCAAGCAGGCGTATCTCGTGGTCGGGCGCGTGCGTGACGGCAGCAACGGCGAACTCACTGTCGAATACGAATTGTTCGATGTCGCCAAACAGCAGGCGCTATTGATCGGCAAGCCGATTTCCGGCCAGCGCAGCGACATGCGTGGCCTCGCGCACAAAATCGCCGATGACGTCTACGAAAAAATCCTCGGCGTACGCGGCGCGTTCTGGACGCGTGTTGCCTACATTACCTCCAGCGGCAGCGGCAACAACATGAACTACGCGCTGATGGTGGCTGATTCCGACGGCTACGGCCCACAGACCGTCGTGAAATCGCACGAGCCGCTGCTGTCGCCCGCTTGGTCGCCAGATGGTAACAAAATCGCGTATGTCTCGTTCGAGCGTGGCAATTCGGCGATTTACATCCAGGATATTTCAACCGGCTCGCGCGAGCTGGTGTCGGCCAACAAGGGCATCAACGGCGGACCATCCTTTTCGCCGGATGGCACGCGCCTTGCGCTGACTTTGTCATACGGCGGTAATCCTGATATCTACATTATGGATCTGGCGACCAAGAAAACCACGCAGATCACCAAGCATTTTGCGATCGACGTCGAAGCGACCTGGATGCCTGACGGGCAGAGTCTGATTTTCACGTCGGATCGTTCCGGCAAACCACAGCTGTATCAAGCTTCGATTACTGGCGGTGATGCGACGCGAATCAGCTTCCAGGGCGAATACAACGCCACGCCATCGATCATCAACGATGGCCGCAGCGTAAAGATCGCTATGGCGCAAGGCGGCGGAAATGTGTATCGTGTTGCTGTTTTAGACCGCGCCAGTGGCGAAAGTAAAATGATTTCGCCGGGCAGCCTGGATGAACACCCCAGCTTTGCGCCGAATGGCAGCATGCTGATTTATGCCGCTACCGAAGGTTCGCGCGGTGTTTTATATGCGATTTCTGCAGATGGTCTTGTGCGACAGCGCCTGGTTCTTGCCGACGGCGATGTGCGCGAGCCGGCATGGTCCCCGTATCGCAAGCGTTGAAGAAGAAAGTGCACCGGTCCACGGTGTGCGCGAGTGTAAGTTTTTATTTTAGCTAACCATTGAGGGAACACCATGAGCCACCCGAATCTGAACACCTTTTTCCGCGTTGCCCTGTGCGGCGCGCTCGTCCTGAGCATCGCCGCCTGCAGCAAGAAAGCAGTCAAGCATGACGATCAGCCAGCAAACAACGACAATGGCGCGACCACCCAGCCGACCAAGCCGCATGGCAAGTACAGCCCGGGCGATCTGAACACCGACTCTTGCCTGCTGCAGCGCGTTGTGTACTTCGATTACGACAAAGCCGAAATCGCGTCGGATTTCCGCGCAGCGATCGCTTGCCATGCCGAATACCTGCGTGAGTTCCCGGGCGCACGCGTAACCCTCGAAGGCAACACCGACGAGCGCGGTACGCGCGAATACAACCTCGGCCTCGGCGAGCGTCGTGGCAATGCGGTCAACTCGGCACTTTCCTCGGCCGGTGCATCGTCCAGCCAGCTCAACGTAGTCAGCTACGGTGAAGAGCGCGCGACTTGCAAAGAGCACGCTGAAAGCTGCTGGCACAAGAACCGCCGCGTCGAGATCGTCTATAGCTCGAAGCAGTAAGATCAGACCATGCGCAAGCTGTACCCTGTAACTCGTTTCGTTCTGGCGCTGGCCTTGATGGCTGGCGCTGGCTGGGCTTCGGCTCAGGATTCCGGCCGTCTGAGCCTCGCTGACCGTGTTGCCCGCCTCGAGCAACAATCGCAAAGCGGCTCGGGTGTCGATATGGTCAACCAGATCAATGCCCTGCAAGCGCAGGTGCAGACGCTGCAAGGCCAGCTCGAAGAGTCCAAGCATCAACTCGACGAACAGAAACAGAGCGGCAAAGCGCAGTACTCCGATCTTGATTCACGGCTCGCCAAGCTCGAAGGTCGCGGCACCGGTGCCGCACCTTTGGCTGGCGCAGCTGCGGCCAATCAAGGTCAGATGCAGGATGTAACGCTCGGCGCCACTGGCGCCGCAGCGTCTGCAGCTGCGGCAAATAATGCCGCTGCGGCAGACATGCAAAATCCGGTGGAAACCGCGCGTCGTTCGCCGGCATTGGCCAGCAATACACCGGCCGCACCCGCTGATCCTGCTGCGGAAAAAGCCGCTTATGATGAAGCCTTCGCGGCGTTGAAAGATGGCCGTTATGCCGAATCCGCACGCCGTTTCCAGGCGTTCACGGCGGATTATCCGAACAGCGATTTGTCCAGCAACGCCAACTACTGGCTCGGCGAATCGTATTACGTCACCCAGAATTATCGCATCGCACTGGAGACTTTCCAGAAGCTGCTGACCCTGTTTCCAACCAGTCAGAAAGCTCCCGATGCGCTGCTGAAAGTCGGCTACTGCCAGTACGAAATGAAAGACTGGAATGCCGCTGAAACCACGCTCAACAGTGTGGTGCAGAAATATCCGAACACTACCGTCGCCAGCCTCGCGCAGGGCCGCTTGCGCGCGCTCAAGCTTGAAGGCCGTCACGGCTGATCGACCATTCAGGAGCCTTGGCCGTGGCCGAAGGCGATAGCAATTCTCAAACACTCAGCCCTGCGTTAGCCGAACGCCTGCGCATCAGCGAGATTTTTTGCTCGATCCAAGGCGAGTCCCGCAGCGCCGGCTGGCCGACCGTATTCGTGCGCCTCACTGGCTGCCCGTTGCGTTGCACGTGGTGCGATACCGAATATGCATTTCACGGCGGCGGCTGGCGCAGTATCGACGACATCGTGCAGGAAGTCGCCACGCACAAGACGCATCATGTCTGTGTCACCGGCGGCGAGCCGCTTGCGCAGAAACGCTGCCTGACGTTGTTGCAACGCCTGTGCGATGCCGGCCACGAAGTGTCGCTGGAAACCAGTGGTGCGCTGGATGTTTCGCAGGTCGATCCGCGCGTGATCAAGGTCGTCGATTTGAAGGCACCGGGCTCCGGCGAGCACAAGCGCAATCGCTGGCAAAATATCCCATCGCTCGCGCCATCGGATCAAATCAAGTTTGTGCTGGCCGATCGCGCCGATTACGACTGGGCTAACGCTGTGCTGACCGAACACAAGCTGCATGAGCGCTGCGAGGTGTTGTATTCGCCAGTGCACGGCAGCCTCGCGCCGCGCGAACTGGCCGAATGGATACTCGCCGATCACCTGCCGGTGCGCATGCAAATGCAGTTGCACAAGCTGCTCTGGGGCGATGTGCCGGGGCATTGATTCGCGGCATCGATTCCATATGCCGGCAACAACTCCGTTCGTCCGACCAGCTCCGCTGTTGAACACCTGCGTAGGTTTTTTGCTCGTCATTCCTGCCTGCGCGCGAATGACGATTCGTTTTTGACATTGATATGGTCTGGAAAGTTATGAGCTCATCCACTTCATCACCACGCGCCGTTGTCCTCGTGTCTGGCGGCATGGATTCGGCTGTGGTTCTCGCCCTGGCGCGCGAACAAGGCTTCGATTGCTACGCGTTGAGCGTCGCCTACGGACAGCGGCATTCCTCCGAACTCGAAGCCGCCGCGCGCGTCTCGCAAGCGCTCGGCGCGATCACGCATAAAGTGGTCGTGGTGGATCTGCGCGCGATCGGCGGCTCGGCGCTTACGGCGGATATCGAAGTGCCCGAACAAGGCGGCGCCGGCATCCCGGTGACCTACGTGCCGGCGCGCAATACCATCATGTTGTCGATCGCGCTCGGCTGGGCCGAAGTGCTTGGTGCCGACGAAATTTATTGCGGCGTCAACGCGGTGGATTATTCCGGCTACCCGGATTGTCGTCCGGCATTTATCGAAGCGTTCGAGCGGCTCGGCAATCTCGCTACCAAGGCCGGCGTCGAAGGTCACGCGCTGCATGTGCGCGCGCCGCTGATGCGCATGAGCAAAGCCGATATCGTGCGCGAAGGCGTGCGCCTGAACGTCGATTTTGCCGCAACCGTATCCTGCTACAACGCTGATATTGCCGGTCGCGCCTGCGCGCATTGCGATGCCTGCCGCTTGCGCGCCGACGGCTTCATTGCGGCTGGCGTGAGCGATCCCACGCATTACGTCTAGCCGGCCTGCGCGCATGATGCGCTGATTGCGGCGCGGACCGGCGGATGGAAATTCGGCTCATCCTGATCGTCTGACTCCGGCATCGCGGATAAGGAAACCCATAATCCGTGGCGCGAAGTGCTAGTCGCAGCGTTTTTTACTTGTCAGCGCACGCATCTGGCCCTACACTTCGCAGCCCGCAATTCCCGTCGTTGAGATTCATCGTCACGGCGTTCTGCATACACCTTGGGCCGTTAGCTCAGTTGGTAGAGCAGCGGACTTTTAATCCGTTGGTCGATGGTTCGAATCCATCACGGCCCACCACAGAACAAAATCGCTTGTGCCCACGCATGTTGGGTATTCACGCGCGTGCATAATTTTGGCGTGATTACATCGTGCGGACGCTCGATCATCATGCAAGAGCCGGTCGATTCTCAAGCAGCCCCGTCGCGGCGTGGACGCGTTGCACAAGGTGCGTAAACGCCCAACGGCGAACTGTGTGCTCGCCCTGGATGATCGCAATGGCCGTGCTCGCATCGCGAGTTTGATATTGCACATCTCGTGCGCAAGGGGGGCGCGACTGGCTTCGGGCTAGCTGTCACCACGTATCTTTCGCGGTGCATGTCGCAAATTCCCGGGAAACGGCGTTCTCCGCACGTATCCGATCAAGCGCCTTGGGGACCGACCATGTATCGATGCACCTTCTGTAAAGATCACGCAATGCGATTAATGCGTCGGCTTGGAGTCTTGGCATTTGCATTGAGCCTGATGTGCATGGCCACATCGGTTGTGGCCGCAACGTGGGTTCAGTCCGGCAGCCTGCATACCGTTCGCATCAATGCCAGCGCAGCATTATTGCCCAATGGCTTGGTGCTCGTGGCCGGTGGCTCGAACGATTCCGGTGCGATGAAAAGTGCGGAACTGTACGACCCGGTGAGCGGAACCTTCGCGATCACCGGATCGATGATTACCGCGCGACAAGGCGCCACCGCAACGGTACTGGCAAACGGCTCGGTGCTGATCGCTGGAGGCGCAGACAGCAGCGGCTCGCTAGCCAGTGCAGAAATATACAATGTAACAAATGGGACTTTTACCGCCACGGGGGCGATGGTCGGCGCGCGCAGCGGTGCGACGGCAACCTTGCTTGGCGATGGACGCTTGTTGGTCGTCGGTGGTGGCAGTGGTGGTAGTTCGATCGGTACTGCCGAGCTCTACGATCCCGCGACTGGCCAGTTTCATTCGACCGGTTCGCTGCAGACAACACGGCTCGCGGCTACGGCCACGCTATTGCCGGACGGACGCGTGTTGGTCGCTGGCGGCCACATCGCGGGATTTTTTTCCGTTTCCACGCCGGTCGTGGAAATTTACGATCCGGCCACCGGCGCCTTTACTGCTGCTGCGGCGATGTCTGTTGCGCGCGAATCGGCGACAGCGGTGCTGCTGGCAAATGGTCGCGTGCTGATTGTCGGCGGGATATCAGAGGGCGTAGCGCAGACCACGATTGCGGCGAGCGCCGAGTCATACAACCCGGTGACCAATGCATGGGCCATAACCGGCCTGCTTGCTCAAGCGCGCTATGGTGCCAATGCAGTGCTGCTGCCACATGGCGACGTGCTGGTTATCGGTGGTTATGGGGTGATAGGTGCGGGTGGCTTTCTGGCGAGTACAGAAATATACAATGCGGCATCCGGCACGTTTTCCTCTGCCGGCAGCATGCTCAGTGCGCGAGAATACGCCAATGCCGTGCTGCTGCCGGATGCGCGCGTGCTGGTCGTTGGCGGCGTAAACAGTAGTGGCTATCTGACCAAGGCCGAAATCTACGATGGCACGAGCGGCACCTTCGCGGCGACAGGATCGGTATCCACGTTATGCAATGCGCCGATCGCGACGCCGCTGCCGGATGGTCGAATTCTTCTGATCGGTTGCGATAATTTGTCTACGGCCGCCGGGCCCGGGCAGATTTATGATCCGGCAACCGGTAGTTTTGCCACGACCGCGGCACCGTATTACAGCCGTTATGGCGGTTCGGCAACTCTGCTCGGCAATGGTCAGATACTCATCGCCGGTGGACTGAACGGGCAAGGGACGGCAGAGCAATACGACGCAGTGGCTGGTGTGTTCAATTTCGTCGGGGCACCGCACCAGGATCGGTATGGCGGAACGACGACGCTTCTGCCAAACGGGACCGTTCTGTTTGCCGGCGGGATTGACTTTTATATTGACAATACACCGCTGCAGAACGCAGAGATCTACGATCCCGGCACCCGGCAGTTCCAACGAGTGCCGAGCGGAATGCAGTCAGGGCGTTGGGCGGCAACCGCTACGCTGTTGGCAAACGGCAAGGTGTTGATTGCTGGCGGCGCAACCGATTTCAATCCGGGCACGCCGATCGCCAAGGCCGACATCTATGATCCAGCCACGCAGGCATTCACGATCACTGGACCGCTCGGTTCGCCGCGCGCGGCGGCCACCGCAACTTTGCTGCCCAATGGAAAAGTGCTGATTGCGGGCGGCTATATAAAGACTGGCGTGAGCGCGACCACGGCTACCGCCGAGCTGTATGACCCGGCGACAGGTCATTTCGCCGCGACCGGAAGTATGGCGAGCGAGCGCCAGAACGCAACTGCATTGCTGCTGCCGAACGGCAAGGTAATGATTGTCGGCGGCATCAACAACGCCTACCAGGTACTCGCAAGCGCAGAGATATACGATCCCGCAACCGGCATTTTCAGTGCCGCTGGCACGATGACGACACCGCGCGAATATACCTCGGCGGCGCTGCTCGCGGATGGTCGACCACTGATCGTCGGCGGCTATTTCAACGACAGCACATACGACGTGCTGAAAAGCGCCGAAGTTTATGATCGCGGCTTGGGGATCGACAACACGCGGCGCCCGCGCATCGACCAAATCGCGATCACTGCGCCCTCGCAACCGCTGGTGCTGAATATCACTGGCAGCGGATTTCGGGCTTCCACCCGACAGGCATCGGGTTCGGTTTTGGGCAGCGAAGCGGCCAGTGGTGGCGCCGCAAGCGCGGCGACCAATTACCCGATCGTGGTACTGCAACGTATCGACAACGAGCAGCAGTTTTTCCTGCGCTCCGATCCGGCCCAGGCCTGGAGCGACACGAGTTTCTCGTCGGTCATATTATCCGGCATGCCGCAAGGATTTTACCGCGCAACCGTCATCGTCAATGCCGTGCCAAGCAAGTCGCGCCTGGTGGCGATCGCGCCACCTTCGAAGGTGACAGTGATGCATGGTGATCCGCAAAGCACGCAGGTGAACACCCAGTTTGCGCAGATTCTGCAGGCGGTCGTAAGCGATGCGAACGGTAATCCCATCCAGGGCGCCATCGTCAGCTTTTCTTGTAGCCCGGCGAGCAACGGCGCGTGCATCGTCAACGCAGTTCCGGTGACCAGCGACGCGCAGGGGCTGGTATCGACGTTAGTCACCGCAAACACCAAAGCCGGCACTTATATGGTGCAGGCGAGCATCAACGGCAATGCGCTGGCGACGTTTCATCTGAGCAATATGCCCGGTTCCGTAGCAAATTTGAGCAAAAGTGGTTCGCCACAAAGTACACAAGTAAACACAGCTTTCGCCAGCGCGTTGCAGGTGATCGCGAGCGACACGTTCGGCAATCCTGTCCCCGGTGCGGTGGTGAATTTTTCTGTCCCCGGCAGCGGCGCGAACGCCATATTGACCGGCAATCCGGCAACAACGAATGTGAGTGGCGTAGCGACTGTTACGGCCTTGGCGAATATCGTCGCTGGCAGCTATCTGGTCAACGCTGCAACCGCTGCGCTGACGACACCGTTTAGTCTCACCAATTTGGCTGGCCCTGCGACACGAATCGTGGCGCAGAACGGGCCGGATTTCATCGGTATCGCTGGTGCTGCGCTGGTGCCGCCGCCGAGCGCGCAGGTGACAGATACGTTCAACAATCCGGTCGCGGGCGTGAGCGTGATGTTCGCCACCGTCGGTAGCAACAGCGGTTCGATCAGCGCAGAGAATCCCATAACTGGCAGCAACGGCAACGCCGCAGTTGGCAGTTGGATACTTGCTGCTGATCCCGGCACGAATACATTGCAGGCGAGTGCGGTCGGTTTGAGTGGCAGCCCGGTACAGTTTACGGCCAGCGGTTCGCCATCTGTCGATATCGCCGTGGTGCTGACCAACAATCGCAGTTTTGTGCAATACGGGCACGCACTGGATTATGTCATAGTGGTGACGGCGGCCGGCCCGTCGAATGCGCACAATATCCAAGTCACCGACCTGCTGCCTCCGCAACTGGATGCCGCCAGCGTGCATTGGGTTTGCATTCCCGCCGTGGGCGCCACGTGTGCGTCGAGCGGAAACGGCAACCTTGTGAACCAAGCCGCCGATGTGCCGAGTGGGAGCAGCGTAACGTTCGTGCTATCAGCGACGGTATTGAACAGCCAATCGATCGCCATCAACGAAATCACGAATACAGCCAGCATCACAACAGTGGGCGATATCAACACGAACAACAATGCTGCTACTGCTCACACCCAGGCGGTGATCTTCCGCAACGCATTCGAAGCCGGTGGCGATGGTGCGCAGTGACCTGATGGACTGGATGATGCGACGAGGGCTGAAGAAACAAGCAATGCCATCGATGGAATATCGCTCTTTGGCGAATTCGCGATTGACGCGATACACACAGTCGACGATGTAAAAATCTTTTTAGGATATGGCGCAATCCCGTGCGGTGATCGCCAGCGCGCAAGGCTGGCAATCGCCTTGGCCTGATATTGCGATATCGTCTGGATCAACGGCTTTTTCTCGGTCGAGCAAGGCGCGCGATACGTTGCATTTTCCGGCAACATCGAGAATCACGAGCTTGTTGAAAGTACCATCGACCCAAGATGGTGCGACATCGCGTCGAATAAATCGGGTAGATTCGCTCTACACAAGGATTACGAAAAATTTCATGACGCGTATACGTAAAATTTTTCTGGGCATTGGCTGCGTCTTGTTGCTTATCGTATTGGTTGGCTGGATTGCCATCGTGAGCTACGACTGGAATCGCGCCAAACCGTGGCTAACAGAAACCGTCGGACATGCGCTCAACCGCAGCGTAACCATCGACGGCGATCTGCGTGTGAGCTGGCAGCGTGATCCTGAATTGCGCGGCTGGCGGGCGTGGCTGCCGGGGCCGCACATCACCGCGGCAAACATCACGGTAGGCAATGCCGACTGGGCCAAGACGCGCACGTTCGCGACGCTGAAAGGCATTGAGTTCGATCTCTCCGTGTTGCCGCTGTTGCTGCATACCGTGTCGATTCCGTCTTTGCGGTTTATCGAACCGAGCGCGCATTTCGAGCGCATGGTCGATGGCCGCGACAACTGGACGATTGCCGAGAATGACAACAACAATGCGTCGTCATGGCATCTCGATCTCGGTCGGATCGCGTTCGATCAGGGCGAGTTCACCGTGCTTGACCGGCAGAACACCCTCGACGCCAAACTGCACGTCGAAACGCTCAAGGCATCGATAGCGTTCGATGAAATCGTCGCGCAGCAACAAGCAGCATCGCGCCAGGAAGCGACTTTGCGTGTGGGTGCCGACGGCGTGAAAAAACTTGCGGTGCGCGCCGACAAACAAACCGAAACCGCGCGTGCCAACACCGCGGCAGTGCAGCGTTATGCCTTCAACGTGAAGGTCGAAGGAACATTCAAGGGCTTGCCGGTTCAGGGCAACGGCAAGATCGGCGGTGTATTCGCATTGAAAAATCCGGATCGTCCGTTTCCTATGCATGCCGATGTGCGCATCGGCGATACGCGCATCGCCTTCGTCGGCACGCTGATCGATCCGACCGACCTGGACGCGCTCGATCTGCGTCTGTGGTTGTCGGGCAAAAGTCTCGCGCAACTCTACGATATTCTCAAAATAACCCTGCCCGATTCGCCGCCATACGCGACCGAAGGACACCTCATCGGACGCTTCACCGCGCACGACAAAAAGCTGCGTTACGAAAATTTCTCGGCACGCGTCGGCGGCAGTGATCTCGGTGGCGATCTGCGATATGAAACCAAGTTGCCGCGGCCACTATTGTCGGGAAAAGTGGATTCTGATCTGCTGCAGTTTCGTGATCTGGCGCCGCTGATCGGCGCCGGCCCGGTGCAGAGCGAGTCGTCGGATAAAGAGGCGCCGCTGAAAGCTGCTAACAAGGTATTGCCAGTGGAGCCGTTCCGTCCCGAGCGCTGGCAGAAGATGGATGCGGACGTGCGCTTCACCGGCGATCGCGTCTTCCGCGACGCTGAATTGCCGATCCACAAAGTTGATACGCGCATCGTCATGGACAATGCCGTGCTGTCGCTCGATCCGCTGAAATTCCGGCTGGCATTTGGCGACGTGACATCGAGTTTGCGCATGGACGGTCGTACCGTGCCGATCAAGGCGACGCTAAAATTGAGCGCGCGCGGCATGCAGCTCGCGCGCATGATTCCCGCGGCGCAGGCGACCAATACCAAGCTCGGCCAAGCCAATGCCGAGGCGAATCTGCAAGCCAGCGGTGACTCGGTCGCGGCGCTGCTCGGCGTGGCCAGCGGCGAGCTGAAACTGGTGCTGGATCGCGGCACGATCAGCAAGGCGCTGGTCGAAACCGCGGGCTTGAATATGCCGAACATCATCGTTGCCAAATTGTTCGGCGACAAGCAAGTCGATATCAATTGCGCCGCGGCAGATTTTGTCGCGACTGACGGCGTGCTCGATACGCGGCTATTCCTGATCGATACCGACATCGCCGCGATCGATGTCACCGGCAAGATCAATCTCGCCAGCGAGCAGCTCGATCTCACCGTGCATCCGAACAGCAAGGGACTGCGCTTGTTATCGCTGCGCTCGCCGATTCATGTGCAAGGGCCGTTCAAGCAGCCGGACGTGAGCATCGACAAGGGCGCGCTGATTCTGCGCGGTGCCGGTGCGGTGGCGCTCGGTTTGATCGCCGCGCCGATCGCTGCATTATTGCCGCTGACCGCGGCGAACATCGGCGGCGATGACGATAATCGCTGCGCGCCCTTGCTTGCACAAATGCAGCACGCCGCGATGGCGCCGAGCACGCCCAATACCCCAACCAAAAAGAAATAACTGAATGTTGCGTTATGCCACTCCCGCGGATTTCGATGCGATCCTCGCGCTGAATGCCGGATCGGTACATTTTCTGAGTGCGCTCGATGCGCCGCGACTCGCACGCCTGCACGGCTTTGCCGCATATCACAAGGTGGTGCAGGACGAAGAAAAAAATGTCGCGGCATTCCTGCTCGCGTTTCGCGAAGGCGTGGATTACGACAGCCCGAACTATCGCTGGTTTGCCGAGCGCTACGATGCGTTTATTTATATCGATCGTGTGGTGATCGCCGCGGACGCAAGAGGCGGCGGTATTGGTGCCACGCTGTATACCGACCTGTTCGAATTTGCGCGCAGCGAAGGCATGAAGATTGTTGCATGCGAGTTCGATCTCGATCCGCCAAATCCCGCGTCGCAGCGGTTTCACGAGCGACAGGGATTTCGCGAGGTCGGCACGCAGCAGTTGCACGGCGGCAAAAAGCGCGTGTCGTTGCAGGTCAGGGAAATTTCCTAATCGCCGGCAACTGCCTTGCTGGAATTACGCAACGCGGCAGCGGGATCGGCGATATTACGACGCAAATCACGCATGGCGGCGCTATCGACCGGATATACACGCGACGCCCGTTCGATTGCTTCATCCCATAACGGTTTCGCCGCCGAATCGCCCAGCGCATATCGCAGCAGACCGAGCTGATATAAATTCTGCACGACGGCGGGACTGTCGGGATCGAGCTTCGCGCGGCGAATCTTCAACGCCTCCTCGGCATCGCGCGCCGCTTCGTCATAACGCTGCAATCCGAGCAATGCCTGGCTGCGCGACGCGAGTGAGTCGGCGAGTTCGGGATGATCCGCGGCCAGTGCGTGACGTCGTAATATCAGCGCGTGATCGAAACGGATCAACGCTGCGGCAAAATTGCCGCGTCGGAGTTCGAGTTCACCAGCGTTGTTTTCTGGAAACGCGACATACGCATGATTGTCGCCGAGCGCGGCGCGATACGCGCGATCGGCGGTGGCGTAATGCTGTAGTGCCTGATCGTAATTGCCGGCGCCGCGATCAATGTTGCCGAGCATATTTTGCGCGTTGGCATAATCGGAATTCGCTTCACCGAACAAGGCCAGATTGCGCGCGCCGGTCGCTTCGAGCAACGGACGCGCGGCGTCGGCGTCGCCAATATCCATCAGCAGCATCGCGAGGTTCTGCTCGGTGCCGGTGGTGCGGTAATGATCTTCGCCGTAGTCGCGGCGATAGATTGCGAGGGCGCGTTCGAGTTCAACTCTGGCGGCTTTCGGATCGCCACGGTCGCGCAACAATAGTCCGAGATTATTGTGGATGGCAGCGGCTTTGACCGAATCCGCCGTGCCTGCGCGATCGGCAAACGCAAGTGCGCTGGCGAACTCGACACGCGCCGTCGCAAAGTCGCCGAGCGCCTTCAGCGCGAGCGCCTTGTAGCTGTGCACCGTGGCGCGTTCGTCCAGCGCGCGCGGTGAATCGATTTGCAGCAGCGTGTCGGCTTCATCGAGCAAGTTCAGGGCGGCGCGTGAATCACCCTGGCGATGGGTGATCCACGCCATCGCGCGCAACGCATGGCCAAAATCCAGCGGATCCGCATCGGTCGCATTGCGCTGGATATCGATCGATTCCTGCAACGGTTTGCGCGCGCGTGGAAAATCGCCGAGCGCGGAATACACTTCGCCGATCATCGCGAACAGGCGTGCGCGCTGCAACGGCTGGCGCGTCAATTCCTTCTCCAGATGCGTCGCGCCGCGTTCGAGAATCTGGTTGGCGTTGAGTTTCTCACCGCGATTCACACCGGGATCCGAAACCTGAAACAGTCCGACCAGAAAATCCGCCACGGCATTCGCGCGTTCGGCCTCGCGCGTGGCCGTGCTGGCCTGATGCAAAGCGAACACTACCGTGGCGCACAAAAACAGAATGACGATGATCGCGCTCGATACCGCATAACGATGCCGCGACACAAAACGCGCGAGTGTGTAAAGCAGACTCGGCCGCCGCGCAGCCACTGGCCGGTGCTGCAAAAATGCATCGAGATCGGCGACCAGCGCATCCATCGAGCCGTAGCGATTTGCCGGTAACTTGGACAGCATCTTTCGCACGATCGCATCGAGGTCGCCACCCAGTTGCCGCCGCAAACGTGGTACATCGACCGCGTCGCCCCAGACGCTGTGCGTCAGCACTGGATCCAGCGCACGTGGCAAAGTCATCGGCTCTTCTTCGGCGACTGCACGCGCCCACGCATAGGTGTCGGCGGGATCGGCGCGATACGGCGTAGTCCCCGTCAGCAGCTGGAAAAAAAGCATGCCGAGTTGATACACATCGGTAGCCACGGTAATGACTTCGTTGCGAAATTGTTCCGGCGCGGCGTAGTTCGCCGTCATCGGCGCGGCGGCGGTGCGCGTCAGCGCTGGATCATTGGTGTTGCCGATGAGTTTGGCGATGCCGAAATCCAGCAGTTTGATCTGGCCCGCATCGGTGACGAGGATATTCGACGGTTTGATATCGCGATGCACGACCAGGTTGCGATGCGCGTATGCCAGCGCGGCGGCGACATCACGCAACAGCCGCACGCGCTCGTCCACGCTGCACGCCGCCTCGACGCAATACAGCGTGATCGGCACGCCATCGACGTATTCCATGGTGTAGAACGCCTGGCCGTCGGGCAGCTCGCCGCCGTCGTACAAGGCGGCGATATTCGGATGCATGAGTCCGGCAAGTATCTGTCGTTCGCGCTCGAAACGCTCATGACCGGCGGCGCCCATTGCGGTCTGCACCACTTTCAGTGCAACGCTCTGGGTGAATTTTCCGTGTGCGCGTTCGGCCAGATAAACCATGCCCATGCCGCCCACGCCGAGCAGACGGGTGAGTCGATAGGCGCCGAATTGCCGCCCGAGCGTTTCATCCGCAGCGCGTGTGTCTTCGTCGCGCAATACCTGTGCCGCCAAACCGACGGCGTTGTTATCGAACAAACGTTGCGTGCGTTCTTGCTGGCTCAATAATCGGCGCAGATCGTCGCGCAATTCGGCAAAGTCCTCGGGCAGATGACGCAGAAAATTTTGCCGTTGCTGCGGAGGCAAATCCAGTGCCTGGTCGAGCAGGTTACGTAGTCGCTGCCACTTCCGAGCATCCATCTGCGCCACGCGATTTATCCTTCAAGGTTTCGCTGCATCACGAATGCAACGAGTGTGGAAACTCTTTCCTCAAGCGGCCATTGATGCCGATCCTGCCGCGCGAACATTGTGCCATTGCGATGGCGAGATCGTGCAACGGGTTTGATCGATACCCGGGACTCGCCGCGCCGCGAGCCGAATTACCGCAACCGGCTGCGCAGCGTCATGTCCGGTTTTTTCGCCGATCTCGTTTAGAAAAGTGCAGCAACAGTTCTGCGGCATGGCACGGCAACGGCAGCGAGAAAAACGCGTGATTTCAATTTTGAAACGATGGTTTGGTGGTGTTGGCAATCACCGGAGATCGGCGATGGTTTTGCCGCCGTCGCGGCCTCGCCGCAGCCATGAAAACTATCGGCCCGAGCTGGTGCCGACACTGCATGCCGAGCATCAGCAGCTGCTGGCGTTATTTTCTCTCGTGCAGCAAGCCTGCGAAAGCGATGACGCCATCGCTTGCCGCAATGCGGTGAATCGGTTTGGACAATTGCTGCGCGAACATCTGCTCACCGAAAATCGCTATCTGTACGGTTATTTTGCGCGGCATCTGCATCCTGATCCGGTCGCGGCACGTCGCATCACTGCGATGTCGATGGAAATGTTGCGGATCGGCAAACCGCTGCACCATTTCATCTCGACCTATACGCGCGGCGCATGGACGGCGGAGCAGCGCCGACGATTGCCAATCGATGTCGGCAACATCGGCGCGATCCTGCGCCATCGCATTGCCGAAGAAGAGCGTCTGCTGTATCCGCTGTATGCGCCGAGCGATGGATGATTGTGGCATGTGCACACGCGATCAAATTTGCAGCGCACTCCGCGCTATACTTTTTTTAATGGCGTTGCAGGGGAATAACGCATGACCGATCGGCCCGCAGTAACTGAACTTCTGGTGGCGTACGAACGTGGCGACAGCAGCGCGCAGGAACAGCTGTTTTCAGTCGTCTACGACGAATTGAAACGCATCGCGCGCGGTCACGTACGTCGTTCATCCGGCAATCTCACGGTGAATCCGACCGCGCTCGTGCACGAGGCGTGGATCAAGATCACGCGCGGCGAATCGCGCCAGTTCAACGACAGCGTGCATTTTTACAACCTGCTCGCGCAGGCAATGCGGCATGTGATTCTCGATCTGGCAAAACGGCGCAGCACCGAGCGGCACGGCCAGGGTTTTGCGCGCACTGAATTGAGCGAGGAAATCGAGCAGCCGGATCGTGCGCTCGATGAATTGCTCGCGGTTGATGCCGGTCTCGTGAAGTTGCAAGCCTGCGATGCCGAGCTGGCACAGCTGGTGGAATGGCATTTTTTCTGCGGCCTGTCATTTGTCGACATTGCCGCCGCGCGTGGTGTTACCGAGCGCACCGTGCGCCGGCATTGGGAAATGGCGCGACTGTTTCTGGTCGATGCAATCGGCGACGATGCTGCTGCGGTTTGAGCTTTGCGAAAGCCAGAAATCTGCGTGCATCAACTCTCCGGCAATCGCTGACTGGCGGCATTGTTGCCGTTGAGAAAAGTCAGCGCAGCTTTGCTATGGCGATGCGGCGCCGGAAACCGTTATGCTGATAACCGCTGCCAGCACGCAGCAAGAATCCATCGAAAGATGGCGCGATGGCGAACGGAGAAACCAGCACATGGCCAGCTTGAAACAGCTTCGACACGAACTGAATGCGCGCTCTGTACATGCGCAGATCGAGCTCGCGCGCACGCAGGCGTTGTGGCGCGGCACGCCCGGCGAAACTCTGCGTGCGGCGACGCTGATTACCGGCGGATTTACCGCGGGCATGTTGTTCGGCGGTAGTCGCGGCGTGCCGGTGAATGCGATCTGGCAGATGTTGGTTTCCAGCGTGCCAGCGGTATTGCAGGAATTTCTCGAAGCGCGTGCGGCAGCCGCGGCAAACACCGACGCGACCTGAACAAACTGCGATATTGCTTACGCCGAAAACTGGTTCAGTGTCGTCAAAATCTGCTCGCCGTAACGCTCGAGTTTGCGCGCCCCGACGCCGCTGATCTGGCCGAGATCGTCTTCGTTGCTCGGTCGCTGCTGCGCAATCGCGAGCAAAGTCACATCGTGGAATATCACATACGCCGGCACGTTTTGTTCACGTGCGAGTTGCGCGCGCAGGTTGCGCAACGCTTCCCATAACGCCTGATCCTGGCTGCGCAGCGTGCTGCCCGCGTTGCTGTTCTTTCCGCCCTTTTTGCCGCGGGTTCGCTCGCGCTTCTGTTCGACATCGCGTCGCAGTGCGACCGGCTGCTCGCCCTTCAGCACGGCACGACTCGCCGCGCTCAAACGCAAGCTGCCGAAACCTTGCACATCGACTTCGAGTAAACCGTTCGCGACCATCTGGCGGAAGATGCTGCGCCATTCTTTTTCGCTGAGCTCGGCGCCGATGCCGAACGTACTAAGTTGCTGATGACCGAATTGCAGCACGCGTTCGTTTTCTTCGCCACGCAGAATCGCGACCACATGCGCCACGCCAAATCGTTGGCCGCTGCGATACACGCACGACAACGCCTTTTGCACTGCAAGCGTCGCATCCCAGGTTTCCGCCGGTTCGAGGCAGTTGTCGCAATTGCCGCATGCGTCCGCCGCAAGTTGACCGAACGCGGCGAGCAGGCTCTGACGTCGACAACGCACCGATTCGCAAAAGCCGATCAGCGCATCAAGCTTGTGCCGTTCCAGCCGCTTGCGTTCCTCGCTGGCATCGCCATTGGCGATCATCTGACTCAGCGAAACCACATCGCCGAGGCCGTACAACATCCACGCATCGGCGGGCTGTCCATCACGACCTGCGCGACCGGTTTCCTGATAATAACCCTCGATACTTTTCGGCAAATCCATATGCACCACAAAACGCACATCGGGTTTGTCGATGCCCATGCCGAACGCAATCGTTGCGACCATCACCACGCCATCTTCGCGCAAAAAACGGCGCTGATTCGTCGCGCGCGCCGTCGCATCCATGCCGGCGTGATAGGGCAGGGCGTTGATGTCGTTATCGCAAAGCCACGCCGCGGTTTCGTCGACCTTCTTGCGCGACAGGCAATAGATGATTCCGGCGTCACCGTCGTGCGTCGCAAGAAAATCCTTGAGCTGGCGTCGACCATTGTCCTTTTGCTGAACACGATAACGGATATTCGGTCGATCAAAACTCGCAACAAACTGGCGCGCGTCTTCGAGCCCGAGACGCTCGACGATTTCGCGTCGCGTCGGTTCATCGGCGGTAGCGGTCAGCGCGATGCGCGGCACGTTCGGATAACGTTCGTGCAGCAAATTTAGCTCGCGATATTCGGGTCGGAAATCATGGCCCCATTGCGATACGCAATGCGCCTCGTCGATGGCGAACAACGCAATCTTTGCCTCGTCCATCAGGGCGAGAAAACGCGACGTCAGCAAACGTTCCGGGGCGACATACAGCAGGTCGAGCTCGCCGCGCCGCAGTTGCTGCTCCACCGCGTAGGCGGCTTGGCCATCCAGCGAGGAGTTCAGCAAACCCGCACGCACGCCGAGCTGCGCCAGCGCATCGACCTGATCCTGCATCAGCGCGATCAACGGCGAAATCACGATCGCCGTGCCATCGCGCAACAGCGCCGGAATCTGGTAACACAAGGATTTGCCACCGCCCGTCGGCATCAGCACCAGGCTGTCGCCGCCGCTGGCCAGATGCTCGACGATGGCTTCTTGTTCGCCGCGAAAATCAGGATAACCAAAGATGTTGCGGAGCGTATCGCGAGCGCGTGTAGTCATGTTGTCTATGCTAACAAAGCACGCAGCGGCGCAGCGGATTTTTATTGGATGTCTGGCGTTTAAGCTAAGTGATCGCTGCCGCGAGAGTTGGGGTTTACCGCTGGGCACACGCAGACATGGACAGGAGCTACTAATGGGGAGCGCATTCTTTGCCAAAGTTCGAAATCTTCCCACCAACTAAGACTGACTGATAGCTACCGAATTGCCCGTAGCCTCCACCTGTTTGGACGCGGCCAGAAACATGGGCCCAGCCCTTCTTTCCCGGGAACCAATTATTGGGTACGCACGTTTCGGTTCTGGGAAGAACCCAAATAGCAGCAAGATCTTCAAATCTCGACGGCGCAACGGTGCAGGTCTCCATCTCCAGGACGAACCACCCACACGTCTCCACGAACTGTCCTTCGTATTCCGTTGGCGAAGAAACCAGATTCGAAAGCTGCACAAATCGTGCGGACGGACTAGCACAGCCAGCCAATGCGCTGACTAGAAATAGCGCACAAAACCTCGTGTGACTGCTAACAATGATTTCGGCGGTTGCCAAGACACCAATTTTAACTGTCAGCATGATGCGTTTGATCACGGGTTTGACCCCCAAAGCGTATTTACGTTGCGTTGATTGCGGATAAAACGTTGATCGCAGCAAACTAAGCATTGCAGCGCATGCAAAAATCCCGGCACGGTGCCGGGATTTTCGAACATCAAGAATGGCGCGAAACTTACTGCAAATGCGCTTCGAGAAACCAGAGTGACTTGTCGAGCTCACGCGAGACCGCGGTGAACAAATCCGCGGTGCCGGCATCACCCTCCTTGTCCGCCGTCTCGATCGCAGCGCGTGTGCTGGCGCCGAGCAACGCGTAGCGATCGGCGAGTAGCGCGACCATTTTCATGCCGTCGTAGCTATCGTGCGGCAGCTCGGGCAGGCGCGAGTTGCGCGCGGCGAGGCGTGCCGTTCCCATTGCCACACCACCCAGTGCGGTGACGCGCTCGGCAATCGTATCGACCGGCTCTTCGATGCCTTCGGCGAGGCTGTCGAACAACTCGTGCAGCGCGATGAAATACGGACCCTTGACGTTCCAGTGCGCCTGCTTCACCTGGCTGTAAAGATCGGCGGTGTCGGCGAGTTGCTGGTTGAGCAAGGCGATCATGCGCTCGCGCAGTTTCGGCTTCAGATCGATGCGCGTCGGGTTGCTGGATTTGTTGTTGGTCGTGGTGGTGGTTTTGTTGATCTTGCTCATCGCGGTTCCTTGCAAGTTCGGGCGGAGGTGATCGCCACTATACTGCAGCACCTTGCCAAGAAAAAATCGATTGTCACGATGAGTTCGATACGGTCTGTGAATCGCGAATCGCATGCGTTGAATTTGCGTGGTGTGGCCGCAAATCGACTCTCTGTTTGAATCGTCTTGTCGTGATTGATATCCGCGTGAATTCTCCCGTTGCTAGCACCGATCCGCTGAACCAGCTGCGCTCCGACTTGCGCGAAACGTTACTGGTCGATCGGCTGCGCCTGAAGCGTGAGCTGGATCGTCTCGCCGCGCAGGCTGAACCGAAACCGCAAGCACTCTCGGCGCTGAGTCAACGCATCGCGCAGGCGCGTACAAAATATGCGCAGAGGATGAAAAATCGTCCGCTCATCCAGCTCGATGACAGCCTGCCGATCACGGCCAAGGCCGATCTCATCGTCGAGCTGATTCGCAAGCATCAGGTGCTCGTGATCGCCGGCGAAACCGGATCTGGCAAAACCACGCAATTGCCGAAATTATGTCTCGCCGCCGGCCGCGGCAAGGATGGCCTGATCGGTTGCACGCAGCCGCGTCGCATCGCCGCGCGTAGTGTGGCACGACGTGTCGCCGACGAACTCGGCACGCCGCTCGGCACGACGGTCGGGTTTCAAGTTCGGTTCAACGAACAGGTCGGCGAAAACGCGCTGATCAAGTTCATGACTGACGGCATTCTGCTCGCCGAAACGCAGGGCGATGCTTGGCTGAACGCGTACGACACGTTGATTATCGACGAAGCACACGAACGCAGCCTCAACATCGATTTCCTGCTCGGATACCTGAAACGCCTGCTCGCGAAACGGCGCGATCTCAAACTGATTGTGACTTCGGCGACGATCGATACGTCGCGCTTTGCCGAATTTTTCGACGGCGCGCCGGTGCTCGATATCGAAGGTCGCGGTTATCCGGTCGAGGTGCGTTATCGGCCGTGGGAGGATGCCGCCGGTGAGCGTGTCGAACGCAGCCAGCTCGATGCGATCGTGGCGGCGGTGGATGAAATCACGCAGTCGGACGGCCTCGGCGATATCCTGATTTTTCTTGCCGGCGAACGCGAAATTCGCGAAACCCATCTCGCGCTGGAGAAACGCAAATATCGCGAAACCGAGGTATTGCCGTTGTATGCGCGCCTGTCCGGCAATGATCAGGATCGTGTGTTCAAACCGGGGCCGAAACGGCGCGTCGTGCTCGCGACCAATGTCGCGGAAACATCGTTGACGGTGCCGCGCATTCGCTACGTGATCGATCCCGGCACCGCGCGCGTGAAGCGCTACAGCCAGCGCAATCAGATCGAGCGCCTGCACATCGAGCCGATCTCGCAAGCGGCGGCGGATCAGCGCAAGGGCCGTTGCGGACGCATCGCCGCGGGTGTGTGTGTGCGGCTGTATGGCGAGGATGATTTTTCGCAACGGGCGCGCTACACCGATCCCGAAATCATGCGCACCTCGCTGGCCGGCGTGATCCTGCGCATGCTGAGTTTGCGACTCGGCGAAGTCGAACAATTTCCGTTTGTCGAGGCGCCGCCGGAGCGCGCGATTGCCGACGGTTACCGCAAGCTCGGCGAGATCGGCGCGATCGATACACAACGCAAGATTACCGAGCTTGGCAAGACTATCGCCAAATTGCCGGTGGATGTCGCACTCGGGCGTATGCTGCTCGAAGCACGCGACAAAAATGCCTTGCGCGAACTGCATGTGCTCGCGGCGTTTCTGAGTACGCAGGATCCGCGTGAACGCCCGAGCGAAGCGCGTGCATTGGCCGATGCGGCGCACGCTGAGTTTGTCGACAAGCAATCCGATTTTGTCGGTGTGCTGCAGTTGTGGAATGCGTACCAAACCGCGCACGAAGACCTCACCCAATCGCGCTTGCGCGACTGGTGCCAAGCGCGTTTTCTATCGTATTTGCGCATGCGCGAATGGCGCGAACTGCATCGGCAATTGATGTTGATCACGCAAGAGTTGAGCTGGTCGCAGAATAGCGAAGCAGCAAGTTTCGAGGCCGTGCATCGCTGTCTGCTGTCAGGCTGGCCGACGCAAGTGGCACGTCGCGACGAGCGTGGTGCATACGAGGGTGCGCGGCAACGGAAATACCAGATATTCCCCGGTTCGGCACTCGCCAAACACGGCCCGGCGTGGTTGCTTACCGGCCAGATCCTCGATACGCAACGCGTGTATGCGCTGAACAACGCGCGTGTTGAGCCGCTGTGGATCGAGCAGCAATGCGCGCATCTGCTCAAACGCAGTTGGCGTGATCCACACTGGTCGCGCAAGCAGGGCGCAGTGATGGCGTTCGAGCAGGTGACCTTGTTCGGGCTGACGCTGGTCGAACGGCGTGCGGTGCGTTATGCGAAACAGAATGCGCACGAGGCGCGCGAAGTATTTATCCGCGAAGCGCTGGTGTCCGGCGAGATCGATTGCCGCGCCGATTTCCTGCGCTCCAACACGCGTGTGCTGCACGAAGCGCACGAGCTCGAAGCCAAGCAACGACGTCAAGGCATGTTGCGCAGCGATGACGAACTCTGCGTTTTCTTCGATCCTAAATTGCCCGCGGATATTTGCACTGCGGCGGCGCTGGACGCTTGGTACAAACAGGCGAGTCCGGCAGTGCAAGCGTCCATGCGCTGGTCGCTCGATGATGTGTTGGTAGCGACTGCCGGCATCGGCGCGGGGGCATTTCCGGCCGCGCTCGAGCTCGCAGGAACATCGCTCAAACTCGAGTATCGTTTTGTGCCGGGCGATGCGGCGGACGGCGTGACCCTGCATCTGCCACTGGCCTTGCTGAATGCGGTTGATGCCATACGGATCGAATGGCTGGTGCCGGGTTTGCTCGCGGAAAAAGTGACTGAGTTGATTCGCGGCTTGCCGAAGGCGATTCGTCGCAATTTCGTGCCGGCACCGGATTTCGCGCGCGCATTTTGCGAAGCGCAATCGGGCGCTATGGCAGCATCCGCACTGCGCCCGCTGACGCAGGTATTGGCGGCATTTCTGCAGCGTGCCACCGGCGTGGCGATTACGCCTGACAGTTTCGACGAGACAGCGCTCGATGCGCATTTGCGCATGAACCTGCGCGTGTTCGACGAGCATGGCAAAACGGTGGCGCAAGGCCGTGATCTGCCAGAGCTGCAACGTGAGTTTGCCGCCGCCGCGCGCGCTGCGTTTTCGCGTCGCACCGATACCGCGATCACACGCGAGCATGTCAGCGAATTCGACATGGACGAGATTCCGGTAACACTCGGCGAGGCCGGCGGTTTGCAGGCGTTTCCGGCGCTGGTCGATCTCGGCGAGACGGTTGCCTTGCGCGTGTTTGAGAGTTTTTCCGAGGCGGCGATGCAGCATCGTCTCGGTGTGCAACGCCTGCTGCGTCGCGGTCTGGCGGATCGGATCAAACAAGCGCGGCGACAATTGCCGTTGAGTCCGGCGTTGGGCCTCAAATATGCGGCCCTCGGCAGCATCGAACATCTGCGTGAGGATTTGATCGAGGCCGCATTTTTAAGTTGTTGTGCCGAGGTCGATCTCAACGTGCGTACGCGCGTGGTATTCGAGCATTTGCAGCACGATGTCGGCCGCGCAATTTTCCCTACTGCCGTTGCTCGATTAAAACTTGGCGAAGCCGTGATCGCCGCGTATATCGAATTGCTACCCTGGTTGGAGCCGCCGCTGCTCGGTTTTGCGCGCGCGAACTACGATGACTTGCGCGAGCAACTTGCTGAACTATTACATTCGGGATTTTTGCGCGAGGTCGAGAATGCGCGCTTGGCGCACTACCCGCGGTACCTGCGCGCGATGCGTCTGCGTGCGGAACGATTACGCCAGGATCCCGTGCGCGATCAGGCGCGCATGATCAATGTGCAACCGTATTGGCGCGCGTACCTCGCCTTGCGTGCAGAACGTGGCAGCAGCGCAGACGCTGGTCTGGATGAATTGCGCTGGCTGATCGAGGAGCTGCGGGTATCGCTATTTGCGCAGGAGCTGAAAACCGCCGAAGCCGTATCGGGCAAGCGTCTGAGCCGCCTGCTCGAAATCTTGCAACAACAATAAGCGAGCCGGAAACGCTGGCGATAGCAGCTCCGGCTCGACGTCGAGATTGCCTACTTCAAGCGCTTCACGCGCAGATTGCAATCGGTATTGTCGACATACAGCAACCAGCTTCCCATCAGCATCGGCTTGATCGTGACCTTCGCATCGGCGGTGTGGTAATTCAGGCAGCCGGTGCCGGATTCGGCTTGCTGCCATTCTTGGCCGTTCTTTAGTTTGAACGTGGTTTTGCCGCGCCAGCCGGTGAATTGGCCATCGATTTGATCGTTCACCGTGACTTTGTCTGAGGCTTCCGGATAGAACGTCTCTTCCACAGCGTGCGCCTTGGTCAAAGTGCCAGTGCTGTGCGATTGCAGCCAGTCGTTGAGCGATTTGAGTTCGGCGGCACTGAGCTTGTCCAGCCCTGTGGCGTGCATTTCGCCTTGCGACATGCGTTCTTCCAGGCTGGAGTAACTGACTGCATTTGCCACGGAAAGCAGGCCGAAGGTCAGGCCGAAGATGCTCGCAAGTCTCAATTTCATGGAAACCTCTTAAAAGATTGGCGACAGTTTTGTCGCAACTGAATCAAACTGAGATTGTAACGGCAACGCCGCTCGACGCGCATCGTCGAAATCAGTCGGTTATGAAATATGACGATCAGATTGTTGTGCAATGCGGCACGTGGATGGAAGCCATCACATACGGGAAGCCGGGATTTTACTTGTGGAATGGCTCTGTTTGAAGGCGCGGAATTCGTCGCAAATGTCACAATTTGCCAACATCGTCATGGAATATTCCCTGCACATACAGCAATTTAACAATGGTTGCTTGTATTTGACCTATACTTTGTGCATCACTGCAGCATAACGCGCTCAAACTTGGCGCGCTGTGCTGCTGGAAATTTTTGCCAAAAGCCTGTGGAAGGACGTTCAATCGCCCTTGCGGCTATGTGGTTTCCGGGTAAGTCTTACATGATGTCGGTTGGAGTAAATCGCATGCAATTTCGTTTCTTGGCACTTGGCGGGGTTTTGGGTCTGATCGGTGGATTGGCGCACGCGAGCAGTTTTCCGCTGTATTTGCAGGAAGAGGACGTCCCGACGATCAACAATTATGCGACTGGTTCCAACCTATTCACGCTCACCGTATCTCAGCCTGTGCTGTGCGCAAATACCGGGCCTGCAGCCGCCGGCGGGCAAAACGGCGGCCTGATAAATCCGGTCTATTCGAATTTTGTCTTCGGACCTTACACGGTGCCGCAAAGCGGTGTGCCTGTGCAAACGCCATCGGTTGGCTTGACCAATGTTCAATATAAAACGTCGTTAACGCCAGCGACGTATGTGTTGCAGGCCGACTCTTCTCTGGGCACACCTCCATTGGTTTGTTATGTCACCGACGCCAATGGTGTGCGCAAGCCTACCAGCGATATTTTTGTGGATAATTTTGATCATGACTACACCGTGGGGGCGACACCGGATATCTACGACAGCTCAGTTACCGTCACGGTCGAAGCAACTCCGCCCCCTGGCTACTATAAGTTTTATGTCGATATAAAGATTCCTACCCCAGCGCAGTCGGCGAATTTCGTGCTGCGTGATGGTTACAACACACGCGTTTTCAATAACACTGGCGGTGGCTGGTGTCAGGCTGGAAGCACGACGGACACGCTCTGCCCTGTTTCTACGACCCTCGGGGATATCAACTTCACCCAGACGCTGAATTCGAGCAGCTTGCCGACGCAAATTCGTTTCATCGTTTTCCGCCAGTACAACATCGGCATTACGCCGAATCCCGGCGAGTTGCTCGCTCTCGCGGCCTTGTTCTCGCCGAGCAATATTGCCGAAATTCCGCTAGGCAATAATGTCGGGGCAGCCGTCGCTCCGACTCCGCAATAAATCGCGTTGCACAATCGACACTCGAACGCGGCCTCCGGGCCGCGTTTTTTTTGCTCATGAAAATCCCGAGCGTGTGTCCTGATCCACGCTAGAATCATCGCGTGAAAAATCCGCAATCCATTCCGTTGACCGTAGCGACCTGGGGCGCGGCGCGAATCGCGCCATCGCCTGCGACAGATGCGCTCGACCTCGCTTTGAGTCTGGCGGCAGCGACAGACAAGTTGCATAGCAGCGAAACCGAGCTGATCGCCACGCTGCGTCAGTTGCAGCAGCTCAACTCCGATAACGACACGCTGGCCGCCACCCTGTTGCACGCGCTGCAACTGGCTGGGGTTGAAGTGACGCGCGAAATTCTGGCGCCGTATCCCGCGGTCGTGCGCGATTTGCTCGAAGGCCAACAGGCCGCGGAAAAGGTCTGGTCGTTGTATGCCGCGCACAGCAGCGGTGGCAATGCCGAAGGCTTGCGTCGCCTATTGCTCGCGATCATCCGCGATTTGCGCGTGGTATTTATTCTGCTCGCGCGACAACTCGTGCGTTTGCGTAGTGCGGGTCAGCTGCCGCCGGAACAGCAGCGCGCGCTGGCCAAGCTCACCGCCGATATCCATGCACCACTGGCGAATCGACTCGGCATCTGGCAACTGAAGTGGGAGCTGGAAGATCTGGCATTGCGTTACGCGCAGCCGGAAGTTTATCTGCGCATCGTGCGGCTGCTCGACGAGCGCCGCGAAGATCGCGAAACTTTCATCCGCACCACGATCGCGAATCTGCATCACGCGCTGGCCGAGAACGGTATCGCCGCCGAACTCGCCGGCCGACCGAAACACATCTATTCGATCTGGCGCAAAATGAGTCGCAAGGGTGGCGATTTTTCCGCGCTGTACGATATCCGCGCGATCCGTGTGCTGGTCAGCGATGTCGCCACCTGTTACGCCGCGCTCGGCATCGTGCATTCGTTATGGTCGCATGTGCCGGGCGAGTTCGACGATTACATCGCGCACCCGAAGGGCAACAATTACCAATCGCTGCATACCGCGGTGATCGGCCCCGAAGGCAAGACGCTGGAAATCCAGATTCGTTCGCACGACATGCATGCGCACGCCGAACTTGGTGTCGCCGCGCACTGGCGCTACAAGGAAGGCGGCGGTGGCGACGCGAGTTTCGAGCGCAAGATCGCGTGGATGCGCCAGCTGCTCGAAAGCAAGGACGAACGCGAAGATGCTGACAGCGCGCTACTCGCGGGCTTTCGCACCGACATGCTCGAAGATCGCGTTTATCTTTTGACGCCGCGTGGTCAGGTCATGGATTTGCCGAGCGGCGCGACCGTGCTCGATTTCGCTTATCACGTGCACACCGATGTCGGCCATCGTTGTCGCGGCGCCAAGGTCAACGGTCGTATCGTGCCGCTCGGATTCCAGCCGGCGACCGGCGATCGTGTCGAGATACTGACCGGCAAAGTGATCGAGCCGCATCGTGACTGGCTAAGTCCGCATCACGGTTATCTGCACACGCATCGGGCGCGCGACAAGGTACGCGCGTGGTTCCGGCATGTCGATCTGGATGCGAATCTCGCCGCTGGTCGTGCGTTGTTCGAGCGCGAGCTGAAACGTCTCGCGCTGGGCACGGTGGATGTCGATTTGTTGCCGGCAAAATTCCAGCTGCAGACCCACGAAGAATTGCTCGTGGCATTGGCCATCGGCGATATCGGCACCAGTCAACTGGCGCGCGCGCTGCACGAGCAGCAGACACCGCGCGAGCTGCCGAAACCGACGTTGCCGCCGCCGTTGCCACGCACCGCACGCGATGCCGTCACCATTGAGGGTGTCGGTAATCTGTTGAGCGTGATCGCCCGCTGCTGCCAACCGCTGCCGGGCGATGCGATCGTCGGTTTCATCACCAAAGGACGCGGCGTATCGATCCATCGCGCCGACTGCGGCAGCTTTGCACATCTGCGCGCGCGCGACGCCAATCGTGTGATCGAAGTCGAGTGGGGCGGCACGCGCGCGCAGTCCTACGAAGTCGATGTGGTATTGCGCGGTTACGATCGCAAATCACTGCACAAGGACGTGACCACGGTGATCGCCGCCGCGAACGTGCATATGCTGGCGGTCGATGCGCGCGTGGACAATACAACCGGTATCGTGACGATGCGTTTTGCGCTGCGCGTCAGCGACTACGGCCAGCTCAGCGCGTTGCTGGCACAGCTCTCGGGCGTGCCGAATATCATCGAGGCGCGACGCTTGGCCTGAGCTCTGGCGCTGCCGAATATTCAGCCAGCGCGTGCTAATGTTGGATGATCGAAGCGCTGCAGTGCGTTATCACATCTCATCGAAAAGCTTTTCGCCCATGACCGAAACTCCGCGCAACCGGCCATCACACACCCGCGAGGAACCTCGCTTCGGCAGCATCGATGCGGCGCAGGATGCTGTGAGCCAACGCGCGGTGATGCGCGCCGATGTGCGAACCACGCGGCATGGTGGGTCGAGCTCAACACGGCGCGGCGGTGGGTTCTGGTTATGGTTGCTGATCGGGATTGTCGCGGTCGCGGCGCTCGGATATTTCAACCAGGAAAAGTTGCGCCGGCTGCTGCCGAATACCGAACTGAACGACCTCATTGCGCGCGGCAATCAGGCCTTGGCGCAAAACAAGCTCAGCGGTACGCATGGCGATAGCGCGCGTGAATTGTTCCAGTCGGTGCGTGTGCTCGAACCCGATAACGAACAGGCGCGCGCGGGCCTGGATCAGGTCGGTTTGCATATGCTGGCGCAGGCGCGTGAGGCGTTGCAAAACAAGGATTACCCGGCGGCGCATATCATGCTCGATGGCGCGCAGGAGCTGTTGGCCGGTGGCGCCGAGCTCGAAAAATTCCAGGCTGATCTGCATGCCGCTGAATCGCGCGGTAGCCAAACCGAGGCGGTTTTGCAAAAAGCCGATGCCGCTCTTGCCGCCGGCAAGTTACTTGGTGCGGGCGGTGCGGCGTCCTTGTACCAGCAAGTCGCAAGCGCGGATGCCGGCAATGCGCTCGCGCAAAACGGCCTGAAAAAAGTTGCGGCCGCACTCGCCAACCAGACTCGTGATGCGATCGCTGCCGGCAAACTCGATCTCGCCAACCAGCACATCGGCGAACTCGCGCAACTCAATGCGAGTTATCCCGACGTGCCGGAATTGCGCGGTCAACTCGCCAAGGCGCGCAGCGACGCGCAGGCAGATCAAACTGCGGCACTGACGCAGGGCGTGGAGCGCGGCGAAGCGGAATTGCATGCCGGACATTTCAGTGGCGACGACGGCGCTGCCGAGGCGATTTTTCAGGACTTGCTGAAACGTGATCCCGCCAATGCGCGCGCCAAGGCGGGCTTGCGTGCGGTCGCGCAGGCGTTGATCGTACAGGCGAATGCAGCACTCGATGACAACCACGTCGATGTTGCCGACAAGTTGTTGAGCCATGCCGAAAAACTTGGCAACACGGGCGCCGAATTGCAAGCAGCACGCAATCATCTGCGTGAAGCACGCGAGCAACTCGACATCGAAAACCAGCGTACGCAAATTTCGCCCGAGCAGCAGAATCGAATCCGGCAATTGTTGCTGCAAGCGAATCGTGCTTTGGCCACTGGCAACCTGATCGTGCCACCGGGTGATTGCGCTTTCGACAAATTTCGCGCGGTGCTCGCGATCGATGGCAACAATGCGCAGGCGCTGGATGGCTTGAAACGCTTGCCGCAACGCGCACGTGAATTGTTCGAACGGGAGCTACATAGCAACCAGCCGGGCAAGGCACGCATCCAGCTCGATGCGCTGGCGGATAGCGAACCCGATGCGGCCGGTCTGTCGGCGATGCGCCGGCGCTTGGCGAATGCCTATCTCGACCAGGCCGAGCAACGCATGGCCGATGGTGTGCCGACCGACGCATTTCGTGCGCTGAAAAATGCGCGCGAAATCGATCCGCAAAATCCGCGCATCGCGGATGTGGATCAAAAGTTGCGTTGATGAAACCGCGCCGCGATAAGGTCGCGGCGGCGCATTGACGGCTTACTTGCGCAGGATCGTCTCGACCGCACGACGTGCCGCATCGAACGAAAAATGCTGGCGCACATTCTCCAGCCCATTCATCGATAATTGTTGCCACAGGGTCTCATCGTTGTAGGCGCGCACGATCAGGGCCGCCAGCTCTTGCGGGTCATCAGCGACCAGCACATCTTCGCCGTTGCGCACGTGCATGCCTTCCACCGCAATGGCGGTGGCGACGACCGGCAAACCGTAACTCATCGCCATGTTCACCTTGCCCTTGACCCCGGCGCCGTAACGCAGCGGCGCAATCGACAGGCGGCAGCCATCCATGTACGGCGTGATGTCGGGCAGAAATCCGTGCACCATCACACCCTCAGCCTGCAGCTGGAGAATCTCCGCCGGCGCCTTGCTGCCGATCACATGGAATTGCACGTGTGGCAACTGCGCGCGTACGTGCGGAAACACCTCGCGCACAAAAAACTGCACGGCATCGATATTCGGCGGATGCTGGAAACCGCCGACAAACACCAAGTCGTGACGCTCGCCAAACGCGCGCCGACAACCGAATACTTCGTGCACATTCGACAACACTTCGATACGGACTTCCGGCACCTCGCGCTCGAGGATTTCACACTCGACCGGACTCACCACGAGCGTGACGTCACAGTCGCGCATGAGCCTGAGTTCCTGCACCTTGGTCTTGGCCGCTTCGCGTGCGATGTCGGCACTTTCGATCAGCGCGGCGGCGCGTTCCTCGCGTAGATAATGCAGATCGACCGTATCGAAAATCAGCCGCGCCTGCGGTGCGTACAAACGCACCAGATCGATGTAGTTGACCGCGATGTAGTGGCGCGAAATCACGATCACATCGAACAGGCTGCCGTGCTCGCGAAAAAATCGCACGGTGTCGTTGAGGTAGGGGTGATACAGCGCTTCCACGCCAAGTTGTTGCAGTGGTGGCGTGTATTTTTCGTCGTAGGCGCGATTGTCGGCGAAGAAGCTGACCTTGTAGTCGAGATCGATCAGCACGCGCATCAGGTTGACGATGCGCAACGAGCCGGAGTCCTGATCCGGCGCCGGCATGCACGCATCGATGATCAAGGCGCGGCCACCAATTCGATGTTCGCGCGCGATCTCGATACGCGTATCAGGCGCGGGCTGGAATGCCAGCGCGGCGCTCCACTTGTCGAGGAATTTCTGTTGGTTGATCACCTGATAGCGCTTGATGCCGCTGCCGATATCGGTGCCTGACGTTATGCCTTCGAAATGCACCACGGTCGCGCGCGGTTCGTAGATAACTTTCAAGCCCGCGGCACGCACCGCGAATGCGAGATCGGTATCTTCGTAATATGCCGGTGCGTAACGCATGTCGAATCCGCCGAGCTGTTCGAACAGCGCGCGACGCAACATGATCGCCGCGCCCGAGCAATAATCGACCTCGCGGCGATAATTGAATTGCGGTGCGGCGGGATCTTCGAAACGCCCGTAATTCCAGCCCGAGCCATCGCTGAAGATGATGCCGCCGGCCTCCTGCAAACGACCATCCGGATAGACGAGTTTGGCGCCGACCAGCCCGGCGCGCGGTTCTTCGGCGAAGGTATTGACCAGTGCTTCGAGCCAGCCTGGCGTGACCACGGTATCGTTGTTGAGGAACAGCACAAACTCGCCGCGTGCCTGCGCCGCCCCGGCATTGCACGAGCCGACGAAACCGAGATTTTCGCTATTGCGTATCGTCTGAATTCCTTCGATCAAAACGAGACACGCCGCGGTGTCATCGCTCGAACCGTCATCGACGACGATCACCTCAAACGCGGTCGCGCCGGCATGTTCGGTGAGCGAGCGCAGGCACGCATCGGTGTATGCAAATTTGTTGTAGACCGGAATGACGATGGATACCGTCGGACTGCCGCTGGTCGGCACGGCGTGAGGCGCGAAATCCTGCGTCGGGGCCTCGACGACGGTGAGCGGCGCGAACGGTGAATCCTGATTGAGCTCCTGCGCCGCGCGCGCGATCGTGCCTTTCAGGCCGCGACGGGCCAGCGAGCCGCGCACGCGACCATGCACGCTGCGCAAACGCGTGAGCAGAAATACGAGACGTATGCGTGCATTGCGTATGCGCCGGGCGAACCAGCGTAACGGTTTGGTGAGACGCCACGAACGGCTCGCGAGCAGGCGATTGCGCTCGGTTTCAAATTCGTCGCGTTGGCGTGCATATTCGTCGCGTGTCTCGCGAATTTGGTCGCGTTGTTGCTCAAGTTCGAGATGGTCACGTTCTTGCTGCATACGAATGCGTTCGAGCGCATTGATCTGCTCGTCGAGCTGCGCGATCGCCGCTTGCTGCGCCAGCGCCCATCGCGTGCGTTCGTCGAATTCCGCGTGCAAGGTGGTCAACGCATCCTGCGCCGATTCGATATCGCGTTGCAGCGAATTCGCCCAGACCGTGCGTTCGTCGATTTCAATCTCGCGCTGCTTGAGGATGCGCGCGGCCTGCTTCAGTTCGCGGTCCAGGCCGGTGGCCCAGTCACTGCGTTTTTCGAGCTCGGCTTGTTGTGTCTTGAGTTTTGTCGACAGCGTGGTTTGCGCACGCACACTGTCGCCAAGATGCGTACTCAACTCGGCAATCACAAGACGTTCGTTGCTCACCGCCTGCAACGCATAACGCGCGATCGTGACTTGCGGCAACGGCAACCACGTGCGGTATTCCGCGCCCATGGCCTGCAATGATTTTTCAACGTGCCCGATCAGATTCAAGCGAACCTGTTCGAGGCTGTCGCGATCTTCATCGAGATGCGCAATGACGCGGTTGATCGCGACAACGTTCGCCGGCGCCAACCAGCCGCTCACGCCATCTTCGATACGTTCGGCCAGACTGCCGACTTCGGTCGCGACCACCGGCACGCCGAGGCTCCACATTTCCGACAAGGTATAGCTGAAAGTTTCCGCCACGGTCGGCAGCAGCAATGCCGCATCAGGTGCTATTTTCGCGATCAATGCGGGTAGTTCGTCGCGCTGGTAATTCAGCACGATGTGCACATCAGGCTCACCGAAAAATTCCTCGCCGTCCTTGCCGGCGCCGAGCAGGAAAATCTCCGCAAACTCACGCAGCTTTGGCAAGACGGCGCGCAGCAGTTCGGCACCTTTGCCGCGCCGCACCCGACCCGGCACGACCAGCCGCAAGCGCGTGCGCCGCGGCGGTTCGGCCAGTGGCAGCGGCGCGCTCGCCGGCCATGCGGCGAGGCCGTGACCGATGACCTGATTGCGCAGCGATTTCAGACGCGGCTCGATCCGTAGCAGGTTCGCCAGCGCCGAGCGGCTCGGCGCTGCCAACGTGGCCGAGGCCCGCAGCAATGCCTCGACATATTGCTCGCGCAAGCGCTGCCAATACGCGGGATCGCGATTCGCAAATTCGAGCTTCGCATTCGCGCTGTTGAGATCGCTTACCAGTTGCGTTTCATCGAAGCGCAGCTGCGCGTCGCCGAAATCGCGATGCAGAATCGGCCACAGCGGATAAAAATCGTGACCGACGATGAGCAACGGCAAACCGGTGCGCAGTGCATCTAGGCTATGTCCGATCAGCGATGAAACCATCAGTGCATCGACGCAGAATTCGCGAACGATCGCGGCGAGGAAATCGCGGTAACTGGCATCGTGCAATGCGGTATCGGCGATCGCGTTCGGCAAGGTGATGCGGCGCAATGGCGGTTGCGAAAAATCGCCGGCGAGTAATTCCAATGCTTCGCCGAAACAACGCCGCACCGAATTGCCGCGTGCGATCAGTACCAGATGATGCCGCGCCGAATCCGCAGCGGCGAGATCGCGCACAAAACGCTCGGCACCACCGCCCCAACCATGCAGGATATGCAGGATCACGGGTTTCGCGTCGAGCCCCGGAAATCCAGATGCACGTGCGCCCCGGTCATGTAAAAGTGCAGCAGCGACTTGTTCGCGCAACTCGCCAAGCGCAGATGAAGTATCGGCATCCGTGCCGGGTTGCGGAAGTTTCGGGCCATGCAAAATTCGACCGGGCGCGGCCACGTACAGATGGTCGAGCAACACCGCACGCAGTGGTGCGAATGCGGCTGGCACCGATAGATTTTCCAGCGCCACCAAGCCCGCTGTACGCAGGCGAGGTCCGTGCCACGCGCTCAACAACGGCGAGATGTTGGCGCAATCCAGGTACTGCTTGTGGCTGTACAAATAACACAGCCGGTCGATCTCGGCGGGCGATACATCGGACTGCGCGCCAGCCGGTAGCGGCGCGCGTAATGCATCGAGATTGTCCAGTGCGGATACCGCGAGCACGTCGTCAACTTGCAACGCGCGGGTGATGCGCTCAAACGAGAATTCCGGCAATAGAGTACCCGCGCGCAACAGCACGAGATCGTCGCCGGGGTACGCCGTAGCGCAAGCGCGCAACACGCTTGCGACATCATCGCTGCCGATATTTGCCGCGAGCGAATCCAGCAAACGTCCAGCTATCGTGATCGGTGCGAGCGCGCCGACCACGGTGATGCGAATATCGTTCGGCAAGCGGGTAATGCAGTGTTCCAGCCACGCCGAATCGCGTTCGCCACAGGCATGGATGCAGACTCTTGCGCTAGACGCTGTCGGCATAGTCAGGGAAATTCTTCAAGATAAGGATGGGGGCGCAACAAGGCGCGAAAACGTGCGACATTCAATCCGGCGCGAACATCAACGGATCGATCGGTTGCTCGCGATAACCGCCGGGAATCGCCACTTCACTCGCCGAAATTTTCGCTGTGCTGACGGATTTAAGTTCCGAGATGCCGATGACCTTGCCGCCGCGATAACTGACCAGTTTTACCGGCAAACCTCCGCCCGCGAAAACACTGGTCGCAAAATTTCCGCCGATGCAGCCGAGTAGATCGTGCGCCATGTCGATGCCGCGTTTGAGTTGGGCGATATCGCTCGCGCTCAATCCGAGTTCGCGCGCATCGGCCATGCAATAGTCGGCATAATGTTCACCGAAAAGATCGATGCGATAAACGTCACAGGCGTGTCCCGATACCTGTTCATGCGCGCCGTTGGGTCGCACCTTCAATTGCAAAGGGTCTTGCGCGCCGAGCAGGCTGGCCAGCCCGGATACCTGATTCAAGGTTTCGCGATCGAAGCGCGTATAGCGATGCTGCGCGCGATCCAGCACGATCAGATCGGCATTCGCGGGGTCGAGAATCGCGCTCGACGAGGTATCGAAATGGGCGCTGCCGCGATCCGGCTCGGCGCGCAATTTGCCATTCGCCAAACTCAAGACACCGAGATCGCCGTGGCCGCGGGTAGCGCTGTAATCGATGCGAAAATCGGCATGCGCGACGCACGTCATTGCAAGGGAAAATACAAGTGCAAAAGCGTAGCGATGCGACATTCGGGGGATGACCTCACGAGGGCATTGGACACGGGCCGCCATTATCGCGGATGCATCGCCCGGCTACCAGTGTGGAACGCAGGCAATGCGCGCCTGTTCGGTTACACTGCACACTGGATTTCTCAGTCTTATCGTGCCGCTTGACTGTTCGCGACTCTCTTCTGCCACTGCTGGGTCTGGCCTGGCGCGTATTGCGCGTGCCGTTCTGGCTGGGCCTGGGCTTGTTCCTCGGTTTCGTCGGTCCGTATGCGACGTATTTGGATGGCCAGGTGCGCGCGCGCTTCGACGATCTGAGTTGGGATCTGCCGAGCCGCGTCTACGCGCGGCCGCTGGAGCTGAAACCCGGCCTCGCGATGAGCGCCGAAGCGCTCGATCTGGAGCTCGATGCCGCGCGCTACACCAGCGAGCCCGGCGCGCGCACGACCGGTACGTTTTCGCACGACGGCAGCCGTTACCTGATCGCGCGTCGCGCCTTCGATTATCTCGACGGTCACGAGGCCGAGCGTCGCATCGAAGTCGTGCTTTCTGCCAACAGCGTGAGCACGCTCAAGGATGCTGCCACCGGCGCCGCACTGAGCAGCGTGCGCATCGATCCGGCGCGCATCGCTACACTTTATGGCACCGAGCAGGAAGAACGCCGCATCGTCCATCTCGGCGAAGTACCGCCGCTGCTCGTGGCCGGCTTGCAGGCGGTCGAGGATCGCGATTTCAATCATCACCACGGCATCGCGGTATGGTCGATCCTGCGCGCCGCACTCGCCAATCTCAGCGCTGGTCACGTCGTGCAAGGCGGTAGCACGCTGACGCAGCAACTGGTCAAGAATCTGTTTCTCGATCGCGGCCAGCGTTTCACGCGCAAGTTCAACGAGGCGCTGTTGTCGCTGCTGATCGAGGCGCGCTACAACAAGCGGCGCATTCTCGAGGCGTACATCAACGAAGTTTTTCTCGGCCAGCAAGGCGGGCAGGCCGTGCATGGATTTGCCGCCGCGTCGGAATTCTATTTCGGCCGCGACTTGAAATCGCTGAGCACGCCGGAAATTGCGCTGCTGGTCGGCATGGTGCAAGGCCCGAGTTATTACGATCCGCGGCGTAATCCCGACCATGCATTGAGCCGGCGCAATATCGCGTTGCAGATGTTTACTGATACCGGTTTGCTCGACGATGCGGCATTGGCGAAGGCGCGCGCCGCGCCGCTCGGCGTGCCAGATCGACAAGGTTTGCCGCGAAATCGTTACCCGGCGTTTCTCGATCTGGTGCGCGCGCAACTTGCACGCGACTACGCCGACGCCGCGCTCGGCAAGGTCGGCATGAGCATCCACACGACGCTTGCGCCAGCCTCGCAATTGCTCGCGGAACAGGCGCTCGCGAGCCAGCTTGATGCGCTGGCGAAACGTCAGCCGGAACTCGAAGGCGCGATGGTCGTCACCGGTGCGCACGACGGCGAAGTTCAAGCGTTGATCGGCTCGCGCGCCGCCGATGAGCAAGGCTTCAATCGCGCCTTGTTTGCGCAGCGCCCGATCGGTTCGCTGGTGAAGCCATTCGTCTATCTGGTCGCGCTGTCGCAGCCGCAACGTTATTCGCTGGTGTCGTCGCTCGATGACACTGCGGTGGATATTCCGCAGGCCGACGGCTCGCACTGGATGCCGCAGAATGCCGAGCACGAGGCGCATGGCGCGGTGCCGCTGATGGATGCGCTGATGCATTCGTATAACCTCGCCACCGTGCATCTGGGCTTGACGTTGGGCCTGCCCAAGGTCAAGGGATTTCTCGAATCGTTCGGCCTGACCTCGGTCAATCCGAATCCGAGTCTGCTGCTGGGCGCGATCGATCTCACGCCGTTCGATGTCGCCCGCATGTACACGTATTTTTCGGCGGATGGTCATGCCTTGCCGCTGCGCGCGGTGCGTGGTGTGCTGAACGCGCAGGGCAAACCACTCACGCGTTACAGCATCAAGGCCGGTGCGGGCGAGTACGTCAGCGCCGCACGCCTCACGAGTTACGCGATGCAGCAAGTCGTGGTCGCCGGCACCGCGCATTCGGTGACCGATCAAGGCTTGGGATATCTGCATGCGGCGGGCAAGACCGGCACCAGCGATTCGCAACGCGATTCGTGGTTTGCCGGTTTCACCGGCGAGCATCTCGCGGTGGTCTGGGTCGGCCGTGACGACAACAAGGTCACCAGCTTGATGGGCGCGACCGGCGCGCTGAAAGTGTGGTCGGCGTTGTTCCGAAAATTGCCGTCGAGTCCGCTGCTATTGCCGCGGGATGGTCTCGAATATACCTGGGTCAATCCGCAAAACGGTCAGCGCACCGATGCCGAATGCAAGGGTGCGCGCGAGCTGCCGTTCCTGACCGGATATGCGCCGCAGGAAACCGACCATTGCACGTGGCAGGAGATAAAATCCCTGTTCAGCCGCAACCCGAATACGTCGCCATGATCCATCCAGAAATCCGATCGAGGAATATTTTCATGCATATCGTTTCGAATCGAATCACCATCCATCGTGTACTGCTTGCATTACTGGCAACGGCGCTCGCCGCCTGCACGCAGCCACCACCGCCGGCGCAACAAGCAGCGCCGAAACTCGACGTGCCCGATACGGTGACCGCGATCCGCGATGCAGGTGCAAAATTCACGTCCGATCTCGAAGTGCATCCGCTGCGCGATCCAGCCATCGACGGTTTGATGCAGCAAGCGCGTTCGCAGGAAATCCAGCAACATTACGATCAGGCGATGGCTCTGGCCGAGCGTGCGCTGACCTTGTCGCATGGCTCGCCGGAAATTATCCAGTATCAGGCCGAGCTCGAAATCGGCCACAAACATTACGAAGCGGCCGCAAAACTAGCTCAACAATCCTACGATCACGGCCCGAAAAACGGCAGCCTGTGCGCGCGCAACATCCAGACCCTGATCGAAGCACGTAATGCCTTGCAAGACAGTGCTGGTGCGGCGCAGGCCAAGGCGCAGCTGCCGAGTTGCCGAGTCGATCGACCGGTGCGCATGTGATATCGGCTGGGCGTTTTTTGGGCGAGACAACCATCGCCAGCACTTGCGCTGATACGCGTTCGGAAATCCCGGCATGAGTTCATCGGATAGCGCCGAACTGCTCGGCCCGGACGGCCCGTTCGCGCGCGAAATTCCGGGCTTCGCGCCGCGTGATTCGCAGCAGCAGATGGCGACGGCGGTGGCCGAGGCGATCGCCGAACGCGACTGCCTGATCGCCGAAGCCGGCACCGGCACGGGCAAGACCTTTGCGTATCTCGTGCCGGCGCTGTTGTCGGGCAAAAGAGTGATCATTTCGACCGGCACGAAGACGCTGCAGGATCAACTCTTTCATCGCGATCTGCCGCTCGTACGCAAGGTGCTCGGCGCGCGGTTGAAGGCGAGTTTGCTGAAAGGTCGCGCCAATTATATTTGCCTGCATCGACTCGACCAGGCGGTCAAGGACGGACGGTTTCCGTCGCGCGAGCAGACCAGCCAATTGCACAGCATGCGCACGTGGGCCGCGCGCAGTGCGAGCGGCGATCGCGCCGAATTGATCGAAGTGCCGGAGGATTCGCAGCTGTGGCCGCGCGTCACCTCGACCGCCGATAACTGCCTCGGCGCGGATTGTCCGCAGTACGGCGAGTGTTTTGTGGTCAAGGCGCGACGCGCGGCGCAAGAGGCTGATCTCGTCGTCGTCAATCATCATTTGTTGTTCGCCGATCTTTCGATCAAGCAGGAAGGTTTCGGCGAAATCCTGCCGGGCGCGCATGCGTTCATTCTCGACGAAGCGCATCAGATTCCGGAGCTCGCCGGACAATTTTTTTCGACCAGCTTGAGCTCGCGCCAACTCAGCGAACTCGCCAACGACACCCTCGCGGAATGCGGTGCGGTGAGTGGTGCGCTCGCGCCGATGCTAGCGGTGATTGAAGCGATCACACCGGCGGTGCGACGAGTGCGCTTGGCGTTCGATCGTTTGCCGTTGCGCGGCAGTTTTGCGCAGATCGCGGCGACACCGGAATTGATGCACGAGCTCGATGCTCTGCATGAAGCTCTCTCGGGTTTGATGGATGCGCTCGTGCTGCACGAGGAGCGCAGTCGCGGCCTCGCAAGTTGCGCCGAACGCGCGCGCGATCTGCTCGCACGCTACGAAAAAGTCGAGGCGCACGACAACGCGGAATGGATCCATTGGTACGAACTCACGCCGCAAGGTTTCCAGTTGTACGCGACGCCGCTCGATCTGGCGCCACCGCTGCGCGCGTTGCGCGATTCGACGCATGCGGCGTGGATTTTCACCTCGGCGACTTTGTCGGTGGCCGGCAGGTTCGATCACTACACGCGCCAGCTCGGCCTCGACGATCCGGTCGCGATGAGCTTGCCGAGTCCGTTCGATTACACGCGTCAGGCGCTTGCATATCTGCCGCGCGGATTGCCCGACCCTAACGCGTCGGACTACACCGCGCGTGTGATCGCGATGGCGCGACCGGTGCTCGAAGCGTCGCGCGGCCGTGCATTTTTGCTGTTCACTTCGCACCGCGCGTTGAAGCTCGCGGCGGAACTGTTACGCGATACCTTGCCGTATCCGCTGTTTGTGCAAGGCACGTTGCCACGGCATCAGTTGCTCACCGAATTCCGCGCCGCCGGTAACGGCGTGCTGCTCGGTGCGGCAAGTTTCTGGGAAGGCGTGGATGTGTCAGGCGAGGCGCTGAGCTGCGTCATCATCGATAAATTGCCGTTTGCCGCGCCGGACGATCCGGTGCTCGAAGCGCGCCTGAATGCGATGCGCGAATCAGGCGGCAATCCGTTTTTCGACTGGCAGGTGCCGACCGCGGTGATCGCGCTCAAGCAAGGCGCAGGGCGGTTGATTCGTGATGTCAGCGATCGCGGCGTGCTAGTGCTGTGCGATCCGCGTCTGACCACACGCGCGTATGGCAAAATCTTTCTGCAGAGCCTGCCGCCGCTGCCGCAGACGCGCGAGCTGGCCGATGTGCAGGCGTTTTTCGGCGACGTGTTCGAACGATGAAACCCGGCGTAAAAAATTCGCTCCGCCTGATCGCCGCTGTCGGCGTTGTGATGACCGTCGCGCTGGCGGGTTGGTTGTGGCATGCGATCGACGCGACACGTGCGGAAATAGCGACGCCGTTTGCGATGGACAGCGCGCATTGGGTCGGTTCGGCGCAGTGCGAAACCTGCCACGAGGATCGCCATGCGAGCTGGTACAAAACCTTCCATCGCACGATGACGCAGGACGCCACGCCGCAGGCCGTGCTCGGAAAATTCGACGGCCAGGCGCTGACCGAGTGGGGCGGCGATGTGCGCCCGATCACGCGCGGCGGCAAGTATTTTTTCGAGTATCACGATCCGGCCACCGGCGCGATCCAGAACACCGTGGCGGTGCAACGCACGGTCGGCTCGCATCGTTATCAGCAGTACCTGACGTTCGATGCGAACAGCGGCACGTATTATCGGCTGCATTATCTGTGGCATATCGCCGAGCAGCGCTGGGTGCACATGAATGCGGTGTTCCTCGGCCCGGACGACAAACCGTTCGACGAACATATCGGGCCGTGGAACAACAACTGCATCTATTGCCACAACACCGGCCCCGAGCCGAACATGAAAAATTATCCCGAGCTGATCGCGCGCAGCCGGCGCGGTGAAGCGATCGATGTGAATCGCGATTCGACTTACGACTCGCGTGTCGCCGAACTCGGTATCAGCTGCGAAAGTTGTCATGGCCCGGGCAGCGAACATGTCGAGCGCAATGCGAGCATGCTGCGCCGCTGGACCTTGCAGCTCAGTGGCGCGAGCGATCCCACCATCGTCAATCCGCACGGTCTCAGTGCCGAGCGCAGCACGCAGGTGTGCGGTCAATGCCACGGCCAGCGCATGCCGAAAGATGTCGGCGTGATGAAAAACTGGATCAGCAGCGGGCCGGTGTATCGCGCCGGTGATGATCTGAATGCGTCGGTGCAACCGATCTGGAAAGATACCGTGCCGCCGGGCAAGGCATCGACGCTTTTCTCGGCCCGCTTCTGGAACGATGGCACGCCGCGGTTGACTGCGTACGAGTACCAAGGGCTGCTGCAATCGCAGTGTTATCTGCAATCGAAAGATCTGACGTGCATCAACTGCCACAGCATGCATGGTGGCGATAGCGCCGGGCAGATCACCGAGAAAAATCTGGGCAATGCGCCGTGCCTGCGGTGTCATGACAAACTCGCGAAAGATGTCACGGCGCATACGCATCATCCTGCCGAAAGCGCCGGCTCGAACTGCTACAACTGCCATATGCCGAATGCGGTTTATGGCGTGATGACGATCCATCGCAGCCATCGTATTGCAGTGCCCGATCCGGCCAGTGATTCGGCGAATGCGCGGCCCGATGCATGCACGAATTGCCACGCCGACAACTCCCCGGTATGGGCGGCGCAGCAGATCAAAACCCTGTGGGGGCGCGGCGATGGATCGGTCGCAGCGCGCGCTGATGGCGTCGATACGGCACTGGCCGATTTGCCCGCGACTTTGCTGTCCGGTGATCCCGTGCAGAAGGCTGTCGCCGCGTATCAGATGGGCACCGCCGCGACCGGGATTGATGCGCGACAACGCATGTCGCTCGCGCCGTATTTGTTCACTGCGATGAACGATCGTTATCCCGAGATTCGCCGGTTTGCGCGCAACAGCCTGCAGGCACTCGATGAAAAATTGCGCGCGCAGCAAATCGATCTCGGCCTGCAATCCGGGCTGCAGAATTTTGATTTCACCGCGCCCGAAGCGACGCGGCAAAGCCAGATCGACGGGTTGTGGACGACTTGGCGCGCGGCTGACAAACAAGGCTTGCCGATTCCCGCAGCGGCGACTGCGATCAATGCGAAATTCGAGATCGATCCGCACGTGAGACAGCGCCTGCTCGACGTCGGCAATCATCAGGAAAAACAGATCAGTATCGGCGAGTAAGTGTGACGGCGCATTTTTCGCGGTGTCATAACTTCGCCCCAACAACGTCCGCTGCGCGCCACGCTTGCGCCTCACCTGCGGGTTGCAATTACACCTCGAACTTAACGAGGTGACGCATGAATCCCGCAGTCTTTCATAACCCGACATTCAAGGCGCTCGGCATCGGCTTCCTCGCGTTACTGATGCTGATTCCACTGCTCAAGGTGGATGGTCTGATCAGCGAGCGGCAGGACTTACGGCGCCAGGCGCTCGCGCAGATTGCGCAAGGCTGGGGCACGCAGCAAACGCTCGGTGGCCCGGTGCTGGCGATACCAAAACATGTTCGCATTGCCAACGACAAGGAATATGTCACGGTCGAACGCGCGGAAATTCTGCTCGCCGATGCGCTGAAAATCGACGGCACGCTGGCGGTCGATGAGCGGCATTACGGCATCTATTCCGCACCGGTCTACAGCGCGACTTTGAAGCTGCATGCACGTTTCGTCGCGAGCGATTTCGCCGCGCTGGAAAAAGACGATGCGCAATGGCAATGGCAACGCGCCGAGTTGCGTTTGCCGCTGAGCGATGTACGTGGACTGCGCAGTATTTCGGTGTTCCGCATCAATGGTATCGACGCACGTTTTCGCTCGGGCAGCGAGAGCGTGGTCGGCATCACTTCGGTTGCGACTTCGATCGATCTGAGCACGTTGCGCAGCAAGGATTTTGATGTCTATATCGAGATGGTCGCCGCCGGCACCGAACGTTTCGATGTACTGCCGCTGGCGCGCACCAGCGAGGTGAATCTTGCCGCACCGTGGCCAAACCCGAGTTTTGGTGGCGCATTTCTGCCGGATAAAAGCGACATCGACAAGGATCATTTCAACGCGCACTGGCAGGTACTCGATATCAATCGCAGCTTCGGTCAGCGTTGGGAACAATCACGAGAAGGCACGCAGGCATTTGCCAATACGAGTTTCGGTTTTGCGCTGTATCAACCCGCCAGCGTGTATCAGCAAAACGTGCGTGCCGGCAAATACGGCTTGCTTGTGATCACGCTCACGTTCATCGCGGTGTTCCTGTGTGAAGTGCTCAAACGCCTGCGTGTGCATGCGTTGCAATACCTGCTGGTCGGCGTGGCGCTGGCGACGTTTTATGTCGTGCTGCTGGCGTTGTCCGAGCAGATCGGTTTCAAGTTTGCGTACCTCGCCGCGGCCATTGCCGTGGTCGTGATGATCGGTGGTTACATCGGCGCGATCCTCGGCACGTGGCGCGCAGGACTGCTGCTGGCATCGCTGCTGTCGCTGATCTATGGGTTGTTCTATGTGCTGGTGGTGAGCGAACAATATTCGCTGCTGATGGGTGCGCTGGCGCTGCTGATCACGGTCGCGGCGATGATGTTCCTGACCCGGCGCGTCGATTGGTACGCAATGTCGCAACGCAAGGTTGTGTAGCGGCTTTGCATAACAGTCAGGTGTCGAACGTCAACAGAGATGCGAGAATATGTCCATGAACCTTCTAGCCATTGAAACCGCTACCGAATGCTGCTCGGTGGCCTTGTCCTGCAACGGTGCGATCATCGAGCGCAGTGAATTCGCGCCGCGTCGTCACGCCGAACTGGTGCTGCCGATGATCGAGTCGGTATTGGCCGAAGCCGGACTCGCGCGCGGCGCCATCGATGTCATCGCCGTGGGTCGCGGCCCCGGTGCATTCACCGGCGTGCGCCTGGCGATTTCAGTGGCGCAAGGTCTTGCGCTCGGGCTGGACGTGCCGGTGATTCCGGTCTCCTCGCTGGCCGCTTTGGCACAGCACGCGCCGGATCACGGCATGCCGATCCTCGCGGTGATCGATGCGCGCATGGGCGAAATCTATGCCGGCGTATTCACGCGCGGCGCCGACGGTCTTGTGCATCTGCAGGGCGATGAAACTGTCGGCCATGCCGAACTTGTCGTCGTGCCGTCGCATCCACGCTGGTGTGTGGTTGGTAGTGGCTGGGCGACGTACGCACCGTTGCTCGAATTGCGTCTGGGTGCAGCGCCGATCTTCGCCGACGGCGCGCGTTTCCCGCAGGCGCGCGCGATCGTCGAACTCGCGTTGCCGCAGGCTTTGGCGGGAAACGGCGTTGCCGCAGAACTCGCGTTACCGGTGTATCTGCGCGACAAGGTGGCGCTGACGCTGGATGAGCAGCGCAGCGCACGAGCCAAATAGTCCGGCGATTATTTTCGCCGGATCTTTGAATCGCGTTCGATGACTGCGCTAGATGCGCTGCATCCAGAAACTTCCGCCTGCATACGAATGACCGTTGCTTAGCGCGTCGCGCACGCGATCGGGAAAACGCCAGTGTGCGTATGAGCAACCGAAGCGCACTTTGAACGCGGTGGAATGCATCAACAATGCGCGCAGCAGGTATTGCTCGTTCCAACTGCGATTGTTGACGAACACCCAATCGCGCGGGTAATCATGCGGCAGAAAAATATCGTGGATGTGCACGATCACGCTCGATCACGCCCGCGGCCAGACGTGGCAGCACTTCGAAATACAGATAATTGACATCGCTGCCGGTTTTCGCGACGTGCGAAGAATCGATGAACAGAATATCGCCCGCTTGCAGCTTTTCGAATTCCGCCAGCGGCACGTCCTGTACTTTCTGTTCGAGCAGTTTCGATATGCCGGGAATGCCCTGGCGCAAGAACTCGCGCGGATAAGGTTCGATGCACGTGATATCGATGCTGTTGTCGAGATGGCGACGGTTCACATCGGCGGCGAGTAAGGTCGAAAATCCCGATCCGACTTCAACGAATCGTTTTGGTTTCCACTCGAGCAACAACACAAAAAGCGTGCGCGCATCGAGCCAGCTGAACTGCGAGTTCTGCGTGTAGAACTGAGTTAGATCCGGCGACTCGTCGAGCAGTTCCGGATAGTCGTATGCCGCGATATGACGCGGGAAAACCTCATTCAATATCTGCTCGTGACTGGCATCGTTGAAATCGATGCCGAGCACTTTGGGTTCGACTGGCCAGATGCGGTCGGTTTGCGCAGCGATCTCCGACGGATTCACGATCGGCGAATAAAAATGTCCGTTGGCATGGGCCGCGACGATCTGATCGTCAGGCTTTGGTGTTTCTTCAGGGAAGGCGTCTTCTGACATAGGATTATGTGCCGCTGGCAGCGTTGCGTTTTTGTTGCAACGAACCAAGACTCTAACAAATCAATCATTACCGAATTGTTGCATTGGTTTGGTTTTCCGTAGAATACAAAATCTTTTCCAGGCTCGGTAAAGCCATTTGCATCAGTCGTTCGCGACCCGAAACGTTGTTGTGGTAGATATCAAAAAACGCCGTGCAATCGGTGCCGTCCGGGCCGTTGAACAGGTCGGTGTAATCGAGCACGTGGATTTTGCCTTCGACCTGCAAGGGTTTGAGAATCGACAACGCCCATTCGTGCGCGGCTTGCGGCAAGGCATCGTTCAGCCACACCGAGTGCATCGGCATAAGCACGATGATTGGCGGTGTTTTCCAGGTCAGGTGGCGTAGTTGTGTCTGGATCAGGTCACGGGCTTTTTGCAGGTAGGGCGACGGTGTTTCGGCACCGCCGACCATCGCGCGCCAGTCGCCGCGCGGCTGATTGGCGCCAGGCAACATCGCGCACTGACCTTTCAGTTTTTCTGCCGCTTCCGCATCGAGTGTCGCCGCCTTTTCGCAATCGGATCGATGCTGCAATTGCAGGCGACAAATATTCGAGGTTTCATCGGCGTTGGTCTGCAACACGTGCTTCGCATCGAGCGCATGAAAATACTTCAGCGACTTCCTGCGCTGTTGCGGGTGCTGGATCAGATCGCGGATATCTTCTCGATATTCGAACAGGCCGGAATAAAGTCCGTACGTGGCGAGCTCGTTGCGATCGAAGCCAACATGCTCACTCATCCATGGAATCTGATCGTAGCGATGAAACGGATAGGCGATGCCGAGTTCGTACGCACCGTTTCCCGGCCCCATGAAATCCTGCACCGACAGCGCAATGATTCCACCCTGGATTTCCGGATGCTGCACCGCGAGCCAGTCGGTGATGATGCCGAGGCTCATCCAGTGCATGCCGGCGACGCTGATGTTGGCGTGCACCTTGCCGTGCGCCGCGGCGGTGCTGGCGAGCAGCGCATGATCGATGCCATACACCGGGCGCGAACTGCCGAGAGTGACAAAATCAATATGCGCCATTTCCGGATCGAGCAGCGCGCGCTTTTTCGCGATGCTCATGCCGGCGTGGCTGTTCGGTGAGGCGATAAATTCCCACGCGCCGAGTTGAAACAGCAGGTCGATCACGGCGACCAGCAACAGCGGCAGGATGAATTTGAGATAACGCATGCCGGTGCTCAAAACTGGAAGTAGATGAAGGGAATATTCTTGCCCGGCGTGAACAGGATCAGCGCGAGCAAGATCAAGGTCATTGCTGCTGCAAAGCGTGTGCCGCGATCTTCACTCAAACGCTGCTTGATATGGCCGTAGCCGCCGATGAATTGCGACAGCATCAGGGCAATCAAAAGTAGCGCGAGGCCGAGATGATGATCCTGCGAAAAATCCTGGATCACGCTCGCTGCGCCATGTAGCAGATTGCCGATGACCGCGAGACTCGCCGTGAGGGTTTTTGCGCGGAAAAATATCCACGCGAAACACACCAGATGAAACGTCAGCAGCCAGCGCAACAAGCGCATCGGCAACGCTGGCGATTGCCAGAAGGGCAGGCGCTGCAGTGCAACGCGCTCGAACACCAGATAACCGCCATGCAGGCCGCCCCAAATCACGAAGTTCCAGCTCGCACCGTGCCACAGGCCGCCGAGCAGCATGGTGATCATGAGATTTGCCAACGTGCGCGCTTCACCGCGGCGGTTGCCGCCGAGCGCGATGTACAGGTAATCGCGCAGCCAGCGCGAGAGCGTCATGTGCCAGCGCCGCCAGAAATCCTGCAGACTTTCGGCGATGTACGGGTAGTTGAAGTTCTGCGGAAATCGGATCCCGAGCAACAACGCGCAGCCAATCGCGATATCGGTATAACCCGAGAAATCGCAATAAATCTGAAACGCAAACGCGTAGATGCCGAGCAGCGTATCCCAGAAATGCGCGCCCTCGGGATGATCGAAAACCGGGTCGACGAAACCCGCCAGCGTATCGGCGAATACCATCTTCTTGACGAAGCCGAATGCGATCAGTACCAGCGCACGTTGTACGTCGCTCAGCGCAACATTGCGCGGGCCATCGAGCTCGATGAAAAACTCGCGCGCACGCACGATCGGGCCGGCTTCGAGCTGCGGAAAAAACGCCACCGCGAGTGCGTAGTCGAGCAGACGCCGGCGCGGTTGCAATGCACCGCGATAGACGTCGATGGTGTAGCTCAGACTCTGGAAGGTGTAGAAAGAAATACCGACCGGCAACAGCAGGTCGATCGGCGTGATGTGCCAGGCCGCGCCCAGCGCATCGGCGCCGCCGTTGAAACTCGCGATGAGCCAGTTGGCGTATTTGAAGATGGCGAGAAAGCCGATATTGACGATCACGCTGATGATCACCAGCCGCTTCGGATTCGAACTGCGCGGCAACTGCAGGCCGATCAGATAATCCACGATCGTGGAGAACCAGATCAGCAGCAGATATTCCCAATGCCACTGGCCATAGAAATAATAACTCGCCAGCAGCAGCATGCATTTCTGCATAGTCGGCAGCGCGCGCAGGCACTGGTTGAGCGCCAGTACGATCAGGAAAAAAACGACGAAGTGCAGGGAGTTAAAGAGCATCGGTATTGCTCGCAGCGACAGCGGGCTTGGTGCGTGACAAACCGAGCTTGTTCCAGATTTGCCAGTCCTTCAGTCGCAATGCCGGCTGTTCGAGCAAGTGCCAGGATACGATTGCAATCGCAAGTGCAAGCGGTAGCGCAAAAATCGTGATCTGCCAAGGTTGCGGATGACCCAGCCACATCGTCACGAGTTGCTGGCAAGGAAATCCCCAGAGATAAATTCCGTAGGAATAATCACCAAAACGATTGAAGCCGTACCAAGGAATGCAGTACGCAAACCAGAAGCAGAAATACGCTTCCGCCAGGCCGAGCGCATATGCGAAGAATCCCGTGCCGTGGGTCAGATAAGCCAGCAATGCAATAGCGAACATGCCCAGATGACCGACCGGAATCCAGTCGCGTTGCAAGTAGCAAAATGATCCGAGCACAAACAGTGCGGCAAATCGCGCGTAGTCGGGGTTGTGCACCAGCATTGGCACATCCATCCAATGCAGGCAGCCATAAATTGATAGTGCCACCAGCACCGCCGTGGCGAGCCAGCGCAGTCGGAAAATCCCGGCCAGTCCGAGCACCGCCAGCCACAAATACATGCTGGCCTCGGCTGGCAGCGTCCAGATCGAACCATTGATCGTATTCGGATAAGGGTTGCCTGCAAATACACCGGGTAGATCCCAGCGCATGTTTTGCAGGCCCAGATTGGCAGAGACATAAGCCAGCGTATCGGGATGCTGAAAATACTCGCCGACCGGCAGCGTGGTTAGCAGTGGCCCCAGCACGAATGCGCACAGCGCGAGGCAGGCCACATACGCAGGGAACAAGCGAAGCGCACGAGCCGTAATGAACGAAATCACGTTACGGCGGCGAACCAGACTTCCGGTAACGAGAAAGCCGCTGACCGCGAAGAACATATCCACCGCGATCGTGCCGCTGAAAGCCACGCCCGCACGCACAAAGACATCTTGCGTATTCAGCGCGGCAATCGCATGGCTATGACCGTATATCACCAAGCTGGCAGCGAGAAAACGGAGCAGTAAAAAATTATCCTGGCGCCGCGCCAGTCCATCGGCCAATGTTTTCATTTTGGGAGTGTAGTCGCGCCTTTTCTCATCGAGGAATTATCGTGTATTCGTTCACGGTATGCCATTGAGCGCTAGCGATGAGCAAGGCGGCGATCCTGTTTGCGATATCGAATCGCACTGGTCAAGTTGTACAGGTGCGGGACGCTTGTCGGAATTATCTGTATTCCGATCGCACGGGCGCGCTCGGTGAGTAGGGTGATGTAGCCTCCATCGTTCTATGGAAACTGACGTTCCTATCACTGCGAGTCTGCGTGATTTTTCATGGTTGCGTGTGCTTTGGGTAGCTCTGCAATGTGCCGTCGTGCAGCATCACATGCGTTGGTATGACGGATGTATCGGTCGACGCAACAATCCTGATTCTCGGCGAAAATGGCACGCGCTGGTATGTCGGTATGGCATACGTTGTGTGATGCAGGATTGGCTCGTCAGCTGGATTGTCAGCGCGAATACGCAGCGGTTCACTGGTGCTCGCATCCGGTAATAACGGCACCAGTGCTGCATACAAATGGTGTTGCACGCGGCCGACATGGCGCATGTCGCGCACCAGATCAACGCTGTGCAGCAAAGCCGCTACACCGGCCAGTAGCAGCAAACCTTTTGCCCAAGGTTTGATCAGTGGGTAAGCCAGCGCAAACAGTCCGCACATGAGAGCGGAGGCAGTGTACGCATACAGGATCGAGCTGGTTGAAAGGATCAATATCGGGCCAAGCGCGACGAACCAAAGGACGGATGCAGATAATAACCAACGCAATCCCGCGCTGGTTATGCTGATCAACACAAGCACCGTACCGATTGCCGCAATACCCAATATGCTGGGGCTGTACCACGGAAACGCAGCGAGCTCATTCAAGTTTTGTACAAACGGAAAGATCGAGTATTCAAATAGGCGGATAGGAATATTGCTTATCGCCCAAGTGTAAACTCCCGGCGGGCGCGGCGAAAAAAGAATAATACTCAGGCGAAGTGCGAGATAAATTGCTACGACCAACCCGCTGGCTAAAATGCTCGGCAGCAGGTCGCGCACATTTTTTCGGTAAGCTGCACAGAGTAGTAAGCAGGGGAAAACAACGGCTGCTTCCTTGGTCATCACCGCCAGACTGGTAAGAGCAGCGACCACCGCTGGAGTCATGTATCGTTGCCATTTTTGCGATGATGCCTGAGGTTGCCGGCAAATCCACATTAGCGCAAGCAGAAGCCAAGCCAGATATAGCTGGTCTGCAAATGTTCCAATCCAGCTGTGCGCGAAAACGACAAAAGGCACGAGTAAAAATGCGATCGCTGCCACCGACGCATGCAGCGGTTTTGCTCCGAATCGGATGATGCATTGGCGCAGCAAAGACGCGTTGAGTATCCCCAGCGCTCCCTGGACGCTGTGCATTATAACTGGGTGGTAGCCAAATAAATGAGATAACAACAACCAGAAGTTGAATGTCAGTGGCCGATATTGAAATACACTGAAATCCAGCCATGACATCCACGGAATATCAAGCAGTGAATCAGTGTCGGCGAGTGCCAGCCACTGCAGTTCGTCATGACTATAATATCCATTATTAATTGCCGACGGCAAAATAATAAGAACTGAAATCAATATGAAATACTTCACGAATTCTCAATGGTTGACAGTTCACGCATCAATTGCCGCGCCTAGTCAGAAATTATCCAGGCAGTTGCGGACTCAAGCTTTTTCTCGCAGGGGCGATTTCTGCCGATATACCCAATAACGCGAAACCAGAAAACTGACTATCCCGAGCACACCTTCGATCAAAGGCTTGGACCACCATGCGTGAGTTAGACCAGCATGGCGCGCAATCAACGTCAGCAAGGTTGTGCTGATGATGGTCATTGCGATCCATAAGGAGGCGTAACGTGCAAGACGTAATCCGATATGAGGTTGTTGTTGGCGTTTGAAGGTAATCTTGCCGTTCAACCAGAAACCAAACGCGGCGCCGCCGATACGACCGCATAGATTGGACGGTGGTGTGGATAGCCCGAGAGCAGTCAGCGCGATGTAAATCCCGGAGTCGATGCAAATCTGCAATACACCCACCGCGATGAAGCGGACTGATTGACTGAGCGCGCTCATGGCCGAAACTTCATTGCAGCCAAATCGCGCGATTGCAGCAGATTGGATGTTTCGGTAGTAACCGGCAAAAGCCATAGTTCAATTGCCCCGATCTGTCGTATTTTGCTTGCGTCACTGAGTGCAGCAGTTAAAGCTGGAGAGCGTTTTGATTCGGTGGTCACGGCGTAACGCGCACCGACTTTCGCGAATAATCCGCGCCAGGCGTTGCCATTGGGGTCTTGCTCAACTTCAAAAACAAATAATTTGCTCAACTCTGTGTCGTACGAGGAAATAGTCAGCCCACGCCCTGCCAGTTCTGCATAAAACGGTCGGCCGGGATCGCAGAGGACGGCGGTATCTGTATCGCTGTGCTGTCGGATGAATTCGGCAATTGAACGCTCCGGGGCAAAACGCTTGAATAATTTTTCCTTAGACCACGTCTTGTGTTTCAGAAAAGTGGCGTCGTGCAGCGTGTAGTAGGAACATCCCTGATACAAAAGGTTCAAGCCGATCATCATTGTCAGCACTGTAATTCCAGTGCGGCGAGTTAGCAACGTAGATGCGGCGGCCACGGTAACCGGGATCATCAGCACCAACGCCGGATATGCGTAACGATAGTAATTTATTGCTTCAAACGGAATGAGGAATGCAACCGTTGCGACCAAAGCGAGCGGGCGCAACTTGCGCATGAATAACGCTGCGATAGATGCGCCGATGAGGCCAAGAAATGACATGCCGGCGGCGCCATCCCAGCATTCCGAGAACAAATGGGTATGAAACGTCATGAGCCACGGCGAGGTTATGCCGCCGCCCGCTTTGTAAGGTGTGCCGGAAAAATTGTCTTGCGGAATCAGTGGCGAATGAAATATGCCATTGAATAACGGCAGCATCGGATTGCCGCTGATGAGATAGGCGTACACATAACTCGAAGCGGCGATAAAAATGACCAACACGAGCGCTGGCAAGATGGCGCGCGCAGGAACACGACCACGCCAGCGAATTAATAACCAAATCCCAATCGGAATGGTCGCTGCGAGAAATCCGGTTTTTATCGCCAACATAAGCGCAGCGAGCATTGATATCGAACAGAACACACGAACATCAGGTCGTGCCGGCGCTTCTGCCACAGCAAGTGCTAGCGCCAGCAGGATCGTCGTCGCCGGTAGCTCAGCCTGCATGCCTCCCGCGAGCGCTGAGGTCATCGGCAAACTGAGATATAAGGCCGATGCGAGCCAGCGCGCATAGGGCGGCATCGCCATGGTTGTGGCGAGACGCCAGAGTAGCGCCGCCGAGGCGAGCAGCCAGAATGCGTCGACCGCTCCACGCGCTTCCTGTCCGGCTGATAATTGCGCGACCGATTGCACGATATCGCCCGCCCACGGTGCCATCGCCCACAATTGCGAAAACACATCAAATCGGTAATAACCGAATGCCGCGAGTTGCGATGGCATGCCGATGTGATAACCGAGATCGTCGAACTGCAGGGTTGGAAACCAGCAACCTGTGGACGCGATACCGGCAACCATCACGCCAAACACTGCAGCCTTTGGCGATTCGTTCAACGCATGCTGCCAAGCTTCAAACGAGGCTTTTGTTCGAGTCAAAACTTCGTGCCGGCGAAAAAAAATCGGCAGAGTCAACGCTGTCAAATACACCCAAGGATAGTGCAGCGGAAACGGCAACAACCAGCCGATTGTGCCCACGATGAGGCTGAGCCCCAACATCGTCGGCACTAGAACCGAGCGTTGATAATGCGTCGCAACGATCATGCTGCCGAGCGCCAACGCGCACAGGATCATGAGCGAGACCGACAGCACCGGCAGGATGCCGACAAAAATTATCAGCGCGATGCCCCACACAATTGCCAACGAATTAGCAAAATGCATCCGGCTGATGCGCGTGACTATCCACGCCACAACAAATGCCGCTGCCGCAAGTTTGCTTGACTCCGACAGTCGGCCCAAGGGCACCTGCAGCCACATGCTGTTCATCACAAAACCGATGGCCAGCGTTGCAACACCAGCCCATAGCAGCAAGGAAAGAATTGTATGCCGCGATATTTTTGAAAGAATCGACATATTGCTTTTTTACCTGATCACTATCGGCGGCTCGCGCCTCGCACGCAGGTAATTGCCGATACGAAAGCCGCCGCAGAACAGGCGCCATGCAATCATGCGAGTGATGCGCATGACATCGGTGAAAGGACGAAAATGACTCGCGCGCCGGCCTTCCTGATAGCGCGATTCGATGGCCACGGAGACGCAGCGTATGCCGTGGTTGGCGGCCTCAATCAAAATTTCGCTCTCGAAGACGAAGCCCGAATGCGGCAAATTTTTCGCCAGTTCCAATACTTCGCGAGGGTAATAACGCTGGCCGCTTTGTGTATCGACAATCGCTTGGCCCGCCGTCCATGACACAAACCAGTCGGCGGCATCGTTGCCGAAACGTCGCCCGCCGGGCGCGTTGTTGCGCCCTCGCAGACGTGCGCCGATCACGATATGGCGCGGGTATTGCGCGGCCACTGTGAGCAGGCGCGGGATGTCCTCGGCGCCGTGCTGACCGTCGCCGTCCATCGTCACTACACCATCGTATCCGCGCGTGAGCGCCGCACTGAAACCTTCGAGCATTGCCTGCGCTTTGCCTTGCGGCTGCGCATGCGTGATCAAGCTTATCGGCAGGTCGGCAAGCTGCGCCGCGGTACCATCGCTGGAGCCATCGTCGATCACGATCACGTTCGGACAATGAAGCAGTGCCGCGCTGACCACGCTGCGTATCGCCAACTCTTCATTCAACGCCGGAATCACCACGGCAATATTGGCGGCGGATTGAGTGTTCAATTCGACCATCGAGAAATCTTCATGAAATATCGGCTAACAGTTGGGGAGAGATCAAGTTACGCGATGAAGCAAGCTCACGCTTGATATCGGCGGCCATGAAAAACGACTGACAGAGATTAAGCACCTGAGTATCGCCGTGCGCATTGTAATGGGCTGGCCGAGCCATGCCTATCTAGCGCAAGCGCGTTTCAAAATTCTGAAAATTTGCAAGGGCCTGCAGGGCGTTCTCCACAGCAGATTATGCGCATCTGCTTGCAGCACCATTACAGCGGCTAGACCAGCGCGGTTTGAAGTGATTGCGAACGATCTTACCGGCGTGGTTTTGGCGAAATTATCGGCTGTGCAAATCGGCTCGGCAGATCATTCCTGCATCGCGGCCAGCGCCGTATCGATTTCCGCGCGCGTGCGGGCGCGTAGCAGCAGCACGGACTTTTTGCGCAGGCTGGTCAGGTCGCATTCGGCGATCGACTGGCGCACTTCGAGCAACGTGCCGGGGTGCATGCTGAAGTCGGTCAGGCCGAGCGCCAGCAGCAGTGCGGTGTAGCGCGTATCGCCGGCCATTTCGCCGCATAGCGAAACCGGCTTGCGCGCGCGTTTGCCAGTGACGATGGTCAGGCGGATCAGGCGCAGCACTGCCGGGTGCAGCGGATCGTACAGCGTGCCGAGCGCATCGTTGCCGCGGTCGGCGGCGACCGTGTATTGCACCAGATCGTTGGTGCCGATCGCGACAAAATCGAGTTGGTTGATCATCAGCGGCAACATGATTGCCGCAGCGGGCACTTCGATCATCGCGCCGAATTCGAAGTGATCGGCGATCGCTACGCCTTCGCTGCGCAATTCCGCGGCGCAGCGATCGAGCAGCGTACGCACCGCGACAATTTCCTCGAACGCGCTGACCATCGGCACGAGGATGCGAATCGGTCCATACGCCGATGCGCGCAACATTGCGCGCAGTTGGGTGGCGAACAGCTGCGGATAACGCAGGCTCAAACGCACGCCGCGCAGACCGAGCGCGGGGTTGGGTTCGTAATCGAGCGTGAGCCCACTGCTGTCGGCCTTGTCGGCGCCGAGATCGAGCGTGCGCAAGGTCGAGGGCAGCCCACCCATGCCGAGTACGAGATCGCGATAGGCGGTGAACTGCTCGTCCTCGCTCGGTAGCTCCTTGCGCTGCAGGAACAGGAATTCGGTGCGATACAAACCGATGCCATCGGCGCCCCAGGCGCGCGCGTTGGTTACATCCGCGGGCATTTCGGCGTTGGCGAACAGGCGGATTTCCGCGCCGTCGCGCGTTACCGTGGCGGCGTTTTTCAATCGCAGCAAGGCGCGTGCCTCGCGCGCGCTGTCGCGTTGATGTTGGCGATAACGCGCAAGATCGTGCGCTGTCGGATGCACCACGACGAAGCCGCGCTCGCCATCCATCAACACCAGATCATCCTCGTGTACGGACGCCAGTGCATCGCGCGCGCCGACCACCATCGGCACGTGCAGGCTGCGCGCGAGGATCGCGCTATGCGACAACGTGCTGCCGCCGGTGGTGATGATGCCGAGCACGCCGTGTTCGCTCAGGTGCGCCATGTCGGCCGGCGCGACGCTGTCGCCGATCAGGATTTCGCCGACACGTGCGGCGATCTGGCGCTCTGCCGCAGAGGTGTTGCGACCGAGCGCTTCCTGTACGCGACCGATAACGTGATCGACGTCTTCGCGACGGCTGCGCATGTACGGATCGTCCATGCTGTCGAACACCGCCACGAGCCGGTCACGCTGGAATTTCAACGCCGCGCTCGCGCGATATTTGCCGTGCCGGATCAGATCGAACAGGCCGGTGATGAGCTCGGGATCTTCGAGGATCAAACCGTGGGCATCGAGAAATTCGCCGACTTCACGCGCCAGTGCGCCGTGCAGTTTGTCGCGCATCGCGGTGAGTTCTTCGCGCGCGAGATTCAATGCGTTTTCGAGATGGCGGATCTCGCGTTCTACTTCGTCGTGTGCGAGCGGTCGTTCATCCACCACGATCTTGCTTGGGTGCACCAGGCGCGCGCGCCCGAGCGCCATGCCGCGTGCGGCGCCGTGGCCTTGCAGGATGAAACGTATACTCATGCGCCCTCGTCGAACTTGCGCTCGAACAGCGCGATCATCGCGTCCATCGCGGCCTGTTCATCGGCGCCGTCGGTGCGTAGCTGGATCGATGTGCCGACGCCGGCGGCGAGCATCATCACGCCCATGATGCTTTTGGCGTTGACCTCGCGCTTGCGATAGATGAGCCACGCGCTGCATTGAAAACTCTGCAGCATCTGTACGAGTTTGGCCGAGGCGCGCGCGTGCAGGCCGAGTTTGTTGCTGATGGTGAGTTCGTGTTCAAGCATGATCGATGAAAATTCCTCCACGGCCGCCAGTGGCGGCGGTCTGGACGAGTTCGTCCAGGGTTTGTTCGCGATAGTTCAGCACGCGCAGCAGCATCGGCAGATTCAAGCCCGATACGCGCCGCACATGCAGGCCGAGTTCACGCAAATGCTCGCCGATATTGCTCGGCGTGGCGCCGTACAAATCAGTGAGCACGAGTACGCCTTCGCCGTTCTCCAGTTCGCGCACGCTGGCAGCGGCGTTGCGCAATGCGAGCGTGGAATCCGCGCGCGGATCGACTTCGAGCACCTGCAGGGTCTGTGGCAATTTGCCGAGCACGTGTTGTGCGGCAGCGATCAGTGCGCCGCCCATAGCCTGGTGCGTCAACAGCAATACACCGACGCTCATGCGCGGCCCACTTTTGTCGTGGCGAAAAAATTCGCGCGCACGCTTGTATGTTTGGTGCAAGTGGCGACTGCCATCGGAAATTTCATTTGGATGGCCATATCACTCCAGCTCGCGATGAAACGTCAGCACCTGCTCGCGCGTCAGCCGAAAATGTTCGGCGAGGCGTTCACTCAGATACACCGAGCGATGCCGCCCGCCGGTGCAACCGATGCAAATCGTCACGTAACTGCGATTGTCGGCTTCGAAACGCGGCAGCCAGTTGTCGAGAAAGTCGCGCACCTGATCGAGGTAACGCGTGACATCCGGCTGCGCCGCAAAATATTCGCGCACCGGCAAATCCTTGCCCGACAGCGGACGCAGTTTTCCGTCCCAGTGCGGGTTCGGCAAGCAGCGCGCGTCGAACACAAAATCGGCATCGCTCGGCACGCCGCGCTTGTACGCAAACGATTCGAACAGCAGCGACAACGCGCCGGTATTCATGCCGAGTTCGGTGGCGATCAGGCGACGCAACTGGTGCACGTTGAGGTCGCTCGAATCGATCACGCGATCGGCAATTGCCGACAGCGGACGCAGCAATTTGCGTTCGAGCGCGATCGCGTCGGCCAGCGGCAAACCTTCCGCCGATAACGGATGGCGACGGCGCGTATCCGAATAACGCTTGATCAATACGTCGTCGCGCGTATCGAGAAAAATCAGCTGATATTCGATGCCGCGACTGGCCAGTTCGGCCAGGCTGTTCGGCAGGCGCGTGAGATCTTCCGGCCGATTGCGCACATCCATGCCGACCGCCATGCGCGGATGCGCGCCGTGCGGGCCGGCGGTCACCGCATCGACAAAATCCGCGAGCAGTGCACCGGGCAGATTATCCACGCAGTAATAATCGAGATCTTCGAGCGTGCGCAGCGCGATGGTCTTGCCCGAGCCCGAAAGCCCGCTGACGACGACCAGTCGCGTCGCGCTGTTGGGTGTGGTCGTGGCGCTCACCACGGTGCCTGCCGTTTCATCTGGTGCGCCTGGCGGTCGATGAAAGTCTGAGCCGGATCGATGCCCTTGGTGCGCAGCATATGACTGCGCACCGCGGCCTCGACCAGCACCGCGAGATTGCGGCCCGGTGCCACGGGAATCATCATCTGCGGGATTTGCACGCCGAGCACTTCGCGATAACTGACATCGCCGTACAGACGTTTCAGACCATCGCGATCGCGATTGGCATCGTCGAGCAACAGCGGCGTCAGGTGCACGATCAGGCGCAAGTATTTGGACTGCTTTACGGCCGTATGCCCGAACATTTCGCGGATGTTTAGGATGCCGAGACCGCGCACTTCGAGAAAATCCTGCAACATCTCCGGACAGTTGCCATCGACCACGTCAGGTGCGATCTGCGTGAATTCCGGTGCATCGTCGGCGACCAGGCGATGGCCGCGCGTCAGCAGTTCGAGCGCGAGCTCGCTCTTACCCGAACCGGATTCGCCAGTGATCAATACGCCGATCGAATACACCTCCATCAGCACGCCGTGCAAAGTCACCTTGTTCGCGAGCAGGCGCGCGAGGTGGTAGTGCAGGTAGGTGTACAACTCGTGTCCGCGATTCGGGCTGGACCACAACGGCGTGGCCGTTTCATCCGCTGCTTCGCGCATGTCGGACGGGATTTTCTGATCCTTGGTCACGACCAGTGCCGTGGGCTTGTACGCCATGATTTTCTGGATCACGTCCCAGCGCTGGCGCGAATCCAGGCTGTCGAGAAAATTCAGTTCCTCGGTGCCGATGATCTGCAGCTTGTTCGGGTAGATCACATTCAGGTAGCCGACCAGCGATGGCCGGCGCGATTGTTTCTCGGCCGGCTCGATCGCACGGGAGCCGCCATTCAGGCCGGCAATCCAGCGCAAGCCAAGGCGTTCGGCAACACTATCGAAGAGTTCGCGGGCGGTGAGTCGATCCATGCCTGCAAGCGTAGATGGCTTGCGTGTATTTTGCTATCGCGGCGTGTTATTACCCACGAACGACGGGAAACTATTTAAAATTCGGGTGCTGAAACGCTACACGCCTGCACGAGGAATATCTTGTGAGAAAACTGGATGCAATCGGCAAGAAAGCCTTGACGAACGGGCGCCCCAGTTTGACGTAGCGCCGAATTGCGGTGTTTATCCTTGTACGGTATCATTCCGTACATAAAAGGAGAGAAACCATGACTGCCGCTGCCCGACTCGACCTGCGCCTGAATTCGACCGACAAAGATCGCATTACCCGTGCTGCAGATCTGCGCGGTGTGCCTCTGTCTGCCTTCGTGCGCGATGCAGTGCTGCGCGAGGCTGAAACCGTGATGGCAGCGGCGTTGACAGTCACCCTGTCGTCTGCCGAATCGCGCCGCTTCCTGGCGGCACTGGACAAGCCGTTCAAGCCAAATGCCAAGCTGAAGAAGGCAATGACTGATGCGGCCAAGCTGATCCGCTGAAGTGACGCTGCGATTTTCGCGACTGGATACGCGTCAACATGATCGCGATGGATTCTGCTGTGGTGAGCCGGCGCTGGATGTCTATCTGCGTGCGCAAGCCGGACAGCACCAACGTGATGGCATCGCGACCACGCACGTTCTGATTGATGACGCCGAACCGACACGCATCCTCGGCTATTGCAGCCTGGCGGCAGCGCAACTTCGACTGCACGATCTGCAACCGGCTGACAGAAAGCGGTTGCCTCGTTACCCCGTTCCAGCGGTGCGCATCGGTCGGCTTGCTGTCTCAAGCGATTCACAGGGCAAAGGTTATGGCCGACTTCTAGTGGGTCACGCCTTGAATTGCAGCGTCGATCTGCGTGCGCGGCTCGGTATCCGCCTGCTGCTGGTGGACGCCAAGAACGATGCTGCCGCCTCGTTCTATCGTAGTTTCGGCTTCCAATCGTCAGCTGATGATGCGTTGACGTTGTACTTGTCGCTAGGCAACGGCTGAGGCATACGCGGCACTTGCTCGGCCCTCACAGATAATCTGCGCTGCCGAGGCTCGCATATCGAAGTTATTGCGCATTGAGATGCTGCAAACGCTCGGCCCCGTCTTCGCAGAGCAAAGACGGGGCCGGTTGGTTTAGCAAAAATTCTTACTAGCTACTGTGAACTCACCTCACTGATGTCAGGCATAACGCTCAGCGCGCACTTCGGCGGCGTGGTGATCGGTGAGTTTTTCCTTGTGCTTGCGAACCTGGCGATCGAGCTTGTCGGAAAGGGCATCGATGGCGGCGTACATGTCTGGTGCGCTGGCTTCGGCGTGAATCGGGTTGCCGGCGCTTACATTGAGTGTGGCTTCCACCTTGTGCAGAAGTTTTTCGACACTGAGAATTACTTGCGTGTCGTGCAGATGATCGAAGTGGCGAATGATGCGGTCGAACTTGGATTCGACGTATTCGCGCAGGGCCGGAGTAACGTTGACTTGATGCCCGCTGATTTTGATCTGCATGGTTAGTCTCCTGGTTTTGAAGCGGGCCAGGTCAGGCCCGGGTTACGACGCGCCCCACTGTTGGCCGCGTCGATATTCGATACTTACAGGTGTGACCGTAGAGTGACGCGAGTGTTCCGCTAAATTCCCATTATTTACGTTTTTTGTCGTCTGCATAAGAGCCGCGCGCCTGGCATTAAAAACTCCTAACTCCTTGCTGTGCGAGAAGTTTAGTTCTCGCCTCAACCGGGCTGGCGCCTAACTTTTATCGGACGATCCTGTTCTCCTCAACTCAGTCTGCTGCGGTCATTCGACGAAGGTATATGCATGGCTTCGCGGTATTTGGCCACCGTGCGCCGTGCGACATTGATTCCACGCTTGTTCAACTCTGCGGTCAAGGCCTGATCGGATAATGGTTTCGAACTGCTTTCCTCGTCAACCAGTTTGCGGATCATGGCGTGGATTGCGGTAGCCGATGCGGTGCCGCCATCGGCGGTGCCGACGTGGCTGGAAAAGAAATACTTGAACTCGAACGTGCCACGCGGCGTGTGCAGGTATTTGCGCGTGGTCACACGCGAGATGGTCGATTCGTGCATGCCGATTTCCTCGGCGATATCTTTCAGCACGAGCGGGCGCATCGCTTCCGGGCCGTATTCGAGAAAACTGCATTGCGCGCGCACGATCGCGTTGGCCACCTTGAGCACAGTGTCCGCACGAGTTTGCAGGCTCTTGATGAGCCAGCGCGCTTCCTGCAAATGACCGCGCAGATAATTCGCGTCGTCACGTTGCGCGCGCGCGATCAGCGAGGCGTAATGCTGGTTGATGCCGAGCTTGGGCTGCAGATGCGCGCTCAAATTCACGGTCCAGCCGCCCTGCGATTTCATGACGTAAGCATCTGGCGTGGCGTATTCGGTGCTTTGTGTGCTGAAGCGCGAACCCGGCTTCGGATCGAGTGAACGAATCAACGCAATCGCCACGTCAAGCTCATCGGTACTTGCGCGCAACTGTCGGCAGAGTTTTTCGCGATCGTTTTTTGCCAGCGCTTCGAGATGCTGCGATACCAAGCTGTGCGCGAGCGTATGTCCGGCGGTATCGGGATCGAACGCATCCAGTTGCACGCGCAGGCATTCGCTCAAATTGCGGCTGCCGACACTGAGCGGATCGAACTGCTGGATGCGATGCCGCACCGATTCGATCTCGTCCAGATCCACGCGATACAACGCGGCAAGGCTTTCCTGCAGCGCTTCGGCGGATTCGGTTAGATAACCGTCGTCGTTGATCGATTCGATGATGGTCGCGCCAATCGCGCGGTCGCGCGGCGAAAATGGCGTCAGGTTGAGCTGCCACAGCAGATGATCGCGCAGGTCTTCGGTGTCCTCGTCCTGCGATTCCATGCTGTCGCCGTCTTCCGACGTGGCGTTGCCGTAGGTGGTGTGTTCGAGACCGAAATCCGGATCGCTGTCGTACGTGGTGGCGCTGTCGTAATCGCTCGCGTTTTCCTGCACGGGTTCGCTGCGCGTATCCACGGTGGTTGCGGCTGGCGCGTAACTTTCGGCGGGATCGGGTTCGGCCGCGGCTTCCGACTCGGTTACTTCGTCGCCCATTTCGAGCAGCGGATTGCTTTCCAGCGCTTCGCGCAATTCGGTTTCCAGCTCGATGCTGGAAAGCTGCAGCAGACGAATCGCCTGCTGCAATTGCGGCGTCAACGCGAGTTGCTGATTAAGGCGTAGATGCAGCGCGGGCTTCACGGGGTTCTACGCTCGGGTCGATAGTCCTTGGATGTGAAGAATAACGCCCACTACCCCGCGCGAGTCAACGCTTGCTTTTATCCGATCGACGCGGAATTGCGATGTTGTGCGCTACGGCACATTTGCGGCACCCGGTGTGAGCGTGGTGGTGAGCACCCAGTCGCTCGCGGCATTGTTGGTATCGACGCCGTTCGGCACGCGGGCGAGCGATCCGGTGACGAAGTTATCGTCCGCCGCGGTGAGTGGCGTGCCTTCGACGAGATTGTAGGTGCCGGGGAAACCCGTGATCACGGCCGCAGTGATCGAACCTTCGTAAGAGAGCGCATCAAGCAAGCGCATCGATACCGTATCGACCAACGCGATGCCGTCGGGCGAGCCGTTCTGGATCTGCGAATCACTGCCTGGGAATGCCATCGTCAGCGTTCCGGCAGGCACGACAACGGCGCTCGATGATTTCACTACGAGGTACTGGCCGGGCGCGATGCTCGGGCCGGCGTCGATCAGATTCAGCCGCAAATATTCGAGATTGTTATTGCCGTTGATCGGCGCCAGCGCTAGCGTGCTGAGATTTATCGTGAGGCTGCCGCTGTTGTAGAGTTCGATAAACTCGGTCGTGTCGGTGCCGACCGTGTCGTAGTCGACCTCGTTGATTACCAGGCCGGCGTATGGATCGTTGACCGTCATCACCCCGAGTGCGCTGGTCTCGAATGTCAGGCCGGTACCGGAGCCCGCGCCATTCGTATCGCAGTAGCTCCAGCTGCCGCCGCCATCATTGCTGAAGCGGTAGGTATACGCATAAATTCCGGGGAAATACGTCGCCATGAAATTTATCTGGAATTCATCGGTATTGACGTATTGCGTGGTGTAACTGGCATCGCTGAATTGCCAGCCAGTGAGCAATCGCGGATCGCTCGACTGCGGCCCGAAACCGAACTGCGCCACCCATCCGACAGGCGCGCCAAGTGGTGCGGTAACGCCGGATTCAAGCAGGCGCCCGAGCACGGTTGGTGCGGCGGACCCGGCAAAAACGTTGATCGTGGCGGGTGACCAGATCACGCAATAGTCGGCCTCGCTGCCGACATCGGTTTCGTTCAATGCCTGCTCGACCTGGACCGCCGCGCCGAGCGTATTGCCGAGATGTGCCCACAAGGTCACGGGTGTGGCCGCGCCGACCAAGCCATTCACGAGTACCGGCGCGCTGGTCTGTCCGGCGTTGACTGTGACACCGCCGCCGCTGATCGTGATGCGCGCCGGATCGGACGAGGTGATCGTGACGAAGGTCGGTACCAGCGCGGGATCGGATAACGTGACTTTCAGCGGCGAATACGCCGTTGCGACATTGCTGCTGCCGGCGGCAGTGACGCTGAGCGGAGGGCCGAAGGCGACCAGTCCGGTTTCAAAACTGTTGGCGAACAGCGGGTCAAGCGACTGCGCGTTCGCAGTCGCGACAAAGATGAAACTGCACGTGGCGAATCTTGCCGATATTGCCGCGAATCGATGCATGATCGTTCTCCCCTCAGTCCCGCATCGTTTCGCACGCGGGGAGTAGCGTCAAGCAGAATAAAAAACCTTGTTACATGCGAAATTCACGTCCCAGATAAACCTCACGCACCTGATCGTTGGTGAGTATGTCCGCAGGCGAACCCTGCGCGAGCACCGCGCCGTCGTTCATGATGTAGGCCCGATCGCAGATGCCGAGCGTTTCGCGCACGTTGTGATCGGTGATGAGAATGCCGATACCACGCGATTTCAAATGCAGCACGATGCGCTGGATCTCGATCACCGAGATTGGATCGATACCGGCGAACGGTTCGTCGAGCAGCATGAAACGCGGCTTGGCGGCGAGCGCGCGGGCGATTTCCACACGGCGCCGTTCACCACCCGACAGGCTGATGCCGCGCTGGTTGGCGATATGCGTGATCTGCAATTCATCGAGCAGGCCGGCGAGCTCTTCCTTGCGCTGCGCATGGCTCAGGTTTTCGCGCAGCTCGAGAATGGCGAGGATATTTTCCGACACAGTAAGGCGGCGAAACACCGAGGGCTCCTGCGGCAGATAACCCAAGCCCATGCGCGCACGCACATGCATCGGCATCACCGTGATGTCGGTTTGATCCAGGCGGATGTTGCCGGCATCCGCGGCAATCAGTCCGACGACCATGTAGAAACACGTCGTTTTGCCGGCGCCGTTCGGGCCGAGCAGGCCGACCACTTCGCCTTCGCATAACGAGAAATCGAAACCGCGCACAATCTTGCGGCTACTGAAACTTTTTTGCAGGCCGATCGCGCTGAGCATGCTGGTCAGTGTCCGTCGGTCGTGGTGGTGGTTTCGGCCGCGGGTTTTGCGGGCGGCGATAGCGGTGCGGTTTTCGCCTTGTTTTTCTTGGCCGGTGTTGTCGTAGGCGTCGTACCCGGCTGTGTGGCCGCGGGCGTTTTTTCTTCCTTCGGTTGCAGGATGATATGGACGCGACTGGTCGCGCTTTCATCGCCGCTGACCATCTCTCCGGTCAGGGTGTTGTAGATCATGTGCTCGCCGTGGAACGTGCCTTGTTTCTGCTGCACGACGGTGACGTTGCCGGTCATTTCGACGAGATGGGTATCGACCTTGTAGTCCAGCTTTTCCGCGTCTCCGGTCATCAGGCCGCCGTTGTCGTCCTGCATCTGCTCCATGTGCGCGAGCTTGCCGGTCAGGATCAAGTGTTTGACCTTGCTTTTATCGCTGGGCGCCGCGCCTTTTGCCGGAGCAACTTCCTTGTCCATGTAGATTGTGGCGTCGTCGCCATGCAGCTTGATAGTGCCTTGAACCATCAGCACGTTGCCATGCAGATAAATGGTTTTTTTGCTGCTGACTTCCTTGTCGCCTTCGATGCGCGAAGTGCCGGCGGTAACGTCCATCGGCTGATCGTTATCCGATTTCAGCGCGAACGCGACCGGCGCGAGCGATGTCAAAAACAGCGCCAGCAAAACCACGCCAATGCGATATTTCGACAACAGGCCTGAACGCGTTTTACGATTATTTGCTGGGTAACATTGAGCCATGGTAACTCGATAGAAATTCGACAACTTTGAGGTTGAGATCGGACTTCATGCCGACCCCGCTACTGACGGAATCCGGTTGCGTAATGGTGGCGAGGGTCGCGGTCTGCATGCGCTTGTCCTTCGGCCAGGTCATCATGTCGGTGGTGACGATTTGCGCGGCCTGCACCTTGTCGTTCGGCAGCCGATGCATTTCCACGGCGCCGCTGAGCATGAGTTCGGTGCCGTCCTTGTTGGTCCATGCGGCATCCGACGTGCCCTTCCACAGATTGCCGCCGCTATCGACCATCGTGTAGTGCGGCAAATCGACGAAGATCATGCCGTCATCACTACGCCGAGCGAGTCGCGGCGCTTCGAGAATGAACGACAGACGGCCCTGATCGTCGAGCGCATTCATCGTGAAATTCTGCAAGGTGTAATCCGACCGCGGCGCACCGACAAATACCTCGGTTTCTTTTTTCGGGCGCACATACCACACCAGCAGTTGCGTCAGTGCGGCAAAAACCGCCAACCCGATAATCAACAGCCAGCTATTGCGCTCCATCACAGGTAATTCTTGAGCTCGGCCTCGGCCTTGCCTTGGGCACGCAGCAACAGGTCGCAGACTTCGCGCACCGCACCGGCGCCACCGGCACGCTCGGTGCGCCAGTGTGCGTGCTCGCTGACCCACGGATGCGCATTCGCCACCGCGATCGACAAACCCACCTGACGCATCACCGGTAGATCGGGCAGGTCATCGCCGGTGTAGCAGGCTTGCGTGGGATCGAGCTTGAGCGCGTGGCAGAGTTTTTCGAAGCACGCGAGTTTGTGTTCCTGGCCTTGATAGACGTGGGCGACGCCGAGTTCGGCCATGCGTTCGGTGACCAGATGGCTGATGCGCGAGGTGATGATCGCTACCTCAATGCCGTTCGCCAGCAGGCGCTTGAGGCCGAGTCCGTCGTGGACATAAAACGCCTTGAGTTCGCGCCCGTCTTCGGCAAACCACAGGCGTCCGTCGGTCAGCACGCCATCCACATCGAACACCGCGAGGCGCACGCGTGCGGCACGTTCGTGGATATCGGCGGGCAGGTCGTTCACGGACATGGCATCTCGACGGTGAATCGTTACGGTGACATCGCGCCTGATGACATCAGGCGGGATTGCAAGGCGCAAGCGCTGCGCCGGATGATAGCAATACCGCGCCTAACGCAGTGCTGAACGGCTGAAATATCGCCACGCCAGCTACACTTCGCCGACGAATTTCAGACCACGCGGGCGCGCAGCAAATCGTGGATATTCAGTGCGCCGACGACGCGCTGCTCCGCATCCACCACCAGCAATGCGTGGATCTTGTGGTCTTCCATCAATCGCGCAGCTTCGACTGCGAGTTTGTCCGCGGTGATGGTTTTGGGCCGCGCGGTCATGAGCTGGGTTACTGGCGTGGTGCGCAGGTCGATATCGTCATCGTCCACTGCACGGCGCAAATCGCCGTCGGTGAACACGCCGAGCAGGCGCTGCTGGTCGTCGACCACGGCGGTCATGCCGAGGCCCTTGCGCGTCATTTCCATGAGCGTGGCCGACAAAGTCGCATTCGCATCGATGCTCGGGATCTTGTCGCCGGTGTGCATGATGTCGCTGATGTGCAGCAACAAGCGCCGACCCAGCGAACCGGCCGGATGCGAACGCGCAAAATCGTCAGACGTGAAACCACGCGCTTCGAGCAGCGCAATGGCCAAGGCATCGCCCATCACCAAGGCTGCCGTGGTGCTGGCGGTGGGGGCGAGGCCGAGCGGGCAGGCTTCCTCCGGCACGCTGACATCCAGATGCAGGTCGCCCAGTCTGGCAAGCGAAGACTGCGCGTTGCCGGTCATTGCGATCAGCGGAATATTCTGGCGCTTGATCAGCGGCAGGATGGTTAGCAGTTCATCCGTTTCGCCGGAGTAGGACAGCGCCAGCACGACATCCTTCTGCGTGATCATGCCGAGATCGCCATGACTGGCTTCGCCCGGGTGGACGAAAAACGCTGGCGTGCCGGTAGAAGCGAGGGTGGCGGCGATCTTGCGCGCGATATGCCCGGATTTGCCCATGCCGGAGACGATCACGCGGCCCTGACACGCGAACATCAGCTCGCAAGTGGCGAGAAAACTCGCGTCAATGCGCTGTTTCAGCACTTCGATCGCGCGCGCCTCGGTGGCGATCACGGTTAACGCGCTTTGCGTCAGCACCGTGGCATCGAGCTGCGCGGAAGGCAATTTCAGGCTACGAACAGGCAGGATTTGGGCATTCATCAAGACAGGATGCAGTAGTGAGATAGGCTGGTCGGCGACAAACAGGTTTCTGTAACGCTGGATTTTGAGTACCATTCGCGACCCCATTCTACAGTTAAGCGTCCGCTTTCGCGCGCAATCCCGGTTAACGCGCCTTTTGGCCAGACGTTGACCCTGTGCTGAAACCAGCGGCATTTCCTGCCCGCAAGTCGCCAGAATCAAGGCCTATCATGGACACGCAAACCATTCATCATCTGATTCAGCAAGGTCTGCCAGACGCGACTATCGACGTTCACGGCGCAGATGGTGTGCATTTCGAGGCGCAAGTGATCAGCGCCGCCTTCGAAGGCAAGATGCCGCTCGCGCGACACCGCATGGTGTATGCCACGCTCGGCGAACTGATGGGCGGCGCGATTCATGCGCTGGCGCTGAAAACCCTTACACCCGCCGAACTTCAGGCACAGAACAAGTAGAAAAATTATGGCAAAGATTGTGATCAGCGGCGGCGAGCCGCTTAACGGCGACGTCTGGATCTCCGGCGCAAAAAACGCGGTGTTGCCGATTCTGGCGGCGTGTTTGCTAGCCGACGAACCAGTATCGATCGGCAACGTGCCGCATCTGCATGATGTGACCACAACGATGGAGTTGCTCGGTCAGATGGGCGTGCAACTCGAACTCGACGAGCGCATGCGTATCCTGGTTGATCCGCGCCCGGCGAAGAATTATTTTGCGCCGTACGATCTGGTCAAGACCATGCGCGCGTCGATCCTCGTGCTCGGTCCGCTGGTCGCGCGTTTCGGCGAGGCGATCGTCTCGCTGCCCGGCGGTTGTGCGATCGGTTCGCGCCCGGTCGACCTGCATATCAAGGGTTTGCAGGCGCTCGGCGCCGAAGTCACAGTCGAGAACGGCTACATCAAGGCCAAGGCAAAACGCCTGCGCGGCGCGCGCATCAATCTTGATCTGGTCACAGTCACCGGCACTGAGAACATCATGATGGCGGCGACCTTGGCGCAAGGCACCACGGTCATCGAGAACGCGGCGCAGGAGCCCGAAGTCGTCGATCTCGCCAACTGCCTCAACAGCATGGGCGCGAAAATCGAAGGCGCCGGCACCAATACCATCATCATCGAAGGTGTCGAGCGCCTGCACGGCACATCCTATGACGTGCTGCCGGATCGCATCGAAACCGGTACGTTCCTCGTCGCCGGTGCGATCACGGGCGGCAAGGTGCTGGCCAAGCGCGCGCGTCCGAAGACGCTCGACGCGGTGCTGCACAAACTTGAAGAAGCCGGCGCCGATATCACCGTCGGCGAAGACTGGATCCAGCTCGACATGCATGGCCGCAAACCGAAGGCCGTCAACGTCACGACCGCGCCTTACCCGGCGTTCCCGACCGATATGCAGGCACAGTTCACCGCGCTGAATTCGATCGCCGAAGGTGTGGGTGTGATTACCGAAACGGTGTTCGAGAATCGCTTCATGCATGTGCATGAACTCGAGCGGCTCGGCGCAAATATCCGCCTCGAAGGCAATACCGCGATCATCCAGGGCGTTGAAGGCATGACCGGCGCGCCGTTGATGGCGACCGATCTGCGCGCTTCCGCATCGCTGGTGCTGGCGGGTTTGGTGGCGAAGGGTGATACCACGGTCGATCGCATTTACCATATCGATCGTGGTTACGAATTGATCGAAGAAAAGCTCGGTATGCTCGGCGCGAAGATTCGTCGTTTGCCAGCCTGATCGAAATAAAAAAACGCAGGATTTCAACCCTGCGTTTTTGTTTTGCAACAATCGCAAATGCTACGGCGTTATTTGTTGAGCTGTAATAAAACCAGTTTCATCGTGATCGTATCGCCCTTGTCCTGCTGCTCAATCTGCACCGGCAAGAAACCACGTTCGGCAGCATGCCAGCTGGTGTTGTGTTTGTTTGGATTGTCATTGCGCTCGCGTTCGACGCGCATCGCGCTGAGCTTTCCGGCGGGAAGATCCAGCGTTTCGGTAGCCTTGATCGCGTAAACCTTGTCGGCCACCGTATCGCTGTCGAGCACCGGATAGCTCAAGGATTTGCTGCCGCGCTTCAAGTCGGCAGCCACGGCCAGCACCGCGAGATTGCGATCCACGCTGCCGGGTTTCAACGCCACCGTCCATTGCTGACTGCCATCGTGCGACGCCGCGCTGTTTTTGCTCCAGTCGAACACGATGCCGCGCTGCCGGGTTTTGATCGCCGATTTTTGCGTGTACTGATATTGCAGGCTTTCCGGCAGACCGTTGCGCCAGTGGAACGTCGAGACTTCGCGCACATCGATGCCGGCCAGTGCAGCCATGCCTGAGGTGCCCTTGGTCTGGTTGATGAATTCCCAGTTGTCGCCCTGCGCGTGATGCAGGTCGAGCGTGGCCTTGCCCATGATCTTGCCATTGCGCAGCACGTCGTACTCGGCGTGGAACGCCGGCAGCGGCGCGGTTTCGGCAGCGCTGGCGAGACTGCAGACGGACGTCAGTGCGGCGGCGAGAAAAATTGCAAAACGGGTCATGGTCGTGATTCCGAAAAAGTCTGATCGGAGTCTGCCGGATTTTCGCTGAACGCAAGTCGTCCGTGTCGGCGATTGGCTCAGCGCTGTGCAAGCTCGCCATCGCCACCGAGTTGCAGCGGTCCTGGCAAATGCTGGCCGTCGCAGCGCCAGTCATCCGACGCCAAGTGAATGCGATCGTTTGCGATCAGCGCGATACACGCGCACAACAAGTGATGTTCCAGCGGCAGCAATCTTGCGGCCAATGTTTCGGCGTTGTCATCCGATTGAATCTGGATCTGCGCCTGCGCGATCACCGGCCCCGCATCCAGCGTCGGCGTGACGATATGCACGCTGCTGCCGTGCAGCGCATCGCCCGCGTCGAGCGCACGCTGGTGGGTATGCAGCCCCGGATATTTCGGCAGCAATGAGGGATGGATATTGATCATGCGCCCGGCACACGCGCTGACCACGGCCGGATCGAGAACACGCATGAAACCCGCGAGCACGATCAGGCGTGGCGAAAATTCCGCGATGCGTGCGAACAAGTCGCGATCGAAACTCGCGCGATCCGCATAGTCGCGCGGACTCAGCGCGACAGTCGCAATGCCGGCGTCGCGCGCACGCTGCAAGGCTTGGCATTTCGGTTTGTCGGACAGCACACCGCGAATTTCCACGGCCAACGTACCAGCATCGCGCGCATCGATCAGCGCCTGCAGATTCGAGCCACGCCCGGAGGCGAGTACGACAATCGGCAATAAATCGGTGCGACTATTTTCAGCCGATGCGGACACGCTCATCGCCCGCCGTATTCTCGATCACACCAATCTGCCAGGCTTCGAGCTGCAGTGATTTCAATGCCGCGATGGTCGCGCCGACCTGCGCTTGCCCCACGATCAAGGTGTAGCCGATGCCGCAGTTGAAGGTGCGCCACATTTCTTCGTTGGCGACGTTGCCTTCGCGCTGCAGCCAGTCGAATACCGCTGGCTGGCGCCAGCTCTTCGCGTCAAGCACGATGCCGAGGCCTTCAGGCACGACCCGGATGATGTTTTCCTTGAGGCCACCGCCGGTGATATGCGCCATGCCATGCACCGGCTGTGCCTTGAGCAAATCGAGGATCGGTTTGACGTAGATCGTGGTCGGCGCCATCAGCGCATCGGCCAACGTGATTCCGCCGAGATCGAGATCGAACGGACTGCCCGCGCGTTCGACAATGCGGCGGATCAGCGAATAACCGTTCGAATGTGCGCCGCTCGATGCGATGCCGATGATCGCGTCGCCCGCCTGAATCTTGCTGCCATCGATCAGCGCGGATTTTTCCACCGCGCCGACGCAGAATCCGGCCAGATCGTATTCGCCTGGCGGATACATATCGGGCATCTCGGCGGTCTCGCCACCGATCAAGGCGCAACCGGCGAGTTCGCAGCCTTTCGCAATGCCGCCGACCACCGCCACCGTGGTATCGACATCGAGTTTGCCGGTCGCAAAATAATCGAGGAAGAACAGCGATTCCGCACCTTGCACGAGCACGTCGTTGACGCACATGCCGACTAGGTCGATGCCGATCGTGTCGTGACGATTCAGAATCTGCGCGAGTTTGAGTTTGGTGCCGACGCCGTCGGTGCCGGAAACCAGTACCGGTTCCTTGTAGCGCCCGGCCAGTTCGAACAGCGCGCCGAAGCCACCGAGGCCGGACATCACTTCCTTGCGGAAGGTGCGCGCGACCAGCGGTTTGATACGCTCGACCACGGCATTGCCGGCGTCGATATCCACGCCGGCGGCGCGATAGGTGAGGGCTTCCTTCTCTTTGGACATGCGGCGCAATCGGCTGGGATTCGGGGCGCGAATGATAGCAGGGAAGCCGCCGCGAGACCTCTGTCGGCGCGATACATGGTCGGCCCGCACGACTTGCGGCAAGGCAGCTTGCAACGTGTTTGATGGACGCGCAGCAGCGGATTGGGCAGACTGACCGCCCTTTATCCTCTCTGTCGAGATCGGGAACCGATTGTGAATCGTGCCTTTGTCCACGTGTTTGCCGCACTCTTTTTAGTTATCGGCTTGGTGCCGGTTCCATCGCGCGTGTTTGCCGCGGGCGATCCGGCCTACAGCGCCGACGTGCCGGTCAACAGCCAATCGGACGACGATCGTGTCGCCGGATTGCGCATCGCGCTGGGGCAGGTGCTGGCGCGGTTGTCCGGCGATGCCGGCGTGGCGACCCGTGCTGATGTGCTGAAAGCCTCGGCGCAAGCGTCGAATTTCGTGCAGCAATATCAGTACGTGCGCAGCGCTGATAGCGGCGCGAATGCATCGTCGTCGCATCTGCTGTTGAGTGCGCAGTTCGATCCGGCGGCGGTGGACGATCTGCTGCGCAGGTTGCATCTCGGCGGCCACGAAAATGAAACCGGCAATGTAGTACCGGAGCAGGGCGGCAATATGCGCGTATGGATCAGCGGCATGCGTTCGGCGGCGGATTATTCGCGAGCCATGGCTGCGCTGCTCGGCAGCGACAATGTGCTCGCGGCGACGCCTGAACGCGCGCACGACGATGGCATGCTGGTCGCACTCAAACTGCGCAGCGGTATGCAGCGCTTGCTCGAAAATCTCGCGGCGGCGCAGACGCTGAGTCCGCTGTCGGACGCGAAAGCGATCGATGGCGTGGATCTGCAGTTACTGTTCCGTCCGTAGTGCCACAAGGAAGCCGCACCCCACTTCAGGCTGAATTTCCGATGTCGAGTTTTATCGCGCAATGATGCGCCACCTGCCGAATCTGCTGACCGTGCTGCGCATGCTGCTGGTGCTGCCGCTCGCGTGGCTGATTCGCGAACGGCATTACGACAGTGCGCTGATTGTCGCCGCAATCGCCGGTTTCAGCGATGCGCTGGATGGTTTCCTGGCGAAGCGTTACGGCTGGCAAAGCTGGCTCGGCGGCTTGCTCGATCCGATTGCCGACAAGCTGCTGCTGATCGTGTCGTTCGTGGCACTCGGCCTGACCGGCGCGCATCCGCTGTGGCTGACGTGGCTGGTGATCGGTCGCGATCTGGTAATCGTTGCCGGAGCGCTGCTGTATCACACCTTGATCGGGCGGCTCAGCGCCGAGCCGACCACGCTGAGCAAAATCACCACCGTGCTGCAAATCGGTTACGTGCTGCTGCAACTCGTGCATCTGAGTAGCTGGGTCGATGTACCGGTGATGCTGCTCACGGCCGCGATCTGGCTGGTCGCGATCGCTACGCTGGCGAGCGGCCTGGATTATGTGCTCAAGTGGTCGCGCCGTGCCGCACGCGTACGCCGCGCCACCTCACGCGAGAAATAACACGATGACAACGCACTGGAATACCCGCTGGCAGATGGCGGCGCTCGGTATCGCTATCGTCACGGTGCTGTACCTGCTCGGCCCGGCGCTGACGCCGTTCGTGATCGCCGCGATCTTCGCTTATCTGTTCAACCCGTTCGTGCATCTGTTGCAACGCTGGCGCGTGCCGCGCAGTCTCGCGGTGAGCATCGTGTTTGCGTTGATGGTGCTATTGCTGGTGGCTATCCTGCTCGTGCTCGTGCCGTTCATGCAGAAGCAGATCGTTAGCTTCTACACGCAGTTGCCGCTATGGATCAACTGGGTGCACAAGAACGCCGCACCGTGGCTGCAGGAGCATTTCGACGTGAGCCTGGATTGGCCCGATAGTCAGCAACTGGTCGACATGCTCAAGGAACATTTGAGTCAGGCCGGCGGCATCGCCGCGGTGGTGATCGCCAAGGTTTCCAAATCCGGTTTTGCGCTGCTCGGCTGGATCGCAGATCTCGTGATTATTCCGGTCGTGGCGTTTTATCTGATGCGTGACTGGGATGAACTGCTCGCACAGATTCGAGAGCTGATTCCGCGCTCGATCGAGCCGGTAGTGACCCAGCTCGCACGTGATTCCGATGATGTCCTCAGCGCGTTCATGCGCGGCCAGCTCAGCGTGATGATTGCACTCGGTGTGATCTATGCGCTGGGCCTGAAACTGGTTGGCATCGACGTCGGTCCGTTGATCGGGGTGATCGCGGGTCTGATCAGTTTTGTGCCCTATCTCGGCAGCATCGTCGGCGTAGTCATGGGCGTGATCGCCGCACTCGTGCAATACGGTGACTGGCAACATGTAATTTTGGTCGCCGGCGTTTTCGCAGTCGGCAACCTGCTTGAAAGCTATGTGCTGGTGCCGCGCTTGATCGGTCACAAGATTGGGCTGCATCCGGTTGCGGTGATTTTTGCAATTCTGGCAGGTGGGCAACTATTCGGTTTTGTCGGCGTGTTGCTGGCGCTGCCGGTGGCATCGGTGGTGATGGTGCTGCTGCGTTATTTGCACCAGCGTTATCACGCCAGTGAGCTTTATCGTGTTGAAACTCCGGGCGCGGAGGAAATCGGAATCGTCGTGGTCGAATCGATGGCGCATTCCGTCTCGGCCGAGCAGTCCGCAGGCAACGGATGAACGTGCAAAATTCTTCGGTATCGGCGCAGCTGCCACTGAATCTGCGCTGGCCCGGACAACAGCGTTTCGAGTATTTTGTCGCGGGTGAAAATGCGGCCGCGCTGGATCTTTTGCGCCAAAGCGCGCAGGCGGAAAACTCGTCGTGGGTATTTCTTTCGGGCAGCGCCAGCACCGGCAAAACCCATTTGCTGATCGCCGCCTGCGCCGCTGCCGAAGTGGCTGGACACCGCGCCCAATATCTCGCGCTGGCGCGCCTGCCGACACCCGATGCGAATGCCATTCGTGCACTCGGTGGCAGCGATCTCTTGTGCATCGACGATATCCAGTCAATTGCCGGTCAGCGCGAGGCGGAGCATGCGCTGTTCGACCTCTACAACCGCTGTCGTGCTGAACAGGCCACGTTGATATTCGCGGCCAATGCCGGGCCGGCGCAAATCGGTCTGCAATTGCCGGATCTGGTTTCGCGCTTGTCGAGCTGCACCCAGGCGTTGCTGAAACCGTTGTCGGATGACGATCGCCGCGAAGTCCTGCGCCAGCGTGCCGCCACGCGTGGGCTGACGCTGGAAGATACCGTGCTGGATTATTTGTTCGTGCATCAGGCGCGCGATCTCGGCAGCCTGACCACATTGCTTGATCGGCTTGATCGTGAATCGCTCGCGGCGCAACGTCGCATCACCTTGCCGTTTCTGCGCAAGCTGCTGGAGCGTGATCCGGCGCAAGAGTGAGCGCGAAGGTTCACTCTTGGCGGATGCAAAAATACTGATCTGCGATTTGTAGGTGCTGATCAATGATGGCGGCACATCCGTGTGCCGCAGGATATTTCTTTTTCGCTTACTGGGTTTTCAGGCTGACATCGTCGAGCACGAACGAGGTTTGATCCTGCGCATCTTCAACGCCCTTGAAATAAATCTTCACGCTCTGGCCCTTGTACGCACTGACATCGAAACTCTTCTGTGCGTAGCCCGTGTTGGCGTTGAGGTTCGAATACGTCGCCAAGGTCGCCAGCACCGCGCCCGTGGTCGATTGCAGCTGCACCGTGAGCGTGTCGTAGACCTTGGTGGTCGAGGTTTCCGCGGTGTCGATATGCAACCAGAAGCTCAAGGTCGCGCTGCTCGCGGTTGACGGAATCGCCACGGTTTGCACGACCGTATCGGTGGTCGCGGTGCCGTAACCGTCGAGCCACGCCTTGTAGCTTCCCGCATGCGCGGCTTCGCCCGAATCGGTGCTGATCACGCCGGTTGTCGCCGTCCAACTCGTGGCGCCGGATTCGAATCCACCGTTCAAGACGCGCTCGACCGGCGTGCTGGTCGCATTGCTGATCGTGAAGCTGACCGTGCTGCTGCTGCCGACGTTGTTCGCCGCATCGTAGGCTTTCGCGACTAGGGTATGGCTCGCGTTGCTCAGCGTGGTTGAATCGAGCGTAGTCGAATACGGCGATGTCGTATCGGTGACCTTGAGCGTGCCATCGATATAAAACTCGACCTTGCTCACGCCAACGTTGTCGCTCGCTGTGGCCGACAGCGTGATCGTGCCGCTCGTGCCAGACTCGCTCGCGCTGACCGTCGGTGGCGTGGTGTCGCCGCTCGTGGCGTTGTTGATCGAGAACGTCACCGTGCTGCTGGTGCCGATATTGTTCGCGGCGTCGTAGGCTTTCGCGACCAGACTGTGGCTGCCGTTGGCGAGCGTGGTCGAATCCAGCGTGCTCGAATACGGCGAGCTGGTATCGGTGGCCTTCAGTGCGCCGTCGACATACAGCTCGACCTTGCTCACGCCGACCGCATCACTCGCTGTGGCCGACAAGGTGATCGTGCCACTGCTGCCGGATTCCGAGGCGCTTACCGTGGGTGGCGTGGTATCACCGCCACCCGTGCCTTGCGTCACCCATACCGGTGCCGACCACAACGAATTGCCATCACTCTGCGTCACCTTGGCGTAGTAGAAATGCGCGCCGGTGGTCGGTGTGGTGGTGATCGTCGCGGTCGAGCCGAGCAGTGCCACTGTGCCGTTGCTGCCCGGTACGCCGGTGTAGATCTGCACCTGCGATGCAGTCTTGCCCGACGTGCTGGCGTAGTTCGCGGTCAAGGTGAGCGCACCGGCGTTGTTAAAACGATCGCCCATGATGTGGCCGCCGCTCGTGGTCAGGATCAGCTGCGCGGTCTTGTCCATCGTCGCAAATACATGGCGTGCGTTGACCGCATCGATGAAGCTTTGCAGGGTCAGTGTGGTGCCGGTTGGAATCAGGATGCCGGTGCGGTTGGTGTAACTCGCGCCCCAATTCGCGCAGTGGTTGTCCTGGTCCGTGCTGAAGGCGACGTGGTAACCCGCTTCCAGCGCCTTGTTGCAAGCGCCTTCATAGGTGCTGCGACTGGTTTCGGTTTCGGTGGTGTTGTGCGAGAACGCCGAGGAGTTGAGCACTTCGCACAACGCCATCACCTGATCGCCATCGGCGGTGTAGCCCAGCGCCGTGCTGCCGACGACGAACTGGCCGCTGCTGGCCGGATGGTTGAACTGGCCGACCCAGCCGTTGGTTTTCATGAGCGTGTACAGGCCGGCGTAATCGCCTTTAGCGGTCAGGATGTCGCCGATCAATTGGCCGGAACTATTGGTTTCCCACTCCAGCAACTTCGGCGAATTGAATATATTCATGTGGCCGCCGTTGTTGATCACGCCCCATTCCATGCCGTAGATCGCGAGGAAACCCGGGTGCGCCGCATTAAAGCTGCTCGCCGCGGTCAGGCCGGACTGATACAGGTTTTTCGCCGTGGTCGGATTGGCCGATGCATTGGTGCCGGTCGAGCCATCGAACAGATGGTTGTGCTCGGATGTCATGAGGATATCCAGGCCCTTGTTCAACGCGTAAGGATACGCATCGGCGGGGCCGTATTTGCCGGCCTGCGGATTCTGCGCATCGGTGCAGGTGCTGAGATCGCCACCGCCATCGCTATGATTGGTCTGGCTGTGCAGGTTGCCGAAATACACGGTGTAGGGCAGGCCATCGGTGGCGGGCGCGGATTGTTGCAAGGTCGGTTGCGCCGGAGCTTTGTGCGAAGCGCTAGTTGGCAGCGCCGCGAATTCCGGCATCACCGGTTTGGTCATGTTGCCGACCTGGATATCGAACGTCTGTTCGGCGACTTCATCCGGATTGATCTGCAGCGCTTGTTCGACACGCTGATTCAACGGCGCGTAAGCGAAGCTGCGTTCGGTCAGCGGATTCAGCGCATACGCGCGCATGTGCACGTGATAAAAACCGTAGGCCAGCGACCCGTTTTGCGGATCGCGTTCGGACCATGGCACGCGCTGCGACCCTTCGCCATTCACGATGCGCGATTCGCCGCGCAAGGTACGCACGGTGAAACCATCGTCATCGCTTATATCGACGCGCCACGCCACCACGGTGCCATCGTCGGCACCCGGAAAACGGAACTGCAGATCGAACACGCGCGAATGATCGGCCGACGCGGTGTACGGCGCGTACAGGCTGGCCTCGAATTCGTAATGATCCTGATAGTCCGTGGCGAACGCGGCGCCGGAGGAAACGGCGAGACCGAGCGCAATGGCGAGCGGCGAGAAATAACGGTGGATCGAATTAAACTGCATGAATACCCTCCCGAGCATAAATAGAAGTGAAGTCGATTATTTGACCGTATTTTTGTGGCACGACAATGACGACGGGCAATGCCGCCGTATAGGTGCGCTGAATTAAAAATCCCTCAGGACAGAATCGTCTCGAGTTCGGCAAGGCGCGTGGGGCTCCCCACATCCGTCCATTCGCCGCAATAATGTTCGCCGCTGATGTCCCCCCGGACCATCGCGCGGCGCAATATCGGTGCGAGCGGGAATCTACCTGCTGTTTGCGCGCTAAGCAATTCCGGACGATAAACACCGATGCCGGCAAACGTTTGTTTTAATGAAATGCCGTCGTGCAGCAATCCGTCTGCCAGAGAAAAATCGCCGGATGGATTATGCGACGGATTATCCACCATGATCAGATGTGCGAGTTTAGTCGGATTTTGCGGCAACGCAGAAAAATTAAAGTCGGTTAATATGTCGCCATTGACTGCGATAAATGGCGCATTACCGAGCAGTGGCAAGGCATGCAACATGCCGCCACCGGTTTCCAGCGGCGTAGCGCCCTCGTAGCTGAAATGCAGACGCAAGCCCCAGCGACTGCCATCGCCGAGTGCCGGCGCAAATTGTTCGGCCAGATACGAGGTATTGATCACGACGTCGCGCACGCCTGCGGCAGCGAGTTTTTCGAGGTGATATTCGATCAGTCGTTTGCCGCGTACATACAGCAACGGCTTGGGCGTGTGATCGGTCAGCGGACGCATGCGCTCGCCGCGTCCGGCAGCGAAAATCAGCGCATGCGTGATGGGTTTTTTCGGACTCATGTCGATGCCATGCTCGCATCGTTGCGCGGCTCGGTGATGTCGCGCACACCGATCGCGCGTTCGAGCAAAACCGCGAGTTCGCCGAGTTCTGGATAACGTTGCGCCACCGAAATCACGTAACGCAACACCAGCGGCAAATCCTTGAGGTAGCCCGGCTTGCCATCGCGATACCAGAGCCGGCAAAAAATGCCGAGCACCTTGATATGGCGCTGCAAACCGATCAGGTCGAACCAGCGCCGAAACTGTGCGCTGTCGGAATGTGTGATTCCCGCATGCGCCAGGCGCTGCCGGTAATCCTCTACCCAGACATCGATGCGCGCTTGCGGCCACGCGATATAACAGTCGCGCAAAAGTGAAGCCAAGTCATAAGTGATCGGGCCGCGCATCGCGCCCTGGAAATCGATGATGCCGGGATTGTTGGCGTTGGTAATCATCAGGTTGCGACTGTGGAAATCACGATGCATGAAAGCATGTGGCTGTGCCTGCGCTGAATTGATCAAGGTGCGAAACGCGAGTTCGATGATGTCCCATTCATCGCAGTTCAAGGCATGGCCGAGATGGCGTTGCAGGAACCACTGCGGCATCAACTCCAGCTCCATCGTCAGCCACGCTTCGTTGAAAGGCGGCAACTGTTCGCTGGAAATTTTCGTCTGCATCGACAGCAACGCAGCCAGCGCATCGGCATAAAGTTGATCGACGGTTTTCTCATTGAGCTCGTCGAGGTATGGACGCGCGCCGAGGTCGCTGATCAGCAGAAATCCGCGCTCCAGATCCTGCGCGAAAACTTCTGGCGTATTCAAACCGGCGGAGCGCAGGCGTGTCGCGACATCGAGCCAGATCGGCGTGTTGAGTTTTTCGGTGGCAGGCGGCGCATCCATGACGATGCGTGTCGGCGACCCGGCCACACTCAGGCGCAGATAACGACGAAAACTCGCATCGACGGACGCGCGTTCGAGTTGGTAATCGCTGCGCCCCAGGGTGGCCGTAAGCCATTCGCGCATCGCGTTTTCGCGGTCTGTCGACATACTGTGATTCGCGGCAAAGATTCTGCGCGCAGTCTATCAGTGTGACATGTTGTGGCCAGCTTTTCGACACGGAACATGTTGCGGAGAATGCAGAACTGCATGCGCTGCGTTGCGCATCGCGGCGCAAAATAGTACCATTTTGGTACATTATCGAGTAGCCAGCATGTTACGCGTCAGCAAACTCACCGATTACGCCACCGTGGTCATGGCCAGTCTGGCCGAAGATCCTACCGCCGTGCACAGCGCTTTCGCGCTGGCCGAGCGTGCGCGTCTGGAGTTGCCGACGGTAAGCAAGCTACTCAAGCAATTGTCGCAAGCCGGCCTTGTGGATTCGTTTCGCGGCGTCAACGGCGGTTATCGTCTGGCGCGCGCGGCCGAGCAAATCAGTCTGGCAGAAATCCTCGTCGCGATCGAAGGCCCGTTTGGCATGACCGAATGCAGTGCGCACAGCGGCAGTTGCACACGCGAGTCGCATTGCGGCGTGCGTGGCAACTGGCGCCGCATCAGCGATGTGATTGAAGCAGCGCTGAAAAACGTCAGCCTCGCCGATATGCTTCAGCCGTCTAAACGGCCAAAATCGCCAGCGCTGCATGTAGCGCTGGCCTGAGTGAACGAGACAATGGCAACCGAACTTACCGAAGTCGAAGCACTGGTCAGCAATCGTCGCTACGAGCACGGTTTTGTCAGCGACATCGCCACCGACATCGTGCCGCCGGGTCTCAGCGAAGACACCGTGCGCCTGATCTCGGCGAAAAAGAACGAGCCCGAATGGCTCACCGAGTGGCGCCTAAAAGCCTATCGCCACTGGCTCACGATGACACCGCCGGAATGGGCCAAGCTCGAAATCGCGCCGATCGATTTTCAGTCGATCAGCTATTTTGCTGCGCCGAAGGAAGGCCCAAAATCGCTGGCCGATGTCGATCCGAAACTGCTCGAAGTCTACGACAAGCTGGGCGTGCCACTGCATGAACGCGCGCGTCTCGCCGGTGTAGCGGTCGATGCGGTGTTTGATTCGGTATCCGTCGGCACGACGTTCCGCAAGGAGCTCGCCGAAGCCGGCGTGATTTTCAGTTCGTTCTCCGAAGCGGTGAAAGAACATCCCGAACTTATCAAGCAATATCTCGGCAGTGTGGTGCCGCATACCGACAATTATTTCGCCGCGTTGAATTCCGCAGTGTTCTCGGATGGCAGCTTCGTATTCATCCCGAAGGGCGTGCGTTGCCCGATGGAACTCAGCACGTATTTCCGCATCAACGCGCTGAATACCGGCCAATTCGAGCGCACGCTGATTATTGCCGAGGAAGGCAGTCAGGTTTCGTATCTTGAAGGTTGCACCGCGCCGATGCGCGATGAAAATCAATTGCACGCGGCGGTGGTCGAATTGGTGGCGCTGGACAATGCCAATATCAAATATTCGACGGTGCAAAATTGGTATCCGGGCGACGAGAACGGCGTTGGCGGCATTTTCAATTTCGTCACCAAACGCGGCGCATGTCGTGGTTATCGCAGCAAGATTTCGTGGACCCAGGTTGAAACCGGCTCGGCGATCACGTGGAAATATCCGAGCTGCGTATTGTTCGGCGAGGAATCGGTCGGCGAGTTTTATTCGGTTGCGCTCACGCACCATCGCCAGCAGGCCGATACCGGCACCAAGATGATCCACATCGGCAAGAATTCCAAAAGCAAGATCATCTCGAAAGGCATCTCCGCCGGGCACGGCCAGAACACCTATCGCGGCCTTGTGCGCGTGCAGCCGACCGCCAGCGGTGCGCGCAACTACACGCAGTGCGACAGTCTGCTGATCGGCAAACATTGCGGCGCACATACCTTCCCGTATATCGAAGTAAAAAATCCGACTGCGATCGTCGAACACGAAGCGACCGCATCGAAAATTTCCGACGACCAATTGTTCTACTGTCGTTCGCGCGGCATCAGCGCAGAAGACGCGGTATCGCTGATCGTCGACGGCTTCTGCAAGGCGGTGTTCAAGGAGCTGCCGATGGAGTTTGCGGTGGAAGCGAAAAAGTTGCTGGAAGTGAGTCTGGAAGGCGCGGTGGGCTGATCGACGTTGTGGAATGGAGCTGACGATGACCTCATCCGAACCATTGGATTTGGCCGGCCTTTTTGCGGACGGCCCGATTGAGCGTGTTGCTGCGAAATATCGCTTCGGCGAAGAGCCGAGTGAGGTTGAACTATGGAGTCGGTTCAGTGCGGAGCAGCGTTTGGCGGCGCTCATCGCGCTGCGCGCGCGTCATCTGATGTGGAAATATGGCATTGAACCGAGACTTGAAAGAGTTCTTGCAATTACTCGACAAGCATGAGGTCGCATTCATGCTGGTCGGCGCGCACGCATTTGATGGATGTCGATGAATTCGAGCGCGCCGAACGCAACAAAATCAAGGAAAGTGGTTAACTTATGTTGAAAATCGAAAACCTCCACGTCCGTGTTGCGGGCAAGGAAATCCTCAAAGGCCTTTCGCTGACGGTGAATGCGGGTGAAGTGCACGCGATCATGGGGCCGAATGGTGCGGGCAAATCCACGCTCGGCAATATCCTCGCTGGTCGCGAGGGTTACGAAGTCACACAGGGCTCGGTCGAATATTTCGGCAAGAATCTGCTTGAGCTCGAACCCGAAGAACGCGCCGCTGTGGGCATGTTTCTGGCGTTCCAGTATCCGGTTGAAATTCCGGGTGTGAACAACACGTATTTCCTGCGCGCGGCGTTCAATGCGCAGCGCAAAAAACGCGGCGAAGAAGAACTCGACTCGATGCAGTTTCTCAAGCGCGTGCGCGAAAAACTCAAGGTACTGCATCTCAAGGACGAACTGCTGCGTCGCGCGGTCAATGAAGGTTTTTCCGGGGGTGAAAAAAAACGTAACGAGATTTTCCAGATGGCGGTGCTCGAACCGAAACTCGCGGTGCTCGATGAAACCGATTCCGGCCTCGATATCGATGCGCTGAAAATGGTCGCGGATGGCGTGAACCAGCTGCGTTCGCCGGATCGCGCCTTCATTGTGATTACGCATTATCAGCGCCTGCTCGACTACATCGTGCCGGATTTTGTGCATGTGCTGGCCGATGGCAAGATCGTGCAGAGCGGCGACAAAACCCTCGCGCTGAAACTCGAAGAGCAAGGTTACGCGTGGTTGCAACAGCGCAAGCTCGCGGATACCGCGGCCACGCCATGAGTGTTTTCGTGCAATCGCTACTGGATGCTTTTGCGGCTGACAAGACGTCGCAGCCGGGGCGTGGAATCGCGTGGCTGAATGCGGCGCGCCACGATAATTTGCAAGCGGTCGCTAAAAGCGGTTTGCCGACGACGCACAATGAAACGTGGAAATACACGGCGCTGCGCGCGCTCGATCAGCGAGCATTTGCATCGCGCGATACGCAAGCGGTGCAACACGCGATCGATCCTGCCGAGCTTGCCTTGCCCGGTTTGGATGGTGCGCGTCTGGTTTTTGTGAATGGCTCGTTTCGCGCTGATCTTTCCCGGCTCGCCGACTTGCCGCAAGGCTTGGATGTGCAGCCGCTCAGCGCGCTGTTGCAAGGTGATGCCGAGCCGCTGCGTTTTTTTCTTGGGCGCAATTTCACGAATAATGCCGAGAGTTTTGCGCGTCTGAACGCGGCGTTCGCGCGCGATGGTGCGGTAGTGCGAGTTGCGGCGGGCGCGCAAATCATGACGCCGCTGCATCTGGTCTTTATCGGTGCGCCTGCTGCTGCGGATATTGCCTGGCACGTGCGCAATATTTTTGAACTCGGCGAAGGCGCGCGACTCGATATCGTCGAACATCATCTCGGCGCTGCAACACATGCCAATCTGGGTAATGTCTTTGCCGAATATCGTCTGCGCGAAAATGCGACGCTGAATCTGCTGCGTATGCAGAACGAAGGCGAACAAGCCAGCCTGATCCAGCGCAGCGAATTTTCGCTCGCGAAACATGCGCGCTTGCAGTTGAATAATCTCGATCTTGGAACGGCATTGGCGCGTCACGATTTGCGTATCGATCTGGTTGGCGATCACGCGTTAGCATCGGTGCGTGGCGTGTTCGTGCTGGACAAACGCCAGCATGTCGACAACCAGCTCAGCGTCGATCATCGCGCGTTGAATACGCGTTGTGATTTGTTCTGGCGCGGTGTTGCCGATGGCCGCGCGCGCGGTGTGTTCAATGGTGCAATCACCATCCACGCCGGCGCCGATGGCGCCGATGCGCGACTCAGCAACAAGAACCTGCTGCTGTCGGCACAGGCCGAAATCGATACCAAACCCGTGCTCGAAATTTATGCTGACGAAGTGCAAGCCAGTCACGGTGCGACTGTCGGCCAGCTCGACGAAAGCGCGCTGTTTTATCTGCGCTCGCGTGGTCTGCCGCTGGCCCAGGCGCGCGTGCTTTTGATCCAGGCATTTTGCGCGCAAGCCCTGGCGCAGATCGAGCCGGCAGTGTTGCGCGAACATGTGACCCAGCTGTTGCAGGCGCGTTTGCCGCAGGCCGCGCACCCATGAGTGCGATCATTCGTTCCACCGCTGTTGCCGAGTTCGATGTGCAGCGTTATCGCGCCGATTTCCCGGCGTTGCAGCGTCAAGTGCACGGCAAGCCGCTGGTATATTTCGACAACGCCAATACCGCACAAAAACCGCTGGGCGTGATCGAGGCAGTGGATGGTTATTACCGCCGCCACAACGCCAATGTTTCACGCGCGGTGCATACGCTCGGCAGCGAGGCGACGGCGTTGTACGAAGCGACACGCGACAAGTTGCGCGCGTTCATCAATGCGCCGTCGCGCGATGAGGTAATTTTCACGCGCGGCACGACTGAGTCGATCAATCTCGTGGCGTATTCGTGGGCGTTGCCGCGGCTGCAACCCGGTGATGAGATCCTGCTGACGCAGATGGAGCATCACGCCAACATCGTGCCGTGGCAGCTGGTCTGCGAACGTACTGGCGCGAAGATCAAAGTCGCGCCGATCAGCGCATCGGGCGAACTGCTGCTCGATCAGCTCGATGCGCTGCTTACGCCGCACGTGAAACTGCTCGCGCTGACGCACGTGTCGAATGTGCTCGGCACGGTCAATCCGATCGCGCGCATCACCGCGATGGCGCGCGCGCGCGGCATTCCGGTGCTTGTTGATGGCTCGCAGGCAGCGCCGCATTTGCGCATCGATGTACAAGCGCTCGGCTGCGATTTCTACGCGATTACCGGACACAAGATGTTCGGCCCGACCGGCACCGGCATGCTCTGGGCGAAGCGTGCGATTCTCGATTCGATGCCGCCGTTCATGGGCGGTGGCGAGATGATCAAGCAGGTCACGTTCGACAAAACCATCTTCAATGAGTTGCCGTACAAGTTCGAGGCCGGCACACCGAATATCGCCGGTGTGATTGGGCTCGGAGCGGCGATCGACTACATCAATGCGCTCGGCATCGAAACCATTCGTGCCGTCGAAAACGATTTGCTCGGTTACGCCACTGAGCAACTGAATACGATTCCTGGCATGCGCATTTTCGGCACGGCACCCGGCAAGGCGGCGGTGATTTCATTCCTGATCGAAGGCGTGCACGCGCACGATCTCGCGACGATTCTCGATACCGATGGCGTGGCCGTACGTTCGGGGCATCATTGCGCGCATCCGTTGATGCAGTTCTTCGGTGTGGCTGCGACCGCTCGCGCATCGCTCGCGTTCTACAACACGCGCGACGAGATCGATATTTTCATCACCGCGCTGCTGCGTGCGCGCAACATGCTGTTGTAGCTGTGCGTGCTGGCGAAGCCCGAATAATTCCGGACTCGCCCGCAATGAAAAACTGCCATTGAATTTTCTTCCGGCATCGCAGATAAACTAGGCGCCATGTCCGTCGCCAATCTCTATCAACAAATCGTGCTCGATCATCATCGCGCGCCGCGTCATTACGGAGCGTTGCTGCAGGCGACGCACAATGCCGTCGGTCACAACCCATTGTGTGGCGATCATGTGCGCATCGAATTGCGCATCGATGAGGATGTGCTGCGCGACATCTCCTTCAGCGGCGAATCCTGCGCGATCACCACGGCGACCGCATCAATGATGAGCGAACGTGTAATCGGTCTGCGCCGCGAGCAAATAGAAACGCTGTTCGTAGATTTCGATGCATCGCTGCGCGCCGGCCCTGGTGCGAGCGCCTCCGGCGATCTCGGCGATCTCGGCGAGCTCGAAGCGCTGGGCGAATTACGTCGTTATCCGGCACGCTTGAAATGTGCGTTGCTGCCGTGGGCGACGTTGCTCGCGGCGTGGGACAAGCACCCATCCATCACCACCGAAACTGCGGAGTCACCAACACCGTGAGCGACACTTTGAATTTCCGTAACGCCACCGCTGCCGATGTCGATGCCATCGTTGCCTTGGTCGAATCCGCCTATCGCGGCGACAGCAGTCGCCAGGGCTGGACTACCGAAGCCAACATACTCGACGGACAACGCACCGATGCCGCCGACGTCGCTCGTCTGATCGCACACGAGCACAGTCGCGTGTTGTTGCTCACGCATAGCAGCGGCGAACTGCGCGCGTGCGCGCATATCGAGCGGCAGAATGATGCGTGCTATTTCGGCATGTTTTCAGTCAACCCGACCGAACAGGGCAGCGGTATCGGTCGCGCGATGCTGGCCGAGGGTGAACGTATCGCGCGCAATGATTGGCAGTGTTGCGACATGCAGATGACAGTGATTTCGATTCGCGACGAACTGATCGCGTGGTACGAACGTCGGGGTTATCAACGCACTGGCATCTTCAAACCGTTTCCTTACGGCGATGCCCGTTTCGGCTTGCCCAAGCGCGATGATTTGCGCTTCGAGATTTTGTCCAAGCGACTGTTCGCAGCTCAGGCTTCAGTCGGTTAATGTGCGACAACGCCATTTGTCAAAACAAAGCAGCTTACATTCCTGAAAAAATCTTAACTGATGTAAAAATACTGGATGCGGCAAAAAAGGCCGCTGGACGGATTGCCAGTTGTTACAACTTCGCATATAACGGATAGCTGCGGATTCAGGAATTTTTCAGGAAGCCTCGTTTTCGCACCCAGAGATCCTCAACACCATCCATTCAACGATGGATTGCCAACGTTGCAGGAGCTTCCGCAGGTGCCGGCTAATTGCCCCAAAATTTGTTTACCAATTTCACGAGGTTCATCATGCTCTCGTTGTCCCGTCGTATCGCCATCTTTTATCAACACTCACGCGTAAGATCTTCAGCCCTGCTGGCGTGTGCGTCACTCGCGGTATTCGCTGCTCCAGTCTTCGCCGCGCAGCCGGTGCCGCAGAATCTCGGCAACGGTCTCGACAAGATCGTCGCCAGCAATGTTGCCGTCGCTGGCCTGAAAGGCGCGGCCTTGCAGGCTGCGGCGCCGTATCAAGGGTTCGTCACCGAACAGGCACAAAGCATGGATGCGTTGGCGATCAAGGACGCCAACGGTCGTTACCTGGTACGCGTGAATCCGTCGCCAAACAAAAGCGCAGCAGCACTCACCAGCTCGCTGCCGAGCCAGATCGCCTCACTCGAAGTGACTGCGGTGGACAACAGCTATCGTCACGTCGGCGTCTTCAATGCTTGGGTCGCGCCGGCTGACGTTGCCGCGCTAGCTAACTCCACCGGCGTGCGTTCGGTCATTCTAGAGCTGCAGCCGCGTCATGCACACTCCTCGACGCCGAACAATGCCCAAGCGGCAGCGCCTGAGCCTGGCGCTGTCATTGGCGGTACCTATAAGCGTCTTGGTACTACGTTCGATCAGGGCGTGTTCCAGCACGGTATCGACAAGATCAACCAGTACTACAACCCTGCGGCGACTGCCGACTGGGAAGGCCAGGGCATGAGCATCGGCTTCATCTCGAATAGCTACAACGCGCACACGACTAGTGTGCAGACGGGCTTGCCAGATCCGCATCCCGCGTCGATCGACGTCACCAACTTCGACCTGCCGGGCGATCCGTCCAACCCGGTCAACACCCAGCCGGTCGTGGTGCTGCAGGATGATCTTTCCGACGGCACAAGCGACGATGAAGGTCGCGGCATGATCCAGATCGGTTACAAAATGGCGCCGAAAGCCCAGCTTGCATTCGCTACGGCAAATACCGGTGAAGTGGGTTTTGCTAACAATATCCGCTCGCTCGCCGGCATTCCGGCCAACCTGTATCCGGGCCAGACTTTCGCTGCCGATACCATCTGCGATGACGTTGGCTACTTCGATGAACCGTACTTTCAGGACGGCATCATCGGTGCGGGCGTCAATGATGCGGTTGCCTTCGGTGTGAGCTATTTCTCATCGGCTGCGAACGATATCGGCACCAACGGCTACGATTCCGAACTGCGCTGGGTCGGCAACGGCACGGGCAATACCTCAGCGACCAATACCGCACTGGTTGGCTCCAACATTAACCTGGCAACCATACCGACCGGCTTATACGCCGGCGGCTTCCACAACTTCAATCCGGTCCCAGGCGCACTGGACATTGCCCAGACGGTAAATGTTATCGGTCAGACCAACAATTCGCCGACCGTACTGCAGTGGAATGATCCTTACGATCAGAACACCGCGCCGAACTTCACCGCAACGCTGTTGACGGCGCCCGGTGATATCGAAGATCCGAGCACCTCAGCGAGTCAGACGTTCAACGTCACGGCCTCGATCACTGCGGGCAGCCTGATCGAAGTCGATTCGACCGCAAACGCCGGCAGTACCTTCGATTCGATCGTTACCGTGAAGGATCCAAGCGGCAACGTCGTGATCGGACCGCAAGACACGGGTACCGATGAAATTGTGCGTTTCTTTGCACCCGTTACCGGCACAGGTTATAGCGTCGTGGTGTCGCATTACGCGGCTGCTATCGGCACCTACACCGTGACCGTGCGCACCGCCTCGGGCTTCACCGGCAACAGCATTTCTACCGACGTCAACCTGCTTGTGTTCGACATGAACGGCAACTATCTGCCGAACAGCTCGCTGGTCAGTAACAACTTCGCCACCAACGAGCCGATCGAAATCGGTGTGACGCCGCGTCTGACCGGCACGACTCCGGCTCAGACTCAGGTGCAATACGTGATCGCTCGTGCCAATGTGGCTCCAAATGGTGGCCCAACGCATGTGCGGTATTTGATCCCGGGCAATGGTGCGACTGGCATCGGGCCGGCGGAGTATTTCACCTACAACACCGTTACCACGTCTGGCCACGCCATGGCAGTCGGCACCAACGGTATGGCGGCCTATAGTGTGTTCCGTCCGTCGTTGCCGGAAATCTTCACCTCACCAGGTCCGGTGCGGATCTATTTCGATGCCAACGGCAACTTCATGCCGCTGCCCGAAATCCGTCGCGAACCGCGTCTTGCGGCGGCCGATGCCGGTAACGTTTCGTCAAACATGAACGTCTACTTTGTCGGTGACTCAGGCTCTGACAGCGACACCAACGGCAACTTCTCCGGTACCAGTGCGGCGGGTCCGCATGCGGCGGCCATCGGTGCCCTGGTATTGCAGGCGCATGGCGGTCATCACAGCCTGACGCCGACGCAGATGACCACGTTGCTTGAGCACAATACCTTCAGCCATGACCTCGATCCGTCATACGCCAGTGGTTTCGCAACCACCAGCAGCGGTGAGACCATCCGGATTGTGGTCGGCAGTGATGGTAGCGGCACGGCTGGAACCGGCACAGGTTCACAGGACGCCAACGCGATCTCGGTAAGCTACATCGGAGCAGGCAATCTGACCGCGCTGAAGTTCAACCCGGATGCGACGGCTGCAACGGGCGGCCACGTGACGGGCGGCAACAACGGCTATGCCGACGTGACTCCGGCCACCACACCACCGACCGTGACCTACTTCGAGAACAGCTACCCTGGGCTGTCGTTCCTGCCGGCGGTCAAGGCATTCACCGTGGGCAGTGCCTCAAGCGTGCTGGCGGCCTCGGTGACTGCTGTGGCCTATACCAACCTCGCGCCGCTGCCTTCGAACGGCACAAACCAGTGGTGGACGATGGGGCTGACCTTCGACAGCAGCTTCACCAGTGGCAAGGTTCTGCGTTACACCGTGGCGCGTGGCCCGAACCATTCGTCGTCGGTTACAGGTACAGTTCCTGGTACTGGCCCGACTGGCGGCACGCAGAGTTCCGGTTACCTCGGTGACCTGTTCGGCGGCGGTGTATCGCTCCCGACTGGCACGATCAACCCGAACGGCATGACGTTCTCGGGTACGACCTCGACCGGCACCTTCAGTGGCGTGATGCGCAACCGAATCGGTGCGGGTTACAGCCCGGTTGACGGTTATGGCTTCATCAACGCAGCACAGGCCGTGGGAGCTCCGGTGCAATGAGCGCACAGACGATGAATCAAACCCAGGTGCGCGGCGTCGGCGAATTCGCTGCGCCAGATCGTGAATCCAATACATGCGGGGATAAAGTTATGCGGAATGTGATGAAGAATCGACTGTTGCCGGCAGCGCTGTTGTTCGCACTGTTTGCGCCAGTTCTGGCAGGGGCCGCGGGGTCTGTGCCTAGTGCGCTCACCAACACGTGCATCGGCCAGAACTTCGACGGCGTAACACCGCCGGCCTTGCCCTCCGGCTGGACATCGACGGTGGTCGGCGCTCCGACGACTGCGCCGTTCATTACCCGTGCCGTGGGCTATAGCGATACCGGCCCGAATGCTGCGTTTCTCGATGACACGCTCGATTACGCCGATGTCAGCTTGTATTCCACGACGTTCGCAGTGAACTCGACCGATATCCCCTACGTGAATTTCCGCCACAGCTATTATCTGTGGACGCCGGATGCAAGCCCGACCAACAACGGCGCCTACAATGGCGGCGTGCTCGAAATTTCCATCAATGGCGGGCCTTACACCGACTTGGTGGCCGCGGGCGGATCGTTCTATGCGGGTGGCTATAATTCGCATCTCGATCCGGGTTTCCCCAACCCGATCGATCAACCGGCCTCGACCCGCGCGGTATGGAGTGGCAATTCGGGTGGTTTCATCACCACGACCGCCATCATTCCACCGTCGGCAGTTGGTGGTACCGTCAAGTTTCGCTGGCGCTTGGGTACGGCAGGTGGTTCACGCAGCTACGATACGCACTCGGGCTGGTGGATCGATTCGATTCAAACGCAAGCGTTGAACACCATCGGTGACTACATCTTCACCGACGGCTTCGAAGGTGGAAATTGCCACTGATCGTTTCGCCATGCGTTAAGTAAAAAAAGGCTCGCCCAAAAGGCGAGTCTTTTTTTTGCGCTTCAGGCAGCCAGTGGCGCGCGGTGGTAATTTTTCGCGCGCGCGTATTTCCCGCCCGGAAGAATCTCGACGATCGCAAAATAACGATCCCTGAACGGCGTCTCGCGTCGGTCTTTCACGAGCAATTCGTAGGCGTGATGATCGCGCCAGCGGCACGCATCATCGCAAGGTGTGCAGCGAAATAAGCGCTGCTTAGCCGCATCCCAATGCGGATCTGGGCGCATCTTGAAACGCATTACAGCGTGTGGAAAAACCGATCCTTGCGCGGCAAATAATAATTGTCGTAGTTGAATGACAGCACCACGCGTTCGGTTCTGCCGACGATTTCTGCTCGCGGCACGAATCCGATGAATCGACTGTCTTCGCTGTTGTCGCGATTGTCACCCAGCATCAGATACTGGCCGTCCGGCACAGTGACCGGGCCGTAGCTGCTGTAGCGACTGATACCGCTCGGCGCGAGCTTGATCCGATGCGACACACCGCCGAAAGTTTCCTGCGCGACGATGCCATCGGCCAGATGCTCGACGTTCGAATATTGCGCCTCGACACCATTCACGATCAGCCGATTGTCGCGCAGCGCCACCACGTCGCCGGGCAGTCCGATGAGACGCTTCACGAGCTTCATGTCGAGCACGTGCGAATCGAAGATCACAATATCGCCGCGCTGCGGTTCGGCAAAGTCGTACACGCTGGTGTGGGTTAGCGGAATCTTGAGATCGTAGGCGAGCTTGTTGACGAGGATGCGATCGCCCTCGACGATGGTCGGCTGCATCGAGCCGGACGGCACCGTGTTCCAGTCGGCGAACGAGCTGCGGAACACGATCATCAGCACTAGGAACAAACCCATCCCGCGATAATTTTTCACGAAATCCACGATCTCTTTTTTCACACGATCTCTCCCGAGTCGAAACAAAACCACGTTGGCGCAACGTCGTTTGCAATGAGATTGCGGATATACCTGACCCGCGACTCCGCGCTTGGTTCAAAACCAATCGCAGCATGGGTTTTCTTGCGGCGTTTTTCCACATGTTCGTCGCGCTGGTTCGCTATCGGAAAAACGGTAAATCTGTGTTCATCCTCCGAAATAAAGGGCATATGAAGTGACGGCGGGGTAACGCGCCAGTATTGTCAACCACAATAAGAATCGTTATCATTTGCACTACTGGATTGAGTCTGAATATCTACTCAGACTGGCCGCAACAAATGACCGAACGATCACGGTTGAGGCAGTAGTCATTGCGTTCCGGGGCTGGGTTCATGCATTTGAAATCATTTCACCACACACGTGCGTTGCGCCGCGCGCACAATATTTTCGCGTGTTGTTTGCTTGCGTTTGCGAGCATCGCTCTTGCGCAGGCCCAATCAACCACGCCGCCAGCAACGCCCGTGGCGCTGGGCAAGGCGATTTTCTTCGATCCGTCGCTGTCGGTGTCGGGCAAGATGTCCTGCGCGACGTGTCACGATCCTGCTCACGCGCATGCGCAAAGCAATGCGCTCGCGGTGCAGTCCGGTGGCGCGTTTCTCGACGTGCCGGGATTTCGCGCAGTGCCTTCGCTGCGTTATCTGAATCTCGGTATCGCGTTCCATTTCGAGAGCGACGGCACACCGGCCGGCGGTTTTAATCGCGACGGTCGCGCCAACAGTTTGCTGGAACAGGCCGAGCGGCCGTTGCTGGCGCCACACGAAATGGCCAACGGCACCCACGCCGAGACCGTGGCGCGATTGGCCAACGCTAGCTACGCCGATGACTTTCGTCGTGTGTTCGGCAACAACGTGTTCGATGATATCGACGGCGCATTTTTCCGCATGCAGTTTGCGCTGGAAAAATACGAAGCGACCGATCCGGGTTTCCATCCGTTCGATTCCAAATACGATTATTTCCTGGCCGGCAAGGTGAAACTTTCGGCGCAGGAGCTGCGTGGGTTTTCGCTGTTCAATCGTCCCGACAAGGGCAAGTGCCTGGGTTGTCATCCGAGCACTCGCGGCAGTGATGGTTCGCCACCGGTTTTCACCGACTACACCTACGACAATCTCGGCTTGCCGCGTAATACCGCCATCGCTGCGAATGCCGATGCTGCCTATTACGACCTGGGTTTGTGTGGCCCGTTCCGCGCCGATCTGGCTGATCACACCGATCTGTGCGGCGCGTTCAAGGTGCCGACTCTGCGCAATGTCGCCACGCGCCAGGTGTTTTTCCACAATGGCAGTTTCACGACCTTGACCGATGCGATCCGTTTCTACGTGCGTCGCGATACCAACCCGGAGCAGTTCTATCCGCTCGATGCGAATGGCGTCGCGCAGAAGTTCAACGATCTGCCGGTCGAGTTCCACAAAAACGTCAATACCAGCGAAGTGCCGTACGACCGTCATCCGGGCGAAGCGCCGCGTTTGAACGAAGACGAAATCGCCGATCTGGTGGTGTTCCTGCAAACCCTCACCGACGGGTACGACGCGCTGAGCAACACCGCCGATCCCGCGCGCAGTCTGAACAAATAAAGCCATCAAAATTTTCGGAGATACATCGATGCGCGCTGCTTTTTCAATCAGTCCCGTAGCACTGGCCATCACTCTTGCGCTCGGTCTCGCCGCGTTGCCCGCCGCGTACGCCGCTGATAACGACGAAGCGGCTTTGCGTGCCGAGGTTGCCGAGCTGCGCGCGCAGTTGGTCGAACTCAAGCATGAAGTTCAACAGATGCATGCGGCACCGGCGGCGGTCGCTCCTGCCGTTGCAGCCACAGCATCAGCTGCGCCCGCATCTGTAGCGACCTTGCCAGCGAATGCCGATGCTGCATCGCTGCCGGGCGCGGCGCCGATGCAGAGCAGCATTCTCAACACGGCGGCTTCGGCCACCACGCTATACGGTTATGGCGAAATGAATTACACGCGTCCGACCAAGGACAAATCCGCCACGCAGGCCGATCTGGCGCGCGCGGTGTTCGGCTTCATCCATGCGTTCGACGAGAACACGCGCATCGTCAGCGAATTCGAGTGGGAGCACGCAGTGGCGTCTGCCGACGATCAAGGCGAAGCCGAAGTCGAGCAGCTCTACATTGAACATCAATTGCAACCGAACTACGGCGTGCGCGCGGGCCTCATGCTGATTCCGCTCGGCTTGCTCAACGAGCATCACGAGCCGACCAATTATTACGGCGTGTATCGCAACTTCGTCGAGACCGCGATCATTCCATCGACCTGGCGCGAAGGCGGCGTGTCGCTTTACGGCAATACCGAATTCGGCCTGAATTGGAGCACCGGCGTGACTACCGGTCCAGATCTGAGTCGTTGGGATCCGACCTCGCCTGAAGGCCGCGAATCGCCGCTCGGTAGCATCCACCAGGAGCTGCAATTGGCGAAGGCGCGCGATCCTTCGGTATTCGCCGCAGCGAACTGGCAAGGCATTCCGGGATTGACCGTCGGCGGCGGCGTATTTACCGGCAAGATCGGTCAGGGCCAGCCGGGTTTCCTTGCGAACAACGCGCGTCTTTTGCTCGGCGAAGGCCACGTCCGTTGGCAGACCGGTCCGTTCGATTTGTCGGCTTTGTATACACGCGGCACGATCAGCGACACCGAGAATCTCAACCTCACGTTTATCGGCAATCCGACGCCGGTGCCGAAATCTTTCTGGGGTGGTTATGTGCAGGGCGCGTGGCGCGCATGGGAGCATGACGGTTCGGCGATTGCGCCGTTCGTACGTTACGAGGAATACAACACCGCCGCATCGTACGAAGCGATTCCGCTCGGCTTGGGCGTCGATCCGCTTGTGACGTCCAAACTGTGGACCGCGGGCGTGAACTACTGGCTCAATCCGAACGTGGTGTTCAAGGCCGACTACCAGCAGTTCCGCAACGAATCGGATCGCAATCGATTTGATCTCGGCGTCGGCTTCCAGTTCTAATTGCGATTTGTTTGACGGAGTGATTGCATGCAACTGCGTTGGTTGATTCCGCTCGGTGCCGCTGCCGCGTTGCCTGCCTACCACGCGGCTTACGCGGTGCAATACCTGAGTGTCGAGCAGGCGCAGCGTGCGGCGTTTGCGCAGGCCGACGGTTTTGTCGATGTGCCGCTGGCATTGACCGAAGCGCAGCGGCGCGCGCTTGATCAAGGCGAAGCGGCATTGTCGATTTCCGCGCCGAAAATCTGGCAGGCGCGAGCGGGTCAGAAAAACCTCGGCTGGCTGATCGTCGATCAGGTGATCGGCAAGGCCGAGGCGATCAGTTACGCGCTCGCGCTGGATGCTGATGGCAAGATCATCGCGCTTGATGTGCTCGAATATCGCGAGACGCATGGTGCGGAAATTCGCTTGCCGGCGTGGCGCAAACAGTTCCTCGGCAAGACCGCGCAGTATCCGCTGCGGCTCGATAACGATATCCGCAATATCTCTGGCGCTACCTTGTCGTGTCGCCACCTCACCGACGGTGTGCGCCGACTCGTGCAGCTTTACGCGCAAGTGCTCAAGCCGACCTCGGGCTGAGATCGTGCAACTGCTGCGCGCGCGGCCGTGGCTCGGCACGTTGGTCGAAATCCGCGTCGATGGTTTGGCCGAAGCCGATGCTGTTGCAGCCACTGATGCCGCGTTTGCCGAGATTGCGACGATCCATCGCTGCATGAGTTTTCACGAGCCCGACAGCGATCTCGCGCGTCTGCATCGCGCGCGCGCCGGCAGCGCGGTGCAAGTCGATCCGCATACCTGGAACGTGCTGCAAACCGCGTTGGTTTTCGCCGAGGAATCGCGCGGATGTTTTGATCCGACCATCGCCGCACAATTGGTCGCGTGGAATTTTCTGCCGCGTCCGCGAGATAGCGGCGAACCCGATCCGGCGGCGAGCTGGTCCAATATCGAATTGCTGCCTGAGTCGCAGGTTCGCTTGCATCGTGCGTTGTGGATCGATCTCGGTGGCATTGCCAAAGGTTATGCGGTGGATTGTGCGATCCGCATTTTGCGCAATGCGGGTGCGACGGCGGGTGGTGTCAACGCCGGTGGCGATCTCGCGGTGTTTGGCGCAGCCGCGCAAACGGTGCATGTGCGTGATCCACGCGCGCCGCAAAACACGTTGCCGTTGCTCGAACTGCGCGATGCCGCGGTCGCGACCAGTGCCGGATATTTCGAGCGCCGCCGTGCCGCAACCGGCTGGCTCGGCCCGCATGTTCACGGCAAGCGCCGCGGCGCGGTCGGCACGCACAGTTCGGTCAGCGTGATCGCACCGAGTTGCATGCATGCCGATGCACTGACCAAGATCGTGCTGGCCGATGCGCGTATTGCCGCGAAACTGTTGCCACGCTACGGCGCGCAGGTTTGCCGCTACGATTCGCAGCGCGGATGGCGTACTCTGCGCGGCGAATGAAACTGCGCACAATCATCGTCCATCGCCAGACCGCACGCTTGTCGAAGCGTCGCGAATATCTGGTCTACGCCATCCTCGGCGGCACGTGGCTGTCGGGCTCGATCTGGCTGATTCTGCATTTTTATCTGCGCGAAAAAACCGAGTTCGGTCTCCTGCCGCATCCGCTGGAAGCGTGGGTTTTGCGCGTGCATGGCGCGTTCGCGTTCGCCGCGTTGTGGCTCGGTGGGCTGTTGTGGGCGGCGCACATTCCTGCCGCATGGGCGTTGCGGCGGCATCGCACCACCGGCATCACGGTTGTCAGTCTGTTTGCCGTACTCGGGCTGTCGGGATATCTGCTGTATTACCTCGGCGACGAAGGCTGGCGCGATATTGCTTCATTGGTACATTGGCTGATCGGTTTGTTTGGCCTCATCGCATTGCCGCTGCATTCTCTGCGTGCGCGCAACCGTCGGCGCGGCCAGCGCGCAGGCGAATGATCGCCATCGCGTGGACTATTTTTCCGGCGAATCCGAAGGCCGCGAATGCGGATGCAACGACAGCCCGCGCGATGAAATATCCGTCGCTGCATTCGCGGTAATGCGAGTGAATTTGACCACGAGCAAATCGCCACCGCCATCGAGCAATCGGTGACCGCTGTGCGGCGATAACCACAAGCTGTCGCCGGTTTCGAGCGGCTTCGTCAGACCCGCGACTTTTGCGCTGCCAGCAAGCATGTGGATCAGCCATTCGCTGTGCGCACTGGCATGGAACCACATCGCGCCGACCAGCGGACGATGCAGCAATTCGGCGCTGACGATGCCGCGCCGGGTCATCACATTGAAGTCGCGCGTCGGACCATTGAGCAACCGGCACGTCGCCTGCCATTCGCCGGCAAACTGCGCAGGTCGATCTCGCTCGTGCAAGATCACGCTCGGTGCTTGGTCGAAGGTCAGTTCAATGCCCGCACCGTGCAATACCAACAGCGTGCGATCGAATCCTGGAAAAGCCGAGAACGCGCAATCGTTTTCGATCTCGGCGATGCTCACGCGCCAGTCGTAATCCGCTATTGCATCGGCGGGAGAAACAGCGATTTCGGTGGTCCAGCCGAGACCGTTTTTCCAGCGCATGCGGCGATAGTCGGCGGTGGTCAACAGGCGCATCGGCTCGACTCTTTCAACGCAGCAATTCGGACAATTGTCGTGTGGAATGACCGAGGCTTTCGGCCCAGCTATAGCCGATGATTTTTTCGCCGCTCAGCGCATCGCGAAAGTCTTCTTCCTGTCCGGGTGCGAGCAGGTGGCGATAATCCACCGTAATTTCGGTACCGATCGGCAATACCTGCATCGCGAACACAAAACCGAGATGCCAGAGTCCGCTCGGAGCGAAAGCATGGTTGATGTAACACTCATCCGGCCAGTCGTCGCTGATGGTGTAGTAATCCTGAAACCAGCGCACCGTCGCCGGCAATAATTCGGCTGCGTTCGGCAATGCGTTGACTTCGTCCCAGCGGTAGACCCGGCGGATATCGTCCGGCGCGGTGATCAGCGCGCCACGCGCCACCGGCTCATCCAGAAACAAGCCTTTGCCGGCACCCGGAATCAGTGACGGCGCGATGTGGTAGTGGGGCAAGATCATGCAAGGCTCGTAGAATGCGGCGGCAAAGTCTAACGCAAAGCGTGCTGAGGATTCTTGGGTAGATCCAGCGCAACCGCATCGATGCTGGCCTGTACCTCGGCGAACAACCACGCACTGAAAGCCTCGATACGCGGTTTTTCGGCTGCCGATTTCGGATACACCAGCCAGTAGCTGAAATCATTCGCCAACCGTTGCGCGAACGGTTTGACCAATCGCCCCGCGGCAATGTCATCAGCGGCAAGAAATAAGCGCCCGAGTGCGATGCCATGACCGTCGATCGCCGCCTGCAGCACCAGGCTCGAATCGCTGAAACCCGGGCCGCTGCGTAAAGCCGGATCGCCGCCATCGAACGTTTCGAGCCAACGCGGCCATTGATCCTGCGGCTGGTCATGCAGCAAGGTGTGCAGACGCAAATCGGATAACTCGCGCAGCGGCGGCGATCCGTCGAGCAATCGCGGACTGCATAACGGTGATAGATTTTCGTGTGCGATCAGATCAGCGCGCAGCCCGGGCCAGCGGCCCAGACCGAGGCGTATGCCGATGTCGAATTCGCCGCTGGAAAAATCATGTAGCGCCTGCGCGCTGGTCACATGCAAATCGATGTTCGGATGTACGGCCTGGAAACGTCCAAGCCGTGGCATCAACCATTTTGTTGCGAATGACGGCAGCGCGGTGATGCGCAACGGCCCTGCCAAAGTCGCGGCGCTCAAGCGTTCCGTCGCGTTGGCCAGAGCATCGAACGCCTTGCTTAGCGGCGGCAAATAATTCTTGCCATCGCTGGTCAAGGTCAGCGCATGGCCGCTGCGCTCGAACAGTTTCAGGCCGAGCCAATCCTCCAATTGTTTTACCTGATGGCTGATCGCGGCCTGGGTCACATGCAGCTCGTTCGCGGCGCGCGTGAAACTGCGATGCCTTGCGGCGGCTTCAAACGCGCGCAGTGCGGTGAGAGGTGGCAGTCGGCGCGCCATTCGATCAGATTTTCTAATGGAGTTGATGAGAATACATCGTTTTGCGCAGCACCGAAAACCCGGCCTAATCCAATCCACAAACCGATGTCGTATTTGAAAAATTGCCGAGGGCGGGAACATGATCGAACTGAAAATCTGGGGACTGATTCTGAGCTTTGCGATACCGATGATCCTCAGTCCCGGACCCGGCAATACGATTCTGGCTGCCGCCGGCGGTAAATTCGGCGTGCGCGGCACGCTGCCGTTCTGGCTCGGATTCGAATCCGGAAATTTTTTATGGTGCCTCGTCTACGGCTTCGGCCTGAGCCAGATCGTCAAGGCACATCCGTTCGCTTACGAGGTCTTGAAATGGGGCGGCACGTTATACATCTTGTATCTGGCGTGGTGTTTTTTCCGCTCATCGGCAATGGCCGAGCAGCAGGAATTGAAACCGCTGAGTTTCTTCGACGGCTTTGCGTCGTTATCGCTGAATCCGAAAGTGCATTCGATGATCCTCGTGATGTTTTCGCAGTTCCTCAATCCGGCGTTGCCGCTGGTTGCGCAGGTGACGCAGATGGCGCTGGTGTTTGTCCTCGTCGGATTCGTCTGCCATTTCGTCTGGATTTATTGCGGGCAAGTATTGTTCAGCCGGATCAAGAGTCAGGCGGCGATGCGTGCGCAAGGCATCGCGTTCGGCATCTGCATGATCCTGGTCGCGGCCTTCGTCGCATTTTCGTGAGCGAGCGACGGGCGGCATACAGCCCGCAGCCGACGCGTTAAACTAGTTGTCTAAACCAAATAACCGATTCAACCGAGGTGCTTGTGGATACCAGTCGCGTGCGTGATTTTGTTGCCGATCTGTGGGATAGCCAGATCGTTCCGGAGTTGGTCGAGTACATCAAGATTCCAAACAAGTCGCCGATGTTCGACGCGCAATGGGTCGAGCACGGCTTCATGGAGCAGGCTGCTACACAGCTGGCGACGTGGGCAAAAAAGCAGCCGATCAAGGACATGCAACTTGAAATTGTGCGGCTGCCCGGCCGCACGCCGCTGATCTTCATGGATATCCCCGGCACCGGCGATGATTGCGTATTGCTGTACGGTCATCTCGACAAACAACCGGAAATGACCGGCTGGGCCGAACATCTCGGGCCGTGGCAGCCGGTGATCGAAGGCGACAAATTGTTTGGTCGTGGTGGCGCGGACGACGGTTACGCCATCTTCGGGTCGCTCGCCGCGATCGCCGCTCTGCAGGCGCAAGGCGTGGCACATTCGCGCTGCGTCGTGTTGATCGAGGCGTGCGAAGAATCTGGCAGTTACGATTTGCCGTTTTACGTCGACCATCTGGCCGCGCGCATTGGCAAACCATCGCTGGTGGTGTGTCTGGACTCGGGCTGCGGCAACTACGATCAGCTCTGGCTCACGACCAGCCTGCGCGGCATGACCGGCGGCAATCTGCGCGTCGAAGTGCTGACCGAGGGCGTGCATTCGGGCGATGCTTCGGGCGTGGTCGCATCGAGCTTTCGCATCCTGCGGCAACTGCTGTCGCGACTGGAGGACGAGAACACTGGCAAGATTCGCCTCGACGATTTTTACGTTGAGATTCCGCCGCAACGGATCGAACAGGCGCGGCGTTCCGGTGAGGTGCTCGGCGATGCGGTATTCGCGAAATTCCCGTTCGTCGATGGCATGCAGCCGATGTCGAACGATCTCGCCGAACTCGTGTTGAATCGCACGTGGCGTCCGGCGCTGTCGGTGACCGGCCTTGATGGCATGCCGCCGTTGTCGAGCGCGGGCAATGTGTTGCGTCCGTTCACGGCGGTGAAGCTCAGCCTGCGTTTGCCGCCGACCTTGGATGGCGTCCCGGCCGGCGAGCGCTTGAAAGCGCTGCTCGAAAAAGATCCGCCCTACGGCTGCCACGTCAGTTTCGATCTGGAAAAAGCGGCGACCGGCTGGAATGCACCAGCGCTTTCGCCGTGGCTCGAAGCCGCGGTCGATGCGGCGTCGCGTGAATTTTACGGAGCACCCGCGGCCTACATGGGCGAGGGCGGATCGATTCCGTTCATGGGCATGCTCGGCGAGAAATTTCCGGGCGCGCAGTTCCTCATCACCGGCGTGCTTGGACCACATTCCAACGCGCATGGGCCGAACGAATTTCTGCATATCCCGACCGGCAAACGCGTATCGATGTGCGTGGCCAAGGTGATCGCCGAGCATCACGTCGCAAGCCAGCAAGGGCTGACGCAAGGTGCTGCAGTGGCGCCAGGACATGGCAATCATGGCGATCACGGTTGCTGTTGAGCGGGGTTTGATGTCGCGCGTGCGATAATGCCGCCATGAAATGGATCGTGCTCGGATTGTTTATTGCCTCGGTGTTGTACATCCACCTGCGCGGGCGCGTGCGCCACAGGTTTTGGCGGCAGATGTCTGATCATTCCAGTTTCATGGCGCCGATCAACGTGTTCATGTACGCGTTGTCGAAAGTGCCGACCACGCCGTATGTGAGCACCGATCCGTTTCCGGAATTGCAGGTGCTGCAACAGAACTGGCAGATGATTCGCGACGAAGCGATCAACCTGCGCGAAGCCGGGCGAATTCGCGCGGCGGAGCAATTCAACGACGCCGGTTTCAACTCGTTCTTCAAGTTTGGCTGGAAGCGTTTTTACCTGAAATGGTACGACGACAGTCATCCCTCGGCGTTGGCTCATTGTCCGCGCACAACGGCGCTATTGCGCACGATTCCCACAGTTAAGGCCGCGATGTTCGCCGAGTTGCCGCCGGGCGGGCGCCTGACCAAACATCGTGATCCGTATGCCGGTTCCCTGCGCTTTCATCTGGGCTTGCTCACGCCGAACGACGAGCGCTGTTTCATCAACGTCGACGGCGAGCCGTACCACTGGCGCGACGGCGAAGGCGTGATGTTTGATGAAACCTATATTCACTTCGCCGAAAACCGCACCGAGCACGATCGCATCATCCTGTTCTGCGATGTCGAGCGGCCGATGAAATATCGCTGGGCGCAGGTCGTGAATCAGTTCATCGCACGGCATCTACTTGCCTCTGCCACATCGCCGAACATGGATGGCGATCAGACTGGCGGTTTCAACAAGGCGTTCAAGTATTTGTACTCTGTGCGCCTGGTCGGCAAAAGGCTCAAGGAGCGCAACGTCTACGCCTACTACGCAGTGAAGTGGTCGTTGTTCGGTGGCATCGCAGTGGGATTGTTTCTGCTGATCTGATCGGTCGATCGCGATCAATGCAGGTGTGCGGATTTTGCGTCGCATAAGCCACAAAAAAGCCGGCTAGGCGCCGGCTTTTTTTGATCAAATTGCTTTAGCTACGAGCGCGTCATTCGACCGAGGCGTTGGTTCAGCGCCACTACCCATCGTCGAGATGGATCAGGCAACCGCACGATCATTCTGTTCGCCGGCCATCCAGCGATCCGAGGCCTTGACTGCAGGCATGCTTTCCTTGAGGACACGCAAGGTGCGCATGAGCTGGCGATGCAACGTTTGCGTCGCGCCGGAGGCTGAATCCTTGGTCTCGAAGAACGTTACGGTGAGCCAGAGCGCAATGCCGCGCAGCTTGACGTGACGATTATCCGATTTGACGCGGCTGAAACCGATCTCGGAACCTTTGCCCGCAGTGTCACTGCCTGGTTGTTCCGGAACGGCGAGATACAAATGTGGTGACTCCGCGGCGAGCGCGAATTCCTTGGCCACGAGCGCCGACAATTCGCGTCGTGTAACCACCGGAAGGGTGTCGATATTGCGTTGGATTTCACGAAACTGGCGGTTCAATTGCAGCGTGCGGCTCATCGAACGGCTCAAAGCGACTAATCGAGTGACAATCTGCATGATCTTCTTCTGTCGTGATGGGTTGCACAGAAAGTAGACCTAACGCCCTGTTCGCTAGTCTTCTTCGTTACGGCTCGTAACTTACACTTTACGTCACAAGTTGACAAGAGGCGTCACAAACTTACCCATGGTTCCAGAAATTGCACGCGTCTTTTTGCGCCAACAGCATCACGAAATTTGTTCCGTGAGACCGGCTGACAATTCGTAACTTCCGGCGCTAGCGGGTATTTCTCACACGTCCAGCGCTGGATTTTGCGTGGCTGACAGCCACCTAAGCCGCCAGACAGGCACGTCTACCAGATCAAATCGTCAGGTACCGGGAAATCCTTGTACGGATCGTCTTCGCTGGTCGCCGCCGCTACCTGAGCGTGATCGAGCACGATCATCGTCGCATCGCGCTCGCGGATTTTTTCCGCGGCACTTCGCGGCACGATTTCGTAACCGTCGCCATGCCGCACGATCAGCAAACGGCCGCTGGCGAGCTGCGCGCGCTGTCCGCTATCGACCAGCACGTTGCGGATCTTGTGATGGTCGCTGAACGCATAGGCGATTTCGCCGCCGCGCGGCAATTTGTGGGCATCGACAATCTGGCGAATTTGCGCGCGCATCTCGTGCTCATGTGCCTGCGCTTTTTGTTGTGCCGCGAGTGCGCGATCGCGTTCGGCGCGTTCGGCTAGCGCGTGCTGCGCATCGACTTGCGCGGCGCTGGGTGCGGCCTGACCTTTCGGCTGGCGTTTTTGCGCGAGCATTTGTTCGTGCGCCACGGCTTTGGCTTTGTTCTTGTCGATCAGGCCGGCTTTCACTAGTTGTTGTTGCAGAAGATTGCGCATGAAAAACTCTTGTCGTGTAGTTCGCCAACACGTGGCGTATGGCGTTCGGGATTGTGTTGCGGTCTAGTTTGTGCGCGTACCGCCGCGCGCCAACGGAATGCGCAATGCGCCGGACGGACATTGCGTTGTCACGCCCTTGCCGCAGGTCTGCAGGTGCAGATCCTTGTCCATGCAGATACGCACTTCGGACAATTCGTTACGACTGCAGGTGACCGCGAGCATGCTGTCATCCATACCGGGATTGGCCGCGATAAACGCCTGTGCGACATCCTTGGCACTCAGTTGTGCAGCGCTTTGCGGAGCCGCGAAAGCGCCCGGAATTTTTACGCTGGCGAAAGCGCGATCTGCCAATGCGAAATATTCCGTGGGACTCATGCCCGTGCACGCGCCATGCGTTTCCCATTCGTGTTGCACCAGATGACGGCTGGGCATGAACGCGAGTGTGTGCAGGATCGTCGCATCGTCCGGCTGCTGATTCGCCGCGCAATGTTGCGGACCGTAGCCGCGCAGATATTGCGGCCAGACGCCATGCAAGACGAAACCGAATCCACGTCCGCCGCACTGTTCTTTTTCATCGCGATGCGTTTCGCAAAAGCTCGGCGACCACGACAGCGAGACGAGGTAATAATCGAATTCGCCGATGCTGGCGTTCTCATGAGTACGCGAATGGCTGCGCGCAGCGGCCGCCGATATCACGAGGGTGGTCGCTGCCAGAAAAACCAACAGCAACAGCGCGCGCAAATTCGCAATCTTGGTCGATACCATCATGTTCTCCAGAGTCGTGCGGCGGGCAGTTGCAGCAGTGCAGATGCCAATATGTAGCCCGCATTATGCTATGAAACCGCGGCTGACAATTGTCTACGCATCGCTCGAAATACAGCGACAACGGCAACGGCAACGTTCGATTTTCATTCATATGCAATCCTTGCGGACGTGACGGTCCACGTCTCACCACCTCATATTGCTGCAGTGTTACGCTGATGCCATTAAGCAAACCCGTTGCCACGCGTCGGCAAAGGTCTGCCGCGCGAGGGCAATAACACAATCATGCATTCCATCGACTTCATCCACGATCTCGCGGTCATCATGCTGATCGCCGGTGTGGTCACGGTACTGTTCCATCGGCTTAAGCAGCCGGTCGTGCTGGGTTATATCGTAGCCGGGGTGATCATCGGTCCACACACGCCGCCGTCGCCGCTGATCACCGATCAGCACACCATCGATATTCTCGCCGAGCTTGGCGTTATTTTTCTGATGTTTTCGCTCGGGTTGGAATTCAGTCTGCGCAAATTGCGCGCCGTCGGCGCGACCGTCGCCGTGGCTGGATTGGCCGAAATCGTCTTGATGATCTGGATAGGCTTCGAGATCGGCCGGCACTTCGGCTGGAAGACCATGGATGCGTTGTTCCTCGGCGCGATGATGGCCATTTCCTCGACCACGATCATCGTGCGCGCACTCGACGAGCTCGGTCTCAAGCGTGAAGGTTTTGCGCAGATCATCTTCGGCATTCTGGTGGTCGAGGATATCCTAGCGATCTGCATGATGGTGCTGTTGACCGGACTCGCCGTGAGCGGCAATGTCTCGCCGCAGGAAGTCGCGCTTACGTTCGGCAAGCTCACCATTTTCCTCGTGGTATCACTAGTGGTCGGTTTGCTCGTCGTGCCGCGCCTGCTCGACTACGTCGCGCGCGTGAAAAGCAACGAGATGCTGCTGATCAGCGTGCTCGGCATTTGCTTCGGGTTTTGCCTGCTGGTGATCCGTTTGGGTTACAGCGTGGCGATGGGCGCGTTTGTGATCGGCGCGGTGATGGCCGAGGCGCGCGCGCTGCGCAATATCGAGCGCCTGATCGAACCGGTGCGCGACATGTTCAGTGCGATCTTTTTCGTGACGATCGGGCTGATGCTCGATCCGCGTGTACTTGGAGATTACCTCGGCCCGATCGTGGTAGTCAGCATCGCCGTGATCGTTGGCAAGATCGTCGCCGTGAGTGTCGGCAGTTTTATCGCCGGACAGGAAGGACGTACCTCGATGCGCATCGGCATGGGCATGGCGCAGATCGGCGAGTTCTCGTTCATCATCGCTACGCTTGGCATCAGCCTGAGCGTCACCAGCGATTTTCTGTACCCGGTGGCGGTCGCGGTTTCGGTGATTACCACGGTGCTGACGCCGCTGCTGATTCGTTCCGCTGATCCGCTCACAAAAGTATTGGCGCGCGCGATGCCGCGACGCTTGTCACGCGTGTTCGGATTTTACACGGGTTGGTTGCAAAGCCTGCGTCTGGAAGGCGATCAGGCGGTCATCGCGGGCATGGTGCGCAAGATCTTGATGCAGGTTTTTATCAACTTCTGCATCGTCGTGGCGTTGTTTCTGGTCAGCGCGTATCTCGTGCGCGATGCGCGAATCTTTGCCGGATGGGTCAGTGATTCCGGTATCCAGAAAGCGCTCGGCTGGGGCGGCGCGTTGCTGCTGTCGATCCCGTTTTTGATCGCCGCATATCGCAAGCTCAAGGCGCTCAGCATGATGCTCGCGGAGGTCGGCGTGCGGCGCAGTTTTGCCGGTCGCCATACCGATAATGTGCGACGAGTGGTGGCCGAGGTCATTCCAGTAATTTCGCTCGCGGTGATGCTGGTGCTGTTGTCGGCGTTGAGTTCGAGCATCCTGCCGCCGGCCGAAATGCTGTTACTGGTGCTGGTGGTCGGCGCGCTGGTGGTCATGTTGTTGTGGCGACAATTCATCAAGCTGCATTCGCGCTTGCAGATCGCGCTGATCGATACATTTCAGAAGCCGCCCGCCGAGCATTGATGCGCTGGAATCGACGTACTTTGCGTGCGATCGAATGAGTTATCGCGGACTAAAATTTTTCAGCTGCAGATTTACACATAATTGTGCGTTTCTTGATTGACCCTATACAAAAATTTACATAGAGTGCCGTCATGGCTAGAAACTTGTAAGCCATCGCCCCAGGGGGAATGTGGCGCCCCAATATCGACCGGAGTTAATCATGAAACGCGTTGCATTATGTCTTGCCTTATCGTTCGGTCTGCTGTCCAGTGCTTCCGCACTCGAGCTTGCCGTTTCGAACCAATCCAAATCTGCGATTCACCATCTTTATCTTAACCTCGCATCGTCCAGCGAATGGGGTCCTGATCAGCTCGGTGAAAAAAGCTCTGATGTCGTGCAACCAGGTGGCAAGTTCACCTTGAGCGGCATCAAGGCCGGCACCTATGACGTCAAGATCGCGACCGCCGACGGCACTGAGTGCATGGTCGAAGGTGCTGACTTCAACGAAAGCAAAGAATGGCTTATCACCGAGAAAATGCTTGCAAAATGCGGTGAATAAGAAGTTCTAGCTGCTGTTATTCGGTGGCTGCAAAACGAGCAGGCTGGCAAGAGGTCGAAAGACTTTCTGCCAGCCTGTTTCTTTTTGCGAAGAAAAAAGCGTCACGCTAAATTTTCATAGCCGATCTCGCGAAATTGGCACAGCATTTTTTCGCGAGATCGGTACTTGCTGGCTTGCTTTCTGCTGACGCCGTTCGGAAGTTTCATTCCTTCGGGGCGTGGCTTGTGACCTCGACGCCATAACGCTCATGCAAGCGCGCGATCATCACGCGCAGATGCAAATCGCCGAGTCCGTGTATTAGCGTTTCGTTGGATTCGTTGCGATGCTCGACCGTGAAACACGGATCTTCTTCGGTCAGTTTCAACAACGCGATGGCGAGCTTTTGCTCCTGGCCGCGCGCGGCAGTCTTGATCGCGAGACTGAACGTTCGCTGCGGAAAATCCAGCGGCTTCAGATGGAAGTTGTCCTCGTCGTGCGAGTCGTGCAACACCGCGTCGAAATGCACCTCGTCGATCTTCGCCACCGCCGCGATGTCGCCAGGAATCGCTTGCGCAATCTCGATGTGATCCTTGCCCTTGAGTTTGTACAAATGCGTCACCTTGAACGGTTTTTTGCCGTCATCGACAAATAACTGTGCGTCCTTCTTGATGGTGCCCTGGTACACGCGAAACACACTCAGTTTGCCGACGAAAGGATCGTTGATGATCTTGAACACATCGGCAATCACGTGCTGGCTGGCGTCCGCTACAGCCACAACCGGTTCGGCATCGGCACCCACGCCTTTCAGAAATTGCGGTGGATTTCCTTCGGTTGGATTCGGCAGCAGCTTGACCATCAGATCGAGCAATTCGCGCACGCCGGCACCCGTTCGCGCCGAGACAAAGCAGATCGGCACCAGATGACCCTCACGCAGACATTGCTCGAACGCATCGTGCAATTCGCTGCCGGATAAAGCCTGCTCACCGGCTTCGAGATAATGATCCATCACCGACTCGTTGATCTCGACCACCTGGTCGACAATACGCTGGTGCGCCTCGGCCACGCTGCCGAAATCGGCGACACCGCTGGGCTTGAAAAAACAATCGACGACGGTCTTGCCGCCGCTCGCGGGCAGATTGATCGGCAGACATTCGGGGCCGAAGGTTTCGCGCAATTGTTCGATCAATGCACGGCAGTTGCCGCCGTCGATCTTGTTGACGATCAGCAAGCGACAGACGCCCCGCGCCTTAGCGTATTCCATCATGCGCCGCGTGTTGAGCTCGATGCCGTTATGCGCGTTGACCACGATCGCGCAGGTTTCTACCGCGCCGAGCGCAGACAGCGTCGGGCCGCAAAAATCCGCATAGCCAGGCGTGTCGATCAGGTTGATATGACAGCCGTCGCGGTCGATGCTGGCGATCGCGGTGTTCAGCGAATGCGCGTAGTGTTTTTCCATCGGATCGTAATCCGAAACGGTATTGCCGCGATCAATGCTGCCGGCGCTCGGCGTTGTGCCGCCGACATGCAGCAGGGCTTCGAACAGGCTGGTTTTGCCGACGCCGGTATGACCGACGAAGGCGATATTGCGGATGGCTTGTGTCGTGTAAGGCATGATCGACCCTTCCTTGCGTAGTGCGCGGTGTGATGGGCGTCATGCTCGTCCGCAGGAGCCGTGGCGGGTGCGCAGGCAGGCGGTCATGGCGTGGGGTTCGTGCTGCAAGTTTCAGCCTCGAACCGACTAGCCGCTAGACTTGCCTTAATGCAGCGATTGGTCAAGCCAGTATGCACAAGGAAAAACACGATCGCCGCGCAATATGTGTGCACGGCGCGGGCGGCGGCGGTTGGGAGTGGACGATCTGGCAGCGGGTTTTTGCCGCGCACGGCTGGAAGGTGCAGGCGCCGGATCTGCAACCTGCGCCCGCCGGAATCGCAGCCACACAGCTCGACGATTACACCGCGCAAGTAGCGGCGTGGACGGCAAGCCAATCGACGATTCCTGCGGTGTTGATTGGCGCGAGTCTCGGCGGTTTGCTGGCATTGCAGATCGCGTCACGTGTGCCGGTCGCCGCGTTGGTTCTGGTGAATCCACTACCGCCAGCACCGTTGCAGATGTCGATCGAAAAATCCGCGTATCCGCGGATCGTGGCGTGGGGAAAAGCGCGCTCGCTGGCAGGCACGCGGCGGGCGATGCCGGATGCCGACGATGCTGCGTGCGTGTATGCGTTTCGCCGCTGGTCTGATGAATCCGGCAGCGTGTTGAACGCGGCATTGCGTGGCGTGGATGTGACTCTGCCGACGTGTCCGATCCTGCTGCTGGCGAGTGAGCTGGATGACGACGTGCCGCTCGCCACATCGATCGCGCTGGCGTCATGGTTGAACGCGGATTTGATCTGCCTGCCGCAAGCGAGTCATGTCGGTCCATTGCTCGGGATAGCGGCGGCGGACTGTGCCGAACGTGTGCTGCAGTGGTTGCACGAGGCCAAATACAATCCTGCGCGAGCCGTGCGAAAAAGTTTGTAAACTCGCGCTCGTTCGGGCGGCTTGATGGTGGCATTTAACTGCGAGTTATGCCGCTGCCCGTATGCTGCGGGCTTCGCATCAGGTGCCACTGCCGGCTCGCTTTTTCGTATGGCCCATGCTCCCCAACGTGTCGCCGCCGAGTCGCTGCCATTGCCCGCGCTGACGGCATCTGATGCCGCCGTTGATGCGCAAGATATTCCCGTGCTGCGGATTCGTGGTATCCCGGCGCGCGACGCCACGCGCTGGCTCACGGCTAGCGCGTGGCTTTTCACCTTGCTGTTGCATGTGTGGTTGTTGATCGCGTTGCGCGAAGGCATGCGCCCGCTTCAGCTCGATGGCCGCGACGGCGCACCGATCCAGGTCGAGCTGATCCCCGTGCCGATTCCGCCGCCCGCCGTTGTTCCGTTGGCGGTCGAACCGTTGCCGCGCAGAACAACCGCACCGACCATTCATCCGGTCGCGCCGACCATGGATCAGCGCAATACGAGCAAGCCCGAGTCCGCAGCCAAGCCGTCCAACATGGCAACGCCCACAGTCGCGATCGATGCGCCGGCCATGCGTTTTTACAATCCCGACAGCTCGGCGAATATTCCGAAGGACCTGCTCGCGCAGGTCGAGCGCAGCATGCCCAAGCCGAATTTCACCGCCAAGGAGTTTGTGTTGCCAGAATTCATGCAGCACAAGAATCCGCTGCATTATCTCGCGACCGATTTCGAACCAACTTGGGTGCCGATCAACGAAAATCTGCTTGATGAATTCGTGCGCCGCAACCTCACGCGTGAGGTTACATTCAAGACGCCGTGGGGTGGCACGATTCGTTGCACCTGGGTATTCGTGATGGGCGCGTGCGCGGGTGTGCCGCCCGCGGCGTGGAAAAATCCCGACAAGAAAACCTTGCCGATGCCCGCGCCAGAATGGCAATAACGCTGCGGATATTGCCGCGGTGATTGCGCAGAATGAATGCGGCGCGATCGCGCCGCACAAACCGGCAATGGTTCCGTGTTTGTGCAGACGATTGGAGCTTACGCAATACCTCTGTTCTGGCTAACGTGACTGGCCACAGTGGCAATCGCCGCTGTCCAACACGGGATACGATGCGATGAAAAAATTGATGTTTGGCTGCCTGAGTTTTTTGCTGATAGCGCTGTCGCTGAGCGCAGCAACGCCGGCAGTGGCCGACGAAGAAAAAACCTTGCGCGCGCTCGAGCAAAAATTATGCGAGGCATTTCGCAGCAGCAATGCCGAAGTGATCGGACAGATTGAAGACGACAATTACACGCTGACCAGTTCAACCGCAAAAGTAACCGGTCGCGCTGATGATTTGGCCGAAGCGAAGAACAACGAGCCGCACTACGATGTGTTCAGCAACCACGATGTGAAGCTGCGTTTTTATGGCGATACCGCGATCCTCAACGGCATCACCTCGGTCAAGGGAACTTCGGCCGGCAAACCGTTCGCTGCGGATTTCCAGTACACCGATACCTGGATCAAACGCGATGGTCAGTGGAAGCTCGTTGCGAGTCACGCGACAAAAATCGTCCAATAATCGGCCCTCTGAAAAGCCGGCCCCTTGAGGGCAGCCGGCACGCTCTTGGTGCGGGCAAACTCCGTCACTCGTGAAAAAAATTTGAACCAATTTGTTGCTGGCGACGATTACCCTTTTCATCGGACAGCGTGTGCTCAGGCGTATCCCGCGAGCGCAGTAAATTGGCGGAGCTGTCGCCCATTGCAGCGCGACATGCAGCAGTCTGGTCCGGCAAACATGCGTAGCCGATCAGCGGGTTTTGCCGTTTGCTGGCCCGTCAACATTTTCAGCGTCGGCCCAGCGCTCCAGCGTCGCGTCGATGGCGGCACGATTGGCGGCAGCCATGCAAGCTAGCACCTGCGGTAGTTCGGGATCACCGAACAGGCGCGCGTGCCAAATGTCGTAGTCGCGCAGCACGCTGGCGACTTGTTCGACCAGCATATCGTAGTGCGTCCAGACGATGAAGCGCGCATAGGGCAGTGTGTGACGCAGCGGGCCGTCTTCGCTGACCACGATCACACCGCTCTGCAAGGCCGGCAGGATGCGCAGTTCCTCGATGGTGTCGTTGTGGTCGCTGCGGTGCACGTTCACGAGCACGCGTGTGCGCCGGTATTGTGCTTGCAGCGCATCGCTGTCGAAGCAGCGCTTGAGATTGTCGATCGGCAGGCCGCGCGCGCGCGCTGCAGCGAGGAAACGGCCGCGGCGCCCTTCGCCGGCGTCACTGAACAAAGTCAGGGATGACTGGTCGCGGCCGTCACGCGTGAAGCAATGTTCGTGCAGCAGCGGCGCGATCACCGCGATGTGTGTGAGCAGGTCGTCGAAGCCACCAGCGTCGCGCAGGTGCAGGAAATTCGCGTGACTGTAGTCGAGCACCAGATCGGCCGCGACCAAGGCCGGGCGATGTAGCAGGCGTGCGAGATAGCGACCTTCGCCGTGCGGCAGGGGCGTTGCCGAAACGGGTGCGCCATCGCTGTCGCCGCCGCCCGGTTTTACCAACGTGTGTTCGATCTGAAACGCGATGCGGCGCAGTGGCAGGGCGCAGTCGCCCAAGGGATAGTCGCCGAACACGAGGTGCACAGCCTGCGGTCGTCGTTGCAACGTGTTGCGGAACAGGGCCACGCAGTAGCAGTAATAGGCGCGTACGTAGACGGTATGGCGCGGGTTGTACGTGAGCACTGCGGGGCCCACACGCTCGTGTACAAACGCGCGTACGTCGCGCGCATCGCGACGCGCGAACCATAGGCGCTTCAGGGTCTGCAACATGCCGCTTAGCATGACCATGGGGGCAGCTGCGCACAAGATGCACGGAATTCCGGCTAGACTGGATAGATGAACGTGGAGTCGCCCCGGATCGATGTCTGCATCTGCGCTTTCGCGCGCCGCGAAGGCTTGCACCGTTGCCTGCAATCGCTGGCGGCACAAGTCAATGCGCCGCCATTTCGCGTACGTATCGCCGACAACCACGCGCAGCCGACGGTGGCGGTGTGGATCGCGGCGGACATCGCCTTACTACCGTTCGAGCTGGAAGTGCTGCATGCACCGCACTCCAATATCGCCGTCGCGCGCAATGCGCTGCTGCAAGCGTCGGCGGCCGAGTGGATCGCCTTCCTCGACGACGACGAAATCGCCAAGCCCGACTGGCTCGCGACATTGTACTCAGCGCGCGACACCGGCGATGTCGTGTTCGGGCCGGTACGGGCGCTTTATCCGGCAACCTCGCCGGATTGGTTGGTTCGCGGCGATTTTCTATCGAAGCAGCCGGCGCGGCGTCCTCACGGCTACGACACCGGACCGAGTGCGAATGTGGTGGTGCGGCGAGCATCCATCGGGGCCTCGCACTTCGACGAATCGCTCGGCCGAACCGGCGGCGAGGACACGCTGTTCTTCGCCATGCTGCACGACCGCGGTGCGCGGTTGACCTTCTGCGAGCGCGCCGTCGTATGCGAACCGGCCGACCCGGCGCGCAGCAGCTTCAGCACATTGCTGTGGCGTAACTTCGCCTCTGGCCATGCGCATGCGCGCGTGTTGCGCATGCGTGGGTGCGGACGTTTGCGCATCGCCGTCGTGGCGATGTCGAAATGCGCAGCCAGCCTGATGTTCGCGGCGACGCAGGTCGTTTCCGCTGTCGGATGGCGCAGACAATGCCTGCGTGCCGCTTTGCATGCCGGCGTCATCGCGCACGCGCTCGGAGCGCCGGCACCTGTGCTGTACGGACATTCCTGCGCGCCGAAGGAGCTCCCGGCGTCGTGTCATCACCACAACCTTAAGTGAGCGCCGAAAACTGCGCAATTCGCCAAACCCATCCGATTGCGCACAGTTACTGCGTACCATCGAGAACTTGGGCGAATTGACCCTGACGGTAAGGTTATTGCGCCGCCGCGATGCAGACACTGTGCTTGATCCGCCAGCAACGCAGCAAGGTGCGAATATAGGCCGGCGCAAAACGCATTACGCGCGCCTTGGACACGCCGGCTTCGCGCTGGCGATAGTGGAACGGGATTTCCCGCACGCACAGTCCGCTGAAATAAGCCAGGGCCGCAAGCTCCGGCAGTATGTCGAAATGCTTGCCCTGCGGCGCGAGCGTCGCCAGCGCCTCGCGGCGATAGACGCGAAAGCCGCTCGACAAATCCCGCACCGGCAAACCCAAGGTCGTGCCGAACACGCGATTGAGCAGCAGGCTGAAGAGGCGTCGATCCCAGCGCATGTCGGCGCGGCCGCCGCAGATGTAGCGCGAAGCCACGACCAGATCCGCATCCTCGGCGGCGGCAAGCAAGGCATGCACCACTTCTGCGCGGTGCGACATGTCTGCATCCAGCGTCACGATGTAGTCACCGTGGCAGGCCGAGAAGCCTTCACGCAAAGCACTGGCGTAGCCGCGGCCCATCTGGGCGATGACGCGAGCACCATGGCGGAGCGCAACGGCGACGGTGCCGTCGGGCGAATCCGCATCGATCACCACCACTTCGTAGGTGCGATTACCCTGCGCCATCTGGCGAGCCAGTTCCGGTAGCAGTACAGCCAGCGATGCCGCTTCGTTGCGCGTGAGGATGAGCACCGAGATAGCCGGTGTAGCTGTTTCCATTTCTATTCCTCCGGCAGCATCGACATGGCAGCGACATGCAAGTGGCCGGGCCGCTTGTCAGGGTCGAAACGAAAGTGGTCAGTACGGGCGTACAGCCGACTTCGCCGCAAGTCGAATTCTAACTGTGTCGCAAGGTGTTGCCGTTCGAACTGCCATCGGGAGCCCACTTCTGGCGCGAAGGCGACGACACGCCAGAGGGCAGGGCCCACGCCATCGGATCGCCATTTCTCGAGCCTCGTGCCTCGCTCGGTCGCGCTCTTGCTCATGGCATCGAACAGGCTTTGCGAAGGCGCGATGAGCACCGCACGCGACCACTCCTCGTCAGCGAGCGATGTCGCCGCCGTCGGGCCTAGCCGGAAACTTGTTTCCGGGTGCAAATAGCGGGCGAGCTCAAGAAGGTTCAACGGCGGCGTATCCGTGACGACGATCGCACCGGGGATCGCATCGATCACTGCTGCGGTCTCTCGCAGAGCCAGGAGGCGCGGCACGTCCGTATCCCACCAGCCGCGTGCGGCCTGCGTGCGCCACGCGGTCGCTGCGCCGAGAGCGAGGAGCAACATCAGCAGGAGGTGGCGCGCGCGTGGCCAAGAGTCCGATCGCATCATCCAGTACGCGACCGCGAGTTCGAGACCTGCCCAGGCGGGGATGAGATAACGCGGCACCGTCGAGCGCCGTCCGCCGAGCGTGATGTCCAACGCTGCGAAGGCGAGCCATGGCACCAGCGCGAGGAGAAGGACGTAGCGGCGCGTGGAGCGGTCGGGATGTCGAGTGATCGACACGAGTGCCGCAGCGGCAATCGCAACGACGGCACCTGCGAGAAGAATCGATACGACCGAGATCGCCGGCACCGAAAAGTCGGACGGGAAGATTCCGCCTTCGCCGCGCGGTCGGAAGAAGAGGCTCGTGATCGCGCCGAGCCATCCCCGAGCCAGACCCACGACGCCAATTGGCTCGCTCGACCACGACGTGAGCCGCTGGATTTTCGGGTAGGCCGATGAGCACACGAGCGCCCAAGGAAGCCACGCCGTCACCGCGGCTGCCGTAGCCAGCCAACCTGTATGCAGCGCTCCTCGACGAAGTAACGGCTCGCGGTTCGGTTTTGGCTTTATGGCAAGCGCGAGCAGGCCCGGCACCGCCAGAAGAGCGATCGGATGAGTCCACAGGGCGGCGGTCAAACATAGCGCATAGAGCAGCCACGACGGCAAGTGGCGCGTGTGGCTCGCCCGATTCGCCGCGAGCGCACTCGCGAGAAGAAGTGCGACGCACATGGCGTAAGGGCGGGCCTCTTGGGCGAAGCGTAGCTCCAGTGGAGAAATAGCAGCGAGCGCAACGGCCGCCAATGCGATTTTCTGGTCGAACAGCCGCCAAGCGAGCAAGCCAAGCAGGAGCAAAGATACTGAGCTCGCGACGGCAGAAAGCAAGCGCACGCGAGCGGGGTCGTCCGTGCCCGCAACCACCGCCGCTGCGACGGTGAAGTAGAGCGCGCCGCTCTGCGGCTCATCGGTGGCCACCGCCCGCACGACATCCGGGATCGATCCGAATGAAGCCTCGGAGATTATTGCGCCCTCGGAGCGAGCACCGCCTTGGTATTCTTGGAGTAGCTCGCCGACGTGCAGGACGCGGCCGTCGTACAGCCGGCCGAGCTGCGCCTCGGTCTTGCCGCTCAGATGCAGAAACGTGGCGACTTCGTCGTACCAGACTGGCTTTCGTCCGATCCCCTCGAAACGAAGCCACACTCCTGTCAGGACGGTAGCAAGGAGAATGATGCGCATGACTGGCCAAAGCAGGCGACTGACGGGCGCGAAGGTCATTGGAGCGCTTTTTTTGAAATGAATTTTTACGAATATCAAGAAATTGCGACAGTAAAATCTGGCGACGCAAGCGAGGGACTGGGTGGGACCAAGGGAAATTGTCTCCGGGGTCGAGTGAGTTGTTGGCGGCAGAAAGAAGAGTGCTGTGTTCCGGTGCAAGGATCAGGCGCCGGTTGGCTCCTTGCTGGTATTCGTTCGGACTAGCGTGCGCCAGATCGCTGGAGTGTATACCAAAGGTATCAGCCCGCTAGCGAGCCAGGCGGCGGCTCCCGCGATCATGCCGAAGCGCGGCGTCAGCCAGATCAGCAGCACGATCTGAACCGACAGAACCAAGGCGTTGAGGGTGCCGATCATGCCGTTGCGATGCCAATTCAGCAGCAGTAGTCTGACGGGCGCGAAGACCACGTTCATCGTCACCGCGAGCATCAGCAGACGAAACGTCGATGCGCCCTTGGCTGCAAGTTCGGCGTCATGCAGCCACAAGGTGAGGGCGAGTTGCGGAAACGCCGCCAGGAGCAGGCTTGGCACCGCGATCAAAAGAACAGAAACCTTCAGTATGTCCGCCGCAACACGATGCGGCGAAGAAGCAGTCATCAGTCGCGGCAGGTAGGCGCGCTGAATCGGCATTTGCAGGCTGAACAAAGTCAGCATCGGAATACCGATCAGATAGTACAAGCCATACTCCTGCCCTGGCAGGGCAAGCGCCAGATAGCCGCGGTCGATCTGCGCTGTAACCAAACCGAGCAGAGCCGCCGCAGCAAAGCCGCGTACGTCGTGACGGCGCTCAGGCGGCGTCGCGACGGGTGCATCCGCCGACTCCCTGCGCACGTGGCGATAGTTGAGTGCGAACTCGATCGCCGACACGAGCGCAAATGCGGCCATGTAGGTGTCCGCGCTGGCCTGCCAGAGAAGCAGCGCAGTTAATGCACAGGCGTGCTTGGCCAGAGTGAACATGGCCAGCCGCAGGTTCGCGAAGCGCTGCCGTTCCAGTCCGTTCCAATAGCCGATAGCCGCGTTGTTGGCGAATTGAAACAGGAATTGCAGAAGGGCTAGCCGCAGCGCCCAGAGCGTGTCGGCCGAGATCGGCTCGGATCGGGTCTGGCGATAATCGGCGATAATCGTCAGCGCAATCAATCCGGTCGCGAAGACGACTGCCGACGTGCCTGCGTATATCCGCAGGAAGCGCCGATACGTCCAGGTTGCCCCGGTGGAAGCGCGTGCGACGTCGCGCAGCATCAGTGGCCCCAGCATCATGTCGAGCGAGAACAGGACGCCTTGCAAGGTGAGACACAAGGCGACGCTACTCCAGCCGGAGCTGCCCAGCAGGTGCAGGTACCAAGGCACCACGACAATCGGGATCAAGGCCAGGAAGCCGACGTATCCGTAGTTCGAGACGAGGTTCTCGATGAGGCGACGTGTCGGCGGGGCTGGAATGCGCATCAGTCTCGGGGTTGCTGGAATTATCCGAGGATCGGCTTGTCCTTGAGGAATGCCAAGCGCGACGCGTGCTGTGGGGCGGTCGCCATTTTATCGTCCTCGCGGACGGCTCCGGCGATCAGTTCGAACGGTATTCGATACCGGCGCTGCCCCCGCTTGCCCGGTTTTGATCGTAGATGAAAAGGTAGTGCAGCGCAATCAGCGTCTCCCGGCTACTGCAGTGGATGCTCGTGTTTGGCGTGTGATTGTCAGAGGCTACGCATGACCGGGCTAGCGAGCCAAAGACAAAGTCCGGCGAGCTGCGACACATGCATTGAGCTTATTCGTGCATGCGGTGACCTCGAGCATCAAAACTTCGTTGCGCTTCCGTGCGACGGAGGCTGAACCTGCAGATCGAGGCGATGTGCCAATTCGATACTTGTAGGCGCGGCCAAGCCACCATAGGCGAGATCGACGTCGATAAGTCGCTTCATCGCCGCGTCCGTTTTTCCTGCTTCGGTCTGTGACTGCACGTTAGCCAGTTTGCGGCGTATTTCTTCGTTGCGCTGCCGGCGACGTTCGGCGAGTTCGGTGCGCGGTGCTGTCGGCATTTCCAGAGCACTCAACGCGTGATCCAGCGTTGCCGCATCGACTGGCGCGTGACCGAGATTGCGCATCGGTGTAATCACGATGTCGGTGATGCAAAGGGCGCGCGCGGAATCGCGGCTATGCGCATCGGTGACCAGGTTGGTATCGTCCTGGGTGCCGGTCGCGTAGACGAGGCGAGTGTGCTCCTCGAAGCGCTGAAACAGCGTCTGCGGCGGCAACGGCAGAATGTCACTGCCGAATCGGTCGCTGCCCGCATTCAGCAGCGCACCAGCGAAGACTTCGGGATACGCGAGTGCCGATGCGCAAGGCCACGCGCGATCCGCCTGACAATCCGCCGATGTACACACGCGAGCGATCCACGGTGTAGCGCCGGGCGATATTTTCGTAAGCGCTCAGCGCGAGCGGGATGCGGCGTTCCAGCACATTTCGATCGTTGCCTGAGTTCGATGCCGTGATCGCGATCACGCCGTGTTTGTCGAATTCGGGCAACCAGCGCGGCGGGAATTTCGCCTTGTCCCATGGCAGGATAAAAACCAGCAAACCATAGCCGCCAGCGGGTTTGTCGCCCTTGGGAATGTAGACGGTGAAGCGCTCTTGCGCCAGAGTGATGCTCTGCTCGACCAGCGTTTGTTCCGAGGTGGCGATCTTGTCGTGCATGCGCTCGTTCCAGAGCGGACTCATCAAACGCCCGAGCATTTCCTCGCTACTGGCCAGCGGCGAGTACAGATCGAAAACGACATCGCTGTGCAGGCCCGGTGGCAGCACCGCAACCACAGCAGCAGGCATCGATTGTCCATGCGCCATGGCGCTGCCGAAGGCGAGCAGGGCCAACATCACGAGCCTCGGCAGCGAGGTCAGCACTTGCGTGTCCGCTACAAGACCTTCTTGAGCTGATCGCCGATCGGCAGCGTGCGGATGCGGAAGCCGGTTGCGGCAAAAATCGCGTTGGTCAGCGCCGGCAACGCGCTCGGCACGCCCATCTCGCCGGCACCAGATGGATCCTTGTCCGAAGGCGCAATCACTACCTCGACATTCTCCGGCGCCTGCGCCATGCGCAGCAGCGGATAGTCGTTGAAGTTGCTCTGCTGCACCTGGCCGTCTTTGACTGTGATACCGAGCTTGATCGCGGTCGACAGACCATCGATCGTGCCGCCCATCATCTGCGCTTCGACGCCTAGCGGATTCACCACACGACCGACATCGACCACACACACCGCGCGATGGATCACGATCGTACCGTCGATCGCCGATACCTCGAACGCATGCGCGGCATACCCACCAAACGTGAAATGACAGGCGATGCCGAGACCGTGATCCTTGTCCGGCTTGCGACCCCAGCCGATTTTTTCGGCGCAGACTTTCAGCACATTGGCGAGACGACCGGTATCGAACTTCGGGCCACCGTGGCCAGCGTAACTTAGTTCGCGCGGTGCGCCGAGCATTTTCAGGCGCAGTGCGACCGGATCCTGCTTCAGCTCGACCGCCAGTTCATCGATGAAACTCTGCACCGCGAACGCATGGAACGTATGCAGCGGCGCGCGCCACCAACCACGTGGCATGCCCGAGGCGATCGGATAAAAGGTCTTCTCCAGATTCGCGATCAGCTGCGCCGGGAAATCGTCCGGTTCGAGACAGCCCGTGTAGATCGGACTGTCCTTCATGCCGGCGTCGCGGTAGGTGCGCGGCGTGGCGGCGCAACGATGGGTGAAGCCGGTGATTTCCTTTTTCTTGTCGAGCGTGGCGACCAGGTGATGCACGCCGAACGGGCGATAAAAATCGTGCGCGATATCGTCTTCGCGCGTCCAGATCAGCTTGACCGGTTTGCCGACCGCTTTCGCGATCAACACCGCTTCGGCGACAAAATCGTTTTTCAAACGTCGCCCGAAACCGCCACCGGCACGCGTCATGCGGATCTCGATCTTGTCGCGCGGAATGCCGGTCAACTGGCTGATGATTTGCGACGCACCGCTCGGGCTTTGCAGCGACGAAATCAGCAGTGCGTGATCGACTTCGATCTTGATCAGTGCGTTCGGCGGTTCCATCGTCGCGTGCGCGAGAAACGGCACCTGATAACGCGCTTCGAAAACCTTTTTCGCATCCTTGCGCGCCTTGGCGAAATCGCCGTCACTGCGCACTTTTACGCCATCATCGCCGCGCAGCAATTCTGCCGCCTTGGCTTCGAGCGCGGCGCTGGATTCGCTGGCCCACGGGCCGGGCGTCCAGGTCACTTTCAGTGCTTGTCGGCCCTTGATCGCGGCCCAGGTATTTTCCGCGATCACTGCAATGCCGGTGGCGAGCTGGCCAGTGATCGGCTCGTCGGGTTTCGGACCGGCCAGGCGGATCACGTCCTTGACGCCCGGCACCTTGCGCGCCTCGCTGTCGTCGAGCGTGTCGATATCGCCATCCATATGCGGGCAACGCAACACCACGGCGAACAACGCGCCGGCCATATAAGCGTCTATTCCAAATTCGGCGCGACCGGTGACGATCGCCGGGCCGTCGGCGGTCAAGGTCGGTTTGCCGATCACGCGAAACTGGTCGGGATTTTTCAACGCCACCGGTTCGGTCGGCGGATCGATCTTCGCGGCCGCAGCGGCGAGCTGGCCGTAACTCGCGCGGCGACCAGTCTGCGCAATCACGAATCCGGCCTCGGTACGCAACTGATCCAGCGGTAATTGCCAGTCGCTCGCGGCGGCTTGCAGCAACAGCCAGCGTGCGGTCGCGCCGGCCTGACGCAAATCTTTCCAGCCCTGCGGAATACTGTCGCTGCCGCCAGCGCCCTGGCTGCCGTATTTGTTGCCCGGGCCTTTGTCGGTTTCGATGTAGCCGTACGGCAACTGCTCGACCTTGACCTGCGCCCAATCGACATCGAGTTCTTCGGCGATCAGCATCGGCAGCGAAGTAATTACGCCTTGGCCGATTTCGCAGCCGCGCGCGCCGATCGTGATGCGGTTGTCGGCGCTGATGCGCACGAACGGACCGAGCTGTTCGGCGACACCACCGCGCAGTTCCAGCGGCAGGTCAGATTGCGCCGCCAGCGCCGAGCGCCAGCCGACGATCAACGCGCCAGACGCGCCAGCCATAACACTCAGAAAATGCCGCCGCGAATCGTTGATGCGGGCACTCACTTGCTTGCTCCGTGCATCAGTTCGGCGGCGCGCTTGATCGCCTGGCGAATGCGCGGATAGGTGCCGCAGCGGCACAGGTTGCTGATGCGGTTGATGTCGGCATCGTTCGGTTTCGGCGTGCGTTTGAGCAGATCCACCGCCGCCATGATCTGGCCAGCTTGGCAATAACCGCATTGCGCGACGTCAGCTTCGATCCATGCGCGTTGCACCGGATGCAGCGCATCGCCAGTCGCGAGGCCTTCGATGGTGACGATATCGTGGCCGGTCGCCGCGCTGATCGGCGTGAGGCACGAACGTTGCGCCTTGCCATCGACCAACACCGTGCACGCGCCGCACGCGCCGATGCCGCAACCGAACTTGGTGCCGGTCAGGCGCAGCGTATCGCGCAGAAACCACAGCAGCGGCATGCTCGGATCACCGCCGTGGAAAAACGGCTTGCCGTTGATGCGCAGCGGCAGCGATTTGTCGTCATCGGCAACGAACGGCACGCTGGTCGTGCGTGCGCTATCGATCGGGGTATCTTGCATGCGTCATCTCCGGCTGGCACGGCTGTGGCACTGATTCCCTCCACAGCAGGTAGACGCTAATTGTCGCATTCCCGCTGGTTGCCTGCACATCGTTGCTGCTTGTTTTTTTGCAGCGCACAAGCACAATGGACGGATCAGTGCGCCCGCGCTGACACTCCCCGGGATGCAACTCTTACCGTGACAGCGACAAATACCGCGCCGTTATCCGCCGAAGCGCCATGGATAGTCATCAAATTTGGTGGAACCAGCGTATCCAAACGCGAGCGCTGGGACAATATTCGTGGAATTGCAGCGCAGCATCTGGCGCGCGGAAAACGCGTGCTGATCGTGGTTTCAGCGCTGTCGGGCATGACCGACAAACTCAAAAGCATCGCCGAGTCACGCGGCAATAGCGCGGCACCGGCGCTCGCGCACAGCGAAATTCTCGCGCGTCATGCAGCGATGCTGGCCGAACTCGATCTCGCGCCCGAGGTGTTGCACGACTGGCTCGACCAACTCGATGGACTGGTGAATGCGCCGGATCGCGAGTCGGTGGCGCTGAGCTGGCAGGCGCAGGTATTGTCGCTTGGCGAGCTGCTATCGAGCACGCTCGGCGCGGCTTATCTCAATGCGAGCGGACTCGCGACGAACTGGCTTGATGCGCGCGCGCATCTGCGTGCCGAAGCGCTGCCGAACCAGAACGCATGGGGGCGTTATCTGTCCGCATCGGTGCCAACCTCGCCGGATGCGGTCTTCACCAGCGCACTCGCCAAGCAGGGTGAAGTTTTTATCACCCAGGGATTCATGGCGCGCAATGCCGATGGCGAAACGGTGATCCTCGGCCGTGGCGGTTCGGATACGTCGGCGGCATATTTCGGCGCACTGCTGAAGGCCGAAAAAGTCGAAATCTGGACCGACGTCTGCGGCATGTTCAGCGCCAATCCGCGCCAAGTTGCAGCGGCGCGATTGCTCGGTCGTCTCGATTACGAAGAGGCGCAGGAAATCGCCACCACCGGCGCCAAAGTATTGCATCCGCGTTGCCTGAATCCGCTGCGTGAGGCGCAGGTGCCGCTGCTGATCAAGGACACGAATCGGCCGGAATTGGCCGGCACCGAAATCAGCATCGCACCCGCGCACGCGGCGCCGAGCATCAAGGCGATCAGCTCGCGTTCCGGCATCACGCTGGTATCGATGGAATCGATTGGCATGTGGCAGCAGGTCGGTTTTCTGTCCGACCTGTTTGCAATTTTCAAACATCACGGCTTGTCGATAGACCTGATTTCCACTGCTGAAACCAACGTCACGGTATCGCTCGATCCGAGTGAAAATCTGCTGAGTTCCGACGTGCTTTCCGCGCTGTGCGCCGACCTCGCGCAAGTGTGCCGGGTCAAGGTGATCACGCCGTGCGCGGCGATCACGTTGGTCGGGCGCGGCATCCGTTCGCTGATGCACAAATTATCCGGCGTGCTTGCCGAGTTCGGCAGCTTGCGTGTGCATCAGCTGACGCAATCATCGAACAATCTCAACCTCACTTTTGTCGTCGATGAAGACGTTGCGGTCGGCCTCGTGCCGCGGCTGCACGCATTATTGATCAAGGCCGAGGCGATGCGTATCAGTGATCCGGCGGTGTTCGGTCCGAGCTGGCGCGAGTTGTACGCCGACAACGCGGCGCAAACGCGCGCGTTGCCGTGGTGGATGGCCAAACGCGAGGCGCTGCTCGCGCTTGCTGCGGGTGATACGCCGCGATATGTCTACGACCGCGACAATGTGCGCTTGCAGGCGCAATCACTGCGTGCGTTCGGCGCGGTCGACGAATGGTTTTACGCGATCAAGGCAAATCCGCATCCCGCTGTGCTCGCTGAACTCGTGCAGCAAGGTTTTGGCCTCGAATGCGTATCGCTGCCCGAGCTTACTGCGGTGCGCGCCGCGCAGCCCGATCTGCCGTTGCAAAAGATTCTGTTCACGCCGAATTTCGCGCCGCGCGAAGAATACGCCGCAGCGCGTGCGATGGGCGTGCGCATCACGCTCGACAACCTGCATCCGCTTGCATTTTGGGGCGACATTTTTGCCGGCGGCGAAATCATTCTGCGCGTCGATCTCGGCGTCGGTCGTGGCCATCACGACAAGGTCAAGACCGGTGGCGCGCAATCCAAGTTCGGCCTGTCGCTCGATGAATTGCCGGAGTTCCGTCGCCTCGCCGCGCAGCACGGCGTGCGCGTGGTCGGCCTGCACGCGCATCTCGGTTCGGGCATTCTCGATCACGGCCATTGGCGCGAGGTTTACGCGCAACTCGCGAGCCTGGCCGAACCGTTCGGCACGGTCGAGTTGTTGAACATCGGCGGTGGCCTCGGCGTGCCGGCACGCGCTGATGAAACGCCGCTGGATCTGGCAGCATTTGGCGCAACCCTGGCCGAGATCAAGGCCGCGTATCCGCAATATCGCCTGTGGCTCGAACCCGGCCGTTATCTGGTTGCCGATGCCGGTGTGTTGCTCGCGCGCGTGACCCAGCTCAAGCGCAAGGGCGACTTCCACTACGTCGGTATCGACGCTGGCATGAACTCGTTATTGCGTCCAGCGCTGTACGAGGCGTATCACGAAATCGTCAATCTCACACGGCTGGATAAACCGGCCGACACGCTTTATCAAGTGGTCGGGCCGATCTGCGAATCCGGCGATGTGCTTGGCAATAATCGTTGCCTGCCGCAGACCTTTGAAGGCGACGTTTTGCTGATCGCGCAGACCGGCGCATACGGTGCGGTGATGGGCTCGCGTTACAATCTGCGTGAGCCTGCTGCGGAAATCGTGTTGTGAATAAATGCCCTGATCTATTGCCTGCGTTGCGGCATGTTTGTTTTTGGAGTGAGCTGTGTTGTTGAATGATCCATGCCAGGCCGCGACCTTCCGTTTTGTCGGTTGCAGCTTCGATGCGAGCAGCGGCGAGGCGCAGTTGCGATATGCGTTCGACGATGGCGCGGAGCTGATCGAACGCATTGTTTTCCCCGAAGCGCCGACGCTCGATCCAGCGCGTCGCGCCGCGTTCGACGCTGCCTTGAAATTGCTGCACCTGATCGCTGGCGTGAGTTATTTCAAGGCTGGCGTACCCGCGCAAATCCGCGTCGAAAAATATGCGATCGACCGCGACACCGCTGACTTGCTCGACGAGTTGTACCTGCAAGGTCTGGGCGAATTCGCGTATCAGAATAAACTCGACTTGCGCGGAAAAATCCGCTTTCCGGTAGGCGCCGAAAACGCAACGGCGGCAGTTTCTTGCGGATTGCCGCGGCGCAGTTTGGTGCCGATCGGCGGCGGCAAGGATTCGCTGGTGTCGGTCGAGCTGCTCAAAAAAATCGGCGAACCAGCGACCGCCGTGTGGGTCGGTAATTCAGCGTTGATCGCGGCATGCGCGCAGGCTACGGGTTTGCCGATGTTGAACATCCAACGCCAGATTGCACCGGAGTTGTTCGAGCTGAATCGGCAGGGTGCGTGGAACGGCCACATTCCGGTCACGGCGATTAATTCGGCGATTCTTGTAGTCGCTGCAATCCTGTACGGCTTTGATGCCATCGCGTTTTCCAACGAGCATTCCGCGTCTAGCGCCACGCTCGAATACGACGGTCAGGCGATCAATCATCAGTGGAGCAAGAGTTTCACGTTCGAGCGTCGGCTGCACACGTATCTGCAATCGCATGTTGCTGCCGATCTCGATTATTTCTCGTTGCTGCGGCCGTTGTCCGAGCTTGCAGTGACGAAGCGATTTGCGCATCTCACGCAATATCACGCGCTGTTTTCGAGCTGCAATCGCAACTTCCGCATCCTCGGCACGCGACCGGCGGATCGCTGGTGCGGACAATGTCCGAAATGTCATTTTGTATTCCTCGCCCTCGCGCCGTTCTGCACCAAACCGCAACTCGTGCAGATTTTCGGGCGCAACCTGCTCGATGATGAAAGTCAGACCGCCGGCTTCGATGCGCTGCTTGAATATCGCCATCACAAGCCGTTCGAATGCGTCGGCGAAGGTCGCGAATCGCGCGCAGCAATGTACACGCTGAGCCAGCGCGCAGAGTGGCGCGAAGATGCGATCGTGCAACGTTTTACGCACGAGATTCTGCCGCAGCTCGATGTGACGGCGCTCGCGCTTGCACCGTTGCTGCAGCCAGCGGCGGAACATTTGTTGCCGGCGCGCTTGACGGCGGTACTCGATGCGTCTGGCTGAACTCGCCGGCAAGCGTGTTGCGATCTGGGGTTACGGTCGTGAAGGTCGTGCCGCGCTGAATCTGTTGCGCCAGCGTTTTCCGCAACAACGATTCACCTTGCTCTGCACGAGTGCAGAAGCCGCCGCCGCACATGCATTGGCCGATGCCAATCTCGATGTGCTTGTGCATGCGGCGGAGTCAAACGCGCTGCTGCAGTTCGAGGTGATGATCAAGTCGCCGGGCATCAGTCCGTATCAGCCGGCGGTGCACGACGCGCTCGAAGCCGGCGTGCGATTCACCTCGGGCAGCGCGATCTGGTTCGCAGAAAATCCCCACGCGCGCACGATATGTATCACTGGCACCAAGGGCAAAAGCACGGTCAGCGCATTGATCGCGCATCTGCTGCGCAGCGCCGGGAAAACGGTGGCGCTGGCCGGCAATATTGGTCTGCCGCTGCTGGAACTTATGGACGTAAAAACGTCCATCGACTGGTGGGTGATCGAGTTGTCGAGTTTCCAGACACGCGATGCGCAAGCGGTGCCGGATGTGTTGCTGGTCAACAATCTGTATCCCGAGCATCTGGATTGGCACGGCAGCATCGAGACGTATTACGCCGACAAACTCGCGCTCGCCGCGCGTGCAAAACATCTGGTGATCGGCGCGCAGCAACCGGAGCTAGCGGCGTATTGCGACCAGCATCCCGCGCGAACATTTTTCGGCACGAGCAGCGGATGGCATGTGACCGATGCTGCGATTTGGCGCGGCGACAAACGTGTCTTCGATCTGAGCGCGTCACCGCTACCCGGTGCGCACAACGCGCAGAATCTGTGCGCTGCGTTTGCGATGCTCGAAGCCGCTGGCGAAGATGCGGTGACGTTCGCGCCGTTCATCGCAAGTTTCCAGCCACTGCCACATCGCCTGCAAACGCTCGGTGTGAGGGACGGCATCACCTATGTCAACGACAGCATTGCGACGACGCCGTATGCGACGCTGGAGGCGTTGCACAGTTTTCCCGCGCGCGCCGTGACCTTGCTGGTCGGCGGTTTTGATCGGGGCGTGAGCTGGGAAGATTTTGCACTGCACATGCAAGTCGCGCCGCCGCATACGATCATCACGATGGGCGCGAACGGTGCTCGCATCGCCGCATCGCTGCGTGCGCATGCAGTGACTTGTGAGATCGTGGAAACCGTCACGCTCGAAGCAGTAATCGCCGTTGCAAAAACGCGGACGCCAGTTGATGGCGTGGTATTGCTTTCGCCGGGCGCGCCGAGCTTCGATCAGTTTCGCGACTATGCCGAACGCGGGCGCGAATTCGCGCGGCTGGCGGGGTTTGATCCGCAGTTGATTTCGGGCATAGCGGGGCTTGGTATCGCCTGAGATATCGGCGCGCTTGCGAAATATTCGCGCATCATTCCGCTCTTGCCCGTCATTCCAGCCTGCGCTGAAGCGCCTTTCAACAGCGAAGCTGGTCAATGACGGCTTATCTCATCTTCTTCAAGTAAATTTCTGCACAGGTTTTGAAAGATGATCAATGAAACTCCCGCAACCCACAGCAAAATCTGGGATCTGCCCACGCGCATTTTCCACTGGCTGCTGGTCGTACTGATCGTGCTGCAATATCTCAGCGGCGAGTTCGAACTGCTGAGTATGCAATGGCATTTCTGGCTCGGTTATACAACGCTCGCGCTGATCGTGTTTCGTGTGTTGTGGGGATTTTTCGGTTCGCAGAGTGCGCGGTTTTCATCGTTCGTGCGCGGGCCGATCGCGGCGGCACGTTATGCCGCATCGCTGTTCTCGAAAAATCCGCAGCGCAGCGTCGGACACAATCCGCTCGGCGGCTGGTCGGTGCTGCTCATGTTGCTTTGCGTGCTGGCGCAGGCGGTTACCGGGCTTTTCAGCAGCGACGATGTCAGCGAGGCCGGCCCGCTCGTCGAGCATGTCAGCGCGGCGACGGTGCGCTGGATGACGCATTTGCATCATCTCAACCAGAATATTTTACTGCTGCTGATCGCAGTGCATATCGTTGCGGTGCTGCTGCACTGGCTGCTGGGGCGCGAAAACCTGATCGCAGCGATGTTGAGCGGTCGCAAGAAATTGCCTGCGGCTGTCCGGCTGCGTTTTGTCGGCAATAGCATCGCCTTGCTGTTGTTTGCGATCAGCGCCGCTGCGGTGATCGCATTGGTGCTGTGGGGCAATCGCACTGGCGGATAAAAGAGATCGCGCGCATATTCGCGAGCGATCCATATCTGCAGTAACAAGCGCTCCGACTAATACCGCAACACGATCGCCGCGATACCCTCAATCGTCGTCTTTCTTGTATTTCTCGTGGCAGTTCTTGCACGCTTCGGCGGTTTTCGCGAACTGCGCCTTGAACTTCGCTTCGTCGCCTGTGTGCGCGGCATCGGCGAGCAGTTTGGTTTGTTCCACCAGTGAATTCGCCTTGCTCGTGAAATCGTCGAACTGCTTCCAGATCAATGGCTGCGCGTCGGTTTTTGCATCGGCCGACGGCGCCTTGCGGAAACCTTCGAGTATCTGTGGCGCGAGTGCGGCGAGACGATCGGCGCGCAGCGCAGCTTCTTTCGCATCGAACGGAATCTTGCCTTTGTTCATCGCGCCGAGCGGTGAGAAATTCCAGCCGATCAGGTGAAACAACGATTGCCGATAATTGATTTCGGGATCGGTATTCATGTGCGCCAGCGCGCTGCCGGCGCTCACCATCACGGCGCCGCACACCAATATCAAACGAGAAATTTTCATGCGCCACTCCGGTCATGCCGGACAATCCGGCGCATGGAGTTTAGCAAGCCGCAACCCCGCGCGCGCAAGTGCGTACTAATCACATCGAGTAGACGTTCGCGCCTTATGATATGCCACCACCCAACCCGGAGTTCGTCATGAAATTACGTCATCTATTTGTTTTGCTGGCCACGTTTTCCGCCGCTTCTGCGCTTGCCGCACCGACCGCCAAACCGGTCAATTACAAGATTGGCGATACCGAGTTTCAAGGCCAGCTGATTTACGACGACGCCATAAAAACGTCGCGCCCGGGTTTGGTGATGGTGCCGAACTGGTACGGCATCAATACCACTGCGATTGAAAAAGCCAAGATGATCGCCGGCCGCGACTACGTGATTTTCCTCGCCGACATGTACGGCAAGGATGCAAAAGTAACTGACGACGCAAGCGCGCAAGCGGTGGTCAAACCGTTGTATGCCGATCGCGAATTGATGCGCACGCGCATCAAGGCTGGTCTCGCACAATTGCAGGCGCAAATCGGCAAGGCACCGATCGACGCGAAAAAACTTGGCGCGATCGGATTCTGCTTCGGCGGTTCCGCAGTACTTGATCTCGGCCGCGCCGGCGCGGACATCGCAGCCATCGTCACCTTCCACGGCCAACTCTCCACCGACAAACCCGAACTCGCGAAAAACATCAAGGCCAAAGTGCTGGTATTGAACGGCGCCGACGACAAAGGCGTCGGCAAACAGGTCGATGGATTCGAGAAGGAAATGACCGACGCGAATGTCGACTGGCAATTCGTCAACTTCAGCGGCGCGGTGCATTGTTTCACCGAAACCGAATCGAACTCACCCGGCTGCAAGTACGACGAGAAGGTTTCAAAACGCGCTTATGTGATGATGCACAATTTGCTGGGTGAGGCGTTTGCTGGGCGTTGATTTGTATGCGAGCAACCGTTTACGCGGAGAAATTAAATCGGTATCAAGTGCGGGCGAGACCGCTAGCACTTGATATGTGTATCCTACAGGATACAATGTATCCATGCGAGTGCAGACAACAGAAGTCTACCGAAATTGGATCAACGCGCTGAAAGATCGCATCGGTCGTGCTCGAATTCAGATGCGTGTGGATCGGCTGGCTCACGGTAATCCTGGGCAACATCGCAACCTCACGGACGGTGTCTCCGAATTGAAAATCGATATTGGCCCGGGTTATCGCGTCTACTACACCGAGAAAAATGGCGAGCTTATCGTCCTCCTTGCTGGCGGTGATAAATCGAGTCAGCAGCAAGACATAAAGATCGCCATGGCACTCGCGAAAAACCTTTAGGAGTCATCCAAAATGCTCAAGGTAACTTCAAAAAAAATTGCCAAGACCAAGACTGTGGCCTACGACGTGGCCGAACAGTTGCGTACGCCAGAGGAAATGGCCGCTTATCTCGATGCGTGGTTGACCGACGCGCCTGATGATGCGGCGGGCATCGCGCGCGCACTCGGTGACATCGCGCGTGCGAAGGGCATGTCGCAGGTTGCGCGTGATGCGGGCCTCAGTCGCGAGAGTCTTTACAAAGCGCTTGGCGAGAACGGCAATCCGAGTTTTGCGACCGTGCTCAAAGTCGCTCGTGCACTTGGCTTGCGTCTGCATGCAGATGCGGCGATTTAACGCTATGCGAGTCCGCAAACAAACGACGTACTAAGCAGCAATTCGTCGCACTCAATACCCGCGATTCACCGCGTAATCCGCCAGCGCCAGCAACGCATCGCGCGCTGCGGATTCAGGCAAAACCCGCAACGCAGTCTTCGCCGACTCGGCATAGCCCAGCGCCTTCGCGCGGCTGAGTTCGAGCGCGCCGGATTCGTGGATCGCCGCGACGATATTTTCCAGCGAATCCAGCCCGCCGGTTTCGATCGCGCGGCGCATCGATGCGGCATGTTCGGGCTTGCTGCGCTGGATTGCATAGATCAGCGGCAGGGTCGGTTTGCCTTCGGCGAGATCGTCGCCGATGTTCTTGCCGAGGGTATCGCTGTCGGATACATAATCGAGTACATCGTCGGCGATCTGGAACGCAAAACCCAGATGCATGCCGTATAGCGCGAGAGCTTCTTCCTGCTCGCGCGGCAAGCCGCCGAGCACGGCGCCGAGTCGCGTCGCAGCCGAAAACAGCACCGCAGTCTTGCGCTCGATCACCTGCAGATACGCAGCTTCGTCGGTGTCGGGATTGTTGATGTGCAGCAGTTGCAGCACTTCGCCTTCGGCGATCGCGTTGGTGGTGTCGGCGAGGATTTTCATCACGCGCATGCGCTCGAGTTCCACCATGAGCTGGAACGCGCGCGAATACAGAAAATCGCCGACCAGCACGCTTGCCGCATTGCCCCATACCGCGTTGGCGGTCTTGCGGCCGCGACGCAAATCGGATTCGTCGACGACATCATCGTGCAGCAAGGTGGCGGTATGGATGAACTCGACCACGGCGGCGAGCTGGATATGTTCATCGCCCGCATACAACGCGGCCTGCGCTGCGAGCAATACCAGCATCGGGCGCAGGCGCTTGCCGCCGCTGCCGATGATGTGCGCGCCGATCTGGTTAATCAGCACGACATCGGAGGCGAGCCGCGTGCGAATCAGCGTATTCACCGCCGCCATGTCGTTGGCGACCAGCGCCTGCACCGCGGCGAAGCCGGTCGTGGCGGATGCGGTGGTCGTCGGAGTTGCGGTGGAATTCAAGAGCGCTGCCTTGCCGGTAAGAATGCCGCGATTATAGCGGGCGGCGCAGGCTGGCGGGAGGCGACATCGTGATACCCGACGTGGTTGCAGTTACGGCGCGCCCCATAATTCGTCGGGGCACGTGACCATGCCGTTTTCGAAACGCAGCGGATGCGGTCGATCGTGGCTCAAGAATACCGGCCCATCGAGATCGACGATATTGCACAATTGCCCGACCAGAAACGCCGGCGCCATCGCCAGCGAGGTGCCGACCATGTTGCCGACCATCACCTCGCGCCCGAGCCGACGTGCCGCGCGCGCCATCGCCAATCCTTCGGTCAGGCCGCCGCATTTGTCGAGTTTGATATTGATCACATCGAAGCGATTCGCGAGTCGCGCGAGATCGGCCAAGCCTTGCACACTTTCGTCGGCGGCGATCGCGATGGACGAGCGCAGATGTTCCAATTGCGCTTCGCGCCCGACCGGAAACGGCTGTTCAATCAACGCCACGTGTGCCTGTTGCAACACCGGCAACAGCTGTCGCAGCAACGTTGGTGTGAAACCCTGATTGGCGTCGACGCCCAGCCATACATCCGGCCGCGCCGCCCGCACCGCGCGAATGCGTTCGGCGTCCTGCGCTTCGCCCGTGAGCTTGATCTTGATCGCCTTGGCTTGCGCATACGCGCGCGCATCGGCGGCCATTTTCTCGGGATCGTTCGCGCCGACAGTGAATGTGGTCAGCAACTCTCGCGGCGGTTCGAGTCCGGCAATCTGCCACGCGCTGCGACCGGTAAGTTTGGCTTCGAGATCCCACAACGCGCAGTCGATGGCGTTGCGCGCGCCGCCGGTCGGCAGCAATTTTTGCAGCGAATCGCGATCGAGTCCGGCCTCGATCGACGCCCGCACCGCTTCGATTTGTCGCACCACGCCGGGCGCATCGTCATCGTCGCGGTAATACACGCCGGACGCTTCGCCGCGGCCGACATGACCGTCTTTTTCCAGCGTGACCAGCACGACATCGGTGTCGACCATCGTGCTGCCGGTGATATGAAACGGTTGCAGCAACGGGAATTTTTCGATCACGACATGCAGCGTGATTCGTTCGAATCGCGGCGCGCTCATTTTGCGGTCGCAGTATCGAACGCCGCATCCAGTGCAGTGATAAAACGATCCACGCCATCGCGGATCGGATCGGCACACGGCAACCCGGTTTCCGCCTCGATACGGGCGCGTTCGCGTGAGAAATCCGCCTCGGACATTGCGGATGCATTCACCGCGATGCCGATGCAGCGCACATTCGAATTGGTCAATCGCGCCGCTTCGACATAACGCTCGATGCAGACCGTGAGCGACGGAATCGGATAATCCGCGAGGCCGTCAATCGTCGTGCGTGCCAGGTCATGGCACAACACCAACGCATCTGGCTGGGTGCCGTGCAGCAGGCCAAGCGTGACGCCCGCGTAACTCGGATGAAACAGCGAACCTTGTCCTTCGACGATATCCCAATGATCGACATCGTTTGCCGGCGACAACCGCTCGGCGGCGCCGGCGACAAAATCGCAGACCACCGCGTCGATCGGTATGCCGCTGCCGTCGATCATGATGCCGGTTTGGCCGGTCGCACGGAAACTGGATTTGCGGCCACGTTCGCGCAGGCAACGATCAATCGCGAGTGCGGTATATTTTTTGCCGACCGCGCAATCGGTGCCGACCGTGATCAAGCGTCGACCCGATCGTTTTGCGCCGGTGGCGACTGTGAGATCTGCGGGAGGCACACGCACATCGATCAGGCGCGCACCATGCGCGGCGGTGAGTTGGGCCAAGCCTGGAATTGCGCCAAGCCGCGTATGCAAGCCGCTGACGATATCCAATCCGAGTCGTGCTGCTTGCCGCAGCGACTCGATCCAGTGCGGTTGAAACGCACCGCCCATCGGCGCGACTCCGATGATCAGGCTGCGCACGCCGAGTTTCTTGGCTTGCTCCAGGCTCAGGTCGGGCAGGCCGGTGTCGGCCGCGCAACCGGGCAGGCGGAATTGGCCGCGACAAAGTTCGCGACGCCAATAGGCGATGCCGATGGCGGTCTTCGCATCGGTTGCCGACGGCGTATCGCCGAGAAACAGCAGATAAGGTGTTCGCAATACCGGTAACATTTTTCCCCCTGACAACTTCCTGGCCGCAAGTGCGGCGCACGATCAGGGTTCGATCATAATGTGTGTCAACAAACTTATGCAATAAAAGTTATTTAAGTAACATTTTGTAATGACGGCGAACGCGCGCTTCGGGCACCTCAATCATCAATGTGTCATTGAACACAAAAAAATATTCTGTTATATACCTAACAAATTGGCAATCTTGTCGGCGCTTGCGTAAACCAGCACGGCAAGATCGATGCTCTGCGCAAAGCTGTGTAAGAGTGAGGAGTTGGACTTGAAGTTGATGCCACGATTTTGTCGCGTAACGCTGATCGCTGTTGCGCTGAATACACCTTTTGTCTGGGCGCAGGAAGGCGGTCACTCCACTGCGGCCGACAGCACGGTGATCGTGAATGCGCAGCTCGCCGACGGTAGCGGTGCGCCGTTGAAGAAAAGCAGCGTGCGCATTCGTGGCGATCGCATCGTGCAGGTTGGCGATTTCAAAGCGAAGCCGGGCGAGCATGTCATCGACGCACGCGGCTTGGTGCTCGCGCCGGGTTTCATCGACATCCACAACCATTCCGATCGCGGCATCAAGAACGATCCGCTCGCCGAAACACAGATTTCGCAAGGCATCACCACGGCGATCCTCGGCCCCGACGGTGATTCGCCGTGGCCGATTGCCGACTGGATCATCGAGCGCCGAAAAAATCCGGCAGCGTTGAATCTCGCGGTGATGGTCGGCCACGCCACCGTGCGCGAGTTGGTGCTGGGCAAGGACTATCAGCGCATCGCCACCGCTGCGGAAATCGGCAAAATGGCGCAACTGATCGAGCAGGGCATGAGCGAGGGCGCGATCGGTCTGTCAAGCGGGCTCGAATACGATATCGCGAGTTATGCCGGCACCGACGAGGTGATCGCGATGGCGAAAATCGCCGCGAAACACGGTGGTTTCTACATGACTCATATTCGCGACGAGGCCGACAAGGCGTTCGCCGCGCTGGAAGAAGAAATTGCGATCGGCGACGGCGCGCACATCGCGATCGAACATTCGCATATTAAGCTTGGCACGGTCGGCGTGTGGGGCAAGGCGCCCGAATATATTCGCGTGATCGAAGCCGCGCGCAAACGCGGTCTGGATTTTCTCGCCGACTGTTATCCCTACGATGCGTGGCACGCCAACATCAAGGTACTGGTGCCGGACAAGAAATACGAAGATGCGCTAAGTGTGGCGCGTGCATTGGCCGATGTCGGCGGCGCCGGCAACGTGACGATCACCGAATTTTCGCCGAATCGCGACTACGAACAGCACAGCATCGAGGCGCTGGCGAAGACCGCGAATATCACCGCGGTCGAGATGTTCATTCGCATCATTCGCGCCGGCGACGCGGCCAATACCGAAGCCATCGTGATCGGCAAATCGATGACCGAATCCGACATCAAGGCGTTCTATCAGCGGCCGTGGGTGATGGCGGCGAGCGACGGCGGCATCGGCGGAAAACATCCGCGTGGCGCCGGCACGTTTCCGCGCGTGCTCGGGGTTTTTGTGCGCGAGAAACACTGGTTGAGTTTGCCCGAGGCGATCCGCAAGATGACGTCGTTACCGGCGCAACGGCTCGGCTGGAAGGATCGCGGCATACTGCGCGAAGGTGCGATTGCCGATCTGGTGTTGTTTAATCCCGCGACCGTGATCGATCGTTCGACGTTCGCCAAACCCGGCGAAATTGCGACCGGCATCGAAACGGTTTTCGTGAATGGCAGCATCGTCTGGAATGAGGGCAAGGCGACCGGCATGCGTCCGGGCCGCGTGATCTCGAAATGATCGCGCGCCTGTTTGCGCGCAAGTCGATCGAGGCGCTCACGCAAGATGCCGGCGCGCTTGAATCTGGTTCGGCGCTGCCACGCACGCTGAGCCTTTTCAGTCTGACGTGCTTCGGTGTTGGCAGCACGATCGGCGCGGGTATCTTTGTGCTCACCGGCACGGTCGCCGCCGAGCGTGCCGGCCCGGCAGTGGTGTTGTCCTTCGTGCTCGCGAGTTTTGCGTGCGCGCTGGCCGGGTTGTGTTACGCCGAGTTCGCCGGCATGGTGCCGGTCGCGGGCAGCGCCTACACCTACGCCTACGCCACGCTCGGTGAACTCGTGGCGTGGATCATCGGCTGGTGCCTGATCCTGGAGTATCTGTTCGCGAGCGCGCTCGTGGCGATTGGCTGGTCGGGTTACGCGGTGTCGATGGCGGCAGATTTTGGCGTGATTTTGTCGCCCGCATTTACCCAGGCGCCGCTCGACGTCACCGCGGCCGGGCTGGTTTTTACCGGTGCCGTAATCAACCTGCCGGCGGTCGCGGTGGTGGTGTTATGCACGGGCTTGCTGCTGGCCGGTACGCGGTTATCGGCGCGTGTGAATGACATCATCGTCGTGGCGAAAGTCGCGGTCATTCTGGTCGTCGGCATCGCCGGATTGTTGTATGCGAACGGCAATCACTGGTCGCCGATGATTCCGACGAACAGCGGCCATTTCGGCGACTTCGGCATCAGCGGCGTGGTGACCGGCGCGGCGATCGTGTTCTACGCGTATGTCGGATTTGACGCGGTCTCGACGATGGCGCAGGAGACGCACAATCCGCGTCGCAACGTGCCGCTGGCACTGATCGCCTCGCTCGCCATCTGCACCGCGTTGTATGTGCTGGTCGCGCTCATGATCACCGGGCTGGCCGACTATCGTAGCCTCAACGTGCCCGATCCGGTCTACGTCGCAATCGCGCAAGCGGGCCCAGCGTTGGCTTGGGCCAAGCCGTTGATCGGTGCCGTGGTGGTGGTCGGATTGATCTCGGCGCTGCTGGTCACCTTGCTCGGGCAGGTACGAATTTTCTACGCGATGGCACGTGATGGTTTGTTGCCGAAATTGTTCATGGCGGTGCACCCGCGCTGGCGCACGCCGTATCTCGGCACGCTGGTCACGGGCGTTACTACCGCTGTGATTGCCGGATTGTTTCCACTGCAATTGCTGGGCGAATTGATTTCGATTGGCACCTTGCTCGCGTTCGCCATCGTCTGCCTTGGGGTGATCGTATTGCGCCAGCGACGCCCGGATTTGCCGCGACCATTTCGTGTGCCCGGTTATCCGTTTGTTCCACTCGCCGGTATCATTATCTGCATCGCCTTGATGCTGAGTCTGCCGCCTGATACTTGGCTGCGGCTGGCAATCTGGCTGATACTTGGTTTCGTGGTTTATGCGGTGTACGGTGTGCGCCATTCGCAGCTGCGCAAGTCGCTGCCGCGCGCGGATGTTTGATCTATTCGCACGCCGTATTCGTGATCCATAACGCAATCGTTTGAGCACTTCGCATAGCCATGGCCAAAAAAAACGTCGTCGAAAAAGTCCACGATTATCAATATCAGGCGCTGATCGAAAAGCGTCTGAACGGATTGAGCACGGCCGAGCAGGCGGTGGCCAGTCATCTTGCTGCACACCCCGAGCAGATGCCATTTGAAACAGCGGATTCGCTCGGCAAGCGCCTCAGCGTAAGCGCGATGACGGTCGGCCGCACCTTGAAGGCGCTGGGTTACAAAGGCCTAGCCGAATTGCGCGCGGAGATGTGTTCGGAAGTTTCCGATCTGGCGCCATGGAGTCGTCGCGGCGCACCGAAAGCACCGACCGTGTTGAAAAGCGCCGATCGCACGCGTGCATTAAAAGCCGAGCTCGAAGCGATCGAGGCGGTGCACGCGCTTACCGAAACCTCGGCGTGGCAAGATGCGGCGAAATTGATCGCGCGCGCCGACAAGGTTTTTGTCGCGGGTTTCCAGACTGAGCGCGGCCTCGCGCTGGCGTTCGCCGACCACCTCGCTTATGTGCGGCCCGGTGTGCGTTACATCACCGTTGAAAATCGCGCGTTCGCCGATTTGCGCACCGAGGCCAGCGCCGACAGTTGTGTGGTGATGGTCGATTGCCGACGTTATTCGCGCTGGTTCCGCCTGCTCGGCGAGAAAGCATCGAGCCTCGGCATACCGCTGGTGATCGCTACCGATGTGTATTGCAGTTGGGCGTCCACGTTGACGCCATGTGTATTGCCGGCGCGCACCGATTCGGGGCGTTTCTGGGCCAATCACGCGCCCATATCGAGTCTGCTGAATTTGCTGCTCGAAGATGTGATCGAGCACCTCGGCGATGCCGTGCATGCACGACTCGACGCGGCCACGGAATTCGGTTCGGCCTTTGTTGGTTTCGAGCGTGTGCACCGGCAACGGCAAACCAAGAAAAAGCTTGCGCCTAAACGCGGCTGAATTTGCGCAACGCTCGATTTCTAATTCCGGCTTGATGTCTCATCGAGTCTGCGCTTCGTAGAGTGCAGTTGCTAACACCTCTGTGCGTCTATTTCGCGTTTGATAAGCGTGTCTGCGAAAATTCCAGTATGGCCGTATAGACGGCCAAAAAAAAAGGCACCGCCGCGCAACCTGGATGCGGGCGGTGCCATCCTCAAACGATGAGGTCAGCAAATTGTACGGATAGAGTTACTTGCTTTCGCTGCCGCCAAAACGGTAGTTGAACTCGACGAAATACGCGCGCCCGATCGGGCTGTACCAGCTGCGGCTGTAATACGGATACCCAGTCCATGTGCTGTCTTTGCCTGGTTTGGAGTCGAACAGGTTGTCGACGATCAGGGTCAAGGCGGCATGTGAGTTGAAGCGATAATTCAGTGAACCGTTGTAGACGAAGGTTGGGCCGAGTCGCTGCGTGCCGTCGTAATTCGGCAGGCCGCCGATGCGTGAGCCGTGGATCGTCGTGGTGAGTTTGTCCAAAGTCCACGCGACCGAATAGCTGGTCTTGTCGCGCGGGATCACGTAGTTGTAGAGATCCGTCAATTCGTTATTGACTGCATCGCCCGGAAACAGCTGGATGGTGTGGGTCGCTACATAGGTATAACCGAGGTTGAAATCGAAACTGCCGATGCGATCGGTTTCGAGCTTGTAGTGCGCATCAAAATCGATGCCAGAGGTGCGATCCACCGCCGCGTTGATTGGAACTACCAATACCGAAGTGATGCCTTCGGGATTGTTCGCCGAGTTGGCCGGATTGCGTACCACGCGGCTGATGATGTCCTGGCATTTCGCCGAGTTGATATCGACCGGCGTGCCGCCCGGGGTCTGGCCGAGACGGCAATCGGCTTCCTCGCGCAACACGGCGTCGGTGGTCTGATATTCGACTTCGTTGTTGAGCTTGATGATGTAGTAGTCGGCGGTGATGTCCAGACCCTTGATCGGCGAGTATACAAAGCCATACGTATACGATTTGCTGGTCTCATTCTTCAGCGCCGTGCTGCCGTGACTGCGGCCGTTGTAGCCGACATCGCCATTGCTGCAGTCGTCGAGAAAGTCTGGCGCGGTACCTGGCTCGTCGCGACGACAGAGGAAATAATCGGTGCCGCCCGAGCTCGATCCGCTGAGTCCCGCATACAGATAACTCAGATCCGGCGCACGGAATCCGGTGCCGGCCGAGCCGCGCAACAGCAAGCTATCGAACGGGCGGTATTCGATGCCAAGCGAGTAGGTGAACTTGCTCGCCGTGGTGGCGCTATATTCGTAACGATCGTAGCGTCCCGCGGCGCTGATGTTGAGCTTCGAGAACACTGGCACGCTGAATTCGATACCCGTGCCCATGTGGTCGCGCGAACCGACGGCACCCGTGTTGTGCAGGCCGAAATACGTTCCGTCGAGCGACAACGGATCGGGTTTGAGGCCGTAATATTGATTGCCGTATTCGGCAACGCCGGCAAATCCGACCGGGCCGGCCGGCAGATTAAACAGCTCGGTATTGGTTGCGGTGAAGCTGAAATTTTCCGAACGACTGCTGTCGTTGTCGACTGAATCCTGCGTGATCGAACGAAACTGCGCGACGGTTAGCGGCGTATACAGCCGGCTGTACGGTGCGTTGTAGATGTTGTAGCCGCTATCGGGATCGATGCCCAGCGACGGCCCGAGATACAGTGCCTGCGCTTTGCTTGAGATCAGCGCGGGTTCCTTGTTTTCGAGCTGGTTCTGCGAGTGCCCGAACAACGCTTCATAGGTCCAGTTGGTTCCCGCCAGCGAACCCTTGATGCCGGTGTTCAGCGAGTAGGTATTGTCGATGATGCGGATCTTGCCCGCATCGAATCCGCCGTTTTCCTCGATCGTGAAATATTGCCGCTGCCATTGCTCGATCTGGTTGGTAGCCTGATTGAAAAAAGGCACCGGTGAGGAATCGCCGTTGAGCTGATAGCTGTTCTCCCACTTCAATGGCGTGTTGTAACTTTCCTGGTGTGAGGTGCCGGCCTGCAGGTCGACGAACAGCTCCATGCTGTCGTTGATATGGTAAGTGGCCGAACCGTAGAAGTTCACCGCTTTGCGGCCGTTTTCGAGGGTGCCGTAGCCGATATCCTTGTAGCTGCCGCAGTAGTTGCCGTAGTTTTTCCGATAGGCGTAAACGATCGAACCCTGATCGTAGCCGGCTAGAGCATCGCAGGTCGCCTTGCCCGGGTCGATGTAGTTCTCGTCCTCGTCCATGATCACGAACACCGGATCGGCGTATAGCTTGGATCCCGTTGCCGGGCTGTCGAGGCGCGAATCGGTGAAGCTGCGCTGGTACGCCCACAGCGGTTTGGCGTTGTAGAACTCCACACCGAAAATCGAATCGAAGTTGCCGTTCGAATAACCGCTGGTGATCTGCAGGCGCTGCGAACTGCCGCCGCCGTGCTGGGTATCGCCCTCGCGGAAATCGATTGTCGTGCCGTCAGCTTTTTTCTTGAGGATAAAGTTGATGACGCCGGAAATCGCGTCCGATCCGTACACCGCCGAGGCGCTGCCGCTGAGCACTTCGATGCGCTCGATCAGCGAGGTCGGCAGGTTGGAAATATCGGTGAAATTGCTATTGCCCTGATATGACTGCGGATAGTCGGCAATGCGGCGGCCGTTGACCAGCACCAGTGTGTGATTTGGGCCGAGGCCACGCAGATCGACCGCTTGCGCGCCCGGCGAAAAGCCATTCGTGTTCTGGTTATTGTCGGTTGCACCGAGATTCTGCGTGAGCGCCGACATCACGTCGGCAACCGTGCCGTAGCCGTTGTTGAGGATGTCCTTGGCGGTGATGATAACCACCGGGGCCGGGCCTTCGACTTGCGCACGTGGAATGCGTGAACCGGTCACTTCCACGGTGTCGAGTTTGGCGGTCGTGGTACTACTTGTGGCGGTCGAATCTTGCGGATCGGCTGCCGTATCAGCTGCCAGCGCGTGGCTACAACTCAATGCAGTCAGCACGGCGACCGCGATCAATGTTTTTTGCATGATGTTCCCCAAAAGATTTTTTGATTTCGCCCCAGCACAGCCGCTCGCTACTGTGCCCGTCCTACTTGCCTTGTATCTTTGCCGAGATTGCATGCAGCTACACATGCGGTTAATGTTCTAACAGAATTTCAGAGTGTGTATGTTCTAACACAGCTTTAACATCACGACAAGTTTCGAAAGACACATAGCCATCATCACCGTGGAGACCGACACCATGCGTTTGCGTTGCCAATCATTCATTTTTTCGATGCTATTCGCGGCGGTAACGTTCGCATTTTCGGTCTGCGCCATCGCTGCCGTAACAGCCATTGCAGCGGCGCCAATCGCCGCAGCGCCAGCATCGGAAAAGACCAAACCGCACAATTATCGCGACAAGAACTTCGATTATTTCGTCAGCGGTGATCCAGCCGCACCACGCGCCGCGCATACCGAATTCGGCCTCGCGCTGATGGGCGGCGGTGGCGCGGTCGATACGGCATATCACTTCATCGCGACCCACGCTGGCGGCGGACATATCGTGATCCTGCGCGCGGTCAGCGACGACAGTTTTGATCCGACCGACGGCGACATCGACGATTCATTTCTGCACACGTGGGGGCCGGTGACATCGGCGCAGACCATCGTTTTTCACAATCGCGAGGCGGCATTCGATCCACGTGTGCTCGCCGCATTACAGGGTGCCGACGGCATTTTTCTCGCGGGCGGCGATCAGGGCAATTACCTGCGTTACTGGAAAGGCACGCCGGTGCAAACGGCGCTCAATAAACACGTCGCGGCGAATCGGCCGATCGGTGGCAGCAGTGCGGGCTTGGCGATACTCGGGCGCTACAGTTACACCTGCCTTGACGGCAACAGCGTGGAATCGAAAGACGCGCTGGCCGATCCGTACAACGCCAGCATGACCCTCGAAAGCGATTTCTTGCATTATCGCGGGATGGAAAACGTCATGACCGATACGCATTTTTCGGCGCGGCATCGTCTGGGGCGCCTCATCACTTTCGTCGCGCGTTTTCATGCCGATCAGCCTGGCGCAAAAACGTTCGGCCTCGGCATCGATGAAAAAACTGCGGTGTTGGTCGGCGCCGATGGCATCGGTCGGATCGCCGCAGGTTCGGTTGGCAGCGCGTGGCTGGTGCTGCCGCAACAGCCGGCAACCACGCTGGCGAAAGGCGAGCCGCTCTCAATCAAGGATGTGCGCATCGTGCGGCTGGATGGCGCCAGCAGCATCGACCTGAAAACGCGCGCCGTGCAGCACGCCGCGGCTGAGGCGACGATCTCGATCCTGCACGGCAAACCGACCGCGGATTCGATCGCATCACCGATTCTGCAACGCGACGCGGTGCCGTCTGGCGAAAGTTGATCGATTGGTTTGCCGCGATTTTCTGCAGGCGCGCACCATGCAGTTAATCTTGCGTCGGCTGCGTGCTCGCGGGATCTGCATCCAGCGCCGCGCATGCGGTCAGCGAACCATACAAATCTCGCAGTGCCGGCAAAATTTCCGTCGGTTCGCGTAGTGACTTGCGTGCCGCACCCACGGCTCGGCGTGCTCCGACCGGCGTCGCTTTTTTTTCGATCAGTGCGATCGCGGGATCGCGACACGCGAGCAGCGCATCTACCCAATCCGCCGGCTGCAAACGGCGAAAATGTTTCGTCAGCAGCCGACTCGCGCGAAACGCCGGAGCCAACTGTTCTACCGCATCGAGCGCCGCGATGAAAAGTTCGGGTGCGCGCAGCGGATTCGCTGGATCCAGCGCGTCAGAAAGACACGCCAATGCATCGGCAATGCGCCGTCGCAAAACTGCGGATGAGCGCACCGGCAGCACGAACCACGATGCGGCCACGCCAATGACGGCGCCGATCAAGATTTCTTCCATGCGTAGCCCAAGAATGGATGCCGTCGATGCGCCGACAAAACCTTGCAGCAAAGCCAGCGCGAGCGTGACGAACAGCGCCCACCACGCATAACCCAACGGACGCAGCCACAGACCCAAAAACACCGCGACCAAGATCAACACAACGGTGGTCGTATCATGTGATCCGAAATTGTTGCTGAGCGCTAACGCGAGGAAGGTTCCCGCCGCCGCGCCGAGCACCCGCAGCACGCTTTTGTATACGACATCCAGCCGGCCGCGGTTGCCGCTGCTAACGATAAAAGCGGTGAGCACGATCCACGCCCAATGGTCGGCAAACCAGACGTATCCCACGATGAACGATACCGTCAGCGCGACGGCCATCTGGATGGCCATGCGCGTGCTGGCAATTGGCCGCAACAAACTCTCGCCGCGTGGCGCTGGGGGCGCATTTTCGCGCACGGGCCGAGTCGGCAAAAATCCGATACGCTCGGCCAGTGCATGCAAGCTACTCACCCATAGCAGTGCCAGCAGCGCCACGACTATCGGCGCGATCAGCGCCGGGATAGCGCCACCCGGGGCCGCGGGAATGTAGGGCGTCGTTAGCAGTACAACAAACGGCAACGCGATCAGCGAGCCGGCCCGGCCGGCCATCGGTCCGAACCGCCGCAGCCAGATCGAAACAAACATGCCCGCGACAAACACAACGGCGCCGAGCCATCGGCTGTGCTGCAGCAGGCTGCCGATACCGACCGCGACCAAGCCGACCAGCGGCAGCGCAATGGCCGCCTCGATACGACCGCGCCGATCGCGATCAAGGTGGCTGCGCGATAGCGAGATGCACAACACCACCGCCAATACTCCGGCGCCAATACCGGGCGCGATCAGCATCGTGATGAGCAACGTGGCGATCGCAGACAGCATCGTGATGCAGGCTTCGCGTAGCGCACGCAGCAGCGAACCCGCGCGTGCGCTGCCGCTCGGCGCTAGTTTGCGGGCAATAACAGCGGGCAAGTCGTCGTGTTTCATTCGTATCTTTGAAGGTTTAGTGTGTTGGCGCATTTCGCCGGGCTTTGCGAATTTGTCGCTACTGGCAACGCTGTTATGATGCCCTGCGAGATGATGGCGGCGTCAGGCGACAGTGCGAACTGTGTCGAAGCTGCTTTCGCTAACTTCAGGCAAGAATAAAAGGAAAGTCATATGGCACGCGGAATCAATAAAGTCATCCTCGTCGGCAACCTCGGCGCCGACCCCGAAACGCGTTACACCGCCAGCGGCGCGGCGATCACCAGCATTCGCATCGCGACCTCGGAAGCGTGGAAAGACAAGACCACCGGCGAGCAGCAAGAGCGCACCGAATGGCATCGCATCAAGTTTTTCGGGCGCCTTGCCGAAATCGCTGGCGAGTACCTGAAGAAAGGCAGCCAGGTGTATGTCGAAGGCAAATTGCGCACCGACGAATACGAGAAGGATGGCGTGAAACGTTATTCCACCGACGTGATCGCCGATGAAATGCAGATGCTCGGCGGTCGCGGTGAAGGTGGCGGCGGAGGCATGGGTGGAGGCGGTGGTGGTAGCGGAGCACCACGCGAACGCGCCGAACGTGGTCCCGCACGCGGGCCGCAATCCGCACCGACGCGCAACACGCCGCCGCCGTCAGACAGTTTTGACGACGACGAAATTCCGTTCTGAAACCTTCCGGCGTTGTTGCTGGATGTAGTCATGAAAAGCCCGCCGTCGTGCGGGCTTTTTCTTTGCCTGCGAGTCGTGGATCGCTGATTGGTCGGCGTTGATGATGACCAATCGCAGGCACCTACCGGGCGTTGAAACAGGCTCTGCTCGGATCCATCGCAACAACAAAAAAGGCGTATAAGATGCGTTGAAAACGGCAGGAGGAAAATCATGAATTTGACCGATGCCAAGTCGATATTGGCCGAGATGGAAACCCTCGGCACGGAGCAAGCGCGCAAGACCTATCAGCGCCACGGCGTCGGCGATAAAGTTCTCGGAGTGAGTTACGCCGATCTCGGCAAGCTGCAGAAAAAACTCAAGACCAATCACAAGATCGCGCTCGATCTGTGGGCCAGCGGCATCCACGATGCACAAATCCTGGCGTGCATGATTGCCGACCCGCAGCAGGCCGACGCCGCGCTGCTGGAGAAGTGGGTAAAGACGCTGAGCAATTACGTCATCACCGATGCTTTCAGTGGTTATGTAGCCAAGTCGCCGCTCGCAGAATCGAAGGCCGATGTATGGATAAAATCGGACCAGGAATGGATCAACAGCGCCGGTTGGAATATTGTCGGTACGCTCGCTAAAACCGATACGTCGTCAGCCGACGCCTGGTTCATTACGTGTTTGACAACGATCGAACGCGATCTGCAAACCAGCAAAAACCGCACGCGTCACACCATGAACAACACGCTGATCGCGATCGGCGCGCGCAATCCCGCGCTACAAGCCAAAGCGATGGCTGCGGCCAAGCGCATCGGTAAGGTTTTAGTCGATCATGGCCTGACCAACTGCAAGACGCGCGACGCGGTTGCGCTTCTTCTCGCGCTGAAAAATCCGTGATCTTCCATCATGACTTGTGCATCGACTCTCTGCGTAAGGTGATGAGTGCGACCTACGCACCATGCGACCAATCTTCGAGTCTGGTTTCCAGTAGCGGTTTAGGTGATGCTCCGATATGAACCGATCAGCGTCAACTGACATTAATTTTCCTGATTAGCGCGAAGTCTCAGCAGACATAAATCGCTTCTTCACGTAGTCGCCGTTCCGATGAATAGCCCTCATGCACACTGTCGTTCAACAAAGCTGCCAGCATGCCGGCCAAGTCGAAACGGCGGTTGAAGCGCCACATCGCTTCGGCGAGATAGCGTTGCGCGTACTTGGCGTGTTTGATGGCGTGACAGGTGCCATCGAGCGAGCGCTTGACGTTACCCAGAACGGTATTTACCCAGCGCATGCGCGGATGCATCGCCGCGGCACGACCGGGGCCTGCCCTGACCACGGTATGCGCATGGCTATCACTCAGCACGGTGAAGCAGCCCAATCCGTCACTGAAGACGTCGGTACCCGGAACCAAATGCGCTTGCGCCCAGGCGTGAACGGCCGCAGAGGTAAAGCCCTTCACTGCCGTCGCTACGGCGTGGCGCGGATGACCGCGCTCATCCGTGGCGACGGCCAGCAGAAAAGGGCGCTTGTTCTCCGCCCCCCTGCCGGATTTGCCGCCATTGCGTTCCCCGCCCAGGTGCGCATCGTCCAGTTCCACGATGCCGCCCAACTGACGTTGTGCCTCACGCGAGTTCATTGCCTGCATCAACTTGTGCTTGATGCGCCAGGCAGCGGAGTAACTCACACCCAGATGGCGCATCAACTCCAGTGCCGCGATCGCGTTCTTGCTTTGCGTCAGCAGATACATCGCCCGGAACCACGTCCTCAGCGGCAGCTTCGTGTTCTCCAATACCGTACCTGCGACTAGGCTGGCCTGATGCCCGCAGCGACGACATTCCCACAGCGTCTGATGGCCGCGCTCGAACCGCGTGGCAGCCGCGTTCTGGCAGCGTGGACACACGAAACCGTTGGGCCACCGCGTCGACTCAAGCGCCGCCGCGCAGGCCGCCTCATTGCCGTACCGTTTTTCGAACTGGGTCATCGACATGCCGGGTTGGAACTGGATTTTGTTCATCGCCATGCGTTTCTCCTCGTCGGGAGACCAGTATTCAGCCGGCTTGTCGCACGGTCTGAGACTTCGCGCTAATCAGGTTAATTTTTGAAGCTGATCTATTGTGCTCATGGGGGAAGATCAGCGCCCTTCGATTAAGCAGCCAGTCATTAGCGGTTATGCTGGCGGCACACTGTTTGATACTGCTGTATCCCCTCGCTGTGGCGATCTAGTGTTTAAAACCACCCCAAATATCCAGGCCGCTGGCAAAAATCAGATCGTTTTCCACCTGGATCAAGCGCAGTTGTTGCGGCGGGGTAGACCGGAAAGTTTCGGCGTAGGCCGAGACGCGCACGCCGCACAAGCCGGTGTTGTTGAAGGCCAGTATGTTGTTGCTAACGCTGCAGGTGTCTGGCGTCCAGGTATCGAGGATCAGTATGCCGGGGTTTGCGGTGGCGAAAAGACTGGCGAAATTCGCAGACGCGCCCAACCCGGCGCGCGCAAGCGGCTCGAAGGTGATCGATCGCCCGGCACGCACCTTTTCGGGAGACGTCGAACTGCTCACTGCAATACTGTCTACGGCTAGCTGGCCGTCGTCATTGCCGCCCCAGCAAAGCACCGTCTTCGCCGCGGTCAGTGCGCAAGTGTGTTGGTACCCGGCGTCGACGGCCACAACGCCACTGTCGAGGTAGAGCACATCGAAGGGCGTGTTCCTGTCAACCAGGCTCCCGTCGCCTATCTGTCCGCGCGCGTTCGCGCCGAAGCACTTCAACGCGCCGCCGGTGGTGATGACGCAGGTGTGCAGGCTGCCCGCCGCGATGGCGGAGATGCCTGCAGTCAAGCCGGTTGGCTGGATGGGGGTGGTCGTATAGGCGAGGTTGCCGGCGGCGATCTGGCCGTTGGAGTTCGATCCCCAACACTTCACGGCGCCCGCTGTGGTGAGGGCGCAAGTGTGCTTGTCTCCAGTAGCGATGGCAGCGATACCGCTGCCCATTCCAGTGACCGGCACGGGGGTGCTCCGGTCGGTCTGCGTGCCGTCGCCGAGTTGGCCCAGGTCGTTCTTGCCCCAGCACTGAACCGCGCCCGTCGTGGTCAAGGCGCAAGTGTGGAAGGTGCCCGCTGCAATCGCCGCCACCCCGCTGCCGAGGCCGCTGACGCTGATAGGCGCGTCCCTCTCGATCTGAGTGCCATCGCCAAGCTGACCATTGCCATTGACTCCCCAGCACTTGACCGCACCGGCCGTGGTGCGCACGCAAGTGTGGGAGCCACTGTGAGACGTCGCGATGGCGGCAACGCCACTGGCCAGGCCGCTGACTTCCACGGGTGTGTACGAGTGGTTCAGCCCAGGGTTGCCCAGCGTGCCATAAAAATTGCTGCCCCAGCACAGTACTCCGCCCGAAACGGTCACGGCGCAACTGTAACGGAAGCCCGGCGCGATGATGGCAATGCCGCTGAGCAGTCCGCTGACAGATGTGGGCGCGGACCTGCTGTTGACTGGCGCACCGTCACCGAGCTGGCCGGACAAATCTTTGCCCCAGCACCGGGGCGTACCCGCCGCCGTCAGCGCGCAGGTGTGCTCGGCGCCGGTCGCGATGGCGGTCACCACGCTGCTGTTGTGGGCATACACCTCCACCGGCAGATTCGTGTCCGTCATGGTGCTGTCGCCGAGCTGGCCGTTGGAGTTAAAACCCCAGCACGTCAAGCCTCCCAGCGTGCTCTGGGCGCAGGTGTGGTAGCCACCGGCCGCGATGGCGACGACGTCTGACAGGCCACTCACCGCCACGGGCACCGTGGCAACGGTGGTGGTACCGTTGCCGAGCTGGCCGGTAAAGTTCTGGCCCCAGCATTTCACCGTGCCGGTCGTGACTAGGGCGCAGGTGTGAAAGTTGGTCGCTGCGATACTGGCCACATTGCTCAGGCCGCTGACCGCGACGGGCGTGGGGCTGTTGGTGGTGATGCCGTTGCCGAGCTCGCCCTCGCTGTTGTAGCCCCAACACTTCACGGTGCCCACGCGGGTGAGCGCGCAGGTGTGCCGTGACGCCGCGGCAATGGCGGCGACGCCGCTGCCCAGGCCAATTACCGCCACCGGCGTGGCGCTGTCGGTCGTCGTGCCGTCACCGAGTTGGCCGTACACATTCGAGCCCCAGCATTTCACCGCGCCCGCACGGGTCAGGGCGCAGGTGTGGGAGGTGCCTGCCGTGATGGCGACCACGTCGGTCAAGCCGATCACTGCAAGTCCGGGTGCGTTCTTGTTGGTCAAGGTGCCGTCGCCGAGCTGGCCAAACGCGTTGTAGCCCCAGCACAGCACCACGCTGCCCGAGGTGAGGCCGCAGGTATGCGAACCGCCTGCCGCCAAGGACGCGATACTTCCCACGATCGTCGCCACCGGCGTGGACTGGTTGGTATTGGTTCCGTTGCCGAGCTGGCCCCGTGTATTGTTGCCCCAGCAGCGGACAAATCCCTGCACGGTCACGGCGCAGGCGTGGGCGCTACCGGCCGCGATGGCGACCGCATCGGTGAGGCCACTCACTGCAATTGGCGTGGCGGCGTCGCTGGTGCTGCCGTTGCCGAGTTGGCCCGCGCTATTCTGACCCCAGCACTCGACCGATCCTGGCGGCGTCAGAGCGCAGGTGTAGAAGCTGCCCGCCGCCACTTGGGTTACGGTTGGATCGAGCATGCTGGGTGTCAAGTATGCCGCATGAACCATCGGCAGGCCGACCAAGAAAAGTACGGCGGTGGTAACAAGGTGGCGCATGGCACTCTCCCATTCGTTTGATCGCGGTTCCGATTCGCAAAATCGATTCGCAGTGCGCGTCTTTTGCGAGTAACGCCAACTCGCGGACAACTGCGACATAGCAGACCCGCCACAACGCCGTCGAGGTGGAGTGAACCTTTAACCGCTGCACTTTATCAAGGTCGACGAACTCATTCCTGCGCGCTTCGTATTCAACGAAACCCTTCAAATCCATTCATTTACGTTGGCGTCGCAGGGCGCAGGTCAACGCAGAATACTCCGAAATTTTTTTTTAGACCTGTACCTAAGTAGCCAACATCGCCCACTCCGGAACAGCTCCATCAAATCGGGGCGATTCATTGCGGAGCGTCGGGCATTTCAAGGAAACGATCGCAGGCGCCACTCAGCGGGGCGATCGGGGAGGCGTCGAAGACAGAGTCGATGATGGGGTCAGGTCTTTTAATGCCACATTCTACGGCCTAAGGGAACAACGATGTCTCGCCCATTACGCATCGAATTCTCCGGCGCGCTTTATCATGTCATGGCGCGTGGCAATGCGCGCGAGGACATCTTTCGCAACGACGCTGATCGCGAGCATTTTCTTGCCAGTCTCGGACGCGCCTGCGCGCGGTTTGACTGGCAGGTGTGGGCGTATTACCTGATGGATAATCACTATCATCTGTTGGTCGAGACGCGTCGCGCGACGCTGTCGCGCGGCATGCGCGAGGTCAATGGCATCTATACGCAAGCGTTCAATCGTCGCCATGGCCGGGTCGGGCATGTGCTGCAGGGCCGCTACAAATCGGTGCTGATCGACAAGGACGCGTACCTGCAGGAAGTGTCGCGTTACATCGTGCTCAATCCGGTGCGCGCATGCCTGTGTGCGAATGCCGGCGATTGGGAATGGAGCAGTTATCGCGCCGTAATGGGAAAAGCGCCCGCCGAAGATTGGCTGGCGGTAGCCGATACTCTCGCCACTTTCGGCTACATGCCCGGCCCGGCACGCATAGCGTATGCGTGATTCGTTGCCGAGGGTGCCAGCGGTGGCGATCTGATGGACGATGTGACCGCACAGATTTTCCTCGGTGACGAGGCCTTTGTCGCCAAGGCGATGAAGCAGGCCAAGGGCGCCATGCGCGAAGTTCCGAAGCGACAACGCGCCTGGAAATCATTGCTTGCGTACGAACGGGAAGCGACGTAACGCAACGCTGCCATTCGCGCCGTGTACGCCAACGGGGCGTATTCGCTGCAAGCCATCGGCGCTCATTTTGGTTTGCACTATGCAAAGATCAGCCGACTGGCACGCGAGGGCAATGTGTGAATACAAGACATGACCCTTTCTTTTGCTTCCTTCTTGAAAGACGTGGGGATACCTCAGATTTCGATCCAGCTCTTGCCACGTTTTCGCCTGCCAAGTGAAGTTCCTGCCGATTTTAGCGGTGGTGGTTCTGAATCGAGCTAACGCGCTCCCTGCGAATCAGCCACGCACGGAACGTGCTGAAACGACAACGCATACACAAGCTCGCAGCCGTTGCTGATCGCCAGACTCGACACGCGGCCTTTTGAGAACGCGAATAGAGTGGTACGCGCGCTGTGCGCGGTAAACCAATCAGTTTCCAATGCCAAGCCGGCGGTGTATTGTGATTCCAGCTCATTCTTGCTGGGGCGAGAGGCAATGACTAAATTTGCTCAGCGTATGAATCGGAAATCAGATTCTCTGCGCCCACGCGCGCTCGCACATGCGCTGTCCATGGTGCTGCTGGGAGTTGGCTCGATGGGGTTTGCGGTGCACGCGCCCGCCGCCACGATCACGGTCAATACAACAGCTGACGAAACCACCGTGAACGGTAAATGTTCACTGCGCGAGGCCATTGGCAACGCCAACAGCAACACTCAAGGCGCTGCGGATTGCGCGGCGGGAACCGGTGACGACACCATAGTCTTCGACCCCGCTGCGTTTCCACACAACTCCCTGACCCCCAGCGTCGTGACGGGCAGCGTGTTGCTGCTCACCGATACCAGCACTGGCAACTTTTCCACGATCGATGGAGGTGGCGTCGTTGCGATCGATGGGGGCGGAACTTCCCCAATTTTCAAGACAGCACTCAACACACATACGTATTTCAAGGGCCTGACCCTGCGCAACGGCAATTCCACGTCCGGAGGCGCCCTGCTGAATTATGGTGTCGCAAAGCTGGGACTCTGCACGTTGGCTGGCAACAAGGCAACCAAGGGCGGCGCCATCAACAATCAAGGCGACCTCACGATCGTGACGAGCACCTTGTCTGACAACACCGCAACGTCGGTGTCCGGCCGTGGCGGAGCCATCTACGACAGCGGCAGTTTGTTTATGCAGAATTCGACGGTAAGCGGCAACAGCGCTTCCCAGGGAGACGGCATATTCGGGCATGGCGAATCCGGCAAACTGTACGACACGACGTTCGTCGGCAATACGCAATCGCAAGGAAGCGAAATTTTCCTGGATAGCAGCGTTGGGCATACGAACCTTCACAACACGGTCGTCACGTCCTCGTCCAGCGGGGCCAACTGTACTTTCTCGCCTGCAGCTCAGGTCCATGACCTGGGCGGCAACATTGAAAATGGCACGAGTTGCGGCTTCACGGTAGCTGCTTCTTCGTTGCCCAACATCAATCCACTGCTCGGTCCGCTCGCGCATAACGGCGGGTCTACGGCGACTATGGCACCCAGGTTCGGCAGCCCGGCGCAGGATGCAACCACTTGCGACGTCCTCACCGATCAGCGTGGCATCCAGCGGCCACAAGGTGTGAAGTGCGATGCGGGTGCAACGGAATCGGATCGGATATTTGCCAATGGCTTCGAGAGCGACAGTTTGACTTGCACACTCAGCACCGAATGCCACAGCTCGCATTCCGAATGCACTCTCGATGTCTGCGCGGCCAGCGCCTGCGGCCAAGAGAGCGCACCCATCGGGACAACGTGTGGCGCCAGCGGAGCCTGCGACGGCGCGGGCCTGTGCGCCGTACCGTCATTCTACGGATGGCCGACCCCTCCGGTATTCACGGACACGACATCGGTGATCGGGCATTTCGTGATCGCGTACCCCATAACGATCCCGCACGCGACTACGCTCGACAAGTTCGGCATATATGTAAGTGCGGCCGGCGGATTTGTGCAACTCGCGCTCTATACCGACAACGCCAACCAGCCGGGCACACTGGTCGCTGGTACGAACGCAGCATTTGCCCTCAACTCAGGCAACAACCGTGTCGACATTGCGGATGTCGCGCTCGCGGTCGGCGGCACCTACTGGATAGCCGTACGCTTTGCTTTTAACACTACGGTATCTTACGGAACGGGCAGCCAGAGCGCGAATCAGTGCATCCGGGATGCCCAAATCACTTCTATCGATGATTCGTGGCCGACGGCTTTTGGCCCCACACGTGTGCTACTGATCACCTGATCAATATGTACATCGTTACCCACGATTAGTGGTCCAGCTGAAGCTTCTGATGACCGCCGCGAGTTCACGGCTCGCTGCGGTCGTCCCTGTGCATGGCTCTCGAATTACTCACCGCCGAGGTTGTCGGTATTCTTGATAAACGCGGCGACGTTGTCGTGTGGTTCTTTCAGCGATGAAACAATGAGGCCAGGTCTTGTAAGGCCCCATTCTTCGAAAGAAATTAAGACCGTAAGGTGCAATAGCAAGGCGCAATCATGTCATTGGTGTTTTCGGATTGCCTTTAATGAGGGTCAACTTGCGGAACTATTCGCCGCTCGGCGCTTGTTGTTCGCCTCGAAATACGGTGCAAACGTTTTGCGCGAAAGGTATTGCCCCGCGCCGCGTTCGGCGCGCAGGTCGCCAGCGCTCCACACCAGTTTGCCGGCGGCAATGGTCTGGCTCGCGATGCCTTTCACGGTGCGGCCTTCGAAGACATTGAAGTCGACATTTTGGTGATGCGTCTTCGCTGAAATCGTGCGCGTCGCGTTGGCATCCCACACCACCAGATCGGCATCGGCGCCGACTTCGATGGCGCCCTTGCGCGGATACAGGTTGAAGATTCTGGCGGCGTTGGTCGAGGTGACCTGGACGAATTCGCTCGGCGTCAGGCGACCGGTTTCGACGCCGTAATGCCACAGCAATGACATGCGATCCTCAATGCCGGCGCAGCCGTTCGGGATCTTGGTAAAATCATCGCGACCGGCGGCTTTCTGCAGCGCGCAGAAACTGCAGTGATCGGTAGCGGTGGTGTGCAGATGGCCGGATTGGAGGCCTTTCCACAACGCATCCTGATGCTCCTTGGCGCGAAACGGCGGGCTCATCACATGCGCGGCGGCGCGCGTGAAATCGCTATCGAGATACACCGAATCGTCGATCAACAAATGGCCTGCGAGCACTTCGCCAAACACGCGCTGGCCTTCGCTTTGTGCGCGCTCGATTGCCTGCAACGCCTGTTGCGCCGAGACATGCACGATGTACAGCGGCACGCCGATTACTTCAGCGATGCGGACCGCGCGATTCGCCGCTTCACCTTCAACCGCAGGCGGGCGCGACAGCGGATGCGCCGCCGGCCCGGTGATGCCTTGCGCCAGCAACTGTTTTTGCAACTGGAAAACCAGCTCGCCATTTTCGGCGTGCACGGTCGGCAAGGCGCCGAGTTCGAGTGCGCGCCGAAAGCTGTTAACGAGGATTTCGTCATCAGCCATGATCGCATTCTTGTACGCCATGAAATGCTTGAAGCTCGACACGCCGTGCTCATTCGCGAGCACGCCCATCTCGCGATTCACGCTCTCGTCCCACCACGTGACCGCGACATGGAACGCGTAATCGGACGCGGATTTTTGCGCCCAGCCGCGCCAGGTGTGGAACGCTTCAAGCAATGATTGTTGCGGATTCGGAATCACGAAATCGATGATGCTGGTGGTGCCGCCAGCGAGCCCCGCCGCGGTGCCGCTGAAAAAGTCGTCGCTCGCCACGGTACCCATGAACGGCAATTCCATGTGCGTATGCGGATCGATGCCGCCGGGGATCACGTAACGATCGCCGGCATCGACAATCTGCGCGCCGGCAGGCGCATCGAGGTTTTGCCCAATCTGGACAATCTTGCCGTGGTCGCAAAAAACATCGGCGCGATAAGCGTGCGTGGCATCAAGCACGGTGCCGCCGCGGATCAACAGGGACATGTTTTTTCTCCGATCACGATAAAACGGCCAAGGTGCTGCAAGTACAAAAGATCATGCGCGTGCGGTATTGGCGCCGCTACGCGGGTAACGTGCGAGGCGCATCAATACAATGTAGGTGATGGCCGAAATCGCCAGCCCGGCGAACCACGCGTAGGTGTAGATGGTCTTGAAAAAGTCCGGCACAGCGGCGAACGAATCGGGAAATGCTGCGTTCAAAAATCCCGGCAGATTCGGCAGGATGCCGAGCAGCAAGGCGATCAGCGCGGCGGGATTCCAGCCGCGTCGATACGCGTATTCGCCGGACTCTTCGAACAACGCGCGCACGTTCAAGCGTGTGCCGCGCAGAAAATAATAATCGACCAGCATGATGCCCGCGACCGGCCCGAGCAGCGCCGAATAACCGACCAGCCACGTGAAAATATAGCCTTGCGTACTCGCAAGAATTTTCCACGGCATCGCCAGCAGCGCGACACCGGCTGTGATCAGGCCGCCGATCTTGTACGAAATGCGCCGCGGCGACAGGCTCGCAAAATCGTAGGCCGGGCCGACCAGGTTGGCCGCGAGATTGCAGCTCATCGTATCCAGCGTGAGTACCAGCAAAGCCACGCCAACGCCGATGCCGGCGAACTTGCTCGATAGCTCGACCGGATCCCAGATGGCCTTGCCGTAGATCACCACGGTGGCCGAGGTCACTACGACCGACATCAGCGACAGCAATCCCATCGGCAACGGCAGGCCGATACTCTGGCCGATGAACTGGTCGCGCTGCGAGCGCGCGAACCGCGTGAAGTCGGGGATATTCAGTGCGAGCGTCGCCCAGAATCCGACCATCGCGGTGAGTGATGGCCAGAACGTCGTCCAGAATTGTCCGGCCTTTTTGCCGCCTTCGATGAACTGCGACGGAGCACCCATCATCTCGCCGAAACCACCGGCGTTGTGCAGCGCCCACCCGACCAGGAACAGGCACATGAGGATTTTGATCGGCGCGGAAATTGTCTCCAGCCAGCGGATCGAATCGGTACCGTGCAGCACGAAATAGAGCTGCAAGGTCCAGAACGCAAGAAAGCACAAAAGCTGCGCGATGTTGATGCCGAGCCACGCAATCGGTTCGCCATGCAGCGCGTTGCCGGTGAGAATATTCAGCAGCGTATAGATGGCCAAACCGCCGAACCAGGTCTGGATGCCATACCAGCCGCATGCCACCACCGCGCGCAACAGCGCCGGCAATTTTGCGCCCTGCGTGCCGAACGACGATCGCACGAGCACCGCATATGGGATGCCGTATTTCGCGCCGGCGTGGCCGATCAACAGCATCGGCACAAGCACGATCGCGTTGCCGAGGAGCACGGTCGCCACCGCCTGCCACGGCGACATGCCCTGATCGATCAGGCCCGCCGCGAGCGTGTAGGACGGAATGCACATCACCATGCCGACCCACAGTGCGGCGAAGTGATACCAGGTCCATGTGCGTTGCGCCGCCGTAGTCGGCGCGAGGTCTGGGTTGTACAGCGCGCCGTGATCGATGTTCGAGTCGGTAGTCATGTCTTGCGATTCCCCAGGTCGTGCTGCAGATGCTGCCAGCGTAGCTGATTACGCCGATTCCGCCACGCGCCCCGGATTGTTTGGATGTGTGGTCCAGTCGGCATGGCCGCCGCCATCAACGCGCTCCATCGTGATGCAGTTGTCGACCGGACAAACGTGCATGCACAAATTGCAGCCGACGCATTCATCATCGACCACTTCGAAGTGCCGCTTGCCATCCTTCTGCGCGAGGATCGCCTGATGCGCGGTATCTTCGCAGGCGATGTGACAAAGGCCGCATTGTATACATTTATCCTGATCGATCCGCGCCTTGATGTCGTACTTCAGATTCAGGAATTTCCAGTCGGTGACATTGCCGATCGCGCGACCGCGGAAATCTTCCAGACGCTTGTAACCTTTGCTGTCCATCCAGTGACTCAGACCGCTGATCATGTCATCGACGATACGGAAACCGTAGTGCATCGCCGCCGTGCAAACCTGCACACTGCCTGCGCCGAGTGCGATGAATTCGGCCGCATCGCGCCACGTGCCGATACCGCCGATCGCCGAAATCGGCAAACAGCGTGTCAGCGCATCACGTGCGATTTCCGCGACCATCGCCAGCGCGATTGGCTTCACCGCCGGGCCGCAATAACCGCCGTGCGTGCCTTTGCCATCGACCGTCGGCGTTGGCGCCATGAGGTCCAGATCGATCGAGGTAATCGAGTTGATGGTGTTAATCAGCGACACCGCATCGGCGCCGCCCTTGAACGCCGCACGCGCCGGGCCGCGAATGTCGGTGATGTTGGGTGTGAGCTTGACGATGCACGGTAGCCGCGAATACTGCTTGACCCAGCGCGCGACCTGCTCGACGTATTCCGGCACCTGGCCGACCGCCGAACCCATGCCGCGCTCCGACATGCCGTGCGGGCAACCGAAGTTGAGCTCGACCGCATCGGCGCCGGTATCCTCGACCATCGGCAGGATATTTTTCCAGGCGTCTTCCTCGCACGGCACCATCAGCGAAACGATCATCGCGCGATCCGGCCAGTTACGTTTCACCTCGCGGATTTCGTCAAGGTTGACCTGCAGCGGACGGTCGGTGATGAGCTCGATGTTGTTGAGTCCGGCGATGCGCTGGCCATTCCATTGCACGGCGCCGTAACGCGAGCTGACGTTGACGACGTGCGGATCGAGTCCCAGCGTTTTCCACACCACGCCGCCCCAGCCGGCCTCGAACGCGCGGTTGACGTTGTAGGCTTTGTCGGTCGGCGGCGCCGAAGCCAGCCAGAACGGATTCGGCGAACGGATGCCGGCGAAATCGCAAAAAATATCGGCCATGATCAAGCTCCGCCGGTTGAGGATAGACGCTGCAGCAGCGCGCGATGGATGGATGCCGCGGCGAGTTTGCCGTCCTGCACCGCCTGCACGGTGAGGTCGGTCTGGCTGCCGACACAATCGCCGCCGGCCCAGACGCCGGACAGCGAGGTCTGGAAATCCGCATTTACCACAATGCGACCTTTTTGCATTTGCAACAATGCCGCATTTGTCGCATCGGACGATGGTGCGACCAGCACCTGGCCGATCGCCTTGAGCACGCTGTCGGTTTCAAGCCGCAACACATCACCGGTGCCGAGCAAACGGCCTTGCTCGTCGAGTTGCGTGTATTCGAATTCGATCGCCGTGATCGCGCCGTTGCTGCCGATGATATTGCGCGGCTGCGCCCATTCGATGATGGTCACGCCTTCTGTTTTGGCGAATGCCTGCTCCGCACTCGTGGCGCCCATCGTGTTTGCACCACGGCGATAAACCATGGTCACGGATTCGGCGCCGAGTTTCTTGCTTTGCACCGCCGCGTCGATCGCGGTGTTGCCGCCGCCGATCACGACTACACGCCGGCCGACCTTGAGTAACGAAAGATCCGCACACTGGCGCAACTCGGCGATGAAGTCGACTGCATTGCGTACGCCGGTGAGTTGTTCGCCATCAATGCCGAGCGCATTGACGCCGCTCAGGCCGAGTCCGAGGAAAACCGCATCGTGATCTTTTTGCAGAGAACCGAGGCTGAGGTTTTCGCCGAGCACCTGACCACCGCGCCATTCGATGCCGCCGATCGACATCAGCCACTCGACTTCGCGCGCGGCGAACTCGAGCACCTTGTATGCGGCGATGCCGTATTCATTGAGGCCGCCGGGTTTTTCGCGGGCGTCGAAAATCGTCACGCGGTGGCCAGCGCGTGCAAGCGCATGGGCGCAGGCGAGGCCAGCCGGCCCGGCGCCGACCACGGCCACGCGCAAGCCGGTATCTTCAGCGCGCTCGAACAGCGTCGCGTTCTGCTCGAACACCCAATCGGTGGCGTAACGTTGCAGCGCGCCGATCTGCACCGGCGCAAGTTCGTCGGGGCCGTTGCGGACACAACTGCCTTCGCACAGGATTTCTGTCGGGCAAACGCGCGCGCACATGCCGCCGAGAATATTCGCGCCGAGAATATCGCGCGCAGCTCCGGCCAGATTGTCGGTAGTGATGCGGCGGATGAAGCTCGGAATATCGATGCCGGTCGGACACGCCTGGATGCACGGCGCGTCGTAGCAGTAATAACAGCGTTGCGCGGCGATCAGCGCATTTTGCCGGTCGAGCGGGGGAGAAACGTCGTCGAAGTTTTGCGCAAGTTTTTGCGCTGACAATCTTCCGGCGGCGATATCGGCAGTTTCTTTACGCAGCATTCCGTCTCCTTGCGGGGGCACGTGACCGATTCCGTTTTCCCCAGCGCGAGTTCATCGCGCAACAGGAATCGACAATGTATCAATGTGTACTTGTTTATTATTTTTCTTGTGCGCGTTCGAGCATTGCGTGCAACAACACGTTGCCGCCGGCTTCGATCCATTCCGGCGTGGCGTCTTCGACTTCGTTGTGGCTGATGCCATCGACACACGGCACAAACACCATTGAGGTCGGCGCCACCTTGGCCAGGTAACACGCGTCGTGGCCCGCACCCGAAACAATATCGCGATGCGAATAGCCGAATCGTTGCGCGGCGGCGCGTACCGAGGCGACACAATCGGCATCGAATGGCACCGGCGCGTAGTAGAAAATCTGTTCGAGTTTGCTCACATCGAGTCGTTGCTCGGCGGCGATCGTGGCGATGCCGGCGCGTAGCTCGGCATCCATCTTCGCGAGCACCGCATCTTCGGGATGGCGGATATCGACGGTGAAAAAAACCTGGCCCGGAATCACGTTGCGCGAGTTCGGATGCACCTGCAGCATGCCGACCGTCGCGCACGCGTACGGCGCATGCGCCAGGCCGATGCGATTGACGAGCTGGATCGCGCGCGCGGCACCGAGCAGCGCATCGCGGCGGCGCGGCATCGGCGTCGGGCCGGCGTGGGATTCCTGGCCGGTGAACACCACTTCGTACCAGCGCTGGCCTTGCGCGGCGGTGACCACGCCGATGGTGATATTTTCGGCTTCGAGGATCGGGCCTTGTTCGATATGCAATTCGAACGCGGCATGGATCGGGCGCCCGCCGCACGGAATATTACCGGCGTAGCCGATGCGCTCGAGTTCCTCGCCCATGGTCTTGCCGTCGACATCGGCGCGCGACAAGCCGTATTCGAGCGTGAACACGCCGGCGAATACACCTGAGGCGACCATCGCCGGCGCGAAACGCGAGCCTTCCTCGTTGGTCCAGATCACGACCTCGATCGGATGCTCGGTGGTGATGCCGTGATCGTTGAGCGTGCGGATTACTTCGAGCCCGCCGAGCACGCCGTAGATACCATCGAAGCGACCGCCGGTCGGTTGCGAATCGGCATGCGATCCGGTCATCACGGGCAGCGCGGACTCGTTGCGTCCGGCGCGGCGCGCGAAGACGTTGCCCATCTGGTCGATGCTGATCGTGCAGCCGGCGTCCTTGGCCCAGGATACGAACAGATCTCGGCCTTGCCGGTCCAGGTCGGTCAGGGCGAGGCGACACACGCCGCCTTTCGGCGTCGCGCCGATCTTCGCCATCTCCATCAGGCTACCCCACAACCGCTGGCCGTTGATGCGGATGACTTCGGCGGTTTCGGTCTTGAATGCGGCGTTCATCGGTGGCACCTCGCGGATCGTAGTTCTTGCAGAAACGAGTCTGGTTTCAACACGGTTAAAATGCGGGTTTTATCCCGACATCTATCCTGACGTTGGCATCACGAACTGCGCGCCGGCGCGGATGCTCGCTGGCCAGCGTGTCGTGACCGTTTTCATGCGTGTATAAAAACGCACGCCTTCCGGCCCGTAGATATTGTGATCGCCAAACAACGACGCTTTCCAGCCGCCGAAACTGTGGAACGCCATCGGCACCGGAATCGGCACGTTGATGCCGACCATGCCGACTTGGATGCGGTGGGCGAAATCGCGCGCCGCATCGCCATCGCGCGTGAACAGCGCGACGCCGTTGCCGTACTCGTGTGCGTTGACCAGCGCGACAGCTTCTTCGTAAGTTTCGACGCGCAGGATGCTCAGCACCGGGCCGAAAATTTCCTCGCGATAAATGCGCATGTCGGGTTTGACGCGATCAAACAGACAGCCGCCGAGAAAAAATCCGCTCGCACATCCGGGCGCGCTGAAACCGCGACCATCGACCACGAGTTCGGCACCTTCAGCCACGCCGATATCGACGTAGCCTTTTACTTTTTCGCGATGCGCCGCGCTGATCAGCGGGCCCATGTCCATGCCATCGACATCACCGCGGCCAATCTGCAATGCGCGCACTCGCGGTGCGAGTTTTGCGACGAGCGCGTCGGCGACTTTATCGCCAACCGCGACCGCGACCGAGATCGCCATGCAGCGCTCGCCGGCCGAGCCGAAACCCGCGCCCATCAGCGCGTCGGCGGTCTGCTCCAGATCGGCGTCGGGCAATACCACCATGTGATTTTTTGCGCCGCCGAGCGCCTGCACACGTTTGCCGTGCGCGCAGCCGGTAGCGTAGATGTAGCGCGCGATCGGGGTCGAGCCGACAAAGCTGACTGCCTTGATATCGGCATGTTCGAGGATCGCATCGACCGCGACCTTGTCGCCGTGCACGACGTTGAACACGCCGTCGGGCAATCCGGCTTGCGTCAGCCATTCGGCCAGCAACAGCGACGACGACGGATCACGCTCGGATGGTTTCAGCACAAAACAATTGCCGCACGCGATTGCGATTGGAAACATCCACAACGGCACCATCGCTGGAAAATTGAACGGCGTGATTCCCGCGACTACGCCGAGTGGCTGGCGCAGCGAATGCGAATCGACCTGGCTGCCGACGTTCTCAGTGAATTCGCCCTTGAGCAATTGCGCGATACCGCACGCGAATTCGACCACTTCGATGCCTCGCTGCACTTCGCCGAGCGCATCGCTGTGGGTCTTGCCGTGTTCGGCGGTGATCTGCGCGGCGAGCACATCGGCATTCGCTTCGAGCAGCTCGCGAAACTTGAACATCACGCGTGCGCGTTTCAGCGGCGGTGTTTGCGACCACGCCGGAAATGCGGCCTTGGCTGCTTGCACTGCGCTATCGACTTCCGCGGCGGTGGCAAGCGGCAGCGTGCCGGACTCTTCGCCGGTCGCCGGGTTGTACACCGGCTGGCTGCGCGCATCGACATGGCCGATACGCTGGCCGCCGATATAGTGCGGAATCATTACGGGTGCGAGCATTTTTTCTTACTCCCTATTGTCGACACTTGGTGCCGCAACAAATTAAAAAGTAGCCGTCACCCCAGCGAAGGCTGGGGTCCATTTTGATTCCGCTACGACCGGCGACATCGCAAGCGTGTTGGTCAAAGTCAAAATGGATCCCAGCCTGCGCTGGGATGACGATGTTTATAAGTCTTCTCAACCTGCCGCGCGAATCGCGTCGCCTACGGCCGAAAACATCCGATCAAGTTCCGCATCGGTGGTAACTACCGGTGGCGCCATCGCGATCGTGTCGCCGGTAAAACGCAGCAGCATGCCGCGCTTCAGCGCTTCCTCGAATACGCGCAATCCGCGTACGCCGACCTGACCCGCGAGCGGGGACATTTCTATCGCGGCAGCGGCGCCGCAATTGCGGATGTCGATCACGTTCGGCTCGCCCTTCAATGCGTGCGCACCGTTTTCGATTTTAGCGGCGAGTGTGGCGAAGCGTTTTGGCACCTCATCCTCGTGCAGAATATCCAAGGTCGCGTGGGCGGCGGCAACCGCGAGCGGGTGCGCCGAATAGGTGTAGCCGTGAAAAAATTCGACCGCGTAATCCGGGCCCTGCATGAACATGTCGTAGATGCCTTGGCGCGCGATCACGCCGCCCATCGGCACGGTGCCGTTGTTGACGCATTTGGCGAACGTAATGAGATCGGGGGTGACACCAAACGCCTGCGCGCCGAACCAATCCCCCATGCGACCGAAACCCGTGATCACCTCGTCGAAAATCAGCAGGATGCCGTGCTTGTCGCAGATTTCGCGCAGGCGCTTGAGATAACCGACTGGCGGCACGACCACACCTACCGAACCCTGCATCGGCTCGACAATCACCGCGGCGATGGTCGAGGCATCGTGCAGCGCGACGATGCGTTCGAGATCGTCGGCCAGATGCGCGCCCCACGTCGGCAGGCCTTTCGAGAATGCCATTTCCTTGAGGTTGTGCGTGTGTGGCAGATGATCGACGCCGGGGATCATCGCGGCCGCGAACATCTTGCGATTGGCGACCATGCCACCGACCGAAACTCCGCCGAACCCGACGCCGTGATAACCCTTTTCGCGACCGATGAAACGTGTGCGCGAGGCGTCGCCTTTCAAGCGATGGTAGGCGAGGGCGATCTTCAGTGCGGTATCCACCGCCTCGGAGCCGGAGTTGGTGAAGAACACGCGATTGAGATCAGCCGGCGCGACATCGGCGATGCGTTCGGCGAGCCGGAAACTTTCCGGATTCGCCATTTGAAACGCCGGAATATAGTCAGCGCGATCCAGTTGGTTTTTTACCGCTTCGACGATTTTCGCCGGGCGATGGCCGAGCGAGCTGCACCACAAACCGGATAGACAATCGAACAGGCGTTGACCTTCGACGGTGGTGTAATACGCGCCCTCGGCGCCCACTAGCATTCGATCCAGCGGCTGGTGTTTCTTGAAATAGCGATTATGCGTATACGGCATCCAGTACGGATCAAGATTGAGATCCGCGACGGCGTGCGGCGTCGACGTGTTGGCGGCGAGATTCATCGTGTGCGGCTCCTGACGGTCAAGCGGCGGCCCGTGGTTTGGGCGCGGTGGCGCATCGCCTGCTGACAGGTCGATGGCAATCTGGATTCGCGCGCAGCAAGCAGCGTGTCGCGGCGCTGGCGACGAAAGCGTTTTCGTCGCGTTGAATCTGAGGGGCCTAGAATTGCACTATGTGCGCCGCGATGCAACGGGGGGCAATCGCGCGGCGCGCATGATATTTTGCCGCATCGATTTGTTGCGGATAAAACCATGGAACTGATTCTGCGTCATGCCAACTTGCCCGACGGTCGCTGCGATATCGATATCGGTATCGACCAGGGACGCATCGTTGCACTCGAAGTAGCACTCGTTGCATCCGCCGCGCAGGAAATCGATGTACGCGGACGGCTCGTGTCGCCGCCGTTCGTTGATGCGCATTTTCATCTCGATGCGGCGCTGTCGCTCGGCCTGCCGCGACGCAATCGCTCCGGCACGTTACTCGAAGGCATCGCGTTGTGGGGCGAACTCAAGCCGGATCTGACGCAACAAGCCGTGGCCGCGCGTGCGATGGCGTATTGCGACATGGCGGTCGCGCAGGGATTGCTCGCGATCCGCACGCATGTCGATATTTGCGACGATCGTCTGCTCGCGGTCGATGCGTTGCTCGATGTGCAGCGAAGAGTCGCGCCGTATCTTGACCTGCAACTCGTCGCGTTTCCACAGGACGGATTTTATCGCGCGGCGACCGCCGAAAAAAACCTGCTGCGCGCGCTCGACCGTGGTGTGCAGGTAGTCGGCGGCATTCCACATTTCGAGCGCACGATGGCCGATGGTGCGGCGTCGGTACGGCGCCTGTGCGAGATCGCGGCAGAACGTGGCTTGCTGGTCGATATGCATTGCGACGAATCCGACGATCCGCTGTCGCGCCACATCGAAACACTCGCGGCGGAAACGCTGCGGCTCGGATTGCACGGTCGGGTTGCCGGCTCGCATCTGACCTCGATGCATTCGATGGACAATTATTACGTCTCGAAATTATTGCCGCTGATCGCCGAAGCCGGTGTCGCGGCAATCGCCAATCCGCTGATCAATATCACCTTGCAGGGTCGCCACGACAGTTATCCGAAACGTCGCGGCATGACGCGTGCGCCGGAGCTCATCGCCGCCGGTGTCACGGTCGCGTTCGGCCACGATTGTGTGATGGATCCGTGGTATTCGTTCGGCTCGGCAGACATGCTCGAAGTCGCGCATATGGCCATCCATATTGGCCAGATGACCTCGCTCGACGGCATCGTCAATGCGTATGCCGGCATCACCAGCAACGCGGCGAAAATTCTGCATCTGGATGGCTATGGCATTGCACCTGGTTGTCGCGCTGATCTTGTTGTGTTGCAGGCGGCGGATCCGTTCGAGGCGATTCGCCTGCGCGCCGCGCGTTTGCTGGTATTGCGTGGCGGCCGTGTGATCGCGCGCAGTGCGCCGCGACAAAGCGAGTTGTCATTGCCGGATCGACCGAGCAATCTGAGTCTGGAATTTGCGCCGGGCAGCCTCTGAAAAAACGCAGATGCTTTTGAGGTTTTGCTGAAGCTCAGTGCGTCTTGACGCGCAACGTGAATAGCCCGGCCAGGATCAGACTCACGCCGCCGATCAGCAAGGCATTGATCGGCGCGTCATCGAAAAATCGCTTCAACAGAAAACCGAGCACGCTCGCGGCGAGCAGTTGCGGGATGACGATGAAAAAATTGAAAATGCCCATGTACACGCCCATTTTTTTCGCCGGCACGCTGTCGGACAGGAGTGCGTAAGGCACCGACAGAATCGACGCCCAGGCGAAACCGACACCGATCATCGACAGCAACAGCCAGTGCGGATCGCGGATCACGAGGAACGATAAAAAGCCGAGTCCGCCGAGCATGAGATTGATCATGTGGGTGAGGCGTACCCCCAAACGGCGGATCATCCACGGGATGAAAATCACGATCAGCGCGGCAAAACCGTTGTACGCGGCGAACAACAGACTGACCCAGTTGGCGCCGTCATTGTAAGCTGCCGAATGGGTATCATTTGTCGCAAAGTGTACTTGTGTAACTGCGGCAGTGCTGTAAATCCACATCGCGAACAACGCAAACCACGAAAAAAATTGCACGATCACGAGCTGACGCATGGTGGTCGGCATCGCATGCAGATCAGTGATGATCTCGGCGAACATGTTGCTGCCGTCACTGAAGCTCACGACGATCTGCAAACTGCCATACGCGAGCATACCCGCCGCCAGCAGATAGAGCTGTTTGTCGGCGTGCAGCAGAAACAGCAGTGCGAGCGTCGCGAGGCCGGCGATCAGCCAGATGACACCCGCCCGGCGCACGCGCGCAATCGGCAATGGCGTGGCGGCATGCACGGATTCTGCGTCAGCATCCTCGAATACGATGATTTGTTCGGGCGAGTATTCGCGCGTCGACAATACCGTCCAGCCCATCGTGCCGAACATTGCCGCTGCGCCGATATAAAACGCGTATTTCACCGTGTCGGGAATTTCGCCCGCGGCGGCGATATTGTTCACGCCGAACTGCGCCAGCAGCCACGGCAAAATGCTCGCGATCACCGAGCCGAGGCCGATGAAAAATGTCTGCATCGCGTAACCGCTCGGGCGTTGTTGCGACGGCAAATGATCGCCGACGAACGCGCGCAGCGGCCCGAGTGAAATATTGATCGAGGCGTCGAGAATCCAAAGTAAACTCGCCGCGATCCACAGCGTTGGCGAGTTCGGCATCGCGATTAGTGCAAGCGCGGCGAGCAGCGCACCGACCAGGAAATAAGGTCGGCGCCGTCCGAGTCGCGTCCAGGTACGATCCGAAAAGTGGCCGACGATGGGCTGCACCAACAGCCCGGTCAACGGTGCGGCGATCCACAAAATCGGAATGTCATCGACACTCGCGCCGAGCGTCTGGAAGATTCGGCTCACACTCGAATTCTGCAGCGCGAAACCAAACTGGATGCCGATAAATCCGAAACATATGTTCCAGATTTGCCAGAAATTGACCTGCGGTTTGCTGCTCATGATGTTGCTGATGTGGTGGCGAGCGGGTTCATGCTCAGCGTCTTTTTGCCGGTGTTCCGGTCGGTACCGGCCCGGTCGATTGGCGGATCTGCAATTCGTATGGCACCGGCACGAGTTGCCCGGCGCTGGGATCGCGGATCGATGCGATCAATTGCTCGGCGGCGATGCGGCCCATGTCGCGACATGGCTGGCGCACCGTGGTCAGGCTCGGCCAGACCTGGCGCGATGTCGGTGTGTCGTCGAAACCGAATACCGAAAGATCCTGCGGAATGCTCAGGCCGCGCTCGAACGCCTCATGCATCACGCCGCATGCGCTGTCATCGTTGGCCGCAAAAATTGCGCTGGGCGGTAGCTTGAGATCCAGCAATTGCCGCGCGCCGGCGATGCCGTCCTCGAACGAAAAACCGCCATCCACGACCAAGGTTTCATCGTAGTCGATGCCGGCGCGGCGCAAACCGTCGCGATAACCCGCAAGTCGCCACGCGCGGCCGCTGTGCGCCATCGGGCCGGTGATGTGTGCGATGCGACGATGCCCGAGCGATACCGCGTGCGCGATCATCTCGGCAGCGGCCTTGCGCTCGTCGAGGATGGTGCCGACGCGCGCGTCTTTCGCCTTCGCCGAAATCGTCGCGTAACGCACACCGAGTTCATCGAGGCGTTGCAGTAATTTGATGTCATCTGCAAACGGCGGCAGCAAAATCAACCCATCGGGCCGATATTGCGCGACCGAATCCTCGACCGAAACAACGTGCTCCGCGCTGCTGTATTCGAGCGGCCGCAACATCGCGCTGTAGTGCGTGCTTTCGCAGGCCTGCAACATGCCGACGATGATTTCCATGACGTAGGCGGAGCCCGCGAACGGATCATCGTAGACCAGCGAAATGAGGTACGAGCGATTGCCGGCGAGACTGCGCGCCGACGGATTTGGTCGATAGTTCAGCGCCTGCGCCGCGGCTTCAACGCGCAGTCGGGTTTTTTCGCGCACGTTCGGCTCGTGATTGAACACGCGCGAAACGGTTTTCATGGAGACGCCCGCCGTTGCGGCGACATCTTCGATTCTGGCTCGCATCTATGCTCACTTGTTGCGACTGGCGTCGATCAAAAAACCGCCAATCTGTTGATGGGTTTGCCCAAGCGCCAGCGCGTTATGCTACATCAAGCGCCACGTCGCACGAGTATGTGTTGCGGTGATCACGCTGCCGGTTTGCTGGCGAATCCATGCGCGCAGATTTCCTCGATCAAGGCGCGATGATCAGGCAGGTCGGCAATCGCGTGTGGCGCCACCGCGCGGATCATTTCGAATTCGCGCTGCGCCGCATCGACGCGTGGATAAGCGTGCCGCATGCCGCTGAGGTCGGTCTTGAACTCCATGCCATACAACACAAACTGCCAGCTCGCGGGCATGAACATTTCCAGATCGGTGACAAAATCCAGCCGATGGGGTGGACGGCAACGCCACATTGCGAGTTTGTCCTGCAGCGATTCGGGAGTGCTCGCGGCGTCGGCATTGTCGATCCAGAACGATGAGTCGCGCCGCTGGCTTATGCAGTAGTGCATCTTGATGAAATCGATGATGCGCTCGTAACGTGTGGTCATCTGTGCATTAAATAGCTTGGCGACGCGAGCCATGTCGCCATCGTTCGGCAGCAGGTGCGCGATCAGGTACGCGGCAATTTCGATCAGGCCGATGCCGGTCGATTCGAGCGGTTCGAGAAAGCCCGCCGACAACCCAACCGCAACACAATTCTTGCGCCACTGCTCGGGGCGAAAACCGGTCTCGAACTTGAGCAAACGTGCGTTGAGATTTTCGGCGGCGGGTCCGATATATTGACGCAGCACCTGCTCGGCGCGGCTGTCATCGGTGTGTCGCGACGAATACACATAACCGATACCGCGACGCGCCTGCAGGCCGATATCCCAGGTCCAGCCGGCTTCGTGCGCGGTGGAAATGGTGTATGACGGAATCGGCGTATCGGCACGCGGATACGGCACCTGGATCGCGACCGCACGATCGACAAACAGCGTATCGCGCGTGCTGCGAAACGGTGATCCGAGCGCGTCGCCGATCAGGCCGCCGCGCATGCCGGTGCAATCGATATACAGGTCGGCAGTGAGCGCGCCGGCTTCGCGTGTGATCACGCGCGCGATTGCGCCTTGCTCGTCGAGCTCGACTTTTTCCACGTGCGCGATCTTGTGTTGCACGCCGAGGCTGCGACCGTGTTCGGCGAGCAGGCTGGCGAAACGTCCGGCGTCGAAATGGTAGGCGTAGTTCAGCCGTCCCTGATATTCGCTGTCGGTGCGGCGTTTCGGCGCGCGTGAAGCATCGGCGACATGTTTCTGCATCGTCGCCGCGTCGGCGAAAGCGGCACCCGGCGCGGCCGCGCCGAGCAGCCAGTACGGCAGCAATTCCGGGCTGTCGCCACGCTGGCTCGGCAGGCTGAACGGATGAAAATAATGGCTCGTGGCCGAGGCCGTCGGCGTGCGCGCCCAGTTGGCGAACTTGATGCCTTGCTTGAAGGTGGCGTTGGCGCCGCGCAGGAAACGCGCTTCGTCAAGACCGATTGCCGCGAGCGTGCCGCGGATCGATGGGAAGGTGCCTTCGCCAACGCCGATGATGCCGATATCGGCCGACTCCACAAGCTCGATCTGGATCGATTCCATTTGTATATTTTGCGCACTTTGCTGCGCGGCGATATTCAGCGTGCGAGCGAGATAGTTCGCGGTCAGCCAGCCGGCGGTGCCGCCGCCGACGATGAGAATTTTGCGCAAGGCAGCCATGCAAAACGTCCTCGAAAGATTTTGTCGTCGCGACTTGTAGCACAATTGATCCGACGGGGAAAATTTGTTGCAAAGCAACAAATTAGCTTAATTGGCAGCGCTGTCATTTTGTAATTGACAGCGCTGCCAATTTGCAGTATTTCTTTGCCGCGAAACCGAAACGACCAAGGCAAAGCAACTTGGCGCTAGGCCCATTCACAAGGGAGGAGGGAGACATGAATACCCGTTATCGCGCGCTTTCGAGCGCAATTTTTGCCGTGCTCGCCATGGGCACTGCGTACGCCGAAGACGCTCCAGCTACCGCACCGGCTACTGCCGCCGATGCGGCGCCGGCGGCTTCACAGAAATCCCAGGATCAGAAATCGCAAGCGCTCGATACGGTGCAGGTCACCGCGACCAAGCGTTCCACGTCGCTGCAGAAAACACCGGTGGCGGTCAGCGCCCTGAGCGCCGATACGCTGCAGAAGGAGCGCATCAACAACGTCGCCGACATCACCAAACTCGTGCCGGGTTTTGCTGCAACCACCGAGGGCGATCACGGTGTAATTACGCTAACCTTGCGCGGTATCGGCAATGACAGCGCCAAGACCGAATACGCCGATCCGGAAGTCGCGCTGTTCGTCGATGGCGTGTACACGCCGCGTGCGGAGGCAGCAGCAGGTTTGCTGCTCGATCTCGAATCGGTGGAAGTATTGCGTGGCCCGCAAGGTACGTTGTGGGGCCGCAATTCGACCGTTGGTGCGGTCAATTTCCAGACCGCCAAACCGGAGCTGGGGCCGTTCTATGGCTATGCGCAGTTCGAGGCCGGCGACTACAGTCATCTCGGCATGCGTGCGGCGGTAAATGTGCCGGTATCGGATACGTTTGCGTTCCGTGTCGCGATCGCACAAGAACAGCATGATGGTTACGTCGATTTCCAGAATCCGATTGGTCAACTGCCATCGGTCGCGAGCCAGCAGGCGGCATATATCACCTCGGGTGGCACGCTCGCCACGTTCAAGCCGATCGATCCGAACCTCTATGTCACCAAGGGTCAGAAATACAATTCGCAGGATCAGTCCGCCGCGCGCATAAGCACGTTGTGGACGCCGAGCGACAAGCTGACCTGGAACCTGTCGTTCGAATATTTCCGCGATCGCGGCACACCGAACGCCAACCTGATGCAGCAGCCACGCGCGGGTCAGGATTTCTGGTCGGCGCTGGTCGATACTGCGCCGCAACTCGATCGTAATTCGTATGCGTTGCGCAGCAGAGTCGACTACGCCATCAATGATGGCATGGAGCTGAGTTATATCGCCGGTTTCAGCAAGTTCAACGGCTCCAGCGATTACGATCAGGATGGCGGCGTGCAGGTGCCGACCAGCTTCGCCAGTGGCGCGAACTTCCAGGATGATCGCACCAATGATTCGCGCTACAAGAGCAGCAGTCACGAGCTCGATTTGAAGTCGACCGGCGACAATACCATCGACTGGATTCTCGGTCTGTATTACGCGTCGGAAGATAATTCGATCCGTTTCGATATTCCGATTTTCAACGGCACGTCGCAAGGTACGGTGGGTTGGCAAGGTTCGTTCATCCAGCCGAAAGAAACGGTGGATTCGTACGCCGGGTTTGGCCAGATGACTTGGCATCTCAGCGACAGCCTGCGTCTGACCGGCGGTGCGCGCTGGACGCATGACGAGAAAGAAAACGACGGCGGTCGCAACTACGGCTGGGCTTACGACGCGACCGTGCCGCAGGTGCCGATTTCGACTGGCACCCAGCCTGGGCCGACGTCCGGTTTTGCGGTATCGGCGAAGAACGACGGCAAGTACAGTTCGAGCAAACCGACCTGGCTGCTGCGTGCTGATATGGATCTTTCGAGCAATGCGTTGCTGTATGGCAGTGTCTCGACCGGCTACAAATCCGGCGGCTTGCAGGATGGCGGCGTGCCGTACAAGGGCGAGTCGATCCTCAACTACGAAGCCGGCATCAAGCTGACGTTCCTCGATCATCACCTGACCTGGAACACGGCGGTGTATCACGAGGATTTCAAGAACTTCCAGTTGTCGGCGCCGATCACGTTTGTCGACGGTAGCCATGGCCTCGGTTTCTCGAATGTCGAAGGCACCACCAAGGTCACCGGTATCGAATCCGAACTGGCTGCGGTGCTCAGTGATGCCGATCGTTTGAACGTAGTTGTTTCGGTGATTCCGCAGAAGAAACTCGGTACGCTTATTTACGCCGGCAGCAACGATTACGGCGGTTTGCCGGCATGCGCGCCAGCCTCTGGTATCGGCAATTGCCTGAACGTCAGCGGCAACGATCTTGCGCATGCGCCGGATACATCGTTCAGCGTGATCTACGAGCACAAGTTCAGCCTGAGCAACGGTGGCGCGCTCACGCCACGCTTCAGCGGTCATTACGAGACGGCGAGCTGGTTGAGTCCGTTCAACCTGGGTAATGGCGATCAGCAGGGATCCTATTTCCGCGGTGACCTGATGATGCGATACACGCCGGCCGATGAAAAATGGTGGGCGGGTGTGTATGTGAACAACTTCACTGACGTGAAAGTGCGCACCAATGCCGGACGCACAGCACTGGGCAACAACCAGTTCATCTACACCTCGCAATATCTGGCGCCGCGCACCTTCGGTATGAATTTCGGCGTGAGTTTCTAGCGCTGCGAACAAAGCTCCAGCGACTTTGGTGTCGAGCCCGGTCTGCGCTCCCGCGTGAGCTCGACACCTTTTTTTCGCCAATCATACAGACCGCACGATAAAGACGATGCGCGCTGCGGCACGAATGACAGACTCAGAAGGAAGTTCACTATGCAGCGTCGCGAAATCTTGCGCCTGGCTCTCGCTTTAACTGGCAGCTCGATGTTGAGCCGCAGCCGATTCGGGCTTGCCGAAGCCGCGCTTGGCAATGCCGCGACTGCCGCTGCAACAAATCTTGTCAGCGACGCTTTCCCGAAAGATTTCCTGTGGGGTTCGGCGACCGCGGCGTATCAAGTGGAAGGTGCGTGGAATACCGACGGCCGTGGCGAATCGATCTGGGATCGTTTTGCGCACACGCCCGGCAAGATCAAAGACAAGAGCAACGGTGATGTCGCGTGCGACAGTTATCACCGTTATCAGGAAGACATCGATCTCATGCGCCAGCTCGGCATGAAGACGTACCGTTTCTCGATTTCATGGTCGCGCGTGCAGCCCGATGGGCGCGGCGCGATCAATAGCAAGGGCCTCGACTATTACAAGCGCGTCACCGATGCGCTGCTCGAAGCGGGCATTCGTCCGTTCCCGACGTTGTATCACTGGGATTTGCCGCAAGCGCTGGAAGATGCCGGCGGCTGGCCGAATCGCGATACCGCCGAACGCCTCGCCGACTACGCCAAAATAATGGCCGATTCGCTCGGTGATCGCATTGGTCAGTGGAGCATTTTCAACGAGCCGAAAACCTTCACCCACGTCGGTTATTGGCAAGGCACGCATGCACCGGGGCGCAAGGATCCGCTGGCTTTGTTGCGCGCCACGCACACGGTGAATCTGGCACAGGGCATGGCGTTTCGTGCCCTCAAGGCGGCCAGCGCGAAACCGCAGGTCGGTGGTGTGATCGATGTGGCGCCGATGAATCCGGCGACGAACTCGGCCGCTGACAAAGCCGCGGCGCAACGCTGGTACAAGTTCCTCAATCTGTGGTTCCTCGATCCCGCGCTGAAAGGCAGTTATCCCGAAGGCGTGTTGCCGCCGGCACAACAAGCGCAGTTGCTGGGGCTGCGCGACGGCGACGAAAAAATCATGCGCGCGCCGCTCGATTTCATCGGCCTGAATTATTACTCGCCGTGGATCGTGCGTGATGCGCCGCAAGGCAATGGCGTGCCGGGGCTGAATACCAAATCCGACTGGGCGGCGGGCCCGGATGAAAAAACCGATAACGGCTGGGATATTTATCCGAAAGGTTTTTACGACATCCTCAAAGACATCGCCGCGCATACCAACAACCTGCCGATCGAGATCACCGAGAACGGCGCGGCGTACAACAGCCTGCCCGACAGTCACGGCCATGTGCACGATCGCAAGCGCATCGTCTGGTTGCAGAAACATCTGCGCGAACTCGCGCGTGCGATCCACGACGGCGTGCCGGTTCGCGCTTACCATTGCTGGAGCCTGCTCGACAATTTCGAATGGGGCGAAGGTTATTCGCAACGTTTCGGTCTGGTTTATGTCGATTTCAAGAATCGCCAGCAACGCACGGTGAAGGATTCCGGCGAGTGGTTTGCCAAGGTGATTGCCGCGAACCGGGTGGTGTAGGCGCGTATGCCGCAACACGATCAAAGCCGGTAAGCTCAGTCATGTTTTCGCGATCGGATTTGCGTCGTCATGCATAACAGTATTTCCTCGACCGAAGTATTCCTGATCGCGATGGGCATCATTCTCGCGGTGCCGTTTCTGATCTGGCGCTTCGGCAATCTCGACTATTACGCACCACTCGTGGTGGTGCAGATCATCACCGGTATCGTGCTCGGGCCGGGCACACTCGGCAAGGTCTTGCCGGACTATTTCGGCTTCGTCTTTCGCCCGGATGTGGTGCAGGCGCTGAACGGCATCGCGTGGTGGGCGGTGATGGTGTTCGTCTGGATTGCGGGTATCGAGCTCAACCTGAAACAGGCGTGGTTGTATCGCCGCGAAAGCAGCATCACCGCCGGTCTCGCGTTGGGTACGCCGCTGCTGTTCGGTTCGCTCGCCGCGATCGGGTTGCTGATGTTCGATGGCTGGATCGGGCCGAACGCGCGGCAATGGCAATTCGTTCTAGGCATCGGCATGGCGTGCGCGGTGACGGCGCTGCCGATCCTGATCCTGTTGATGGAAAAACTCGATATCCTGCGCGAGCCGATCGGCCAGCGCATCCTGCGTTACGCGAGCATGGACGATGTCGCGATCTGGGGTGTACTCGCGGTGATCCTGATGGATTGGTCGCGCGTTGGTCGGCAAGTCGGATTTCTGATGATATTTGCGCTCGCCAGTTTCTGTCTGCGCGCATTGATGCGTTGGCTCGCCGAAAAAGATCGCTGGTACGTCGCGTTGATCTGGCTGGTGCTGTGCGCGTGGAGTGCGGATTGGTCGGGCCTGCATTTCATGGTCGGCGCGTTTCTCGCGGGCGCGATCATGGATGCGGAATGGTTCGACCAGAACGACATGGACAAATTGCGCCAGCATGTATTGCTGGTATTCATGCCGGTATTTTTCCTGTCCACTGGCTTGCGCACGAACTGGGCCATGGGCGGCAGTGCGGTGCTGATTGCGGCGGCGGTTTTGCTGGTTGCATCGGTCGTGGGAAAACTCATCGGCACACGCATTGCCGGGCGCATACTCGGCTGGCCGCGAGCGGAGAGTTCGATCATCGGCTGGCTGTTGCAAACCAAGGCGCTGATCATGATCATCTTCGTCAATATCCTGCTCGACAAGGGCATGATTACCAGCGAAACCTTTACTGCATTGCTGCTGATGGCCGTGCTCAGCACAATGCTGACGGTGCCGCTCGTGGCACCGCGCCTGCAACGGCTGCAGTCGTTGATTGCAAAATCGGCATGAACACTTTTTCAAACGCGCGCGCTATTTTTCGCCAACAAACCCGATCGATTCCGGAGACAGTTTCATGAGCGCCATCGCTGCCGTTTTACCCGCCCAGCCGAAAGCCACCGCGGTGTTTACCTGCGTGCTCGCGGCGCTGGCCGGCCTCATGTTCGGGCTCGATATCGGCGTGATTTCCGGCGCCACGCAATTTATCCAGCAAGAGTTTCAGATCTCCGATCACATGATCGAATGGATCGTCAGCTCGATGATGTTCGGCGCCGCCGTCGGTGCTGCCGCAGCGGCATGGATGTCGGCCTCGCTCGGGCGCAAACGTTCGCTGCTTCTCGGTGCGATCCTGTTCGTCGCCGGCTCGCTGTTGTGCGGTGTGGCGTGGTCGCCGCAGAGTCTGATCGTGGCGCGTATCCTGCTCGGGCTGGCAATCGGCATTTCCGCATTTACCGCGCCGCTGTATCTCGCCGAAGTGGCTTCGGAAAAAACCCGCGGCGCGATGATTTCACTGTATCAACTCATGATCACGATCGGCATCCTCGTCGCGTTTTTATCCGACACGGCATTCAGTTATTCCGGTAACTGGCGCTGGATGCTCGGCATCATCGCGGTGCCCGGCGTATTTTTCCTGTTCGGCCTGCTCGCGCTGCCCGACAGCCCGCGCTGGCTGATGATGCGCGAACGCAAGACCGAGGCGCTCGGCGTGTTGCTCAAGCTGCGTGGCGATCAACAAATCGTCGCGCGCGAGGCCGCCGATATCGAGGAGCAATTGCAGACGCCACAACGCGGTTGGCAGCTGTTTCTCGAAAACAAGAATTTTCGCCGTTCGGTCGGGCTCGGCGTGATGTTGCAACTGGTGCAACAGTTCACCGGCATGAACGTGGTGATGTATTACGCGCCGCGAATTTTCCAGAGCATGGGCTACGATACTGCCGCGCAAATGTGGTTCACCGCGGTCGTCGGCCTGACCAACGTGCTGGCGACGTTCATCGCCATTGGCTTGGTCGATCGCTGGGGTCGCAAGCCGATTTTGTACACCGGATTCACCGTCATGGCGATCGGCCTGGGTGTGGTCGGTACGATGATGCATCTGGGCATCAACAGCCACGCCGAGCAGACTCTGACGGTCGCGATGCTACTGTTTTTCATCGTCGGTTTTGCGATGTCGGCCGGCCCGTTGATCTGGACCTTGTGTTCCGAAGTGCAGCCGCTGAAAGGTCGCGACTTCGGCATCGGCGCGTCCACGGTCACCAACTGGATCGCCAACATGATCGTCGGCGCCACGTTCCTGTCGCTGCTCAACGGCATCGGTCACGCCGCGACGTTCTGGTTGTACGCCGCGCTCAATCTATTGTTCCTGATATTCACGTGGGCGTTGGTGCCGGAAACCAAAGGCGTCACACTCGAGCAAATCGAGCGCAAGCTCATGCACGGCGCGCGTTTGCGCGACATCGGGCGATGACTGAACGGTTACTCGATCACGCGTGAATCTGCGAGCGTGCGGTCGGCGTGAGACGCAAGACCTCAGGTGCGTTTTTCAGTCGTGGTAGCAGAGCTGGTTTGATCTTGTCGTGCCACGACGCCGACTTCTCCAATGCGGCGACGTAGCGTTCATACGCCGCTTCGTCGGCGAACAGCGCGAAACAGGCAAATACATTCTCGCCCTCGCGCACAGGCAGCGCGGGGAACGTATTGACGCTGCGTTCGCTGACGAACGCACCGAGCAAGTTCGCACCGTTGTGCATGAATTCCGGCTTGAGTGCGCGCTCGAAAAAATCGAGGAAATCGTCGCTCACCGGCGCATCGAAATAGTACAGATTGGCAACGACAAATCCCTTCGGAATGTCGATGGAATCCGCGGCAGATCGCAGACTGGTCGCGGCAGCGAAACCGGAATCGGCGCGCGCCGGACGCAGCAGCAAAACGTTGTCATTGTCGATAATCGTGGCATTCGCCGCGCTTCGGTTGGCCTTCCACAGATCGCCGTAATAAAAACTTTTCAGCGCCTCGGCGCGCGCCGGCATATCCGCAAAGCCGCGCAACCAGACAAAACGATCCGGATTATCCTGATCGCGAAATTGCCCGATCACGCGGATGCCGACGGCTTCCTGCGGCTCGATGAATTTGCGATTGAACAGGTCGATCAAAACGTCGCGCTGCCCCGCATGCAAGGTGTATTGCCGCAGTTCGACGATCGCGCAACATATCGTGGCGACGTTGGCGGGTGCGTCTCTCCCCGCAGCCAGCGTTTGTGTTGCAGGTAACGCTACAGAGCCGCCGATGGCGGCGAGCAGCAGCCACAACGAACGATTGCCAAACCTGTGTTGCAGGCATTGATCCAGTAACCAGCGCGGTCGAAAATGTGGAGACTCGACACGCGATATCGCGACGCTCTGCGCGCAGGCATCCGTTGATACATGTGTCGAAATTCCCTGATCCGATGTTGTTTGCGTTTTCATGCGCATGCTCCTTGGCAAAGTGTTCGCTTGTCGTGATGGATTTGTGTCGTCGCAGCTTCGGATTGCCGTGCCGGCGAGATACATTGCATCCAGAGTCGCTATGCAATAATACAGACCGGTTGACCGGTTTTGTCAAGAGGCGCGATACTGCGCGCACTTCCGGATCAAGTGCAGTCATGAAAAAAGCCCTCGCCGCGCCGCCTAAACGCACCAATGATCCGCAAGGAATGCGGCGACGTCTGCTCGATGTGGCGGCAGAAGCGTTTCAGTCCGGCGGATATCAATCGACCGGTATGGGCGACATTCTGCAGGCGGCTGGCGTCACCGGCGGCGCGATGTATCACCATTTTCCGAGCAAGAAGGCGCTCGGCTTGGCGGTGATTCGCGAGCGCGTCGCGCTGGAAATCGAATGCACCTGGATTACGCCGATGGCATCGGCGCGTTCAACCGTGGCCGGTATCAAGTCGATATTCAAAGGCATCATCGCCGGGCTCGACGAGCGGGCTGCGGTGATCGGCTGTCCGCTCAGCAACTTGACACTCGAACTCGCGCTGGCTGACCCCGAATTCCGCATCGCATCGCAGGAAATATTCCGTAGTTGGCGTAACGCGATCGCACAGAAAATCCGCGCCGATCATGCCGCCGGATTGGCGAAACATCTGGATGCCGATGCGTTTGCGATCATGGCCGTCGCCACGTTTTCCGGCGCGATGGCGATGGCGAAAGCCGAGCAAAATACCGCGCCGCTCAAGGCCTGCCTGCAGCAATTGCTCAAGGCGATGTAGATCAGCAATTCGCTGTCCGCATCGGTCGATGCGGATGCTGTGCGTTCAAATTGTGCCGCATCATTTCGAAAGAGACAGTCCGTGGCAATCACGCAATCTCGACGATCTTTTCCGCATCCTGCCTGTCAGGAACGCGCCATTCGCCGAATTCGTAGCGACTGGATATTCGTGCATCGCGCTTGCGATCGCGGCTCCGCTTATTTCGTCTGGAAACGATTTTTCATGAGATTCCAATTGCGCCGTTTCTTCCTGATCGGTTTGTTGCCCATGCTGTGCAGTTGTCAGTCGATTTTTTTCGGGGCGATGAATGCCGGACGCGCATCCACCTCCGCGATCACGCGCACGTACGCGCCTGATCGCGATTTGAAGCTGGATATTTATCGGCCCGCATCGTCTTCCGCCAGCACGCCGGTCGCGTTATTTTTTTACGGTGGCAGTTGGCGTTACGGCAGTCGCAGCGAATATGCGTTTGTTGGCAAGGCGCTCGCCGCGACGGGAATCCTGACCATGGTCGTGGATTATCGCACCGCACCGCAGCCCGCATTTCCGGGCTTCGAGGCCGATGCGGCCGACGCTGTGCGCTGGGCGCGCGATCACGCCAGCGAATTTGGCGGCGATGTGCAGCGGTTGTTCCTGGTCGGTCATTCGGCCGGCGCCCACATCGTCGCATTGCTCGCTACCGATGCGCATTATCTCGCGGCAGATGGACTGAAACCGCGTGATCTGGCGGGTGTGGTTGGCATCGCCGGCCCGTATGACTTTCTGCCGTTGACCGATCCAAAAATCATCGAGGTATTCGGTGCGGAATCGGAGTGGCCAGTTTCGCAGCCAGTGAATTTTGTCGACGGCGATGAGCCGCCGTTTCTATTACTGCATGGTCAAGGCGACCGCATCGTCTGGCCGCGCAACAGCGAGGCGCTCGAGAAAAAACTGCGCGCGGCGGGCATCGCGGTGAACTATCTGCGTTATCCGAGTCTGGGGCATTTCCGCATATTGGCGGGTTTTCGTTATCCGCGACTCGCACCGACGTTGCGTGATACCGCGGCGTTTATCAATTCGACGCCGGGTGTTGCTGCGAGCAAGTCGCGCCAATGAAAAAAACGCGTAACCGCGTGAGTGGCGAGGCGTTACAACGCGGCAGAAAGCCCGCGCGCGCGACGCGAATGCAGCACGCGCGAATCCATCACATGGCGCCATAACGGCGGCAACAAGGCGAGCACGAACATCGTTGCGTAGCCCGCCGGAAGTTGTGGGCTGTCATCGTGATGCACCAGCACCTGATAACGCCGCCGCGCGATCGCATGATGATCGGAGTGGCGCTGCAGGTTGAACAACAGCCAGTTACTCAGGCGCTGCGATGAATTCCACGAGTGCAGATGTGTGACACGTTCATAACGATCCGGCGCAATTTGCGTGCGGAGCAAACCGTAGTGTTCGATGTAATTGATGATCTCCAGGCTGGTCGCGGCGAGCAGACCCTGGATGATGAAAAATCCGGCGCCGAGCAGGCCGAGCCATAGCGAAAATACGCCGAGCAGGAGCCATAACACGGTCCACATCAGCATTTCGTTGCGCAGTGACCAAGGCGATTTGCCGCCTTGGCGCAGCCGCTGCGCTTCCAGCCGCCACGCATTGCGCACGTTGTGCAGCAGCGCGCGCGGCACGAATGCGTACACCGATTCGCCGAGCCGCGCTGACGATGAATCCTGCGGCGTCGCGACGTGCACATGATGGCCGCGCACATGCTCGATCTTGAAACCGTGATAGCCGACGCTGCTTAGCAAGATGCCGCCAACAGCGCGCTCGAATGCGCCGGATTTGTGGATGAGTTCGTGCGCCGGATTGATCGCCAGAATGCCACCGAGCACACCGGTCGAAAAAATCCAGCCGACCATGCCAATCGCGCCCAGCGGCAGTTGCTGCAACATGTACGCGCTGTAGCCCAGCACGAGCAACCATGCCGGCAAGGTGAGTAGCGTGAGCACGCGAAAATACGGCAGATGATCGATGCGCTCGGCGTCGTGCGCATCCAGATTGGAAACATCCGCGCCGCACAACACATCGAGCAGCGGCAGCACGACGAAGATCACGATCAACGGCAGCCATGCACCGAGATTCGCCGACAAGCCGGCCGCAATCGAGGCAACCGCAAGCACCGGCAACAAGGCCAGCATAAAAGGCAGGATAAAACCGAGGTCACGCCAACGCATCGGCGGAATCTAGCACAGCAACATCGTTTCGCCAGCGTGCGACGCAACACGACGATTTTCCCCGATTCGATCGGTTCCGCACGAGTCGATCAGATGCAATATTTATTCACGTGATCTAGCCCGCCTTGATCATTTTCTTGACCGCCTCGACCACGGCATCGGGCTGATCGTTGGGAATTTCGTGCGAGCTGTGCGTGATCCGGACGCGTTCGCCGCGCGTCGATGTCGCGACAATATCGTGATGCGTTTTCTCGCGCGCCGCTTCGAGCGCCTTGCGCATCGGCGCCGGTGCGTCGGCATAGGTTTCATCGGCGCTGAGCACCATCAACGGCAGTGCGCCGTGATGTTCGTCCGCCGCGACGGGTTTGTCGAGCAAGGCCGGGTTGGTCGCGAAGATCGATGCCAGTGTTTGCCAGAACACCGGCCGCAGATGATTGGCGTGGATCGCGGCATTCAGTTTTTTGCTGAACGCGGGATCAGAGTCGCGCAGGCACGATTTCAGAGCTTCCGGTGGATGTTTCAGCTCGCCTTTTTCCGCCGCTTTTTCGCAAGCTGAAACAAACGCGAGCCGCGCCGGCAGCGATTCGGCCTCATCCTTCGCATAGTCGGCAGAAAATTCGGCGACGTTCTGTTCCGGTGGATCAAGCAGCGCCAAGCCCGACAGTTCCGTTGGATAACGGTCGGCAAAACGTCGCGCGATATTGGTGCCGAGCGAATGACCGACCAGGATGATCGGTCTCTTGATATGCGCCGCATCGAGCAGGGCGTGCAAGTCAGTTGCCGCCGCATCGACATCGCGTGGCATGACGCCGCCGTCGCTGAAACCGAGGCCAGCGCGATCATAGGAGCACGCACGCGTGAAAGTCGCCAGCTTCGGCTGCACCTTGAACCATGCCATCGAGTCGGCGGTCGCACCGCTTTCCAGCATCACGGTTGTCGTGCCCTGGCCGCTGCAACGCAAGTTCAGACGATGGCCCGTGCCGATGTCGATCATTTTTGATGCCGTTGCGTAAATGTCCAAAGCCACGCCCGGTTGCTCGGCGCCGGCGGCATGTGCGGTTACGCAAACAGCCAGCAGCGCGCAAAATGATCCGAATGGGTTGCGTTTTTGCGTATGTATTGCCGGCATGATCGGAATCTCTGGGAAAGGTACGAGGGACTGGGGTTGAGTCGGTGAAAATATCACGCACGACGGTGGCGCGTGTTACGAAAACCGCTCATATTCAGGCGGCATATTGACGTTTAAAAAATTACGTGTAAGCATTACATGTAAATGAAAAAGCCCGTTGCCGAAAAATCATCGACGTCGAAGACCGCCTCGTGGCAGCGCGCGTATCGGGCGCGCATGCGCGAGCAGGGGCTCGTGCCGATCCAAGTCTACATTCGCGCCGAACACACCGAACTGTTGAAAACTACCGAGCGTATCCTGCGCGAAACCGCGCTCCCTTCTTCGTTCCGTCCACTAGAGGCCATGTCCGCCATGTCACATCCTTGGAACACCGAATCTTTGAACGATGCGTTGATAGCGCATATCGCCGAAACGGGCGAGGCATTGCAGGTGCACCTGTTGCGCGGTGCCGAACCGGTGATCGAAGTCATCTGTCCCGAGCAGGGCGGACTGGCCTTGCACATGACGTCATCCGGCGTGCGGATTTTTGTTTCGACCGTGCTCTGCCACGCCGACAGCGTGACCGATCGCAATGCCTTCAACGATGCCTGCCTGCGCTTGAATCCGATCAATCCGCTGTCGAATATCGGTTTGCAATCCACGCCGAGCGGCGATCTGTACACGGTGTTCGGCGAGCTTTCCGCGCGCTCGCCGCTGATCAGCATCGTCGAAGAAATCCATGTGCTCGCGCACAATGCGCTGCAAGCCACCGACGCATTGCGTTCCTACATTCACTGATAAACCGAGGATCACATCATGGGAATTTTGAGCAAGATATTCAGCCTGCTGCGCGGCACCGCCACCGAGGCCGGCCAGGCAATTGTCGATCGTAATGCGACGACCATTCTCGATCAGGAAATTCGCGACGCGCAGACCGCCAGCGGCCAATCGAAACAGGCGTTGACCAAACTCATGGCGGATCAAAAAATCGCCACCGACAAGCTCAACGAGAAAAACGCCAAGCGCAACGAGTACGAAGGTTATGTGGCGAAATTGATCGCGCAGGGCAATCAGGATCTGGCGCGCGAAACGGCAGGCAAAGTGGCGACGCTCGAAGGCGAAATCGCGGCCGATCAAAGTGCGCTCACCAACTTGAAAAACACCGTGGACAAATTGCACGCCACGATTCGCACCGCCGATACGCGCATTGAATCGTTGCAGCAGCAGATCAATCAGGTGAAGTCGACCGAGAGTGTGCTGAAAGCGCAGGCATCGATTGCGTCGAGCTACAGCGGCCAGAACACCAAGCTGCGCACGGCGCTGGATTCACTGGATCGAATCAAGCAGCGCCAGCTCGAACAATCGGCGCAGATCGATGCGGCGAATGCACTCGAGCACGAGAGCGGCGAAAGCGATCTGAGCGCCAAGCTCGCTGCCGCCGGCATGTTGCCCGGTGCGACTAGCGCGGATGCAGTGATGGCGCGGGTGCAGGCGACACTTTCACCAATTCCGCTGGCGGCGGTGACGCAGCAAAAAGACCCGGCCGCGGCGCTGAATGCGCCTGCGACCGGCGTGCGGTCGGACAGCTGAAATGTCCTGGCGCGATACCTTGTTCGGTGGTAATTCCGCGGCGCCGAGCGCGCCGCGTTTCCCGCTCGGAGCGCGGCTTGGCGGTGCGGTGACGATCGACGAAACGCCGTTCAAAATTCTTGGGGCGCAGTTTGGTTTTGCGTGTCCGTCGAATCCGCAAATGATCGAGGCAATCGGAGAAATCGATCTCGACGAACACGGCGCGGCTGGATCGAAACTTACGCGGCTGTATCTGACCGACGATGCGTTCATCCAGATTTCGACGACCAATGGTCAAGTGATGGACGTGAAGTTGTTCGTCTATGACGACACGATAAATCCGACCAATCAGGCGGACTTCCAGGCGTGGGTGCAGGGCGGATCACGACTCGGTCAGCCATACTATGAACTCGATGAACGGCGTTACGAGCGGCGCTGGGGCGATTCGGTCACCGGCGAATCGTTGTGGGCGCCGCCGATCGTTTTCGAGGAGCGCGTATACAAGACCAATCCCTCGAAATCCGATTACGGCCTGACCTTGTATTCGATGTTGTACGAACGCGATATCGAGGGCTCGGAGCGTACCGAAGTTTTGGTGGTGGCGGCTGAAGATTCCGGCCCGAACGATTTTTGTATCAGCCAGGCGCTCGGCACCACTTTGCGTCTGGACGATCTCGAAATCACCTGAGTGTTGGCTTGAGGACAAATGCATGAAGCGTTCACGTCAGCTCGCCCTGATCCTGATGGGACAGGTCCCGTTTCTGCTGGTCGGTTGCGAAGAACAAGTCGCCGATACCCAGCAGTTGAAGGAAGGGTTTTATACCTCGGTGGATGCGTGCATCGCCGATGGCAATCCGACCGACAATTGCCACAAGGCTTACGATTCGGCACAACAGAATCATGCCAAGACCGATGTAAAGTTTTCCGACCGCGATAGCTGTTACGCGCAATTCGGTGATCGTTGCAACGAGCGGCATGAAGGCGGCGGTTCGATCTGGGTACCGCTGATGGAAGGTTTCATGCTGTCGCAGATCCTGCGGCCGAATTATCCACCGACGTATGCGTACGCGTCGCCGGTGTATCGGCAGCGCGACGGGCAATACGCGCGTTCGTTTCGCGATGATGAAGATCGCCGATCGTCGAGCAGCGGATTCTCTAGCGGCGGTGGTGTCGGCAGTTCGACATCCCGATCCACTTCCGCGACAACGCCGGTAACCAGTTCACCGAATCGCGCGATTACGGTATCGCGTTCGGGCTTCGGTTCGTCGGCGGCGGCGCGTGGCGCGTGGGGTGGTTCGCACGCGAGTTTGCACTCCTCGGGTGGATCGAGTAGCAGCGCTGGCAGTAGCGGAAGCTGACATGCGCCGCGTGCTCATTGTCGAACGTGCCGATTGGCGGACCAGCGCTGAAACTCTCGGCTTCCAGTTCCACACCATCGACGGCGATGCGTATTGGGACGAAACCGCGTATTACGCGTTCACGCTGACGCAGATCGAAAACGACATCGAAGCGCCGAGCGAAGAAATCCACGAGATGGCGATGACGTTGGTCGGCGAGATCGTGCAGAGCGAAGCACTGATGACGCGATTGGCGATTCCGGCGCGCTACTGGGATTGGATTCGCAACTCGTGGCGCGATGCTTCGCCGCACCTGTATGGTCGGCTCGACCTCGCTTATGACGGCAAAGGCCCGGCGAAATTATATGAGCTGAACTACGACACGCCGACCTCGCTGTACGAGGCCGCGTTTTTCCAGTGGCACTGGCTGGAACAGCAGCGCGATCGCGGAGTATTGCCGGTCGGTGCCGATCAGTACAACCGCATCCAGGAAGCATTGATCGAAACCTTCGGTACGATCGCGCCGCGCTTGCCGCGACCGCTGTATTTTTCGGCGGTGGCAGAATCGCGCGAGGATCAGGCGACGATCACTTATCTGCAGGATTGCGCGGAGCAGGCCGGACTCGCGACCAAACGCATCGACATCGAGCGCATCGGGCTGAGCTCCACGGGACGTTTTACCGATGAAGACGATCAGGTGATCGCGGCCTTGTTCAAGCTGTATCCGCTCGAATTCATGTTCGAGGAAAAGTACGGTCCGAGCCTGCCCGATGCAGGCATCGTGCTGATCGAACCGCCGTGGAAATCGCTGCTCAGCAACAAGGGCGTGCTGCCGTTATTGTGGGAACGCCACACCGGCCATCCGAATCTGCTGCCGGCTTTTTTCCACGATCCGATAAGTGAAACATTGGCGCCCGGCTGGGTGCAAAAACCGTTCTTCTCGCGCGAAGGCGCGAACATCGCGATACGCCTGCCGGATGGTTCGAGCCAAAGCACCGACGGCCCGTACGACGACTCTCAAAGCATTCGCCAGCAATTCCATGCGCTGCCGGATTTCGGCCATGGTCGTGCGCTGGTTGGTAGTTGGATCGTGGCCGATCAGGCGGTCGGTATCGGCATTCGCGAAGACGATTCGTTGATCACGCAGGATACGTCGCGGTTCGTGCCGCACGCGATTGTTTAATCAACAGTGAGCAATGAAACGGTGGATTCGCGCGAACGCATTATCAGTTCGACAGGGCCGCCCGCATTTGGCTTGCGACCTTGGCGTCACCGAGAAGATTAGCTGCCTGAGCGGCACCCACGAGCGCCCTGCGTCTACCGGGTGCAGCAACCAATGCCGCCCGATATTCTTTTAGAGCTTCTTGTGGCCGTTTCAACGATAGGAGTAGATCTGCAAGCTGCTCTCGCGCCGGGATGATTGGTCCTGGCGTCACTGGCCGCTTCTCAACCTTGTCTTCTACATCTGCTGCTGCGCGCATTAGTCGAATCGCTTCGTTAGCATCGGCATTCGCTGCGGCTTGCCAGGCGCGCGCCTCCTTGCCCATTACATCGAGCTGGGTTGCCCAGTACGTATCTCCCTCGGCGAGCAGCTGTTGTTGGCCAGTCTCAAGCCCCTTGATGTCGGCCTCGGCCACTCGCGGATGTCCCGCTCGCGCATTGGCAACAGCGCGCGCCCAAAATACGACGCCGGCAACCTGTGGTGAGGATTCTGGCAACGGTTGCAGGGCAATGGCAGCGTTCCAATTATCACGCTCCATGGCGAGTCGAGCAGGCATCGCGGTAGCGGCGTAACCGACTTTGAAATCGCTGCCGACTAATCCGTCCATTTTGGCCAGCGACGCAATCACCTGCTGCGCATCGGCTTGTCGCCCGCGTTGCAGATATGCGTATACCAGATAGTCCATTGCATGGAGTTCTTCGCCGAGATCACGTTGACTATGCGCTGCTGTCCGCGCCGCAATGTTCGAGGTTATGGAATCATCCCACAGCCCCAGTCGAGTGAAAGTGTGCGATGGCATATGCAGGGCGTGCGGTGCTGAAGGTGCGATCTTCGAGTAAGCGCGCGCGGCCGCCAAGCCGCGCGGCGCCAATTCCGCGCTGTCATAGGCGTGAATCAGATAATGGGCAACGCCGGGATGGTCTGGATAGTCGCGAAAAATCGGCTCCAGAATAGCCACCGCGCGCTTCTGGTTTGCATGGGATCGATCATCAAGAGGCGCCGTTGCAATCAACGATAGCGCATAGAAAACCTGCACTTCGGTGTCAGTCGGATTGCTCTGCGCGACCGTGTTCATCGCTTCTTCATAGGCCTTCGCGCGAACACGATGCGACCTATGTTCGAAATCATCATAGTAAGCAGCCGCCGCTTCAATCAATTGGCGTTCTCGACCGGGGCGGACGTTCAGCCGAAGCGCTCGATCGATCTCTGACTTGCCCTTGCTTAACTCGACTGGGCTAGGCGGGCTCCACAATTGGTGGAAATACGACATGGCAACGCCCCAGTGCGCGATAGCGCATCTGGGATCGGCAATAGCGACATCCTGAAACGCCTTTTCGGCGGCGACATACGCGAACGAATGCAGCAGCGCGACCGCGCGCTCGAAATCATGTTCAACACGTGGCGCACAGGACGTTGCGAATGTGACATGCCCCAGCTTTTCCGGAGGCGGGTGCGAATGCGTCTCTTGGCTCAAGGCAGACGTTGCGCAGATGAGCGCACCGATTACGAACAATCCGACAAGTGGCTTCATGCTTCAATCCTCGGTGCAAGAACAAAAATTTATACCGATAAACGCAACAGACCAAATGACATCTGCGGCCCAGCGATGACTACTTTCGGGTGTGTCGCCGGTATTGCCTCAGACCGACGATAGTCTTGCCCAATAGCTCGACGAGAAATCAGACTAGCGACAGCACGCGCCACGCCGGGAATTCATCGCCGGGCGCTGGCGCATCAATCAAATCACACGCCAGCAGTCCATCGTCGCTGCCGGCTTCGCACAGATACACCGCAATCGCGCCGTATTGTTGTGCGGTGTAGACGATGCACCAGTCCTGCGGCAGTTCGCGGCGTTCGGCGTGATATTCGGCATCGATATACGCAGAAGCATTCGCTTCGAGAATTTCTCGACCTGCCGATGAAACCAGGCCGCGCACGGTGGCGATTTCGACATCGAGTTCGATGGAGTTTTTCGGTCGCTCGACATGCAGACTGTGACGCTCAAGATGCGCGGCGATATTGGCAGGGATCGCATACGCCAGCGGTCGTTGCACCACATGCTCGCCGACAAAATTACCGAAGTAGGGCACAGCCACGCTGATCGGTGCGCCTTCCAAAGTGTAAGGCTCGCGCGTCAGCACTTCGACCTCGCGATCGGCAAATGCTTCGAGTCGATAACGTACCGCGATATGCTCGGGTGGCTCGATGCATGCTGCCAACGACGTGACGATTTCTGCACCGTGCTTGGCGACATAAGCGAGCGATTCACGCAGGAATGCATACGTCGTGCGAACGCGCTCAGCGAACGTCAGATACGAGTATGTTTCCAGCAACAGATCGAGGCGATTGGTCAGGCCGCGATAATTTCCACCGAAGCGCGGGTGGTGCGTATAGGTGATCCAGCCGGTGCCTTGGCCGCCCTCGTCGCGCAGAAAATTGCCGTACCAATGCGAGTCGAGGCCATCGTTTTTTTTGACTGCCGCCTGCACCGCCGGCAGCAAGCGCGAGCGCATGTAGTCGATCGGTTCGCGGCGTCCGCTTTGCACCGTATGCGGAATGTCGAAGGTCATCGCAAACCGATGAATCGAGCCGTTGGTCGCGTGGCAGTCGATCACCATGTGCGCGTTCCAGACATGGCAGATGCGCGTTTGCAGCAGGCGCATTTCGGCGCCTTCCTGGCGCATGTAGTCGCGATTCAGATTGATGCCAGCAGCGTTGACGCGCGTGCCGACGCCGCCGACCGGACCGATCTGGCCGTGCAGCTTCGAGATATCGAGACGACGATTTTCGACGCTGATGCGATCGTTGCCGTCGGCGTTGAACAACGGCACGATGATCAGCGTGAGCTTATCGAGCAGATCGCCATGCTGGCCCGCCAGAATATCGCGCACCAGCATCAAGCCGGCTTCCTTGCCCTCGACTTCGCCCGCGTGGATGCCGCAGATAACAAGCACGATCGGCAGGCCGGATGCGTGCGCGGCTTGCGGAGTAAAATGGCCATGGCCCGACAACACCAGCAGCGGCAATTCACGGCCTTCCGGTGTGTTGCCGAATTCGCTGATCGATAAACGCGCATCGCCAAGCTTGCGCAATTCCGCGATGAAATCGAGCACATCGGCATGCAATGATGTTTCGCTGTAATCGGAACGTTCTGCGCGCGTCAGTGGATGGATTTTGGAGGGTGCGGACATCGGCTTGATCTCGATGGATGACTGCAGGAATTCTAAACGAGTGGCGCGTTTGATGGGCGCCTGACCGGTCGTTGTGAACCGGCAACCGACATCCTCAGCAGTGACGCTTGCGTAGAAGTTTGGCGCAGCAGTGTGCCGCGCAAACGCAATAAATTTTCGGGAACAGGGTTAGCATCGTCGATCAAGACGGGTCTGAAATTACTCGCACGGTCTGCCGCGATCAGCCCGTGGTAGCTGCGAGTTCGGGCAATCCGGCGATCTGACGCAGCGCACGCTCGAACGTCTCGACCGGTTGTCCGCCGGAAATCAAGTGCTTGTCATTGATGATCACGGCAGGTACCGAATGAATGCCATGTTCGGTGTAGAAACGTTCCTGCGCACGCACGATATCGGCGTATTCGTCGCCCGCAAGAATCTGTTCGGCGCGAGTTGCATCCAGACCGACTTCGGTCGCGGCTTGGATCAATACTTCGTGTGCGCCCGGATTTTTTCCGTCAGTGAAATACGCATGGAACAAGGCTTCTTTCAGCGCGAGCTGGCGCCCGCCGCCTTGCTCGTCGGCCCAATGCAGCAGACGATGCGCATCGAACGTGTTGTAGACGCGACTGCGATTGGCCTGACTGAATTCAAACCCGAGCGCTGCACCACGCGCGCGCAAGGCTTCACGAGTTTGCGCGAGTTGTTGCGGCGTCGAGCCATATTTCTGGATCAGGTGCTCGTTGATGTCTTGGCCTTCGGCTGGCATCTGCGGGTTCAACTCAAACGGTTGAAAATGCAGATCGGCCTGCACTTTGTCGCCGAGATTATCCAGCGCCTGTTGCAGCGCTTTCAGTCCGATCACGCACCACGGGCACGAGACATCTGAAACAAAATCGATCTTGACGGGCACAGCCATGAGATTCTCCGAAATTCGCGCGTTGTGACGCAACTGACTATATTCACCTCAGATAAGGTCACGATGGTGTGTAATCAACCGGAGTAGATTCACGGCACAGGCAATGCCTATACCCCCTGCGAGATTTCCGTCATGAGCGATCTGCCGAATGCCATCACTATTGACGAGGCGCGCGACAAGATCACGCACCTGTGGGAATTATGGAATGTGCAGCATCCGGTGGTCGGTGGCGCATCACCACTGACATTCTATCGCTGGCTCGAACATGAGCATTCGCATGTATTGAGTTTCGATTTCGACGGCGACCGGTTTCAGCAGATTGTGGTCTGGATAAATACTACGCACGGCTCGTGACGCCATCGCGGTTGGGCGCAGCGGCGATTGATAGCTGAGGCACGCCAGCGTTTCCACATATCGGCAACGATCGGATCAGGCGCGTCGGTATCGAGCGGTAACTGCGATCAACCCCAGCGCCAGAAGAATCAGCATCGCCCAGGTCAGCGCAGGAATTTTGAGCGGGCCAAACGAATTGGTCACGTTTGTTGAATAGACGACGGTGTTGTCGGTCGAGGTCGATGCCAAACTCGGGTTGGACGACGCATCCATCGCTACTGCTGCCGGGATGCTGACCACGATGATTCCCGACGTGGTCATGCCTGATACGGAGACTGTGTAGTTGGCGCTGCTGCCAGTCACGTTGGCGACCAGCGTACCGCCGGCGGTGCTTCCGGTGAAAGAAATGCCAGCACCACTGAAGCCGATCACAGGCTCGCTGAACAATACGGTGAATAAAATCGGCGCGGCATTGGCTGGGTCGCTCTGTCCAAGAGACTGATTTACTGTCACGGTGGGCGGCACGCTGTCTGTGCTTACGGCTGCACACGCCGAAAATTCCGACGTGTTATTGGCGGGATCTGTTGCCGTCGTGGTAATTACGTGACCCATCGGTACGAATTCCGGCAAGGAAGCGTTGATGGCTGCGTTACCTGAGCCATCCGTGGTTACATTGCTGAAACCCAGAAACGTCTGGCCTTGTCCGTTACCGGAGGCATCACAGCTTGCGCTGGAAAAAAACTCCACACGAAAACTGGTATTGGTGGCGCTGTTCAAACTGCCCGCGATCGAGGTCGAACCGGCCGCGCTGGTTGCCGTCGTCAGTAGCGGAAAGTTCTGCAGATTGTTGGCACCAGTATCCGCATCGCCCGCATCGTCGGGAGTAACGCCGTTCGTACCGAGATCTATTCCGAGTGAGGCATTGCCGAATATCGAGTTGCCGAGGATGGCGTTGTTGATCGCCTGCGAACCGCAGAAATTATCCGTGATTACACTGACGCCGCTCGCGCCATTGAATGCAATCACATTGCCGGCACCGGCCGACGTGCCGCCTATCATCGCATCATGGTGATCGCTGGCGATGTGCACGCCGGTAGCTCCGTTCGGCAGCGATGCGAGACCCAGGCTGTCGGTGCCAATGAAATTTCCCTGCACGATGGACGATCCACCAAAACATCCGCCGAGTGCTACGCCATCGACCTTGTTGCCGGAAATCACGTTGCCCGCGCCAGCATTGCTGCCGCCAAGAATGTTGCCAGTTGCCGTGCCGGTTATCGTCACGCCGTTGAATTTGTTGCCCAGCGCGTTATTTCCTGCCGCATTCAAACCGACCAGATTACCCTCAATAATATTTTTGTCGGCGGCTTGCACCGAGATGCCGTCACCATTCGCGGAAATCACATTGCCGGCGCCGGCGTTGAGTCCGCCGACGGTATTGGTATTGGCGGCATTGAAAATAATCACACCGAAACCGAACGCGGTCGAATTGCCCAGCGCCACGGTTCCTGTTGCGTCGACGCCGATGTAGTTGCCCGCGATCAGGTTGCCGCTGGCACCGGCATTGTCGATTTCCACACCGCCGAAAACATTGCCTTGGCCGTTGGCGGAAATGATGTTGCGCGCCGCCGTTGTTGTGCCGCCGATGATATTGTTCGGCACCGCGATAATCTTGATTCCGGATCCGCCGTTGCCGGCGGCACTGCTGCCATCAGCGCTGATGCCGATAAAATTTCCGCTGATCAGATGTGATCCGCCGCCACTGCTGATTTCGATGCCGGAGCCGGAAAAATTGCCGATCGCCAAACCTCTTACGGCTGAGCCGGAATGATTGGAAAGCACCAGTCCGATCGCACCCGCACCCGCTGCGGTGCCATCGAGGAAAATTTGAATAACGGCGTTGTCTCCGATCCCCAACGTATTCGCGCTTGATGATCCTTGCGTATAACCGTTGATCGTCAGCGACTTGGTAATCAATGGCAGCGCGGAGGTCAGGGCAATGCTGTGGACGCCGCTGCCGGGGATGTTGAAATTGATGCTGTCGGCGCTGCCATAAGCGCCCACCGCAAGCACATCGGCATTGACGTTGGCCGCGGCGTTGATTGAGCTGATGGCCTCGCGCAACGTGACTGCACCGTCTGCAGAAACCGTGTCAGCCGCGCTGGTCACGGTGATCGTTGCCGCATGCGATAACGCCGGCATTGCGGCAATCGCAAACAATAATGTGGTGAGACGCGAGAGGATTTTTCCGGGCGTGATCGCAGCCGCTCGATCGGCTGCTGCGAGCGACAACAAACTGCCTCGGGAAATTTTCACTCGCCCTCTCCGTGATCAATGAATTTTGCTGCCGAATCATTTTGCAGCGGCTGACATAACCCGGTTGCGAGTAAGAATGCAGTCCCCGGATGTGTACAAGCGGTCAAAACCCCACTGACCAGTATCTCATCATGTGCCGTTTTGACCAAATGCAGACTTGTTCTGACGCAATTTCAGTCAGCAAATACAATACCTTATCGGACGCGGTGAGCGATTTATGGAGAGATTTGTAACTACAGCCCGTGCGGGAAAATGCCGCGGTTGTTGGCTCGAGCTCAGCAGAAGCTTGTGCGTGATGACTGCTGTCGCACGAGAGCGAAGGCAGCAGCAGGCTTGTTTGTCATTCCGCGTTACAATGTAACATTGTTGGATTGGGACGATCCGAGCGCGGCGTCCACCATCTGGAGATTCTGAAAGACAATCAATCATGTTCGAACGATTTGAAAATCGGCATATCCGCCTGCTCGTGACGATGTTGCTATTCGCGTCGAGCGCGCCCGTGCTGGCGCAAATCGAACGGCAACACGGCGCGCATGTGCATGGCACCAGCACCGTCGATATCGCGCTCGACGGCAAGACATTAACGATCCATCTCGATGCGCCGGGCATGAATCTGCTCGGCTTCGAGCATGCGCCACGCGATGCGGTCGAGCGCGCGAAAGTCAGCTCGGTACTGGCGGATCTGAATGCACCGTCGGTATGGCTGCAGCCTGCGGCTGGGGCTGCCTGTCGGCTCATGCATGTCGACGTCGAAAGCAAAGGCTTGGGTGGTGTCGCCGCGGCCACATCGAATTCGCCTTTGAACCGCGAACCGGTCAGCGCGGAAACGCATGCCGATTTCGACGCTGATTACACATTCGAGTGCGCGCAGCCGGATCGACTCGATAACATCGATATTCAACTGATCGCGCGTTATGCCGCCACCACAATTGTCACCGTGAACATCGCCTCACGCGCCGGCCAGAGCACCGTCGATCTGAGCGGTAGCAACACTCGGGCAAGCTTCCCGCAATAACGACGACAAAGCCTGCTCTCGTTCAAGCAAGGTTTGCGCTGCGGGTGATAAGGGGGAGAGTCGATCGAAGAATACGCGGCGCGCAAATCGTCCCATGCGTTGGCATATGCCACGACTCTGATTAAGATGCTGGACGCGGCATTTTTCGATGCCGCATCGTCCCTCTGCAGATCCCACGGAATTCCATGTCGCCTCGATTCGTAACGCGTTCTTCATCCATCCACGGCAAAGGCGTTTTTGCCGCCGTCGATATTCCCGCCGAGGAAATCCTGATCGAGTACAGCGGCAAGCGCATCACCTCGCAGCAGGCCGAGCGGTTGCACGGCAACAATAGCGAAACCGGCCACACGTTTCTGTTTTCGGTCAACGAAAAATTTCTCATCGACGGCAACACTGGCGGTAATTCGTCGCGCTGGTTCAACCACAGTTGCGCGCCGAATTGTCAGGCGCAGGTGCACGTCAACATCAATGGCGATGAGCGCAAGGACAAGGTGCTGATCGAAAGCCTGCGTCCGATTCGAGCTGGCGAAGAACTGACCTACGACTACGGTCTCGATTTGCCACCGCCGCATTCGAAACGCCTGAAAAAAATCTGGGAGTGTCGTTGCGGCGCCAAAAATTGCACCGGCACGTTGCTCAAGCCGCGCAAGCCTGCCGCCAAGAAAGGAGCTGCGAAGACCAGCGTGAGAAAAACCAAGGCGTAACCGATATCGCCCTCGGCGCGCGATCTGGAATTGCGATCAGTCCTTGCGCTTCAGCAGATTTTTTAGATCGGCGAACGGGTTCGATGTTGCCGCTGCAGTCGTTGGCGCTTGGGCGCTGTCGCCGGTGAAGTCGATGTAGCGCGAGTGCTCGTTATCGTGGCAATACACGCACAGCAATTCCCAGTTGCTGCCATCGACCGGATTGAAATCGTGATCGTGATTGCGATGATGCACGGTCAGTTCCTGCAGGTTGGCCCGCGTGAATTCGCGCGCGCAACGGCCGCAAATCCACGGATACATTTTCAGGGCCTGCTCGCGATAACCGAGATCGCGTTGCTCGGCATTGCGGCGGGCATCAGCGACGATGCGGTCGAGCTTGCTGTTGTCGATATGCGGTTTGCTGGTAGTCATGGCGAAACTTCGATGGCGGGGACGCCACGATAACGCGCCGCACGTCCCAGCAAAAGATCTGCCGACAAATCAGGCATTCTGCGCCAGCGTTTATGCGCTGGCGCAGAACACGTTGATGACCGCGAACACGAGATTATTTTGGCGATACGGGTGTTGCGCTGGGCAGCAATTGCACCGCATCGATCGCCCACAACGGATCGTGATTGCGCGTCGTGAAAAACAGGCACAAATCATGCGTGCCGCTGCGTGCGGGCAGGTTTGCGGTCAGCGTGCTCAGGCCGGATTGTGCCAGCGCCGGTGTCAGTGGCAATACGGCGAGAATTTCGCCCGCGCACGTATCCAGGCGAACCTGCAATTCCTCGCGTTTCGATGCGGCAGCATGGCTGACGATCTTGTCGCTGTCATGCCACAGTTGGAAGTTGTACGGAATCTGGCCGATGATGATTTGTATCTGCGTGATGCCGTTCAACGGCGCTTGAGCGTAGATCCAGCACGCATCGAGAATATCGACATTGAACACCGCACGCTCGCCAGGCAGGGGCGCATCGTCTTCGAGTCGCAGCGGCAGTTTTTTGTTGCACGAGGCGAGCTCGTCGCTGTTCCGTTGCAGCAGCGACAGGCGCTCGATCACTCGCGTGCGAGTTTCCGCCAGCGGCTGATCGTCAGCGAAGGTATTCGCGCGCAAGGTTTGTGGCAGCGTGATCTGCAGCGGCTTTTCATAGCGCACTGATTGCGCGGTCGGCTCGCCGCCATCCAGCGTGTAGCGGATCGCACCGATGCCGAGTTGATTCGAAAGCACGACATCGGCTCGATCGCTCTGCGCATTCGTTGCAGCAGCAATATTTACCGCAAATGCGCTGTCGGCGTAGTCAATGCCGAGGCGACGATAACGCGCAAGCTGCGGAATCAGTCGCGTGACAAAACTGTTCCAGTTGCGATTTTCATGCGACGACCAGGTCAGTTCGGCCAGCGCCGCCAGTCGCGGAAACGTTGCGTGCTGCACGCGTTGCGGCGTGCGCATGTGTTCGGTCCACAGATTGATTTGTGCGCCGAGGATATGCTGCGCTTGGGTTGTATTGAGTTCAGTCGGCACCGGCTCGAATTTGTAGACGTCGGCAAGCGTGATGAGGCTCGGTCGGCCCGGCGGCTCGTCGTGCGCGCTGCTTTGCAGATGATCCAGATACAAGTCCGGACTCGGTGCCATCACCACGTCGTGGCCTTGGTTGGCGGCCTCGATGCCGCCCTTCATGCCTTGCCACGACATCACCGTGGCTTCGGCCGGCAAGCCGCCTTCGAGAATTTCATCCCAACCGATCAGCTTGCGGCCGTGCGCGCCGAGAAATTTTTCGATGCGCTGGATGAAATAACTTTGCAGCGCTGCTTCATTCGCCACGCCGAGCGTGTGCATGCGCTGCTGAACTTGCGCCGATGCCTGCCACTGGTCTTTCGCTGCTTCATCGCCGCCGACATGGATGTAACGACCGGGAAACAGCGCCATCACTTCGCTGAGTACATCTTCGAGAAAAGCAAACGTATCTTCGTTGACGTTGTAGAGATATGTGTGCACGCCCCAGTCCGATGAAACCGTCGGATTGTCGCCGCGCGAGCCGAACTGCGGATACGCCGCGATCGCCGCTTGAGCGTGTCCCGGCATTTCGATTTCCGGCACGATGGTGATGAAGCGTTCGGCAGCATAGGACACGATTTCGCGCACGTCGTTCTGCGTATAGAAGCCACCTTCGCGGCGCGGTTTTTTGGTGTTCGGATCGATATCTGCGGTCGCCGCCGAACCCGCCGGTACACGCCATGCGCCGATATCGGTCAGGCGCGGATATTTCTTGATCTCGATACGCCAGCCCTGGTCGTCGGTGAGGTGCCAGTGGAAAACATTGAGCTTGTGCACGGCCATGGCGGCGAGTATCTGCTTGATCGCATCGGGTGGCATGAAGTGGCGCGAAACATCGAGCATGAGGCCGCGCCAGACAAAGCGCGGCGCATCGTCGATACGCAGGGCCGGCACGCGTATTGGCAAGGTATTGCCGGTATCCAGCGTGAGCAGTTGCCACAAGGTCGTGCTGCCGTTGAACAGGCCGTGCGCGGTGCGTGCGGCGAGACGAATATGATCACCGGCGACGACCAATTCATACCCTTCATCGCTGGAAACTACAACGTGCGGATCAAGCACAAAACTGATCGCCTGCGACTTTGGAATCGTGCCAGTAAGCGGCAGCAGATCGAGTTTCAAACCGCGCGTGCGCGACATCAGGTCAACAAAATATCGTGCGACGCCAAGCGCCTGTGCATTTTGCGATTCCACGATCAACGCGGCACCTTGGCGCAGTTCAAAATAGCCGGGCGATCGCGCCAGCGAGAGTGGTTGTGGAATCAGTGATAACGGATCTGCGGGTTGTGCATATGTCGTGGCTGAAGTGCTGGTCTGGATAGACTGACAACCGCCGATCGCACCGAACACGAATGCGGTGACGCCGAAAAAAATCACGCTGTGAAAATAGGTTTTCATGAAATCACCCGAGTGCTGACGGTCAGCTTACAACACGCAAAAAATCGCCCAAAAAAAAGCGGGCCAGGACAAGTCCGGACCCGCAAATCGCTGGAGGGCGAAACAACTAACTGGTTAAGCGAGACACATCAGAACTGGAAGTGCAGGGTGGCCATGTAACGGCGGCCAGTCTTGTACTGCGCAGCGATGAGTGCCTTGGTGCCGAGGTATTCAGAGTACTTTTCATCGAGCAGGTTCAACGCGCCGAGATCGAGCGAGAGCTGATCGGTGAAGCGCCAGCCGAGCGATGCATCGAGTTCGGTGTAGTCGGCCACCGATGCTGGCGGCGCACCGGCGACATAACCACCGGCGAGGTAGTTGCTGCGCCAGCCGTAAGTCACACGCGCACTGAACGGACCCTTCTCGAAGTACGGGCTGAGGTTGACCGCATTCTTCGAGTTGTAAGGCAGCGCCTGACCGGATTTGGTCGTGCCGTTGGCGTAGGTGTAGTTGGCGCCGAGGCCGAATCCGCTATCGCCGAACGGCTGTTGATAGCTAACGGTGAAACCCTTGACCGTGGCACGACCGCCGTTCTGCGGACGCGTGATGCTGTAGTCACACTGACCATCCGCGGTGCAGTTGTAGAGCTTGCCGACGTAGGTGGAATTGAACGTGTCGGGGCTGGTTGACTGCATCGAGTTGTACTGGCGTTCGATGGCCGGATCGGTGGTGATGTAGTTGAGAATATCCTTGTAGAAGATCGATCCTGCCAACACCGATTGTTCAGCGAAATACCATTCCACCGATGCATCGAAGTTGACCGAGCGGTACGGGTCAAGATTCGGATTGCCGCCGGTGCCGGTGGCAGTCGTATCGTTGAGGAAGGTGTAGTGCGCTTCCTGGTTGTACGGCGCCCACGCAATCACTTCGGCCACGGCACCACGCACCACCACGCTATCGCTGGCGTCGTAGGCAATGTTGAACGACGGCAGCGTGTTGTTGTGCGAATTGTCGGTGGTCTGATACCAGCCGGCCGGCGCCGGCAGCACTGGCGTGCCGCTGAAGTTGTAGCCCGAACTCGTGATGTCGGTATGCACAAAACGCAGACCGAAATTGCCGTGCAGACGATCGGTGCCGAAGTTCAATTGCGCGTAGGCCGCTTCCGATTCCTGATCGACCGCAAACGTGTTGTTCAAGGTCGAACCCGGATCCGGATGTGCTCTATCCAGTGGGCTGCCGAGCACCCAGTTGAACACGTTGTTGCTGGTGGTCTGGACGTGGTGTTGCTGATCGCTCGACCAGCCCGGGAAACCGCCGAGAATATCGGTCAGGCCGACCGCGCCGATCGTGCTGAGCGGGCCGATGCGCACGCCACCGAACAGGATCTCGGTACGGTTTTCGGTGTGATCGGCATAACGCAGGCCGACTTGCAGTTCGTTGAAGAAACCGTCGAAGTTCTTGCTGAAATCAATCTGCGCGTATTTGTCTTTCGACTCCGCCGGAATCGTGGCGTAGTTGCCGCCCCAACCGTTGCCGGGTGTGTCGCCATCGTGCCAGTTGGCTGGGTTTGCCGCAGCTGCCGGGCTGTCAAACTTGATGCCCTTGTGCAGATCCCACGTGTAGCCGCCGTTGTAGTACGGCTCGATGAAGGCCTGCGAATTGTCTTCGTCGCTGGACTTGCTGATGCCGACCTGACCGGTCAAACCCCAGCCGCTGCCTTTGTAGATACCCTTCAGGTCGATGCCCTTGCTGTTGACCGTGGAATGGCGTGCCTGATTGTCCAGATAGGTGTTGACCACGCCGGCGCAACCCGGATTGTCGTTACCGCAGGAATGACCGGAATTGATGATGCCGTTGCTGGAGCTGCCGAGACTGGTAATCAGATTCGGCTGCTGGGTGGTGAAGCCGTACATCGACTGGTTGAAGTTGTCGAATTTTTCCTTGATGTACAGGCCGCTGACATCGAATTCGAGCTGGTCGTTCGGCTTGAACTGCAGGTTGATCGTGCCGCTGTTGCGTTCGCGATTCTGCTGAAAATACGCTGCGTTGATTTCCTGCGGAATCAAGTCACTGCCGTGCAGCGAACCGTTGGCAAGACCGGCGGCCACGAACGGGCTCGCGGTAAGGCTGGAAACCGGGCTGTAGCCGAAAACCTCCTCGCCCTGACGATCCACTTTTTCTTCGTAATGCTGTGCCGAAACCGCAACGCCGAAGGTGTTGTCGCTGTTTTTCCAGCTGTACAACAACGATGCATTGGGTTTGTTGCTCTCGCTCTGATCGTTGTAGTTTTCACCGATCGAACCACTGAAGGTGTTGGCCTTAAGATCCAGCGGCTGGCGCGTATGCATCATCACCGTACCGCCGAGGCTACCTTCGGTAGGCGCGCTTCCGGGCTCTTGTACACTTCCAGCTTGCCGAGAATTTCCGGCGCCAGCAGCGTGTAGTCGAAACCGCGGCTCGGCTGTTCGCCGTACAACCACGCCGACTGCGCCACTGGATGACCGTCGAGGAAACTCAGGTTCAAGCTCGGATCGGTGCCGTTGATGCTGATGCGCTCGCCCTGACCGAAACGGCGATCGACGGTGACGCCGGGAATCGACGCCATGGCCTCGGCCACGTTGGTGCTTGGGAACTTGCCGATATCCTCGGCGGTGATGGCGTCGACGACAGCGTCGGCGGCGCGCTTGGTTTCCAGCGATTTCTTCAAGCTGTCGCGGATGCCGTGCACCTCGACCACATCGAGAGATTCGGCGCTCTGTTGCGTGCTGCTATCTGCTGCGGCTGTGGTTGCGGCGGCCTCATCGGCGTACACCCATCCGGTGAAACAACTAAGGCTTGCGACAATGCTTGCTGACAGTATGGTTTTACGGTAGCTCATGAGGCTCCCCTTCATGGCAGTTTTGGGATCGGCGATGGATGCTTGTGGGCACCCCACGGCCGGGTTCTTTTATTCTCTGACGCGGTACTGCTTCAACACCTGACTCACACTTCATTACAACCTTGTTGCACGGTTTGCTCAGCGCATCCCGCGACTATCCAGATACCAACTCGCTGCGCCGATCACGCCAAGCTGGCCGTGCTCGATCAACCACACCGGAACTCGTTCGAGCAGCTCGCGCATCGCACCCTTGTTGTGGAAGCGCTCGGCGAACGTGCTCTTGATCAGAAAATCGCGAATCTGCGGCAGGATTCCGCCGGCCAGATAGACGCCGCCCTGCGCGCCGTACAGCAGCACCAGATCGCCGACGATGCTGCCCATCAGGCCGCAGAAAACCTGCAGTGCTTCGAGCGCCGTGGTATCACTGGCATCGAGCGCGGCCTGGGTAATTTGCGCCGGCGCATTGAATCGCGGCGTCACGCTGCGCATCGTGCAAAGCGCGCTGTAGATATTCACGAGGCCGGGACCGGACACCACCGTCTCGATCGAGACGTGCGCCATCTGCCGACGCAGCAGCGAGAGAATTTCGATTTCGATTTCCGAACCCGGCGCGAACGCGGCCTGGCCCGCTTCGGTGGAAAGAATCGTGGTCTTGTCCTTGCCCGGAATCTGCACGGCGGCACCGAGCCCGGTGCCCGGGCCGACTACCAGCGTGGGCGCCGCGATCGGCTCGCCCTTGGCCGCGGCCAGCACGATCATGTCGCTGGCATTGACGAATTGCGTGGCATGCGCGACTGCAGTGAAATCGTTGACCAGCGCGATGTTTTTCAAACCGAGTTGGCTGCGAATATCCGCCAGCGAAACTTTCCACGGCAGATTGGCGTTGATCACCGTGTCGTCGAGCAGATAACCGGCGCAGGCGATCGCACCGAATTCCACCGGCGTATCGCAATGCGTATCGATGAAGTCGCGCAGGATCGCGCTGAGGCTTGGATAGTCGGCGCAAACATACTTGTGATATTGCGCGACCGCGATCGGCGTTGCGCCATGCGCATCCGCCAGCACCAAGCCGATGCGCGCATGCGTGCCGCCCACATCGGCCGCGATGAACGGCGCAATCGCTGCCATTCGTGGTTCCGCATTTAACTGGTTGAGCCGTTGCACCACGCCTTCTTCCTCCCATTGGATTTATGGCGGGTTGGCGGATTTATCTCCGCTGAATGGAGCCGAGTCTGCTACTACATGACAACGTTGTCAATAGGATGACAAACGAAATTTTCACGATGATTGATCGCCATGCGGAAAGCGCTGGTATCGATTTCAAATGAAGTTTTGTCAAAAAAAATTTATGAAATACATGATGTTAAATTTAGTTTTGAAAGTTTTTTCCGAACTCAAGTAAATTTCTGCGGATGCTCCTTGCTGGAAGTCAGGTTGTCTCGTGCTGCCCTGCCGCATGCAAATTTAGTGCATTACGGAGCAAACTATGACAACGTTACCAACGATCTCGCCGTCCGGACATTTACGCGATGGAGGTGTCGATCTGCTACGCGATTGCGGTATCGGAAATAAATTTCATCGTTGCGGACCGGCGCGTGACCGGCGTAGCCGTTCGTCGTATAACCAGCCAGCATCAGCCACCAGTTCGGGGAGCCGCCAGACCATGTCGATCACAGCTTCGGATGCGCCGCAGCGCAGCCATACTTCTTCCATCGCGATCATCGGTGGATTGTTTTTCATCTTCGGTTTTGTGACGTGGTTGAACGGGCCGCTGATCACGTTCGTCAAGCTCGCGTTCAATCTCGACGACGTGAATGCGTTCCTCGTGCCGATGGCGTTTTACCTTTCGTACTTTTTTCTCGCGTTGCCTTCGTCGTGGATCCTCAAGCGCACCGGCATGAAACGCGGCATGGCGCTGGGTTTGTTCGTGATGGCGATCGGCGCAGCGGTGTTCGGCCAGTTCGCTACCATGCGCATTTTTCCGGGCGCGCTGACCGGACTGTTTGTCATCGGTGCCGGATTGTCGTTATTGCAGACCGCATCCAATCCTTACATCAGCATCCTCGGCCCGATCGACAGCGCCGCGCAGCGCATCGCGGTGATGGGGATCTGCAACAAGGTTGCCGGCATTCTTGCGCCGCTGGTGATCAACGCTCTCGTGCTGCGTGGCATCGGTGATCTGGCGAGCAAGGTCGAATCTGCCGATGTTGCGGGCAAGACCGCGCTGTCGGACGAATTTGCCGCGAAAATCCACATGCCCTACATGCTTATGGCTGGTGTGCTGGTACTGCTGGCGATCTGGGTGATGCGTTCGCCGTTGCCGGAAATCAGCGCGTCTGCGGCGAACGTGGCGCCGACGTCGTTGTCCGGTAAAAATGAAAAAAGCAGCATTTTCCACTTTGCGCATTTGTGGCTCGGTGTGTTGTGCCTGTTTCTTTACGTCGGTGTGGAAGTGATGGCGGGTGACGCGATCGGCACGTACGGCCAGAGTTTTCATCTGCCGCTGGATCAGACCACGTTCTTCACTTCATTCACTCTCACGGCGATGCTGGTCGGTTATCTGGTCGGCCTGGTGGCGATTCCGCGCTTCGTTTCGCAGGAGCGTTATCTCGCGATTTCCGCCGTGCTCGGCGTGCTGTTCTCGATCGGCGCCTATCTCACGCAAGGATACATTTCGGTCGGTTTTGTCGCCGCGCTCGGGTTTGCCAATGCGATGATGTGGCCGGCGATTTTCCCGCTCGCGATTCGCGGCCTCGGACGTTTCACCGAGTTCGGCTCGGCCTTGCTGATCATGGGCATTTCCGGCGGCGCGATCGTGCCGCAACTGTTTGCGCATCTGAAACAGCACCACGATTTTCAGGCAGTGTTTTTGATCCTGATGGTGCCGTGTTATTTGTACATCCTGTTCTACGCGGTGAAGGGCTATAGCGTCGGCACGCGAATGGTATCGAGCGTTACCGCGCCGATATTGTCGCCGTCGTCTTGAACTCGCGGCGCCGCATGTAACATGCGGCGCCGACATCACCAGCACATCGACAAACAGCGCTGGCTGCGTGCGCGCAAAGCCTTCACAATACGCGCTGCAAAAAAGGCGTAACACACGCGTGAGAAAAGTTGCTGGCGCGAGAGGTTTTTGTCGAGCGCAAGATTTCATGCGTGCAGTCGCGCAGTTCGTAATCCAACCCGGGAAATTCTGGAATGAGCAGACCGACGATCAAAGACGTCGCCGAGCGATCCAACGTATCGCTGAAAACCGTTTCCCGCGTGATCAACAACGAAACTGCGGTACGCGAAAAAACCCGCCAGAAAGTATTGCGCGCGGTCGAAGAACTCAACTATCAACCGGATCTGTCCGCACGCAGCCTGCGCAGTTCGAAGTCGTATGCGCTCGGCGTGGCCTACGACAACCCGAACCCGTATTACATCATCAGCGTGCAGAACGGCATGCTCTCGGTATGCCGCGAAACCGGTTACGGATTGCAGATTCATCCGTGCAATTCGGCTTCACCGAATCTGGCCGAGGAGCTGGTCGATCTCGTGCGCCATTCGCGTCTCGCCGGGCTGGTGCTGGCGCCGCCAATGTCCGAGCGTTTGGAACTCATCAAATATCTGGCCGCGAACGATATCAAGTTCGTACGCATACTTTCTGCGGCCGAAGATCCCGACGACGGGTTTCCGTGCGTGTTCGTCGATGATCGCGATGCGGCCTACGACATCACGCGCCACCTGATCCAGCTCGGCCACCAGCGCATCGGTTTTTTGTGGGGCGGTCCGTCGCATCGTTCCAGCCCGGAGCGCTACAAGGGCTACGAAAGTGCGCTCAAGGACTACGGCATTCCGATCGACAAAAAACTCATCGTGCCGGGCGATTATTCGTTCGAGGATGGTTTTCGCGGCGCGCGCAAATTGTTCGCGTTGAAAGACCCGCCGACCGCGATCTTCGGTTCCAACGACGAGATTGCCGCCGGCGTTCTCGCGGCGGCAAAATCCACCGGCATCGATGTGCCGAACGATCTCTCCATCGCGGGATTCGAGGACAGCCCGTTCTCGAAACAATCGTGGCCGGCATTGACCACAGCCAAGCAGGCGACCGAAGAAATCGCACGGCATGCAACCTTGCTGCTGATCTCCGAACTCGCGCGCGCCGAAGACGGATCGCTCGACGCGCCGGCCGCAAAAAACAAGGGTTTCAGTCCGCAACTAGTGATTCGCGGTTCGACCGCGCGCCCGCGTTCGCTCGGCAGCTAAATTTGCCGACTCAAAAAGTATTGTTTTTTGCCGCAAGACGCGGCTGAATCTACTTGCTGGCCGACGAGGTTTTTGCCGCGCCATCGGCTGCCGGCTGTTCCTGCACCTGCACCACCTTGCGATCGACGATCCAGATCGTGACGACGCTTTCAGGACGATTGTAAGTCCAGATTTCCATCGCCGGCGATGAGTCGTCGGCATCGATCTTGTCGACCTTGTTCGGTGTGCCCGCGGCATCACGCACGCTGGTGATCGCATCGCCCTTTGATACCAGATGTTTGCCGAACATCACGCTGCCCGCACCGGCATTCGCGGCGAGAAGAAGCAGCGCGATCAATAGTGCGTATTTCATCCGAACTCCCCAAGTCACAAGACCGCCATTCTCGTGCACAAGTATTTCACAGCAATTGCGATCGCTGTCAATTTTCTTCGCGCGTCATGCTTTGGAGGTCAGCGGCAAACGCACCCTCTCAGCCTCGCGGCAAATTGCACGCATCACGCGCGAGGGTCGTGATCGCCGCCCAGTCGCCAGCATTCACCAATTCAGCTGGCGTCAGCCATGAACCGCCGACACAAAGCACGTTCGACAGCGCGAGATAGGATGCTGCTTTTGTCACGCTGATGCCGCCGGTCGGACAAAATTTTACTTGCGGCAACGGTCCGCTCAGCGCGCGCAGATACGGTGCGCCGCCGGCAACTTCGGCCGGGAAAAATTTCTGCAACCGATAACCGTGTTCAAGCAGCAGCATCGCCTCGGACGCACTCGCCGAACCGGGCAGATAAGGCAGCGCGATGTCCTGCGCCGCGGCGAACAGGGTTGGTGTGATGCCGGGCGATACCGCAAACCGCGCGCCGGCATTTTCGGCGGCCTGCAAATCCTGCGGCGACAAGATCGTGCCGGCACCGACCACGGCGCCTTCGACATCGGCCGCGACCGCGCGGATCGCATCCAGCGCGACCTTGCTGCGCAACGTGATTTCGATCGCGCGGATGCCGCCCGCGACCAGCGCTTGCGCGAGTGGCACCGCATCGGCGAGTCGCTCGATCACGACCACTGCGATCACCGGCGCGAGTCGCATCGTGCTCTCGATCTGCTGCTGTTTCTGTTCGATGGCGGAACTCATGCGGACTCTCCAAAAGTGTGTTCGGCAACGGCGCTCGCGCCGAAAACGCTGGCGCCCGTATCGGCGCTGCCGGCGATGCGACGGAACATCGCAAACAGTTCGCGACCGACGCCGCGATGATGAGCATCGACGTTCGAAATCGCGGCACCGCGCGCCTGCCAGATCGCCGCATCGACCTGCACTTCGAGCGTGCCAGCATGCGCGTCGACACGAATCATATCGCCGTTGTGGATTTTTGCGATCGGTCCGCCGCAGATTGCTTCGGGCGTCACGTGGATCGCGGCGGGCACCTTGCCCGACGCACCTGACATGCGCCCGTCAGTGACCAGCGCAACGCGATGTCCGCGCGCTTGTAACACCGCCAATGTCGGCGTGAGTTTGTGCAGCTCCGGCATGCCGTTCGCGCGTGGCCCCTGGAAGCGCACCACCGCGACGAAATCGCGATCGAGTTCGCCGCGCTCGAACGCGCCGCGCACCTGATCCTGATCGTCGAACACCAGCGCCGGCGCTTCAATGATGTAACGATCGTCCGGCACCGATGCGACCTTGATCACCGCGCGGCCGAGATTGCCTTGCAGCATCATCAGGCCGCCATCGGGACGGAACGGATCGGCCGCGCCGCGCAATACGCTGGCATCGAGCGTCTGCGCGGGCGCTGGCAGCCATTCGATGGTGTTATCGCTGCCGAGCTGCGCCTGTTTTGCATAACGATCGAGGCCGGCGCCGATGATCGTGTTGACGTCGCCATGCAGCAGTCCGGCGCCCAGCAATTGCGCGATCAGGAAACCCATGCCGCCGGCCTCGTGAAACTGGTTCACGTCGGCGCTGCCGTTCGGATAGACGCGTGCCAGCAGTGGTATCACGCCGGCCAGATCGCCGAAATCCTCCCAGCGCAAATCGACGCCCGCCGCATGCGCGATCGCCACGAGATGGAGCAGATGATTGGTCGAGCCGCCGGTGGCGTGCAGGCCAATCACGCCGTTGATGATGGCCTTCTCGTCGATAATTTCGCCGACCGGAATGTACTCCGATCCCAGCGCCGTAATCGCTGCGGCGCGCTGGGTTGCGGCGATCGTCATTGCTTCGCGCAGCGGTGTATTCGGATTCACGAAACTCGCGCACGGCAGATGCAGGCCCATGATCTCCATGAGCATCTGGTTCGAGTTTGCGGTGCCGTAAAACGTGCAGGTGCCTGGTGCGTGATACGACTGTGCTTCGGCTTCGAGCAGCTCGGCCCGCGTCGCCTTGCCTTCGGCGTAAAGCTGGCGCACCTTGCCTTTCTGATCGTTGGAAATACCACTTGGCATCGGCCCGGCCGGAATGAAAATCGCCGGCAGATGGCCGAAGCTCAGCGCCGCGATCAGCAGGCCCGGCACGATCTTGTCGCAGATGCCGAGGAACAACGCCGCATCGAACATGTCATGCGAAAGCGCGATCGCCGCAGACATCGCAATCACGTCGCGCGAGAACAACGACAGCTCCATGCCGGCGCGGCCTTGCGTCACGCCATCGCACATCGCCGGCACGCCGCCGGCGACTTGCGCGGTCGCGCCGACCTCACGCGCAGCGCGCTTGATCAGGTCGGGATAGGTCGCATACGGCTGGTGTGCCGACAGCATGTCGTTGTAGGCGGTGATGATGGCGATGTTCGGCGCATGACCGCTGCGCAACGCGTTTTTGTCGGGCGCGGCAGACGCGGCGAAACCGTGCGCGAGATTGCCGCAGGCAAGATGACCACGACGCGGCCCGGTTTCGCGCGCCGCATTTATTTTTTCGAGATACGCCGTGCGCGACTCACGGCTGCGCGCGATCAGGCGTTCGGTGACGGCGGCAATGGTGGGGTTCAGTGACATGTTTTTCTCCGCAGCAATGTGACGCTTGCGCTCGGCTTCAAGCGCACCAGAAAACCTGTATCGGCGATGTGGCGTGATCCAGTACAACCCGCATCGGACTCGTTGCCAGCGCACCTTGCGCGGCGACAACCTGGGCCAACACCGCGCGCTTTTTGTCGCCTTGAATATGCAGATACACGGCGCGCGCATTGAGCACGGTCGGCATACTCAAGGTGATGCGCGGCTCGCCCGCATCCGGTGCACGCATCGATAAAACCTGCGCCGTGCCGTGCACATCGAGCGCGTGCGCGAGGTGATCACCGCCCGGGAAAAACGATGCCGTGTGACCATCCTCGCCAAGTCCCAGCACGACTGCATCGAACGGCAATGGCAACGCGGCGATGCGTGCGGCGATACGCGGCAGTCCGGTTTCGGGATCGGGCGCATCGCAATACAGCGGTACGAACAGCGCATTGGTGGCGCGATTTTTCAGCAGGTTTTCGCGCAGCAGGCGCGCGTTGGAACGCTCGTCATCCGGCCCCACCCAGCGTTCGTCGACCAGTGTCACGGTCACACGGCTCCAGTCCAGCGCCTGCTGCGAAAGCTCACGCAGAAACTCACGCGGCGTGGTGCCGCCGGACAGCGCAAGCACGGCGGTGTTGCGCGCGCTCAGGCCGCGCCGCAGATCGTCTGCCACGCTTTGCGCCAATGCGTTTGCGAGGGTCGCGGCGCTGTCGAAAACCTGTTCGATGTAATTCGTGGACGCGGCCACTACGGTGCGTCCTCGTGCCAGGTGCGGCCATCGCGCTCGATCAATGCGACCGCCGCGCTCGGCCCCCATGTGCCGCTGGTGTAGGGTTTCGGCGCTTCGGCGCTGGCCTCCCACGCGGCGAGAATCGGGTCGATCCACTTCCATGCTGCTTCGACTTCATCGCGGCGCATGAACAGCATCGGATTGCCGCGCACTACGTCCATCAGCAGGCGTTCGTAGGCATCCGGATTACGCACACCGAAGGTCTCGGCGAAGCTCATGTCGAGCGGCACATGGCGCAGCCGCAAACCGCCGGGGCCGGGATATTTGATCATCAGCCAGAGCTTCACGCCTTCGTCCGGCTGCAGGCGCAGCACGAGTTTGTTGGGCGCGATCGGACCCGCACTGTTGCCGAAAATCGAGTGCGGAATCGCCTTGAACGTGATCACGATTTCCGACACGCGATTCGGCAAACGCTTGCCGGTGCGCAGGTAAAACGGCACGCCGGCCCAGCGCCAGTTACGCACCTCGGCCTTGATCGCGACAAAGGTATCGTTGCGCGAATTCGGCTTGCCGATTTCTTCGAGATAACCCGGCACCGCACCCTGATCCGATGCGCCAGCGCGATATTGTCCGCGCACGGTGAGCTGCGCCGCGTTGCTTTCGTCGATCGGATGCAGCGAGTGCAGCACTTTCAGTTTTTCGTCGCGGATCGAGTCGGCGTCGAGCGAAGCTGGCGGTTCCATCGCCACCATGCACAGCAATTGCAGCAGATGATTCTGCACCATATCGCGCAGCGCGCCGGCAGTGTCGTAATACGCGCCACGCGATTCGACGCCTATGGTTTCGGCGACCGTGATCTGCACATGATCGATATGTTCGGCGCGCCATAACGGCTCGAACAGCACATTGCCGAAACGCAGCGCGGTGAGGTTCTGCACGGTTTCCTTGCCGAGATAATGATCGATGCGGTAGGTCTGGCGTTCCTCGAACGCGCGCCCGACCGCGTCGTTGATCGCAGCGGCGCTTTTCAGATCACGACCGATCGGTTTTTCGATCACCACGCGCACGTTACCGGTGGTCAGCCCGTGTTCGCGCAGGCGACCGCAGACGCTGGCGAAAATGTCCGGACTGGTGGCGAGATAAAACACGCGTACTTTTTCAGAGTTGGCGGTGAGGCTCGCGGCGAATTCCTGCCAGCCGGTTTCGCGCGTCGCATCAAGCGAGCGGTAACTGACTTGCTGCATGAACGTGTCGAGATCAGCGACGACATATTCGCTGCTCGGCACGGCGCGCTGGATCGCCGCGCGGACCTGGGTGCGGTAGTCGTTTTCGGCCAGGCCTTCACGCGCGATGCCGATCACACGACTGTCCGGCACGATCTGGCCATCGACAAATCGGTGGAACAACGCCGGCAGGAGTTTGCGCAATGCGAGATCGCCGGTGCCACCAAAAATCACGAGGTCGAACGCATCGACCGGTACCAATTGAGCAGTCACTGGATTACCTCGGTGGGGACTGAAGCGGGTAGAAGTGGTTGATGGCGAAAAGGATACCACTAAGATACCACATTTGGAAATAGCGAAAAGTGGGCGGGATTTGGCAGGTGGAGAACGCCGACAAAAGAGCCGTCATCCCAGCGTAGGCTGGGATCCATTTTAGTTCTCGCATACCTGATATGTCAGCAAATAAAGGCAAATTTCAGGATCAAAATGGATTCCAGCCTACGCTGGAATGACGAAGTTTTTGGCGTCATCAGAATCCGGTCAGGCCAGTAAAGATCAACCAATTGCCAAAGTGGTACTTAAATTGGTATTATTGTCGGATGCAAAACACGCTGCTCAAGGAATACCGTCAGCAAGGTCGCGCAAACAGCACTACACGTTCGCTCGCGTACGAACGTTTGCGTCGTGCGATCCAGAAATCGATCGAGGCCGGAGCGCTTGAACCCGGCCACTCGCTACCGAGCGAACGCGATCTCGCCAAACTCCTGTCGCTGTCGCGCGTGACCGTGCGCAAGGCGATCGCCGGCCTGGTCGACGAAGGTGTGCTCACGCAGCGCCATGGCGCCGGCACGTTTGTCGCCGCGCGCATCGTCAAATCGTTTTCCAAGCTCACGAGTTTTACCGACGACTTGCGCGCGCGCGGCCTGAAACCGCGCTCGGTTTTCTTTGAAAAAAGTATCGGCGAAGTCACACCGGACGAGGCGATGGCGCTGAATCTTTCGCCTGGCGCAAAAGTGATACGTCTGCACCGTTTGCGTTATGCCGGCGACGAGCCGCTCGCGATCGAGCGCACCACGATTCCGCAGGATTTGGTCGCCGATCCGGACATGGTCGAGGATTCGCTGTACGAGGCGCTGGATAAAACCCATGGTCGTCCAACGCGCGCGCTGCAGCGTTTGCGTGCGATCGCGTTCGACGCCGATCAGGCGAAATTGCTCGGCTTGCCGCTTGGCAGTCCGGGTTTGTTTATTGAGCGCCGTGCGTTTCTCGCGAGCGGTCGCGTGGTCGAATTCACGCGTTCATTTTATCGCGGTGACGCCTACGATTTTGTCGCCGAATTACAGAGCGATACCGATTGAAAATTCCGGAGCCTGCCAACCCCATGTCGAATTCGCCCATCGCGCCAAACAGCACCTTGATGTATCAGGAAGCCCACGAGGCTGCCGATGTCGTCGCACAACAATTCGAGCGCAATGATACGGCGATCCGTGCGCTGGTCGATACGCTGCAGCGCACGCCGCCGCGGTTCATCGTGACCTGCGCGCGCGGCAGTTCGGATCACGCCGCGACGTTTGCGAAATACGTGTTCGAGACGCAGCTCGGTCTGGTCACAGCCTCACTGTCGCCGTCGATCAATTCGGTGTATGCGGCGGAACAGAAACTCGACGGCGCGTTGTACATCACCATTTCGCAGTCAGGCAAAAGCCCCGATCTCGTGCGCAATGCGCAGGCGGCAAAACTGGCCGGCGCGCATGTCGTGGCGCTGGTCAACGTCGAGGATTCGCCACTCGCGCTTGCCGCCGATACGGTGATTCCGCTGCACGCCGGCCCGGAAAAAAGCGTGGCTGCGACCAAGAGTTATATCTGCTCGTTGGCGGCGATTTTGCATATCGCGGCGCGCTGGAATAACGATGGCGCATTGCTCGACGCGTTGCGCGCGGTGCCCGCGGCGATGCGTGCCACTTGGTCGGCGGACTGGTCGACGCTCGAAGACGGATTGGTCGACGCGCGTAATCTTTTTGTCGTGGGCCGCGGCCTGGGTCTCGCGGCGGCGCAGGAAGCCGCGCTGAAGTTCAAGGAAACCTCGGGACTGCATGCCGAGGCTTTCAGCGCGGCCGAAGTGAAGCACGGGCCGATGGCGATTGTCGGGCCGGGGTTTCCTGTGCTGTTTTTTGTGCAGCCCGACGACACTTGGGAAGGCACGCTGGAACTGGCGCGCGAATTTCGCGAGCGCGGCGCGAATGTGTGGATTGCCGCACCCGGTGAAATGTCGTTGCCGAATGTCTTGCCGGTTGCCGAAACGCTGCATCCCGCGTGCACGCCGCTGGTCGCGATCAGCCGTTTTTATCGCGCCGCGAATGCCATCGCATTGCGTCGCGGCCGCAATCCCGATGTGCCGCCGCATCTGCGCAAGGTGACGGAGACGGTGTGATGATTACCGCGTTGCTGAATGGCCAGGTGTTGTTCGATCGCGAGATCGAATCCGAGCTGGTGGTGTTGATCGAGAACGGCATCATCATCGCCATCACCGATGCCGACGACAAGCGTGTACAAAGCGCGCAGCAACACGATCTCGGCGGCCGTTATTTGCTACCGGGATTCATCGATTGCCAGGTCAACGGCGGTGGCGGCGTATTGTTCAATGATGCGCCGAACGTCGATGCCTTGCGCCGCATCGCGACCACGCACCGCCGCTTCGGCACCACGGGTTTGCTGCCGACCTTGATCAGCGACGACAGTGCGGTAATGCGCGCGGCAATCGACGCGACCGATGCAGCCATCGCCCAGGGTGTGCCGGGCATTCTCGGTATCCATCTCGAAGGTCCGTATCTGTCGCCTGAGCGCAAGGGTGTGCATAACCCGGCGAAATTCCATGCGCCGGATTCGTCCGATATCGACTTGGTGTGTTCGTTGCAGAATGGTCGCACGCTGCTGACGCTCGCGCCTGAACGGGTGGCGCCAGAAGTACTGCACGAGTTGGTGGCGCGAGGTGTGATCGTCGCCGCCGGACACACCGCCGCCGACTACGCACAAACACGCGCGGCACTCGATGCCGGAGTGCGCGGCTTCACGCATCTGTTCAACGCGATGACGCCGCTCGGCAGTCGCGAACCTGGCGTTGTTGGCGCCGCGCTTGAGGACAAAAACAGTTGGTGCGGATTGATCGTCGATGGTCATCATGTGCATCCCGCGACCTTGCGCATCGCGATTGCGGCGAAGGCCAAAGGCAAGATGTTCCTCGTCACTGACGCGATGCCGCCGGTCGGCTCGGACGATCCGGTTTTTTATCTCGACGGTGTTGCGATCACTTGCCGCGATGGCATCTGCGCGACCGCGCAAGGCACGCTCGCGGGCTCGGCATTGGACATGGCGACGGCGGTGCGCAACACGGTCGGGATGCTCGGTATTCCGCTCGCCGAAGCCGCACGCATGGCCTCGACCTATCCGGCCGAATTTCTCGGATTGCAGCAGTCGCACGGACGCATCGCCGCGGGTTGTCGCGCCGATCTAGTCGTGCTCAATGACGATCTGAGCGTGCACGAAACCTGGATTGCGGGCGTGCGATAAATTCGGCAGGGCCAGACAACGCTCGATGCAATATAGAGCGTGTTTGCCGCAGGTTTCGCATCAAAACAGTTCGCGTCGATAACGTCCGCTGTCGCGCAGATTTTCCACGCGGTCTTCGCCGAGAATCGACGTCAAAACCTCGTTCACGCCGAGTCCCATCAGCGGGCTGCCGCAAACATAGATCGCCGCTCCGCGTGCCAGCCATTGCTGCAGGAGTGGCGCCTGCTCGGCAAGCTTGTCTTGTACATATTGGCCTGACGGCGAGCGCGAAAAACACACGTCGAGATGTTCGATGATTCCGCTATCGCGCCATGCCTGAAGTTGCGGCAGGGCATGACTGTCGTGCGCCGGATCACGCTCGCCGTAGATCAGCCAAGTCGCCGCGCCGCGCTGATCGGCGCGTGCCGCGAGCATGCCGAGAAATGGTGCGATACCGACGCCGTTGGCGATGAGAATCAACGGCACATCCGCTGCTGGCGCATGGAACGAATGACTGCTGCGCAGGCGTGCTGAGAGCGTGCTGCCGATTGCGGCGTGTTCGCATAACCACGACGAAGCGAGACCGTGATTGGCTTGCGCATCGCGATACAACCGCACCATGAGCCGCACGTGGCCGTGCTCGGGCAACGAAGCGATCGAATAGCTGCGTGCGCTGAGGCGTGGCAATCGTGCGATCAAGGTTTGCGCATCCAGACCGGACAAAGTCTCGGGCTGCGAAGGTGGTTCGCAACGCTGCAACGCGGCTTGCAACGATAATGTTTGGCCATCCAGATGGACTGGCTCGTCGGCGCGTAATTGCCACAGGTCGAGCCACGACTGGATGCGCTCGTGTGTCGGCGGCACCAGCACATCGAGCAGGTCGCCGGGTGTCCAGGTCGCGGCGCGAGCGTCCGAGCTTCGATCGGGATTCGCTTCGACAAAATCCAGAAAATACAGCGGCGTCGCATCGTCGCCTGGGTTGAGTCGTATGCGTTGTTGCAGGCGCCATGTCGATGTGGATTCGGCATTAATCGCCACGGGCAACGCGACATCGCTGTCGGCCAGCGCGGGCCAGCGCCGCGCGAGCTCGGCGCGCCAGCGCTTTAATGCTTCCGCATCGGCTTCGTGTGCTTCGACGGCCGCGAACAGCAAACGTGCGCCGCGCCCACCGAGCCACGCCTGCAGACGATGACCGAAGCCGCAGAATTCGGCATAACGCCGGTTGCCGAGTGCCAGCACGGCGCATTCGAGACGCGACAGATCGGTCGTATTGTCCGCGCGCATCCAGCGCCGCACAAACGTCAAAGCGGCGTCGGGCGGGCCGCCATCGCCGTAGCTGCTGACCACGAACAGCGCGTGTCCGGCATCGGCAAGTTCAGGCGTGCTGACGTTGCTGATTGATCGAACCTGTGGCGCGAGGTTGATGCGTTGCAGCCAGTCCGCGGTCTGCCATGCGAGGCGCTCGGCGGTGCCACCCTGGCTCGCGTACAGCACCAGAATGGTATCGCCGACGCTCACATCGGCACTGCTCGGCGACAACGCGATTTGCGCGCGGCGTGTCTGTTTTGCCTGGCTGAGACGCTGCAGCCATAACCACATGCCGGTGATGAAAAACAGCGGCATCTGCAGTGACGCGAGCGCCATCAAAGCGCGTCCCGGTGTGCCGAAAAAATCGCCGGAATGCAATGGGAACAGCGCGCTGATAAAACGTCGTCCGCGCGGCTGATCCGCGTACCGTTCGTTCGATTGCAGATTGCCGGTGGCATCGAGTTTAAGCGTGCTGAAGCCACGAGCGTGCGGCGCATCAGCATCGAGATAACGCCATTCCAGCGGCGCATCAGCCTTGCGTGGCAAGGTGAGCGTGGCGCGCCGCGCGTTGGGCACGGTCGCGCGAAAAGTATTCCACGCATGATTGATCGAAATCGGTGTTGTGGCGGTTTCCGCTCGCGCCTCGTTGCCGCCGCCGTTTTGCCCGCGCGCCGGCGTGCTCACACCGGCAAGGCCATTGACGAAATTGCGATAAAAATCGTACGACCACCACAAGCCGGTCAGCGAGGCGACGAGATAAAACAGCAGCACCCACGTGCCGACGATCGCATGCAGATGCCACAGAAAACTGCGTCCGCCGAGTTTGAAATCGAGCCTGAACCACGCCGCTATCGAGCGCGAATATTTCGGCCAGCGCAGGATGATGCCGCTGACCAGCATGAGCAATAGTATTGCCGTGCTCGCGCCGACAATCTGCTTGCCGACCGGGCCGACAGTGAGGTTGCGATGCAGTTGTTCGACGGTCTGGAAAATACCGCTGCCGGACTGCGGCCCTAGCACCGTGCCATCGTATGGATTGATCGCAACCGGCATACCGCGCCGATCCTGGCCTTTGCTCAAACGCACCTCGACTGGCGCGTCGTCGCCGTTCCAGGCGAGGGTGTTCACGTTCATGTCGGGATGGTTCTTGCGTGCGATCGCGATCAGCGCATCCATGTTTAGCGGCGGCGTAGTCGACGCGGCGATGTGATGTTGCGGGTTGAGCGCGGCGAGAATTTCTTCCTCGAACCCGAGCAGCGCGCCGCTCACACCGACCACGCTCAATACCAAGCCAGCGCTGAGGCCGAGAAGCCAGTGCAAACGAAATAGAAAACGCTTGAGCAGGTAGGGCATAAATTTCTCGGCAGGTTCGCGGGATAAATCCGGGCGCGGGATATTTTGGGGTTGGTGCAAGGCGCGTCGGAAAAATCAGCGGCTAATGCAAATGTGCTTGCGTTGGGCCGCAATCTTACAGCAAATGATGTTGCGAATCATTCTCATTAAAAGTAATATTCAATCATTGTCGATCGCCTCAGCACGCGGCATTTGTTGCCCTGCATGAAATGCGCGGCAGTTGTGCGCTTGCGAATGCCGCTTGATGCGGGCTGCGCGTATTTGCCACCACGTTTTTCAATGCGGTGGGTCTGGGCGCCACGATTTTTGTCACACCATCAGGAGTCATCCATGTCATCCAGTCCGTTCATCACCTCCAGCCATGCGCGACCGAAACGTCTGCTAGCCACTGCTCTCGGCGTAGCATTTGTTTCGTCGGCATCTTCTGTGCTGGCGGCGGACAACGGCACGCCGGTCAGTCCCGATGCCGATCCGGCGGCGGGTGCGGTCGAGCATCTCGATACGATCAATGTCGACGGTATCTACTCGCAAAAACCGGCGTCGCCGAAATACACCGAAGTGCTGCGCGATGTGCCGCAGACAATCAATGTGATTCCGAAGGATCTGATCCAGGATCAGGGCGTATTTCTGCTGCGCGACATCCTGCGCCAGAACGTGGCCGGCATCACGTTCGGTGCAGGAGAAGGCGGCAGTTACGGCGACAGTGTCAACATCCGCGGCTTCAGCGCGACCAACGATATTTCGATCGACGGCATTCGCGACAGCGCCAATACCACCCACAGCGATCCTTTCAATATCGACCAGATCGAAGTGGTGAAAGGCCCGAGTTCGGTGTATTCCGGCGCGGGCACGGTCGGCGGCACGATCAACCTCGTCAGCAAGATTCCGCAGGTGACCGACTTCACGAATATCTCGATCGGCGCTGGCAATGCGGATTATCGGCGTGTGACTGCTGACATCAATCAGCAGGTCGGCGGGCCGCACTCGGGCATGGCGTTCCGGTTGAATGTGATGGCGCACGAAAACGACGTCGCCGAGCGTGACATCACCGGCTACAAGCGCTGGGGTATCGCGCCGTCGTTCATCCTCGGCCTCGGTACACCGACCCAGCTCACGCTGAGTTATGTGCATGAGCACGACAAGAATCGTCCCGAATACGGCATCCCGTTGCGTAACTACGCGCCGGTGCCGGGCATCGATCGCAGCACCTATTTCGGCTACACCAATGTCGATCAGGAAAAAATCGACAACGATTCTTTCACCGCGATCATCGATCACGCCTTCAACGAAAAAGTCACGTTGCGCAATCTCACGCGCTGGGCGCAGGTCGATCGTTACAGCGTCACCGACGCGCCCGAAGGACGCATCTGTTTGAAGCCGGGCGATTATCCGCTGGGCACCAATCTGCAACTGCCCGGCACCGCCGTGCGTTGCGGAGCGAACGGCCCGGCGAGCGTGGGCGAGGGCGTCGGCGGCCCAACCTACACACCGGGTGGCCCGATCGGCAACTTGCGCGATACGCGCAACACGATCCTCGTCAACCAGACCGATCTGACCTCGAAGTTCAACACTGCTGGCCTGGAACATACGCTGGTCACGGGCATCTCGTTGTCGCACGAAACCTTTACGCTCGGTTCTGGCAGCCTGTATCGAAATGCGGATGGCACGACCTATGCACAGTTGCCGATCAGCCTGTTCGATCCGACGCATATCTACACCTTGCCGCTGAACCGATTCTATTCCACGCGGGCGGATTCGACCGTGGACAATCGCGCGGTGTATGCGTTCGATACGCTGAAGTTCAATGACCGGTGGCAGCTCGCCGGCGGCCTGCGTTACGAACATAACGAAGCGACTTACAGCAGCTATACGGCAAGCCCGGTTGCATCGCCGACGCAGGTGCCGGGGCCGTTGTTGCCGGTCGCGACCAATCCGCTGAAGAACAGCGATGATCTGATTTCGTGGCGCGCCGGTGTGGTCTACAAGCCTCAGGAAAACGGCAGCATCTATCTGGCGTACGGCAACTCCAAAACACCATCGACGGCGACCGTGGATGGCAGTTGCGCCACGAGTTGCGACGTCGATCCGGAATCTGCCAAAAGCTACGAGCTCGGCACGAAGTGGGATTTCTTCAAGGATAGGTTGTCATTGACCGCAGCGATCTTCCGCACCGATCGCACCAATTACAAAGTGGCATCGGGCGATCCGGCCATTCCGTATCAAACACTGGATGGTTCGAGTCGCTTGAAGGGTATCGAGCTTGGTATTACCGGCAAGATCAGCGAAAACTGGTCGGTGTTCGCCAACTACGATCACCTGCAGAGCAAAGTATTGCAGAGCGTTTCGGCGAAGGTATTGGCAACGACCGGTATCGATGCGCAGGCCGGTAATCCGCTCGCCAATACACCGGATAATTCCGCCAATTTGTGGACGACCTACGCGCTGCCGTACAACGTGACCGTGGGTTATGGTGCGAACTACACGTCATCCGTATTTGCGACCGCCAACAGCTATACGCCGACCACGATTTATGCGCGCGCCAAGATCCCGGGTTTCGTCGTGCACAACGCGATGCTGGCATACAAGGTCAACGATCATCTCGACCTGCTGCTCAACATCAACAATATTTTCAACAAGGAATATTTCACCCAGTTGCGCTCGGTTAGCACGACCAGCGGTTGGGCGAATCCGGGCACAGGACGCACGGTATCGTTGAATGCGAACCTGAAATTCTGATTGATCGTGGTACTGCGGCGGTGGGCGATTTCATAACGCACCGCCGCTGAACCGGAGACGTATTATGCTGTTGCATGTGCCAGATATCCTGACTGCGGAACAGGTCGCGGCGTGCCGTCGAAAACTCGACACGGCGGCCTGGGCGAATGGCCGCATCACGGCCGGTCATCAATCCGCGCTGGCGAAAGATAATCTGCAATTGCCCGAGACCGATCCGCTCGCGTGCGAGCTCGGCGCGCTGGTGCTGGAGGCTCTGAATCGCAACACCACATTCTTCGCTGGGGCGTTGCCGCGACGGATATTCCCGCCGCTGTTCAATTGCTATCGCGGCGGACAGTCGTTCGATTATCACGTCGATAACGCGGTGCGTTACGACCGCAGCGGCGGTGATGCGATACCGTTGCGCACCGATCTTTCGGCGACCCTGTTTTTATCCTCGCCAGACGAATACGACGGCGGCGAACTCGTGATCGAAGACAGTTTCGGCACACATGATGTGAAGCTGCCCGCCGGTGATTTGCTGCTGTATCCGGCCAGCAGTTTGCACCGCGTGATGCCGGTCACGCGCGGCGCACGATTCGCCTCGTTTTTCTGGATTCAAAGCCTGGTGCGCGATGACGGCGAGCGACGTTTGCTGTTTGATCTCGACCTTGCAATCCAGACGCTCGCTGGCGAAAGCAACGTTGCATCCACCACCACGCAAAATGCAGCGCAACTGCGCCTGACCGGCGTCTACCACAATCTGCTGCGACGCTGGGCCGATGTTTGACGGCACGAACGCGGAGCTCGGCGATTTCGCTGCCAGCGCCAACCTCGACAACGACCAATTTGCGCAGTTGGTGCAATCCGATCCTGCCGCTGCCGCACGCATTTTGCAGCGTGCAGCCGAGCACGGCGATGCGATAGCGCAGGCTCTGTTTGCGCAATTGCTGCTCGATGGTAATGGCGTGATGCGTGACCGGGAAATGGCGTGGCACTGGTTCCAGCTCGCTGCGCACACCGGCCATGTGATGGCGATGAATATGCTCGGGCGCTGCTGCGAATTCGGCTGGGGCCGTGCGATCGATATCGAGCTCGCCGCGGTCTGGTATCGACGCGCCGCCGATCATGGTCTGGACTGGGGCATGTACAACCTAGCGCATCTGCATGTATCCGGCAGCGGAGTTGCGATGGATCGTTCGCTTGCGTACGCACTTTATCGGCGCGCCGCCGATCTCGGTCATGCGAAGTCGATGGGTATCGTCGGGCGGTATCACGAACAAGGTTGGGAAGTGCCAGCCGATGCGAATGCGGCGTTCGACTGGTATCGAAAATCCGCGCATGGCGGCGACTTTCGTGGTCAATGCAGTTATGCCTCGTTGCTCGCGCAGCGAGGACAAATCGAGGATGCGGTGTACTGGTTGCGTTTGGCCGTCCAGACGGCCATACCGTCGTTTGCGATAAAACTTGCCGAAACCCTCGCTGTGTCCGCTCAAGCGGAGTTTCGGAAAATCGCACTGGAGATCCGGCAATGTCACACCGGGCACGCGGTGATGGCGGCTGATCTTGAGCAGGCGTTGCATACCGCGGCATAGTCTGCCGCCGCAGCCGTAAGCGTTTTTCTGCAAGCGAATCCTTGGACGGGGGATATCGGGATTCGCTTACAGGCCTGCGCAGTAAACCTCACTGCGCAGGCGCAAAAACTTCAGCTTCGTGCAGACTTTTGCCTGCTGCCGAAATCAGCCTTTCTTGATCATCGTATCGATCTTCGCCGCGCGATCAGGCGATGATGGATGGCTCGACATCAAGCCGCCGCCCGCCGGCAGTTTTTTCAGCATGCTGACCATCGCGTGTGTGTCGTATTTATGCTTGACCATGAACTGGTAACCGTAAATATCCGCCTCGCTTTCTTCCTTCTGTGAAAACTGCGCGTTGACGATGCCTTCGGCAAAACCGCCGAGCTCCGATGCTGCGAGCGCGCCGGCTTTGCCACCGGTGGCCGCGACACCTTGGCGCGCGGCGCTGGTCATCAGCATCGCTTTCATTTTCGCCTTGGTGTGGCCGAGTTTGGCGTGGCCGATTTCATGGCCGATAACGCTGCGGATTTCGTCATCGGTGGCGATATCCATCAAGCCGGCGAATACGCGCACGCAGCCGTTGGCCATCGCGAATGCATTCACGTCGGTAACCAAGTAAGCCTTGTAGTTGAGCGTGATGCCATCTTCGTTGTTCAGCCCCGCTGTGATCTTTTGCAGGCGCGCGGCGTATTTGTTGCCGGCTGGTGCCACCTTGTTGTGCGTGTCCAGCCAATCGCAGGCCTGATCGGCTTGGGCTTTGACATCGGCATCGCTCAACGTCGCGCCCTTGACCGCACTGGTGCCAGCGCCCAGGGCGTTACCAAAATCGATCGCCAAGGCGCTGCCGGCGAGGCTCAAACCGAATGCAAACAAACAGCTTTTTGCGGAAATTTTCATGACGTCTCCTGGGTTGGGGAATGGGAATCCGAATACTGGATAGGGAATATTTATGGCGGTATATATGGCTAAACGATTTCGAGTATTTTCGCCCGTTTGATGAATCTCCAGCCTCGCTGCAGGCATGGCATTCAACTCGATGCAAATAAACGTTGTGCTGGCAATAATCCGAACATGCATGCGGCATAGACGTTTCTTTGTCTGAGTCGCACGAGCAAACTCCTGCCAATTTGCGCGGAGCTAATGCCTTAAAGGTTGATTACGCGATTCCGCCAAAAAGGGGACACTCGGCGCGCGAATGCGCTGCCGTATTTGCGGAACTGCCGGGGCATGGGGATTCAATCTGAAACGTAACCGGTCGTGTGCAACGCGTCGCACTACGCCGAACTTCGGATTTCTGCCGATGCCGTTATCAGCTAGACGCATATCCGGCCGCGCCGCGGCGGCGCTGTGTCCGGTTTCCACAGCAACCTCGTTTTGAGATAGCAAGGATGTCTTGCGTGCATCCACTCACCGAGGAATCGACATGGACACCCGCTCTTTTTTTCAACACTCGCTGCCGTCTCTGCTAGTTCGCACGTTATTCGCTGTTCCGCTGATGGGTTTCGTGGCGTCGTCCGCGGTGCATGCGGCATCGGATTGCGCTAACAGCAATGCGCAGCTGAAAGCCGATCTTGCCAAATCCGAAACTCAGGCAGACAACGCGCCGTACACCATCAAGCTCATGCAAGGTACCTACAACCTTGGCTACACGATTGTGAATCCGACCAGCCAATTGACCATCGCTGGCGGTTACACCGATGCCAGCTGCACCACGCGCAGTATCGATCCGGCCAATACGAGGATCGATTTTGGCGGCACCGGTTTTCTGCACATCGCCCAGAATTCTGCGTCACCGATCGCCAGCATCACGCTGGAAGGCATCACCTTCCAGAATGGCGAAAGCGTGAGCTTGTTCACGGGCGGCTACAACCAATTTTCTGCCGATGACGCGGGCAATATCAGCATTCGCAATTCGCGCTTCACCGGTTTGAACAGCACTAATCCGCCGGACGCCTATTTTTTCGAAGATCAGCCGATTCAGTTCACCACCTACAAGGGTACGCTGAGCATCGTCAACAGCGTTTTCGATCACCTGATACAAGCGCCAGGCGGTGTATGCGAAGCGGTGCTTGACCTGTGGGACGATGCGGCGGTCGTGATGATGTTCGACAGCATACATACCTCAAGCGGTCAATCATTCTGCATCGAGCCGGATTCGACCGGCTCCAAAAACACCGTTCAAGTATTCAACAGTATTTTCTGGCCGACCGATGGTTTGTATGGCACCAATAAGCCGCTCTACATCACTGATTCCGGCGGTGCGGTTCCGGATGTATCGCTCTACTACAGCACGTTTTATCTGGGCTTCGATGGACCTGCCACGACCAAGGAATTCAATACTTTGACTGGTCCGCAGAACGATCCGCAGTGGCTTAATCCAGTCGCCGGGCCGAATGCCAATTACGGTATCAGTCCAACATCCAGCGCGATCAATTCGGGCTATCCGGCGCCGATCAACAATTTTTATCCCAGCATCGATATCGCTTCGAGTCCACGCACGACGGGCGGCGCGGTGGATCGTGGTGCGGTGGAATCGCCGTACTTCTACCAGTCGAGCACCATCGTTACCAACACCAACAATGCGGGGCAGGGATCCTTGCGTGATGCCATCACCGTGGCCAACAAATCCGGCAACGCCGACACGATCACGTTCTCGCCACAGCTCGGTTGTCCGGCAGTAATCCAGTTGACGTCGGCGTTGCCGAACATCACCACGCCGATCACGATCGACGGTTATCTCAACAATCCGGCGGCGGTCTACAACAGCGACCCCAATGCGTTCAACGCAAACTTGTGCATAGTGATCAAGGAGCAGACCTACGACACGATTGCCACGGGTCTTTCCGTGATGTCGCCCGGCAGCCTCGATTTGCGCGGTGTCGCGATGGGAGGTTTCACCCAGCAGGTTTTTGTGGCTAGCAACGCCACCGCCAAAATTAGTGGCAGTCAATTCGGTGGCAGTGTCGGTGGGATAAATTTGCCTGGAGCGAATGCAAATGCGATCGCAGTCTTTAATGTCACAAACGGCAAGATCAGCATCGGTGGCGATTCGCCGGGTGAGCGTAACGTCATCAACAATGCCACCAGCAACGGTATTTTCATGGATAGCACGGTCTCAACGCCGAATTGCAGCATCACCAACAATCTGGTCGGCTTGGCACCGAATGGCGTGAGCGCCAACGGCAACGGCTATGGCATGCAGTTGAAAAGCAGCTATTGCGATGTCTCGAAAAACCGCGTCGCCGGAAATTTCAACGACGGAATCTGGATCCCAGCACAAGGGTCGCACAACAAGATCCATGGCAATGTCTTCGGCATGGATGTGCTCGGCAACCCGGTACTCAGCTATGGTTGGGCGGTGCTGGTGGATGGTAGCAACAACGTGATCGGTGATTCGCAATTGGCTGGTTACCATCCCGACCAAGGCAACGTGATCAGCTACATGGGCGATGGCGGCGTGCTTGTGAACAACTACAGCAACAGCGTGCGCGCCAATCTCAGCAGCTACAACGGTTATGCCCACGATGGCAGCGTGCCGGATATCAAGCTTGGCCCGAACGGAAATTTCCAGCAGGGGTTTCCGGTGATTGATAGCCTGTCGCTGCCGAACGGCATGCCAGTAGGATCAGCGAAGCCCGGCACGATTACCGCGCATTTGAATAGTGGGGCCAATTCCAGCTACCGCGTCGATGTTTATTATTCGGGCGCGTGCTCGCCCAGTGGGCGCGGTCACGCGGAATTTTATCTCGGCTCGCAGCTGGTCAACACCAATGCCAGCGGCTACGCAACGTTCAGCATGCCGCTGATGTTGCCGGATTATCTGCCGACCTCGGTGATCAGTCTCACCGCTACCGATGCCTATGCCAACTCCTCGGAGATGGGTAGCTGTTTCGCGATAAAGAATTTCGACGACACCATCTTCCGCGACAAATTCGGCGGTTAAAGTTTTATGCACACCACTAGGGCGCCGACCGGCGCTCTGGTGGTTTCATGCGACAACCTGATTGATAACGCCGACGCGCTTGTTAGTCGTACAACCGGCCATACTTCCTGTAGTGCCGCATCGCCCGGCGACCACTTCGATGAATTAGCGCAGGCAATCACCACTGGCCGCTTCACACGCATCATCGACAGTCCACGGACAATACTCAGCGCGTCATCATCAGGAGCCAGCCATGAACACGTTTGATCTCACTCCACCCACCGATGCGCAGCGCCGCGAGTTGAGCGCCGGACTCAGCGGCGACGAGCGCCGCGTATTACTCGAGCACGGCACCGAAGCCGCGTTCTGCGGTGTGTTTCTCGACAACAAGAAAGACGGCGTCTACACCTGCCGACTGTGTGCGTTGCCGTTATTCCGCTCGAATGCGAAGTTCGATTCAGGCACCGGCTGGCCGAGTTTTTTCGAGCCGTTCGATGTGGCCCACATCCGTACCATCCGCGATGCGAGCTACGGCATGGTGCGCACCGAAATCGTCTGCGCGCGTTGCGGCAGTCATCTCGGTCACGTATTTCCTGATGGTCCGCCGCCGACCGGCGATCGGCATTGCCTTAACTCGGTATCGCTCGGATTTACCGAAAAAGGCCAGCCATTGCCGGATGTATTGCATCGCGGTGGCGCGGAAGCTGCACCTGCTGAATGAGTGTCCTGCTGCGCGCCTGACAAACTCGCGAGCACACGACCGTGCTCGCGAATTCGCCATCGATCGTTCGGACGTTTAAACGGCCAAACGTTTAAACTATCTGACGTTAAGCGGCTAGTTCGGGCAGGTCGGCGTTGTGATACACGTCCTGCACGTCGTCGAGTTCTTCGAGCCATTCGAGCAGATCGTGCAAGGTCTCGGCGACGTCACCGCTGACCGCGACACGATTCGCCGGACGCATCACCACATCGGCGCGCAAGGGTTTGAGTCCCGCCGCCGCGAGCGCTTTTTTCACCGCTTCGAAATTTTCCTGCGTGCACAACACCAGGCTTTGGCCGGCGTCGGCTTGCACATCATCGGCGCCTGCTTCTAGCGCGGCTTCGAGCACTTTTTCCTCGGCTGCTGGCGTGGCGGTATCGAACACCAGTTCGCCGACTTTGGAAAACTGAAACGCGACCGAACCGGTCGTGCCGAGATTGCCGCCGTTCTTGGTCAGCGCGTGGCGGACATCGGCAACCGTGCGCGTCGGATTATCAGTCATGCAATCGATGATCAGCGCGACGCCGGACGGGCCGTAACCTTCGTAGCGCAGCTCCTGCATGTTGTCTGCGCCATCGGCACCGGAACCGCGCTTGATCGCGCGCTCGATGGTGTCTTTGGTCATGTTCGATGCGAGCGCTTTTTCGATGCCCATGCGCAGGCGCGCGTTGCTCGCCGGATCAGAGCCGTTGCGTGCAGCCACGGTGATCTCGCGGATGAATTTGGTGAACATTTTGCCGCGCTTGGAATCCTCGGCGTTCTTGCGACCTTCGATGCTGGGGCCTCTGCCCATAAACGTTCCTGCGACTGTGGTGATGTGGCTGACGTAGCGTCGCACGCGAGACAACCGCGGCGGCGGATTGCGGCAGATTCTATCAGGCCCGCTCGGGCCACACCTAGCCGCAGCACAGCAGAGATTTTGAGTCGCCGCCAAACCGATGAATTTTGACCGATCAGCGTGTCGCGGCGATCACTACTCACAGCCTATTGCGGCTCTTCCACGGTATAGCCGAGTGCGCGCAAACGCGCGAGGCGGCCGTCGGGTTTCACGAGTTCGGCGATCGATACCACGGCAAGCGTGCTGCGATTTTTTGCGAGCGCAGTCTGCACGGCCGTCATCCATGCGTTGATCATGCGTTTCTGCACCTGCTGCACGCGATCACGCAATCCGGGCGCGCTGGATATCGCCGCGAGGCAGGTAGCCTTCTGGTCGGGATAGGGCAGGCTGCGCAACGCATTCAAGTCGCCACTGGCCCAAGCATTCGCGCGCAGCTGCATCGATTGCATGTCGGTTTCGACGCGCTGCATCGTGGTTTCGAGACACGCGATATCGGCGGCGACTGGTGTGGTCTCGAACTCCTTGATCGTTGCTTTCGGATCGTCCAGCTCGATGTCTATTTTCGGCGAGGTCACCGGAATCTTGTTTTTCTTCGCCGCCTGCTTGACCACGTCCCACGCCGCATTTTTCGAGCTCAATCCCGAGCGATCCACCGCCTTCTCGTAAAGCTCCTGCGCGGCCAGCATCGGCCGACGCGATTCGATGCCGTTGTCGCGTCCGATGTATTTTGCTTTCAGTGCCGACCAGCGTGCGTATTGTTCAGGCGAAAGCACATCCTTCAGTTTTGCGCCGTCCGGGTTCTTGCGTGCACGCAGCAACGACGGCACCAGGGTGAGACCGCGAAAAAACCCGACGTTGATTTTCGCCGAGGAATCGCCGATCACTTCTTGCGAATCCGCGATTACGGCTTCGGTATCTTTCGAGCGCCACGACATCTTTTTCGGCAGCGGCGCGAGTGTGCCGAGGATCCACAACACGTGATCGTTCTTCGATACTTTCCACAACCCCGGGCCGGGTTGTTCGCCAGTCACGAGCACCTGATCGAGCTCGGTGGCCGCGGCATCGGCTGGCAGCGGCGCCTCGCTCGACGTTTGCGCGAACGTCGGCGCGCACAGCAGGGATAACAGAAACACGCCTGAAGCCGGACGCAAGAAAGTCAGTTTCATTGGGGATGATGAATGCTTGATGGTGGGTTGGAGTCGATGGAGGCGAGCTGTTGCGGCATTAGAAATTTACGCCGCCAATATTGGAATGCGTTGTAGCACAGACGATTCTTCGCACTTGTTCAATCGGCGTTATTTCGGTGATTGTCGGCGACCTCGTTTAGGCGGGGTTGGGTTCGCGATGTAGGCATCGTGCCTTCGCAGAGGCTTTCAAGTGATACGAATTTCATACGCACTGATATAGTCAGGCGAATATATCGACCAAGCTCGACTTCTCCCATGATGTATCAAACTTTGGAGTTCCCAGACCATGCCTGCTGCGAAAGTGATAGCGAAGATAGCTTTTGCCGCCGTTCTGATTCTGTCGCTCGCGCCGTTTGCAAACATTCAAGCCAAGGAAGCTTCTGTCGTTGCAGCGGTGCCCTCGGTGCAGATCGGCGGTGATGCGATCGCCGCGCCGTTACATCTGAGCATGGCCGATCTCGCCTCGATGCCGCGCAGCAAAGTCACGGCCAGCGAACACGGCACGCAGGGCACGTGGGAAGGCGTCAGTCTGATCGAGCTTTTGCATCGTGCCGGTGCGCCGGTTGGCGAGGCGATACGCGGCAAGAATCTCGCGTTGTACGTGCGGATTTCAGCCGCAGATGGTTATCGCGCGGTGTTCGCACTGGCCGAACTCGATGCGCAATTTCGCAGCGATCAGGTGATCCTTGCCGACAGTCATGACGGCAAGTCGATGGATGCCAAGGAAGGTCCGTTCCGCATTATCGCCAGCGGTGACCAACGTCCGGCACGTTGGGTGCGGCAGGTCACGGCGATCGATCTTTTGCGCGCGCCCTGAGGTTGATCAAAACGATCGCCGATGCGATGCTGGTTGATTCAGGCCTGCAGCAAAACCCCGTTCGCGACGAGGTGCGCAACGATGCGTTCGGCCGCATCTTCCGAAGAAATCGTCGTGGTATCGATGCGGATCTCGGGATGCTCCGGCGTCTCGTAAGGTGAGTCGATGCCGGTGAAGTTTTTCAGATCGCCGCGCCGCGCTTTTTTGTACAGGCCTTTCGGATCGCGACGCTCGGCTTCGGCAATCGGCGTGTCGATGAATACCTCGCAGAATTCGCCGCGGTCGAGCAGCTCGCGCGCCATTTGTCGTTCGGCACGGAACGGCGAAATAAACGATACCAGCACGATCAATCCGGCGTCGACCATGAGCTTGGCGACCTCGCTGACGCGGCGAATATTCTCGACACGATCGGCATCGGTGAAACCGAGATCCTTGTTCAAACCGTGGCGCACATTGTCGCCGTCGAGCAGGTAGGAATGCCGCCCGAGCGCGTGCAGTTTTTTCTCGACCAGGTTTGCAATCGTCGATTTGCCCGCGCCCGACAAGCCGGTAAACCAGAGCACCGCGGGCCGCTGACCTTTCAGCGCGGCATGCGCGCGCTTGTCGATCTCGATCGCCTGCCAGTGAATATTCTGCGAGCGGCGCAACGCAAAATGCAGCAGGCCCGCAGCGATGGTGTTGTTGCTGATGCGATCGATCAGGATGAAGCCGCCCATGTCGCGATTCTGCGTGTAGGCATCGAAACTTATCGGCTGATCGAGCGTGATGGTGCAGACGCCGATTTCGTTGAGTTCCAGCGTTTTGCTGGCGAGATGTTCGAGTGTATTGACGTTGATCTTGTACTTCGGCGGCGCGAGTGTCGCGCTCACGGTTTTGGCGCCGATCTTGAGCAGACACGGCCGCCCGGCGAGCATTTCTTCCTCGCTCATCCAGATGATCGTCGCCTCGAATTGATCGGCCACACCAGCTGGATCGCTCGTACTGCACAACACGTCGCCGCGGCTGATGTCGATCTGCTCGTTCAACGTGAGCGTGACCGATTGGCCGTTGCTGGCGAGATCGAGATCGCCATCCTGCGTGACGATGCGCGCGACCGTGGCTTCCTTGCCCGAGGGCAATACGCGCAAGCGATCGCCCGGACGCACGCTGCCGCCGACGATGCGTCCGGAGTAGCCACGAAATTCCGAATTCGGTCGGTTCACCCATTGCACCGGAAAACGAAACGGATCGGTCGGCATATCTCCAGCGATGCTGACTGAATCGAGATAGTCGATCAGCACCGGACCGCGATACCACGGCGTGTTGGTACTCGGTGTAGTGATGTTGTCGCCGCGCAATGCCGAGATCGGAATGCAGACGATATCGTCGAGCCCGATACGTTGCGCAAATGCGCGATAGTCGTGCGCGATGCGCTCGAATACTTCCTGCGAATAATCGAGCATGTCGAGCTTGTTGATCGCGACCACGATCTTGCGGATGCCGAGCAGCGAGACCAGATAACTGTGGCGGCGTGTTTGTGTCAGCAGGCCTTGGCGTGCATCGATCAGGATTACCGCGACATCGGCGGTCGACGCGCCGGTCACCATGTTGCGTGTGTATTGTTCGTGGCCCGGTGTGTCGGCGACGATGAACTTGCGTTTCTCGGTGGCGAAAAAACGATACGCCACATCGATCGTGATGCCTTGTTCGCGCTCGGCGGAAAGGCCATCCACGAGCAGCGCGAAATCCAGATCGTCGCCTTGCGTGCCGACGCTTTTGGAATCCGCGGCGAGCGTGGCGAGTTGATCCTCGAACAGCATTTTCGATTCGTACAACAGCCGCCCGATCAGCGTGCTTTTACCATCATCGACACTGCCGCAGGTGATGAAACGCAACAGGCTTTTGTGCGCCTGAGTGTGCAGATATTGTTCGATCGATGGAGCGCCGAGGTCGTTGGAAATGCTCATCAGAAATATCCTTCCTGCTTTTTCTTTTCCATCGAGCCGGACACATCACGGTCGATCATCCTGCCTTGCCGTTCCGAGGTTTTTGCGATCAGCATTTCCTGGATGATCGCAGCCAGCGAATCCGCCTCGCTTTCGATCGCGCCGGTCAGCGGATAACAACCCAGCGTGCGGAAACGTACATTCCTCATCGTCGGTTGTTCGCCCGCGCGCAACGGCAAACGCTCGTCATCGACCATGATCAGCGCGCCATCGCGTTCGACCACGGGCCGCGGCTGGGCCAGGTACAGCGGTACGATCGGAATCTGTTCGCGATAAATGTATTGCCAGATATCCAGCTCGGTCCAGTTCGACAGCGGAAACACGCGCAGACTTTCACCGATATTCTTGCGTGCGTTGTACAGCCGCCAGAGTTCCGGGCGTTGCTGTTTCGGATCCCAGCGATGCTGCGCCGAGCGCAACGAAAATACGCGTTCCTTGGCGCGCGATTTCTCTTCGTCGCGGCGCGCGCCGCCGAAAGCGAGATCAAATCCGTGCGCATCCAGCGCCTGCTTCAAGCCCTGGGTTTTCCAGATGTCGGTATGCAGCGCCGAGCCGTGGGTGAATGGATTGATGCCGTCGCGCAGGCCGTCGGGATTGGTGTGCACGATCAATTCCATGCCGGTGCGTTGCACCATCGCATCGCGAAATACGTACATCTCGCGAAACTTCCACGTGGTATCGACATGTAGCAGCGCAAACGGCGGCTTCGACGGATAAAACGCCTTCAGCGCGAGATGCAGCATCACCGCGCTGTCCTTGCCGATCGAATACAGCATCACGGGCTTGGCGCTTTCGGCCACGGCTTCGCGCAGGATATCGATGCTTTCGGCTTCGAGTCGTTGCAGATGAGTCAGGCTGGGCATTGCGTGGTGCGTTCCTCGGGTACGCCACAACTGCGGCTTTTGCTTGGAGATTTCTTAGCCAACAAGGGTATAACACTGCGCCAGAACGTGCTGAACCCAGTGCGAATAAGCATATAACGCTGTCGCGGAGTTGCGCAGAATGGGCAGGCTTGAAGCAAGCAGAATCGTTCGATATTCCGTCCGTGCTGGCATGCCGGGCCCGGATTAAGCGAAAATGGCGGTTCAGCCCGATGTTCGGGTGCAAACGACGCGCTCAATGAAAACTCTTTTCGTGACTGGTGGTGCCGGATTTATCGGCGGCAATTTTGTGCTCGATCTGCTCGCCCGCGGCGGGTATCGCATCGTCAATCTCGACAAACTCACCTACGCCGGCAACCCGGATACCTTGAGCAGCGTGCAGGCGCACGCCGACTATCGATTTGTTCACGGTGACATCGGCGATGCCGAACTGGTATCGCGTCTATTGGCCGAGCATCAACCCGATGCGGTCGTGAATTTCGCCGCCGAATCGCATGTCGATCGCTCGATCGACGGGCCGGCGGAATTTGTCCAGACCAATGTTGTCGGCACTTTGAGCCTGCTCGAATCGACCTTGAAATTCTGGCGCACGCTCGACGAAAAGAGGCGCGCCGAGTTTCGTTTCCTGCATGTTTCCACCGACGAGGTTTACGGCTCGCTTGGTGCCGAAGGACGCTTCACTGAAACCACGGCGTACGCGCCGAATTCGCCATACTCGGCGTCGAAGGCGGCCTCCGATCATTTGGTGCGCGCGTTCCATCACACCTACGGCCTGCCGACGCTGACGACCAATTGCTCGAACAATTACGGGCCATTCCAGTTTCCGGAAAAGCTCATCCCGCTGATGATCCAGAAAGCGCTGACCGCGCAACCGCTGCCGGTTTACGGCGACGGCTTGAACGTGCGCGATTGGCTGTTCGTGACCGATCATTGCCGCGCGATCCAGCGCGCGCTCGAAGCAGGGCGGGTCGGCGAGGTCTACAACGTCGGCGGTGATGCCGAGCGCGAAAATATCCATGTCGTCAAAACTATTTGCACATTGCTCGACGAGCGCCGTCCGCTGGCCGATGGCAAAAAACGCGAGGCGCTGATCACCTACGTCAAGGATAGGCCCGGCCATGATCGACGTTATGCGATCGACGCGAGCAAGATCAAGCGCGAACTCGACTGGTCGCAAACCGAGACCTTTGAATCCGGTATCGCGCGCACCGTCGACTGGTATCTTGCCAATCAGACATGGTGTCAGCGTGTGCTCGACGGCAGCTATCGCGGCGAGCGTCTCGGCGGCGCGTAATCCCGTATTGCTTCACTGATGGCTTCACTACACAAATTCGCAAAATCGATCGCTGACATGAAGGGCTGGACGTGAATACACACAAGGGAATTATTCTGGCCGGCGGCTCCGGCACGCGTCTGTATCCGCTCACCCAGGTGATCAGCAAACAGCTGCTGCCTGTGTACGACAAGCCGATGATTTATTACCCGCTGAGCACCTTGATGCTGGCCGGCATCCGGCAAATCCTCGTGATCAATACGCCGCACGAACAGGCTTTGTTTCGTGCGCTGCTTGGAGACGGATCGCAGTGGGGCATCGAGATTTCGTATGCGCCGCAACCAAGTCCCGACGGGCTCGCGCAGGCGTTTGTGATCGGTTGCGATTTTGTCGGCAACGATCCGAGCTGCCTGATTCTCGGCGACAATATTTTCTACGGCCACGGCCTCACCGAAGTGCTGCGCCGCGCCGGCAGCCGCACGCATGGCGCGACGGTATTCGGCTACTGGGTGAAGGATCCGGATCGTTATGGCGTGGCCGAATTCGATCATGCCGACCGGGTGATCGGGCTCGAAGAAAAACCTGCGCAGCCGAAGTCGAACTACGCCGTCACTGGTTTGTATTTCTACGATTCGCGCGTTTGCGATTTCGCTGCCGATCTCAAACCGTCGCCACGCGGCGAACTCGAAATCACCGACCTCAATCGTTGTTACCTCGACGATCATTCGCTGATGGTGGAAAAACTCGGACGCGGTTACGCGTGGCTCGATACCGGCACACACGAGTCGCTGGTCGAGGCGTCGAACTTCATCCAGACCATCGAAAATCGCCAGGGTTTGAAAGTGTGCTGCCCCGAGGAAATCGCCTTCGTCAACGGCTGGATCGACGCCGAGCAATTGCTGCGTCTGGCCAAGCCGCTGGCCAAGAACGGCTACGGCCAGTATCTGCAAAACCTCGCAAAAACCGGTGTGCGCGCATGAAGTTGATCAAGACGCCGTTGCCCGAGTGTCTGGTGATCGAACCGACTGTGCATGGCGATGCACGCGGATTTTTCTACGAGAGTTTTCATGCGGCGAAGTTCGCCGGCATCGGCCTCGATCTGAAATTCGTGCAGACGAATGTGTCGCGCTCGGCGCAGAACGTACTGCGCGGCTTGCACTATCAGTATCCGAATCCGCAGGGGAAATTGGTCAGCGTGCTCGAAGGCGAAGTCTACGATGTCGCCGTGGATATCCGTGTCGGCTCGCCCAATTTCGGGCGCTGGGCGGCGGTGGTTTTGTCGGCCGAAAACAAACGCCATTTCTGGATACCGGAAGGTTTTGCGCATGGTTTTGCGGTGCTGAGCGAGAACGCCACCTTCAGTTATCAATGCACCAATTTGTACGAACACGCGCACGACGCAAGTGTGCGCTGGAACGATGCCGCGATCGGTATCGACTGGCCGATCAGTGCGCCGTTATTGTCGGACAAGGATCAGCGCGCGCCGTTTCTCGCCGATATCGCGCACGAAAAATTGCCGAAGTACACGCCGTGAAAATCCTGCTGCTCGGTGCGAACGGCCAGGTCGGCTTTGAGCTCGCGCGCACGCTCGCGCCGCTCGGCGAGTTGGTCTGCGCCACTCGCTCCGGTATCTTGCCCGGCGCGATTGTTTGCGAAACCGCAGATCTTGATCAATCGGAAAAGCTGCTCGATTTGCTCGACAGAATCTCACCCGATCTGATCGTCAACGCCGCCGCCTACACGGCGGTTGATCGCGCCGAAGACGAACCGGAATTGGCTGATCGCAGCAATCATCAAGCGCTTGCAGTGCTAGGTGGCTGGGCGAAAAAACGCGGCGCGAGTATCGTCCATTATTCGACCGATTATGTGTTCGACGGTCGCGCCACAAGACCCTATCGCGAAGATGATGTAACGGCGCCGCTTGGTGTTTATGGGCGCAGTAAACTCGCCGGTGAACAGGCTTTACGCGACTCTGGATGTCGCCATTTGATTTTGCGCACGGCGTGGGTCTACGGCGCGCGCGGGCAGAATTTTCTGCGCACGATGTTGCGTATTGGCGCGCAGCGTGAGCAGCTGAATGTGGTGGCCGATCAGCGTGGCGCGCCGACCTGCAGTCGTCTGATCGCAGCGACCACCGCGGCGCTGTTATCGCGTTGGTTGGGCTGGAATGAAATACAGCGCAGCGGGGCATGCGGCATCTACCATCTGAGTGCCGCCGGCGAATGTTCGTGGCACGAGTTTGCCAGTGCGATCATGCGTGCTGGTCTGGCGGCGGGCTTGCTTGCGCGTTTACCGCAAGTCATCGCGATTACGACTGCGGAATATCCGACCAAGGCGGCGCGTCCTGCGTATTCAGTGCTGAATACGCAGCGTCTACAAGAAAAATTCGGCCTCGTTCTGCCGCCGTGGCAGCAGGGCCTGAACGATGTCATCGGCGAGCTGGCGGAAGCCGCGCGCGGTTAATTTTTGGAGTAAGGCATGTTGATTCCCGTCATTCTTTCCGGTGGTGCCGGCACGCGGCTATGGCCGGTGTCGCGCAGCGCGTATCCGAAACCTTTCATGCAGATGGGCGACGGCCAGTCGCTGCTGTACAAGACGCTGGATCGCGCGCTGAAAATTACCGGCGCGGGCGGCAGCGTGCTGACCGTGACGGGGCGAGATTATTATTTTCTGACGCGTGATGAATACGCGACTCATCCGCAGGCGCAGGTCGACAAACTTCCGTTCCTGCTCGAACCCGTGGGCCGCAACACGGCGCCAGCGATCGTGCTCGCGGCGATGTACGCGCGCGAACAGCTCGGCGCGGATGCGACCTTGCTGGTGTTGCCGGCCGATCATCTGATCCGCGATCTGGATGCGTTCGCTGCTGATGCGCAACGCGCGAACGCGCTCGCGCAGGATGGCTGGCTGGTGACGTTCGGCATTCGGCCGACCCATCCTGAAACCGGGTTCGGCTACATCCGCATGGGTGCGGCGATAACCGCACATGAAGGTCGCGAGATCGGCGCGTTCGTCGAAAAACCGGACCTTGAGAAAGCCGAAACTTACGTTGCCTCTGGCGAGTACGTGTGGAACTCCGGCATGTTCTGTTTCCGCGCCGATGTGTTGCTGGAAACCGCGCAGCAAACCTGTCCGGATGTTTATGCGGCCGCACAGCTTTGTTACGCCCAGCATATCGGCAGTGCGAGTCCGGTCGAATTTGCGCGCGATGCGTTTCTTGCGCAGCCCGATATTTCGATCGACTACGCGATCATGGAGCGCGCCGCGAAGCGCGCCGTGGTGCCGGCGCAATTCGATTGGAGTGATATCGGCTCGTGGAAAGCGATGAGCGACATCGCGCCGGAAAGCGAAACCGACGATGCCGGCAATCGTATCCGCGGCAGCGCGATCGTGATCGAAAGCGAGAACTGCTACATCCAGGGTGAAAAACGTCTGGTCGCCGCGGTCGGTGTGAAAAATCTCGTGATCATCGATACCGGCGATGCGGTGCTCGTGGCGGATCGCGAACGCGCGCAGCAAGTAAAGCTCGTGGTCGAGCAACTGCGTGCCAGCGGTCACGATGCGGCCAAACACCATCAGACCGTGCATCGGCCATGGGGCAGCTACACCGTGCTCGAAGATGCGCCGGACTGCAAGGTCAAACGGCTCGTGGTGAAACCGGGGCAGGTGCTTTCCCTGCAACTGCACCATCGTCGCAGCGAGCATTGGACTGTGGTCAGCGGCGTCGCCAAAGTGAGAGTCGGCGAAGAGGAATTTCTACTCGAACGCAACGAATCCACTTACATCCCGATGAACACGATTCATCGTCTGGAAAACCCCACCGATACCGATATCGCCCTGATCGAAGTGCAGTGCGGCGACTATTTCGGTGAGGACGACATCGTCCGGCTCGAAGATCGTTACGGGCGCGTCGCGGGATGAGAGTTATGCCCATAGCTGAGCGGCGCGTGTCGCTGGCTGCATCCACCCATGCTGATACTTGCGTATCTGTGGCTGAAATTCTGGTTCATTTATGAGGCGCTCGTAAAACTTCGTCCAACGCCGATACGTTGATCCAGCGTTTTGTGCTGTATCTTTACAACTTGTAAAGCTTTTGTAAAAAAGATGACGTTTTGCGGCTTTTGCTGCCGCTCTGTGGTAAGCGCGGCAGAAACGTGAGCATCAATTTTCGCCGATTTTTTATGTCGAGTGCGCTTCAGCTGTGCGAAATTCCAACGGTTTCGCCCCGATGGGATGCTTGTTGTTGCAATTGGTTACACATGTTTGATTGTGTTTTCGATGATAGCCGAGCACCATTGCGCACTTCCGGCATGTTTTTGGCTAAATGTGATTCATGTCGCGGTTTTTCGTCATCAAGACTGCTAGCAAATCGATGGCGCGGAAATTGCTAGCAACGGTAAGAGAGCACACAGGGGTGTGCGTATCAGGCGCAATACAAGCTCACTGAAACAAGCAAGTCGCAACAAATTTTACGAGTGCCATTTCGTGTGGTCGCTTCAGTGAGTTTGTGCGCGATTTTGTCGTTTTCAAAATTCTTTACCGATCTTTACCGAGTTCTGTGCTGGATTCGACGAAATTCTTGAAAATGCCGCTGCCCCGACCGGGCGTGACTAACAAAATCCGCAAACCGAGATATCTATGAAAACTCTGCGACAGGCCCTGATCAACGTATTGCGGCACGCACGACTCCGCGTGAACGATATTTTGCGGAGCGGGGTAATCATAGTGGCGCTCTCGGCGCTGGCGATTCCGGCCGAGGCCTGGGCGCAGGTTTGCGCCAATCCCGGCAGTAGTGGCGCCGCGACGCCAAGCGGCATCGTCAACGTCTACTTTCAAGGGACTACCAATCTCGCCGCAGGCGCTACAACGCTGACCCTCGGCGCGCGCAATGCGACTGGGGCGACCAACAACATCGTGGTGGGCGATTTGTTGCTGATCATCCAGATGCAGGATGGCGTGATCAACTCCACCAACACCGGCAACTACGGCGACGGCAGCAGTGGTGCAGGTACGACCAGCGTCGGCAGCGCCGGCCTGCATGAATTCGTGAAGGTTCTAACGACCACTGGCACTGGGGCCGGTGCAGCAATTACTTTTTCGCCAGCGTTGACCAACAACTATATTCAAGCTGCTGCAAGCGCCACCAATGGCCAACAGCGTTATCAGGTAATTCGGGTTCCGCAATACACCACGGCGACCGTCGCTGGCGTTACCGCACCGGCTTGGGCAATCGATGGCGCAGCAACGGGTGAAACCGGTGGCGTGGCCGTAGTCGATGTAACCGGCACGCTGACTTTGGGTAGTGGCACGGTGGAAGGTCAAACCGGCCGTGCTTTTTTCCTCGCGGGCAAGGGTTTTCGTGGCGGGGCCGGCATCCAGAGCACGGCTAATAGTCCTAATACCGATTGGGCCTCTCCGGCCACGGGTGCACAAGGTGGCAAGGGTGAGGGTATCGCCGGCACGCCGCGCTTTCTCATCAACAAAACCAATCTATGGGGTTTTCAAACGACTAATAACGGCACTGCTGCTACGCAGGCTGCGCTGACTCAGCTCGACTATGGCGTCGAGGGTTATCCCGGCGGTTCACACGCTCGTGGCGCACCCGGCAATGCTGGTGGCGGCGGTACCGATGGTGGCACGACAGACAACTCCGAGAACGCTGGCGGTGGCGGCGGTGGCGGTTATGGCGATGGCGGATACGGTGGTCGTCCGTGGAATGCGCCGCTTGTCGATACTGATGGTCGCGGTGGTGCCGGTTACGCCACCACACTCGCTTTCAATCGTCTGTTCCTCGGTGGCGGCGGCGGTTCGGGTGGTACCAACAACGGCACGTCGGACACCGGCGTTTATATCAATCAGGCGATCTCGTGCAATGGAGCTAACGGAATTTGCTCGTCCGGTGCGGCCGGTGGCGGTATCGTCATCATTCGTGCAAACCAGGTCGTCGGTACCGGTGTCATCGATGTGCGTGGCGCACATGGTTACAACACCGGTAATGATGCAGCTGGCGGCGGTGGTGGTGGCGGTTCGGTAGTTATCTATTCGATCGTCGGCGGCAACGCTACAGTCGATGCATCGGGCGGCGATGGCGGCAATGCCTGGGCCGGTCAGGATGTTGGAAACCCGAGCACCACTGACCGGCATGGTCCTGGCGGCGGCGGCGGTGCAGGCTTCGTTGCTTTTTCTCCTACCGCGACAAGTGTAACGGCCATTCTCACGGGCGGCGTCCCGGGCATTACCACGAATGGTAACAATGATTATTATTCGTCCACCGGCAATAACGGCGGTCTGGCGACTTTCCAGATTCCGAGTACGCCTGGTGTTATTCCGGGCGCGCTTTGTTCACCGAATCTGCAATTGGCCAAGTCTGATGGTGTCACTACGCTGACTTCGGGCGGCAACACCACGTATACATTGACGGCAAGCAATACCGGCGGAATCGCCACCACTGGCACCATTACCGTGGTCGATGTGTTGCCGACACAACTTACGGTGAACGGCGGGGCAGCGGGCGCACTGACGCTGAGCGGGGCGCAAGCGGCAAACTGGACTTGTACTGCGGCGGCGAAAGCGACAACGACCACGGTTACCTGTACGTCCTCGACGGTCATCGCGGCTAGCGGCAGCAGCATTTTTGCTTTTCCCGCCGCGGTGGTTGGCGCGAACGGTACGGCGGTAACCAATAAATCGGCCATCGGCGGCGGCGGCGATACCAGCAAGACCACACCGACAGCCACCACCGTAGGTAATTGCACGGCGAACAACTCGCCTGCCGGTTGTGCTCTCGATACGGACACTATCGTCGCGCCGTTCCTCACCCTCAGTAAAACTGACGGCACCGACAGCGTTCTCGCCGGCGGCACGACTACTTACACGCTGACCGTCACCAATTCCGGTGCAGCAGCCACTACCGGCACCATTACCGTAATCGATGTATTGCCTACCGGCATGACCTCGGCGACGTTTACCGCCAACAATTTCACCTGCACGTACACGGCGGGAACAAATAGTTTTAGCTGCGTCAGAACCGTTGCGATTGCACCGGGCGCCAGCGTCACGATTCCGATTCCGGTCACGATCAGCGCCACCGCACCTGGGGCGTTGACCAACCTCGCCAAGATTGGCGGTGGCGGTGACCCCAGCAAGACAACTACTCCGACGGTCGCCACCACGACGGCCTGCCCGGCACCAGTACCGCCGGCAACCACATCGTTCGATACGACATCCGGTTGCGCTGGAGATATCGATAGCGTCAAACACGTCAACTTGTCCCTCAGCAAGGACGATGGCGTGCCGTATATCGTGATCAATGGCACGACGACCTACGTTTTCACCGTCACCAACAATGGCGATACCGCCTCGGTCGGCACGATCAATTTCCGCGATGTCCTGCCTGCCCCGTTCACGTGGCCTGCAGCCTTGACTGTAGGTGGTACCAATTCTGCCAATTGGACCTGCGTGCGTACCAGCGGCACGGTCGCTACATGTACTTCTACTGTTGCCATCCCGTTAGGTGCGACTAGCCAGTTCAGCTTGGTTGCCAATGCCAATGCCGCAACCCAGAATACCCAATATATCAATCAGTCGCGTATCGGCGGCGGCGGTGACGCCGATCTGCTTACGGGCGCACTCACCAGCGCCAACGTTACCGCCTGCATTAGCGACAATAATCCGGCCGGTTGTGCCATCGATATGGATACGGCCACCCAGCCGACCATTCGTCTCGCCAAATCACACTCCGACCCGCAGGCGCGCAGCCCCGGCGATACCGTGCCGTTCACACTCGCGGTCACCAATTACGGTAGCCCGTCGGGCGGCGCAGGCACGATCCGCGTAATCGACATCTTGCCGACCGGCCTCACCTTCAGCGGCACCACGCCGTTTACCTCGGGTATCTTCTCTTGCGCCGTTGTCGGTCAAACCATTACCTGCAACAACACGGCAGTGCTTGGTCTCACGGCGACGACATTCATCAATTTCAATGCCGTGCTTGCGGCGAATGCGGCTACGATTCTCGTCAACAAGGCACAAGTCGGTACCAATGGCGCGGATCCCACCAACGCCACGTTCCCGACGACGACGACCGCCGGTGCCTGTACCGGCACCGATGCGCCAACGACAGGTTGCGCAGTCGATACGGTCGCCAGTCCGACCAATATCACGCTCAACAAGACTGCACCCGCCACCGTTGTCGGCGGCGCGTCGCTGACCTACACGATTGGTCTTGGCAACAGCGGCGGCACCACGAGCGGCACCACGCTTACAGTTACCGATGTATTGCCGGCCGGCGTTACCTATGTCAGCGCGGCAGCGGGTACCAACGTAACCACAGTCGTCTGCACCGGCACCACCACAGTCACTTGCATCGTGACTCTTACTGCCGGACTTGCTCCTGGCGCGGCGAACGGTGCGGGCACCTTTACGATCGTCACGACAGCACCGACGACCGCAGGCTCGATCACCAACTATGCATCGGTCGATCCGACTGGCGGCACCACGCCGCCAACGCCGGGTGCAGCCTGTACCCCGGCGACCAGTTGCGGCAGCGCCACAACCAACGTAACGCTTGCGCGAAATCTGGGCATTACAAAGACCTCGAATGGTCCGTGGACGATCGGTCAGGCCGGTGCAACTTATACCTTGACCGTGACCAACACCGGGACTTCGGCGACTACCGGTACGATCACCGTCAAGGACACCTTGCCCACCGGCATCACAGCAAATTGGGCGGGCACTTTGGCCATCAATGGCTGGAGTTGTACGTTTGCCGGTCAAGCCGTGACTTGCACACGTACAACAGCTCTCGCGGCGAACACCGGTACGATCACTATCGTTCTTCCTGTGAATGTGGCCGCGGCAGCGTATCCGAGCGTCATCAACATTGCCTCGGTAGGCGGTGGTGGTGATAACAACAACGGCGGGACACCACCAACTCCCGGTAGTTGCGTCGCGGGTGACAATCACTGCGCCAGTAACACGACAACGATAAATGTTCCGAACCTGAGTATTACCAAGGCTGCGAATAGCCCATGGGCCGTTGCCCAGGCAGGTACGATTTACACACTGACCGTGACCAATACCGGTCCGGTGGCCACCAGCGGCACGATCACGGTCAAGGATCTGCCGCCGACTGGCATTACCGCAGCGGCAAGTTTCAGCAGCGGTACTTGGACATGTACCACGGCGGCACAAACCGTAACCTGCACGAGCACTACCAGTCTCCTCGCAACCAGCGGCACCAGCACGATTTCCATTCCGGTGACGATAGCCGCAACGGCAGCGGCCAGCTCAGTGAACAATGCTTCGGTCGGCGGCGGTGGCGATCCCAATAATGGCGGCGCGCCGCCTACGCCGGGCACTTGTCTGGTCGGTGACAATCATTGCGGCAGCGTCACTACGACAATTTCTCCGAAGGCCGACCTGGTCGTGACCAAGGTGGCGAGCCCAGTGAACACGTATGTGCCGGGCCAGAGCCTGAACTACACGATCACCGTGACCAACAACGGCCCGAGCGACCTGAGCGGTGTGACGGTCAGCGACCTGGTGCCCGCGAGCGTGGCGGTGAGCGCGTGGAGCTGCAGTGTCAGCAGCGGCAGTGCCGACTGCGATACCACCGCGGCCGGCACCGGCGCGAGCGGCAGTACCAATACGATCACCTTGCCGAACGTGTTCCTGGCCAGTGGCGCGAGCTTAAGCATTGCCGTGACCGGCACGGTACCGCTCTCGGCCACCGGTAGCATCATCAACAGCGTGACGGCCACGCCACCGGCGGGCACGACGTGCACGACGGCGCCGTGCACCAAGACCACGACGGTGACCAACACCAATGGCGGCACGCCGGTGCTGAGCATCGTCAAGACGGCCACACCGAGCACGTTTGCGATCGGTCAGACCGGCACCTACAGCCTGCAAGTAAGCAACACCGGCACGACCAGCACGGCCGGCACGATCACCGTCAGCGATACGCTGCCGGCCGGCATTACCACCACGGCCACGCCCAGTGGCACGAACTGGAGCTGCGGCGCCAGTACGACCACGCAGGTGACCTGCACCACGACCACGGTGCTGTTGCCCGGCGGCAATGCGCCGGTGATCAATGTACCGATCACGGTGGCCGCAGGCACCGCCTCCTCGATCAGCAACACCGGCACAGTCAGTGGCGGTGGCGATGCCAGCTGTCCGCTGGCGACGAGCCATTGCGCCAGCACGATCATCACCGGCGTCAACGCGCCGCAGATCACGTTGAGCAAGAGCGTGCAGAGCAGCCTGATTGTCGGTGTGCCGAACAACTACCTGATCACGGCGACCAACACCGGTCAGGCCACCACGTTGGCCGGCACGATCAGCGACATCATTCCGACCGGCCTCACGATTGGCACCTTGCCGGGCGGCTGTAGTGCGAGCGGCCAGACCGTGACGTGTGTCTTGCCGGCCGGCATCCTGGTCGGTGGCAACGTCGTGTTCACGATCCCGATCACACCGCAAGCCAGCACCAGCGGCACCAGCGTGGCGAACACGGCCGTGGCCAGTGGCGGCGGCGATCCGAGCTGCCCGGCGGCCTTGCATTGCGACGGCACCACGACCAACACCGTGCTGGCCCCGCAGCTGAAGATCGTCAAGAGCGCCAGCCCGAGCACGTTTGTGGTCGGCCAGCCGGCGACGTATACCCTGACCGTGACCAACACCGGCACGGCGGCGACGACGGCGGCGAGCAGCATCAGCGACGTGATCCCCACGGGACTCACGATCGGTACCTTGCCCAGCGGTTGTACCGCCAGCGGCCAGACCGTGACCTGCACGGTGCCCACCAATCTGGCCACCGGCACGCCGGTCGCCTTTGCCATCCCGGTAATCCCGCAGAACAGCCTGAACGGCCTGTCGGTGACCAATACCGCCGGTGTCACCGGGGGTGGAGATCCGGGTTGCGCCACGGGCACGCCGCTGGCGAGCCTGCCGGCGCGTTGCCAATCGCCGGTGACCAACCCGGTGAGTGCACCGCAGCTGACGATCGTGAAGACCGCGAGCACCAGCAGCTTTGTGGTCGGTGTCCCGGCCAGCTACACGCTGACGGTGACCAACACCGGCAGTGCCACGACCACGGCCAGCGCGAGCATCACCGATGTGATCCCGGGCGGCCTGACGATCGGTACCTTGCCCAGCGGTTGTACGGCGAGCGGCCAGCAGGTGACCTGCACGTTTGCTGCGGGTTTGATCGCGGGCAGCAACGTCGTCTTTGTCATCCCGGTGACGCCAACGGTGGCGGCGACCAACACGAGTGTGAGCAACACCGCGAGCGTCAGTGGTGGTGGTGATCCGACGTGTCCGAACACGGCCAACTGCACGAGCACGATCATCACGCCGGTGAGCGCGCCGCAGCTGAAGATCGTCAAGAGCGCGAGTGCCAGTAACTTTGTTGTCGGCGTGCCTGCCAGCTACACCTTGCAGGTGACCAACATCGGTACGGCGGCAACGACGGCGACCAGCACGATCAGTGACAACATTCCCAGCACCCTGACGATCGGCACGTTGCCGGCCGGCTGTAGCGCGAGCGGTCAGACCGTGACCTGCACGATTGCCGCCCCCTTGGCGACCGGCACGCCGGTGAGCTTTGTGATCCCGGTGACGCCACTTCCGGCGGCCAGCGGCACGACCCTGGCCAACACCGCCAGTGTCGTGGGCGGGGGTGACGCCAGTTGCCCGACCAACACAGCGGACTGCCAGAGCACGGTGAACACGCCGGTGAACGCCCCGGCGGTGAAGGTGGTCAAGACCGCCAGCAGCCCGAACTTCGTCGTCGGTGTCCCCGCCAGCTACACCTTGACGGTGACCAACACCGGCAGTGCGGCCACGACCGCCATCACCACGGTGGTGGACATCGTGCCCAGTTCCTTGACGATCGGTACCTTGCCCGGCGGTTGCACGAGTAGCGGCCAGACCGTGACCTGCACGATTGCGGCGGGCTTGGCGACCAACGTGCCGGTGACCTTCGTCATCCCGGTCACCGCGCTGGCCAGTGCCAACGGCACCAGTGTGAGCAATACCGCGACGATCAGTGGCGGTGGCGATCCGACCTGCCCGAACGTGAGCAACCCGAACTGCACGAGCACGATCATCACGCCGGTGAAGTCACCGCAGCTGCAGATCGTCAAGACGGCCAGTGCGACGAACTTTGTCGTCGGCGTCCCAGCCAGCTACACCTTGACCGTGACCAACATCGGCACGGCGGCAACGACCGCGACGAGCACGATTACCGACACGATCCCGGGCACCCTGACGATCGGTACCTTGCCCAGCGGTTGTAGCAATAGCGGCCAGACCGTGACCTGCACGATCGCCGCGCCCTTGGCCACCGGCACCCCGGTCAGCTTCGTGATCCCGGTCACGCCACAAGCGGCGGCCAGCGGTACGACATTAAGCAACACCGCCAACGTGATCGGCGGCGGCGACAGCAGTTGCCCGGCCAACACGGCGAACTGCCAGAGCACGATCACCACACCGGTGAAGGCACCGGCCTTGCAGATCGTCAAGACCGCCAGTACCGGCAACTTCGTCGTCGGCACGCCGGCCAGCTACACCTTGACGGTGACCAACATCGGCAGTGCGGCCACGATCGCGACCAGCACGGTCAGCGACAGCGTGCCGGCGAGCTTGAGCCTGGGTGCCGCCCCGGCCGGTTGCACCATCACCGGCCAGCAGGTGACCTGTACGGTCGCCGCCGGTCTGGCGGTGGGCGCGAGCGTGAGCTTTATCATCCCGGTCACGCCATTAGCCATCGCCAACGGCACGACGGTGAACAACACCGCAACCGTCAGTGGCGGTGGGGATCCGACGTGCCCGAACGTGAGCAACCCGAACTGCACGAGCACCACCGGCACGCCGGTGAACGCCCCGCAGCTGGTGATCTTGAAGACCGTCAGCAGCAACCCGCTGATCGTGGGTGTGCCGGCAACCTATACGCTGATGGTGACCAACAGCGGTTCGGCCGCCACCACGGCGACCAGTACCGTGACCGATACCATTCCGAGCACGTTGACCCTCGGCACGCTGCCCAGCGGTTGTAGCGCCGTGGGCCAGACCGTGACCTGCACGATTGCGGCCCCGTTGGCGATCAACAGCCCGGTCAGCTTCGTCATTCCGATCACGCCACAAGCCGCGGCCAGCGGTACCAGCGTGAGCAACACCGGTAGCGTAGTGGGCGGCGGCGATCCGAGCTGTCCGGGTGGGGCGAACTGCACGAGTACGACGATTACCCCGGTAGTCACCAAGGCCGACCTGGTCGTGACCAAGGTGGCGAGCCCAGTGAACACGTATGTGCCGGGCCAGAGCCTGAACTACACGATCACCGTGACCAACAACGGCCCGAGCGACCTGAGCGGTGTGACGGTCAGCGACCTGGTGCCCGCGAGCGTGGCGGTGAGCGCGTGGAGCTGCAGTGTCAGCAGCGGCAGTGCCGACTGCGATACCACCGCGGCCGGCACCGGCGCGAGCGGCAGTACCAATACGATCACCTTGCCGAACGTGTTCCTGGCCAGTGGCGCGAGCTTAAGCATTGCCGTGACCGGCACGGTACCGCTCTCGGCCACCGGTAGCATCATCAACAGCGTGACGGCCACGCCACCGGCGGGCACGACGTGCACGACGGCGCCGTGCACCAAGACCACGACGGTGACCAACACCAATGGCGGCACGCCGGTGCTGAGCATCGTCAAGACGGCCACACCGAGCACGTTTGCGATCGGTCAGACCGGCACCTACAGCCTGCAAGTAAGCAACACCGGCACGACCAGCACGGCCGGCACGATCACCGTCAGCGATACGCTGCCGGCCGGCATTACCACCACGGCCACGCCCAGTGGCACGAACTGGAGCTGCGGCGCCAGTACGACCACGCAGGTGACCTGCACCACGACCACGGTGCTGTTGCCCGGCGGCAATGCGCCGGTGATCAATGTACCGATCACGGTGGCCGCAGGCACCGCCTCCTCGATCAGCAACACCGGCACAGTCAGTGGCGGTGGCGATGCCAGCTGTCCGCTGGCGACGAGCCATTGCGCCAGCACGATCATCACCGGCGTCAACGCGCCGCAGATCACGTTGAGCAAGAGCGTGCAGAGCAGCCTGATTGTCGGTGTGCCGAACAACTACCTGATCACGGCGACCAACACCGGTCAGGCCACCACGTTGGCCGGCACGATCAGCGACATCATTCCGACCGGCCTCACGATTGGCACCTTGCCGGGCGGCTGTAGTGCGAGCGGCCAGACCGTGACGTGTGTCTTGCCGGCCGGCATCCTGGTCGGTGGCAACGTCGTGTTCACGATCCCGATCACACCGCAAGCCAGCACCAGCGGCACCAGCGTGGCGAACACGGCCGTGGCCAGTGGCGGCGGCGATCCGAGCTGCCCGGCGGCCTTGCATTGCGACGGCACCACGACCAACACCGTGCTGGCCCCGCAGCTGAAGATCGTCAAGAGCGCCAGCCCGAGCACGTTTGTGGTCGGCCAGCCGGCGACGTATACCCTGACCGTGACCAACACCGGCACGGCGGCGACGACGGCGGCGAGCAGCATCAGCGACGTGATCCCCACGGGACTCACGATCGGTACCTTGCCCAGCGGTTGTACCGCCAGCGGCCAGACCGTGACCTGCACGGTGCCCACCAATCTGGCCACCGGCACGCCGGTCGCCTTTGCCATCCCGGTAATCCCGCAGAACAGCCTGAACGGCCTGTCGGTGACCAATACCGCCGGTGTCACCGGGGGTGGAGATCCGGGTTGCGCCACGGGCACGCCGCTGGCGAGCCTGCCGGCGCGTTGCCAATCGCCGGTGACCAACCCGGTGAGTGCACCGCAGCTGACGATCGTGAAGACCGCGAGCACCAGCAGCTTTGTGGTCGGTGTCCCGGCCAGCTACACGCTGACGGTGACCAACACCGGCAGTGCCACGACCACGGCCAGCGCGAGCATCACCGATGTGATCCCGGGCGGCCTGACGATCGGTACCTTGCCCAGCGGTTGTACGGCGAGCGGCCAGCAGGTGACCTGCACGTTTGCTGCGGGTTTGATCGCGGGCAGCAACGTCGTCTTTGTCATCCCGGTGACGCCAACGGTGGCGGCGACCAACACGAGTGTGAGCAACACCGCGAGCGTCAGTGGTGGTGGTGATCCGACGTGTCCGAACACGGCCAACTGCACGAGCACGATCATCACGCCGGTGAGCGCGCCGCAGCTGAAGATCGTCAAGAGCGCGAGTGCCAGTAACTTTGTTGTCGGCGTGCCTGCCAGCTACACCTTGCAGGTGACCAACATCGGTACGGCGGCAACGACGGCGACCAGCACGATCAGTGACAACATTCCCAGCACCCTGACGATCGGCACGTTGCCGGCCGGCTGTAGCGCGAGCGGTCAGACCGTGACCTGCACGATTGCCGCCCCCTTGGCGACCGGCACGCCGGTGAGCTTCGTCATTCCGGTCACGCCACTTCCGGCGGCCAGCGGCACGACCCTGGCCAACACCGCCAGTGTCGTGGGCGGGGGTGACGCCAGTTGCCCGACCAACACAGCGGACTGCCAGAGCACGGTGAACACGCCGGTGAACGCCCCGGCGGTGAAGGTGGTCAAGACCGCCAGCAGCCCGAACTTCGTCGTCGGTGTCCCCGCCAGCTACACCTTGACGGTGACCAACACCGGCAGTGCGGCCACGACCGCCATCACCACGGTGGTGGACATCGTGCCAAGCTCCCTGACGATTGGTACCTTGCCCGGCGGTTGCACGAGTAGCGGCCAGACCGTGACCTGCACGATTGCGGCGGGCTTGGCGACCAACGTGCCGGTGACCTTCGTCATCCCGGTCACCGCGCTGGCCAGTGCCAACGGCACCAGTGTGAGCAATACCGCGACGATCAGTGGCGGCGGCGATCCGACCTGCCCGAACGTGAGCAACCCGAACTGCACGAGCACGATCATCACGCCGGTGAAGTCACCGCAGCTGCAGATCGTCAAGACGGCCAGTGCGACGAACTTTGTCGTCGGCGTCCCAGCCAGCTACACCTTGACCGTGACCAACATCGGCACGGCGGCAACGACCGCGACGAGCACGATTACCGACACGATCCCGGGCACCCTGACGATCGGTACCTTGCCCAGCGGTTGTAGCAATAGCGGCCAGACCGTGACCTGCACGATCGCCGCGCCCTTGGCCACCGGCACCCCGGTCAGCTTCGTGATCCCGGTCACGCCACAAGCGGCGGCCAGCGGTACGACATTAAGCAACACCGCCAACGTGATCGGCGGCGGCGACAGCAGTTGCCCGGCCAACACGGCGAACTGCCAGAGCACGATCACCACACCGGTGAAGGCACCGGCCTTGCAGATCGTCAAGACCGCCAGTACCGGCAACTTCGTCGTCGGCACGCCGGCCAGCTACACCTTGACGGTGACCAACATCGGCAGTGCGGCCACGATCGCGACCAGCACGGTCAGCGACAGCGTGCCGGCGAGCTTGAGCCTGGGTGCCGCCCCGGCCGGTTGCACCATCACCGGCCAGCAGGTGACCTGTACGGTCGCCGCCGGTCTGGCGGTGGGCGCGAGCGTGAGCTTTATCATCCCGGTCACGCCATTAGCCATCGCCAACGGCACGACGGTGAACAACACCGCGACGGTCAGTGGTGGCGGTGATCCGACCTGCCCGAACGTGAGCAACCCGAACTGCACGAGCACCACTGGTACGCCGGTGAACGCACCGCAGCTGGTGATCCTGAAGACCGTCAGCAGCAACCCGCTGATCGTGGGTGTGCCGGCAACCTATACGCTGATGGTGACCAACAGCGGTTCGGCGGCCACCACGGCGACCAGCACCGTGACCGACACCATTCCGAGCACGTTGACGATCGGTACGCTGCCCAGTGGTTGTAGCAATAGCGGCCAGACCGTGACCTGCACGATTGCGGCCCCGTTCGCGATCAACAGCCCGGTCAGCTTCGTCATTCCGATCACGCCACAAGCCGCGGCCAGCGGCACCAGCGTGAGCAACACCGGTAGCGTAGTGGGCGGCGGTGATCCGAGCTGTCCGGGGGGGGCGAACTGCACGAGTACGACGATTACCACGCCGGTAAACGCACCGGCAGTGCGCGTGGTCAAGACCGCGAGCAGCAGCAACTTTATCGTTGGTGTGGCGGCGAGCTACACGCTGACTGTGACCAACGTCGGCAATGCGGCAACAACGGCGGTGACGACGGTTACGGACAATGTGCCGACGGGCCTGACGATCGGAACGGCACCGAGCGGTTGTGCAGTGAGCGGGCAGATTGTGACCTGCACGATTGCGGCAGGTCTGGCGACAAACAGTCCGGTCAGCTTCGTGATTCCGGTAACGCCGCAAGCCTCGATCAGCGGTAGCAGTATTTCGAATAGTGCGGCGGTGAGCGGCGGCGGTGATCCGACCTGCCCGAGCCAGGCGAATACGAATTGCTCGAGCACGGTCATCACGCCGGTGAATGCGCCGCAACTGCAGATCGTCAAGACTGCTAGCAGCACTAACTTCGTCGTGGGTGTGGCGGCGAGCTATACATTGACGGTGACCAATACCGGCAGCGTGGCGACGACGGCGGTCAGTACGATCACTGATATCGTGCCGAGCACATTGACGATCGGCACCGTATCGAGTGCTTGCAATGTAAGTGGCCAGACCGTGACCTGTACGATTGCTACCGGATTGGCGATCAACACTCCGGTGAGTTTCGTGATTGCAGTAACGCCGCTGCCCGCAGCGAATGCGACGATATTGACCAACACGGCCAATGTCAGCGGCGGCGGCGATCCGAGCTGTCCGAACCAGGCCAATGCGAACTGTTCGAGCACCGTCACCACACCGGTGAACGCGCCGCAGCTGCAGGTGGTCAAGACCGCGAGCAACAGCAGTTTTGTGGTCGGCACGCCGGCGAGCTATACGCTGACAATCACCAACATCGGTAGCGCCGTTACTACAGCTGTCACCACGGTGACGGATAACGTGCCGAGCAATTTGAGCATCAGCGTGGTTCCGGGTGGTTGCGCGGCCAGCGGACAAATCGTGACGTGCACGATCGCTGCGGGTCTGGCGATCAATACGCCGGTGAGCTTCGTGATTCCGGTCACGCCGCTGGCGGCAGCAAACGGCACGAGTCTGGCGAATACCGCAACGGTAAGCGGCGGTGGCGATCCGACCTGCCCGAGCCAGTCGAATCCGAATTGCTCGAGTACGGTGATCACGCCAGTGACGCAGTCGCAGTTGACGATCGTAAAGACCGGACCGGCGACCGCGACTGCCGGCCAGAACATCGTCTATTCGATCACCATCACCAATACCGGTACCGCTGTTGCCAACAACGCGATACTGAGCGATCCCGCACCGACTGGGTTGACGTATGTGAGCGTCGGTGCGCCGTGTTCCGCGTTGCCATGCAATCTGGGTACGCTGAATGTGGGGCAGAGTGTGACGGTGACCGGATTGACCTTTGCGATCAGCCGCGGCTTCACGGGTTCAATTCTCAATATCGCCAGCGTCGTCAGCGACCAGACTACGCAAACCAGCTCCAGTGCGTCGACTGTGGTAAAGCTGCCGCAGGCGAATCCGCCGAAGGCAGTGCCGGTAAATACGCCATGGCTGCTGTTGATGTTGGGCCTGATTCTGGGGCTGGGCGGCGTGAAAACCTTGCGAGTGACACGACGTTGATTGCCTGACTGCGTAATCCGCAGCAAGTAGAAAAAGCCGCGCAATGTCGCGGCTTTTTCTTCGCCGGGCAATGAGCGCGATTGCCGTTTTTGCACAACTTTGGGCATACTCCGGCGCTCTCGTGCTGGCAAGGCACTCACTCACGGAGGGGTAATGTCGCTCAAATATTTGCTACTTTTGCTGTGGTTGCCGATCTCGATATTCGCAGCCGAAATTCCGGTGACGGATTTCGCCCGCCACGCGCAATACACCGAGATGAAAATTTCGCCGGATGGCAAATACCTCGCCGCGATCGCGATCGTGCAAGGCGAGCGCGTGCTGTCGCTGATCCGACTGTCGGATCGCTCCGGCAAGAACCTGCACGCGCGCTCCGGGCGTGAAGTTCTGGATTTCCACTGGGTCAACGATCACCGCGTGATCTACAGCGTCACCTTGCGTCTGGGCGGTCTCGTGCGTCCGGTTGCCACCGGCGAATTGTTCGGCGTGAACGCCGATGGCGGCAGTGCCGATGTGTTGTTCGGATTCGAGGCCGGGCCGGCGATCAGCAGCGCCACGCATATCAAGCAGGCGCAAGCTGAGCGTGCCTCGGCGTCGCTGCTGGATTATCGGTCGAGCGATGAAAATTCCGTGCTGATATCGGTGACACCGTGGAACGACGGCGCACATTCGGCGGAAGGCGATTACCCGTCTGTGTATCGCATGGATGTGCGCCACGGCACGCGCACCCGCATCATCACTGCACCCATGCGCAATGCCGAGTTTGTCGTCGATCATGACGGAGTGCCGCGTTTTGCGTATGGCATCAATGCCGAATTCAAAGGCCAGGTGTATTACCGCCGCGATGGCAATAGTTCGTGGGAGCTGATCGAGGAAGGCAAGAATGACGGCAGCGTGCGTACGCCGCGACGTTTCAGTCGCGATGGCAAGGCGGTGTATTTCGGTTGCGGTGTGGGCAAGGCTGCCGGTTTATGTTCGTGGGATATCGAGGCGCGAAAATTCAGTGCGCTGTCACCGCCCGAAGATAGCGACATCAACGGCATGGTGTGGAGTGCGGATCGCAAGGATATCGTCGCGTTGCGTTACGAACCGGGTCGGCCGAAACTGGTGGTACTCGACAAGCAGGCGCCGGCGGTGAAAATACTCGGCACGCTGATGCAGAAATTCGGCGGTGAAGAGGTGCGCATCGACTCGAGCACGCGCGACGGCAGCAAGCTTCTGGTGACAGTTCAGAGTGATGTCAATCCGGGCGAGTTCTATCTGTTCGACAGCGCCAGCAACAAGCTGGAGTTTCTCGCGGCACGTCGTTCGTGGGTGAAACCCGAGCAGATGGCAGCGATGGAACCGTTCGAGTTGAAGGCGCGCGATGGCCTGGATCTGCATGGTTATCTGACCCGGCCGCTCGGCAAGGAACAGGCAAAAAATCTGCCGCTGGTGGTGCTGCCGCATGGCGGGCCGTTTCAAATCCGCGACTACTGGCAATACGACCCGGAAGTGCAACTTCTCGCCAGCCGTGGTTATGCCGTATTGCAGCTGAATTTTCGCGGCTCCAGCGGTTACGGCTACGCGTTTTACAAGGCGGGCCAACGCGAGTGGGGCGGCAAGATGCAGGATGATCTCACCGACGCCACGCGCTGGGCGATCGCGCAAGGTGCCGCCGACGCTAATCGCATCTGCATCTACGGTGGCAGTTATGGCGGTTACGCGGCGCTCATGGGCGCCGAAATGGAACCCGATCTTTATCGCTGTGCGATAGGTTACGTTGGTGTCTACAACCTGAAGTACGAAGGCACCCATTCCGATTTCGCCGGCTCGCAATGGGGCACGAATTATTTCAAATCGATGGTCGGCGATAACGATGCCGAGCTGATGCAGCGCTCACCGATTTCACACGTCGATGCGCTGAAGGCCGCAGTGATGCTGGTCGCTGGCAGCGAAGATCAGCGGGTGCCGATTGCCAACGCCGAACAGATGCGCGATGCGTTGGAGAAGCGCCATATCGCGTATGAGTGGCTGGAAAAACGTGGCGAAGGTCATGGTTTTTACGACGATAAAAACATCGCCGAATTCTATGAAAAGATGCTGGCGTTTCTCGACAAGCATATCGGCGCGGGGGCGAAGATCGCTGCGCATTGATCGATCGCTGCGGCAGTAAAGAGTCGGGGAAACGAAACGACGGAAAAAAGCTGTCCGCTGATTGCGGATCGTTGCGAAAACCTTCTTTCCCGTTTCTTTGTTTCCCCATATAAACGTTTATACGGCTATCCTTATTTCACGCCGTGCATCCAGCGTTTGATCAATGGACTCAAGACCAGCGCGACGAGCGCCGAGGCAAGTCCCAGCCAGACCATGTTGTGAAACAATGCGCCGTATTTTGCGGTCGCTTCGGCGACATCGATTTTTGTGCCTTCGGTGATGTCGAGCGAGGCGAAACTGCCGAACAATGCGGCGGCCTGTTCCGAGAACGAGGTCGCCAGCCAGAACGCGCCCATCATCACCCCGATCACGCTCGGCACTGATAATTGCGTGACCGCGGCCATGCCGATTGGCATCAGGCAAATCTCGCCAATTTCCAGAATCAGGTACGCCAACGCAAGCCACCACACCGAGCCAAGATGGTCCGGCGTGACCGAATTGTTGGCGGCGACCAACGCAAGAAACGATATCCCTGCGAGCGCCAGGCCGATGACGTTTTTCAGCGCCTTGCCCGGGCTCAATCGGCGGCGTTCCAGCCACGGCCACAGCCATGCGAAAATCGGCGACAGCAGGACGATGAACAGCGCGCCGAGATAAGTCAGCGAGCCGGCGGTCTGCGGCAGCACGATGCAATCGCGAAAAATCAGAAGGAAGCCGAGCGTGCCGAGTACCGCGATCATGCCCGCCGCGAGTCGCTGCCGATGCATGCGTAGCGCGACGCCAATCACGAGTGGACTCAAGGCCAGCGGAATCAATGACCACGGCCACGGCGTGCCTTCGCGAATCACCAGTGACGGGAAAAAATCTTTCTCCAGCAGGCGATCGGTAAACAGTACCCACGAGCCGTAGGTCTGTTCGTACAACGCAAAAAACAGCAGTACGCTGGCGACGTAAAACACCACGGCCAGCATCTGTTCGCGCTGCACGCGTGTGCAGCGTGCGAACACGTACCAGCCGAGCCAGATCAGCCATGCCGTCAGCAGTGCGAATTGCGCGTACAGCACAGCGTGACCGAGTTGCATCAGCAGCCAGATCACTGGCAGCGAGAGCACGGCGCCGAGGTAGATTGCCCATTCGATCGTGATCGGGCCGAGCACACGCTGACGCAGCTTGGCGGGATCTCGCGGCTCGGCGTGACCGAGCAGATATTTCTGGCCGGTGATGAACATGCCGAGCCCGGCCAGCATGCCGATACCGGCGGCGCCGAAGCCGTAACCCCAGCCGTAAGCTTCGCCGAGATATCCGCAGATCAGGCTGGCGAACAACGCGCCGAGATTGATGCCGGCGTAAAACACGGTGAAGCCGGAATCCACGCGCGGATCGTTCGGTGGATACAGCTTGCCAACGATCGTGGAGATGTTCGGTTTGAGAAATCCGACGCCGCTGATGATCAGCGCCAACGACATATAGAACACGCTGAGCGCAAACAGGTCGCGATGCGGTTGACCATCGACCAGGGTCGCCTGCGCGCCCTCGTACGACATGCCGAAATGCCCGAGGCACAGCAGAATTCCACCGAGTACCACCGCCTTGCGCATGCCGAGATAACGATCAGCAAGCAAGCCCCCGATCAGCGGCATCGCGTACACCATGCCGCCGTACGCGCCGACCAGAATGTAACCCTGGTCATCACTGAAAAGATGGTGTTTGACGAGATACAACAGCAGCAACGCCTTCATGCCGTAGAACGAAAATCGCTCCCACATTTCGGTGAAGAAACACACATACAAACCTTTCGGATGGCCGAGGAATTCTTCGGCATCGTTGCCGGCAGCATGAACTTCAGTGTGACTGGCAGCCGACATGGAAAATCCTTGAATGGGATACGACGCAACGCGCGAGTATAGCCATCCGCAGCGCTGTGGGCAGCTCGTGCCAGCGCCTGCTGATTGCGTCGATGCAATGCAGTGTGCTTTCCCGCCCGAAAGTCACTAGGATGCGGGTTCAATCACACTTAAAATCTGTTGCTGGATCGGTATCGATTGCTGGCTGTCGGCTGGTATGTGAGCCGATCTCGAACACTTTCCGCCCGCCTGTTTTTCCAGGGAGAATTCAATGTCAAAACTATTCGCCGCAACACTGGCGTTGCTGTGCGCGAGTCCGTTGCTCGCGAGCGAAGCGCCGCATCCGTTCAACGCGCACGATCTTGTGAACCTGCAGCGCATCAGCGATCCGCAACTGTCGCGCGACGGTACGCAGGTGGTCTACACCTTGCGCCAGACCGACTACGCGGCGAACAAGGGCTTGACCAGTCTGTGGCTGCTCGATCTGTCCGCCAAGGATGCGAAACCGTTTCGTCTTACCGATCCGCAAAAACGCGCCAGCAGTCCGCGCTGGTCGGCAGATGGTGCAAGCATTTATTACCTCGGCAAGAGTGGCGACAGCACGCAGTTGTGGCGGCAGGATGTGGCCGGTGCTGCAGCATCGTCGGTCAAGGATGGCAAGGTGCTCGGTATCAAATATCACGCCGTGTTCGATCACCTGAGCGATGCGGTGCAGGTCAGCAAGCTGCCGCTGGATGTGAGCAACTTCGTGCTCGCGCCGGATGGCAAACATGTCGCGTTCTCGGCGGATGTTTTCACCGATTGCGCCGATATCGCGTGCAGCAAAAAACGGCAGGACGAACGCGCCGCGAACAAGGCCAGTGGTCGCCATTACGACAAGCTGTTCGTGCGCCACTGGGATACCTGGGCCGATGGCACGCGCGCGCAATTGTTCGTCGCCGAACTCGGCAAGGATGGCATCGATACCGGCAAACTCGCCTGGGTTACGCGTGGCATCGATGGTGACGTGCCGTCCAAGCCATTCGGCGGCGACGATGAGTATTCGTTCTCGCCCGACAGCAAAACCGTGTATTTCGACGCGCGCATCGCCGGCCGCACCGAGCCGTGGTCGACCAACTTCGATGTGTACTCGGTGCCGGCCGATGCCTCCGCTGCGCCGAAAAATCTGACCGTGGAAAATCTGGCGTGGGATGCGACGCCGGTGGTATCGCACGATGGCAAAACGCTGTATTACCTCGCGATGAAAAAGCCGACTTTCGAGGCCGATCGTTTCGGCATCATGGCGCTGGATCTGGTGAGCGGAAAATCGCACGAGATCGATGCCGACTGGGATCGCTCGGCCGGTGGCATCAAGCTCTCGAAAGATGGCAAGACGCTCTATACAACCAGCGATGACAACGGCGATCATTCGCTGTTCGCGGTCGATATCGCGAGCGGCAAGGCGCGCAAGATCGTCACTACCGGTCAGGTCGAAGGATTTGATATCGCTGGCGATAGCATCATCTACACGCACAGCACACTGAAAAATCCCGCCGATCTTTTCCGCACCACGAGTGCTGGCGGCAAGCCGACGCAGCTCACGCAGGTGAATGCCGAAGCACTCGCGAATATCCAGTTCGGTGATTACGAGTTCTTCGATTTCAAAGGCTGGAACAATGAAACCGTGCAGGGTTATGTGGTCAAGCCGGTGGGTTACAACGCCGGCCAGAAATATCCGATCGCGTTCATCATTCACGGCGGTCCGCAGGGCGCGATGACCAACGATTTTCATTATCGCTGGAACGCGCAAACCTACGCAGGCCAGGGTTACGCCGTGGTCACGATCAACTTCCACGGCTCGACCGGCTACGGCCAGGCGTTCACCGATTCGATCAGTGGCGACTGGGGCGGCAAGCCGCTTGAGGATCTGCAGAAAGGCTATGCCGCGGCGCTCGACAAGTACAAGTTTCTCGATAGCGATCACGCTTGCGCGCTCGGCGCATCGTACGGCGGTTACATGGTCTACTGGATTGCCGGCAACTGGCAGAAACCATGGAAATGCCTGATCGATCACGACGGCGTTTTCGACAGCCGCATGATGTCGTACGCGACCGAAGAACTGTGGTTCGACGAATGGGAACACCACGGCACGCAGTTCGACAAGCCCGAAGCTTACGAGCGTTTCAACCCGGTCAATTACGTCGCGAAGTGGAGCGTGCCGATGCTCGTCATCCACAGCGAGAAGGATTTCCGCATTCCCGAAGAACAAGGTCTGGCCGCGTTCACCGCGTTGCAGCGCCGCGGTATTCCGAGTGAATTCCTGACCTTCCCGGATGAAAATCACTGGGTGCTGAAGCCGCAGAACAGTGTGCAATGGCATGACACCGTCAATGCGTGGCTGAAAAAGTGGTTGGTCGATACCAAGTAGGTCGCGCTACTTTTCAACAATCGAAACGGCAGTCTTCGGGCTGCCGTTTTTTTTTATTTGACTCGAAAATTGATTTCGTACTGTCGATGTTTAACCTGCCAAAAAAACATGCGCGGGATGCGGTTTGCGACAAAGCGTAGTAAGGTTTATCGGAGCCAACGCTGGCGCAAGAATATTTATTTCCCGAGGCTGGAAACCACATGAAGGCAACCCCGCTGCTGCGTTCGATCGCTTTATTCGACGGCCTCTCGGCGCAGGATCTCGATGCACTTGCGGGCGCGCTGGAGTCGCGTACGTTTGCCGCGGGCGCGAATATTTTCACGCAGGGCGATAGCGGCAGTTCGATGTATATCGTCGAGCACGGTGAGATCAATATTTTTCTGCCGGATGGGCAGTCGCCCGGCATCGCGTTGCGCACCATTCTGCCCGGCGAATATTTCGGCGAGCTCGCGCTGTTCGACGACAAGCCACGTAGCGCCAGCGCGCTCGCCGGCAGCGATGTGCTGCTGTACGAACTGCCGCGCGCGACCTTGGAGAATTATCTCGAACATCGTCCGCGTGCGGCGCTGGCGATTCTGCGCACGATCAGCGCACGCCTGCGCGAAACCAATGCACTGTTGTCTTCGCGCGCGGCAAAAAACGTCAACGAGGAATTCGAGAAAAGCCTGTCGTGGGGTGATCGACTTGCCGACGTCGTGGCTGAGCTCAACGGCAGCTGGAAATTCATTTTGCTGCTGCTCGGGTTCACCTTGGTTTGGTGTCTGATCAATACCGGCTGGATCATGAAATCGCCGCTCGATCCGTATCCGTATCAGTTTTTCAATCTCGCGCTGGCGATCCTAGTTGGCCTGCAAGGCCCGCTGATCGTGATGAGCCAGAACCGGCAGTCGCGCAAGGATCGCGCGAGGTCGGATGGCGATTTCAACGTCAACCTCAAGAACGAAATGAACATTGAAATCCTGTTGCGCGAGGTCGGCGAGTTGCGCGCCGAACTCAAGAGCGATCGCGCGGCGTCGACAAAAAAAGGATATCCGGAATCTATTGTGGGGCAACCCAGATAGAGCCAACCTCACGTTTGCGAGCTTGCTGTGGGTTTCGGCATTCGAACGACTTTCCAGTTCTTGGCCAGGAAGATGGGATTTACGCGCGATTACCGTTGCCTTTCGCCTCCAGTTGCGAATGCCGACTCTGCATTGTTCAAGCAACCATGGGTACGAATGGTTCGAGTTCGGGCCCATGGCCGCACTCATGCGGTCTCGTACTGGAAACGCCGAATCCAGTCGCTGAAGTCCGCCTCGGCTAGCAATGCCTGCTGTGGACTGGTCGCAGTGGTCATCGCCGAGTGCTTGCCATGGCGTGCATCACGCGGCGCGATGCCGTAGGCCCGGCGGAACGCCCGGCTGAAATGCGCTTCGCTGACGAAGCCATGCGCATACGCGATTGCGGCGATGAGGCGATCGTGGCCCGGAGCTGCGAGGGCATAGCGGCAACGTGCCAAGCGGCGCGCGAGCAGGTAGGAGGCGATGCCGCCATACGGTTTGAACAACCGATACAGGCTGGCGCGCGAGATGCCGGCGGCCAAGCGGATTTCTTCTGCGTCAAGCCACTGCAGGTGCAGATGGGTTTCGACGTAGCGCTTGGCGCGCGCCAGCGCCAGCTCTTCTTGCACGGTCGCTGCGATGCTCCCCTGCGTTGGCTGCACGAGTGCTGCGAACAGTCCGGTCAAGGATTGGGTCAGCAGCGAGGCCTCCTCCTGCAACAAGGACGGCAGGCGGCGTTGCAACGAAAACACGTAATCGGAAAACAAGCCCGCGGCCGTGCCGCGCAGCACGCGGCCATGCAGCCGGTCGGTGACGAGCAGCCGCTCCAGCATGCAACGTGGAACAATGAGCGTGAGCGTGTCGGAGCTGTCGGCCTGCGTCGCCAGCGGCTTGGCCAGATCCAGAATGCTGACTTCGCCGGGACGCAGATCGATGGATTCGCCGTTCACGTCGCCGCGGTAGCCGCCCTTGTGATAAAGCTGGATCAGGAAATGGTCCATGCCATCGTGGCGGATCATGCGCGGCGTGCGCGCGAAGCGTTGCCTGGCCACCGAGGTTTCGCAGAACAGCATATCGCCGAGATGAAACGTGTCGACCTCGGCGCGGAACGGCTCCTCATCGCCCATGTCGATGGTCGGTTCGAACATCACCGATACGGTTTCGCGCCAGACCGGGTACGCATCGCGAGCGGGCAGATCCGCCGTCGAGAAGCGCACGAACGGGATATTGCCGTGCGGTACCAGCGGTTGCTGTTGTGTCATCCGAGTTCCACTGGAGCGATCAAGGTGAGACGCTAAGTCAAGTATCTGAGACGCTCAGTCAAGTGGGCTTGTCCGAAGCTCAATATACTTGTCGCGCAAGTAATGTATCAAACGCGCCGTTGCAACGCAGGTCATGCCGGCTTGCTTGAGTATCCGCGCTGTCTGTTGCTTGCCGTGCTCATAGGGATGAACTGATATGCCTGTTACCAAAACCGCCATCGCGCGCCTGGGTGCGCTGCTGCTCGTATTTGCTGTTGCACCGGCGATGGCAGGCACGATCAGTGTCACCAGCGGCAATGTCGCGCCGTCGAGCACGACCTGCACGCTGGCGCAGGCGATCTATGCGGCGAATCTCGCCAACAATCCGACCAACGCAACACCGGCTGGCGCGACGACGATCAGTCCACTGTCGAATTCGGCAACCGCCTCGACCGGCAATTGCAGCAGCGCGGCGTTGGGTGCGAACACGATCGACCTCGCCAACTTCGCCGGACAAACACTTAGCTACAGCACGGCCGACAACTATTGGTACGGCCCCAATGCGCTGCCGCCAGTCGCCAGCGACATCACGATCGAAGGCTACGGCGTCACACTGCAAATCAGTGGCACCAAGCGGCTGCGCTTTTTCTTCGTCGGCGCCGACGCGCAAACCAGCGCCACGCCGGGATACAACACCCCGGCGCGGGCCACCTGACCCTGCACAATCTAACCCTCACCGGCGGCGTGCAATTGGGCGGCAGCGCTTTGGGGTACGTCGGCATATACGCCGTCCCCAACGGCTCCGGCGGCGGCGCGGGTATGGGCGGCGCGATCTACAACCAAGGGCGGCTGGATTTGTCGGCGGTGACGCTGAACGGCAATACCGCTACCGGGGGCTCCGTCGTAAGCGTCTCCTATAGCAGCAATAGTGGCGGCGGCATGGGTGCCGATGCGGGCGGGATACGCGGGATGGGCGGTGCAGTGCCGCAGGGCACAGGCGAGGCAGGCCAAGCCGGAAGTGCGACTGCCGCCGGCAGCGGCGGCGGGCCGCACACCGGGCTGGCCGGCAACGCCAGTGGTGCCGCAGCGGGTGACGGTGGTGGTGCTGGCGGTGGTGCCCCCATATACCCGCCCGGCTACTTCAACGGCGGCGGCGGCGGCGGCGGCTTCGGCGGCGGCAGCGGCGGCAGCGGCGGCGGCAGCGGCAACGGTCTTCCCGGTGGTAGCGGCGGCGGCTTCGGCGGCAGCGGCCTGGATGGCAACATCGACCCCGCCAGCCAAATCGGTGGCGGTGGCGGTGGCGGTGGCGGCGGCATCGGCGGCGGCGGCGGCGGCGGCCGCGGCCTCGCCGGCGGCGGCCCCTACGCCGTCACCACCGCCGGTGGCGGTGGCTTTGGCGGTGGTGGTGGTGGCCTCTTCGAATATACCGGCGGCGGCTTCGGCGGCGACGGCGGTTTCGGCGGCGGCGGCGGCGGCCGCGGCGGTTTCAGCCTCGGCATGGGCGTTGGTGGCTTTGGCGGCGGTGGCGGTGGCGACGGTGGCGGCGGCGGCGGCGGCTTCGGTGGCGCGATCTTCAACCACGCTGGCACCCTCAGCCTGGTCAACTGCACGCTGACGGCGAACAGTGCTGCGGGCGGCGGCGGCGGCGGCGGCGGCGGCAGCGGCAACGGCAACGGCTACGGCGGGGCGATTTTCAATCTCAATGGCTCGGTATCGATCAGTTTTTCGACGCTCGCGGGCAATACCGCCACGGCCTGGGCGGCCAACACCAGCACCGGCGTCAGCGCGGGCAATGCCGACGGCGGCGCAATCTACAGCCTCGGCTACAACGCGGTGCCCACCGCAGGAAGTGCCATCGCAAGCGTGACCCTGAGCAACAGCATCCTGTCGAACAGCATCGGTGGGCGCGATCTGGTCAGCGACAAACCCGACAAGGTGGCCGATGGCACCACCAACAACGCCGCCAGCGCGAGCGTGGCGAACGCCAGCGGATCCTTCAATCTCGTGATGAGTTCCGCGGCATTGAACGGCGCTGGCGCGTTGCCCAGTGGCTGGATCACCAACGATCCAACGTTGGGCCCATTGGCTGCCAATGGCGTGACCAATCTGCCTTTTACGATGGCGATCGGTGCGTCAAGCCTCGCGAGTGCTGCGGGCAGTTGCAGCAGTGCGAGTGGTGCCACGATCAGCGTGGACGAGCGCGGGCTGCCGCGCCCGGCCAGCGCCTGCGACCTCGGCGCATTCCAATTTCCAGGGCAGACGCTGACCTTCGGTGCGGCACCGACGGTGGTGGTGAATGGCATCGGCACGGTCAGCGCGACGAGTGCGAGCCCCAACTCGGGCAATGCGATCACCTACTCGACCAGCTCGACCGCTTGCTCGGTGACGAGCGCGGGCGTCGTGACCGGCATCAATGCGGGCACCAACAATTGCGCCATCGTCGCGACGCAGGCGGGCAATGCGACCTACGCGCAAGGCACCGCGACGCAGACCTTGAGCATCGGCAAGGCCAGTCAGTCGCTCACGTTCCCGTCGCAGAGCCCGGCCAGCCACGCCTTTGTGTCGAACGGCACGTTCGCGATCAATCCGCTGGCGACGAACACGGCAGCGAACTCCGGCAATGCGATCACGTATTCCTCGCTCACCGGCAGCGTGTGCTCGGTCAGCGGCACCACGGTGACGATGCTCGGCGCGGGCACCTGCATTCTCGCGGCAGATCAGGCGGGCAACGTCAACTACGCAGCGGCCACGCAGGCGTCACAGGCCGTGACGATCGCCAAGGCGACGACCACGACGGCATTGACAACCGCGTGCATGACAACGTTTGTCGGAAACCAGCCGTTCACGACGCTGGCCGTGGTCACCGGTTCCAGTCCGACCGGCAAAGTGACCTTCAATCAGGGGGCATCCGCGCTGTGCAGCAACGTGATATTGAACAGCGGCAGCGCGAGTTGCACCACGAGCACGCTGGCAACTATCGGAGCCGATACCAAAGACAGCTACAACCTGACCGCGAGCTACAGCGGCGATGCCCAGAATGCGGCTAGTGTTTCCGCGCCATTGTCGGTGACGGTTCTGCGTGCGAGCGACGTTGTCTATCGCAACGGCTTCGAGGCGGGCACGTTAACGTGCCCGATCGAATAGGCGGAGTGGAGGCAGGGTTCTCATGCGCAGGCGAATGGCCCGCCCTTCTCACCGCGCTGCTCGGACTCGCAGGCGGGGCGGAGCGCTATTCGAAATACCCTTCATCGAGAAGTCGGACCAACGTCGGAGTGTAGGGACCGTCCGCGATCACGCGTTGAATCATTGGCCGCGGCAGGGATAACGCTGTTGTCGCCTTCCCACACTAGATTCCGGATACGCCAAAAAAATAGCGATCGTCAGTGCGACGGCGAGGGATAATATCCTCGTAGAATCAGTGCTGAGAAAATTCGCCATTGCTGACATTGCCGATGCGGCTCGATGCCGGTTGTTCGACCGCGAAGGTCTTGAAATCCAGACCGCTGTGACTGTCGAGGCCGACGATGCGGATATCCGAAATGCTCAGTGGTTTGCCCGCGTGCAACAAGCTCGCCGCGTGTTGCGGCACCACCAGCCAGGCGCGCCCACGCGAGCCGGAATAAACACGAGCGTTGCCGTTCGCCTCAATGCACAGCGCGGTATTTTCATCGATGCCGATGCCGTAGATGCGCGACTTTTTTTCCTGTGCGGCGAGACGCGTGACAAAAACGATCAATCGGCCGAGGCGCTTGCGTGCGCTGAAATGACTGTCGGTGATGACGTTGTCGAGCAACGGCAGATGCAGGAAATCCGTTTCCAGCGTGACTTCGCTGCCGAGCGGATCGTGCAACGCCGTGGTCGATTCCACGCTGCCGCCATCCAGCGCGCCGTAACTGTAATGGCCGAGAATCGCCAAGCCCGCACTGGTGCCGCCGAGCGGTTTGTGTGCACGCACATGTTGTTCGAGCGCGGCGGACAGCGGCGTGCCTTTCCAGTCGCGGATGTAGTTGGCTTGATCGCCACCGGCGATAAAAATGCCATCCGCGTGCGCGATGATTTCGAGTACGTGTTGGTCGCTGGCCGCGCCGCGATCATGAAATACCAGGGTTTCGACCGAGCTGATTCCGCCGAGCTCGTCGAACAGATATTTGTGATAACTGTCGTTACCCGACACGCGCAGGATCAGCACATGACCGCCGCCGGATTTTGCGATGAACCAGCGGAATGCCGCATCGACATCGGCGCCGCCGCCCATCAGCAAAAGCGCCGCTTCGGTCAACGCGGGCGGGCCGCTGCCGGTATTGCCAGTGGCGTAATAATCGTAACCGGCGCTGTGACGGTGTTGCGGCGCGGTTGAGTTGATCTGCGGTGTCGCCACGGTTTCGGGTGCAGCGGCAGCAATGTCTACTGCCTGCGCGCGGGCAATATTGAGCATGGCGAACACGATCACAAAACACACGAATCCGAATCTGAGAATCTGCAGCACGTTGCCCCCTGGCGTGAGTGCGATAACGGGTGTCACTTTGCCAGCAAGCACGCATTACGCCCAAAAGGGCCGGCATCCCGATCGCAAAACTATGCGCCAGTGGCGCGCAGAAATCTGCAGGCACCGATGGCTCTTGTCGTTGCGCAACAATTGCGGTACGCGAGCGATGATGTCGCTTTGCGAAAGATTGTGGCGAAACTGCAACCGTGCGCGCCGAATCGGCATCAGTACTTGCGGCACAGCCCAAGCGTGGCGATACGCGCTAGTGTGCTCGTCTGGATTTGTCGCAGTCGTGTCTGGTCAGAAAGAAACATCCATCGGCGGCGTTTTTGGCCGTCCGGCATCCATTCGGGGAGTTCGATCATGCAATACAAAAAGTTGTTGGTGCTAGCCATAACCAGCCTGTTCGTATGCACGGTGCAGGCGAAACAAACTACGCGTTACGTGATTCTGGTCGACAACGGCAAAAAGGCCGGCGAACAAATTGTCGAGCGCGGCGACGACGGCCAGACCAAGGTGCATTACATCTTCAAGGACAACGGTCGCGGGCCGGAACTCGACGAAACATTTCGAGTCGCTGCCGATGGCACGCTGAGCGAATATCAGGTCAAGGGCGCATCCACTTTCGGCGCCAAGGTCAACGAACATTTCAGCCGCAAGGGCGACAACGCCAGCTGGTTGTCGACCACGGAAAAAGGCGCGACCACGGTCAGTGGTACGGCGTTATACATGCCGCTGAATTCGTCATTCGAAGTCGCATCGGTGGCGATCGGCGCACTCGCGCAACGCGCGGATGGCAAGCTGCCATTGTTGCCGGCAGGCACGCTCACGCAGCGCAAGATCGATGAAGTGGATGTCAGCCACGCCGGCAAATCCCAGAAAGTGCAGTTGCTCGCATTGACCGGGCAGGGCCTGTCGCCATCGTTTATTTGGGCCACCACCGGCGACAAACCGCGCATGTTCGCGCTGGTCGTGCCGGGGTATTTGCTCGCGATCGAAGAAGGTTATGAAGACGCCGGCAAGGTGCTCGACGCGCATCAGAAAATCGCCGAAGCGAATCTGCTCAAGGACATGGCCGCGCGTCTGCAACATCCGTTGAGCGGCCTCACCGTGGTGCGCAATGCACGCGTGTTCGATAGCGAAAAAGCCGAGCTTGGCGCTGCTTCCGATGTGTACGTACTGCGTGGAAAAATCACCGCCGTGCTACCGGCCGGATCGCCCAGCCAAGGCGTCGACAACGAGATCGATGCCGGCGGTCGCGTGATGTTGCCGGGCCTGTTCGACATGCACGCACACATGGGCCGCTGGGATGGCGGACTCGATCTAGCCACTGGCGTGACCAGCGTACGCGACATGGGCAACGACAACCCCACCTTGCAGCAGATGCTCGATGAAACCGCGGCCGGACAATTGCTCGGTCCGCAAATCGTGCCGGCCGGATTTCTCGAAGGCGAAAGCAAGTTCTCCGCGCGCAACGGTTTTGTCATCTCGACCCAGCAGCAAGCGAAAGACGCGGTTGACTGGTACGCCGAGCACGGCTATCCGCAGCTGAAAATCTACAATTCGTTTCCGCACGATATGGTGCGTGAGACCGTTGCGTATGCGCACAGTCGCGGTCTGCGCGTGAGCGGCCATGTGCCGGCATTCATGCGGGCGCAGGATGTGGTGGAGCAGGGCTTTGATGAAATCCAGCACATCAATCAGGTGCTGCTGAATTTTTTCGTCACGCCGACCACCGACACGCGCAGCCTCGAACGTTTCCGTTTGCCCGCGGAAAAAACCGCCGGACTGGATTTCGATTCCAAACCTGTGCAGGATTTCATCGCGTTGCTCAAGCAGCATCAAACCGTGATCGATGCCACGCTTACCACGTTCGATTTCATCCAGCAGCGTGATGGCGATATGTCGCAAGCCTATGCGTCTGTGTCTGAACACATGCCGCTGGATGTGCAGCGCGGATTTCGTGTCGCCAGCATGAATATTCCGGATGACAAAACCGCGAAGTTGTATGCGAAATCGTACGCCAAGATGATCGAATTCGTCGGACGCATGTATCGCGCCGGCATCCCGTTGGTGGCCGGCACCGACGCATTGCCGGGCTTCACCCTCCAGCGCGAACTGGAGCTGTATGTGCAGGCCGGACTCACGCCCGCGCAGGCGCTGCAGGTGGCGACACGCAACGGCGCGAAGTACACCCGCACCAGTGAACAACGCGGCAGTATCGCGCCCGGCAAGCTGGCCGACCTGCTGCTGGTCGATGGCGATCCAACCAGCAACATCAGCGACATCCGCAAGGTCGCGCTCGTGATCACGCAAGGCAAACTGATTTCGCCGAACGAAGTATTCGGCGAGCTCGGCATCAAGCCGTTCGTCGATAAACCGCCGGTGCTGCATGCAGTGGCGAAAGCGGTCGCAGAAACGTCTGAAACCAGAGGCAGCAACGGTGCGCCGAAAGTATTTGGCTCGATCGCGCGCGAGGAAAAAGAATAGCCGCACATAGCGACAAAGTTGCAAGATCCGTCATTCCAGCTCGCTCGCTGGAATGACGGACTGGCCAATCAGGGAGTCACCGCCTTCGGGCAAAGATTACTCCACACCTGGGCCAGATTTGCTGTTGAATAGGTATGTCCGCCCGGCGGGCTGCCATCGCTGAATACGGTATAAAAAAGTGTCGTGTTCAGCACCCAGCCTGCCGCCTGAAATGCATTTTTGTCGCTGGCCGTATAACCGCCGGTATAGATGGAGTCGGCCATGCCGATATGGATATCCAGCGGAATTTTGCGCGCGGCATTGGCCGGTACGCAGCTTTGCACCGTGTTGTAAGTCGGGCAGCCGGCCAAGGCCGCACCCGTGACGGCATAACCGGCGAACGAGTTTGCATTCACGCCAGCCCAGCCGGTAAGAACGATGTCGTCGAGCACTTCGCCGCCGGCTGAATATCCCCAGCCATACACGCGCGTAAGATCAATGTTGTAGGCCGCTTCGGCATCGGTGATTGTATTGGCGATGATGTTGTAGTCGGACGGGCCGCCGCCGTTGACGTCGGGTTCGTTCCAGCCGCCATTGCTGTTCGTGCCCACCGGCGAGGCGATGATAAAACCTCGCGTATCGGCCAGCGTGCCCCAGTCGGTGCGCACCTGCTGCGCGGCCGTAGCCGACGTGCCGGGGCCACCTGCACCGTGCAAAACCACGATCAGCGGCCACGCCTGATTTGCCGCATAAGCGCTCGGAACGTACAGGTAATACGTTTGCAAACCGAGGCCGGTGACCGCCACTTGCCGTGTGATATTTCCCGGCTGCGCGCCACCGCTGCCGTTCGAATGCAGTTGCGGAACCGCCACTGAGCCGAGCTCGAAACCGTTGACGAAAATCGCGTCGGGATGCGCACAGACCCAGCTCGGCAACACCACGCTCTGCGCGGCATGCGCACAGTTGGTGGCGACAAGCAGCGTGATCAAAACGGGATTTCGCAGAAGCTTGGACATGCCGACAGTATAGAGTTTGCCGACCCAGATGCCGATGTTTTGCCGATACGCATGGACAGCCACAACGCTTTCACGAGCGGCAACGTGCATCGCACTGATCGCGCCGCTGTTCGAAGTGCATATCCACGCTAAACTAATCGCAGTTTTGTCAGCAATTGATCGCATATTCGCAGCGAGATTTTATGCAACCGACTGATCAAGCTTGCACACAGGAGAACCCATGAAGATTGTTTGTTTTTACGATATGGCGCCTGGGGCGCTAGCGAAAGTCGCCGCACATTATCCCGCGCACCGCGCGATGCTGGACGAGTTTCATGCGCGCGGTGTGTTTATCGCCGCAGGGCCGCTCGGCAATCCGCCGGAAGGTGCGATGGCGCTGTTCACCACGCGCGAGGCCGCCGAAGAATTCGCGACCAATGATCCGTTTGTTGTGCACGGGCTGGTCAGCCAGTGGCGACTGGTCGAATGGAACGCGGTATTTATCTGAGTTTTCGTACCGACGTTTATTCGAGCGAGTTCGCCACACCATGATTAAAAATGAAAAAAACCTCGATTGGATTCAATTGCTGAGAGGCGTCGCTGCTCTGCTTGTCGTGTTGACCCACGCCAGATACGCATTGCTGGGCACGGATAGCTTTCCGTTGGCGCAGCAGATATTCCTTCCGGGCGCGATGGGCGTGGATCTTTTTTTCATCATCAGCGGTTTCATCATGTGTTACTCGACTGCAACTTCGGACGGTAGTTTGTCTTAGAGCCTGTTCAAAGTCTCAATCTATGAGACCGGCGTGCTGATACTGGCGGAATGAGATCAACCTATCCGAGTGACATCAGTCGCGCCCAGTTTGAGCAAATTCATCCTTTGCTGGAAAGCGCACGCAAGAAGACCAGCCCGCGTCGGGTGGATCTGTACGAGGTATTTTGCGCGGTCCGCTACCTCCTCAAAAGCGGCTGCCAGTGGCGCATGCTGCCCACGGAGTTTCCGAAATGGCGAACGGTGCATTCGTACTTTTCGATCTGGAGCGAGCCTGACGAGAACGGCATCAGCCTGCTGGAGCGGGCGTTAAAAAAATCAGGTGGGCGCGGTGCGTATCAAGCAGGGGCGCAACGCCATGACGAGCTTCTTGATCGTTGATGCACAAAGCGTAAAGAACACCGACACGGCGACGCATAAGGGCTACGATGCCGGCAAGAAGGTCTCGGGGATCAAGCGGCATATTGCCGTGGATACGCAGGGACTGCCTCACGCTATTGCGGTGACTATGTACTGGTCTAATTCTAACGGACACCTCGATAGGGGATCATTCCCCCAACGAGGACAAACGATATGAACCGATCCGCCCGTCGCAGCTTTGATGCAGCCTTCAAACTGCAAGTAGTTCAAATGATTCGAGACCAAGGCCTGAGCGTGGCCCAGGTCTGCCGCGACATGAACCTGGTCGACAGCGCCGTGCGCCGCTGGCGGGAGCAATACGCCGCCGAGCAGGCTGGCGGTGCTGGCCTGGGCAAACCGCTGACGGCTGAACAGCAACGTATTCGCCAGTTGGAGATCGAGAATCGGCGATTGCGCGAGGACAACGACTTGCTAAAAAAAGCGTCGGCCTTCTTTGCCCGGGAACTGAAGTGATCTACCGCACGATCACTCACTGGCAACCGGAGGCCGGCATCACCCGCTTATGCCGTTTGTTCCAGGTCAGCCGTTCGGGCTTCTATGCCGCCCGCCAGCGTGCGCAGACGGCCCCCGTCCTCTGCTCGACCAGTGTGCATCTGAAGTCCGCGTTCCATGCCAGCGGCGGCAACTATGGTAGTCGGCGACTGTGTGCGGCCTTGCGTACCCAAGGCCTGACGCTCGGGCGTCATCGCGTGCGCCGTCTGATGAAGCGTCACGGGCTGCGCACGCACTGGAAACGTCAGTTCGTGGCCACCACGAACAGCGCGCATGCCTTGCCGATCGCCGGCAATGTGCTGCAGCGCCAATTCAACCCCGTCGCCACCGACCGCGCGTGGGTGGCGGACATCACCTACATCCGCACGCGCCGTGGCTGGCTCTATCTGGCCGCCGTGCTGGATCTGTTCTCGCGCAAGATCGTGGGCTGGGCCATGGCGCCGACCCTGCCGGCCGAACTGGTGTGTGCGGCGCTGCAAATGGCCATCGCGGCGCGCCAACCCAAGCCTGGCCTGATCATGCATTCCGACCGCGGCAGCCAATACGCCAGCGCACTTCATCGTCAGTTGCTGGCCGATCACGGACTACTCAGCAGCATGAGTCGCAAGGGCAACTGCTGGGATAACGCGGTCATGGAACGCTTCTTCCTGAACCTGAAAATGGAGCGCGTCTGGCAGCGCGATTACGCCAACGCGTCCGAAGCGATCAACGACATCACCAACTACATCGTCAACTTCTACAACGCCACTCGGCTGCACTCCACACTCGGCTATCGCTCGCCCAACGAGTACGAACGAGCCGCAGCCTGAACTGCCCTAGCGGGGTGTCCGAAATTAGTTGACCACTACACTACAGCGGAAGTCACCGATCGCAAGGGCGCCTTGCAGGCGATAGATCGATGTCAGGCAAACCTACATCGGGTACAAAGTGTCCTAGCGGATGGCGGCTACGTCGGCCAGCCCTTTGCCGAAGCGGTCCAAGGCGCCATCGGTGCCACCGTGCAGATCGCCCAACGCAATGAATTGCATACCTTCGCCGTTATCCCGAAGCGGTGGGTGGTCGAGCGCTCCTTCGCCTGGTTGGAGAAATGCCGACGACTCTGGAAGAACTGCGAGCGCAAGCTCAATACCAGCCTCCAGTTCATTCACCTTGCCTTCCTCACGCTACTGCTCAAAAGACTTTGAACAGGTTCTTATGCCGCACGTTTTGCGATCAAGCGATTTGCGCGAGTATGGCCAGTCTATGCGGTGGCGACACTGTTGTACGCGCTGGTGCTCAATGGGGGGCTCAGCTATTTCCATCAAGCGCCTAATCGGGCAACGTTTTGGCATAGCATGGCGATGCTTCCTGCCGACCCCAGTTATGTCCCATATTTCTCGCTGACCTTACCGGTTGGCTGGACGCTTGAGTTCGAGATGTATTTTTACGCCATCTTTGCCATGAGCCTGCTGTTCAAGCGACTGCGCTGGTTTGTGTTGGTATCGTGGGTGCTGCTGACGGTGATATTGATTCCGTTAGGTTGGAGCAGTTTGAGCATGGATGTGACGGCAAATCTGAATTACCCGGTTGGCTACATGAATATCGTTACCAGCCCCTTCGTTCTGGAGTTTCTGGCCGGCGTAGTCATTGGCTGGCTGTATCTGTCGGATCGAGTCAGAATTAGCAACCGCAAGGTTGCTTATCACGTGCTGGGTCTGGGCGTGGCATTTGCGATCTGGTGCATTTATGGGGCGGTGACAGGGATGCATGGGCCAACCAACTGGGGCTGGCCCATTGCGATTATGGTCTTGTCGATGGCGATTACCAGCAAGACGATTGAGATTTCGGTGCCCCGTTTTTGCATGTGGCTGGGAACAATTTCTTATTCCCTCTACCTCACACACCTGATTTCACAGGGTCTGATCACGCGCTGGCTCGTTGCGCTCGGTCAGGCGCCGTCGGCGCACGCCTGGGCTTACATCTTCATTTCGACAGCCTTTGCATTGTCGTTCGCTGCCCTGTCGCATCACTATCTGGAGCAGGGCCTGGCGAATTTAATGCGTAACTGGATGCTTAAGGCGATTCCCGCCGGCGCGTCGCGAGTCAGGCCGACGGATATCAAAGACGCGCCGTCTTCCGCAATTTTTCCAATACCTAAAACTGGCGTTGGACTAGTTGAAGCAAGGGAAGCTTGAACGCAGAACGGAGGAAGGTGATGGAACTGTGTCCAGGATTCCCGGTCTTGCAAAAAAATCCGAGTCGCGACGAGATCTTTTCCAGCATTTCCCACGCTTGAGTTCTGCCGTTATTTGTTGAAGCCGATACCCAATTTCGTTGCCAAACGTTCCGCATCCACCCGATCCTTCGCCTGCGCCAGTAAGGCCATGCGCAACACCGGCAACGCGCCGCGCAACAACTCGCGCGCGGCTGCATCGTCGCC